>NZ_CANMIW010000004.1 GCF_947498005.1 uncultured Winogradskyella sp.
TCGGCTTTAATTAAATGTTTTAATAGCTTAAAATTCCAATTTTGGTTGTGCTGAGTTATTGAAGCCAACGTGTTTGTGTATGATTAGTTGCGTGTTTTAAGCACTGAATTTAGTAAATAAAAACTACATTTGAAGTCTGCGAGAACTTTCGTAAGTAGTTAATAGACAAGCAATTAATTATACACGGTGTTGCCAGTAGTGCTTTATTCCCTTCTTAATACCATTGGTAACAAGTTGTTAATTTCCTCTTTTGAAAAAGTTAGTTCTTCATTCATTTTCAATGCTTCTGTAGCTTTTTTATATGCTTTACTTAATGTTCTTGGTGCTCCTTTATAAACATTAAATAAATCATTTTGTAATTCATCACGTTTTTGACTTACTTGTTCTAAATTCAATATTCCAGAATTTAGGTCTGTCAATACCGAAAGATATTGTTCCCGAATATTCCAAATATCAGAAGCTGATTCGGAATGTTTTTGTGCAATTTCTCCCAAATCATATTTTTGGAAATATGCGTTTAGTGTAAATAGAATAGCTGATAAAATTGCTGAAACAATTCCAATTATTCTGTTGTCTCCAAAAACAGTTATTAAAATTCCTGTTGTTGTGAGTGCAGAAAGTATAATTTGAAATATTTTCATATTATGATTTCTCGCTCTTAAAATGTCTGCACATTTTTCTTGTGTTTTATGAGTCCATACAGTTCGTCCGTAAAGTTCTCGTAATTGTGCTTCTAACACATTTTTAGCTTGGGAATCTGTTGCCATATATTTCTATCCATTTTTGTTTCGCTGACCAACTCTTATTGTCTGTTTCTAATTGAATTGCTTCCAATGATTTATTATAAGCCACAGTAGCTTTATATCTGAAATTTTCAGAGTTGTATATATTTTGTAAACTTCCAACAGCATACCAAACTGTTTGGTCAGATTTCTGTTCCTTTAAATATTTAAAAAAATCTCTACTCATAAAGTCATAGTAAAGATACGATTGATTTTTATGAGCGTAATCAATTAAGAATCTATAAGCTAAAGTGTCTATCAATAATCCTTTTATTGGAACACTACAATATCCTTTCCAAGAGCGAGCCATTTTACAAAGTCTTTTCAGGTTGTTGTTTGTTAAAGAATCTCCGTTGTTAATTGCATTTATTTCTGGAATCGGATTTGTATTTTTCCAGCTACCTCCTGAATTAGAATCCGCAAAAGTGAAACTGTCATCACTATTTTTAAATGCTGGTAAAACTTCAAAGGAAATTCCGTCTGAAAAGGTTATTTCTACAATTTGTCCATTTCCTTTAAGATGTGAGGTTGGGTAAGTTTTTGCTAATGAGTTTTTTACGGATTGTAAAAACGCAGATTGTCCATTCCCAATATAATTGTCGTAAGTGTTTTTTAAACTACTCGGCATTTCAAAAATCATATCAATATCACTAACCCAACCATTTGCCGTATTTCTGCCATAAGAACCAACATATCTTCCTCCGTGTGTTGTGTCCATATTCCAAAAATCTTTGTTCAATCTTGTGCAAATGGAATTGTATCGAGACGAAATTGTAGACCTTTTATCGCTCGAAATTTTTAAATCATCACAGAAAGTATTGAAGTTTGTCGCTACACTCATTTATATCGGTTAGTTTTTTTTCGCATTACTGGCAACTCCTTATATAAAAACTTTTATTGTCGATATCCCGGAATTAGTTCAGGATATGAAAAGATTTTTGTTGTCGTTATCCTGTAAATATAATTTATTTACTGCAATGTCTAAAGGGCTTTTTACTTGTTCTAAATCTTTTCTTGTTACTTGTGTATATATCATTGTGGTTTCAGGCCTGCTATGACCTAACAATTCCTGTATGTGCCTTATGCCAATGCCTTGCTCTAACATATGCGTGGCATAACTGTGTCTTAAACTATGTGGTGTTACTTGTTTGGTTATACCTGCCAATTTCAAACTCTTTTTTAAAAAGGCTCTTATGGATTGTGGGCTATAATTACCGCCTTTTGGATTTTCTATAAAATACTCTTTAGGTTTATACGTGTTATAATAATTCTTAATTAGTGGAAAGATGCTTTCTGCTAATGTTGCATATCTGTCTTTTCGGCCTTTAGCATTCTGTATATGTAGTTGCTTTCTGTTAAAATCAAAATTGCTGAGTTTTAAATTTATTATTTCGCTAATTCTTAGACCAGAAGAGTAGATTAATGCAATGACCACACGATGTTTTAAGTTTTTTGTGACCTGTAATAAGGATAATACTTCATCGATGCTTAAAATTACCGGTAGTTTCATATCCTTTTTTGGCATATAAATACGATCTGTGTTTATAGAACATGCTGGGTAAAAATATGCAAAATGTTTAAAACCACTTACCATTTGTCGATGTGTGCTTACGGCATAATTTAAAGAGGATACAGCCCATTGTATATAATCTCTAACGTCGTTTTCATTTAATTCATTTACAGGTTTCTGTTCTGTAAATCTTAAAAATTCTAGTATAAATTTACTATAGCAAGCTATTGTACCTTTACTAAATCGTTTCCCTTTTAAAAATTCTAGGTAGTGACGATAAATAATAGTCTTTTCGTTATTTAAAGGTTTTAGTGTCACAACATCACCTTTACTAAATCTTGGGATGTTTTTATTCTTATCAGATTCATTAATTAGTAAATCTGCTTTTCTAAGATGGACCTTTAGGTCTTCTAGACGTACTTCGTCATAATATATGTAAAAGGTACGATGCGTTTTTGTCCAATACACGCCTCGAAATTTCTTGATATATTCTTTTGTTTCAAAATCATAAGGAAACTTTATGGCAATACACATTTTAGCGTTATGTGTAAATGAGGCTAACGTAATGGACTTTATCATAACAAGTTGAAAAAACGGTACAATAAAGATATAAAAAAGCCTATTCTATTTAAAGAATAGGCTTTAGTAATCGTTTAAAAAACTCAATTTTATGGTGTTGCGTCAATAACACCAAGTGTATATAGTTGATCCATTGTTGGCGATTCACTTCCACCTTCTGGCTCTAGTGTTATACCAAAAGCTTGGCTCTCGTTAGCATTAGCTATGGTAAATATCTTATTATCGTCTGTGTTAAAATCGTCGATTGTACCTAAACTAGTTGGTGTTAATGGATTTAAGGTTAGAGACCAAACTTGCCATACTTTTCCTTGTGGTGCATTTGGTAAACCTTCTGCATCTACATAGATAGTGTTATCTGCTTTATTCCAATATACTTTTGCAAAACTAGTTGCATAATCGCCTTGTCCACCAAGTGGTACAGCAATGATATCTTTATCTCTTATAACATCCAATAGGTTTTTGGTGGCTGCCAAATCTGTTCTTGCATCTTCTATTTGTGTTTCTAAGTATTGCTTATCGGTTTCCGCAGTTTGCAGTTGTAATTCTAATTCTGTTTTCTGGTTTAGAGTCCATAATAAACCACCTGCTAATAAAATAGAGGCTGCCCAACCTGTGTAAGACATCCAATTTGGTTTCTTAGGTTTTAGATCTACTACTTTAGTATCTGTGAGGCCTAATTTTCCTTTAAACGAATCAAAATCTATAGCATGTGGAGATACTGCTGCAGTTAATTTTACTACCGCACTTTCTATTTCTAAAACTTCTTGCAACAACTCAGGATGTTGATGCAATAAATCATAGATGTCTTGATTTTCTTGTTCAGAAAGTTGACCAGCTACGTATAGCTCTAAAATACCTGATTCTATGTATGCTTTAATATCCATATTACAATACCATATCTCTTAACTGTTGTATACAGTTTCGGTTTCGGGTTTTTACAGTGCCTAAAGGCATTTGTAATTCTTCAGAGGCTTCCTTTTGTGTAAATCCTTTAAAATATAGGAGTTCAATTACTGCTTTACACTTTTCGCCTAATTGGGTTACAAATTTTTTAATACCGATGGCATCTGTGCTGTCATCTAAATTTTCATGACCTGCTATTATATCTACGAAATAATCTGCGTTTAGGTTTTGTTTAGACTGTTTAAACGCTTTTGATCGTGTTTTGTCAATCGCTGCATTACGCGCTATATTTAAGATCCAAGTAAAAAAACGTCCTTTCTTAGAAGAATAGGTGTCTGCTTTGTGCCATGCTTTTATAAAAACATCTTGCATCAGTTCATCTGCAATATCTGCATCTTTTACAATATTGTAAACGACACCATGTATACTTTTACTATACATACCATAAAGCTTTTTAAATGCAACTTGGTTTTTGTTCTGAAATTGATTTACTAAAATATCTAAATCTGCCATAAGAGTATTATCTTAGAACACAATGCAGATAAGGGGAAGTTATTCACCGCAATTATTCTAAACTTAAGAGTTAATTGGTTATAAGATGTTAAAGGTACAACTATTTTATTTTTGTCCTATTTTAATTTTCACGAAGGTAAGTATTCACTTCAATAGCTACATCTTCCCAAGTTTTACTAACACCATCTGCACCTTTATGTAATTCATAGCAAACTTTATTTAAAGAAGCTAATGCATCTAAAGCGTTCCAATCTTTTAAGTTCATTGTGCCTTTAAGGCTTACACGTCTTTCGTCAGTAATAGAGATTTTTAAAGGTAAATCTGCAGTTACACCGTTCATGGTAATTTGAGCCTTAGCTTTATCATCAAGATAAATAATTTTTCCTTTCAACAATTCGGTGTTTAGCATTGCACCAAAAAATGAAGCTTTTAATTTCTCGTCTCTAGAATCATCTTTAGTAAACAAACTACTAATAGGAATTGAAAATTCTAAATCATTCAATGCTTCTTGTGGTGTCGCACCAGATTTTTCATCAAAATTTAGGGTTGCGAATTCTCCACCTACCGGAACTTTTTCTGTTGTTTTATAAGCCGTCCATTTTACAGATGTTGCTGCTGGTTTTACAACATAGTTAACTGTGTTTTCTACCGTAGTTGGTTCCGCTTCCTTTTTTTCTTCTTTACAAGAGGTTAATACTAAAGTAAAAATGGCTAGGAATGATAAGAGTTTTATACGTTTCATATTATCAGATTTTTTTTAGTAAAGTTAAGGAGATAATTGTAATTAACCATAGCCTAAATGTAATTTCATTTAATGTTCACATGATAAAAATCATATTTTAAAATAATACATTCTACTAATTTTGAACCGTAGATTTTTGGTATGAGTCAAGTGTTAATAAATAAATATAATGTCGCTGGTCCTCGATATACGAGTTACCCAACAGTTCCATATTGGGAGCTTAATTCTTTTTCATTATCACAATGGAAAACAACACTAAAACGTGCTTTTGTAGAAAGTAACACATCTGAAGGTTTAAGCCTTTATATCCATTTGCCGTTTTGTGAGAGTCTATGCACGTTTTGTGGTTGCCATAAAAGAATTACAAAACAACACAATGTAGAATCTCCATATTTAAAAGCCGTTTTAAAGGAATGGAGTTTGTATTGTGAATTATTAGATGAAAAGCCTAAGATTAAAGAATTACATCTTGGTGGTGGCACACCAACATTTTTTTCGCCTGAAAATCTAAAGTTTTTAATTAAAGAATTATTAAAAACTTCAAAATTGGCAGAAGATTACGAGTTTAGTTTTGAAGGTCATCCTAACAATACTACAGAAGCCCATTTACAAACCTTATTTAATTTAGGATTTAGACGTGTTAGTTTTGGTGTACAAGATTATAATTTAAAGGTACAGAAAGCAATTCATCGTGTTCAACCTTTTAAAAACGTAAAACAGGTTACAGAATTAGCAAGAAAAATAGGTTATACATCTATTGGGCACGATATAATTTTTGGCTTACCATTTCAAACTGAAGTAGATGTTATAGAAACCATTAAAAAAACGAGAACATTAAAGCCAGATCGTTTGGCATTTTATAGTTATGCGCATGTGCCATGGATAAAAGGAAATGGTCAACGAGGTTTTAGTGATAGCGATTTACCCTCTGCGGCATCTAAAAGACAGCAGTATGAAACTGGTAAAAAACTATTAGAAGCTGTGGGTTATATAGAAATAGGAATGGATCATTTTGCCTTAGAAAGTGATTCTCTGTTTAAAGCTATGGAGTATAAAACGTTACATAGAAATTTTATGGGCTATACTGCTTCTAAAACTCAAGCTATGATTGGCTTGGGAGTGTCTGCAATAAGTGATAGTTGGTATGGGTTTGCTCAAAATGTAAAATCTATTGAAGACTACTACCATTTGCTCGAAGAAAATATAATACCTGTGGTTAAAGGTCATATTCTTAATTCTGAAGACCTAGTGATTAGAAAACACATCCTAAATCTAATGTGCAACTTTAGCACGTCTTGGGAAAATGCTGAATTATCATTTAAAGAATTACCAGAAGTGTTGGTTAAATTAAAAGAATTTGAAAAAGATAATCTCCTTCAATTTGAAACAAAAAAAGTAACCATTACAGAAAAAGGAAAACCGTTTATAAGAAATATTTGTATGGCATTTGATTTGCGTTTACAACGAAAAAGGCCAGAAACAGCTTTGTTTTCAATGACCATTTAACAATCATAAAGTAAACAAAATTGTAATACAAACGATCATTAAATAACATCACTAATTAAAAAAAAATATCATGAAAAAAATAATTGTACCAGTAGATTTCTCTGAACATTCTGAGTTTGCTCTTGAAGCAGCAGCAAGTTTAGCTCAAAAGTTTAATTCTGAACTTATTGTATTGCATATGTTAGAATTGTCTAATGCTATCATTTCGTCTTCTAGTGATGCTTTAAGTCAAGAGGCTGTATTTTATTTAAAACTGGCCGAACAAAAATTTGATGATTTCTTAGATAAACCATTTTTAAAGGATATTGAATTAACTCCAATTGTTAAACATTTTAAAGTTTGGAGTGAAGTAAATGATGTAGCAAAAGAACACAACGCTGATCTCATTGTTATGGGCTCTCATGGAGTTAGTGGCATTAAAGAAGTTTTAGTAGGTTCTAATACCGAAAAAGTGGTTCGTCACTCAGATATTCCGGTTTTAGTGGTAAAACATAACCCTATATTATTTGATTTTGATAATGTTGTGTTTGCAAGTGATTTTACGGAAGAAGCTATAAGACCTTATCTAAGAGCTAAATCTACTTTTGATAAACTTAGCGCAAAACTACATTTGGTATATGTTAATTCTCCAGACGGAAATTTTCTAAGCTCTTCAGAAATAGATAAAAAAATTGCCGAATTCCTAGAAAAAGCAGATGGCGATTTAAACAGTTTAAATGCGGTAAATGTCGTTTCGGATTATTCAGTGGAAAAAGGAATTTTAAATTTTGCTAATGTAATAGGAGCAGATGTTATAGCTGTTGCGACACATGGCAGAAAAGGGTTATCACATTTCTTTGAAGGTAGTGTATCTGAGGATATAGCAAATCATTCTACATTACCAGTGATGACTTTTAAAATATAATTAAATAACGATGTTATTTTAGTTAGTGTTTGGTAACACCGTTTTAAAAACGTCAAAGATTCAAATCTTTGGCGTTTTTTAATGCTATAATTTATTGCAACGATGAGTTTTAAACTTAACTAGATTTTTAATTTAGAAGCTACACAGTTTAAAACCGGTAACCTAATCTTAAATGTAGATTTAATGCCATTACGTTAACATCTTTAATGTAGACGTTCTTCTCTTTAAAATAATGACCGAAACCAATACCAATTCCGGTTTCGTAGTTAAAATGTTTTCCAATATTTCGTCTAATTCCCCAAGTTGGCACAATAGTTATATCACTAATATAGTTTAAGTGATTTGGTACTGAACCTATGACTTTATCCACATGATAGGTTGTTTTTATAGAAATGAAATTTCCACTGTTGCCATCTGTTCTAAGTGATTTAGATTCGCGTTTATTTAAATTGTAATACCATCTTGGTTCCACAGTAATTGCAGGTATTAAGATGAATAAGAATTCAGGATCTTCTCCTAACCTTTCACTGAATGCACCTACATCAAACCCTAATTCACTGCGCAAAGCTATGGTGTTAGTGAGTTTAGATTCGTTATGAGCCCAAATGCCTAAAATTCCTGTTTGTATGCCGAAAGTAGATTTTTCTACGCTGGCATCTTGTGCAGTTACATTTAAAATTGAAACACTAAAAAGAAATAGAATAAGGTAGGTTTTCATTCGTGGATTGATTAACGATTACTGATTGTATTATCAAAGTAACGATAAATAATTCAGTTTGTTAAAAATCCTTTGAGTTTAATGACACTCAATAGCACTAGAAGCCATTTCTATCATTGGAGCAGGAGAGATGTAAGGAATTCCTAAGCCTAAACCACGGAGAATAAACAAAACACCAATAATAACCACAAATACAGGAATTGCTTTTTGTATACGTTGTTTTATTGTGGAATTTAAAAACTTGCCTAAATAAATAGCTGTGGTCATTAGAGGAATAGTGCCAAGCCCAAAAAGAAGCATATACAAACTTCCTTGTAATAAACTGCCTGTAGCAACAGCTCCAAAAACAGCCATATATACTAAGCCACAAGGCAAAAATCCGTTAAGAAAACCTATAGTTAAAAAGGTGTCAGCAGTTTTCTTTTTTAAGGCTTTCCCTAAAGATGTTTTTACCTTAGAGATGAGTTTATATAGTGGTTTTGAAAGATTGTATTTGCTAATTGTTTTATGCGGTAAAAGAACAATGACGATCATTAATAGTCCAATAACAACTGAGAGTTGTTGTTGCACGCCAAAGAGGTAAAAGCTTTTACCTAAGATACCAAAAGCTAAGCCAATAAGACTATAAGCTAAAAGTCTTCCGATATGATAAATGGCAACTTGACTTACTTTTTTAAATGAGTTAGAGCGATCTACTGGTAACATAAAGGCAATTGGTCCACACATACCTACGCAGTGCAAACTTCCTAATAAACCTAATATGAGCCCAGAAACTAACATTTAGTAATTGATGTCTTCTTTAAATAAGTAAGAATTAGTATTATATTTCCAATCTATTTTAAGGTTCCAACGACCATCCAACAAGCGATTGTCAGGTATGAGCAAATTGTGGTTAGATAATGAAATTGGCGTTTCAAAATCTAGTTGCTTGTTAGATGGTCTGTATAGGAACACTTTTCCTGAGATTGAATTAATAGCTAAATCCTTTGGAAATGTTATTACAATTCCTTCATTCGTTTTTTTCCAAGTTAAATTAGAATTTAAATTTTTAGAATTATTCTCTTTATCAATATCTGCTTGAAATTCTAATTCTTGTCCGTAGTAATCTTCTACAACCAAATCATGGTCGTATTTATCATTTGTACTCATACTAATAACAAAATACATTATGAATGAAATAAAACATACAAATGCAATTACTATTGCTGTTCCCCAATTTATTTTCATATTTCTACTTCCCAATTGGGAACCTCCATTTTTTTAATTGTCATCCTGAACTCCTTTCAGGATCTCATATTATACTTAGTTACTGTATTGAAGCCATTTCCTCATTTATTAATTAAAACTTCGAGGGCCTAAAAACGTTACAGATGTATGTTCAATTAATTCGCCATTACTGTAAAGGTCAATCATAACTTCATTTTTATCTCCTGACAAATCACTTTGTTTCAATTCAATAAATAATGTGCCTTCTGCGATACCTTGAGCATCTACTTTAAAGGTGTCTGATGTTGAAACCACGTTAATAGTTCCGTCCCAACCTCTCAGTTTAAAGGTTAAATCATCTATGTTTTCTGACGTTTTATTAACCAGTTTGAATGTATAAACATTACTGATTATACCATTATCCTTATGCTCGTAAAGTTGTCCTGGTAATCGTAAAATACGGGCTTCAACATCACTTCTCAATAAGAGCATACCAGCCAAAACACCAACTAAAATGGTAAGTACAGCTATATAACCCTTTAAACGAGGCGTTAATTTAAAAGATTCTTTTTTCTCAATTTCATCTTCACTTGCAAATCGAATTAAGCCTTTAGGTAGGTTGATACTTTCCATAATGTGGTCGCACTCATCAATACACGCAGTGCAATTCACACATTCTAATTGTGTACCGTTTCTAATATCTATACCAGTAGGACAAACATTTACACACTGCGAACAGTCAATGCAATCGCCATGTCCAAGTGCTTCACGATCTTCATTTTTTCTGAATTTCTTTCTACCGTTTTCAGCTTCTCCTCGTTTATGATCGTAAGCTACAACGATAGATTTATTATCTAATAATACGCCTTGTAAACGTCCATAAGGGCAAGCTATAATACAAACTTGTTCTCTAAACCAAGCGAATATAAAATAGAATACTGCAGTAAATATCAGTAAAGGAATTAGCGTACTTGTATGTTCAAAAGGGCCTTCAGTTATATATTTTATGAGTTTATCGCCTCCAATTAAATAGGCCAAAAACACATTAGCAATGACAAATGAAATAATTAAAAAGATAAACCATTTTAAAACACGTTTTCTAATTTTCTCAGCATCCCATTTTTGACGAGCCAATCGCATTTGTTTATTTCGGTCGCCATCAATCCAGTATTCAATGCGTCTAAAAACCATTTCTAAAAATATGGTTTGCGGACAGATCCATCCGCAAAAAACACGACCAAATCCTACCGTAAATAGAGTGATAAAAACCACACCAATTAACATTGAGATGACAAAAAGATAGAAATCTTGTGGCCAAAAAGGAAAACCAAAAATATTGAAACGCCTTTCTAAAATATTAAATAGTAGAAACTGATTACCATTGATTTTTATAAAAGGTGCAGCTAGTAAAAAGGCCAATAAAATATAGCTAACTAATTTGCGCTTTTCATATAATGGACCAGAGGGTTTTTTAGGGAAAACCCATTTACGTTTCCCTTCCTCATCAATGGTACCAATTGAGTCTCTAAATATTTCTTTATCTGGCGTTTCCATTTTTTTTATTGAATAACTATTATTAGTTATTTGATACTACAGTTTCAGCAGTGTCAGTTGTTTCTTCTGCAGAATCTTCAGCGCTTTCTTCAGTAGATTCGGTATCCATATTTTCAGGGCTTTCAGCATTTTCGTCTACCCAAATATCGCCTTCCGCAGCTTTAGGTTCTGCTGGTGTTGTACCTTGAAATTGTAGCACATAACTAGCCACTTGTGCAATCTCTAAAGGACTCAATCCTTCTTTTTTCCAAGATATCATTCCTTTACCATCACGTCCACCTTGAGAAACGGTTTTAAATACATTTTTAATTCCGCCTCCTAAAATCCAATGTTTATCGGTTAAGTTTGGACCAATACTTCCGCCACCATCGGCTTTATGACAAGCCACACAGTTAGTTTCAAATATTTTTTTACCAGCATTTAAATCGCTTGTCTCTGTTAGTAGTTCTACGGTGTTAAAATCAACAAGTCCTTTAGCTGTTCTTTTATATTCTTCAATGGCAGCATTGGCCTCTGCATATTCAATTTCGTATTCTACGAATTGGTCATCTGCATTAAAGACGTGGTAACGTACCATATAGATCACAGCAAATACAATTGAGATATAGAAACTATAAACCCACCATGGTGGTAAATTGTTATCTAATTCTTTAATACCATCGTAGTTATGGTCTAATATAATTTCGCCTTCTTCTTCAATTGGTTTTTGTTTACCAAGTAATTTTGAATAAATAGCTTTCGCTTTTGTGAACTGAGGCGATTTTGTTCTAGACGCTAAATAACGCTCTTTACTTTTTTCATCTAAACTTTGAAAAAGGATGTTATCTAAGGATCCAACAATACCTTCTATTCCAATTAAAACTAAAAGTACAAGTAATAGGAATAATAAAATAATGGGTTGCTCTATAAATGCAGGTTTATCGCCTGATTCTACAAAGTACTCAACGAGACCAGCAATGGTAAAAAAGATTACAGGTACTCTAATGTATGATGGTATTAAATGTCTCATATCTCAGTATCGTTTTGGTTGTCTAATGGTATATTACTAACGTTTGTTATATAGTCTTTCTTAGCAGTTATTACCCAATAGAATAACACTACAAAAAAGATGAAGAATATAAGAAGTGATATCATTGGGTATATCTCTATACCTGTGATACTTTCTAAATGGCCTTTTATAAATTTGAACATAGTATCTTAGTTTTGTGCAGTTTCGTTTATAATATCCTTAACTTTTATATCTGTACCTAGTCGCTGTAAATAAGCAATCATGGCAACAATCTCTCTATTTCGCATTTCTACGAATTCAGCTCCAGAGTTGGCTTTATCAGCTTCGTAAGAGGCTACAAAATCTGGATCGCTGTATAAGTTTTTCTCAATCTGAGTGCCTTGTTCTAACATAGAGGCTTGAGCGTTTGCAATATCTTCTTCAGAATATGGAACACCTAGAGATACCATGGCTTCCATTTTCTTTTCAGTCATAGATTTATCGAGTTTAGCACCTTCTCCAACAATCAACCATTTGTAAGATGGCATAATAGAACCTGTTGAAGTACTCTGAGGATCGTACATGTGGTTAAAGTGCCAGTTGTCTGAGTATTTTCCTCCAACTCTATGTAAATCTGGTCCTGTACGTTTACTTCCCCAAAGGAAGGGATGATCGTAAACAAATTCTCCTGCTTTTGAGTATTCGCCATAACGCTCAACTTCTGATCTAAATGGACGTACCATTTGCGAGTGACAACCAACACAACCTTCTCTTATATAAAGGTCTCTTCCTTCTAATTCTAAAGGTGTATACGGTTTTACACTCGTTATGGTTGGTATATTAGATTTTACAACAATCGTTGGTACAATCTGTACAATACCACCAATTAAAATAGCAATGGTTGCGTAAATAGTTAATTGAATTGGTTTACGCTCTAACCAAGTATGCCATCCTTCTCCAGCTACTCGTTTTTTAGACACACGTTTTAAGGCAGGTGCTTCAGCAAGTTCATCTGTGACTTTATGTTTAGAGGTAACGACCGTCATAATTACATTAACCACTAAAATCAGCATTCCTGTAATATAAAGTGTACCACCAATTGCTCGCATCCAATACATTGGCATAATTTCAGTTACAGTTTCTAAGAAGTTACCGTAGAATAAAGTACCATCTGGCTTAAATTGTTTCCACATACTTGCTTGTTGAAAACCAGCAACATACATTGGTAACGCATATAGTAAGATACCTAAAGTACCTATCCAGAAATGAATATTTGCTAAACCTATAGAGTATAGTTTTGTTTTAAATAATTTTGGGATCAGGTAATAAATCATACCAAAAGCTAAGAAACCATTCCATGCTAATGCACCAACATGCACGTGTGCAATAATCCAATCTGTAAAGTGCGCAATGGCGTTTACATTTTTAAGCGATAACATTGGTCCTTCAAAAGTTGCCATACCATAGCCAGTAATCGCTACAACCATGAATTTTAAAACTGGGTCTGTACGTACTTTATCCCAAGCGCCACGCAAGGTTAATAACCCGTTAATCATTCCTCCCCAAGATGGCATTAATAACATTACTGAGAATGCTACACCTAAGTGCTGAGCCCATTCTGGCAAAGCAGTATATAATAAATGGTGTGGTCCTGCCCAAATGTATATGAAGATTAAAGACCAAAAGTGAACAATAGATAACCTATAAGAATAAACTGGTCTGTTTGCGGCTTTAGGAACAAAGTAATACATTAAACCTAAAAACGGTGTCGTTAAGAAAAAGGCAACGGCATTATGTCCATACCACCATTGCACTAAGGCATCTTGAACGCCTGCATAAACAGAATAACTCTTCATGCTTGTTAAACTAATAGGTAGTTCTAAACTATTAAAAATATGAAGTACAGCTACAGTGACAAATGTGGCTAAGTAAAACCAAATGGCAACATATAAGTGACGTTGACGACGCTTTAAAATTGTAGCAATCATGTTGATACCAAAAACAACCCAAACGACTGCAATAGCGATATCAAATGGCCATTCTAATTCGGCATATTCTTTAGATGTTGTATAACCTAAAGGTAAAGTAATAGCTGCACCAACAATAATGAGTTGCCATGCCCAAAAATTGATATTACTTAAAACATCACTAAACATTCTCGCTTTTAATAAACGTTGTAATGAATAATAAACGCCTGCAAAAATGGCATTACCCACAAAGGCAAAGATAACTGCGTTGGTGTGTAAGGGTCTTAAACGACCAAAACTTAACCAAGATATACCATCGGTCATGTTTGGGAATAAAAACATAAAAGCCAGTAGTAAACCTACGAGCATACCAACCACACCAAAAACAATTGTGGCATAGAGGAATTTTTTAACGATTTTATTATCGTAATAGAATTGTTGCATTTCCATATTAAAAAAATTAGTCGGTTTTAGTTTGTTTTATTGTATTGGTTTGTTCTTTTACAAGTTCGTCTTCAAAGAGCATGCGTACAGAAGGTGTGTAGTCATCATCATATTGACCAGATCTTACAGCCATTATAAAAATGACGAAGAATGTAACGCCAACAACGACGCTAACAGTTAATAAAATATAAATAACACTCATACCTACTGAAGTTATGGTTCAAAATTACGTTTCAACTTTTTTGTAAAACATGACAATTATCATGTTACATTTTTTATTTTATTTTTCGCCCTAATAAGTTGGTGGCAATGGTTGTGAAAACAACAATGCTAATAGAACTTAAAGGCATAAGGATGGCAGCAACAACGGGTTCTAACTGCCCTGTTACTGCAAAATATAATCCTATGACGTTATAGATAAATGACAGCACGAAGCTCCATTTAATAATTTTTATGGCCGATTTTGAAGCGTTTATATAAGTATACAATTCTTCAAATTTTGTAGCATCTAAGATGGCATCACAAGCAGGCGAAAACACATTAACATCTTCAGAAATAGCTATACCTACATCGCTTTGTGCTAAAGCTCCAGCATCATTTAATCCGTCGCCAATCATTAATACTTTTGCGTCTTCAGATTGATGGTATTTTATAAAATCGAGTTTATCTTCTGGCTTCTGATTGAAAATGAGTTTAGTTTTAGCAGGAAGTAATTTTTTCAAGTTTTCGCGTTCTCCTTCATTATCGCCAGATAGAATGACCAAATCAAACTGTTGCTTCAATTGATTAAATAATTTTGAAACACCTTTTCTATAACTATTATAAAACGTGAATTTTCCTTTATAAACATTGTTACTACTGACATGAACCGTTGTGTTTAAAACCGCTGTGTCATTAGGATTACCTACAAAACTTGCCGAGCCAATTTTCATGTTAACAGCATTGTGCTTTGCTTCAATACCTTTGCCAATGTGTTCTTCAAAAGCATCAAGCGTTACGATATTATTTTCCTGTAAAACATTATACAAGGTTCTACTTAAAGGATGATTAGAACCTCTAAGTGAGTTTTTAAGCACTATGTTTTCAGAATCGGATAATAAGTCGCCATCGTACTCAGCATTACTTTCTTTGTTGGATGTAATGGTTCCTGTTTTATCAAAAATCACAGTATTTATCTGTGCAAGTTGCTCAATAACACTAGCGTTTTTTACGTAGAATTTTTGTTTTCCTAAGATTCTAAGAAGATTACCAAAAGTAAATGGTGCAGAAAGCGCAATAGCACAAGGACAAGCAATAATGAGCACAGCCGTAAAGACATTCATGGCCTTTGTACTATCTGTAAATAACCAAAACGTGGTGGCTATTATTGAGATGGTTAAAATAGCAATGGTAAAATGCTTGCTTATTGTATTGGTAATATTAGTAAAGCCATCCTCTTTGTTTTTATTGAAAACATCGTTACTCCATAATTGCGTTAGGTAACTTTGCTCAACAGATTTTAGAGCTTCCATTTCTATAACGCCTTTAGTTTGTTTGCCTCCAGCAAAGAGCTTGTCTCCCGATTGTTTAGAAACAGTTTGCGATTCGCCAGTAACAAAACTGTAATCTATTTTAGCGTTTCCGTTTATGAGAATACCATCTACAGGAATTAATTCTTCGTTTCTAATTAAAATACGGTCGCCTTTTTCTATATCATAAACTTGAATAGAATTTTCGCTTCCTTCTTTATCAATCTTAGTAATTGCAATAGGAAAGTAGGATTTATAATCGCGCTCAAAGGATAAGAAATCGTAAGTTTTTTGTTGAAAGAATTTACCAACTAATAAAAAGAATACCAAACCAGCTAAACTATCGAAAAAGCCTGAACCTAAGTCAAAAATAATTTCAATAGTACTTCTAAAAAATAATACCGAAATTCCTAAAGCAATAGGCACATCAATATTTAGAAGTTTTGCTTTGAGACCTTTAAAAGCTGAAACAAAATAATCTTGTGCCGAATAGAATACAATAGGAAGCGATAGCGCAAACATTAACCACCTAAATAAAGGTTTGTACTGTTCTAACCAAAATTCGTTCACTTCAAAATACTCAGGAAACGATAAAAACATAATGTTGCCAAAGCCAAAAGCTGCAACACCAAGTTTGTAAATTAAGGTTCTATTGATGTGTTGTTTTCCTGATTTAAAATCGTCTAAACTGATATAAGGTTCATAGCCAATAGAACTTAATAATAAGACAACAGACTTTAAATTTGTGCTTTCAGAATTATAGGTTACCCTTAGGGTTTTCTTACCAAAATTGACTTGAGAATCTGAAATATTAGGATTTAATTTGTTGAGGTTTTCTAATATCCAAATACAAGAACTACAGTGAATATGCGGAATATAAAGCGTAGCAATTTCTATGGAATCACTTCTGAATTCCGTAAGCTTTTCTATAATGTTATCTTGCGAAAGAAAATCGTATTTACCTTCAATTTCTTTTGGGATTGCTCCTGGCGAATTCTGTAAATCGTAATAACAAGTTAGGTCGTTTTCGTTAAAAATTTCAAAAACTGTTTTACAGCCATTACAGCAGAATGATTTTTCTTGAAATGTGATTGGATGATTACCACAGTCATCTCCACAATGAAAACACGTATTGTTTTCCATATTAATATTTGCTCAATTATACCTGTGACAAAAGTCACAATACAAGTGGTTTTAAACTATGATATTTGTCATGTTTTGATTAACTTTGAAATAATAGGATATTGCTATGAGTAAATGCGACCAATGTATTATAAAACAGTTTAATTCTTTAAAAGCTTTAGGGAAGGAAGATTTAATTAGAATCTCTGGTTGTAAGACTTCGCGGTTTGTAAATAAAGGCGAAGTTCTCTTTAGAGAAGGGGAAAGTATTAATGGTGTTTATTGTGTTAAAGATGGTGTCTGTAAGCTGTCTAAACTGAGTGCTAATGGCAAAGACCAAATTGTGAAATTGGTAGTCAGAGGCGACTTAATTGGGCAACGTTCTTTGGTGTCTGATGAGAAATCTAATCTCACAGCTATAGCACTGAATGATATGGAAGTTTGCTTTATTCCTAAGAATGAAGTTATGCACGATCTAACTAATAATGCCAAGTTCTCTTTAGATATGTTACAAGAGATGGCAAAAGAACTTAAAACTGCTGATAACATTATAGTAGATATGGCTCAGAAATCTGTTAAACAACGTTTGGCCGATGTTTTAATTTATCTACAAGAAACGTTTGATAAGGATGACAATGGGTTTTTAAATGTCATATTATCAAGAGAAGATTATGCTAACTTAGTAGGTACAGCAACAGAATCTGCAATTAGAATCTTATCTCAATTCAAAAAATCTGGTTTAATTTTTACAAAAGGGAAACATGTTAAAATTGAAGATTTAGAAGGGTTAAGACGTGTTGAATAAAAAAAACACCCTAAAAAAATTAGGGTGTTTTTATAAAATTCACTTCAGCTTCTAGTCAGTACTAAAACGCTTAACTTCCTTAAACGGATTTGTTTTTACAACTTCCATTTTAGCTTTAAACGCTGTCCAATCTTCATTAAAAAAAGCATTAGTTTCAGAAAGTAGTGTATCTAAAGCGTCAGTAGCTTGTTTAATTAGTGTAGTTTCTGTTGAGGTTAATCCATTTTGGCTGCCATTCACATAACCACTTGCTGTTCTTAAACGCAATAAAGGTGTAACTTCAGGACTTCTCGTAATTCCTTGTCGTTTGTCTTCTTTACCTAGATATTTGTCTAATAATCCATTAATTGATTTTATAATAGCTTTAGAAGATTTAATCTCCTCTTTAAACTTTTCTTTATCTAATTTAGATAAGTCTTTCTTGTAGTTTTCTGCTATAGCTTCACTTTCCACTAATTGTTTTACAGCATCCGCAGTAGTTTGTTGCATTTGTTCTAACTGTTTTGCAGCTGCATAGACTTCATCAATATTTTTTTGAGAAGCGTCTAATCGAGGATCAGATTCTACTTTAACAGTGGTTTCCGATACTTGGTCACCATAATGCAGAACCGCTCTATAAATACCAGGTTTTACATTTACACCAGAAGACTCTCTTGTGTTTTTTCTAATCCTTCTCGATGGTCTGTCTGCTCCAGATTCACGCATTCTCCACGTCCAATTGTGCAAACCATTTTCTTTAGGCGCTTTCGTTTTTAAAGTTCTTATTAAACGTTCACCATCATACAATTTTAAAGTTAAAGAATCCCATTTTACTTTAGATTCATCTTTGCTTTTGTCACTACTAATGTCATCAGACTCTTCATCATCTGGCCCAATTTTCTTGTCACTTATGCTCTTATCACCTTTTTTTGCATTCGCTTTTATGTTAGACTTGACGTCTTCCTTTTTGTTAATTAAATAAGAAAACGTTGCACCACCTTTTCTATTCTCACCTTGATACATGGCATCGGCTCCAAAACGGCTTCCTGTTGGTTGCTGGTAAGCGGCTTGATAAGCTGTTGGTGGTTCAAAAAGTTTAATTGTAGAATCCATAATAGATTTGTTTTTAGCCATTTCTCTTAATGGTTTAATATCATCTAAAACCCAAGCTGCTCTTCCAAATGTACCGATCACTAAATCATGTTCTCTTGGTTGAATTACTAAATCTTTAACAGAAGTTGTAGGGAAACCTTCGGTCCATTTCGTCCATTTATTTCCAGCATCTAAAGATATATATAAACCATCATCTGTCCCTAAGAATAAAAGATTAGGTTCTACTAAGTCTTCAACAATAGCTAAGGTATAACTCTGTACATCATTAGCATCGACGATTCGTTCCCAAGATTTACCATAATTTTTGGTTCTGTAAGCATAAGGCGTATAGTTAAAACGTCTGTAATCATTAGCTATTAAAAGTGCTTCTCCTTTATTTTTATTAGATGCTTTTATTTGAGCGATCCAGCTTCCTTTAGGTAAATCCTTCAGGTTTTTGGTAACATCATTCCATGAATCTCCTCCATTTGTAGTGAAATGAACTCGTCCATCATCTGTACCAGCCCAAAGCATGTTTTTTTCAACAGGCGATGGTTCTATAACCAAAACAGTACAGTGATTTTCTGCACCAGTTGCATCCATAGTTAAACCACCACTTTCAGATTGCTTTAATTTTTCAGGATCATTAGTTGTTAGATCTGGTGAAATAACCGTCCAAGTTTCGCCTTTGTCTGTAGATTTATGAACAAACTGACTACCGAAGTAAACTGTAGAATTATTAAATGGATCTATATTAATTGCAGAATTCCAGTTGAAACGTAATTTTACATTAGCATCTTCATGTGTAGGTCTTACCATGTAATTGTTTCCTGTTTTCCAATCGTATCGGCTTACGTAACCTTGTTGACTCATCGTCCAACCATAACGAGAATCGTCTTTATCTGGAATAACATCAAAGCCATCGCCAAAACTAATTTCTTGCCAATAGCTATTTCTAATGCCTTGTGATTTCCATACGTAAGCTGGTCCTCTCCAAGATCCATTATCTTGCATACCACCATAAACGTTATACGGAAATTCGTTATCGACATTTATATGATAGAATTGTGCGACAGGAAGATTTCCAATAAATCGCCAAGTTTTTCCACCATCTTTAGTAATATTCATTCCACCATCATTACCATCAATCATAAATTTTCCATTTTCAGGATGAATCCACCAAGCATGATGATCAGGGTGTACACCATTATCTACACCATAAGCTGGCATTAGTTGTTTAAAGTTTTTGCCACCATCTTCTGAAACATTAACGTATGTGAAAACTGAATACACTCTGTTTTCATTTTCAGGATCTACGTAAATTTCAGAATAATAGAATGGTCTATTTCCAATATCACTTTTATCATTTATTTTTTTCCATTTAAAACCACCATCTTCACTTTTGTAGAGTGCATTTTTTTTAGCTTCAACCAAAGCATAAATAACGTCTGGTTTGTTTGGTGCAATAGCAACACCAATACGTCCTAAATTTCCTTTTGGGAAACCATCTTCTTCTGTGATCTTTTTCCAAGTTTTCCCACCATCATGTGTAATGTGCATTCCAGAACCTTCACCTCCAGAATTAAAAAACCAAGGTTCGCGTTTATGTTCCCATAGTGTGGCGATTAATTTATTTGGGTTTGTAGGATCCATAATTAAATCTGCAGCACCAGTTTTATTGTTCGCGAATAGTACTTTGTTCCAAGTTTCGCCACCATCAATGGTTTTAAAAACACCACGTTCTGGGTGTTCTCCCCAAGGTGAACCAATGGCACCAACATATACGATATCTGGATTGGTTGGGTCTACAATAATTCTATGAATATGTCTTGTTTTTTCAAGACCCATAGTCTTCCACGTTTTTCCACCATCTAAAGATTTATAAATGCCATAACCACCATTTAATGAGTTACGTGGATTTCCTTCACCTGTACCAACCCAAATAACACTTGGATTTGATTGCTGAATTTCAACAGCACCAATGGAAGCTGTAACTTCTTTATCAAAAATAGGTTCCCAAGTAATACCTCCAGAATTAGATTTCCATAGTCCACCAGAAGCGGTTCCGACGTACATAATATCCGGATTATTGTTCACTACATCAATAGCAGTAACACGTCCAGACATACCACCAGGACCAATATTACGTGGTGTCATATTTTTTACTAAGTCCATTGAAAAGTCTTGAGCAGACATAAATGTTATACTAATAAGCATAACGAGTGCGAGTAATTTCTTCATTTATTTTTAGGTTGGTTGAGTAATGCTTAAAATTAAGTAAAAGAATTGATAGATTTCTTAAGGAGTTGTTAAGTTGTTTATGTAGCTGTTTTTTAATCTGAAAATTCATTATTTTTACATAGCTATGAATGAAAAAACAAAAAAAAGAGGCTTTGTATTTAAAACATACGAAGCGCCTCAGCAATCGCCATTTGAAAAACTCTTTGAAATTTTTAAGGAATTAATTACACATACATCTGGCGATTTTGACGAAGCTATAGATTGGTTACGTCAATTAGACAAGGAGTATAAACTTACCACACCAGAGTATACTATTGATGATTTTATAGAAGATCTAAAAAACAAAGGTTATATACGTGAAGAAATTGATCTTAACGGAACAGGTGAAGGCGGACTAACCATTACAGCCAAAACTGAACGTGCTATAAGACAACAAGCTTTAGACCAGATTTTTGGTAAAATAAAACGAAGTGGATCTGGTAATCATAAAAGTAAAGGTGTTGGTCTAGGTGATGAACATACAGGCGATTTTAGAAACTATCAATTTGGTGATAATTTAGATAAAGTTTCTATGACCGAAAGTATTAGAAACGCTCAAATTAATAACGGTATTGGTGATTTTAGTCTTACTGAAGATGATTTAGTAGTAGAAGAAACTCTGCATAAAAGCCAGATGAGTACTGTGTTAATGATTGATATTAGTCACAGTATGATTCTTTATGGAGAAGATAGAATTACACCAGCAAAAAAAGTGGCTATGGCTTTGGCTGAATTAATTACCACACGATACCCAAAAGACACCTTAGAGATTTTAGTGTTTGGTAATGATGCGTGGCCAATAAAAATTAAAGAATTGCCATACTTAAAAGTTGGACCTTACCATACCAATACGGTTGCAGGTTTACAGTTAGCTATGGATATGTTGCGCAGAAAACGAAACACTAATAAACAGATTTTTATGATTACAGATGGGAAACCAAGTTGTTTGCGTTTACCAGACGGTCAGTATTATAAAAACAGTAATGGTTTAGATCCATATATAACTAATAAATGTTATGCAATGGCACAGCAAGCAAGGCGTCTACATATTCCCATAACTACATTTATGATTGCAGAAGACCCTTATTTAATGCAATTTATTAGAGAATTTACGCAAGCCAATAGAGGGAAAGCATTTTACACAGGCTTAAAAGGTTTGGGTGAAATGATTTTTGAAGATTACGAGAATAACAGAAAAAAGAGGATTAAGGGTTAAAAAAAAAAGCCCATCCTAACCTTCCCGAAGGGAAGGAATAAAGAAAAAATGGAAATTAAAGCTCAAATTCCCACGTTGAGTTTTTCCCCTTATGGGGAAATTAAAAGGGGCTAATTTATGAATATAAATACACTAGGCGAATTAAAACAATCAAGTTATCAATCAAAATCTATAAAAGATGAATTAAGAGATAATTTAATTGAAAACATAAAGAACAAAAAAACAACCTTTGAAGGTATTCATGGTTATGAGAATACTGTGATTCCGGAATTAGAACGTGCCATTTTATCGCGTCATAATATTAATTTATTAGGATTGAGAGGTCAGGCTAAAACACGTTTAGCACGTTTGATGGTAACGTTGTTAGATGAATACATTCCCGTTGTGGAAGGTTCAGAAATTAATGATGATCCTTTAGAACCAATTTCGCGTTATGCTGTAGAACTGATTGCAGAAAAAGGAGAAGATACACCAATTACTTGGTTGCATAGAAGTGAGCGCTTTGCCGAAAAATTAGCAACACCAGATGTCACTGTAGCAGATATTATTGGCGATGTAGATCCTATAAAAGCAGCAAATTTAAAATTGAGTTATGCAGACGATCGTGTGATTCATTATGGCATGATTCCAAGAGCCAACCGTTGTATTTTTGTAATTAACGAGTTGCCAGATTTACAAGCAAGAATTCAAGTCGCATTATTTAATATTTTACAAGAAGGCGATATACAAATTAGAGGTTTTAAATTACGATTGCCATTAGATATGCAATTTGTATTTACAGCAAATCCTGAAGATTATACCAATAGAGGAAGTATTGTAACGCCTTTAAAAGATAGAATTGGGTCTCAGATTTTAACACATTACCCAGAATCTGTGGATATTGCCAGAACAATTACATTCCAAGAAGCGAAGTTAGATACCAGACAATCAGAATCGGTTTACGTACCAGAATTAGCAAAAGACTTATTAGAGCAAATTAGTTTTGAAGCTCGTGAAAGTGAATACGTTGATGTAAAAAGTGGTGTAAGTGCACGTATGAGTATTACAGCATTTGAAAATTTATTAAGCACAGCAGAACGTAGAGCCTTAATTTCTGGAGATGCTAAAACAGCTGTGAGATTATCTGATTTTATTGGCGTAATTCCGGCCATTACCGGAAAAGTAGAATTGGTTTACGAAGGTGAACAAGAAGGCGCAGATTTTGTGGCTAATTCATTAATGGAAGACGCTGTAAAAACATTGTTTCCGAAGTATTTTCCTAAGGTTGAAAAATTAGAAAAGCAAGGCGAAGAAACACCTTATGATGATTTAATCTCTTGGTTTTTTAATGGCGATGGTTTTGAACTTTTAGATGATTTAGACGATGCTACTTATAAAGCTAAATTAGATGAGGTAACACCTTTAGATGCTTTAATTGCAGATTATCAACCAGAGATTGATTCAAAAGATGTCTATTTTGAAAAAGAGTTTATTCTTTGGGGTTTAACACAATTTAAAAAACTAAGTAAGTATCGTTTTTCAGAAGGGCTTCAGTTTAAAGACCCTTACGGAAGTTATATTAGTGGATTGTAGAATTTACCGATTATCACGACTTTTAATATTAGCATCGCAGAGTTTTATAATCTCTGCGATTCTTTTTTGTTGAGTCGCCTCTCTTTTAGCTTGGTTTAACCAATACAAATAACCTTTTCTATAACTAGGAGCAAAGTTGAGGTAATTATCGTAGGCCTTTTTATTGTTGTTAAACGCGATTTGCAGATTTTCAGGAATAATCCCATTCTCAACATCGTCTAGAGCAGACCAACTGCCATTTTCTTTCGCAATTTTAATAGCATCATAGCCAGATGGATGAATTAACTTATCTCTTTCTAATTCTATTAAGTGCTTTTTATTTACAGCGCTCCAAACACTTTTGGATTTTCGTGGGCAAAAATATTGACGTCGTTTACCTTCGCCTAAGCTTTTAACTGTTGCATCTATCCAACCGTAACAAAGTGCAACTCGTACTGCTTCTTCCCAACGCATTGAAGCCATTGAATGGTCTACTTTGTAAAATATGAGATAAATACCTTGTTCAGATTTATGATTTTGGTGCAACCAATCTCGCCATTCCTTATCTGTTTTAAAATAGAGTTCTTTTAAATCTGACATTTATATTTTTTTAGATTTCACATAGAAATCTCTATCAATCTTAATTTTTTTAGAAACGATTTCTGTTGATTGCCACTCAGTAGTAGGAAATATCCATTTGGATTGGTCATTAAATTCAACTTGAATTGGCATGTCAAAATTTTCAACTGTATTTGTCCATCGGAATTTTAATAAGGTATCCGAAATTGAATATTCCAATGTCGGAATTTTAATCGTTCTTAAATACTGATTAAAAAATGCTGTTAAGTCTTTACCAGTTTCTTTACTTAGATAATTTTCAATCTGGTCTGTTGTCACGGTTTGATGATAAAATTCAGCATTCATTCCCCTTAAGATTCCGCGCCATTTTTCATCATCTTCTATTAACTGACGTAGCGTATGTAAAATATTTGCACCTTTATAGTACATATCACTAGAGCCTTCATTGTTTACATTATAATTTCCAATTAAAGGTTTATCATTTTGAATATTTCTTCGTGTACCAATAACGTAATCTGCTGATGCTTCTTTACCGTAGTAATAATCTAGAAACAAGTTTTCAGAATAGGAGGTAAACCCTTCATGGATCCACATGTCTGCAATATCTTTATTGGTAATGTTATTGGCAAACCATTCATGACCAGCTTCGTGAATAATAATAAAATCGAACTTAAGACCTAAGCCTGTACCAGATAAATCACGACCCAAATAGCCTTGTTTGTATTTATTGCCATAGGTTACAGAACTTTGGTGTTCCATACCTAAATATGGGACTTCTACGAGTTTAAAGCTGTCTTCGTAAAATGGATAAGGACCAAACCAATGCTCAAATGCTTTCATCATTTTTGGAGCGTCCTTAAAATGGGTTTTTGCGGTTTCAAGATGATCTCTTAAAACATAATAATTCATGTCTAAATCCCCTTTTTCTCCATTATAAACCTCAGAAAAATTCACGTAGTCTCCAATGTTTACATTTACACCATAATTATTGATTGGGTTATTTACAAACCAGTGTGATGTTACTGTATTATTCTTGTTTTCTACTAATGCTCTCAGCCTTCCGTTAGATACATTGGTTAACGTTTTTGGGTTAGTAACACTGATAAGCATACTATCCACTTCATCATACATATGATCTTTATTTGGCCACCATACACTAGCACCCAATCCTTGGCAAGATGTAGCTATAAAATGGTTGCCATTCTTATCTTTTTTCCATGAAAATCCACCATCCCAAGGTGCACGTTTAGCTTCTTTTGGATGACCTTCATAATAGACATCAATAGAATTTACTGTGCCTATTTTTTGGTTTTCTAATAGTGAAACGAAATGTGCATTACCATCATGTTTAACTTCTAATGCTTTTCCGTTTTGAAGTACCTTAGTAATTTTTAATGGGTGTTGTAAATCTATTTGCATCACTTGTTGTGATTGCAAAACCTTATAGTGAATAGTGTTTTTTCCTGAAATGAATTTATCATCTGGTATAACTTCTATATCCAAATGATAATACGTTAAATCCCACCATTCACGTTCTGGTGTAATACTACCTCTTAGAGTATCTTGTCGAGTAAAATTATTTTTGTCTGTCAGTAGACCTTGACCTTGACAACTTAAAAAGAAGAAAAGTGTTATTAATACAAGCGCAGTTTGCTTCATGTAATTATCTTAAAATTTTATTTGGAAAAACAACGACGCTCTCATGACCATTTTCGCCTACAGAAGCAACACCAAAATATGAATTGTCTACCACGATACCATCTAACGTAAATTCAGTAATATCTTCTACAAATCTACTATGATCCCAAGTTGGCGATGTCGTATCTCGCCAATAAATTTTATAGCCTTTTGCACCTTCAATTTTAGACCATTTTAGTTTTACTGAAGCTTCAACAATTCCTCCAATACCAACTTCTTTTGGAGAAGGTGGAGCAGAGGCAAGGCTCGCCATTGTTATTGCATTAACAGCAGTTAATTTTTTGCAATACGGAATATTAACGTGCTCAAAAGTATCACCATAATCAATACCATTTTCCGTTCTAATATCTTGATGTTGTTGCGTATAATTCTCATGTGCTTCCATAATTCGTAAACCAGCAAAACCCATGTCATTAAAGGGTCTATGATGTCCTCCACGACCAAAACGATCTAATCTGTAGACCAACATTGGGTTCATCTCTGGCATGTACGTATTTGTAGTTTTATAAACATAGCGAGCCAACTGACGTGAAATACCATCAATTTCGCCGCCATAGTAACGACGCGTTCTATTTTGATTAGCTAATTTTTTTGGATCTGTTTCTGCGGTTGTTATTGGTTCAGAAAAAATTCGGAATGTACGGTTGTCAATTATCCCATCTACACCAGAAATATTTCCAATCATATCATTATTTAAAACACCTATAATGTCCCAGTTTTGTTCTTTAGCGTATTTCGCTAATCCTTGTCCACCAAACAAGCCTTGTTCTTCACCAGACAGGCCAACATAAATAATACTATTTTCAAATTTGTATTTAGATAAAACTCGTGCGGCTTCCATAGCACCTGCCATACCTGTGGCATTATCGTTTGCGCCAGGAGCATCTGAGGTAAAATCATTAGGATCTGTAACTCTAGAGTCAATGTCGCCACTCATTATTATATAGCGATTAGGATATTTTGTACCTTTTTGAATAGCCACAACATTAACCACATTAACATCTTTTACAATACGCTGGTTGGCACCTTTCTCAACAAAATTACTTTGAAAAAATACGTTAAGACAGTTATTACAGTCTTTAGAAATAATATCGAATTGATATTTTATCCATCGTCTTGCTGCTCCAATGCCTCTAGTTTCTGAAACTGTATCACTTAGTGTATGACGTGTACCAAAGTCAGCTAGTTTTTTTACGTCACTACGTAGATTCTCCTCTGAAATGGCATCGACAATATCGTAGATTTTTTGATCTGTTTGTGCAAAAGAATTTATTACCATCGCGAGGGTAAAAAGTAAAAAGTAATGCTTCATGTAATTAGTGATTTATAAGTTTTAAAGTTCCGAAAATATTAGCATCAATCCAACCTTTGTTTTTATCTGTTCCTTCAACATATACAGAGCCGATAAAATTTTCGCGTTCTTTGCTATTGTCATTGTCGCAATATGCTAATGCAAAACCTATCATTTTGTTAGGTTTTAGTTTAACAGCAACGTTATCTTCCTCATCATTGTAGGTATCGTTAAATAATGAGATTTTAACTTCCCAAGTGGTCTTATTCCCAATTGTTATGCGTTTAGATTCTAGATGAGAATTGTAAAGCTTGCCTGTTTTCTTCGTAGACATATCTACTACATTGCCATCTAAGGCAATGTGATATGCGAAAGCATTATGGTTGTACTGATGTTCACCACCACTATTGTCTTCGTCGACAAATATTTCTAAACAATCATCGTCCCACCATGCAGTTAATGGATCAGCGTTGTTATCAACTAACTTATCATCTAAAGTTTCCGCTAAAAGGTAAAGCGCGTCTTCTGTCCAAGAGAGTTTATAACGACCAGAAAAGTCCTCCGTTGTGTATGCATCACCAAGCCAAGTTTGGTCTAACGGCAACCAACCACTATTTGCCCAAATGGTTTCATCTGCTTTACCGTCAATAATTGGTGTTGTTTTAGC
This sequence comes from uncultured Winogradskyella sp., assembly GCF_947498005.1. Lineage (GTDB taxonomy): Bacteria > Bacteroidota > Bacteroidia > Flavobacteriales > Flavobacteriaceae > Winogradskyella. The sequence goes on from NZ_CANMIW010000004.1 coordinate 28,105, forward strand.
TTTCTTTACAGTAATGAACTGATTAATAGGTTTAGCTTTTTCAGATTTCTTTTTATAATTGAACTTTACAGTTTCAGTTTTTCCTTTGTCCTCAATATCTACATAGATATTCATTACGGTAGGTGATACTTTTTCGAAAACCATACCTTCAAAAATAGCTTTATTTTCTGTGATTTTTATAAGTGGAAAATCGACTGTAGCATCTTTAGATTCCCAGCCTTTTAAATCCCATCTAAAATGTTTGAGTTGAAGCATTAATGTGTTTTCTACTTCGCGAATAATTTCAATTTCATAGAAAGAAACTTTACCGTTGTGGATTAATTTAAACGTTGCCATCATGGAACCACCTGAAGGCTCACTCCAAATCTCCTCAGTTGTACCACCAAAGGCTTCGCCATGCCATGAACCAGATATCCAAGCAATATTTTCTAATTTTGGAGCTAAAGTTTTTTCGTCTTGAGCGTTGCAAATCAAGCTAGAAATTAAAAATAGAACTATAATTTTTTTCATATTTAAGTTATTGTATGAATGTCACTTTAGTAATTAAACCATTCTCTACTTCGTAAATAGCAACTGCATTAAAAATTTTGCCATTGGCTGTTACCTGCTCTTCATCAATTACTTTATTGCCAATGACGATTCGTTTTTTAACAAATGCTCTCAAGTCTGGTGTGGATTCAAACCAGCTTTTATAACTCTTTTGCATGGCTTCTTTTCCTTCAGTACGCAAGGTGTTTGGATAGTTATATAGTTTAATATTGTCAGCATAATCTTTCATAAAACCATCAATATCTCTAGAATTGTAGGCGTCTAGATTTCTCTGAATAATTTTTTCTACTTCAGAAGTTTCTTCATTGTCATCTATAACTGTATTTTGTTGCTCATCTATGTTATTGTTAGTTTCTTCAACTGTTTCTGTAGTAATCTTAACATCGCCTGCTATTAATAAATTTGAAGCTGAAGGATTCACTGCAAGTCGGGTTATGTTTTGAATACCAGCTGAGGATAAATCGGCCACTGTTTTCCAGTTATTATCTTTATTTAAAGTTAATTTATAAAGAACATTGTCTTTTCCTGAAAGAATTGTTTTATCATCTAACCAGCAAATATCTTCAACGTTTTGCAATGTATTAGCAATAGTTTTGATAGCACCTGTCTTGGGATTCAGGGATTTAATCTGCCATTGATTTTTATTCTTTTTTGATATGAAACTTACTAAATCAGAATTTGGAATTTTATGAATTGACCTACCAACATTTTCGTCAACCTTGATGTGAACTTTACCTTCTGTATCTAAAACATAAAGATTTAGATTGGCTTCTGCAATGACTGAAGCTACTATAGTTGAATCGTCATACCATGTATAATATGCCACAACCATATCTTTTAAGAGTTCTGTAGATTGTCCGTTGCTTAGACTATAACTATATAACCGTTGCTTACCATCTTGATCTAAACGTACTGCGGAAACTTCATGTTTATTTGGAATTTTTAAAGGTGTGTATTTACTACCATCAGTATGATTGACCCAAATCTTTGCCTGGTAACGAGTATCATATTTAGCAATGTCTGTTTGCCCATTTCGCGTAGATGAAAAAATAATATAACGATCATCTAGAAACGAAGGTTGGTTGTCATAGCCTTCATTATTTGAAATGTTTGTTGGATTACTCAATTCAATTTTAGAATTGTTAATTTTTAAATCGAAAAGAAATATTTCAGTATTAGATTGTGAAAACGTAATTAATGGTAATAAACACAAGGCAATAATAATATAACGCATCTTACTTTAAGTTTTTTTAAAGATAGAATTTTTATAAATGATTTGCACAATAAATTTTTATTACTACATTTGTAGTATTAAAACTATAATTGTGGATATAAAACAGCTAAATAAATCCGAACTACAGATAATGAAGTACTTGTGGATGCTTGAAAAAGGATTTATGAAAGATATTGTAGAGAAGTATCCTGAACCGAGACCAGCATATACAACAATTTCGACTTTGTTAAAGCGAATGACAGACAAAGACTATATTGGTTTTGAGCGCTTAGGAAGAGATAAGCAATATTACCCAATTCTTAAAAAGAATGATTATTTCTCAAAGCAGGTCAATGGCATGATTCAACATTTTTTTAACGATTCTAAGGCGCAATTTGCTTCATTCTTTACTAAAAATGCCGATTTCTCAATGGAAGAGATGCAAGAATTGCAAGATCTATTGAAAGAAAAAATGACTAAAAAGAAAAACAAATGATAGGTTATTTTATTTATACAACTATAAGTTTAGCATGCGCTTATGGCTTGTATTTTTTGTTGCTGAGAAAACAAAAAACGTTTCAGTTTAATCGATTTTTCTTAATAGGTTCGTTAGTATTGTGTTTAATATCTCCTTTGTTAGAAATTGAGTTCTTTAATTCGGTACCTCGTATTACCGAATTACCAATTAATACGTTAACTAATGCATCAGCTAGCTTAGAAACTATAGAAAATGTAGAATTTGGGGAAATTGAAATGATTAATACTTCTCAAAGAAGCCCATTTTTCTATGTGTATTTAACCATTAGTTTGTTTTTTGTTTTTCGATTTTTGAAGAACTTCTTTCAAATATTCAAACTTACAAGACATAAACACGAACGTTTAGGAAACCTGAAATTGATTAGAAGTAAGGATTCTAAATTGGTTTCGAGTTTCTTCAATTATGTATTTATAAATGAAAATCAAGATTTACATGATGAAGGATTTACGAGTATTTTAAAACATGAAACTGTTCATTTTGAAGAACGGCATATATTGGATATCATTTTTATAGAGCTGTTAATTTGTTTGTTTTGGCTTAACCCAATCATTTGGTTATACAGAAAAGCGATACTTCAGAATCATGAATATTTAGCTGATGATAAATCGGTGTCTTCAGGTATTGACATAGAGAATTATTCAAATACCATTATAAACTTAGGTCAAAAGGAATACCGCATTCCTCTAACTAGCGGATTTAATTTCATTCAAATCAAAAATCGAATTATTATGTTACATCAATCAAAAACCTCAGTATTAAACCGAACTTTAAAAATAGCATCTGTTATGTTGCTTTTTGCAGGTGTCTTTGCCTTTAGTTCTTATAAGGATTTAAAAGAACCACTTGTGGTTATCGTAGATGCAGGTCATGGTGGAAAAGATTCTGGTCAAATTTCTAATAATATCAGTGAAAAAGATATTGTATTGACAATTTCTAAGCAATTAAAACTACTTAGTGATGATAAAGTAAAATTTATAATGTCTAGAGACAGTGATGAGTTTTCGTCTTTACAAGAAAGAATAGATTTTATAAACGAGCAAAAGCCTGACCTAGTATTAAGTCTGCATTGTAATGCACATTCGGATGTAAGTCGTTCAGGTATTGAAGCTTATTATTATGAAAGTGAAAATATTGAACGCCACAGTAGTTCCATGTCTTATAGTTCTAGAATAGCTTCAAAACTTTTAGAACTTGGCTTTGAGTCATCAAAGCTGATTCCTAGTAATTTTAAAATAATTAAAGAATCTGAAAGTCCATCTGTGTTGTTAGAGATTGGCTTTTTAACTAATGTTAAAGATTATGCTATAGTGACTAATACTAAAAAACAACAGGAAATTGCAAAGACTATTTATGAAGCATTACTAATGAAAGAGTAGGATAGATGTTCGCAAATTAAAAAAGCCAATTCAATCCAAATTTTATTTTGGAAGAATTGGCTTTATAATTAGAATTATTTGAGTTAGTCTAATTATTGAATCATTAGAAACAGTACTTATTTTCTGCTTTTACTTTTTCTGCAATCTCGATACGTAAATCTACAATATCTGGATAGTTTGCATATTTAGTGAAACGTTTAAGTCCCATTAACATCATACGTTGTTCATCACCTTCAGCAAAAGAAATAATACTTTCTTTTCCTTTTTCTTCGATGATATCTACAGCGTGATATAAATATAATTTCGCCATTGCTATTTGAGCAGATTGCTCTTTTTCGCTAGTACGTTTTACATTTTTCTCTGTTCTTAAAATTGCTGATTCTGCCATATAGATTTCAATTAAGATATCTGCAGCAGCAATCAATAATTGTTGGTGCTCTTCTAGTTGAGGTCCAAATTTCTGAACCGCACCACCAGCGACCATCAAGAATGTTTTCTTAAGTTTTGCAATCATTTGCTTTTCTTCAGAAAATAATTCAGAATAATCTGGCGTATCAAACGAAGGAATTCCCATTAATTCTTCTTGTACAGCTTGCGCAGGACCTAATAAATCTACATGACCTTTCATAGCTTTCTTTACTAACATACCAACGGCTAACATTCTGTTAATCTCGTTAGTACCTTCATAAATACGAGCAATACGCGCATCTCTCCATGCAGATTCCATTGGTGTTTCTTCAGAGAATCCCATTCCACCAAAAATCTGGATACCTTCATCAGCAGCATTTTGTACATCTTCAGAAACAGCTACTTTTAATATAGAGCATTCTATTGCATATTCTTCAACTCCTTTAAGTTCAGCTTCTTGATGTGTGTTACCTGCAGCTTCTCTAATCGCGATTCTGTCTTCGATGTTTTTTGCAGCTCTATAGGTTGCAGATTCGCCTGCATAAGCACTAGCTGCCATTTCTGCTAATTTGGTTTTTATTGCTCCAAAATTGGCGATAGGTGTTTTAAATTGTTTACGCTCGTTAGCATAATCTACTGCGGTCGTTAAAATTCGTCTTTGAGAATCTAAACAAGCTGCTGCTAATTTAATACGACCAACATTTAGTGCGTTCATAGCAATCTTAAATCCTTCACCACGACCAGCTAACATATTTTCTACAGGTACAACTGTATCGTTAAAAAATACTTGACGCGTAGAACTTGCTCTAATTCCTAGTTTGTGTTCTTCTTCTCCTAAAGTAATTCCGTTAGGACTATCGCCATTATATTCAACTATGAAACCGGTAATATTTTTATCATCTTCAATACGTGCAAAAACGATCATCACACTACAGAAGCCTGCATTAGAGATCCACATTTTTTGTCCGTTGATTTTATAAGATTTTCCATCTGCAGATAATTCAGCAGTTGTTTTACCAGAATTGGCATCAGATCCTGCACCAGGTTCTGTTAAACAATACGCACCAAACCATTCGCCAGACGCTAATTTAGGTACATATTTTTGTTTTTGGGCTTCCGTACCATATAATGTAATTGGCATAGTACCAATACCTGTATGTGCACCAAAAGCAGTACTAAAAGAACCCGTTCCAGAAGAAATATAATCACAGGTTAAAACGGTAGATACAAATCCCATTCCCATTCCGCCATAAGCTTCAGGAACAGCTACGCTCAAAAAGCCCATATCTCCAGCTTTGCGCATAACTTCCTCGGTTAAGGCATAATCTTTAGCTTCAAATCTTGCTTTATGAGGAATGATTTCTCTGTCATTGAATTCCATTACAGAATCCTTCATCATTGCTTGTTCTTCTGAAAAATCTTCAGGTGTGAAAACGTCTTCACAGTTTGTTTCTTTTACTAAGAATTGACCTCCACGTAGGATATCTTTTTCTGTATCTGCCATTTTATATTTTATATTAAGTTCTTTTATTAATTTAAAAATTCGAATATTCCGCATGCGCCTTGACCAGTACCAACACACATTGTTACTGCTCCATATTTCCCTTTCATATCACGCTTACGCATTTCATCAAATAGTTGGACAGATAGTTTTGCTCCTGTACAACCTAATGGATGACCTAATGCAATGGCTCCACCATTCACGTTAATGATATCTGGATTAAGGTTTAATTCTCTAATTACTGCTAAAGATTGGGAGGCAAAAGCTTCATTTAATTCAATTAAGCTTAAATCATCTTGCTTTAAACCTGCTTGTTTTAATGCTTTTGGGATTGCTTTTACTGGTCCAATTCCCATAATACGTGGTTCTACACCTGCAGCAGCATAGTTTACCATTCTTGCAACAGGTTCTAGATTTAATTCTTTAACCATGTCTTCACTCATTACCATAACAAATGCTGCCCCATCACTCATTTGAGACGAGTTACCAGCTGTAACACTTCCACCAGCAGCAAATACTGCCCTTAATTTCGCTAAAGCTTCTTTACTTGTTCCTTTTCTTGGACCTTCGTCTTTAGTTACAGTGTAAGATTTAGTGGCTTTTTTTCCGTTGGCATCTATATATGTTTGTTCAACTTCAATAGGCACAATTTGATCTTGAAAACGATCCTCAGCTTGCGCTTTTAATGCTTTCATGTGAGAATTGTAGGCGAACTCATCTTGGTCTTCACGAGATACATTGAATTGGTTAGCTACTGCTTCAGCCGTATTTCCCATTCCCCAATAATAATCTTCATGACCATTTTTTACAATGGCGTCGTAATTCAATTCTGGTTTAAAACCTGTCATTGGTACGCTACTCATGCTTTCTGCACCACCTGCAATGATACAATCTGCCATTCCTGCTTGAATTTTTGCAGTTGCCATTCCGATAGTTTCAACTCCAGAAGAGCAAAAACGATTAACGGTTACACCAGGAACATCAATCACTTCTAATCCCATTAACGAGATTAATCGTGCCATGTTTAATCCTTGAGAACCTTCTGGCATGGCGTTACCAACAATAACATCGTCAATACGCTTTGGGTCTAAATTTGGCAGTTCTTTCATCATGTATTGAATGGTTTCTGCAGCCAATTCATCTGTTCTTTTAAAACGGAACACGCCTTTAGGTGCTTTACCAACTGCGGTTCTGTATGCTTTTACTATATATGCTGTTTTCATTTTTCTTAGTTTCTTAAAGGTTTACCTTTTGTTAGCATGTGTTGAATACGTTCTAAAGTTTTACGTTCAGTACATAAAGACAAGAAAGCTTCACGCTCTAAATCCAATAAATACTGTTCGCTTACTAAAGTTGGTTCAGATAAATCGCCACCAGCCATAACGTAGCCCAGTTTATTCGCAATTTTTCTGTCGTGTTCACTAATGTAGTTGCTGTCTTGCATAGAGTCTGTACCAACCATAAACATGCTTAAAGCCTGTTTACCAAGAACTTTAATATCTGTACGTTTTACAGGTTGTGTGTAACCCATATCTGCCATTAATTTTGCATGTTGTTTTGCAACTGCTATTTGACGATCTTTATTAACAACAACGATATCTTTTCCTTTTTGAAGAATGCCTAAATCATAAGCTTCGTAAGCAGATGTTGCTACTTTTGCCATGCCGATCGTTAAAAAATATTCTTGAAGTGTATTTAATTGTACATCGCCTTTTTTGAAGGTATCTGAAGCTCTTAAAGTCATTTCTTTAGAACCTCCACCACCAGGAATAACACCAACACCAAACTCAACCAAGCCGATGTAAGTTTCTGCTGCTGCAACCACTTTATCTGCGTGCATTGATAATTCACAGCCTCCACCAAGTGCCATACCATGAGGTGCAGCAACGGTTGGAATTGCAGAATAACGCATACGCATCATAGTGTCTTGGAAATATTTGATGGCCATATTTAGCTCATCATATTCTTGCTCTGCAGCCATCATGAAAATCATACCAATGTTTGCACCAACAGAGAAATTTGCAGCTTGATTTCCAACAACTAATCCTGCGAAATCTTTTTCGGCTAAATCAATGGCTTTATTCAATCCTGCCAAAACGTCGCCACCAATAGTATTCATTTTAGACTGAAATTCTACATTAAGAATACCATCACCTAAATCTTCAACAACAACACCAGAGTTTTTAAATACTTCAGATGTTTTTCTGATGTTATCTAATATGATGAAACTGTCCTGACCAGGAATTTTTTCTTGTAATTTAGTAGGAATGTTGTACGCATAAGTCGCTCCATCTTTAATAGAGTAGAAGCTATCACTACCAGACTGCAACATATCTTGTACCCAATCTGCAGGTTTTAAACCTTCAACTTGCATCATTTCAATACCTTTTTCAACGCCTATAGCATCCCAAATTTGAAAAGGACCATGTTCCCAACCAAATCCAGCTTTCATAGCATCATCGATTTTGTACAAATCGTCAGTGATTTCTGGAATACGGTTTGAAACATAAGCAAATAAAGCAGAGAAACTCTTTCTGTAGAATTCGCCAGCTTTGTCTTTTCCTTTTACTAAAATTTTAAAACGATCTACAACTTTATCAACGGTTTTAGTCAATTCTAAGGTAGCAAATTTTGCACGTTTCTTTTCTCTATATTCTAAAGTGTTAAGGTCTAATGAAAGAATCTCAGTTTTACCTTTATCATTTTTTGTTTTCTTGTAAAAACCTTGTCCTGTTTTGCTTCCTAACCATTTATTTTCCATCATGGTATTGATGAAATCTGGTAATTGAAATAACTCTAAACGCTCATCATCTTTACAGTTTTCAGCGATACCATTGGCTACATGCACTAAAGTATCTAATCCTACTACATCAACGGTTCTAAAAGTTGCCGATTTAGGACGACCAATTACAGGACCAGATAATTTATCTACTTCCTCAATGGTTAAATCTAAATCTTTAACCGCGTGAAATAAACTCTGTATGCTGAAAATCCCGATTCTATTTCCTATAAAAGCAGGTGTATCTTTAGCAATTACTGATGTTTTTCCTAAGAATTGTTCGCCATAACCATTTAAGAATTCTAAAACAGACGCATCCGTTTTAGGTCCTGGGATTATTTCGAATAACTTTAAGTAACGCGCAGGATTAAAAAAGTGTGTTCCACAGAAATGTTTCTGGAAATCTTCACTACGTCCTTCGCTCATAAATTTAATAGGAATACCAGATGTGTTAGATGTAATTAACGTTCCTGGTGTTCTGTGTTGTTCAAGCTTTTCAAACACTTGTTGTTTTATGTCTAGACGCTCAACAACAACTTCCATAATCCAATCGACATCTTTTACTTTAGCAATGTCATCTTCAAGATTACCAGTTGTAATTCTGTTTTTAAATGAAGGATGATACAGTGGTGCAGGTTTCGATTTTATAGATGCGGTTAAAGCATCATTTACTAATCGATTTCTAACCACTTTATCTTCTAAAGTTAAGCCTTTGGCTTGTTCCTTAGCGTTAAGTTCTCTTGGTACGATGTCTAATAATAAAACATCTACACCAATATTGGCGAAATGACAAGCGATGCCGCTTCCCATAATTCCTGAACCAATAATGGCGATTTTTTTAATTCTTCGTTTACTCATCTTATTTTAAAATGTGTTCTTTATTGTTGTATATCTGTTTGTTTGAAATCATGTTATTGATGACTTCGGCTACTTTTTGAAAGCTTTTTAATTCAGCATCTGAAACATTTGCTTTTATAGTTTCATTAAACGTTAACACGCGCTCTTTAGAATAATTTCTTTTTTCACGGCCAAAATCTGTTAGAAATATTAATACACCTCTTCCATCATCTGGATTTGGTCTGCGCTCAATTAAACCTTTCGTTTCCATAGTTTTTAATGTCCTAGAGAGACTTGTTGCTTCCATACCCATTTTAGGTCCTAAGGAGGTAGAAGGTGTTCCTTTTTCTGGATCAATACTTAACAATGCAAAACCAATTGCCATGGTAGAGTCGAATTTTACGGCTTCTTCGTTATACATTTTATTTACCGCTAACCAGGTGGTTCTCAGTATGTAATCAATTGTTTTGTCTTTCATAAAGCATTATTGGAATCAAATATAATAAAAAATACTATGCACGCATAATAAATAAGAAAAATATTATTATGAATATTTAAAAATAGCAGCTATTAAATTTCGAGATATGTTATTACAGGTGTGTTTAATTGCGATTATCGTACTTTTTTATTAATAAAACCGATAACAGCTCCAGTAATTCCAGTAATTACAATTGAAGTTGCAACATCCAAGGTAAGCAATTCAGCTGACATAGAACTATCCATTGCCATTGCGATGAAACCGTAAGATATAGATAAGAAGAAGCCAAAGAATGCACCTGCTCTTGCTCCAGTTGTAATGGTGGCTATTTGGGCCCAACGATTAAAGAAATAAGATAAAAAAAATGCTATTGATAGACACCCAAGAAATACATAAGTAAATGAGCGAAGGTTTTCTTGCGGTAGAGGATAATAATCTGCTAGAACAATACCATAACTGAGCCAACTTAAAAGCCAATTGACTATTCCTCCGCATATGCCAGCAATGATAAACGTTTTGGTTTTCATGGTTGGTATTAAATGGTTAGTAATACCTAAAATACGAAAATTTACATAAATGATTAATTATCAGGGATTAACGGTTTCGTTTTTACGTTTAACATTTATAAAAAGAGAAGTTGGACTTGCAAAGTAGGGAATTCCAAGTCTTTTTATCGGTAAATCTTTTCGTATAAATCTTTATAGATTTCTTTTATGATTGCACGTTTCATTTTCATAGTTGGAGTAAGATGTCCTCCATCGATTGACCATACATCAGGTGTGAGTTCAAAACGTTTTATTTGTTCCCATTTACCAAAATTTTTATTGTACTTGTCAATTTCTAATTGAATACGATTAATTACTAACTCTGAACTTGAAATTTCTTTTTCGGTTTTACCAATACCATTCTGTTTATGGTCAATCCAGTCTCTAATAAAATCAAAATTTGGTTGAATTAAAGCAGCAGGCATTTTTTCCCCTTCACCAACAACCATAATTTGTTCTATGAAAAGCGATTGTTTCATATCGTTTTCTAATAATGGCGGAATTACATATTTACCACCAGAAGTTTTAAACATTTCTTTCTTACGACCTGTAATTTTTAGAAAACCTTCAGCATCAATTTCCCCTTTATCTCCTGTATGGAAATAGTCTCCAGTCATTACGCTTGCCGTTTTTTCCGGATCTTTATAATAGCCTAACATAACGTTAGGTCCTTTTATGAGCACCTCGCCATCTTCGGCAATTTTTACTTCAACATTATTGATTGGCTTACCTACGGTTCCTACTTTATAACCATTGCCTTTGTAAACTCCTACGCCAACAACAGGTGAAGTTTCAGTTAGTCCGTAACCTTCCATAACTTGCATTTTTGCAGCTCCAAAGATTCGTGCTAAACGTGGTTGTAACGCTGCGCTCCCAGAAACCATAGTGCCCAAATTACCACCTAATGCTTCTCTCCATTTACTGAATATAAGTTTATTAGCTATTTTAAGTTTGAACTCATACCATGCGCCATTAGCACCATATGGTTCCCATTTTTCACCTAAACCTACAGCCCAAAAGAATAAACCTTTTTTAATACCGGTTAATTCTTCGCCTTTAAGCATAATTTTATCAAATACCTTTTCTAATAAGCGTGGTACTACACTCATTAGATTTGGGTTTATCTCTTTGGCATTGTCTCCAATTTTATCAATGGCCTCTGCAAAATAGATAGATGCACCAGCATGCTGATACACATAAATAAGTAAACGTTCAAATATGTGACAGATTGGTAAGAAACTTAAAATTCTATTTTCGCCGTCAACCAAAGGTACTCTAGGAGAGCTGTCTAGAGCGTTACTAGTAATATTCCAGTGAGATAGCATAACACCTTTGGGTTTGCCTGTTGTACCAGATGTATAGATGATGGTTGCTAAATCATTTGGCAGAACAGCGTCTTTTCTTGCTTCAACTTCTGCTTGATTGCTATCATCTTTTCCGAGTTCAAATAACTCAGAGTAATGCTTACAACCTTCTATATGATCAAAAGAATAGACTTCTTTTACCTTGGTGTTTGCTTGTACTATTCTAACTTTTTCTAAAACTTCAGCGTCAGAAACAAAACAATAGATAGATTCGCTATGATTTAAAACATACTCGTAATCTTCTGCTGAAATAGTTGGGTAAACTGGTATATTTTGTGCTCCAGTTTGAAGGACTCCGATATCCAGTATATTCCATTCGGTCCTATTCGTCGTAGAAATAACAGCTATCTTATCGTCTTTTTGAATGCCAAGCCTTAGCAATGCTCTACTTATTGCGTTTGCTTTGTCAATATATTCTTGTGTGGAGGTATGTTCCCATTTACCATTGTATTTAGTAACTAAAGCCGATTTGTTAGGTTTATTTTCTAACTGATAATATGGAAAATCAAAAAGTCGAGTTATTTCTGTCATTTATGCATTACGATTATAACAGCGCAAATTATGAAAATAAAAAGGATTTTCAAATTTCGAATAAAAAAAGGGTGGACTTAATAATATTTATTAGGATTTTTTGGTGTATTCATAATTTATTTATTTTTTTTCTTCAATTAAGAGGGCTAATTTTTAATTTTTTAATTACTTTTAAATTGAAAATAATTGGTTAACCAATCTGGTCTTCCAGTTGTGATTTTATAAACTAAATTAAATAACGACTTATGAATAATCTTTACACTTTTAAATTTCAATTTTATCATATCACATTCATTGTGATGCTGTTATCATCTCTAAATTTGTTTTCTCAAACCACCTATACTATTAGTGATCCAGAGGATTTAGAAGACCAGACGTATCTGCCTGGAGATGTGATTATATTGTCTAATGGTATCTATGATTCTGATGAACGTATAGACTTCGTTGGAAATGGGACAGCAACAGACCCAATTGTATTTAGAGCAGAAACTCCAGGTGGCGTAAAGTTTACAGGTGGATTACAAATGAATATTGGTGGAGATTATGTTGTAGTTGATGGTTTTCACTGGCAAGGTGGCTATGGTGCAAGTAATTTTATTCAGTTTAGAAATGGTTATGACTATGCCAATCACAGTACCATTCAAAATTGTGTTATTGATGGATTAGAAATTCATCCTGATGATATTGCGGATGATATTGCAGATGGATCCATAACAAAACACAGATGGATTGTGTTATATGGCACATATAATACTGTTATTAACTGTTCATTCATGAATAAGGAAAGTGCTGGTGCTTTAATTTTAGCAGAATATGCATATAACGCAACACCAGATGAAGGCGTGACTAATACACGTTGCGATATTGTAGGTCATACAATTAGTAATAATTATTTCTATAATTACGTAAAAATTGATAATACCTTAAGTAACTCTGGTGATAGTGAAACGATTCGTATTGGTACTAGTGAATATCAGAATGTAAATAGTAATGCCACAGTTAGTAATAACTACTTTGTCAAGGCTGATGGAGAGAATGAAATTATTACAAATAAGAGTAAAAATAATACCTATACTAATAATACATTCAGACGCTGTAGAGGTTCATTAGTGCTACGTCATGGATCTAATGCAACGGTTGAAGGTAATTACTTTTTAGGAGAAAACATAGATGGAACAGGTGGTATTAGAATTACGGATAGTGATCATGTAATTACAAATAATTATATCCAAGATTGTATTACAGTTGTTAGCCAAGCCAAGTGGAATAATGGTGTTACCTTTTTAGGAGGTGGCGATAATAATTCGGTGGTATGTACTTCTACAAGTGTTTCTAATGGTTATCAAAAATCTGAAAATATTACACTTTCTAATAATACTATTATAAATACGAATGCACCTTTATTTTATAACACAGATAAGGGGTCTACGGATCCTACCGGTTCAGTGGATAACAATTTAATTTACTTTACGTCTGGTAATGGAAATATTACAGATGTTATATCAGGAGATACTGCAACCTCGTATGCCGACTTAGGAACAGCATTATCTTACACAGGAAACGTTTACACAGGAAGCGCGTTAGGAGAAACCAATACAGGTTTTTCTGAAGAGACAGGAATTTCTGCTACTGCAGATGGCGAAATATTTACGTTTTCAGGAGCAGGATCTGCTGGTAAAGGTGCAGATATGGGATCGTATTTGCCAATAACAGATGATATGGTCGGTTACGGAATTGGTGCTTGTTTTGTAGATAATTTAGGTGGTAATATAATTGATGGTAACTGTGTTATTGAAATTCCAGAGTCACTAACCGTGAGTAGTTTAGAAACATTAGATGCAGAAGCTGGGAGTTATGATGTTTCCGTATATGCTAATGTAAGTTGGACAGCGATGTCTAATGATGCATGGATTTCTATTGATATTAATTCTGGATCTGGTGACGACACTGTTTCGGTTTCAGTGACGGAAAACACAGACGTTAATAGCAGAACAGGTTCTGTAACGTTTACACAAGATCCAGGTGGAGATGATATTGTTAGAACATTAAATGTTACTCAAGAAGGTGCAGACCTAACAGATTTATATGATCTAATTAACGATGTTGCAGGAGGAGGGCCAGTTTCTATTCATTCGTTTTCTAGTGATAACGCTAGTGATAGTCCACCAGAAGTAGCAATCAATACCTTAGATAAGGTAAATACAAGTTCATCTATTTGGGCTGCACAAGACGGCTCAATTGTTTCAGGCGATTATAAAGGTGATGGAGAATACATTATATATGATTTAGGGTCTGAGTATAATTTAGATTTAATTCAGTTTAGTACAACAAATAAATCAGATGCCTTTGGGTATCAAATATGGGTATCTACAACAGGAACAAATGAAGCAGATTTTAATAAAGTTCTACCAGAGACAGAAGATTTATTGTTAACAGCAACAAATACTATGGATTTTAATCAATATCAATTCTCAGCTGCTGCGCGTTATGTGAAAATGATAGGTTATGGAAGATTTAATAGTGCAGGGGATACTAGAACAAGTGCTTGGAGTACCATTGCGGAAATTGAGTTTTTTGGATCTAATGCCTTATCAGTTAATGAATTTGATTTTAGTGAAAATTTGAAAGTTTATCCTAATCCTTCGAAGGATGTGATAAATATTGAAATATTAAATGACACGCAAATTGAATCTGCTAAGATTTACAGTTTAGAAGGTAAATTAATTGTGAATATGAATACAGATTTTATCAATTCTTCATATACTATCGATATAACTAATCTATCTAAGGGAAGCTATATTCTTAGTTTATCTAACGAAGTAGGTTTAAAATATACTCAGCTTATTATAAAAGATTAGTGCTTTAGTTTTTAACCCAAAAAAAAGCTTTTACATTTTGTAAAAGCTTTTTTTTATGATTCTATTTATTTCTCTAACCATTTCCTAGCATTAATAAAAGCCTCCAGCCAAGGCGAAACTTCATCGTTTCTATCTTGTGGATAGTTGGCCCAATTCCATTGAAAAATAGAACGTTCTATATGAGGCATGGTTACTAAGTGTCTTCCTGTTTTGTCGGTTAACATAGCCGTATTAAAATCTGAACCATTAGGATTTGCAGGATATCCTTCATATCCATATTTAGCAACTATATTATATTTTTCTTCAGCATATGGAAGGCTAAATTTTCCTTCGCCATGAGAAATCCAAACACCTAAAGTGCTACCAGCTAAACTAGATAGCATTACAGAATTGTTTTCTTGAATTTTAACCGAAGTGAAGCCACTTTCGTGCTTATGAGAATCATTATAGGTCATTTTGCCATGATTCTCATGCTCTGGATTTACCAAATCTAATTCCATCATTAATTGGCAACCATTACAAATCCCAACGGATAAGGTATCCTCTCTGTTAAAGAAATCATTAATGACCTTATTCGCTTTCTCATTATATTTTATGGCACCAGCCCAACCTTTAGCAGAACCTAAAACATCAGAATTACTAAAGCCACCAACAGCGCCTAAAAACTGAATATCTTCTAGAGTTTCTCTACCAGAAATTAAATCCGTCATGTGTACATCTTTAACATCAAAACCAGCTAAATACATAGCATTTGCCATTTCTCGTTCTGAATTAGAGCCTTTTTCTCTTAAAATTGCTGCTTTTGGTCTTACTGCATCAGAAGCTATTGTATCTAATTTTCCAGTGAAATGTGTTGGAAGTTTAAAATCTAAAGCCTGATTTTTATAGTTATCAAATCTATCTTTCGCTAAACCATTTGCTGTTTGTTTCTCATCGAGTAAGTATGATGTTTCAAACCACATATCTCTTAATCTTGAAACGGTCATGGTAAAGACGTCGTTACCATTGATTACGCCTAAGACATCACTTTCTGTAACCTCTCCAATTTTATGGAAATCAATATTTGCATTAGTTAATTCAGCTTCAATTGCATCATCAGAAGATTGAAAAATAAGTCCTGCATTTTCAGCAAATAATACTTTAAAAGAATCTTTTTCACCAAGACTAGATAAATCTAACTCAGCACCTAAATTATTATCAGCAAAGCAAAGTTCTAATAAGGTGGTTATTAATCCACCAGAAGCCACATCGTGTCCTGCAACAATTTGGTCTTTCTTTATTAAATCTTGAATGGTATTAAATACCGTTTTTACGTAAGCTGCACTTTTAATATTAGGCGTAGTATTTCCTATTTTATTATTGATTTGCGCAAAAGAACTTCCACCTAACTCGTAAGAATCTTGAGATAGATTAATATAATAAATAGACCCTTTGCCTTTTTGTAAAACAGGCTCTACAACTTTAGTTATATCATTACAATTTGCAGCAGCAGAAATAATCACTGTACCAGGAGAAATAACATCACCATCAGGATATTTTTGCTTCATTGATAAAGAGTCTTTTCCTGTTGGTACATTAATACCTAAATCTATTGAAAATTCTGAAATCGCTTTTACAGCTTCATACAAACGTGCATCTTCACCTTTATTTTTACAAGGCCACATCCAATTGGCAGATAAAGAAATACTTTTAAGACCATCTTTTAGTGGTGCCCAAATAATATTTGTTAAAGCTTCTGCAATTGAATTACGACTTCCTGCTTCAGGATTAATTAAACCCGAAATAGGCGAGTGCCCAATGGATGTTGCAATACCTTCTTTACCTTTAAAGTCTAATGCCATTACACCAACATTATTTAGTGGTAATTGTAATGGACCAACACATTGTTGTTTGGCAACTTTTCCACCAACACAACGGTCTACTTTATTTGTTAACCAATCTTTTGAGGCAACAGCTTCAAGTTGTAATACTTGGTCTAAATAATCGTAGAAATTTTTGGTGTTATATGAAATGCCACTGTATTCTTTTTCAACTGTAACATCATTCATTATCGTTTTTGGAGAACTTCCAAACATATCTTCTAAAGCTAAATCCATTGGTTTTTCACCAGTAGTTTTAGACTCAAAAGTAAATCTATGTTTTCCTGTTACTTCACCAACATCATAAATAGGCGAGCGTTCTCTGTCTGCTATTTTATGCAACGTCTCTAAATGTTCATCGGCAATAACTAATCCCATTCGCTCTTGAGATTCGTTACCAATTTTTTCTTTGGCAGATAACGTAGGATCGCCAACAGGTAATTTATCTAAATCAATATGTCCACCTGTATCTTCTACCAATTCTGATAAACAATTTAAATGTCCACCAGCACCATGATCGTGAATAGAAACAATGAAATTTTCGTCGCTTTCTACCATACCACGGACAGCATTGGCAGCACGTTTTTGCATTTCTGGATTAGAACGTTGTACAGCATTTAGCTCAATACCAGAAGCTAAAGCACCAGTATCTGCAGAAGACACTGCAGCGCCTCCCATTCCGATTCTATAATTGTCACCACCAAGAATTACTATTTTATCGCCATCTTTTGGTACATCTTTAAGCGCTTGTTCTGCTTTACCATAACCTATACCACCAGCTTGCATAATCACTTTGTCGTAACCAATTTTGCCATTGTTATCGCTATGTTCAAACGTTAAAACTGAACCACAAATTAACGGTTGACCAAATTTGTTACCAAAGTCTGAAGCACCATTACTTGCTTTAATTAAAATATCCATTGGTGTTTGGTACAACCATTTACGTTCTGGAAAAGCTTTTTCCCATGGACGTTCGTCGTTTAATCTTGAGTAAGACGTCATATAAACCGCAGTACCAGCTAAAGGTAATGAGCCTTTTCCACCAGCTAATCTATCTCTAATTTCTCCACCTGAACCAGTTGCAGCTCCATTAAATGGCTCAACGGTTGTTGGGAAATTATGTGTTTCTGCTTTTAATGAGATTACAGATTCGTAATTTTTTGTTGTATAAAAATCTGGTATATCTGCACGTTGAGGTGCAAACTGCTCCACAATTGGTCCTTTAATAAAAGCAACGTTATCCTTGTATGCTGAAACAATATCGTTTGGATTTTGTTTTGATGTTTCTTTAATAAGTTTGAATAAAGAAGTGTCCTTTTCTTCGCCATCTATAACAAACGTACCATTGAATATTTTATGACGACAGTGCTCTGAGTTGACTTGAGAAAAACCGAAAACTTCAGAATCTGTTAGAGGTCTGCCAATTTTTTCAGCAACACCTTCTAGATATGCAACTTCTTCCTCACTAAGTGATAAACCTTCTTGTTCGTTATAGGCTGAAATATCTTCTATGTTTAAAATTGCTTCAGGTTGAATATCAATTTTGAAAATATCTTGATTCAGACTTTGATATTTTTCAGAAATCATTGGGTCGAATTCAGAAAAATCATCAGAAACAGAAGTGAATTCTTCAATTCTAATAATATTTGAAATTCCCATATTCTGAGTAATTTCTACTGCATTTGTACTCCAAGGTGTTATCATTGCCGCTCTTGGTCCAACAAAAAAAGCATCTAGTGATGCTTGTTCTATTTTAGGTTGGTTGGCAAATAACCATGTCAATTTTGAGATGGTTGCAGTTGATAATTCTTTTGTGGCTTGAACAGCGTAAACTTTACTGTTTTGGTTTCCGAAGAAATGAATCATTTATTGGTTTATTTTGATGTGAAAAATAAAATGCAAAGTTAATTTAATTTGTGGGTTTTTGTAGAAAATTTAAATTTCAAATGTTGAAGTATTCAACAAGTTTTAAACAAAAAAAAACAGCCACACTTTTATTTAATAAAGTATGTGGCTGCCTTTTTAGTGATAAGTAGTTTTTATTGCTTAACTAACTTCTTGGTAATTGTAGAATCTCCTTGAGAAATTTTAATAATATAAATTCCAGTTTTTAAATTTTCTACATTTAATGTGCTCGTTTTATTTATTTCAGAATTCAGAATTAATTTTCCAAGGATATCATATATTTCAATAGTTGTATCAATATTACTATTTAATGCAACAGTTAATTGATTGTTCACTGGATTAGGATATAACTTTACAGTATTTGTAGAATGATCATCTAGGCTTAATCCAGCATAGCACGTGTATGATAGATCATCAAACATAACTCTATTTCCTGTTCCAGTATTTCCGTCTATAACAATTGATACATTATTTTCTATGTTAATATTTGGTATTGTAATGGTTTGTTCAGTATCACCATATGCTATTGTACCAACAAGTGTTCCGTTTACCTTTAGGTTAAATGTTCCGCTTCCTCCACTAAAAACACGTTGCGTAGTTACTGTTAACGAACCAATTCCTCCAGAGGTTGTTGGTAAGGTTAAAGAACCATTTCTTACTGTTATTGCTCTTGTGTTTAAATTTTGGTCTGTTCTGGCATCAGTAGCATTCCATGTTCCACCATCATCGCCCGTCCATGTTACATCAGTATAAGAACCAGAAGAAGTACTTAAATTTTCGAAAGTTTCAACTAAACAATCTGATCCTCCACCAGTTCCGTTATTGGTTGTTGTTTCACAAGATTGATTACTGAAATTAGATTCATTTCCAGCTGCATCTTTTGCTTTAACAGTAAAACAATAGTTTGTATCTGGTAATAAACCTGTAACTGTTGCAAAGTTTGAATCAACATTAAATGAATAGGTGCCATTCATATAAACATCATAAGAATCAACAGCAACATTATCGGAAGATACGGTCCAATTTAAATCAATAGTATTGTCCGTAGGATTTGAAGCAATTAAATTTGTTGGGTCTGAAGGCGCTTCTGTATCTGTTGTAGGATTCCAAATCATATTTGCATATTCTGGATGATCTACAAAAGGATTCGCATTTCCTTGATAATTGTATGCTGCATTATTTCGGTCAATTTCTTGTTGATCAACAGGATCAACATTATAATGCCAATCTAATAGTAATGTTATGGCCCAATCCTCTAGAGCTTGGTTTTCAGTACCATTAAACATATCAAAACCACCATAATTGTCCATATTACTTTCATAACGTACAGCGAAATAAAGTACAGCTCTTGCTATATCACCTTTGAATTCATCTATAGGTTCAAACACTGTTCCTGAATAACCAGAAACACTACTAGATCCTCTTTTAGATCCATTTTGAGAAGTCCAACTGGCAGAACTTACAGTTCCGAAAGGAAAGCTTCCTCGTTGTCCATTAGCATATCCATCACTAGGTATTACATGATGAATGTCTGTTCTCATAGGATTTGCACTACCAAAGGCTGACTGAGGAACTAAATGTTCTCGATTGTAACAATCGCCTTCAGAATTGTAGTTTCCACAGTTATTAGAGCCATGATTATAACCATAAGGATCAGTTCCGTTAGGATTCTCAGTGTAGTATAATAATATACTGCCATCATTTTCGTATTCAGTATCTGTAAATGTTGTAACGTAACCTGTATATAAATCTCCATAACCTTGATCAACATGACCATTAGAAATTATATTTTTTAATTCTGTTTTTAATGCATATTCTGTTAGTCCGGCTGCACTATCGTAGTAATTAGATGGGATTTGAGCGAACCCAATTCCTGCAATAAAAAGAAATAATAAGTAGATGTGTTTCATGCGAAATGAGATTAAATATCAATTTTTTACAAAAGTAGTTTATTTATTAGAGAGAGAGAATTGAAACAAACGTTTGTTTGTATTGTTTTGAAAAAGTTTATGACAAAAAAAAGACAGCTTTTATAGCTGTCTTTTTTTAAGAAATTATCATTACTTTTTTACTAATTTCTTAGTTATGGTCTCGCTGTTCTTAGTAAGCTTCATCACATAGATACCTGTATTTAGACCTTCAAGATTTAAAGAACTTGATTTATTAATTAAACTTTTATAAACACGTTTCCCAAGAATATCAAAAATTTCTATTTCAGTATCTACAGGAGATTGTAAGTCTATAGTTACGTTATCGGTTACAGGGTTTGGATGTAAACTAATTTTTGAAGAATTAAAAACTTCTACGTTTAAAACATTGGCCCAAATAGCATCTGCATACTCAGGATGATCTACAAATGGGTTTGCATTCCCTTGATAATTGTAAGCCGCAATATTTCTGTCAATTTCTCTTTGATCTACAGGGTCCACGTTATTGTGCCAATCTAATAATACTTCTATTGCCCAAGGGTAAAGTGCTTGGTTCTCTGTACCATTAAACATTGCAAAACCTGTGTAATTATCAACAGTATCTTCATATCGAGTGGCAAAATAAAACACAGCTCTAGCAATATCGCCTTTAAATTCATCGATAGGTTCAAATACCACACCAGAGTAATTAGTTAATGAGCTATTTCCTTTTTTGGAACCATTTAAGGATGTCCAAGTTGCAGAGCCAACTGTGCCAAAAGGTAAACTACCTCTTTGATTATTTACAAAAGCGTCCGATGGTACAACATGATGTATATCGTTTTTCATTGGTAAAGCTGCACCAAAAGTTCCTTGTGGAACTATGGATTCTCTATTGTAACAATCACCTTCAATTGATGGGTTATCACATTGGTCTACATTATGTGAAAATGTGTACGCATCTGAACCATTAGGATTTTCACCATAATAAAGTAAAATTGTGTCGTCATTTTCATATCCATTTTTTTCAATATTATCTGAATGGGTTGCAATGTAACCCGTAAAGAGCGTATTGTAGCCTTGATCTACGTGACCAGTAGAAATAATGGATTGTAACTCAGTTTTTAATGCAAAGTCACTAAGACCATCTGCAGTATCGTAATAATTTGAAGGGATTTGAGAATATCCAATGCCGCTAAGACATAGGAATGCTAAGTAGATTTGCTTCATAACCAGTAAGTTAATAGTATTAGGGGAAATATTATTTTATTTTTTTTCTAGTAATGCCATGTAAAAACCGTCAAAACCAGATTCACAAGATAGTATTTTTCTGTCTTTAATCAAAGTGAAATCTTTTCCGGCCTCTAATGTTAAGAATTTTTCAACCTGCTTTTCATTTTCTGAAGGTAGTACAGAGCATGTTGCATAAACCATTTTGCCTCCTGGTTTTACCATCTTAGAATATTGTTGTAATACATCAAGTTGAATTTTCTTAATGTTTTCAATAAACTCAGGTTGAAGCTTCCATTTAGCATCGGGATTTCTACGTAAAACTCCTAGTCCAGAACAAGGTGCGTCAATTAATAAACGATCAGCTTTGCCATGTAATTTTTTAATAGGCTTAGTAGAGTCAATGACTTTCATTTCAATATTATGGACGCCATTTCGTCGGGCTCTAATTTTTAATTTCTTTAATTTACTTTCATAAATATCCATGGCTATTAGCTGTCCTTTGTTTTCCATTAAGGAAGCTAAATGCAATGTTTTTCCACCTGCGCCAGCGCATACATCAACCACTTTCATACCAGGTGCTACATCTAAATAAGCTGCCACAAGCTGAGAAGAAGCATCTTGTACCTCAAACCAACCATTTTTAAAAGCTTCTGTTTTAAATACATTAGCCCGTTCAACTAATTTTAGAGCTGAAGGGTGTTTAGGTAAGGTTTCTGTTTCAATTTCTTCAGATTGAAGTTTTAATTGTAGATCCTTTTTAGTTGTTTTTAACGCATTAACTCTTAGGATTACATCGGCTTGCTCGTTTTGCATAGCGATTTCTTTAGTCCAAACCTTTTCGCCAAGTTCCTTAACACCTAATTCATCAATCCAATCTGGTATAGAATCTCTGAATTTTCTAATTTTAGATAATTCATCAAAACGCCCTTTTATCTTTCTTGTAGGTGTGTCTGTAAAATATTTCCAGTCAGGTAATTTGATACCTTTTAATGTTGCCCAAACAGCGAACAATCTCCATAAGTCATCTCTGTGGTAAGGTGCTTTTACATTAGCAATTTCAGCATAGAGTCTTTGGTAGCGTACAATTGTATATACAGTTTCTGCAACAAAACCACGATCTCTGCTTCCCCATCGTTTATCACGTTTTAGTAATTTTTGAATAACTTTATCAGCATATTCACCTTCATTAAATATAAGGTGTAATCCGTCAATTACCGCAAAGCATAAATTTCTATGTAATCTCATAACTAATCTTTAGTTTTTAATGCATCAAAATGCACTATACAAAAATAACGTGCAAAGGTACGCTAAAAGATTAAAATTGTGAGACTTTATTCAAAAGTGTTACTTTTGAAACTAGTGTACGTTTTTATAATACTACTGCTAATAAAATATTAACCACCATATAAGTTTTTT
The DNA here is from genome assembly GCF_947498005.1 of uncultured Winogradskyella sp. Taxonomy (GTDB): domain Bacteria; phylum Bacteroidota; class Bacteroidia; order Flavobacteriales; family Flavobacteriaceae; genus Winogradskyella. The sequence goes on from NZ_CANMIW010000004.1 coordinate 51,402, forward strand.
GATCGAATCCGATTTTATACAAGAATTAAGAATGCAGAGTACTAAAGCTTATAGTAAGCTTTTGGACGATTATCAGCAAAAGGTGTTTAGTACATGTATTTCATTTGTGCCTAATAAGGAAGATGCAGAAGATGTTGCACAAGAGGTTTTTGTAGAAGTTTTTAATTCTATAAATAAGTTTAAAGGCGAGTCTAAATTATCAACTTGGATTTATAGAATTACAACCAATAAATGTTTAGAATTTATTAGAAAAAAGAATACCAAAAAGAGGTTTGCCTTTTTACAATCTATTACTGGTAATGCCATCCCAATGGATAAGACTGATTATTTTACGGAGATGAATCATCCTGGGATTTTATTAGAAAATAAAGAATTAAATGCAACTTTGTTTAAAGCAATACATAGCCTGCCAGAAAAGCAATCTGTAGTATTTACATTGCATAAAATTGATGGTAAAAGTTATCAGGAAATAGCAGATATAACTGAACGAAGTTTGTCTTCTGTAGAATCACTAATGTTTAGAGCAAAAAAGAATCTACAAAAGGTTTTAGAAAAATATTATAAAAACGAACTTTAGCGCAAGTTTTAATAAAACATTGCATCTAAAGATATAATAATGAAACATAATGTTGACATGAATATAAAAGTTAAAGAGACATTAGATTCAATAGAATCCATACAAGAGGTTAAGGTATCTCCTTTCTTTAAGGAGAATGTGATGCATAAAATTCGTCATTTACCTGAAGATATTCAAGATGCTACGTGGTCTTGGTTTACTCCAAAATTACAATTAACTACATTAGTTTGTGTTGTCGTTTTAAATGTGATGGCTTTTAACAGTTTGAAAAAAAGTGATTATACTGAAAATGTAAACAGTTTTGCAGAGTCTTATGGCTTAACAATAAGTTCAGAATCTACTATATTAAATTAGTTATGAAAAAGAATACAATCTTATACGTATTACTCATCTTTCTTATAGCAGTAAATGGTTTTTTCTTATTTAATTATATAGGAAAAGGGAATGCTAAAGGACCAAGAGAATCTCAACAGAATAAAGAGTTTATTATTGAAGAGCTTGGATTTGATGCCTCACAAATAAAACAATTTAGAAAGAAAAGTAAAGGACATCATAAAACTATGATGCAAATGTCTGATGATGTCAGAAAGTTAAAGGATCAATTGTTTGGTACGCTGTCTAACGATATTGTCAGCGAAGCCACGATTGATTCCATTTCCAATTTAATTTGTGAAAAAGAAAAAGAGAAGGAAAAGGAAATATTTTATCATTTTAAAATGATAAGAGATATCGCTAATGAAGAACAAAGAGAAAAATTTAATAATTTACTTTTAGATGCCTTACGTAAAGACGATAGAGGTAATAGACCACCTCCTAGAGATGGTATAGAAGGGCATAGACCGCCTCCTCCAAGACCTAACTAAGAATTAGAAAAAGACTTTCAATACTATTGAAGGTTTTTTTTTGTGTTTTATTTAACAAAGACAAGCACAAGTAATTTAATTATAAGTCATCTAAAGTTATATAACATTAAAACTTAAAAGATGAAAAATAGCAAATTGAAGACGGTATTATTAGTATTTGGAATGGTATTGTTTATGTCAAATTATTCTTTTGGTCAATCTCAAGATAGACCAGAAAGAAAAGAACCACCAACTTATGCTCAACTATTAAAAGAAATGGACGCTAATGAGGATGGTAAACTGGCAAAAGACGAATTAAAAGGACCTTTAAAAGATGATTTTGCTAAGATTGATACTGATGAGGATGGTTTTATTTCTGAAGAAGAATTTAAAAATGCACCAAAACCTGAACGTAAGAAGCGAAATAAGTAAATTAATAGTAATTGAATTATAAGTAAGGCCAAATTCTTTTTGATTGATTGATGGTTTGGTTGTTAAGGGCTTCGTAAGAAATTACGAAGCTTTTTTATAAAATCCAGCGCAAGTTTTATTTAAAAATAACATCTAAAGCTATATGACTAACAAATCTTCAATTAAATAAAATGAAAAAGAACATTACTCAATTATTAATATTGTTGCTCTCTATACAAGGATTCTCTCAAGAGTTGTATGATATTAATACTATTCAAACTATAGAAATTCAATTTGCTCAAAGTAATTGGGATGCACTTTTAGATGCTGAGAAGGCAGGTGATAATAATTATACAGAAGCGTTATCGGTTACTATAAATGGTACAGTTTACAATCAGGTTGGCGTTAAGTATAAAGGAAATAGTTCCTATAGTTCCAATCAAGCAAAGAATCCCTTTCATATAGAATTAGATACTTATGTAGATCAAGATCATCAAGGTTATACAGATATAAAATTAGCTAATGTAATTTTTGATCCCTCTTTTGTAAGAGAAACAGTTGCTTATAATATAGCTAACCAATACATGGATGCACCTCAAGCCAATTATGCTAATGTTTATGTAAATGGTACTTTGATAGGTCTATATACCAATACAGAATCGATATCTAAGAAGTTTGTGAATAAGCATTTCAATTCTAACGATAATGCTTTTTTTAGTTGTAGTCCTCCAGCTGGAGCGGGTCCACAATCTACATCCTTACCTAATTTACAATATTTAGGAACAAGTTATACAAATTATGATGACGCCTATGAAATTAAATCTGATGACGACGACGATCCATCCATAGCTTTAGCGCATTGGGCAGATTTAATAGAACTAACTAATACACTAAATAACGATATTTCTAATATAGAAACAGTTCTAGATGTTGATATGGCAATATGGATGCTAGCCTTTGATAATGTAATGGTCAATTTGGATAGTTATATTGGTCAATTTAAACAAAATTATTATTTATATAAAGATAATAATGGTCAGTTTAAATCGATCGTATGGGATTTAAATATGTCTTTCGGAACTTTTGCAATGACGGGAGAAACTGGAGGCGGTCCTGGTCCAGGAAGTGGAGGAACCTTAAACACAACAACTCAAAAAGCACAATTAGATCATTTATTGCATGATACGAGTACGGATTTTCCTTTGGTTTCTAAATTATTAGCAGTGCCTAAATATAAAAGAATGTATTTAGCACATTTTAAAACTATTCTTACTGAAAACATAAGTAATTCTAATTACTTAACATTGGCTAACGATTACCAAGCAATTATTTCAGCTGCAGTAACTGCGGATACAAATAAGTTTTATTCAAATGCTCAATTCTCAGGAAATATTAATACTGATTATAGTTTAGGAATGAATACAGCTTCAGGTTTAACCAATATAATGTCTGCTAGAAGTTCTTATTTATTATCACAGTCAGATTTTACAAATACACAACCTTCTATAACCAATTTAGGTTCATCAATTGCTGTACCTACTATTGGTGATGAAATTGCAATTACTGCAGATGTAACAGATACTAATGATGTTTATTTGGGTTATAGAACTGATGAAACCATGCCTTTTACTAAAGTTGAAATGTTTGATGACGGCGCACATAATGATGGCGCAGCTGGTGATAACATATATGGTGTGAATGTGACTATTGACAATGCTTATATGCAATATTATATTTATGCTGAAAATTCTAATATTGGCGCATTTTCTCCTGCTCGAGCTGAATACGAATTTTATTCGGTTGATGCCACTTATGTTACTTTAAATGTTGGTGATTTGGTGATCAATGAAATTTTAGCGTCTAATGATACAGGTGAAGTAGATGAGGCTGGTGAGTATGAAGACTGGATAGAATTATACAATACTTCAGACGCAACAGTTAGTTTAGATAATTTATATTTATCAGATGACGCGGACGATCCGTTAATTTATCAATTTCCAACAGGTACAACATTAGAGCCAGACAGTTATCTAATTGTTTGGTGTGATAAAGATACAGATCAAGGCGATTTTCATGCAGACTTTAAATTTTCTTCTGGTGGTGAAACAGCCATTTTATCTTATGCAGATGGTACTATTTTACAAAATATTGAATTTGGAGCACAAGCAACAGATATGGCATATGCCAGAAATCCAAATGGAACAGGAGATTTTGTGATACAAGCACCAACTTTCAATTCTAATAATGATAACGCAGTGGATAATGATGTACCAATGTTAAATGTTGGAGATTTGGTGGTTAATGAAATTTTGGCCTCAAATGATACTGGAGAAGTAGATGAAGCAGGTGAGTATGAAGATTGGATAGAATTATACAACACCACTGACGCTACAATCAGCTTGGATAATTTATATTTATCAGATGATGCAGATGACCCTTTAATATATCAATTTCCTACAGGAACAACATTAGAAGCCGATAGTTATTTAATTGTTTGGTGTGATGGTGATCCTGATCAAGGCGATTTTCATGCCGATTTTAAATTCTCATCAGGAGGTGAGACAGCCATTTTATCTTATGCAGACGGTACTGTTTTAGAAAATATTACATTCGGAGCGCAAACTACAGATATGGGTTATGCAAGAAGTCCTAATGGAACCGGAGATTTTGTAATTCAGGCACCAACTTTTGCCATGAATAATGAATCGCTTTCCGTTGGAGACGTATCACTAAATGATGGTTTAAGGTTTTATCCAAATCCTACAAACGATTTCCTAGAAATTGAGAGTGCAAATGTTGTTATTGAAACCGTAGAAGTTTATAATCTTCATGGTCAACAATTATTTCAAGATATAAATGCTAATAATAATGCAATAACTTTAGATTTTACGCCTTTTTCTAAAGGTCTTTATATGGTAGTTTTAAATAAGACCACAGTCTTAAAGATTTCACGAAATTAAATAGTAAATATATAATGATATTGAGATAAATACCCTTAGTTAAAGTAAAAAGCCCAAGAACGATATTGTTCTTGGGCTTTTTTAATAGCGCAGTTCTGCATTCATTATTTCTATTTTAAGAGGTAGCCTCGTAGCTGTTTTGCTTCATTGATTTTTTAAAATTTGGTATTGTAAGTAATTCTTAAGGGTTCGTTCAAAAAGATTTAATCTTATGTGGTTTTATGATTGAAGTTACTGCTGAAATTTATGTTTTTTTTAACAAGGCTTCACACAAGTTTAAAAAGACAAACACATCTAAATTTACATGACCTAACATTGTAAAGGCATAAAAAAACTGAGATTAATTATCAGGTAAAACAAACCTTAAAACCTAAAGAGATGATAAGACTTAAAAAGATTAGAAAACCTGTTTTTACAGCGCTATTAATAAGTGTGTCTTTATTTACTTTTAATGCATGTAGTGATGATGAAAGTGAAACTATTGTAACATACTCAGACGATGTTATTATTACTGATGGAAATATAACAAGTACTGCAGAAGGAGATACGTATAACACAGGTTACGATGAAGATGATTTAGTAGAAAATGCAACGTTTGCAAACACTGTTCAAATTGTATATTCAGATACAGATGTTACAATTACCAATCCTGTTCCTTATGATGTTGTTGTCACTCTAGATGGCGCAGATGTTACTATTAACTCAACCATTTCAGAAGTAGCATACGAAGTTTCAGGATCTACTACAGATGGTATGTTGAAAATTTACAGCGATAAAAAATTCAAACTATCGTTAAGTGATTTAAGCATCACAAATGCGGATGGTCCTGCAATTAATATTCAATCGTCAAAAACTGTTTTCGTAATTCTAGAAGGAACAAATAACTTAACTGACGCCTCAGATTACAGTAATATTCCTGATGATGAAGATGCAAAAGCCACTTTTTTTAGTGAAGGACAACTAGTGTTTAGTGGATCTGGAGCTCTTAATATTGCAGGTCTTTATAAACACGGAATTGTCAGTGATGATTATGTTAGAGTGATCAGCGGAACAATTTCTGTAACAGAAGCTGTCTCTGATGGTATACATGCCAATGATTACATAATTGTCGATGGTGGTACGCTTAACTTATCTGTAGGTAGTGATGGTTTAGATTGCGAAGAAGGTTATGTCATAATTAATGACGGCTCGTTGAATATAAATGCTATTGATGATGGAATTGCAGCTTCATATGATATAGATGAAGAAGAAGATCCAGATGATTCTGTTTTGCCTAACGTTACAATAAATGGTGGCGATTTTGTTATCATTACAACTGAAGGAGAAGGAATTGAAGCCAAAGGTATTTTAACAATTAACGACGGTAATATAAATATCAGCGCTTATGACGATGGTTTAAATTCAGGTGGAAATTTATATATTAATGGAGGAAATCATTATGTGTATAGTACATTAAATGATGCTATAGATAGTAATTCAAATATTACAGTTACAGGAGGAACTACCATTGCGATAGCAATACGAACCGATGAACCAGATGGTAGTTTTGATTGTGATGACGACATTTTTAAAATCACAGGCGGAACCATTTTAGGATTAGGCTTAAACACCTCCTTTCCTTCAGAAACTGAAAGTACACAAAACACTGTTATTTTCGATGGAATAAATGCCAATCAATTATTAAATATACAATCGGAAGATGGTACAGAAGCCTTGACGTTTGAAGTGCCTTATAGTGTAAATACTATTATATATTCTAATGGAAAATTAGAATCAGGACAAACTTATCATATTTATACAGGTGGCAGTGTAAGTAATGGAACAGCCATCAATGGATTGTACACTTCAGGTACTTATACAGGAGGTATAGCATCAAGTAATTCATTTACTATAACTAATACAGTAACACAAATAGGAGGCGAAATGGGACCAACTGGTGAGCCAGGAGAAGGTGGTCCAGGAGGTCATTAATAATATAAATAAACATATGAAAAGTAAAACATTAGCATTCACAATTTTAGCGTTATTATGCTCTGCAATAGGATTAGCACAAGGACCTCCTGGAGGAGGTCAAGGCGGTAGAGGCGATAGACAAGGCGGACCACCAAAAGGAGAAAAACCAGAGGCTTCAGAAATTTTAAAGTTATTGGATACCAATGGCGATGATAAAATAGATAAAGAAGAAGCTTCAAAAGATGAAAGAGGAAAAATTGCAAAGGATTTTGATGTAATAGATACCAATGAAGATGGGTTTATAGATTTAGAAGAGCTTAAAGCAGAAATTGAACGTAAAGGACCGCGAAAAGTATCTGCTAAAAAACTATTAAAAGAAGTTGATCAAGATGAAGACGGATTTTTAAATGAATTAGAGATTGCGGCAAAGGATAGACGAGATTTAATGGAACACTTCTCTGAAATTGATCTTAATGAAGATGGTCAATTAGATTTGGAAGAGTTGGAAACGTTTTACGATGCAAAGGATGATGATAAGAAAAAAAGAAAACGAAAGAACTAAATCCATGTTAATTAGTTTTTTGTAAATTAAAGGAGAACAACAAATTAATTTTATATGAAATATTCTATTTTTTTTAAATCCATTATTTTGTTTCTAATGGTTTTATTTTTAGTGAGTTGTAAACAAGCTGGTAAATCTGAAACAGAAATCCAAGGCGACCATCCAGACGATGGAAGACCATCCGTATCTGAATTAATAAAAGAAATGGATACAAATGCAGATAATAAACTTTCAAAATCTGAAGTTCATGGGCCCTTATACAATGATTTCTCTAAAATTGATACTAATAAGGATGACTTTCTTTCTAAAGAAGAATTAGAAAATGCACCAAAACCAGAACGAAGAGGACCTGGCAATGTAGACAATTCTAATAATGTGCAAAAAGATTTAGAAGTGACTGTAAATGTAGATCCATCTTTATTTATAAAAGAAAGTATGTTAAAGGATATAAAACAAGAAGAGCGAACACTTGCAGATGGTACTGTAGCGCTTTGTTATATTATTACAACAGCATCTCAACCGAATGAACATAATATGGGACCTTGGTGTCCTACACACATTAATGATGGCAAAGATAAAGGAGGAATATGGTTTAAAGATGATAAAGTATATGATGTAGATGGTCATTTTATAGCGAATCTAAAAGATTTTTACAGCGATGAGGAATGGGCTTTGTTTAGAGAAGATGGCTCAATAAAAGTAACAGAAACTCAAGAGGAATGTGAAGCTGCAGCAAGACCAGATGTTGATGAGGCCTATCATAATTATTGCGTGCAATGTTTACCAGATTATTATAAAGAAAAAGTCTCTACGTATGTTATTCCTGTAAAACCTATGTATTTAGAAAATTCTAATTCGCTAGGAGGTAACGGAATAGGTATTGCTTTTAATGGTGTTAATTTTGATGCAGCAGCACCAACACACGCTATTCTTGCAGCACATACTTTAGCACCTTTAGATGATGCAGGTGGGCACGTAAATCCGCATTCTGGTTATCATTACCATGCTGTAACAGGTGCAACTAAAGAAGTAAAACAAAAAGACGAGCATGCAGCAATGCTTGGTTATGCTTTAGATGGTTTTGGTATATACGCACATAAAGATAATAACGGAAATACTAACGCAGATTTAGATGATTGTTATGGGCATTACGATGAAGATAGAGGTTATCATTATCACGCAGGTGCAGCAGGAAGCAATAAAATTTTAGGTTGCTTACATGGTGTAAGTGGCTCATTAACTGTAGAGAATTAAAGAACAGACGCGTTCGTAAGCTTGTTTTAAAAACTATTCGATTAAAAAAAATATGAAAAATATATTTATAATGGGTGTGTTTGCAATGAGCCTGTTAGTAAGTTGTAATAGCCAAAAAAAGAATGGCGATCACACACACGATGGTTCAGAACCACATTCACACGATAATGAAACCATAACTAACGTCAATGATTATTTTGGAGCGTATGATTTAGAAGATGAATCTTATGGCACTAAAACCAAAGTAACGCTTACAGATACAGAACGTGTTATGGTAACTAATGCGTTGCCAAATCATAAAACTGGAGAATTTCCAAATCCTGGAAATCCAAATGCAATAGCGGCTCAAAACAGAACGTATAATTTTCCTTTACATCCAAAATATACAGGTAATGCAACTTGGGCAAGAGAACCAGGTGTTGCACTAAACGGTATTAAATTTGAACCAGGAACAGCCGAAGTTGTAGAATGTGAAACAGGAGAAAGTTTTAGAGTTGAGGGGCTTCAAGATGTAATTGATTTAGGTTTAGATTTTAATCATGCCCACGTGCAACCTACAGGAGCTTATCATTATCATGGTACACCAACGTCGGTAATTAATGATTTTGATAACGGAGAGGATTTAATTCATATTGGTTTTGCTCACGATGGTTTTCCTATGTATTATTTAAAAAGTGGAAAATATAAACCGAGTTACAAAGCTTTAGATGGCGATAGAGAAGGCGAAAATTGTTCTTATGAAAATCCACACCAATCCATGGATATTTCTGTAGGAGGTCATCATGATGGTACATTTACTTCAGACTTTGAATATGTTGAAGGATCAGGAGATTTAGATGAATGTAATGGTATTACAATAGAAGGTCAATATATGTACTTAGTTACTAATGAGTTTCCATATATTGGTAGATGCTTAATGGGCGAAGTGTCCCAAAAAGAAGGCAGAGCAGCAGGAATTGGCCAAGGAAGAGGTGGTCAAGGACAAGGTGGAAGACCTGGTGGAGGACGACCTAGTTTTGACGAAATTATAGAAATGATGGATGGAAACAATGATAATAAGATTTCTAAATCGGAAGCAAAAGGACCATTGAATGAAAACTTTGATAAAAACAAAGATGGTTTTTTAACGAAAGAAGAATTTGAAAATAGTGAAAATGGCCATGGAAACAGACCACTTAAAAATAATTAATATAGAAGCGCAAGTTTTTTTTTAAATTAGCATCTAAATATAAAACACTAAAAAAAACATATGAAAAATTTATTTAAATTATTGGGTTTAATGATAACAGTCTTTTCAATGAGCATTGCATGCTCTTCAGATGACAGTGCAACTTCTTCGGATGATGTCGATGGTTCAGATGACGACGTTGTAACAGAACTTCATGCTGCTTTTGACGAATTTGATAGTGATGCAGTTACAGTAATGCTATCTGATAATGGTACTGAAATTTATATTGAAACTACCGGTTTCCCTAATCACACTTCAATTTATTGGGAACCAGACCATGCGTTATTTATAGAAGAGCCAACAGTTACTAAAACAACTCCAGATACTTATATTGGCGGAGGAACTGGCGAAGCGTCTAGTTTTACAGTAGATGCAACACCAGATTTAACCGGTTCTACTGTCGCTACCCAGTTAAATACAATTGGTATAGCAGTAAGTGGAGCGGCTATTTTTAATGATCAAGAAGGTGCGGGAGATTTAGATCAGGCAGCAGGTAGTTTAGATTATAATGGAGCACATAAAGGTCCTGGTGTTTATCACTATCACTTAGAACCAAGATCCATTTCTAATGATGACGATAATTTAGTAGGTATTTTACTCGATGGTGTGTTTCTTTATGGAAGAAGAGATTATCCATCAAATGATTATCCTACAGATTTAGATGCATCTGGAGGGCATTTTGGTCCAACACCACATAATCCAGATGGAGAGTATCATTATCATATCATTAATGAAGAATACAATGCACCATTATATGGATATGATGAAGCTATTGTACTATTCGCAGGACCATTTCAAGGGTATTAAAATTTTTACAATATGAGATTGTTTCTTTTAATACTTATAATGTTGTCATTAGTAGGTTGCAAAAAAATAGAACCTAATAATACTGTTGATACAGTTATCGAAGAGGAGCAATTTCTGGTTATTGATAGTCTAGAAGTGTTAAAAGATGAATTAGTACTCAACGGAAATAAAGGACAATGGTTTTACAAGGAAAAGCCCTTTAATGGGTATTCATTAAAGTACTATCCAAATGGTGTTTTAGAAGAAAAATGGGGTTTTCAAAATGGTAAAAGAGAAGGCGTTGCCAAACGTTTTACTAAAAATGGGAAGCTACAAGTAGAATCTAATTACAAAAATAATCGTTTGTCTGGTATGCATAGAAGCTGGTGGGAAAATGATACGCTCGCTAGTTTAGCATATTACAAAGAAGGCAAAATACAAGGAGAAGAGAAACAATGGTATGCCTCTGGTCAACTAGCTAAATTGCGTAATCTTGTTGATGGAGAAGAACATGGTTTTCAAAAAGCTTGGTTAGCCAACGGCAAAATATACGTTAATTACGAAGCTAAAAATGGACGAATTTTTGGAATGAGACGTGCAAATTCATGTTATAGATTAGAAGATGAAGTTATTATTAGAAACAAAAAAATATAAAGTTGTATTTCTTTTCTTAGTTGTGTTTGCGCTAAGTTGTAACCAACAAGTAAAAAACGTAAACACTAAAGCTGATGAAACTAGTAGAGTAGATTATTTGCCTTTTTATAAGGACGAATCATTTACACCGCATTGGTTGATTCCTGGTAGTGAAGAAGAACAATTATTTCATAAAATACCAGATTTTAAATTTATAAACCAATTAGGAGATACGGTTACTCAACAAACGTTTGATGATAAAATTTACATAACAGATTTCTTTTTTACAACTTGTCCTGGTATTTGTCCTAAAATGACAAATAATATGGGCAAAATACAGGAAGAATTTAAAAACGATAGCGACATTTTATTGCTATCACATTCGGTAATGCCAAGCACAGATACAGTGTCTATTTTAAAATCTTATGCAGAGAATAATAATGTTATAGATGATAAATGGCATTTAGTAACAGGAAACAGAAGTGATATTTATACCCTTGGTAGAGATCAATATTTTGTTGAAAGTGATCTAGGAGAAGTAAAGAGTGTAGACGATTTTTTGCATACAGAAAACTTTTTACTTATTGATAAGAATAAACATATTAGAGGCATATATAACGGTTTAAATAGGGCATCAATTGCACAGCTAATAATTGATATAAAAGCCCTAAAAGAAGAAAGCTAATGTGATGGTTAGCTTCATTTTGATTGATTGATGATTGGAAAAGCTTTGTTATTATTCACAAAGCTTTTTTATGGTATCGATTTAAAGTATTTTTGAAACGTTATCACGTTTTATAATTTCAAATTAAACCAACTCGTAAATTTAGAGTCAAATTATAACGATTAACCAACTCAAACTATGAAAACATTATTCAAGTTACTACTGCTTACCCTATTTACAATTTTTGTAGCCTGCTCAAATAATGACGACAGTTCATGTTCAGAAACTATTTGGTATCAAGATAATGATGAAGACGGTTTAGGAAATGTAGAAGTTAGTATTGAGGCCTGCGAACAACCTGTAGGTTATGTTGCAGATAATTCAGATACTGATGACTCTGGTTGTGAATCAGATCAGGTTTTAGATAGCTCAAGAGGTGCATGTGACCAATCGCTAACGTTTGTAAGTTTATATTCGCAAACAATTTCAGGAGCCAATAGAATTATATCATCTAATAGTATACCTGAGCATATGGTTGGTCGTTTTGGTATGGGAGCAGGTTCACTTAATCCAAATGCTATCTCTGAACAAAATGAAACCTATACGATTACTTTGAATCCTTCTGCGGCAAATTCCTTCACAGGATTATTGTCAACAACAGGAAATGGGCCAAATGTTGGACCGCAATATTCATTTGGAGTATTGTTAAATGGTGTAGAACTAGATCCTGTGGCTGCAGAACCATTTCCACATGAAGGTGCAATGAGTGCTAATGTTAATTGGGAATGGAATCTTGAAGCCTTAAACGTCAATTTAGGTTTAGATTGTAATAGTGCACATGTACAACCTACAGGGAAATACCATTATCATGGTTCGCCCATATTATTTTTAGATGCTTTAAATGTACCAACTGATGCAATGACGTTAATTGGTTATGCCGCAGATGGATTTCCTATCTATTATAAATACGCATATTCGAATGCTTCAGATTCTAACTCGTCCGTAATTTCAATGGCTTCTAGTTATCAATTAAAATCTGGTAGTAGAGGAGGCGATGGTATTACTGTACCATGTGGAGATTACGATGGTGTGTATTCTAATGATTACGAATATATTTCAGGCTTAGGTACTTTAGACGAGGCTAATGGAAGAACAGGTATAACACCAGAATATCCATCAGGAACCTATTATTATGTGCTTACGGATGAGTTTCCAAGTATCCCAAGATATTTTAGAGGTACACCATCTAATGATTTTAAAATAGGAAATAATTAGATGAAGCTTTTTCGTTTCTTTCTATACTTTACGATTCTATTTTCAACATTCAGTTTTGCGCATGATGCTAATAAATCTTTTTTTAAAATTCAACAAAAGGATAATAATGTTGAGGTACAAGCAGAATTTCCTTGGAGTATAAGAAACGCCATAATTGAAGAATTTCCAACGCTGGAAAATTCTAATTTAAATTCTGATTTTAAAAATGCTTTTTTTCAATACATAGAACGTCATTTTCAGATTGTTCATGGTAATTCAACTTTGAAATTAATTTCCGTAGAAGAAGTAGCTCATTCAGGGCATTCGCATCAAAATAATTTTGTGTTATTGTTTGAAGGTAAAACTTTCGATACTATCAAAAACACCATTTTATTTAATGTCTACAAGGATCAAGAAAATTATCACGAATTAATAATAGAGCCAAATTCAATAAAATTTATAACGTCCTTAAATTCTAATACATTTAGATTGCAAGCCGCTTCAAAAGTAAATTCTAATATTCAATTTTTACTTGGTTTTATACTATTATGTGTGGTTGTTGTACCTTTATGGATGAAGTATAAAAGACACAACATATAATGTTATTATGGTTTATAAAAACACTGTTTTCCTAATATTTATGCTGTTATTAGTGTCATGTGGCAATGATGATAGTAGTGGTACTCAAGACGATGATGGAACTATGCAATCATCTGTTCCTAATATTTTACTGATAATTGCAGATGATATGGGATTAGATGCCACACCAAATTACAATATAGGAAGTCAAAAGCCGAATATGCCAAATCTTCAAAATTTAATGAATAATGGCATTACATTTAATAACGTATGGGCAAACCCAGTTTGTAGTCCAACAAGAGCTTCAATTCTCACTGGCAATTATGGGACTAATAATGGCGTAACTCGGGTAGGTAATCAATTGAGTAATTCAGCCCATATTCTTCAAAACGATATGGCTAATTATGCAACAGCTTTAATTGGCAAATGGCATTTGTCTAATGATGTTAATCAGCCATTGTCAATGGGCATTGATTATTACGCAGGTATCTTGTCTGGAGGTGTAGATGATTACGAAAGTTGGAGTCTTGTAGAAAATGGCATAACTACAACGAGTACCGAATATGTTACATCAAAACTCACAGATCTTGCTATTAATTGGGTAGAAGATCAAGATCAACCTTGGTTTTTATGGTTGGCATATAACGCACCACATACACCTTTTCATTTACCACCAACAGAGTTGCATGGTCAAGGCGATTTACCAACAAATCAAGCCAGTATAAATTCTAATAGATTGGCTTATTATTTCGCTGCAATAGAAGCCTTAGATACAGAAATGGGAAGACTTCTTCAGTCTATGACTACTGAAGAACGCGATAATACTGTCATCATTTTTATTGGAGACAATGGCTCGCCAGGGCAAGTAGCACAAGCATATGGACAAGGAAAAGTAAAAGGTTCTATATATGAAGGAGGCATAAATGTACCAATGGTTATTTCTGGTAAAAACGTAACACGATTAAATGTCACAGATAACAACTTAATTAACGCTACTGATTTGTATGACACTATTGTAGAATTATCAGGAAATACAACCACGCAAAGTAATAATAGCGAAAGTTTTAAAGCTATTTTGTCTAGTACAACATCTGTAAATAGAGATTATTTATTTTCTGAAGTCAGTTATGTAGGTGGAACCGCAGATTTTGCGACAAGAAATGTAACGCATAAGTATATTAGATTTACTGATAATACTGAAGCCTTTTTCGATTTAATAGAAGATCCGTTTGAAGATTTCAATTTATTAGATCAAACGATGACGAGTAATGAGTTAGAAATCTACAACGATTTGAAATCGGAACTAGATAACACTTTAAATTAAAAATAATGCGTTATAGAATTAGAAAAGCTTTGTTGTAATATGCCGCAAAGCTTTTTTATCTTTAAGGAAAATATAGAACTATGAATAAATTGTTTTTAATTTTTGTTACGATTGTTGGTATAGGCATTGTAAGTACTTGTTTTAGTAGATTCAACAAAAATTTTGATGAACTAAATGCAATTAAAAAAACGATTAATATTGAAACATTAGTTCAAGATTCTACACTGAATGTTAGAGCCATTGAGCTTATTAAAAAGCCACAAGAGTTTTTAGTTTACTTAACTTCAATGGGAGAATTTGGTGTAATACTACCAAGTTATTTTATTAAACATGTAGATTCTTTAAAAGATAGGCCATTTTATAATCACAAAATCAATTTGTCTAATGATTCACTTAAGTTGAATTTTAGAGCAATGGGAGTTCGAAATGAGAAAGGCTATGGAATAACAATAGGTAATCCAGCTATGGTTTTTAGTTTAGATGCTGATTTGGAAAAAAACAATATTGTATATCAAGAAAACCACCCTAATGTTTTCTATGATTCTATGGAATTCTGGAACGATCAAGAAGGTATTGCCATTGGAGATCCGACTGAAGATTGTATGAGTGTCATAATTACGCGAGATGGCGGAAACACATGGACAAAATTATCATGTGACAATTTACCTAAAGCAAAAGAAGGCGAAGCTGCATTTGCTGCAAGTGATACAAATATTGCAATTGTTGGCGACCATACTTGGGTGGCCACAGGAGGGAAAACAAGTAGAATTTTATATTCGCCAGATAAAGGCAAAACATGGGAAGTTTTTGACACGCCTATTATACAAGGTAAAGAAACTACAGGTATATATTCAGTTGATTTTTATGATGAAAAGAATGGTTTTGCCATTGGAGGCGATTACACAAAGCCAAACGATGCTTTAAATAATAAAATAAGAACTAACGATGGTGGAAAAACTTGGCAAGTAGTAGCCAACGAAAAAGGACCTGGTTACAGAAGTTGTGTGCAATATGTACCAAATTCTGATGGAAGAGAACTGGTTGCTATTGGTTTTAAAGGCATAGATTATAGTAATGATGCTGGAGATTCATGGCAACATTTAAGTGATGAAGGTTTTTATACCATTCGTTTTGCAAATGATTCAGTGGCTTATGCAGCCGGAAAAGGGAGAATTAGTAAATTAACTTTTAGAGAATAAAAAAAGGAAGCTTTTTAGGCTTCCTTTTTATCTATTTACTTTCGCTATTATTTTTCTTTGCTGTGTCGCTTTTTGTATTCTTCAAATATTTTATGTTTAAACGAGCGTTCAGCTTGATATAATTTTAATATTTTTTTAGCTGGCAGAATTTCAAGTAATTGATTCAATAATTTAGATTGCAATTGAACTTTTTCCTTTTCAATTTTTTCCATTTCCAATAACAATGACTTTGCTTCTTTCTCAGAAAGTTTATCTGCAATTTTATCTTTACGAATATTGGTAGACTTTATTCTTAACTTAGATTTTTCATCTTCGATAGCATTATAAACTGGCCAAAATTTCTGAGCTTCTGATTCAGTTAGATCTAATTTCTCGGTTAAATGCGCGATTTTTAGAGTTTTAATTTTTTCCTTATCTAATCGTTGTGCAAAAACACTTGCAGAAACAAATAGCGTTACTAATATGGTTATTATCGTCTTATTCATTGGGTTCTTATTTTATATAATGAATTCGTAAATTTTTCATCTAAAACGTAATATTTAGTCTAAAATAAAATCTTCCGTTTCTAAATTATCGATATATTGATCTAAATAATCATCGGAAAAATTAATGTCTATAAAATCTGTTTCAGACATATCTGCCGTTTTAAATAATGTTGCTAATTCGTCATAGCTATAATCTTCTTGGTATAGGTAGTTTTCTATACTTGCAGTGTCTATTGCATTTATATCTAATGCATCATCTTTATTAAATATTAAACTTACTAATAAAAGTAAACTAGCGGCAATACCTGCAACATAATAAAAAGTACGTTTTCTTGGTTTAAAGTTTATGACAGGTGTTTCAACTTTTTCTTCTAATTTATTTAAAATAGAAGTTTCAACAGTATCAAAATAATTTTCAGGAACAGCGAAACCAGGTGTTTCTATACCATTTATTATATCATCTTCATTTAAACGGTTTAAAATTTGTTCGTCTAAAGATTTGAAATAATGGTCTGGTGTTTTAAAACCAGAAGATTTAATGTTATGTATATGTTCTTTTTTCATTTTATGCTGAACTAGATTTAGTTCTTCCTTTATTATTTAATCTGTGTTCTATATATAAGACTTCAAATTTGTTAAATGGTTTAATTTGAAGTTAAATAGGCTTCTATTTTTTTTGCGGCAATGTGGTACGATGACTTTAAAGCACCTTCACTAGTGTCTAATATTTCGGCCATATCTTTATATTTTAAATCCTCAAAATAGCGCATATTAAAAACGAGTTGTTGTTTTTCTGGCAATGTTGCAATGGCTTCTTGTAATTTTAATTGAATAGAGTCTCCTTCAAAATAAACATCAGCTTCTAAATTATTAATAGCTTTAGTTTGATATTCTTCATTAGTAATCTGCAAACGTTTCGCATTCTTATTAATGAGTGTTATAGATTCGTTTGTGGCAATTCTATAAATCCAAGAAAACAATTGGCTTTCGCCTTTAAATTTATCTATACTACGATAGATTTTTATAAACGTGTTTTGTAGTACATCATCTGCATCGTTATGATTTTTTACAATCTTCCTTATATGCCAATACAAGCGCTCTTTATAGAGTTGCAATAATTCTCTAAAAGCGGCTTCTTTTTGTATTGGGTTTTTTAATCGTTCTATAAATTCTGATTCGTCAATCAAATGATTTATTTTATTATTTATTTCGAGTTGAAATAGTACTAATTAGACTTGTGAATTTACTAAAAGTTTAATGGATAAAATATTTAAAAAATTATCATATGTTAATTTTATTGAAAATCAGATAGTTATAATTGAAAATAACGACAAAATGCAAAAAAAACCGATAAAAAGCATTTTTTTCTTGCGTGGTATGTTTATTTCATTTATGTTTGTACCAGCTTAACCTATTAACCGTTATCAGTTCCCCAAATCTGATAACAACAGAGAAGGATGTGTTTAATTACACATCCTTTTTTTGTATATAAATAGTAAGTTATTTGTAGTTAATTAAACCGAATACGAATAGTATTAAATTTTATTCAAAACTTTGCATTTCTACAAGCTTTTTATAAACACCATTTTTAGAAATTAGTTCTGCATGTGTACCTTGCTCTGCAATTTCGCCTTTTTGCATTACTACAATTAAATTGGCATTTTGAATCGTAGATAATCGATGCGCAATGACAATAGAGGTTCTGTTTTTCATCATATTTTCTAAAGCATCTTGCACTAAACGTTCACTTTCTGTATCTAGCGCTGAGGTCGCTTCATCCAAAATCATTATTGGTGGATTTTTCAGAACAGCTCTTGCAATACTTAAGCGTTGCTGCTGTCCACCAGATAATTTTCCACCGGAATCACCAATATTAGTATGAATTCCTTTAGGTAGATCTTTCACAAATTCCCATGCATTCGCAATTTTTAAAGCTTCAATGATTTCTTCTTCAGAAGCATCTTCTTTTCCTAATAAAAGATTGTTTTTTATACTCTCATTAAATAGAATTGAATCTTGTGTAACCAAGCCCATTAAGCTTCTTAATGAATGTTTGGTAATGTCTTTAATATCTTGGCCATCAATAGAAATATGGCCTTCATTTACATCGTAAAAACGTGTAACGAGATTGGCTATAGTACTTTTTCCACTACCAGATTGTCCAACTAAAGCAACACTTTTTCCTTTAGGTACTGTTAACGTGAAGTTTTTTAATACTAAATCATCCTCATATTTAAAGGAGATGTTGTTTAGTTTAATTTCTGAAGTGAAATCACTTTTTACGCTAGCATTTGGCTTGTCTTCTAATAAAGATGGTGTTTCAATAATTTCTAGAACACGATCTGCAGCTGCATTACCAGCCTTAACCTTATAACTTGCTTTGCTAATCGCTTTTGCAGGCGTTAATATTTGATAGGCCAATGCCATATAGGTTATAAACGCTCCACCTGATAGACTTTTATCTATTAAAACCATGCTTCCTCCATACCATAATAGTGCAGCAATGGTTGCTATACCTAAAAATTCACTTGCTGGAGAAGCTAAATTTTGACGGTTCATTAATGTATTAGAGAAGTTGTAAAATCTATGGGTAGATTCTTGAAACTTATCATTAAATCGTTTTTCTGAATTAAACCCTTTTATAACCTTGAGTCCACTTAATGTTTCTTCTAAAGTTGAAAGAAATACACCTTGTTCGGTTTGCACACGATTAGATTTTTTCTTTAAACTTTTTCCAATTCTCGAAATTATTAATCCAGCGAAAGGAATAAATAGAAATACAAAAATCGTTAGTTTCATAGAGATTGTAAACATGGTTACAATTGCAAAAACTATGGTTAACGGTTCTTTTACTATAAGTTCTAATATGGCTAGCAAAGAGTTTTTAACTTCGTTTACGTCTCCAGAGATTCTAGCAATAATATCTCCTTTTTTCTTTTCAGAATAATAGGAGATCGGTAAAGTCATTACTTTATTATAAATAGAATTTCGTAGATCTTTTAAAACACCGTTTCTTAAAAAAGTTATGAAAAATAAGGCTAGGTAATTAAATATATTCTTCAGTAAAAACAGACTAATGATTAAAATAATCATGTATAGCAAAGTACGCTGTGGACCATCGCTTGCGTTAGTTGTAGTTACAAAATAATTTAAATAATCTTCGCCATAAGATTTTAGCTCAGTAATACCTTCATATACAGGTTTGGTGGTTAGTTGTTCAGTTTCACCAAATAACACGTTAATCATTGGCATCAAGGATACCATGGCTAACGTACTAAATAAGGCGTAAAGCACGTTAAAAAATATATTGAGGTAAGCATATCGCTTATATGGAACAATATACCTAGATAACTTTTTTATATAATCCATTAATTACAAATTCATATCCTTGAGGATATCGTCAATTCTATCTTCCAATAATTGCTCCGTTTTTTTGAAGTCTGCCGAATTGTCAAGATCTGTATTTACGCTAATATAAAATTTAATTTTTGGCTCAGTTCCACTAGGTCTTAACGCTATTTTACTGCCATCTTCTGTATAGTAAATAAGTACGTTAGATTTAGGAATATCAATTGGAGTTTCCTCATCATTTTGTAGATTTTTAGAGATTGATAAATCGTAATCTTCAATTAATACTACTTTTTGACCATTAATTTCTTTTAAAGGATTATTTCTAGCGTCAACCATCATTTGCTTAATTTCTTGTGCACCTTCAATTCCTTTTTTTGTTAATGAAATTAAACGTTCTTTAAAGAAACCATGTTCTACGTATAAGTCAATTAATTCCTGGTACATGGTTTTACCATTTGCTTTTGCTTGTGCTGCAATTTCGCATGCCAAAAGGGTAGAGGTAACGGCATCCTTATCACGTACAAAATCGCCTACCATAAAACCAAAACTTTCTTCTCCACCACCAATGAAATCCATAGTTGGAAAATCTTTAATCATTTTGGCGATCCATTTAAAACCAGTTAAGCCTATTTTACATTCTACATCGTAAGCATTGGCTAAAACAGTCATCATTGGCGTAGATACTATTGTAGAACCTACAAATTGATTACCATTTATGTTTCCTGATTTTTTCCATTGTTTTAAAAGAAAATCAGTCATTAATAACATAGTTTGGTTTCCATTTAGAATAACCAATTCGTTCTCTAGATTTCTAACAACAACACCTAAACGATCACAATCAGGATCTGTACCAATAACAATATCTCCATTTACCTCTTGAGCTAATTCTGTTGCCATTTTAAGCGCTTCTGGCTCTTCAGGGTTTGGAGAAACTACAGTTGGGAAATCGCCATTTGGTACGCGTTGTTCTTCAACAATATTCACATTAGTAAAACCAGCACGTTTAAGAGTTTCTGGTATGGCTGTAATTGAAGTACCATGTAATGACGTAAAAACAATATTTAAATTTTCTTTCGCTTCTGCAGAAGTGTCAAAACTTCCGTTTTTTACAGAAGCATCAATAAATACATCATCCACATCTTTTCCTATATATTGAATAAGATCTGAATTAGATTCAAATTTAATTTCAGAATAATCAATTTTATTGATTTCAGCAATAACGCCAGCATCTTGAGGTGGTACTAATTGACCACCATCTTGCCAATACACTTTATAACCATTGTATTCTGGCGGATTATGAGATGCGGTTAAAACAATACCACAATGGCAATCTAAATGTTTTAATGCAAAAGATAATTCTGGTGTAGCTCTTAAATCTTCAAATAGATATACTTTGATCCCATTAGCAGAAAATACGTCTGCCACAACTTTTCCAAAAGTCTTACTATTATGCCTACAGTCGTAAGCTATAGCAACCTTCACATCTTCGTTTGGGAATGACTCTTTTAAGTAGTTACTTAGGCCTTGTGTGTTTTTACCTAACGTATATTTGTTAATTCTATTGGTACCTAAACCCATTATACCACGCATTCCACCAGTTCCAAATTCTAGATTTTTGTAGAAACTCTCTTCTAACTCTTTAGGATTAGAAGCAATCATATCTTTGATTTCTTTTTGAGATTCTTTGTCAAAAGTTGGCGTTAGCCACGCATTTACACGGTCTAAAATTTCTGGTTTAATATGAATCATGGTTGTATAGTTTTATTAGTGATTAATAAATAGTTAAACAAAAATAAACAATATACAAATTGAAACCGACTAACTAGCCCAAAAATCTAAACCTTATTTAAGATTGAGGTTGTCCTTAATAAAATAGCGTTGTTGCTGACGGTTAGAGCGTAAAATAAGCTCGCCTAAAAACCCTGCGATAAATAATTGCGAACCAATTATCATTGTTGAAAGTGCAATGTAGAATTGCGGACGATCTGTTATAAGTCTGCCAGTTGGATTCAGAAATAACTTATCGATTCCTATATAAAATGAAAATCCAAAACCAATGAAAAACATAATGACACCAAGTGCGCCAAATAAGTGCATAGGTCTTTTTCCAAAACGCGATATAAACCAAATAGTAATAAGGTCTAAGAAGCCATTGACAAAACGATTCATACCAAATTTGGTATGCCCATATTTTCTGGCTTGGTGTTTTACCACTTTTTCACCGATGTTCATAAAACCTGCATTTTTAGCTAATACAGGAATATAGCGATGCATTTCTCCATAGACATCAATATGTTTTACAACCGTGTTGCTATAGGCTTTTAAACCGCAGTTAAAATCGTTTAGCTTAACACCAGATGTACGTCTGGCAGCCCAATTAAATAATTTTGAAGGTAAGTTTTTAGAGAAATAAGAATCAAAACGTTTCTTTTTCCAGCCAGAAACAAGTTCATAACCATCATCTTTAATCATTTTAAAGAGTTCTGGGATTTCCTCTGGATTATCTTGCAAATCTGCATCCATAGTAATGACAACATCACCTTGTGCTTTTGCAAAACCAGCATGTAAAGCTTGAGATTTACCAAAGTTTTTTAGAAACCGTATACCTTTTACAGATGGATTTATATTACCAAGCTCAGAGATAATTTCCCAAGACTTATCAGTACTACCATCGTCAATAAACAGAATTTCATAAGAAAACTGATTGGATTGCATCACAGATACAATCCAATTGTGTAATTCTTTTAAAGATTCTTCTTCGTTAAGTAGTGGTATTACTACTGATATATCCATTGAGTATTGGTCTAATTACTAAACTTCAAAAATAGAGAAAATAATTAAGGATACTAACGGTCATTTTTTAGAATCGCAGATATAATTAAAGAGACAATAAAACCAAAGAATAAACTCCCAAGAAGCATCATTGTAGCAATAAAAAATTCTGAAGTAGAAATATTAAGCATTTTAGTTGCCATTTCTAATTGCTCACCTTGCATGTTAGGATTTTGCTCCATCATTTGTGCATATGCTTCCTCTTTTTTACCTATCAGAAATTCAGGAATTACATACGCATAATGAATTGCCGAGTATATCGCAGATATAAGTCCACCAAGTAATGCCATTGCCATTCCGGTTTTTAGACCATCTTTAATCCTTAGTGCATTGCCATTCTGCTTTTTATAAGTGTTAATGCCAAAATAGTAAATTGCAATTGTAGCAATTGTACTAAGTACGCTAGCAATCCAGTGACTTTCAATGTTTAAAGCATATAAAATAATTAGGCTTGCTATAGTTAAAAGCCCTAAATAGAGTCCATAATTATATGCAATTGGTTTAATAGATGGCTTATTTGGTTCCATAATAGTGTTAATTTATTGGTTAATTAATTAGTTAGTACTCAAAGTTACATAAATGTTACATACATTTGATAAATAAAATTTAGTAAAAAGATTGTAGATTTATAAAAATTACTTAAATTTGCACCTCGAAAAATTGAATACAATTAAAGCATTTAGCGATGAAAGCAGGAATACATCCAGAAAATTATAGAGTAGTAGCGTTTAAAGATATGTCTAATGAAGAAGTATTTTTAACAAAATCTACAGCAGATACAAATGAAACTATTGACGTTGATGGAACTGAATATCCATTAGTGAAATTAGAAATTTCTAGAACATCTCATCCTTTTTATACTGGTAAATCTAAGTTAGTAGATACTGCTGGTCGTATTGATAAGTTCAAAAACAAATACGCTAAGTTTAAAAAATAAGCATAGTCTACCGATAATCGAAAAAGCCTTTCTAATTAACAGAAAGGCTTTTCTGTTTTGTACAATTAAGCTACTTTTGAAACGTTAATAGAAGTTATAAGTTTCGCTATTAACCTAAATCAGTAATCTCATTATGAACTATATACTATTTGACGGTCCGTACAGAAATAATTTATTACCATTTACATATACAAGACCAGTTGCAGATATTAGAGTTGGTATTTTAACCATTCGTCAAAAATGGGAGTCATACTTAGAATATACAACTACAACTATTACTGAAGACTATTTGTCTGAAAAATTTCCGATGGTTGAGATGGAAGATAATATAATAATTAATGCTTCATTTCTTCCAAATACTGAAGTTGTTGAAATTGTAAAAAACTTAAAACATAACCAAGCTTTATTTAAAGATGAAGATGTTATTGCATTCTTTGCAAAGGAAGGAGAAGAGCATGCGGATTTTTCAACTTTCGAAGCTATAGAGTTACAAAACGATATTCTGAAAATTGAACATACTTGGGATATTTTCTCTAAAAATGGTGACGCTATTTCAGAAGATTTTGATCTTATAACCAAAGGCCGAGAATCAGAACCAATACCAGATACTGTACAAACCATAAATAGCGAAAACATTTTTATAGAAAAAGGAGCGACTTTAAATTTTGCTATTCTTAATGCCAGTTCTGGACCTATTTATATTGGTAGAGATGCTGAAGTAATGGAAGGTTCTATGGTAAGAGGTCCGTTAGCGCTTTGCAACAATGCAGCATTAAAATTAGGAACAAAAGTTTATGGACCTACAACGGTTGGTCCTCACAGTAAAATTGGAGGAGAAGTAAATAATTCTGTAATTTTTGGCTATTCTAATAAAGGTCATGATGGGTTTTTAGGAAACTCAGTATTAGGTGAATGGTGTAATTTAGGCGCAGACACTAATAATAGTAATTTAAAAAATAACTACGCAGAAGTTAGACTTTGGAATTATGAAACCGAAGGTTTTGCAAAAACCGGACTGCAATTTTGTGGACTAATGATGGGAGACCATAGTAAATGTGGTATTAATACTATGTTTAATACTGGTACGGTTGTTGGAGTAAGTTCTAATATCTTTGGAAGTGGTTTTCCACGTAATTTTGTTCCTAGTTTTTCTTGGGGCGGAAATAGTGGATTTGTAACCTATAAAACTGCAAAAGTATTCGAAGTAGCTAAAGTAGTAATGTCTAGGAGATCTATTGAATTTACAGAACAAGACAAAGCTATTTTAGAGCATATATATGAAGAAACAAAACAATATAGAAGAGAATAATATGAATTTAAACCCCAAATTAAGCCTACTTTTTTTATTTATTGTAACACTTGGTTTTTCTCAAGATGTTGAAGTTAATAAACTTGAAATCAATAATAAACTCGATCATTTTGCGGCTAGAGTTGTAAATGATAAAATATTTTTTAGCTCAAATCTTACAAGAAAAAACGGTCGTGTAATTCTCGATAAATTTTCTCAAACACTTTATGGTATTTATGAAGGTGTCGTTGCTGAAGATGGAGAAATTGAAGATGCTAAACTAGTAAAGCGAAAAGAAGTTGGTATGCATAACATGACGGCTGCCACGTATTCTAAAGATGGAAAATATATGTATTTTACATCTAACCAAACTGAAGCTGGTGATAATAAATATCAAGGTAAAAACACTTTTAACCTTTTAATTCAACGAGCAGAGTACGAAGAAGGTAAAGGTTGGACAAACTTTACAACGCTTCCATTTTGCGATAAAAACTTCAACTATTTACATCCTGCTTTAAGTCCAGATGGTAATACATTATATTTTGTATCTACAATAAAGGGCACAAAAGGTAAATCTGATTTATATAAAGTATCTGTTACTGATCACGAAACTTATGGAGAAATTACAAAACTCAGTGAAGACATTAATTCATCAAGAACTGAAATTTATCCGTTTGTGAGTTCTGATAATAAACTTTATTTTTCTTCAGATAGAAGAGGAGGATTAGGAGGATTAGATATTTACTGTTACGATTTAAATTCTTCAAATTTAATGAAACCAGTATTATTGTTAGATGAGCCTATTAATAGCAAAGGCGATGATTTTTCATTCTTTTTAAATGATGATTTAACCACTGGTTATATTTCTTCTAGACGTTCGCGAGGCGAAGGTGGAGATGACTTATATTATTTCAAGAATTTTAAAATTGAAGACGGAGAGTAACCATTTAGTCTTTTGTTTTTCTAACAGATTTTAATTCTAACAAGTTGGTTGGGTTTATGCCTAAATCTTTTATGTTTTTTCTTGAAAACCTTACCACTTCGTCATAGAATAAAGGTACTATAGGTGCAGAGTCCATAATTAAGGAGTCCATTTTAGTATATAATTTTGCTCTCACATCAGGATTTGTTTCGAGATAAGAAGCTTCATACATTTTGTCAAATTCCTCATTTTTAAAATGAGTGTAGTTTGGTCCATTAGGAGCAAAATTTTTACTGTAATATAAACTCAGGTAATTTTCAGCATCAGGATAATCTGCAATCCAACTGGCTCTAAAAAAATCGACTTGTCCATTCGCTTTTGCATCTTTTAAACTTGATGGTGGTATTACATCCACATTTACAAGTAAACCTGTTTTTTGTAATTCTCGCTGAATAAATTCGCAAAAACTGAGGTAATTACTCGTAGTAGTTAACGTTATTTCCGGGTTCTTTATTCCTGTTTCGTTTATAAATTCTGATACTAGTTGCTTTGCTAATTCTGGTTGGTATGTATAACCAACAGAAGCATCAAAACCAGGTAATCCCTTTGGGATAAATCCACCATTGGCAGGTATTCCTATTCCATTTCTTAAATAGGTCATCATTTTATCCCGATCAAACCCTACATTAATTGCTTTTCTCAGTTTTAAGGATTGAATGGTGTTGACCTCGGTTTCCATAAAGAAAGCTAAGTACTCTGTATTGAGATAAGGACCTCTAATCATTTTTACATCGTTGGCATATTTTGGCCTAAGTTGCCCGTCTGCAGTTAAAACTTCATCTTTATAAGAACCATCTAAACCAGAAACAAAATCTATATTTCCTTGAGCAAACTGAAGAAATTCACTTTGCTTATCTGGTAAAAAGGTAATAGCAATAGCTTCTAAATATGGCAAGTTTTGACCGAGAGAGTCCGTTTCAAAATAGTTATTATTTTTTCTAAAAACCAATTTTAAATTTTCCTCCCAACGTTTAAATTTAAAAGGACCTGTGCCTATAGGATGAGATCTAAAATCGGTACCATAATGTGATACAATTTCTTTAGGAACCACAGAGCAATATTTCATGGTTAAAAGTCCCAAGAATGCTGGGAAAGGTTGCTTTAAATTAATTTGAAAGGTAGAATCATTTACAGCCGTGAAGTTTTCTACTTTACTTAAAACCCAACTTCCAGGTGAAGCAATAGATTTATCACGAAGCCTATTAAAGCTATATTCAAAATCTTGAGCATTAACGGTCCTAGTAGAATCTTGGTTAAACAATTTATGCTTGTGAAAAAACACATCATTTCGAAGTGTAAATGTATAAGTCTTAGCACTGTCAGTGATTGCCCAATGTTTAGCGATAGCTGGTATTACATTAAGCTTATTGTCCATTTGAACTAAGCCATTAAATAACTGATGTGTCGCCCAAATATCTGCTAAATCCTTTGAAAAAGCAGGATCTAAAGAACCAATATTTTTATGTTCATTATATCTAAAAACTAGGCTGTCTTTGTTTGAGTTAGATGAATTGTTACAAGAAACTAACATCCATACAATTGAAAAACAAATGACTTTGAAACAGTTGGCCTTATAAACGTTGGTTTTTTGAGTCATAATTATCCTTCAGGAAGTGCTTTCCATTTTTTAATAATTCTAGCATAAAATAATAAAAACACTATTGCTGCTACAAAATAAAAGAAGCTCCAATTTACTTCAAGCCAATCGAAAATGGTATGACATTGGTAACCTGATGTGTAATAATCTTCACGTGCTCTGCAGGCATCTTCTTGATGTGTTGAAATAATACCAGTTATTAAAAGTAAGTACAGCGGAAAACCAATAATAGAAATATTGACACAAATACCAATGATTAGTTTATGGAATCGATCTGAAAAAGTGATTGGTATTAAAAGTATCAATGTAGCTAGTATCAATAAAAAATATAAAATTACATAGGATGTAATATCATCATTTGGCACTATTAGATATGATAATGTTGTACCTAATAATGCAACTGCCATACCTATGACTCCAACAGTAATTACTGCAAATAACAAGGGTTTTATACCTGTAGTTCTAAACATCAAAATAATGCTTGTGAAGAAGAAGGCAAACCACATGAAAAAGTGTATGCTATCTGCAAAAGGAGTAGAAGCCTTAATATCTTCTATATTATCAAAAACATTTTTTAAGGATGCGTTAGAATAAAAATGATTAGTAACTCTATCTACATAAAATTGTTCAAACTTGGTGCGCTCATAGGTATAACCTTCACTATCAAATGTAAAATTGTCTTTTGGTCCAGTTCTTATAAAATGTTTAACTTCAAAATTATTTGGTTGATAAACTAAGTCTGTCCATTTTTTAGCTGTTAAGTTGTGAGGTATTTTATAGGCGTCCGAAATTTTTAAAAAGTCATCAATTAAAGTATTGATTTCTTTTTTGTTACTTCGGTCTAAAAGCTCTGCGTTGCGTTTGTTTCTATAAAATTGTCTGATAGATGTTTTTTCGTTATCGTAACGATTATAATCTAAATTTACAGAGTGCGATATTTTATTATATTGGTTAGCCTCTAAAGTGTTAAATAGAGTGTCATTACGAGAAATGTAAAATGATGTTGAAGCGTTATAAAAACTTGGTTTAATGGTTTTTATAAATGGTTTAATATTAACCACAGTATCTTTTAAGTACAATATAATGGTACTATCGAGCTCTTTTGTATATACAGGAGAGAGTAAGGTTGTATCTTCGCTATATTCGTTAGAGATATACCTATGTTGATCTTTAGTAGGGATTTCTTTAGTTTTAATAGAGTAGAATTGATATTTTTCTCCAGCAAATTCTTCATATGATAAACTATGGTCAATAAATTCTTCTGTAGTTTCACAATACAAATCATAAAATAACTTTGGATAATTACGTCTATCAATAGTATAATCGCTTACGTTTTCTGAAAAGAACATTGCCATATCGTTAGCGATCTCTATTTCTTTTGAAACTTGTACATCTGGATATTTAAAAGCGATATAAGATTTTACACCATAATTGTATGATAAAAAGAAGGTGCTACAACTATATATAATGACAATATAGCTAAGGAATTGCCCAAATAATTTTAAATTAGAAGTAGGATAAAAATTCTTAAATCCATTGTTTTTAAACATATAAATAAGCCAGACTACCAATAGTAGCACGGAAACCATAATTGTAAAATAAACAGTGCCATTTTTAAAAAAGATATCTTTTATGTTATAATCATGCAGTATTTCAGGATTTGTTAACGTAAAAAATCCGAAAACAAAAAATAACAGGTGCAGTAATAATGCACTTAAGAGCATCCAGACTAAACGTGTATTCCAAATGGTAGGATATCGTTCTAATAAATATTGATTGATATTATATATAAGTTTCTTCATGTGTAAATTCTAAATGTTAGGATACAAAAAAGCGTCTTGTAGAAGCTGTTATATTTCTTGTGTATGTTACTTCTATTTTATGCTTTCCTAAGGCTTCAAGTACTGATGAAAAATTAGTAGTGTTCTCAAAATAAGCGACGTAAATACCACCATTATAAATTAACTTACTGATATTTAAATCCGTGAAGACAGTCAACAAAGTATCGCGTTCTGCTGTACAATCAATTTCAACAATGAGTTGGTGATCTTCATCAGAATTATCAGTTGTGTTGTCTTTATATTTTCCATCTTTCAGATATATGACTTTGTCTGAAATCTTTTCAACTTCATATAATTGTTGAGAACTAAGAATCAATGCAATAGGATTATTTAGAGAATTACACATAGATTTTAAATCTTCTAAGATCACTTGCTGTGCTAAAACATCTAAATTAGCTAAAGGTTCGTCTAACAAAAGTAATTCTGGTTGTCTTAGTAAGGTTCTTGCTAGTTCAAAGCGCATTTTGTAACCAGAAGAAAGTTCGCTCCATTTTAAATGTTTGTAATTCCATAACCCAAAACGAGCAATCATCATTAAAACTCTAGTTTCATTTTCTTCGGGCGAAATTCCGTAGTTAGATAAAACAAATTTTAGATTGTCTTTTAAGCTACCATACCATTTTTGCGTGCGCTGTGGAATGTACACTAGGTTAGTGCGTAAATCATAATTTGAATTATAAGAAGTATCAAAATTAAAATCTAAACTTCCGGAATTAAACTTTAATTCTTTGGCTAATATTCGCAGTAAAGTGGTTTTTCCGTTACCATTTTCTCCCACTAATCCATAAACTTGGCCTTTTCTGATATTAACAGAGATTGGTCCTAATTTAAAGCGGTTTACACCATAGCTTTTAGATAAAGACTTGCCCACAACTACAGGATTATTAGTGTTGTATGCTGTAATTGGTATTTTAGAAACTTGGTCTAAAATGGCTAAAGATTTTTTAATAAACTCATCATCTTGCTCTGGATGTTTTTCTTTCCAATCGGTCAGTTCTATGACTTCTTTGTATAAATTTAAGTCTTGCGTATCAATAACACAATCCATCAATTTACGATAGCCAAGAACGGTATCATTATTATTGTAGAAAGAAATAACCTCCTTAATTCGGTCTTCAGCTTTAGACATATATTCTGGTTTAATATTTTAACGTTAGCGGTGTCTAATAGATTGCAAGACCACTAACAATTGCGTAAATTTGCACACTTAAATTTTGCAACGAGTAAATATAATTTATTAAAAACGCTGCACCAAGTTTGAAATAATAAAACATGGAACAAAAAAAAGTCGCATTTTACACGCTAGGCTGTAAGCTTAATTTTTCTGAAACTTCTACTATTGCTAGAGGTTTTACAGAAGAAGGATTTAACCGTGTAGACTTTAAAGACAAAGCAGATATTTATGTAATTAATACTTGTTCTGTCACAGAAAATGCCGATAAACGCTTTAAATCTATTGTAAAGCAAGCACAGAAAAATAATCCTGAAGCTTTTGTGGCAGCTATCGGTTGCTATGCGCAACTAAAGCCAGAAGAGTTAGCAGATGTGAATGGCGTAGATTTGGTATTAGGCGCAACTGAAAAATTTAAGATTACAGATTATCTTAACGATTTATCTAAAAATGATTTTGGAGAAGTACATTCTTGCGAAATTGAAGATGCAGATTTCTATGTTGGCAGTTATTCTATTGGTGATAGAACTCGAGCATTTCTAAAAGTCCAAGATGGCTGTGATTATAAATGTACGTATTGCACTATTCCGTTAGCAAGAGGAATTTCTCGTAGTGATACCATGACTAATGTTTTAAAAAATGCTGCAGAAATTTCTGAGCAAGGCATTAAGGAGATTGTATTAACAGGTGTTAATATTGGAGATTATGGAAAAGGCGAATTTGGTAATAAAAAACACGAACACACCTTTTTAGATTTAGTAACAGAACTCGATAAAGTAAAAGGTATTGAGCGCTTAAGAATTTCTTCAATTGAACCTAATTTATTAAAAAACGAAACTATAGATTTGGTTTCAAAATCGAGAGCCTTTGTTCCTCATTTTCATGTACCATTACAAAGTGGAAGTAATGCTATTTTGAAAAAAATGAAACGTCGTTACATGAAAGAATTATATGTAGATCGTGTTTCTAAAATAAAAGAAGTAATGCCACATGCATGCATTGGTGTAGATGTCATTGTTGGTTTTCCTGGAGAAACGGATGAGTTGTTTTTAGAAACATATAATTTTTTAAGTGAACTAGATATATCTTATCTTCATGTATTTACATACTCTGAAAGAGATAATACGGAAGCTGCCGAAATGGAAGGTGTTGTTTATAAAAACGTAAGAGCTAAACGTAGTAAAATGCTACGTGGTTTATCTGCTAAAAAGCGAAGAGCATTCTATGAAAACCAATTAAACTCTGAAAGAACTGTGTTGTTTGAAGGCGAAAACAAAGAAGGTTACATCCACGGATTCACGGAAAATTATGTAAAAGTAAAAACACCTTGGAATCCTGAGCTTGTTAATACATTGCATAAAGTAGATTTAACAGAAATCGATGAAGATGGATTAGTAAGATTTAATTTTGTATAAATCTTAAACACTTAAGTAGTTGATAAAAAAAATCCGAAACTTATAAAGCTTCGGATTTTTTTAGAATTATTTAATTTTTTCAAATTATATGCGAATTCCTACTGGTAACATTCGCTTATATTTTCGGTTTCTTCTTACAAATTTTGCAATTTCAGGACTTGTTGGTACTACGCTGATGTTTCTTTCTTTAATGTTAGAAAATACTAAATCAATAAAATCGAGTTCAAACTCGTCTGTTCTTATAGCATCTGGAATTATCATTTTTGTTAAGAATATCTTACGTTCTTGTAAGGAATATTCGATAATTGCCATTTCGTTTTCAACGTTTAATTCAAATTGACGCAGAAAATCATTGTCAATCAATTCAGCAGTTTCTGTCATAATTTTTATTTATTAAATTCAGCGGTTGGCGTGTAGATACTATAAAAATATATAGTTTTGCGTTGCAAAGGTACAAAAAATCAAGCAATTTATTAGGTTGTTGATGTTAAAACCTTAAATTGTAAAGAATTAAGACGTCCCATTTAAACTGTTTTAAGACCTATGGATTCTAAAATAACTCACGTGTATTTAATGCCTGGTATGGCAGCAAATCCATCAATTTTTGAAA
The DNA here is from genome assembly GCF_947498005.1 of uncultured Winogradskyella sp. Classification (GTDB taxonomy): domain Bacteria; phylum Bacteroidota; class Bacteroidia; order Flavobacteriales; family Flavobacteriaceae; genus Winogradskyella. The sequence continues at coordinate 84,137 of NZ_CANMIW010000004.1, forward strand.
ATATTCAATTGCCAAAAGACCAATTTGAGATGCACTGGTTAGAATGGCAAATTCCTGATAAAAATGAGACGCTTAAGGCATATGCAATTCGTATGTGTAAATTTATAGTACATGACAATGTTGTTTTACTTGGCGTATCTTTTGGTGGTATCTTGGTGCAAGAAATGAGTAAGTATATTAGCTTAAAAAAACTGTTCGTTGTATCGAGTGTAAAATCGCATCACGAGTTGCCAAAACGATTAAAATTACTTAAAATAACTAAAGCCTATAATATATTGCCTACTCAAATAGTTAGTAATATAGATTTGTTAGCTAAATATGCCTTTGGTGAAACCATAAAGAAGCGCGTAGATTTATATAAAAAGTATTTGTCTGTTAATGATAAAACATATCTCGATTGGGCCATTAAACAAGTGGTTTGTTGGGATCAAGAAGAAGCTCATGCCAATGCAATTTATATTCATGGTAGTAAGGATAACGTTTTTCCACATTCATGTGTTGGAAATTGCATAATTATTGAAGGTGGTTCGCATATTATGATTATCAATAAGTATAAATGGTTTAACGAAAATTTACCAAAACTAATCAATCCGTGAATTTGAATCTTGCTCATAGATTGATTACATTTATAAATTAGAAAAAAAGAAAAGTTATGAAATTCATAAAAAATAGTTTAGCCTTAGTAGGAATCATAAGCATATCTGGCTTATTTATTTTCGCGATGCAAAAGTCGCCAGACGACAAAGCACCTTCAGATTATCAATTGGGAAAAGAAGATCCTATTATAAATAATTATAACGTATACGCCTTAGAAATGCCAGAAAATTTAAATTTTGCTGGTGAACCTGTACCTGTAGAAGATCCTGATATTTACGAACGCATGGATCGTGAATTGTTAGTCAACACGTATTGGCAATCTAATGGACTTTTAATGTTTAAACGTGCTCAGAAATACTTCCCAATTATAGAGCCAATTCTTGAAAAAAATGGTGTACCAGACGATTTTAAATATTTGGCTGTTATTGAGAGTGGATTAATTCAAACGGCAAAGTCTCCTGCTGGTGCAAGTGGTGTTTGGCAAATTATGAAAGCAACAGGAAGAGAGAATGGTTTAGAGGTTAATGATAATGTTGACGAACGATATAACCTTGAAAAAGCAACAGAGGTGGCTTGCGATTATTTAAAGAAAGCCAAGCAAAAATTAGGATCATGGACTAAAGCTGCTGCTGCATACAATGCAGGAAATTACGGTGTATCTAAACGATTGAAAGCACAAGACGTTACTGGTTATTATGATTTGCTTTTAGGAGAAGAAACAGGTCGTTATGTTTTTAGAATTGTTGCGTTGAAAGAAATTCTTTCTCATCCAGATAAATATGGATTCAACTTTAATAAATCACATTTATATAAAGAAGTGCCAACGTACAAAGTAGAAGTAGATACAGCAGTGACTGATTTTGCGAAATTTGCAAAACGTTTTGGTATCAACTATAAAATTTTAAAACTTCATAATCCTTGGTTAAGAGAAGCTCATTTAAATAATAAGTCGCGTAAACCTTATTTAATAGAAATACCTAAGGAAGGTTATTATTCTGCTAAACCTTAATTTTTGGAGTTTGTTAGAAACCATATCTGGCAAATTTTAATTGCATTAAATTATACTATTGCTTTATCAGCAGTAGTGACTATTCTATTAAAAAAAATAAACCCAACAAAGTCATTAAGCTATATTATTGGCTTGTTGGCTTTTCCGTTTTTGGGTTTAATAATGTATTACCTCTTTGGGCAAGAATACCGTAAAACTAAAATTTTTGATAGAAAACGGGTTTTAAATCAGTCAACGATTAAAAAGATTCAACAACAGTTAGAGTTAGATACTAAACAGATCAATGAAGTTGATGATTTATTAGATCAAAAGTCAAAGTTAATTCCGCTATTATATAATAATGAAAAATCTAAGCTAACGATTAATAACGAAGTTAAGCTTATAAAAAATGGAGATGATAAATTCAAAATCCTTTTTACTGACATTAAAGAAGCAAAGCATCACATTCATCTTGAATATTTTGTAATTAAAGATGATAAAATAGGAACAGAAGTACTAAATCTGTTGTGTAAAAAAGCCAAAGAAGGTTTAGAGATTAGAATTGTAATTGATGACGTTGGGAGTTCTATTACTTCTTCTATGAAGCGTAAGTTAAAAGACTGCAATGTAGAAATGTATTCTTTCATGCCAGTATTGTTTACAAAATTTACAGGGCACATGAATTATCGCGACCATAGAAAAATCATTGTTATTGATGGTAAAATAGGCTATGTTGGTGGTGTTAATATTTCAGATAATTATGTGAATGCTAACAATAATCGTTATTGGAGGGATACACATATTCGTGTTGTTGGTGAAGCTGTAAAACAGTTGCAGATATTATTTTTTACTGCTTGGGATTTTGTTAGTAAAGGATCAACCGAAATATCTAGTGCTTATTTTCCAGAGCATGGCTGTAAAGAAAATGTGCCTTTGCAAATTGCGGCAAGCGGACCAGATACTGATTGGTCTAACATTATGGAAGCCATTTTTGTGGCTATCACTACAGCGGAAGATCACATCTATATAACAACACCTTATTTTATACCAAATGGAGAAATAGTAACAGCGCTTCAAGTAGCAGCACGAAGTAATATTACGGTAAAGATTATTGTACCTAAAACTTCAGATTCTTGGATTGCAGAATATGCTACAAATTCATATTTACAGTTACTACTTGAAGCAGGAGTAGAGGTTTATCAATATACCAAAGGTTTTATACATGCTAAAACTATGGTTGTAGATGGTGTGTTTAGCACAGTTGGTACCACAAACATGGATTACAGAAGTTTCAATATTAATTTTGAAGTCAATGCCTTAATTTATAATAAATCATTAGGAAAACAACTTACTGATTTTTTTACAGACGATTTAAAGGATTGTGAAAAACTAGAACTAGAAACTTGGGTAGAACGCTCTAAACGAACAAAACTTATTGAAGCCACAGCTAGATTAATGGCTCCATTATTATAAGTTCTATAAATGTATAATCTGCTATTACAATAAGTGTCATTAAAAAAGGCTTAAACAAATAAATGTTTAAGCCTTTTTTATTTTAATAAACTAATAAGAATATTAACGTCTACTTCTACGATTTTGTCTTGCAGAAGTTGGTTGACCATATTGTTGTTTTGGAATTACAGTCTTTTTCATTTGTTGCTTCATCATTTTTATTTGATCAGCTAACATATCTCTTTTATCTAATTTTTCAGCTTCAGCTAATAATTTCATCGCTTCAGGTTTTCTACGTTTAGAAAAAGCGATTCCGGCTAAATTAAGTTTCGCCATAGCTAAATCATGATCCATAGATAAACCTAAGTTAATTGCTTTTTTAAAATAGCCTTCAGCCTCATTCATATTAGTTTGAGAAACCATGATGCCATTTAGGTAGTTTAAATACCCTTGTTGCTTCTTTACTAAAGCGCCTTCAGGATTTTTTATTTTGTCTAACCATTTCTTTGCTCCAGGAAAATCTTGCTTTCTTAACTTTAAAAAAGCTAATAAAATTAATTCGTTTTTAAAGTATAAGAATATAAAAATGGTAGAAAGTAATATATACATTATACCATTACCAATGTAACCTTCAGTGAATTGATAGATGCCAAAGCCAATGATTAAAGCGGCAATAACTAACTTTATATTTTTATTAAACATATTTCTGAGTATTTTTGCGGAGCGCAAAGGTAATAAAAATCTATATAAAAATTTTTATTTTCACACTTGCTAAAGTAAAAACTTGTTGTATATTTGCACGCAGTTTTGAGGTAGCCCTCAATCAATTAAAGAAAAATTAGTTTTTAAATATATAAGTCATGCCGAAAAGAACATTTCAACCGTCAAAAAGAAAGAGAAGAAACAAACATGGTTTCAGAGAAAGAATGGCTTCTGTTAACGGAAGAAAAGTTTTAGCACGTAGAAGAGCTAAAGGAAGAAAAAAATTGTCTGTTTCAACTGAATCAAGACATAAAAAATAATGATTAACAATTGTTAATATATTAAAGGCGTTACTTAGGTGTAACGCCTTTTTTTGTATCTATTTGTTAACTATTTTTGCACAGCTAAATAATTAAAAAGAAATCGTATAAAATATAATACCTATTCTCATGCCAAAAAATAATAGCTTAAAATCAATTTTATTAATCGGATCAGGACCTATAGTAATAGGTCAAGCCTGTGAGTTTGATTACTCTGGTTCTCAGGCATTAAGATCTTTGAGAGAAGATGGAATTGAAACCATTTTAATTAATTCTAATCCTGCAACAATCATGACAGATCCTACAATGGCAGATCATGTTTATTTGTTGCCATTGACGACTAAGTCCTTAATTCAAATTTTAAAAGATCATCCTCAAATCGATGCTGTATTACCTACAATGGGTGGTCAAACTGCTTTAAATTTATGTATTGAAGCAGATGAAAAAGGAATTTGGGAAGATTTTGGTGTGGAAATTATTGGTGTAGATATTGATGCTATAAATATTACTGAAGATAGAGAAAAGTTTAGAGAATTAATGTTAAAAATTGGTGTTGGCATGGCACCTCAGGCAACAGCAACCTCTTTTTTAAAAGGAAAAGAAATAGCACAAGAGTTTGGTTTTCCACTTTGTATTAGAGCATCATTTACGCTAGGTGGAGCAGGAGCTTCTATTGTTTATGATGAAAAAGAATTTGACGAAAACTTAACAAGAGGTCTAGAAATTTCCCCTATTCATGAAGTAATGATAGATAAAGCTCTTTTGGGCTGGAAAGAGTATGAGCTTGAGTTACTACGTGATAGTAATGACAATGTTGTGATTATATGTACTATTGAAAATATGGATCCTATGGGAATCCATACAGGTGATTCAATTACTGTGGCACCAGCAATGACATTGTCTGATAAAACGCAACAAAAAATGCGAGATATGGCTATCCATATGATGCGTAGTATTGGAGACTTTGCAGGTGGTTGTAATGTTCAGTTTGCGGTTAGTCCAGATGAGGAGGAAGAAATTATTGCAATTGAAATTAATCCACGTGTATCACGTTCGTCTGCATTGGCAAGTAAAGCTACAGGTTATCCAATTGCAAAAGTTGCAGCAAAATTGGCGTTAGGTTATACTTTGGACGAGTTAAATAATCAAATTACAAAATCAACATCGGCTTTATTTGAACCGACATTAGACTACGTAATTGTTAAAATACCACGTTGGAATTTTGATAAATTTGAAGGTTCAGACAGAACATTAGGTTTACAAATGAAAGCTGTTGGAGAGGTAATGGCTATTGGTCGTTCGTTTCAAGAAGCCCTTCACAAAGCAACACAATCTTTAGAAATTAAAAGAAATGGATTAGGTGCAGACGGAAAAGGTTATAAAGATTATGATACTATTATAAATAAATTGAAATATGCGAGTTGGGATCGTGTTTTTGCTATTTATGATGCTATAGAAATAGGTATTCCATTGAGCCGTATTTTCGAAATCACAAAAATTGACATGTGGTTCTTAAGGCAATATGAAGAATTATTTCAACTTCAAAAAGAGATTTCTACAAATACCATAGATTCATTAGACCGTGAGTTGTTATTAGAAGCGAAGCAAAAAGGTTATGGAGATAGACAAATAGCACATATGCTAGGTTGTTTAGAAAGTGAGGTTCGTAATAAACGAATGGAACTGAATATTAATCGTGTTTTTAAATTAGTAGATACGTGTGCTGGCGAATTTAAGGCTCAAACTCCGTATTATTACTCAACTTTCGAAAGTGAGGTTGAAACACCATCTGGCGAAGTTTACGTGCATAACGAAAGTATAGTTTCAGATAAAAAGAAAATCATTGTTTTAGGCTCTGGTCCAAACAGAATTGGACAAGGTATAGAATTTGATTACTGTTGTGTACATGGTGTTTTAGCTGCTGCAGAATGTGGTTATGAAACCATTATGATTAACTGTAATCCTGAAACGGTTTCTACAGATTTTGATATTGCAGATAAATTATATTTTGAACCTGTATTCTGGGAACATATCTATGATATTATTCAACATGAAAAACCAGAGGGTGTTATTGTTCAATTAGGTGGACAAACCGCTTTAAAACTTGCTGAGAAGTTAGAAAAATGGGGTGTTAAAATTATGGGAACTAGCTTTAAGGCTTTAGATTTAGCTGAAGATAGAGGTAGTTTTTCAAACATATTAAAAGAACATAATATTCCTTATCCAGAGTTTGATGTTGCAGAATCTGCAGATGAAGCTTTAGCGATAGCAGATGTTTTAGACTTTCCTATTTTAGTGAGACCATCTTATGTATTGGGTGGACAAGGAATGAAAATTGTGATTAACAAACAAGAACTAGAATCTCATGTTATTGATTTATTAAAATCTATTCCTGGTAACAAATTACTATTAGACCACTATTTAGATGGTGCTATTGAGGCAGAAGCTGATGCTATATGTGATGCAGAAGGTAATGTCTATATCATTGGTATCATGGAGCATATTGAGCCTTGTGGTATTCACTCTGGTGATAGTAATGCAACGCTACCACCTTTTAATTTAGGTGAATTAGTGATGCAACAAATAAAAGATCATACGCATACTATTGCAAGGGCATTGAATACAATTGGATTAATTAATATTCAGTTTGCCATTAAAGATGAAGTTGTTTATATCATTGAAGCTAACCCAAGAGCATCGAGAACCGTACCTTTTATTGCTAAAGCCTACAAAGAACCATATGTTAATTATGCGACTAAAGTAATGTTAAGAGAGAAAAAAGTTACTGATTTTGATTTTAATCCTCAATTAGATGGTTACGCGATTAAACAACCCGTTTTCTCATTCAATAAATTCCCTAATGTGAATAAGAAATTAGGACCAGAGATGAAAAGTACAGGAGAAAGTATTTTATTTATTGATAGTTTAAAGGATGATCAATTTTACGATCTTTATTCAAGAAGAAAAATGTATTTAAGTAAGTAGTTGGCACAATTTTCGCGTGTATACTAAGTATATCAATTAATATTTACTAACTTAGTACAAGAGATTATTCCGATTAGATGAAAAAAATATTACTTAGTTGTATTGCTGTAGTTATGTTTGCTAGTGTATGTGCTGATGCGCATGTGTTCCAAAATGATTTTGCTATGGAATCTACTGTGAATAAAAATTATCATTTTCAAGACGGTAGTTTTAAAATTTCGCCTAATCCATCAAAAAATAGGTTAAATATTAAATTGCCAAAATATTCTGAAAACTTACTGTTAGAAGTATATGATGTTTTAGGTAAGCGAATTCATAAAAGTACAATTACGCGATTAGAATCTTCAATTGATGTTACTAACTGGAAAACAGGAATGTATTTGGTTAAAATCACTGGAGATAAACAAACCCAAACAAAACGGTTTGTAAAGCAATAAAAATAATTTAAAATAGAAAAGTTGTTTCAATCCTAGTTAAATTTAGGTGGAACAACTTTTTTTTTGATTTTTTTTAAGATTAAAAAGCGTAAAAAACTAAGATTCAAATAATTCAATCATAGCATTTTGACTTTTAATTAATTCAATATGATCTTCTAATTTAAAATCTGAAGAATTAAAACGAGATGATCTATTTCTTGATTGTTCTTGTCTAGCAATACTTCTTGCAAAACGCCTTACACCTTGTTTTGAGTCTAAAATTAAACCAGGAACTTTAGCATTTTTTCCGTCTTCGCCTTTAGCAACCATTGTAAAATATGAAGAATTGCAATGCTTAACGATACCTGTTTGTACGTTCTCAGATTCAACACGCAGCCCAATGACCATTGATGTATTTCCCGTATAATTAACAGAGGCTTTTAAGGTGACTAATTCGCCTACTTCAATAGGATTTAAAAAGTCAACCTTATTTACAGATGCCGTAACGCAGTAATTTCTTGAGTGTTTTGAGGCACATGCAAAAGCAATTTGATCCATTAGATTTAAAATATGACCACCATGTATTTTACCACTAAAATTAGAATGTGATGGTAACATTAGCTGAGTGATCGTAACCTGAGAGTCCTTTGCGTATTTATACATGAGTCTTACTTTAGTATTGGCCTGATGAGCCTATGATTGCCTAAATTAGTTATTTATTTTTCGTAAACTTAATCTCTCTTCTATTTTTAGTAAGTTCTAATATATTCTAAATTATAAAGTGATTTTAATAATTATTGCTATCGGAATTATAAAAATTACCATTGAGAATTTTAAACCACTTAATGAAGTAGAGGAACGTTATTCGTTTTCTTCTTCAACTTTAGTAATAAAATACTTAGTATCACCTAGCCAAAACATCGTCTTGTAACGCTCAAAATAATAAAGCTTTACAAATTTACCCTGTAATCTATTAAGGTCTTCAATCGCCTTTTCTTCGCCATCTTCAACAGAGAAGGTAAATGTTTGCGCATCGGAAACACCTTGGCTTATTTCGCCTTCCCAAGTTTTAAATATAACACCTTTGTTACTGAATTTAACCAATTTCCCTGCTCTTATACCTTCACTGTAATGTACAAAATACATGAAACAGAATATGCCAGCCGCTAATATTAAAAGGACAATAATTGATTTGATTAAAAATTTCATGATATTATATTTTTCTATAGTACTAAGCTTTCGCTTTTATTTATTTTAAAACTAAAGTTTTAAATCCTATTCTACTAATTATCTTCTTCTTCGGCTCGTTTTAAAATGGCTTCTGGAAGCGCCTTTTTCGCTTTGGCACCCATTTTTTTGAGTTTTTCAACGCTAGTGATTAAATTGCCTCTACCGTCAACTAACTTGTTCATTGCAGATGAATAGTCTGATTTTGCAGCATCAATCTTTTTTCCAACACCTGTTAAATCTTTTACTAAACCTTCAAATTTATCATAAAGAGCACCAGCTTGTCTTGCAATTTCAATAGCGTTTTGTTGTTGTTTTTCATTATTCCACATACTATCAATAGTACGTAGCGTAGCTAAAAGGGTAGAAGGTGTAACAATAACAATATTTTTTTCAAATGCTTTATTGTAAATGGTGTTATCCTCATTAACAACTATGGCAAAAGCGGGTTCTATGGGTATAAATAGAAGTACAAAATCTGGCGATTCTATATCGTATAAATCTTGATAGTTTTTATCAGAAAGTTGGTCAACATGTCTCTTAATTGAATTGACATGTGCTTTAAGAAAAGTTGATTTATCATTATCATCATCTGCATTAACCAAACGTTCGTAATCAGTTAAAGATACCTTAGAATCTATAATCATTTTTTTATTACCAGGTAAGTTTAAAACGACATCTGGTAAAACTCGAGAACCATTTTCTAGAGTAAAACTTTGCTGCACGAAATACTCTCTATCTTTTTCTAAGCCCGATTTTTCTAAAACACGTTCCAGAACTAATTCGCCCCAATTACCTTGCATTTTACTATCACCTTTTAGGGCTCTTGTAAGGTTGGTCGCTTCTTTTGTCATCTGCTGATTAAGATCTTTTAAGCCTAATAATTGCTCCTTTAAAGCAGAATGCATACTTATACTTTCCTTTTGTGTATCATCTACTTTTTTCTCAAAGGTTTTTATTTTTTCTTCAAGTGGGTTTAAAATGTTTTTTATGTTTTCTTTATTCTGAAGCGTAAATTTTTCTGATTTTTCTTCAAGGATTTTTGAAGCCATTAATTCAAAATCTTTTCGAAGTTGAATTTGTTGTTGTTCTAATTCGGCATCTCGTTTAAGGTTTTGTTCTTGTAGATTTTCGAATTCGGTATTACGTCTCGATAATTCTGTATTTAAAAAATCTTTTTCTTTCCTTATGTTTTCGCGTTCTGTTTCAATTTTAGAAATCGATTCTTTTAATTCATTAAGCGTTTGGTTGAAATATTGGTCTTGCTTTAGATTTTCAGATTCTGAGAATTGTTTGAAATCTTCAAATTGTTTTTGCAAATTAGTATTACGTTCTTCTAATGTACTTCTATCACTTTTGCCTTTTAATTGTGCGAATTTTAGACCTATAAAAGCGCCAATTGCGGCTGAAACAAAAATAGAAATGATAAGAATGATGGTGTCGTTCATGTTTTAAAAAAGATATTGTTCAAAGATAATCGATAAAGTGGACATTGAAGTTGAATTTTGAAAATGAAATGACTTAACTAGAATTCTTAAAGATTCTATTAGTTAATATGTGCATTAAAATTTAAGCCTATTGCGTAACTTTAAAACTTCCTGTATTGTTATCAAACGCGATTAAATCTTTTGGGAAAAGGGTTTCAAAAACGCCGTTTTTAATTAAATTACAAGGTTGCTCACAAACAACATGGTCTTGTTGCATCACAATCATGGTGTCGCATAGTTGTATGGCCAAATCAATTTCATGAGAAGAAAATAGGATAGTTTTACCCGTTTCTTTAGTTAATTTTTGAAGCAGTTTTAATATATATGCTTTATGATACATATCGAGATGAGTAGTGGGTTCATCTAAGATAATAATTGCGGTATCTTGAGCTAAAGCTCTTGCAATCATTACTTTTTGTAGTTGTCCATCACTTAGCTCATAGCACCTTCTGTTTTTTAAGTCCATAATGTTTACAAGTTGTAAAGCATTATTAATTATTGAGAGGTCGTTATCAGATAAATTACCAATCCAATTTGTATAAGGATGTCTTCCTAATGAAACCAACTCAAAAACGGAAAGGTTTTTAGATATTAATGGTTCTGTTAATACAATACTTAATTGCTTAGCTAGTTCTACAGGCGACGTAGTTTCTAAGAGTTGTTGATTGAGTTCTACTGTACCAGATAGAGTTGGTTGCACACCAATTAGTGTTCTTAAAAGGGTGGATTTACCAATGCCATTGGCACCAACTAAACCTATGAGATGCCCTTGTTGTAATTCGAAATTTATAGCGCTAGCAATAACGGTCTCCACTTTTTTGGTTTTATAACCAATGGAAAGTTGTTGCACTTGTAAAATGGTATTGCTATTTGATTTTGGCACTAATTCATTAAATTACTTGTAATATTATTGTCGTGACAGAGTGTAATATAGTGAATTGCCAACACAATCTGAATATTAGTATTAGCTAAATCAAAATCTAGCTTATTGTCTTCCATATAGCTAAGAATTGAAAAATGACTAAAATTTCCAGACTTCACAACTTTGTTATAGTAATCTTTTATCCTTAGATTATGTTTTGTGTTTTTAGCTAAAAACTCAATGTATTTGCCACCTTCTTTTGGGACAAGGTATTTGTATTCTGTATTGTTTCTATTTGATTTGGAATGTGTTTTGGTTTCCCAAATTTCATCAATTGTAGATTCTGAAACCGATTTAAATAGGTTTTCAATTTTTTTTGGCTCTACGCTAGAAAATCCTGTAGATTCTAATTTTTGAACTTTATTTCTAAATTGAAAGTGAAAATTATCATCTTTTAATCCCATGATGTCTTTAACGAAAAAGGATCGTATGGTTTCAAGATCTTTTAATTCTTCTTTTGCAAAGGTCGTTTGGAGTTCGGTAGTGGTTTTGTAAGATTTGCATCCAATTAATAATGTAATTGCACATGCTATTAGTAAGGGTTTAACAGTGTTCATCTTACAAAAACTTAGGGGAGTTTTTGTTTTCATGTTTTAATAGTTTAAAACATCATTTTCCGCTGTTTTACAAGTAACCAAATTACTACTGGTGCTCCTACTAACGCAGTAATCGCATTGATAGGTAAGGTATAGTCACTAGCAGGAACTTGAGCAATACTATCACAAATTAGCATTACTATAGCACCAAATAAAAACACAGCAGGCAATAATATTTTATGATTTGAGGTTTTAAATATTTGCCGAGTTAAATGCGGAATTGCCAATCCAATAAATGCTATAGGGCCAGCAAATGCGGTAACAGTTCCTGCAATTAAACTTGTGGCGAATATAATAACGAATCTGCTAGTTTTCAAAGATAATCCAAGGCTTTTTGCGTAGTTGTCTCCTAATAGCAAGGCATTCAGGCTTTTAGCCGACGCAATACTGAGGGTAATTCCTAAAGCGTAAATTCCGAAGAAAATGAGCAATTCTTCCCAGGATAAATTGCCTAAACTACCAAATCCCCAAAATATATATTGTTGTAATTGCTCAGCCGAACTAAAGTAAGAAAGCACACTCACAACTGCAGCTGTGATGCTACCAAACATTAAACCAATAATAAGAATTGCCATTGTATCTCTAATCTTACTAGAAACTGCTAATACTGACAAAAGCACTAAAAAACTACCTAAACTAGCAGCGATTACAATACTCCATTTTGAAATTAGAAGAGTCGCAAAAAGACCACCAAAGAGTCCAGAACCTAAAATAACAATAGCCACACCAAGACTGGCGCCAGAGCTAATACCTAAAACAAATGGTCCAGCCAATGGGTTTCTAAATAGCGTTTGCATTAGTAAACCTGAAATACCTAAACCAGAACCAACCATGACAGCATTAATGGCTTTGGGTAATCTAACTTTGGTAATTATAATTTCCCACGTAGCATTGTCAGACGAGCTAAAAAGGCCTTTAACAACTTCAGAAAATGGAATACTAATAGAACCTAAACTAATATTAGCCACAAAGCACAAAAGCAATAGTGCAATTAAAATAATAAAAGAATATGTATAGTTAGATTTCATTGATATTAGAGCACTCATGTTTTTTATCCAACAGTAATTTAAAACTACCTTATTGAATTAGTCTTTCAAAAAAATACGGTTGGTAATAAGTTAGTAATTCAGGATGTGTAATTTTTATTAAATCTTTTAAAACCAAATCTGGTCTTGCAGTACCTAATTCATAATATAGAACACCACCTGTTGTTCCTGTTTTATTTGAGAATGTATAAATGTTTTTATTTTTAAAGGCTTCAAAATTATTATAAAGAGCATTTGCTTTTTCTAACTGATCAAAACTTTTATAATAGGAAGGGCTCAGCCATATCTCTGCATCTTGGGCTTTGTCTAAAACAGTTTCAAAACTAAGTGCCAAACTTCCATTACCAGTCGTTTCACTCCATAAATAATTAACGTTAGCATCTTTTAAGAATTGAGCTTCAGGACTGGAACCATTTGGTAAATACCAAACATCTTTTTCTAAAGCACCACTCAAAATCGTAGGTTGATGCTGAGCGTTTTTTGCAATCTCTTTAGCTGAATTGTATTCTTTTTCAATGTTGTTGAATATAGAATCTGCTTCTTTTTCTTTATTAAATAAGGTGCCAAAAAGTTTAATCCATTCCGCTTTTGCTAATGCGGAACTTTCTGCCCAATCGCCATTGTATATTACCGGAATTCCTGCCTTTTTGATCACTTCAAAGGTTTTATTGACGCCATCTACACCAAATCCAATGACCAAATCAGGATTGAGTTCTAACAAAACCTCAGTGTTAATACCTTCATTTTTTCCTAATTCTCTAACTTTTTTGGCATCGATTAAAGCTCTTGTTTTTTTTGAAGATATATAATTTGTACCTGGAAAACCAACCAAATTCTGTTCTACTCCTAATAATTCTAAAGCCGGAATGTGCGTTGTAGATGTTACTACGATTTTGTTTATTTCGGTGTTGATAATAGCATCGAAATCTTTAGGTTTAATAGTATTTGAAGACTTGTTATTTGCAATTGCGTAAGAATAGGTCTTCTCAGAATTAGGCCATGGCTCTAAGATTTCAAGTACCTTATAGGAGTCAAAGTATGTTACAGAAAAACCTTTAGCATATTTTAGTTCTAATTTTTGTGTTTCAATTGTTGGAGAATTGTCTTGCTTTGGTTCATTTTTACATGAACTTACAAATAATAGTATAATTAAAATTTTAATATATTTCATTGGTAACAATTGTAACGTTTTGTTATTTGAGTTCTCATTAATTTTGATAAAAATTCTACCATGAGAGGCGATTCAAATTTAACACTATATATCGTTGCAGGAATAATCATAGCACATTTTTTAATCGGATTCATTTATCTTATCTACAAAATGAATAAGAAAAAGTAACATTTTATTAGAGTCACTTTGTATTAATAGACTACTTTTGCATTGAAAATTGGTTTCATTCTTAATTGAATGGATTAAAAGGGAATCTGGTGAGATACCAGAACTGTTCCCGCAACTGTAAGCTTAGTCACGTCGGTGATGCTTGTTATTAAACTTCTAGTCACTGTTCAATTAAGAATGGGAAGGCAAAATAACAAGACGTAAGTCAGGAGACCTGCCATTTTTTTAACAAAAAGTAAAACTTTCGGGATAAAAGTGATTGCGGTATGATACGTATAGTACTCTGTTTATTATTGCTATGTTTTTATAGCGTTGCTAAGGCACAAACGTCCACTGATTCTATTCAGCGCTTGGATGAAGTTGTGTTAAGTGATGTTAAACTGAAGCGTTATAACCAAGGCTATAAACTTACTGTCTTAAACGATTCTATTCTTAGAAAAAACGGAAATTCCTTAACTGATGTATTACGTTTTAATTCTAACATCTATTTCAAAGAGAATGGCTATGGTATGGTTTCTTCGGCTTCTTTTAGAGGAACCAATGCATCACAAACTGCTGTGATTTGGAATGGTATTAATATTAACTCTCCATTGCTTGGACAAGTAGATTTTAATACCATTTCTTCAGCTAATTACAATTCAATAAGTATAAGAAGTGGAGGAGGAAGTGTGCAATATGGAAGTGGAGCTATTGGAGGAAGTGTACATCTCTCTAATGATTCTGATTTTACAAAGCATATAAATCATAGGTTACAATTGGGTTACGGAAGTTATGAAACAGAGAATGCTAGTTATAATTTATCTTTTGGTAATAACAAATGGTCTGGTAGTGCTGGTGTTTCTTATATTAATACCGAAAATGATTATCGTATTCTGGGTACAGATGAGAAAAATGAAAATGGTGCTTTTAACAATTTAGATCTTAATTTCAATTTGGGTTATGTTTTATCTCAAAAGGATGTTTTAAAAGTATACCATCAGAATTTTAGAAGTGATAGAGCATTTTCTTCAACCTTATTAGCACCTTCTAATAGTAAATATGAAACTGAAGATTATCGTAGTATGTTAGAATGGGCTCATGTTAGTGACAATTTTACGTCCAGTTTAAAAACGGTTCATTTATTAGAAAAATTTAAATATTTTGAAAACAAAGATTTAAACAATTATTCTGAAGGTCAAGCAGAGACATGGCTCATTAAGCATCATTATAAACTTAATCTATCTAAACAAATGGCCTTGAGTGTTATTACAGATTACAGTTCTATTACAGCAGAAGGCAATAGTTATGTAGACCCAAAACGCTGTGCTTTTTCAGCTACGGCAATATTCAATCATCAATTTTCAACAAGGTTTAGGTACAACCTAAATATTAGAAAAGATGTGATTTCAGATTTTAAAAGCCCATTAGTTTTTGCTGGAGATTTAAGTTATAAAGTAGCGGAATCATATATGTTAAAGTTTAATGCATCTAAAAACTTTAGAGTACCAACATTTAATGATTTGTATTGGAATCCTGGTGGAAACTTAGACTTAGAACCAGAAGAGTCTTTTCAATTTGATTTAGGTCATCAACTCGAAATTTTAAAATCGTTACATTTAAAACTGAACACATTTTACATTGAAACTTCAGACCTCATTCAATGGCGACCAAATACTGAAACTAATTATTGGAATCCTGTAAATATTGCTAATGCAAAACATTATGGCTTAGAGGTGGAGCTTGGCTATATCAAAAAAATCAAAGCACATAACTTTAATTTAGTAACAATCTATTCTTATACAGAAACGGAAGACGTAGAGAAAAATCAGCCTTTATACTATGTGCCGCTCCATAAAGCAAATATAGCGTTATCATATAATTTTAAATCATTTACCGCTTATTACCAACACTTGTTCACTGGAGAGGTAGATATTATTGGTAGTTCATTAAATGGTTATGACGTTGGAAATATAGGCTGTTCTTATGAACTAAATAAATCCGGAAAATTAAATTATATCCTAGACTTAAAAGTTAATAACATTTATAACACTTATTACGAAAACGTAGCATTGCGACCAATGCCAAACAGAAATTTCAATATTAAACTAACACTTAAATTTTAAAACAAAATGATTTCAAAAAAAATTACTTTACTCTTTTTATCAGTAACCTTATTATTTACTTCGTGTAATAGTGACGATGATAATAATGGAAATGAATCTTTAGGCGATTACGAAAACGGAATAATTGTTTCAAACGAAGGTAATTTTGGACAAGGAAATGCCTCAATTACGTATACTTCTGATGATTTATCTATTATTGAAAATAATGTTTTTAGTGCTGTAAATGGTAGAGCTTTGGGAGATGTAGCTCAAAGTATAGCCTTCAATGATGATTTGGCGTATATCGTTTTAAACGTGTCTAATGCTATTGAAATTGTAAACCGTTACACTTTCGAATCTGTAGCAACCATAGATACTGGTTTAAATAACCCAAGACATATTGCTTTTGCAAATGGTAAAGGTTATGTTACAAATTGGGGAGATGGTGGTGTTGCTACTGATGATTATGTTGCTGTTATAGACGCTACAACGAACACAATGAGCTCACAATCTATTGCCGTAGAAGAAGGGCCAGAGAAAATAGTAGCAAACGGAAACACAGTTTACGTTGCACATCAAGGTGGTTATGGACAGAACAATGTTATTTCAGTTATAAATGCAGCTACAGATGTGGTGTCTACAACAATAACAGTAGGAGATGTACCAAATTCTTTAAGATTAGATAGTGATGGCGATTTATGGGTTTTAGCTGGTGGAACACCATCTTGGACAGGTAGTGAAACTGGTGGAAAATTATCTAAAATAGATAGTAGTGATTATTCTGTAACATCAATTGATTTTGCAGGTACAGAGCACCCAAGCTTTCTCGCATTAGAAAACGGAACACTTTACTATTATTTATCTGGTAGTGTTTATAAAATGGATGAAGATGATACAGTATTGCCAACATCAGCAGAAATTACTGGTTTAAGCTTTTACGGTATGGAAGTTAAAGATAATGTATTATATGGAGTTGATGCTTTAGATTACACAAGTAATGGTATGCTTTTATCATACAGCTTATCTTCTAACGAGGTTACAAACTTTGCTAACACAGGTATAATTCCTGGAGGTGTATATTTTAATTAAAATAACCCTTTAGAAAGACAAAAAGCCGCATTCTAAATTTAGAATGCGGCTTTTTTAGTTATATGTAACGTGTTTAATCAATATACATGTCTTGTTCTAAGGGTGTTATAATTTGCTTTACTTGTCTAAATTCATTAATTTCAATGGCTTGACCAGACGAACGATCAGCAGAAGTTATGTTTTGAATGGCTGCAGCTAAAAGCGGCTCGTTGACGTCTCCAAGAATCCCGAAATTAGTTGGTGACTCTGATAAGTCAATATTTGGAATTAAACCTGTATTTGGAACCAATTCATCATTTACATTGGTAGAATTTGCAATTAAAGGTTGTAAAGCATATGTATGACCAAGGTTGATGCCATCTGTTGAAAATAAGCCAGGAGAGTCATAAACGGTTTGAGAAGCTTGAGTTTTCCCTACAGTATTCTCGCCAATAACAATAACATCGATGTATGGACTAAGACTATTAATAACCAATTCGCTAGCAGAAGCTGTTCTTCTATTGGTAGTTAAAATATAGACTTTAGTTAGGTTAAGACTATTTATAGAGCCACCACCTGAGATAGAATTTGTAAATAAATAGTCTTCATTGTTGTTACTCAAATTGTCGTTATAAAATAATTTAGAATAGACAGAGCCCATAAATTGCCCTGTAACCATGCTACCTAAATATGCTGCTGTTTGTACAGAGCCACCTCCATTATATCTTAAATCTAATACCAATTCTGTAACACCAGCTGTGCTGAACTCTCCAAATGCGTCGTTTAAAGCGGAATTATAATTACTATTAAATGCATTGTACATTAAGTACCCAATATTAGTGCCATTAACTTGAATAACTTCAGACTTATGTACAGGATTTTCAGTGTAGGTTTCTTTAGATAAACTTACATTTTCGTTATTTAGCGTAATCGTATCGTCTTCAGTATCATTGGTTCCGTTGTTATTATAATCAGCAAAACCTAAGGTGTAATTATTTGATGATAAGAGGTCAGTATAATTACTAGAATTAAGGTTTTCTCCATTTACTGTCCTAAATATTTGACCGCGTTCTAAACCTAAATTAGAAGCTACACTATTATTTAAAACTAGAGTGATAGCACCATATATTTCAGAATCGCTACCTGGTACAAAATATAAATTGTATTCAATACCATTACTTATTGTAGTGCCTCCTAATAGATCTAATAACTGATTGTAATTACTATAAATTCTACTAAATCGATCTATAGTATTTGGCATATATTTTAAAGATTCAAATAATTCTTCTGGAGAGCTATAACTGTTGAGATAGTCGTTGTATTCTACATTAGTAGCAAACCTATCGTTAGCTAAATCTGGAATTTCAGGTTTGTACAAATAAACGGCATTCATTGCTTTCCAGACAAAATCACTAATTTCTACAGAAGTAGAAACGATGATATCATCATCTAAGTCGTCATAACAAGACGTGATACTAATTGTCGTGATAAATACAAGTAATAAGATTTTAATTTTCTTCATAATTCTTTTTCTTTTTTCAAATAGCAATTTTTTACATCTATGTCTATGTGTAAAACTCTAAATTTACTCACAATATTATAAAAAACATAAAATCTTTGTAACAAAAGATAAAGTGGTTCGTCGTAATATTGAAAGCGAGTAAAATTGCAATCATCAACCAATCAAAAAAATAATGAAACAGGCAGATTTTGTAAAAATCGTGATGCCCTTTAAGGATAAAGTTTTTCGTTTAGCGAAACGATTACTAATATCTCGTGAAGAAGCAGAAGATGCAACACAAGAAATACTGTTGAAATTATGGAAGAATAATAAAAAGATTGAAGACTATAAAAATGTGGAAGCGTTTTCTATGACTATGACCAAGAATTTTTGTTTGGATCGATTAAAATCTAAGCAAGCACAAAATTTAAAAATTGTTCATAGTAATTATACAGATGGTAACACATCATTACAGAAGCAAGTAGAAGCAAAAGATAGTGTGGATTGGGTTTCAAAAATAATGGAAGACCTACCAGAGCAACAAAAAATAATAGTGCAACTAAGAGATATTGAAGAATACGATTTTGCAGAAATAGCTAAAATGCTAGACATGAATGAAACTGCAATACGAGTGAATTTATCTAGAGCACGAAAAATAATAAGAGAAAAATTAACTAATACACATCAATATGGTATTAAATAATATAGAAAAATTAGTAGAAAAGTATAACAATGCTGAGACTACACTTAAAGAAGAGGCGCAATTAAAAGCCTATTTTTTAAGCGATGATGTAGCACCTCATTTAGAACATTACAAGCCAATGTTTCAATACTTTTCTAATGCGAAAAAAGAGCAGTACACTAAAGACGTTCCATTAAAGTCTAATAAAACACAATTGTATAAATGGATTTCTGTCGCAGCTGTGGCTGTTTTAATGCTTGGAATATTTATTCCTAATTGGAATAGTGGACCAAAAACGCTTTCGGAATATACACCAGAAGAGCAGAAATTATACTTAGAGACAAAGCAAGCGCTCGCCTTAATTTCTAATAATTTAAATCAAGGTTTGCAAGGAATGAATGCACTCGATATGGCAGGAGACAACTTAAACAGAGGTCTAGAAAAAGCCCATTATATTTCGGTGTATAGTAATACAACAAACAAATTATTAAAGAATTAAATTTTAAAAACAAGAAATCATGAAAAATTATAAATCATATTTAACAATGGGTAAAAAAACTATTTTAATAGCTGTACTAATGGTCTCAACATTAGCGTCATTTGGTCAGACATCAATAGACAAATTAGAAGATAATGAGAATATTACATCCTTTATTTTAAATCAAAAAATGTTCAGGATGTTGGCAACAATGGGAATGAACATTGAAGATGCTGAAGGGAAAGAGTATGTAGAAATGGTTAATAAAATCACAGGTTTAAAGGTGTTTACATCTGGTGATGAGTCTGCCTCAAAAGCTATGACAAGTACAGTGACGAGTTATTTAAAGTCTTCAAAATTAGAAGAGTTAATGCGTTTTAAAGATGGTGACCAAACGGTTAAGTTTTATGTAAGAGAGGGTAAAGATGAAAACCATGTAAAAGAGCTATTAATGTTTATGACAGGATTAAGTGACTTTACAGATGATGAAGGTGTAAAAATAAATGGTAAAGAATTTAAGTTCGAAACTGTCGTTATTTCTTTAACAGGTGAGATAGACTTAAGACAAATATCTAAGATTACAAGTCAAATGGATATTCCTGGTGGAGAACAACTTAATAAAGCAGGAGAAAATAAAGAATAAAGTTATGATACAATCAATCAAAAAATCAATGGTAGTGTTGCTTCTGATTACGGCTTTTACAAGCTGTAATCAAGGGCCAACATTGCAAACGTATTACGTAGATAATGAAGAAAAAGCTGGCTTTGCTTCATTTGATGTACCAACAAGTTTTATTAACGTAGAAAGCGTTGATATGACCGAAGAACAAAAGGAAGCATATAATTCAGTAGATAAGTTAAATGTATTGACTTATATGAAAGAAGATACCGATTCTGAAGTTTATAAGTTAGAACTAGAAAAGGTTAAAACGATTCTTGAAAACCCTAAATATGAAGAACTCATGCGTGGAGGAAATTCTAAAGATGGCAAATTTGTAGTGAAATTTTTAGGAGATGTAGAACGTATAGATGAGCTTATTGTATTTGGTAGTGCTAACAATAAAGGCTTTATGATTGCAAGAGTTTTAGGTGATGATATGCAACCAGGCGAATTAATGAAATTAGGTTCGGTTTTAGAAAAGGCAAATTATGATAGCACTGATCTTGTAGGTTTAAAAGAATTTTTCAAATAATAGCTTAATGAAATTTAAATAAACTGACTTTTATTTAAATGTTAATGTAAATCGTCTTGAAGCTTGTCTTCAGGACGATTTTTTTTTGAATCATTTTTTAAAGCAAAATTAACAGCTGCGAAGAACAATGCTCCAAATCCAAGGAAGATCAGAACCTGCACAATGAAATAGTCCAGAATATCGAATATACCAGCAAAGAAAAAGCTAAATGTAAGGACAGCTACACTAGCCAGAGCAATGCCGTTTTCTGTTTTAGGAATAAATTTCACAAATAAAATAATTAGATCCCAGTGTAATTACTAGGTGTAATAGCTTTTAATTCAGTTTTAATTTCGTCTGAAACCTCTAATGTATCAATAAAATTTGAGATTGAACTTTGTGTAATAGCTTCATTAGTTCTTGTTAACCCTTTCAACGCTTCATAAGGATTTGGATAACTTTCACGTCTTAATATGGTTTGAATTGCTTCTGCAACAACAGCCCAATTGTTTTCTAAATCTTGTGCAAATTTAGATTCGTTCAATAATAATTTGCCTAAACCTTTCATTGTAGATTTAAACCCAATTATAGTATGGCCAAATGGTACACCAACATTTCTTAGTACAGTACTATCTGTTAAATCACGTTGCAATCTAGATATTGGTAGTTTAGCAGAAAGGTGCTCAAAAATAGCATTTGCTATACCTAAATTACCTTCACTATTTTCAAAATCTATAGGATTTACTTTGTGTGGCATTGCAGAACTTCCTACTTCACCAGCTTTAATTTTTTGTTTAAAGTAATCCATAGACACATAAGTCCATATATCTCTATCTAAATCTATAATAATTGTATTTATGCGTTTTAATGCATCAAATAATGCAGCTGCATGATCGTAATGTTCTATTTGTGTGGTTGGGAAAGAATGTTGTAAACCCAATTTTTCTTGAACAAACTTAGTTCCAAATGCTTTCCAGTCAATAGAAGGGTAAGCCACTTTGTGAGCATTAAAATTACCGGTTGCACCACCGAATTTTGCAGCACTTGGTACATCATTTAATAAATTAAACTGTTCTTTAAGTCTTACCGCAAACACGCTAATTTCTTTACCTAAGCGTGTTGGCGAAGCTGGCTGACCATGTGTTCTGGCTAACATTGGTATCGCCTCCCAATCTTTAGCTAAACCTTCAATTTTCTCTAAAAGTGAAAAATATTCTGGTACATAAACATCGTTCATGGCATCCTTTATACTCAAAGGAATGGCTGTATTGTTTATGTCTTGAGACGTCAATCCAAAATGAATAAACTCTTTATATGATGATAAATCTAAAGCATCAAATTTCTCTTTAATAAAGTACTCAACTGCCTTTACATCATGGTTTGTTACTTTTTCTATTTCTTTTATTGCAGAAGCATCTGCTGCAGTAAAATTTTTATAGATGTTTCTTAATGCTTCAAATAGTGAATGATTAACAGACTCTAATTGAGGTAATGGCAACTCACATAGTGCAATAAAGTATTCTATTTCTACTAAAACACGATATTTTATAAGTGCTTCTTCAGAAAAGTAGTCTTTTAATTTTTCGACTTTAGATCTATATCTTCCATCGATTGGAGAAATTGCATTAAGAGGAGAAAGTGCCATTTGAGTTGATTTTTTAGAAGCATCAAATATAATAAAGTTAGTTGGAAGAATGAATTATTCTTTGGTCTTTAGCGGTTACTTTTTGTAATATATTAATTGATGGCAAGCGGCGAAATTACTTTTTAATTTTCTTTAAGATATGTCTCGCTCTAGCTTTAAAAGCAGCACTTTGTATGTGAAAATCCCGTTCTAAAATAATGACTAATTCTGGGTGAACCCAATTGTATTCAGTTCCTAATAAATATAAGCTAATCATGCTGTAAGCTTTTGGTGCAACTTTTTCGTCATTGATTAGCCAATCAAAACAGGTTTCAATAATTTTTTCTTTGTGCTGTGCTGTTAAGCTTTGTTTTATTTTGGATTCTTCTTTTCCGTAATAAGTTTTTGCAATAAGCTCACAAACTTTTGCTACTGGTCTTACGGCAGAATCTAAATGAACTTTAGAAATATTTTCTGTGAATACATCTAAATGCGGAATGATGGCTTCTACTTTTTTACTACACATAAACTCAAAAACCCAAGCTGCTCTGCACGAGGTTTTGTCATTTACATCAAAAAGAATGTCTAAAAGCGGTTTAACCAATTCAGGATTGTCTATAACGAGGTTTGCATATTTCAATCGTTTTTCTCGCGAATGATTTACATAACTTAATTCTTTATAGAGTTCTGCCTTGGTCAATAGAAAATGATTAATTTAGAGGTCTAAAATTAATCAAATATGAAGATTTTCAAAAAAATAGTTCTCTTACTTTTAGTAGTATTTATAATTGCACAATTTTTTGGACCAGAAAAAAACGATGGCGATTTTACATCAGTTAATGCGTTTTATGCCGATACAAATCCACCAGAGGAAGTGAAATTAATTTTAGAAACTGCTTGTAATGATTGCCATAGCGACAGTACACGATATCCTTGGTACAATAATATAACTCCCGTAAATTATTGGTTAGCAGATCACATAGAGCATGGTACAAAACATTTAAATTTTTCTAAATGGAACGACTATGATGATAAGAGAAAAGATCATAAACTCGATGAGCTAATAGAAATGGTAGAAGACAAAGAGATGCCATTAGATAGCTATACTTGGGCACATGGTGAGGCAAAATTATCACAAGAGCAAATAGACGCTGTTATTTCTTGGGCTAAGTATGTGCGTTTAAAATATGCTTTTACAGAAGATCCTCAGTAAGAAGTCTAATTCCATATAAACTTAACTTTCACAAGTGATTAGGAAATTGTGATTCTGTTTAGTTGCATCTAATTTCTAAAAGGATGCTGAACTGAGTTGAGCAATGAGGTTGTAGTTATAATTTTTCATGAAAAAGAAATTATTAGTTATCGGTTTTGTTTGGCCAGAGCCTAAAAGTTCTGCGGCTGGTAGTCGTATGCTTCAATTAATAGTACAATTTCAGCAACAAGGCTATGACGTTGTATTTGCATCTGCGGCGAAAACTTCAGATAATACATTTGATTTAAGTTCTATTAAGGTTGAAACTCAGCCGATACTACTTAACGACTCATCTTTTGATCTGTTTATTAAAAATTTAGATCCAGACATTGTGTTGTTCGATCGTTTTATGACTGAAGAACAATATGGATGGCGTGTTGCTGAACAATGCCCAAAAGCACTACGCTTATTAGATACAGAAGATTTTCATGGGTTACGAAAGGCTAGGGAAGCGGCTTTAAAACGCAATGAAAGGGTTTCTACTCAGCATATGCAGAATGATATTACCAAACGCGAAATTGCCAGTATTTATCGATGTGATTTAAGTTTAATGATTTCTGAAGTTGAAATAGAAATCTTGAAACAGCAATTTAATATTGATGAAAGCTTATTGTATTATTTACCATTTTTGTTAGCTCCTATTCCACAGGAAGCTATAAATCTGTTGCCAAAATTTGAAGCGCGACAACATTTTATTACCATCGGGAATTTTCTGCATGCACCCAACTATGATGCAGTCTTGTATTTGAAACAGACAATTTGGCCATTAATTAGAAAACAATTACCGAAAGCAGAATTACATATTTATGGTGCTTACGAATCTCAGAAAGTAACCCAACTCAATAATAATAATAAGGAAGGTTTTTTAATTAAAGGATTTGCTGAAGATGTAAATGAGGTGATGAGACATGCTAAAATTTGTTTAGCCTCATTGCGGTTTGGTGCTGGTTTAAAAGGAAAACTAGTTGATGCTATGCAAAATGGAACACCAGCTGTTATGACTACTATTGCTGCAGAAGGTATGTTTGGAAATTCTAAACCCAATGGATTTATAGAGGATACACCAGAAGCGTTTGCAAAACAAGCCGTTGAACTTTATAACAACGTTGAAGCATGGCAGCAGAAACAACAAAATGGATTTAAAGTTTTAAACCAACGTTTTAATAATTTAGCTTTTGAAGCTGATTTTTTAACTCATATTAAAACACTATCTAATGATTTAAAGACTCATCGTGAATTGAATTTTATTGGTCAATTATTGATGCATCAAACCATGCAAAGCACCAAGTATATGAGTAAGTGGATAGAGGCTAAGAATAGTTGATCTTTTGACTTTGGATTAATTATGATTCGATGATATAAAAGTTTTTCAATGTCTTATATCATGTGTTAGCAACTGGCTTTATTCTGCAAAATTGCTAGCATTGGCGTTTAAGCTCTTTTAAATTTGTGAGGAACGAGCAAACTTTAATTGTACTTGAACTTACGTTTGCTTAATTCCTGAGTCTTTTTTTCTTTAGTTTATTTCGTATTTCAGTTAACCTTACTAAATCATCATTACTAACACCTAAAGTAGGGTTTAGTATGTTATAATCGTTCTGTATTAATACTTCTTCAATGTTCGATTTATTTTCAAAATTAGAAGTGAAATTTCCGAATTGAGCATTGTCGATTTCATTATAAGGAATTGGTAATTTCTTAAACTCACTAGGTATAAGTTCTAAAACTCCACCACCATAATATCTTCCTTCTAATTCAGATAGAAGTAGCGTTAAAGTGTTGTAAAACGAATAAATAAAACTATTTAAGTCATAACCATTTCTCATTCCAACTTTATAAGCTGAATCTGTAACAAGTGCATCAGAATTATTCTTTAATAGTTTTGGGTATAAATGACTTCTTTTAAAGAAAAAAGCATCTGGTTTTTCTGAAATGTTTGGAATAACATACCAATTATTCCTAATTCTACATTTGTATCTGTCAGGTATTTCTTCTGTCTCTCCAATGTCTAAATATTCTCTTAATCTCTTAGAGATTTTGTCATTGTTATTTAACTGTAAAAGTCTAGTTGGTTTGTTTTTTTGTTCAAGTTTTTTAATATCTTCTTCACTAAATACAACACTACCATTTACAAAAAAACCTTTTTGAATAATTGATTTTGTGTATTTTGATAAATTATACCGTTTTTCAGTTTCTTTATCAATAATAAAAAACTTATTTGCAGCAGTTACAATTCCAGGTTTTGATTCGGAATAATCATTGACTGTTTTAAGTTGTTTCTTTAAATTTTCGATAAAAGTCAGTTCATCAGAAGTTAAAAAATGATGCGTCCATTTCACTTTTGATTCAACTAATAGATTATTGTTTTTTAGAATAAAATTGTTTTGTTCTAACTTTTCTTTTGATGAAATATTGGTAAAAAACTCTCCTTTTTGCTCTGCTTTTTTATACGCAAATAGAACAACTGTGTCTTGTCCTTTACATTCAAACATAAGGTCATTGAACGTGAAAATTTCAATTCTTTCAAATTCTTTTTTTAAGTATTCACGAATTTCTTCAGCAAATTTGACTTGCAATAATTCAGAAGGAAGGACAAATGCTAAAATTCCATTATTGACTAATAACGTATTTGCTTTTACTAAAAATGTAGTCCAAATGTTTTTTACAGAAGCTTCTGTAAGGTTTTCGTTTGTATGTATTTCTCTAATTAATTCAATTTGTTTTTCTTTAAGTAAATTTTTCTTTACATAAGGCGGATTTCCAATAACTGCTGAAAATTTATTTAAAGCTGAATATTCTAAAAAATCTGTTTTTATAAATGAAGCAGTTTTTTTATTCCATTTATCAGAAGCAGTATTTAATTCAACTTCATTAATGTCCAATGCGGTTAATTTGATGTTTATGTTTTCTTCTTTTTCTAATTCAGAAATAAAAGCACCATTACCAACACTTGGCTCCAAAATAGACATACGGGTTCTGTCCTCAAAATGAGATAATACTCTTTTTGAGATAAAACTCGCCAAGTATTGTGGCGTGTAATATGAGCCTGTATTTTTTTGGTTAGTCATTATCTTTCTGTAAATCCTTTACTTTTTGTCTAAATTGAAATAATAAGTTTGTTATTTTATCCTTTGTTTGCGTGTTTTTAATTTTAGGATATTTAACCTCAAGTACATCTAAAGTCGCATCTATTTTTTCCAATTGCCATATCAACGAGTGTCTTTTTAAACCTAAATGTAAATTTTTGTGAATCCATTTAGCCAAATCTGATTGAGGTATTATTTTTCCTTCGGCATCTCTAATGAAAAGTAAATCATATTCTTTAGAATAAGGACTTACAAAACCTTCTATACCGTTATTGTCAATATTTCTGTCTTTTGTTGGCCACTTAGCTCTTTTGGAGTTATTACAATATCTACAAGAATAAATAAGATTCCAATATTCTTTTATCTCATCTTCTGTCAAATATCCTTTAGGTATATAATGGTCTACTTCATAAAATGTATTTCGCCAAACATCATTATCATTACAGTAGCCACATTTATTTCTGAAATTTTTTTCTAACGTTGGTTTATGAAGTTGATATTTAGAGACAACAGTTAAAACCTCTTCTTTAATTGGTGGTTCTTCTCTAAACTTATTCATTCTCAGATTTTATTTCATTTAAAATTTCTTCTGCAAGCTTTGTCATTTTACTAATATCTTCAAAGCCACTTGGTTTTTTCCAACCACTAGGTATTTTAGATTTAGAGCTTAAAGAATGTTCTAAAAAGTCATCTAGTTCTATCATTCTATCACGCTCAATATCATTTATTTCTTCAGAACGTTCTTTTTCTATTAAATCATAAAGTTCATCTTCACTTTCTTTTATTCTCTTATAATATTTATCTGTATAATTTTTAAGCTTATTAATTAATTCTTCACCTTCTTGAGATTCAGGATTTATTGCTCTTTTAGATATTATTCTAAAATCATCAATATTTTCTTGAGAAGCATCTGGAACTAGATTGGTTAATATGAAAGCTGGAAATTTATATTTTTCAGATAATAATTTATTAAGAACAATATTACCGTTAAAACTTAATCTTGGATGGTCTATAAGTTTATAATCTATTGCAACACAATCTAATTTTTGCTCAATTATTTGCTCAATTATTTCATCTTCGCTATCAACTTCTAGAGAAAGTTCCACACATTCAAAATTGTAAACATTATTATCTTCAAAATGAGCAATAGATTTTATTCTATCTTTCTCGGTTTCATCTATTATTCCTAATTTATATTTTTCCATAATTACTTAGGTATTTCAATAGTAATTTTAAATCCATTAAAATCTGGATAGATTTTTAATGTTCCTTTATATTCATTTATAGTGTTTTTGACAATATACATACCAACACCAGTTCCTTCTTGTTCACCTTCTTTGTTGAGTTTCGAAGACTCGTTAAATTCTAAAATTTTATATGGAGAACCTTTATATGCGTTAATTAGTCCTGGACCAGAATCTTTATACTCAATAGTATATTTATCTTCGTTGTCTGATATATGAATTTCAATTTTTTTGTCTCCATTAAATCCAAATCGTGAAAATGCATCTACAGAATTAACAATAAGATTATCAAAAATTGAATTGAATTCTATCTCAGAAAATTTGAAATTCTCTTCATCAACCAAATGGGTTAGAATTATTTCAATTTGATTTCCCTCTATTAGTTTTTTCCAAGAAGATGTTAATGAATTTAGATATATAATTAAACTTTGTTCTTTAGAAAAGAGTTTTTTCCTATTTATTTTGTTTAAAACAAAATCATACCATTGTTTGATTATTTCATCAGTACTTTCAATTTCACCAGCCCAATATAATGGGTTTTCATATTGTTTAAAAGAAGAGAAATCAATATTTAGTTTATTAATATACTTTCTAAGAAATGGTATTTGGCTATCTAAATCATTTCTAATTGCAGCTAATTCGTGTGCAAAACTAGTAAATAGAATACCTGTACTTGCTAAAGATTGTAGTCGAGCTTCTTTGTTAACATAATCTTCTTTGTCTTTCTGAAGAGACTCAAATCCTTTTTTAAAGTATTCGTATTCCTCTTCAATTTTTTCTTTGGTTTTTTCTCTTTTTTCTTTTTGCTTTTTACCTTCTTTTTCTCTTTTTAATTCTTCCTCTTTTTCTTTTTCTTCTTGCTCTAGAATCTTATTGGCTTTATCGATAGCCTCTTTAATTTTATTGTTCTTTGTATGAAGGATATCTAAATTATAAGCAATTGTACTTCTATCATCTTCAAAAACTTTTATGATTTTAAGTAAAACTTCTCTCAATAAATTATAAGTTTCATTTTCTTGTAAACCCTCTCGACTTGATTTATCTTGAAGTTCTAAATTAAAAATTCTAGAAATATGTACATTTCCAGCAACGTTATAAGGTCTAGTTCTCCACTGATATTTTCGACTAATTGCTGCTGGACTTTGTGTGCTTCTCTCTCCTAAGGCAAGCCAATCATAAAAGCTACTGTTTAATTCACCAAAAGGACGAACTCTAAAGCTGTCTCTAAATATTCTAATACCTCCGAATTTTTTATACCAATTATCACGTCTAGATTTTGAAATATCTTTTTGGAAATACTTAGCTTGGTCGATACTAGAAAGACCTCGTTTTAAAAAATAAAAATTGAAGTCAAATTGCCCAAGCATATCAAATTTTTCATCTGCTACTTCACCAAGTTCTTCTTTATAACCAGGAAAAAAGTCATATAAAGTTTTATTTAAAACAAAACTTTTCTTGTTGATTGTGGATGAGTCAAATGGAAATTCAGTCATATCTTCTTCCTTGAACACGTCTTTATCTAAAAGCTCCCAATCAATTTCATTTCTTTCTATTGTAATTTCTATATTTTTTTCTTCGTCATTAAGATATTTGGCTTGAACTTTATAATCATAATCATTAAAATCTGAATTGTCTAATTTTCCAAATTCGTTAGGTTGTGCACTTGAGAACAGATGAATGACAAACTCTTTTTGCCCATCAGGAGGAGTTAATATTTCTAAGCTATTAAATATTCTTCTAACATTTCTCTCATTCCAATTATCACGTAAGTTAGTAACCTTTAATATCGTTCCGTTTTTGAAATGGTTATCTTCTTCTGATTCAATTTCTTTTATCACGTTTTCTATTCGTATGTCACTTATGGATTCAATAGTTTCTACCTTGAAATCCATATTCTCAATTTCAAATAAATCAGCAGTAACTTTCCCAATAATGGCATTCTCCTTTTCAAAATCAGACCAATCAACATTCCATTTATATCCAATCTCGCTCTTTTTTGGAAGAGTAGTCATTTCTCCATTGTCACCCAATCTATCGAGTGCAAAACGACCAATGCCTTTTGCTCCTGAACGAATTCGTCCTTTAGGCGTATAAATATCATTTAGTTTAAAATCAGTTCCGATATGCATCCAACGCTTTCTGATAATATCGTTATTCATTCCTTCTCCATTATCGATAATGTATAATGATGATTTGGAATGAAAAAAACTGGTTAATTGTTTCACTAAATCATTATCTAATTTTTCAGATAATGAATAGCTTCCGAGTAAATTAAGTGTGTAAAATTTAGCTATATTTTCATTTTCTGATACAAACTTTAAATAATCGTCTTTTGATAACTCAGTAGGAGGAGTATTGTATCTATTATCAAAGTAAACTATACAATTATTGGCATCTGCATCATAAGCATTTTTCACAAGCTCGATAATAGCACCTTCTGCGTTCGCAACATTTTCACGACCAATTAATCTAACGGTTCTAGCAGATACTGTAAATTCTACTTTTGACATTATTGAATATTAAGTTTTAAATTTTTACAAACTTCTTCTAATACAGTTCCTGGTTTGATGTCAATAGCTAAAGCTATTAAATATAATTCTTCAACTGTAAATCTAGTAGATTCATTTAGACTTAATTCACTTAGACGTGAGGTGCTTATTCCTGTTCGTCTAGAAATTTCAGCTTTGTTTACCGATTTTTTATTTAAAAACTTACCTATTTCAGTCATTTGTTTAGAAGTATTTGATAAAAATATATAAAATTCGGATGATTATTTAGATTTTCGGGATATTTAATTAGTTGTTAGGAAGTGGGATAAGGCAAGTTCTTTTTGTTTTTTGAGGCACGAAGAAAATTAAATGTCCTTGACTGTGTGTTGGCTTTTTGGCTTGTGCTAAAATGATTCTATGATATAAAAGCATCTCAATGTTTACATTATTAGTTGTTGAAGCTAGTTCAGCACAAGTAAACGAAGTTAGGTATTTAAAATTACAAAGTCAAATACTAACTTTCTTACTGATAGTAAATTAAATGGAGTAAAATAACTTCTTGAATTTTTCTGGTAATTCACTTATTAAACAAATATTTTCTTGTGTAAAAGGATGAACAAATTCTAATGAATACGCATGGAGATACATGCCTTTTCCATTCAATATTAAATCATTTATGCCATAATCTTTGTCGCCTAAAATAGGATTTCCAAGTTGCGATAAATGAATTCGTAATTGATGTCTTCTTCCTGTTAAGGGTTCAAGCTTTACTAAATTGAGTTGACCAAATCGCTTTGATGACACTGTTTGTTCAACGCTATATTTAGATTGTGCAACTTTATCTTCAATATGGGTAGCTATAGTTCCTTCTTTATTTTTCATGCTGCCAATAGTTACGGCAAAATAAGTTTTCTTAATGTTTTTGTTTTCAAAGCGTTTATTTAATGTTCTTATGCTCTTGCTTGTTTTTCCTATTAATAAAATTCCTGTAGTAGCAAAATCTAAACGATGCACTGGCTGAGGTTTAGAGGCATCTGCTAGTGTGCTTGTTTTTAGGTTTTGTTGTAATGCGTTTGCAATAGTTTTAAAATGATTGCCACTGACTAAAATGCCAGCAGGTTTGTGTATGACGGCTAAATATTCATCTTCAAATAAAACCTTTAAATTAAAGTGTAATCTTTTATGTGAGTGGGTTGATTCTGGTGTGGATAGTGTAATGATTTCTCCGCCATTAATATAGGTTGCAGAAGTTGCTATTTTCCCATTGACCAAAATGTAGTTTTTTTTTAAAGCTTTTTTTAAAGCTGATTTTGTTGGGCAAGCATCAAAAATACCAACACCATATTCTTGAAGCCGAATAGGAGCAGAGCGCAATGGCACACTATGAGTAGCTGAAGTTTTTATAGCTTTTATTTTGTTCTTAAGGTAATCTTAGATTGTATAAACGAAGTTAATAGAAATAAATTAGAATCATTTTGCGAAGTTGTTTTAACAGTAAAATTGATTTTAATGATAAGCATAAAAAAAAAGCCATTACATAAATAATGACTTTTTTAGTGAACAAAAACAAACTATCAATAAATAATTCTTTTAGATACAAATGATAGTTTTATAACTTTTATGTCTTAGCTAACATTGGTATCTGGTATGCGTAATTTAATTTTCCTTTTTCAATTATTTTGTTGTGTCTCTAACTCAGAATATATCTTGTTGAGACAAGGTCTTATTTTTTAAAAATGTCTTTCTTCAGGTTATTGTTGAATTTAATGTCTGTCCAATTAACATAAATCCAAGGTTGTTCTGTAACTTCAGCTTCCCAATTAGACTTTTTATATTGTCGTTTAGTTGGAATTAATATATCATCAATCTCCTCATATTGTAATTGCATTAAATTTGGGATTTCCATTTTGCCAAAGTCAGCTACAGTAAATAAAAATTGGTCTACTAAGCCTGTGTTTTCATTAATATATAATTGATATATATCTGTTGGTTTATTGTCTTCTGATGTAAATGATACTTTTACAACGTCGTACTCCATAGTATCAATGGTTTTGTTGCCTAGGTATTCATAAACTACACTTGGGTCTAAAAGTTTAGGCATCATAGCGAACCAATAAAAATTTGTTGGTCTATTAAAAGCAACACGTTTTAATGCGGCTTCGTCTTCTATGATCTCGCCATTGTGTTTAAGCCAAAATTCATTGCCATCAAAACCTTGTTCTATTGATCCTTCTAAGTTTGGTAACGTACGTTGGTGTTTGCTGTATGCACCATAAGATAATTCTCCGTTAAAAATATATTTTTCTGTTGAGCTATCTGTTTTACCGTCTGGTATTGTGTAAGTATAAGTATATACAACATCTTTCTTGTTTAGAAGCATTTGGTAATTTCCTGTTTTTTGAGTGAGATTGTAAACCAGTTCATGACCTTTGTTTTTAAAAGTCTTAGTTTCTGATTTAACCGTCTCTAATGTAGTTTCGTTATCCGTAGTTTTTTTAGTCTCATTACAAGACATTAAAATAACACAAATTAAAAGTGTAAAAATATTGGCTTTCATATGTTTTTTATAGGTTGATTTATTTTATAACTTAAATTAAAGCACCATTGGCACCAATTACTTGACCAGAAATCCATTTAGAATCATCACTTGCTAAAAAGACTGCCACTTTAGCAATGTCAATAGGTTTTGCTAAGCGATTAAAAGCATTCATATTGCTTAATTTGTCAATAAATTCTTGAGATTTTCCGTTTAAAAATAATTCTGTTTCCGTAGCTCCAGGTGCTAATGCATTTACTGAAATGCCTCTACCAATTTCTTTAGAAAAAACACGAGTCATTTGTTCAACAGCAGCCTTTGATGCTGAGTACAAAGCGTAAGTGGGAAACATTAGTTTTACTGTACTCGATGAAATATTGATGATATTTCCATTGTCTGATAATTTGCTAAATGCTTCTTGTAACGTGTTAAAAACACCTTTTACATTGATATTAATTTGCTTTGAAAAATCTTCTTCAGTGTTGTCATTAATGGTTTTAGAAATCATTACGCCAGCATTGTTTATCAAAACATCAACTTTGCCATATGCCGCAATGGTTTTATCAAACAATTGTGTAACTTCTGTTTTTTTACTCACATCTGCTTGTATAGCGATTGCTTTTCCTCCTTCATCAATTATTGTACGCACGGTTTGCTCTGCCTCAGTGTTACTATTAGAATAATTGACAATAACTGTTGCACCATTTTTAGCTAATTGTATAGCTATTTCCTTACCAATTCCCCTTGAGGATCCAGTAACAATTATGACTTTGTTTTCTAATTTTTTCATAAGTTTATTTAAGTGCAATTAACTGCTCTGCAATCAATGTTAAATTAGGTTCGGCAATTTCTGGAGTAGGTGCAAGTGGATACTGTTGTGCACCAGGTCGACTTACAAAAGCACCTCTCCAGTTTGCCCATGATGCACCAGCAATATCCCAACCGTGTGCAGCTATTAATAAACATTCATTTGGTTGAACTCCCATTTTTCGGGCTGCCCAATCATATGCATCTGTATGTGGCTTGTATTTTCCTAAATCTTCTATACTTAATCGTTGATCAAAATAATCTAACAAGCCAGCATTTTTAAATTGGGTCTCTACGCCAATATTAGATGAGTTAGTAAATGATACTAAAGTGTAACCTGCTTTTTTTAAATCGGCAAGCGCTTGTTTAACTTCAGGATGAGCAGGAATAGAGCGTAAAGGTCCTAATATGGCTTCTTTTCCTTCTTCTTCACTCAATTTAATATTATGGTTTGCTGCTACCATTTGTAATGCTGCTGCACCAATAATTCCAAAATCATTATACTGCCTACCTACAGTAGAAACTAACGAGTATTGTAGCATTGTTGTGAACCATAATGGTAATAAATCGCTTCTATTGCCGAGAACTTTACCAACACTTTCTTTCATTGCAGTGAGGTCTAATAAGGTCTCATTAACATCAAAAAATAAAACTTTTGGTCTTTTAGTATTTGTATTCATCTCTGTATTTGTTTTGGTATTAGTGGAGAATCCGTATTGTGGCATTGCAGCGCTCGCTAAACCTAGTAATGCTGATTTTTTAAGAAAACTTCTTCTGTTATTTGTGCTCATAAATTTGTATAAACATACTTTATGGTATGCTGTTATTTTAATAAAAAATTATTAGGCTTTTAGTCGTCTAATGTAGAGTGTAAGCCCTTCAATGTATTCATCTAAAATTTGATCGTCATTATACAATTTTCTAAGGCCTCTTACGCCTTCAAAAGCACTAATTAAATAAATAGCAACAGCACTGCTAGAAATAGAATTATTAATGATGTCGTCCTTTTTTCCGCGTTCTAATAAATGGATTAATGCTGCTTTCCATTCTTCAATAATGCGTTTTAAAGCTATTTGGTAAACTTCTTCTTGATCTGCAATTTCATTTATAAAATTGTTCATTGGGCATCCATGACGCTTGTCAAAAAGTGAAAATGACTTTAAACGACTAGAGAATGTAGTTTCTAACAAATCTAAAGCATTGCCTTCTTCGTATAATGGTGTAATCATGCCATCATATACGCGTTGTTGTAGTTTTGTGCTAATGATTTCTAAGCCTAAATCTCTTTTGCTTTTGTAGTGGTGATAAAAAGCCCCTTTGGTAAGGTTAGTGGCATTCATTATTTTATCTACACTCGTTGTTTTAAAGCCATTTTGATAGAACAGTTTGAACGATTCGTCTAGAATTAACTGTTTGGTGAATTCAGATTTTAATTTTTGTTCCATGGTACAAATATAATTAAAAAAATACTAGTTAGTATGTTTTTTGTGTTTGAATGTTCGGTATGGAATTTGGAAAATATCAATATGTAAAGTATATTTGTCATATAGTAAAATTAATTTTACTTAATAGAAAATAAACTTGTCAATTATGAATACAGAAAAATTAATTAATTGCGAACGTAATCGATTTAATAAGATTATTAAGTTTAGACTGCCACATCGTTTTATGAGTATTGGCGTTGCTATTGTGGTGTTATCTATAGTAATGATGTTTGTTCGTGCATTTATTATGGATGGTGAAACAGAATGGTTAAAACAATTATTGCAAAAAACACTTTTAGTTGGTATGCTTATTATGTCTATGTCTAAGGATAAAATTGAAGATGAGATGACCATCAGTTTACGAGGTCAGTCTTATGCCGTTGCTTTTATCGTTGGCGTTATTTATGCTTTGATTATGCCCTACGTAGAATTTGGTGTCTCTAACGCAGTAAATTCGGGTGGTGAGGCCTATAAGGATTTAGGCGACTTTCAGGTTTTACTGTTTATGTTAATGATTCAGTTAATGTTTTATCATAACTTAAAGCGTTTTAGATAATGGAAAACACCATAAAAGTAGAACGTGCCATTTTAAGTTTAACTCAAGATGATTTGGCTAAGAAAATTGGCGTATCGCGTCAAACAATAAATTCTATAGAGGCCAACCGCTATGTGCCTTCAACGGTTTTAGCTTTAAAACTTTCTGAGGTATTTAGTAAACCTGTAAACGAATTCTTTAAGCTAACTAAGGATGATTAGTTTGTTCTTATTGAATCAATAAATCAACGAGATCTTTTAGACCTTCAGTAGCAGATTTTGCAATAACATTTACTTTGCCATTATTGCTTAAAGCTGGTTTAGGATCTATATAATAAATAGGTGTATCTGATTGCACGTAGTCAATTAAACTTGCAGCTGGATAAACTTGCATACTTGTACCAATAATGATTAAAATATCGGCTTCGTAACAAATCTTAATTGCAGTTTCAATCTCTGGTACGGCTTCTCCAAACCAAACAATATGCGGACGTAATTGATGTCCTTTTTCACATAAATCGCCTATGTTTAGATCTTCTGTCCAATCTCTGATATCGTGCTCATTGCCTGTACTTCGTATTTTTCTAAGTTCGCCATGAAGATGAACCACATTGGTACTGCCAGCACGCTCATGTAAATCGTCTACGTTTTGGGTTACAATGGTAACTTTGTATTTGTCTTCAAGCATCGCTAAATCCTTATGCGCTTGGTTGGGTTCTACTTCTTTTAGTTGTTGACGTCTTTCGTTATAAAAATTTAGAACTAATTCCGGATTTTGAGCAAAGCCTTTTGGCGAAGCAACTTCCATAACATCATGTCCTTCCC
Organism: uncultured Winogradskyella sp.; assembly: GCF_947498005.1. Lineage (GTDB taxonomy): Bacteria > Bacteroidota > Bacteroidia > Flavobacteriales > Flavobacteriaceae > Winogradskyella. Next base: position 121,077 of record NZ_CANMIW010000004.1, read on the forward strand.
ATAGACCATCTGCATCTCTAAATGTTTTTATTCCACTTTCAGCGCTCATTCCTGCACCTGTTAATACAACGATGTGTTTTTTCATAATTTAAAAATAGTTATTTTTGATATATGCAAGACTTAAAACTTTTAGAATATTTAGAGGGCTTTTTAACTGAAAATAGGAGAGAGCGTTTTAAAAGAGTACTTCCACTGCGTACGAAGCACTTTACTGTGGCAACAGAAGATGTTTATCAATTGCATAATACAAGTGCAGTGATGCGTTCTTGTGATGTGTTTGGTATACAAGAATTAAATATATTAGAAGAAGTTAATTCTAAAAGTATAGATAGAGAAATTGCAATGGGAGCGCAAAAATGGGTGGATCTTAATCGCTACCATTCTACAACAGATTGTATTAAAGATTTAAAAGCACAAGGCTATCAAATTGTTGCTACAACACCTCATATTGATGATTGTGAATTAATTGATTTTGATATTACTAAAAAGTCATGTTTTTTATTTGGAAGAGAGACAGAAGGTTTGTCTCAACAAGTTATAGATGAAGCAGATTGTTATTTAAAAATTCCAATGGTTGGTTTTACTGAAAGTCTTAATATCTCGGTTTCAGCAGCTATTATTCTTCAACATGTTACAGCGCAATTACGAAAGTCTGAAATAAATTGGCAATTAACGGAAGAGGAAGTTGTTGAAAAACGTTTCGATTGGATAAAAAAAACGGTTAAGGATTATGATGCTATTGTAGAGCGTTATATAGAAGAAAATGGATAATAATTAATGAAACTATTATGTAATAAATTTATTTAAAATAATGTTGTTAATATACTATAGTTAATATAAATTTGGAAAAAATAAACAAACTAATTTAATTATTAATTTTCATGAAAAAATTTACTGTTATTTACTGTTATTTACTGTTATTTATTGTTATTTACCATTCTTTTTAACTCTTGTCAAAACGAACCTGTTTTTGAAAATAATTCAGATTTATCTATTTATTCTGATGACGAAGTTAAAGTTACAAATAACCGTTTACATTTTAATTCCTTAGAAACTCTTACTACTTTTTATGATATTTATAAAAATGAATCAGAAGAAATCTTATTTGAGTTTGTTGAACCTTTTTATTCTAAGGGTTTCTTTTCTTTAAGACCACCAATTACTGAGACAAATGAAGATTATATATATGATCTTATTTTGAAAGTTTATGATAATTCTGATAGTAGTAATCAAAAAAAATCAAACATAAATGAAAATAAGAATGGGAATAGTTTGTTAGATAGTATTGATGAATTAGAAGATCTTATTGGAGATGATGCCTTTGCTGCATTTTTAAATAATAATGCTGAGATACAAATAGACAATAAAATATATAAATATACTGATGTAGGTTTATTTGTAGTTCCTGTTGATAACTTCACTTTACTAGAGGTATATCTAGATCAAAAGTCTATATCTAAAAATCCTTTGGTAAAAACAAATGGGACAATTGCATTAAATCATATTAAAGAGAAAACTACTGGTACTTTAGCTGTAATTGAGCCTTCTATTGGCGTTGAATATTCTGGCTGCAATCAAGGATTATTTGTTGAAGATTCTTTTTGTAATAATTTAGTTAATGTGTTAACGATGTACGACCCAGATTTAGAGAATGGAAGCGGAGGTTCAAGTTCTGGAGTTTCAAATGGTAGCACTCCAACACAACCTCTTGATGGTTTAGAAGCATTTGTTAATAATCTAGAAGCTTGTAACTCGAGTTCTGGTCTTTTTGGTAGCTTATTTGGTACAAATAAAGTGTGCATTGATAAGTATGAGAGTGATAAAAGGGTTAAAACTAAAGCGTATAATTACGATTATTTTGTTGTAGTTAATACTGGTGTAAAAGTTAAACATCAGAAGAAAGGATGGACTGGTATATGGCGTAAGCAAGATGTTTCAGTTATGGTTATGGGTTCTCCAAGAGTTCAATATAACTATGATTTTGATTCTGTTATAGCAAGTGTATGGTCAGGTCTTAATTTGTTCGAGTCTAGAATATCTTCAAGTGATTTAGGTAAGCAATGGACGTTTAATACAACTTTATTTTCAGACCCGTACGGTACTTGGTGGGCGAAATCAGAAACTAATTATGTAAATACACCTTATCCAACTGCTGTACATGATGATTTTGTTATTGAAACTTTTAAAGATAATGTTGCAATAGATTGGGCACTAGATCAAGTAAATAAGCAATTAACAAAAGAGGAATTAAATAAGTTTTTTTGGCAGCAAGCTAGGAATGCTACTAAAACACTAGTAAAAGAATATTTAACAGGTCAGCCAGATTTTGAGGTTCCTTTAAATAGAACACTTATTAGTAAAAAACCAAATTATGGTAAGGTACTGGTTCAAAAATCAGTTTACCAAGATTGTTTAAACTGTAAAAAATTAGATAAGACCTTTGAATTCAGTGTTGTTTTAGAGGCTAGTACTAATCCAGATGATAATTGGTCACTTAGTGGAGGCGTTGATGATAGTCTTTTTTATGAGCCAAAAGACTATAGTGTTTCTTTATATGGTGCCGTTAAAGTGGGTAATCAGTGGCACGGCAGTTTAATTGATTTTTAATGAGAATTATTCTATTCACTATTTTATTATGCTTATCGTCTTTTGAATTGTTTTGTCAAAAGAACGATAAGCATACTTTGTCATTTGTTTCTTCTTTGGATGCTGAAATAGTTGTAGGTAGAAATGAAAATTTAACCTTAGAAAGTGGTGAACCTTTTGGTTTTGGTGTAAATGGGTATTTAGGGTTGCATTTTACAAGACATTTATTACTTTCATTGGGTAGCGGAATTGTGAAAAATTATAATAATAAATTTTGGGCAATTCCAATTATATGTGACCTTAAATGGTTTGCTAACCCAATTGGTGATGAAAGCCCTTACTTGTTTATAAATGTAGGAAGCTATATGAATATTAACAATAATTTTAATAGTGGTAATACAGCGAAAATAGGCTTTGGTTTTTTAATTGATTTAAATAAAGATAAATATTACACTTTAGAATTGTTTAGATACAGTAGAACTTTTAATGATGATCCTATTAATAATTTGATAGGTGGTTTTGGGTTAAGTTTTGGTATTAGATTATAAAAATTTATTAATATGAAAATAATAGTATTATTTGTGCTTTTTTTAGGAAGTCAATTTTTGTTTTCTCAAGATGAGATTTCAGAAGATAACAAAATAGCATCTGTTAATAATGTATACGGCATTCAATTAGGTGTATTAGGTGTTTGGTGTCATTATGAAAAAAAAATCACAAAAACAATTACTTTGCGTTCAGAATTAGGTCTTGATTTTGGGTTTAGAAAGGGTGTACTTACTAATAATAATGTAGTCTTTGCTTTTATACCAAATATAGTTTTAGAGCCGCGATGGTATTATAATTTTAAAAATCGTGTAGAGAAGGGTAGGTCTGTTAGAGCAAATAGTGGTGGGTTCTTAGGTTTAAAGCTTCAATATTTACCAGATTTTTTTGTAATATCAAACAAGAAGAACTTATCAGTATCAGAAAGCATAAGTTTTATTCCCAAAATAGGTTACCGAAAAGTATGGGATAGCAATTTAGTTTTCGAGTCAGCATTTGGTATTGGTAAGCAATATGGGTTTGAGTCAAATTTAAATGATATTTCTGTAGATTTAACTTTTCGTATAGGTTATAATTTTTAGTTAATATAATAAATCAACTTAATCCTTCTTACCCTTACGATCCTTACTACGATTAATAACCTTGTATTCTTCGTAGCATTCACTTATAGCATCTAAAATTTGAAGATCATTTGCTGTATTAATAAAGTCTTTAGAGTAGTTACATTGGTTAACGATTTCGTCTAAATCAAATTTAGTGACTTGTAATAAAACCAATAGCATTTCTCTATCAAAACGACTAGCCAACTGATTTCTAATTTCGTCATCTTCCTTCATTTTCTTAAGCTTATGCATTTCATTCGGCTTTTTGCCAAACATATTGTATAAGAAATCTGCAGGATTAAAAATAGCACCTAAAACTTTAGTAGCAATATTGGGTTTGCCAGCCTCATAACCTTGACCTGGCAATCCAGAAATACGATAACGGTTGTTAGACGTCACAGGGATTTGTTCCATATCTACCTTTAAATAACCTGTTAATTCTAGCTGCTTAACGGTTACTTCTTCTAAGGCTAATGCGAGTTCTGTCATTTGAATTTCTGTATCTCCAAATTTTAACCAGTCATTAGTAACACGCACTTTTATAGATTTATATCCAATATACGATAGATGAAGTGTATCATTAACTTTTGCCTTAATTTCAAATTCACCATCATCATTAGAAGCTGTACCAACAACTTGGTTGATATTTACAATATTAGCTTCGCTTAAAGGTAACTCTGTGGACGCACTAACTAAAGTGCCTTTTACGGTTGTTGGTGTTTTTGTGGCTGTACTATCTTGACTATAGCCATGGACCGTAGTTAAGCATAAAAAGAGTATTAATAAATATCGCATGTAGTTGTGTTACATTGTAAAGGTAATAAACAAAACGGATTTAACATATCGCGCCTTTATATTTGACTTAAAATTAACAAACTTAAGTTTCAATGATTGAAATGAAAAAATCCAAAACCTAAAGTAAATCTTCAAGTTTTGGATTTTTATACTTCCTAATAATGATATAGGAATGAAATTATTATCTAATGAGAAATTAATCTCTACGTCTAGAGCGTCTTGGTCTGTCTGACCCAGAGTTGCTAGATTCTGGTCGTCTGTCTCCTCTAGAATCGTTAAACTTTCTGTCGCCTCCTCGGTCACTTCTATTGTCATCAGAGCGTCTGCTACTTCTTCTATCACTACGATTACCAGAACCAGAAGAACGTCTTTCATTAGAGCGTCTTTCTCCTCTGTCATCTCTTCTGCGATTGCCACCACCAGAACGTCTGTCGTTTCCGCCACGTCCACGATTTCTATCGCGTCTTCCGCCACCACTGCGACCTCTATTTTCACTAACTTCAACGTTTACAAAACGACCCTCATATTTAAAGTCGGTAAAAAATGCTAATACTTTTTCTTGTAATGTTTTTTCTGTATTAAAGAAAGAGAAACTTTCCTTTACGTCAACTTTAAAGACATCATCACGTCCTAATTCTAATTGTTCTTTTAAGAAATCTTTCAACTTCATCCAATCAAAACCATCTTTACTACCAACGTTAATAAAGTAACGTGTGTCGTTAGATTGTTTTCCGTAATCGCGTCCGCCATCTCTATCACCTCTAGATTCTACTACGCCTAAATCTTTTGATTTCTGGTAATAATTAAAGAAGCGATTAAATTCAACTGAAAAGAATTTTTTGATTAATTCATCTTTATCTGTATCAGCAAATAATTCATTTATACTATCTAAATGCTTATCAATTTCGTGATTTGTTTCTGTCGTATGAATTTTATTGGCTAAAGACATTAATTGTACTTCTACAATATCAGTACCAGAAGGAATGTCTTTTTTCTCAAATTGCTTCTTAATGATACGCTCAATACTTTTGATCTTGCGTGTTTCACTTTTTGAAACAATAACCATTGAAACTCCTGTTTTACCAGCACGTCCTGTTCTACCAGATCTGTGTGTATACGTTTCAATTTCATCAGGTAATTGGTAGTTAATTACGTGTGTAATATCATCTACATCAATACCACGAGCAGCAACATCAGTAGCAACAAGCATTTGTATCTGATTGTTTCTAAACGATTTCATCACTAAATCACGTTGATTCTGACTTAAATCGCCATGTAATGCACCAGCAGAATAGCCATCTTCTATTAAGTTTTCGGCTACTTTTTGTGTATCTCTTTTAGTTCTACAGAATATCACAGAAAAAATATCTGGATTTGCATCTGCTAAACGTTTTAAGGCTTGGTAACGATCTCTAGCGTTTACTAAATAGTATTCGTGGGTAACGTTACTTGTACTTTCATTTTTATTTCCAACAGTAATTTCTGTAGGATCGTACATGAATTTCTTAGCAATTGTTGATACTTCTTTAGGCATTGTTGCTGAGAATAACCATGTACTCTTATCATCAGGAGTATGTGATAAAATGTCTGTGATATCTTCATAGAATCCCATGTTTAACATTTCATCAGCTTCATCTAAAACGCTGTATTGTATTTTAGAAATATCAACCATTCTTCGGCTGATCATATCTTTCATACGACCTGGAGTTGCCACAATTATCTGTGCACCACGTTTAACTTGTCTTGCTTGATCAGAAATGCTAGAGCCACCATAAATGGCAACCACATTTAAACCTTTACAATATTTACCGTAGTTTTTTAACTCGTTTGTAATTTGTAAACAAAGTTCACGAGTAGGCGATAAGATAAGACCTTGAGTCGTTCTGCTATCGATATCAATTTTTTGCAACATCGGAAAACCGAAAGCTGCTGTTTTACCTGTACCAGTTTGTGCCAAAGCCACTAGGTCTTTGTCTTCTTCTAATAAAAGTGGAATTGCTTTTGATTGGACTTCTGATGGTTTTTCAAAACCTAAATCCGTAATTGCGTTAAGAAGGTCTTCATTAAGACCTAATTCTTGGAATGTGCTCATTCTTGAGTTTTATGTATTCGATTATGTTCTGTTGGTGTTACAAGAGAAGCGAATCGACATACTAAACACTAAAACTTCTAGGTAACACATCCTCACTCTGAGGAATATAAAAATCCTAAATTTGGATTTTTTGCAAGGTGCAAAGGTAGTTTAATTTATTTAATAACCAATTATCCTTGATTTTATGCATATTTTTAATCCAATTCTGCTATTAATTCTGAAAGAACTTGCTTAAAAGTGGCCACAGGTTGTGCACCTGTTACGGCACTTTTTCTGTTAAAAACAACAGTAGGTACAGAGCTTACACCTAAATTTTTCCATTGATTTTGGATACTTCTTACAGTATAACGTGCTTCTTCATTATCTAATTTAGCTAAACCTTCTTTTGGATCTAAGCCAACATCTAATAATGCTTGTTTTAAGATGTCTCTATCTGATACATCTTTACGCTCGCTAAAAAATGCTTTCGTTAAGGTCATTTTTAATTCGGTTTGCTTATTAAAATCCTTAGCGTATTCTAAAAGTACATGCGCATCAAAAGTGTTAACCATTCTCATATCGTCAAAATAATCGAATTTAAAACCTAAGTCTTCGCCAATTTCGGTCATGTGTTTCTTAGATTCTTTTTGCTGTTCTATAGTTGAGCCATACTTTTCAGTAATATGTTCAGTGACATTTTGACCTTCGGTTGGCATATTTGGGTTTAACTCAAACGATTGCCATTCTATATCTACTTTATCTTCAATACCTAATTCTGAAATTGCTTTCTCTAACCGTTTGTAACCAATGGTACACCAAGGGCAAACCACATCAGATACGATATCTATTTTTAATTTCTTTTTCATATATAGTTTAATTTAAATTAATAAACCTTCCGCAAACACGGAAGGTTTATTGCTATTAATCAATGTTGTGGTTAATGGGATTATGAAACAACATTTTCTTTAGACCATGCAAATTTTTCAAATGCACCATCTACTGGTGTGTTTGCTATATGATTTGTATAGTTACTAATTGTTTTTTGAGATAATCCTAGAATGATATCTAAAACGTGCTTTTCTTCGTAACCTGCTGCGTAGAATGTATTTAATTCTTCTTCAGTTACATTACCACGATTTCTAACAATAGTTAACGTCATTGTACGTAATGCTTCTAATTTAGAATCCTCTAATGGAGTTTCATTACGTAATGCTTCTGTAATATTGTCATCTACTTTCATCATTTTTGCAATACCAGTATGTGCAGGTACACAATAATGACAAGCATGCTCTACATTAATGGCTTGCCAAACAACAGTTAACTCATCCTCATTAAATGAAGATTGGGTAAATAATTCATGTAAGGTTTGGTAAGCTTTTAAGATTTGTGGAGAACTTGCTAAAACACCATGCAATCCAGGAATCATCCCAAATGATTTTTGAGAGTTTTCTAATAAAGCTTTACTACCTTCTGGAGCAGTTTCGATGTTGTGAATTTTTAAAGTTGTCATAATTTTTTTTAATTTATGTTAATTATTTCTAAACGTTCGTTTAGTTATTGTGTAAAAAAAAGGCTTACATGTTTTTAAAGGTCATTTCTATATAATCTTCAATTTCTTCTTTGGTATTGACTCTAGATGCTGCAGCTAAACCGTGTTTAGCTAATAACAAATAGTTAGCTTGCTTTAAAATAGTTTCTTTGTTTTTAGAGGGATCCATTTTTAATTTTTCTATGATAATTTGTTTTAAATTAGTCATAAAATTGTCCATTTGTTCCTTTATCAATTCATCTTCATTTTCTGAAAATTCATTGTAAGTATTAGTAACAAAGCAACCTTTTTGTTGGTCGTTTTTAAAATTGGAACTTACAGAGTCGTAGAAAAATTGTTTAATATCTTCGACACCTTTAGTTCCATTTTTAAATTTTTCTAAAACCGAGTTTACTCTTGATTTATAGTGTTTTAAACTCTCTAGAAATAATCCGTGCTTATTGCCAAAACTAGAATATATAGAAAACTTGTTAATGCCCATTTCTTTTTCGAGCATTTGCATGGAGGTTGTTTCATAGCCATTCTTCCAAAAAAGATGCATAGCTTTTTCTACAACTTCAGCTTCGTTATATTGTTTAGTCCTTGCCATTTTTTATTTCCTGTAAACAGAAACATTTTTATTACACGACAAAACTAAACAATCGGTTAGAAATAAAAAATACATTTAACATTTTATTTGGAAAATGCCTTATAGACTTAAGAATTCAACTAATTGAGCAACGGCTTTTCCGCGATGACCAATTTTATTTTTTTCAGTTAATGAGATTTCGGCAAATGTTTTATCATAACCTTCAGCTTTAAACACAGGATCATAACCAAATCCACCTTCGCCATGTTTTTCGGTCGTTATTTCTCCTTTGCAGATGCCTGTAAACGTGTGTAGTTTTCCATTAATATGTAATGCAATAACGGTTTTAAATTGAGCACTTCGGTTAGATTTGGGCTGAAGTTCCGCAAGTAATTTATTGGTATTGTCTTCTGCATTACGTTGTGAACCAGCATAGCGCGCTGAGTATACACCAGGTTCGCCATTTAGTGCATGTACTTCTAAGCCAGTGTCATCCGCAAAACAATCATAACCGTAATGCGTTTTTAGATATTCTGCTTTTTGAATGGCATTACCCATTATAGTAGATTGTGTTTCAGGAATATCTTCGTTACATGCAATATCTTTTAAACTCAAAAGTTTAATGTGAGGTGGTACAATAGCTTGTACTTCTTTTAGTTTATTTAAATTATTTGTGGCGAAAACGAGTTGCATAGAGTCTTTTTATTAATGTATTTTAGCTATTGTAAAAATATGAATCTAATTACTTTTTTTGTGTCAAATCAAATAATAATTGAAAAGCCTTATCATTTAAAATGTCTTCTCCTTTTTAGTCTTTGTTTGAATTGCCTATTTGTAAACGCGCAAGATATTGAAGATATTGATTCTTTACTTGTAGACAGAGACTTAGATAATTATTCATTACGTTTATTTACCAATTTTAAAGCCAATAAATTTAGTATTCAAAATGACGACTATAAAGCTAGATTTGTACCGAACAATAGACATGGTTTAGGTATTGGTGTAGCAAATAGAAAAATAATCATTGATATCGCTTTTAATATAAAAAATGCGAATAAAGAGGAAACAAAAAAGTTCGATTTGCAAGGTGTCACTATTTTAAAGAACAGACACTACACAAACTTATATATTCAAACCTATAAAGGCTTTACGGCAAAGAATAATTTCGATGAGCCTTCCGTCTTTAGAGATGATTTGCGCTCAGTGAGTTTTGGTGTTAATTATTTGTACACCTTTGATGATATTGAGTTTTCTTATGCACTTTTAAAAGCTGGTTTAGCCGAAAAAAGACACGAAAAAATATTTATCACAGGTGGCGTTGGTCTCTTTACAGGCTTTGATTATTTCTCGTCTAATTCTAGTATTTTAACAGAGACAACAAATATTTATTTTAATGAAGAGGCAGATATTAAGCGCTATCAAGGAGTTACTGCTGGTATTTTGGCTGGTTTTATTTCGTATTTTAAATTACCAGAAAATATAACTGCGACGGTTAATTTTATGCCAGGAATGGGATTAATGTATAAAAAAATCACAGATCAAGAAGGTAGCTATACACCAAAACACCCTATGCTTTTTAAGCTTGATTTTATGGTTGGCTTAGGCTATAATTTTGACAGATATTACGTGAGTTTAACTTACAGTAATGGATTATATACTACACATTTTGATAATGATAATAGATATCGCCTAAACCTTACGAATGCCAAATTGGCCATTGGTTACAGATTTAGAAGCCGAAACAATTAGTACTTTATTTGGTCTTATAGTAAATACACTTCCTATGTGTTTAATTGATAGCAAAGTATAAATTTTATAGATTTTTTATGATATTTATCAGCCTAAAAATAGCCTTAAATTTTTATCTTAGACAAAAGAATTATTAACATAAAACGAGATAAATTATGACTGTAAATTTTCAATACGTAAACATAGATACAAGCGAAACTCTTTCTGCATTAACAACAGAAAAATTAGAAAAATTGGCTCATAAATTTGAGTTTTTAATTTCTGCTCAGGTTTATTTTAAGCATGATGAAAAGGATAATGAATCTGGTAAAATTTGTAATATAGAATTAAGTTTACCAGGACCACGCATATTTGCAACATCTAATAAAAAGAATTACGAAATGGCTATGACAGAAACGATTAAAGATTTAGAACGCCAACTTAAAAAACGTAAAGAAGTTTTTAGTACACATTAATAAATACCGATGTTTAATTGTCAGAGGGTTTATGGTTTTTAGCGATGATGATATGGTTCATTTCTAAGAATTGTAAACCCTCTGTACAATTGTTCTATAAAGAAAAGCCTAACCATTTGATGCGAAAAGGTCATTTTAGATAAGCCTAATTTTCCATTAGCTCTTTTATAAACGGCATCAGAAAATCCATAAGGACCTCCAATTACAAAAATTAAGGTTTTAATTCCAGAATTCATATGTTTTTGCAAGTAGTTAGAAAATGCAACAGAATCTAACTGTTTACCGTTTTCATCGAGTAAAATTAAAACATCAGAGTTTTGAGTTTTAGCTAAAATAAGGTCGCCTTCTTTATCCTTCTGTTGGGCTTCAGATAAATTTTTAGTCTTTTTTAAATCTGGAATAACTTCAAAATCAAACTTTATATAATGTCCAAGTCGTTTGGTGTAATCTGCAATTAATGCTTGAAGATTTTTATTGTCCGTTTTGCCAATGGCTATGAGTTTAATACGTGCCACCTACATAACAATTTGGAACAGGGAATCTGCCTGATATTCTTCTGTTCTGGTTAGTACTATTTGTTTTTCTTCGTTCATTTTGAATTTGCTTGACTCTTCGCATAGCTTGAGATTTCATCTCTTTTTCCAAATCAATATACATTTTATCAATAAATTGTAGTGAATATTTCTCAGTATTGTTTTTTACCGCATTAAATTCTTTAATATATGGTTCCCAGTCCGTTTCTAACATCTTTTTAACCATTGCTTGCGTTAGCCTAGTGTAATAAAAGTAATGACCATTAGGTTTTAAAATAATTAAGCCTTGCTTTAAATTTTTAAAAAAAATGTTCTTCAAAAAATCTGGAATTTTTTCTTTGGTATGATGTTTTAAATCAAGATTGAAATCTACATTTCTAGAATAAACGTACTTTGGAATGGCGTTATTCTTTTTTGCGAATTTCACACATTTTTTCTGTCTCTCATCAAAGCCAATTCTTCTTTCTAAATATTTTTTTTCTGAAGAATTATCAAGTTCATCATGCTCTTTCTTTAAATACTGCGATTTTTTATAATGGGAGAAGCCTAAAATTGAATCTTGAAAAACTAAGATAATACTTTTGTCAAATTGCTTAATGTTTAAGTATTTTTTTAAAGCGTTCTGAATTTGAGGGAGTTCGGTTTCATTAAAATAACCGAAATCATAAGTTTTAATAAGTCTCTTTATAACTAATGAGTCTTGAATAACCTTTTCCTCTCTATATATAGTTTTAAGGACATTTTGATAATAGGTAGTTTCATCAATTTGCTCTAACTCCTCATTAATATATATTATTGGTTTAGAGTCATCTTGAGAAAAGCTACAAATTGAAAATATGAATAGTATATAAATTAAATGGTTATTCATAGATTGTATTGATGTTAGTGAAACTAAATTACAACAATATTTCAAATATCATCTTTCAATTCCTATTTTTACATCAAATAAGTATTTAGTATGATTTCACAAGCACAATTCGATAAAGAAATAGAATTAATAATCTCTAATGCCATCCGCGAAGATGTTGGCGATGGTGATCATAGTTCATTAGCATGCATACCAGCTTCAGCGCAAGGAAAAGCAAAATTATTGGTAAAAGATACAGGTGTAATTGCAGGTGTAGAATTTGCTAAACAAGTATTTGCTTATGTGGATGCTGATATGACAGTGGAAACCTTAATTGAAGATGGAAGCCGAGTTAATCATGGCGATATTGTGTTTTATGTTGAAGGTGCTTCACAATCTATTTTAAAAGCAGAGCGTTTAGTACTTAATGCGATGCAACGTATGAGTGCTATTGCAACAAAGACTAGAGAGTTTGTTGATATTTTAGAAGGTACAGGAACCAAAATTTTAGATACGCGTAAAACAACACCAGGTATTAGAGCTTTAGAAAAATGGGCTGTAAAAATTGGTGGTGGTGAAAACCATAGATTCGCATTGTATGACATGATTATGCTTAAGGATAATCACATTGATTTTGCAGGAGGCGTTTCTAAAGCCATTAATTTGACTAAGGATTATTTAAAGGATACCAAAAGAGATTTAAAAATCATTGTAGAAGCAAGAAACCTTGATGAAATAAAAGAAATTTTAGATTGTGGTGGCGTTTACAGAATTTTAATTGATAACTTTAATTACGAGGACACGCGCAAAGCTGTAAAATTAATAGGAGACCAATGTTTAACTGAATCTTCTGGTGGAATTAACGAAAACACCCTTAGAAAATATGCCGAATGTGGTGTGGATTATATTTCGTCTGGTGCATTAACTCACTCCGTTTACAACAAGGATTTAAGCTTAAAAGCGGTATAAAAAAGCTCTTTGTAATTAAACGTCATAGTAGATGATGAAAGAGAGCTAAAAGCTAAATAATGACTAAACACATAGAAGATAAATTAGATAAGATTCCGGTTTTAAATATAATTGTGCGTTTTTTTAAGCAGATTAGATTACCAGGATTTGAAGGTTTATCCATTTATGATTTGCTAGAGCTCTACGTTATGGGAATCGTGAAAGGTGCACTAACCACAAGAGCTAGTGCTATTGCTTTTAGTTTTTTTACAGCAATATTTCCGTTTTTATTATTCGTAATTATTTTAATTCCGCATATTCCAATTCCAGAATTTCAAGCTGAATTTTTAGATTTTTTAAATTCATTTTTACCACCTCAGACTTCAGATTTTTTCATTTCGAATATTTTTGATAACATAAGTGGAAATGGAGGAGGAGGTCTATTGTCTTCGGTTTTTTTATTATCTATGTTATTAATGGCAAATGGTGTAAATGCTGTTTTTTCTGGTTTTGAAAATTCGTATCATAAACAATTAACTAGAAATGTATTTAAGCAATATATTTTTGCATTAGGTATCGCATTAATCTTAGCGATTTTAGTATTGTTAACCGTTGCGTTTTTTGGGTATTTTCAGATATATGTGATCGAACCGTTATATGAAAGTATTAATAAAGAAATGGTGTCTGAAGATAACTCTAGTGTTGGATGGATCATCTTTGCAAAGTATATGTTTTTTGTACTCATGACGTATTTAGCAACAGCAACACTATATTATTTTGGAACAAGAGAAGGCCGAAAATCTAGATTCTTTTCCGTTGGTGCTCTATTGACCACATTACTAATAATTTTAACCTCCTATTTTTTTGGGATATACATTAATAACTTCTCGCAGTATAATGAGCTATATGGCTCAATTGGAGGTTTGTTAATCTTGTTACTTTATCTGTGGTTAAACTCTAACATTTTGCTATTAGGTTACGAGTTAAATGCATCACTTCAGTTTTTAAGAAAACATCCTAGAGCTAAAAAACCTATTAATTTCAAGGAAATTATTAGTTAAAATGTCTAAGGAATTCTTCTTTTCTTCGCACTGATATTGGCACTTGCGCATCATTAGACATCAATACGTAGCTTTGTTTGCCTTTAAAATATTGCTTAACGTGGTCTATATTTATTAAATGCGATTTGTGTGCTTTAAAAAACGATCCATCATCTAGTAAATCTTCATAAAACTTAATAGGCTTAGAAACCATTGTTTTGCCATTCTTGGTAAAAATATGTGTGTAACTAGTATCGGCTTCTAAATGAATAATGTCTTCAACTTTTAAAGTTTCAAAGCCTGTTAATGACGGAATTGTAATTACCTTTTTTTGGTTAGGTTTTATGTTTTTAAATAAACTTTGAAGTTGCTGCTCCATGCTTTGCTGGGAAATGGTTTCTTTTAATCGTGAAACGGAAGCATTAAAATCGTCAGCATCAATTGGTTTTAATAAATAATCAATAGCGCTGAACTTAAAGGCTTTTATCGCAAAATTATCAAAAGCAGTCGTGAATATGACTTTAAAATTTTTAGTGTCAATAGCTTGAAGAAAATCAAATCCTGTTTTTTCATGAATTTTAATATCTAAAAACACTAAATCTGGTTCTAGTTGCGGAACGAGTTCTAAGGCTTCATCAACCGTATCTATAACTTTTAAGACATTAAAGGTATTAGGATGTCTATCAATTAAATTTAAAACACGGTCAGAGCAATGTTTTTCGTCGTCTATAATGATGGTTTTTATCATATTAATAAGCTAGTTGCATAGGTAGTGAAACGTTTATTCTGGTGCCTTCGGTCTTATCAATAATTTCTACATCTCCATTTGTGTTTTTCAATTTATTAATAATCTCAATTCTACTTTTCGTAATAGCCATTCCTAAAGATTTGTTATTACTATTAGCTTTGTTTGCTGTAGAGGATTTTCTACCAATTCCATTATCATCCACACTACAAACGAGCATGTCGTTTTCGGCATAAAACGAAATGGTTAAAACACCAGTATTTTCTTTTTGCGCTAATCCATGGATAATACTGTTTTCTATAAAAGGTTGCAAAATCATTGGAGGTACAAGGATATTGTCTTCATCTAAGTTGTCATCTACTTCTATAACATAGTTAAAGCTATCGTTGAAGCGTTTACGCTCAATATCCATGTAGGTTCTTAGTAATGAAATATCTTCACTCAGTAGAATTTCCTTTTTCTCAGAATTCTCTAAAGTGAGTCGCATTAATTTGGCAAACTTGCTTAAATAATCGCTTGCAGATTGCGTATCATTTTTTAAAATATAGTCGCCAATTGAGTTTAAAGAATTAAATATAAAATGCGGATTCATTTGAGAGCGCAACGCTTTCAATTCTGTATCAGAAACCTTAGCGTTAAATTCGGCTTCCTTAGATTTAGAAACGGCATCTTGCTTTCTTCGGTATAGAATGAAACCAATAATTGCGGCTAAAACCAATCCCGTACCTCCAAGAATAGATGCGTTTTTAATAGATTTTTGGCGTTCAATTTCAATTTGTGCTATAGCTTTGTCTTTATCAGCTTCAAACTGAATTTCCTTTCTAGAAATTTCTAACTTTCTGTCAGCATTTATTAGACTGTCTCTTAAAACAATATGTTCTTTATAATTGGTAAGTGCGTTTTTATAATCGCCTTTTTTAGCATATACATTGGCTAAAGTTGCTAAAGCACTATTTTTAGTGGATAAACTATTTAAACTTTCACTCAACTTTATACTGTTTGAAGCATAATATTCAGCTTTTTCAATGTTGTTGTTTTGCAAATAAACTTCGGCAGCATTAGTGTAAGCCGTAACACGTAGGCCTCCAATATTATTGGATTCAATTAAGTCTAAACTCTCTTGTGTATTTAATAATCCATCTTCTAAAAAGCCTGCATTTGTTTGCATTAAACCCAAATTGGTTTTAATGTTTGCCATAAACATAAAATGCTTGTTTTGTTCTGCGCCTACCAATGACTTTTTGTAGTAATAAATGGAAGAATCTAACTTTTTTTGTTCACCATAGACATTACCAATATAAAATTCGGTAGTGTATTTACTCTTGTTTTCAGGATTATGCAATAAGGTTTTAAAGCTTTTTAAAGCTTTAGTGTATTCTTGCTGTTCTAAATATATAAGACCAATATTGGTGAGAACACCAATAACATATTTTTGAAATTTTGGCTCTTTTTCAAAGACTTCATAGGCCTGTTGATAATACTCTAAACCTTTTAATGGATCAGATAATAAGTAATGTTGGATAATGCCTAAATTATTATAAGATATACCTATGCCTTTAGGATAATTAAGTTTTTTTGATATGTCTAGAGTTTTGTTATTGTATGCCGTCCATGTGGTATCAGCAGGTGTTAAAAACATCTTTCGTGCCACATACTTAATTCTAAGATTTACATAATTAGTGTCTTGCGTTTTGTAATTAGTAATGATGTTTTCTAAAGAGTCAATCATTTTATTCTGAGAAACACAACATAGTGAAGTCAACAAAAAAACGATAATCAGGGATTTTTTCATTCGGTAAATCAATTAATAGCTAGGTTAAAAATAGTAATTAATTGTTGAAAACTAACTACAAGTTCTACGTTAATATATTCAAAGTCAACGATAATAAGTTTGCTATGGTGATTAAAGATAAATCGTTGTTCCTTTAAATATTATTAATCCATAAAATGCAAATCATGAAAATAATACTGCAATCTCTAAAAATCACTTTAACTTTTTTAATAATTGTAAGTTGTTCTAGTAGTGATGACTCAGATTCTGATGTATATGGAACTATTCAATTATCTGGGGCAGATACAGCTGTTGTTGGGTCTTCATTAATTGTTGGTAATATAGATTCTGATGCTTTAGATACCACAGGCACATCGAGTTCAGTAGTGCTTCTAGATGAAAATACAACTATTGAAAATGGCGAATTAGAATCTTCAGATTTTTCAAACGCTTTTATAATTGTAGCAGCAGAGTTTGCACCTCAAGATGAAGCAGCAGCAGAGAAAACAATTTCAATGACTATTATTAAAAACGGAGTTCAAATGAGTTATGTGTGTTCCACACCTGCTATAAGCGCTGCGGATAATATGGATTGTGGTACTGGTTTTAGTGTAGATAAAGTAAATAAGCAAGTTGTTTTTACCAATACAAAGGTTATCAATGTTGATAATGAGAGTGTATTAACCATGAATGGTGTTATTCAATATGACTAATAATTAAAATCTCTAACTATGAAATTAATCAATCCAAACAAGCCTCATTTAGTAATAGTATTGTCAATGTTTATATTGCTTCCACTTATCGGTTGGTCTCAAGTAAAACGTTTAAAACCACCAAAGAGAAACTCCAAAATAGAAAGTGTAGATAAATTTGTTAATCATTCTTTTGAGCTGTATTACAAAGTCTTTGTCTATGATAGCTTAACTAGAGCAGGTATTGAAGTGCCAGCAGAAATTGAAGATGAATTAATTGAACGAGCAGAAAGCGATGTAGATAGTTTGTGGCAAGAAGTTCCAGATATTGTAGATGACATTAGTGATGCTTCATTTATGAAACAAGCAAAGGCCACGCTGAATTTAAATCGATCTAAGAAAGCATTAAAATTCTGCATGTTTGCTGTTAAGGAATACTTTGTAGGCACAAAAGAAGACGAAGATTAAATAAAAACCTATGAAAAAAATAGTTACTCATTTTATTTTACTGATAGGGCTTTTGTCTTTAAATGCACAATCTTATAAAAGTGCATTTAGAGCAGATATGTGCAGTTGTTTAGAAGAAGAAAGTCTAAAAAGACCATTAACAGAAAATGCCTTTAAAACCTGTTTAAGAGAAACGTTACCAACGTATGCAGAACAGATTGATGCGAGTATTATTGAAGCTGATCCTCAACAGAAATATCTAAAAGGGCAACTGGCTAGAAAAGAATTATTACTTGCAATGCCAGCTGAATTGATATACACCTGCGATGCCTATTATAAGCATATTGATTATCAGAGAACCAGTAAAAAACTCATTTCACGAGAAAATGCAAAGGAAAGTGAATTAGAACGCTATGATCAAATGGTGGCTTTGTCTCCAACATCTAGCGCTTATTATATGAGAGCTCAAATACATTTTAAGTTAGGAAATTTAAAAGAAACGGAAGCTGATATTAATAAATGTTTAGAACTAAACCCAAATAAAGAGAATTTTAAATCTACAAGACATGAGTTAAAACTTTTAGCTTGGGTTTATGAGGAGCAAGAACGCTATGCTGAAGCTATCGCACTCTATGATAAAATTTATTTTGGAGAATTAGATATAGAAGTATTGAAGTTAAGAGCCCTTGCAGATAAAAAAAGAGGAGGAACGTTAGGGAATATGCCATCTGCAGCAGAATTAAATGAGCCAAATAGACAGGCGCAGGAGATAAATGTTAATAGTAAGCAAGATCGCCTAAATAAGAATATTCATAAAAAAACAAATAAAAATACTAGTAGAACGAGCAGTGATAAGTCGGTAAAAAAGACTGATTCTGCCTCGCTTAGAAAATTGTTCAAATTATAAACTAATAAATCAATCTCTCATTATGAAAAACAAGTGTGTATTTACAATTATTTTAAGTCTCTTTTTATTTTCAGAAATGCAATCACAAAGTATATCTGATCCTGGCAAACTAGGTGTTGGTTTGGCATCATCTTTTCCGGCTTATGGATTAAGCGCTAAATATAATTTTACGGAGACGCATGCTGGTCAAGTCATTCTTGGAAGTGCGGCTTATGGTTTTGGTACCAGTTCATTAGCTATTTCTGGTCGTTATCTTTATAATTTTGAATCAGGAGGTAATAAGCTGGTATATAGACCTTATGCTTATGGGCAATTAGGTTATTTTAGTGTAAAAGTAAAGTTTTTAGATGTTTCTGAATCCTATAATACGGTTTCATTTGGTGTTGGTGGAGGTATTGAAGGTACTATTCCAGAATTTGTAGAAGGTTTGGCATTTAATGTAGAATTAGGCTATGTAGGAGGTTCTTTTGATAAAGGAATTGGGAGCTTTGCTGGTTTTGCGTACGGTGTTGGTATTCATTATTATTTCGATTTATAAATCTTATAAAAATTAAACTCATGAAAAAAATATTAATTTGTTTACTGGCCATAACATTGGCAAGTTGTGATACAGACGAAATTATTAGTCAGCTTGGTGAAGGTACTGTACAGGCAGATATTAATGGAGAAACAAAAACTTGGGAATTTGGCCCAAATTCATTAGGTGCTGTATTAACGAGCCAAATGGCAGGCTCTGAGGTTTTATATGCATTGGGTATTGCGGCATCTACAGATGGTGTTTCAGATAATTCAGTGAGTAGATCTATTGGTATTGTTGTATTTGTAGATAGTCCTGATGCTATTTTTTCAGGAGCATCATTTAACACACCTTCCGATCTTGTTTTAGGGACGTATAGCTATGAAAATGGAACAACGATTATTGATGCAGATCAAACAGTATCAGCTACATTATACATTTCTTCAGTGGATGCCTCTGGAGAAAAAATGTCAGGGACATTTAGTTATGAAACTACTGATGAAGACACAAATACTACATATTCTATTTCTAACGGAAGCTTTACAGATATTCCATATCATTATGATTTTTGAATCTAGAAAATTTTAATTCTGTACATGTCTTTATTGTAAAATGCTCAATTTCAGTGATCTAAGTTATTTTTGACTAGGTTTTTTACAGTTTGTCGTAAATTTTTGCAGTTTTTATTGAAATTGTAGTTCTTTAATCTGTTGAAAATAAGAAGTTTGCGATTGTTTCATTAGACTGTTTCGCCTAAGTTTTTATGTGTAAATTCAATAGTATATAGAATTAATGATTTAATTCATTGCAGACACTATTTTATTTAAAATCGATACATCCTTAATTCTGTTCATTTCACTTTTTTATAATCAATAATTATCTGTCTATACATAATCTATTGTATTTATAGACAAGAATGCATGTGTTTAATTGCGTCATTGAAGTTTTTAAACATGTTTCAATAAAATTTTATTTAGCTATTAATTAATTCTTAAAAACAAAAACAAATGAAAACAAATTTTTTACTTTTTATTAGTGCATTTCTAGTAACAGTGAGTACATATTCACAAAACACTTGGATTGTTGACAATAATGCTGGTGCAACTGCAGATTTTACAGATTTGCAATCTGCAATTAATACATCGGTAGCTGGAGATACCATATATATACAGCAGTCTGAAACAAATTATGAGGATGCTACCGTGAACAAGTTATTAAACATAGTAGGTCGTTCGCATAGTGAAAATTCATATACTTCTAAAATGGATGTAATGACCATTGCAGAAACAGGGTCCGGTTCATTTATTAGTGGATTATGGATAGATGATTTGTATACTGAGAATAGTGCAATAATTACAAATATGAAAATTCAAAATAATTACTTAGATAGTGTTGATTTTTCTGGCACCTCAGTAATGAATAATTCGTTTCTATTAGGGAATGTTATTAATAGTGCAAGTGATATTAGAATGAGTAATTCAGTAATATCACATAACCTCTTCACAGGAGCTGGTATAATATTTGATTTTTATGATATAACTTTTAAAAATAATGTCATTCTCATAAATGATTATTCAAATGCAACTGGTTTAAATAACACCACGTATTCTGCAGCTAGTCCAAATAATATTACGGTAGAAAATTGTATATTAATTAAAGCAACAGGCACAGCAGATGTAACTAACTTTAGTTCTGGTAATGATGGTTTTGTGTTTGAAAACTGTATTAGTTACAATGCACAAGGTGGTTTTGTAAATTTACCCTTTGAAGGTGTGGATACTAACTTAAATGATATAGATCCTCAATTTTTAGCAGTATCAGATGCTGGTTTTAATGCTTATACAAATGATTATCATTTACTATCAGGTTCTCCAGGAATTAATTTTGGAAATGATGGATTAGATGTGGGTATTTATAACAGTGGATATAGTTTTAATAATTTTGGGTTTACTAATGGTGTGCCGCGTGTTTCTATTACAGCAATTACTAATACAGTTGCTGAGGGTGCAGATGTAGAGGTTACAATACAAGGTAATACAAATTAATAAAGATAATAATATGAGAAGAATATATATTATTATTTGTATTACGCTATTTGTAAGTAATATTAAAGCTCAGAGTATAACATCTGCTGAGTATTTTATAGATGAAGATCCAGGGATCGGAATGGGAAATACCTTAAGTGTTAATGCAAATACTGGTAGTATAAATCAATCTTATACTATTTCTATGGCAGCAGAAGAAGAAGGTGTACATTTAATAACTTTTAGAGTAAAAGATGATCTTGGAAGATGGAGTTTAAACGACAAGCAATGGGTCTATGTTTCAAAAACCAATACAGATTCAAATTCAGTAATTGTAGCTGCAGAGTATTTCTTTGATGATGAAGATGTTGGGTTTGGCGATAATATGTCATTAAGTATACCTAATGAGGCAAATCCTATAGTAACATCCACAATTTCAACCACGGACTTAGATTCTGGCATTCATATCTTATATGTTAGAGTTAAAAATTCTGAGGAAAAATGGAGTTTATATGATAGGCAACTAATTTATATCTCAGCTATTGGTGAAGTTTCCAATATTATTGCATTTCAATACTATGTTGATTCAGAGATAAATGGGCTTACTGATGTAAGTGTTAACCCATCTGAGCCATCACTAAGTAGAGTTATTAATGTAAACACTACAGGATTGTCTCAGGGAGATCATGTTTTTTGTGTAAGAACCAAAAATGAAGATGAAAATTGGTCACTTTACGATTGCGAAATATTTACAATAAGTGGTCAATTAAGTACAGATGAAAGTTTATATAATTCTATAAATGTTAACCCTAATCCGTTTATAAACACAATAAATTTCGAGGCTTCTAGAGCTGTAACTTTTAAAGAGGTTTCTGTTTATGACATTACAGGAAAAGAGGTTTATTCAACTAAAGAAGACATAAGAAACTTAGAGTTAGGGCATATAGAAAGTGGTATATATATATTAAGTTTATCTACTGAAAATGAAAAAGCAACCTTTAAGATAGTAAAGCAATAGTCAATTGGCGAGTTATGTTAAAAAACCATCTCAAATCGAGATGGTTTTTTTATTTAAAGGCATTACTTTTGATGTATGCTACATTTTATAGACGTCATTTTGCCCATTCCGCTTCAAAAGGCATTTACCTATCATATTACTGAAGCAGAATCTCAATATTTATCACTAGGTATGCGTGTGGCCGTACCTTTTGGTAAAAGTAAAATTTATACGGCTTTAGTTTATAGTATTCATCAAAATCCACCAACGGCTTATGATGCAAAAACCATTCATCAAATTTTAGATGAAACACCTGTAATTACTTTAAACCAATTAAAGCATTGGGAGTGGATAGCTAAGTACTATATGTGTAGTATTGGTGAGGTTTTAAGAGCAGCAATGCCAAATGCTTTTTTGTTAGAAAGTGAAACTATTATTTCTAAAAACGAAAAAGTAAAGATTAGTGAATCGGAATTAAAGGATGACGAATTTTTAATTTACGAGGCTTTACAACATCAATCATCACTTAAAATTAATGATGTTGTCTCAATTTTAGATAAAAAACGTGTATTGCCAGTAATTAATGGTTTAGTTGAGAAGGGTGTTCTTAATCTACAAGAAGAACTCTATGAGAAGTATACGCCAAAATTAGTACGCTATGTAAAGTTGCATCACAATCATAAAACTCAAAACAAGTTGCAAGAGTTGTTAGAAGAATTGAGTCGTGCTCCTAAGCAAAGAGAAGTGGTATTAACATTGTTTACCATGGAAGCGTCCCTAAATCAGCCTATAAAAGTTTCAGATTTATCAGAACGAAGTGGAGCGTCTTCAAGCATTATAAAAACTTTAATTGATAAACAGATATTAGAAGAATATCATATTAAAATAGATCGCGTACAATTTGAAGGCGAAGGTAATGAAGACGCTAAACGTTTAAGTGAAGCACAACAAAAGGCATATGATGAGGTTGAAACTATTTTTAAAGAAAAATCAGTAGCCTTATTGCATGGTGTAACGTCTTCTGGTAAAACAGAAATTTATGTTCAGCTTATTCAAAAACAACTAGAAATAGGTAAGCAAGTCTTGTATTTATTACCTGAAATTGCACTAACTACGCAATTGGTCAATAGGCTTCAAGATTATTTTGGAGAGAAAGTGGCTGTTTTTCATTCTAGATATTCTGGAAACGAGAGGGTAGAAGTATGGCAAAATATGCTTTCTAATTCTGATAAAGCTCAGGTTGTTATTGGTGCGCGTTCGTCGTTATTATTACCTTTTAAAAATTTAGGATTAATCATTGTAGATGAAGAACACGAGCAATCTTACAAGCAGTTTGATCCTGCACCTCGTTACCATGCAAGAGATGCAGCCATTGTATTAGCTAATATTTTTAAAGCAAAAACACTTTTAGGTTCCGCAACACCAAGTTTAGAAAGTTATTTTAATGCCAGCCAAGGAAAATATGGTTTGGTAGAATTAAACACACGTTACAATAATGTACTAATGCCAGATATTGAGTTGGTAGATTTAGCAGATAAGTACAAGCGTAAACGCATGAAAGGTCATTTTAGCGATAGATTAATTGAAGAAATGACCGAAACCTTAGAAGAAGGCTTTCAAATTATACTGTTCCAAAACAGAAGAGGTTTTTCGCCAATTATAGAATGTACAACCTGCGGAACTTCGCCTCAATGTCCTAATTGTGATGTGAGTTTAACCTATCACCAATACAGAGATCAGTTGCGATGTCATTACTGTGGTTATAATTCGGCTATGCTAAAAAGCTGTCAAGCTTGTGGTAATTCTACTTTAGATACCAAAGGTTTTGGAACCGAACAAATTGAAGAGGAAGTTAAAGTTCTATTTCCCGATAAAAAGGTGGCTCGAATGGATTTAGATACCACAAGAGGTAAATACGGTTTTGAGAAAATAATAAACAGTTTTGAACAACGTGAAGTTGATATTTTGGTCGGTACGCAAATGTTAACCAAAGGATTAGATTTTAGATTTGTAAAACTCGTTGGTATAATGAATGCAGATAACTTGCTTAATTTTCCAGACTTTAGAGCTCACGAGCGCAGTTATCAACTTATGGCACAAGTTTCTGGTAGAGCAGGTAGAACGGATTTGAGAGGTAAAGTGTTGATACAAACGTATAATCCACATCATAATATTTTACAGCAGGTTTCTACTAATTCTTATAAAGAAATGTTTGCAGAACAAATGAATGAGCGTTATAATTTTAAATATCCACCAATATTTAGATTAATTAAAATAACATTTAAACATAAGGATTACAATCGTGTTAATTTAGCAGCAGATTGGTATGCCAAATCATTAAAACAGTATTTTAAATCTAATGTTTTGGGTCCAGAATTTCCACCAGTATCTCGAATTAGAAATTTATATCACAAAAATATTTTAATAAAAATTCCGCAGCAGCAATCCTTAGGTAAAACAAAAGAGGTTTTAAGAAAGATTGATAATAGTTTTAATGCTGTCAAAGATTTTAGACCAGTTAGAGTGGTTATCAATGTAGATAATTATTAAACCAAAAAATCCTAAACCGAAGTTTAGGATTCTTTAAAATTATAATGTAATGCTTAAAATGTTTATGTAATGTTTCTACATGTTATTTAAAGCATCAACTAATTGAGTCTTTTTATTTCGACTCAATGGGATTTCGTAAGCACCAACTTCAACATTTTTACTGTTAAATCGGTCAATTTTATCGAGATTCACAATATAAGATTTATGAATTCTTAAAAATTTACCTTCTGGTAATTCGCTTTCAAAAGCTTTCATTGTAGATAAAACCACGAGACTGTTTTCTTCAGTAACTACTTTTACGTAATCACCAAGAGCTTCAATCCATTTAATATCCTTAATATAAACTTTACGTTTTTTAAGGTTGCTTTTTACAAAAATATGTTCGCCATCCGTTTCATTAAAGTCCAGTTTTAATTTGTGCTGCTCAATAGCTTTTTCTACGGCAGTATTAAAACGTTCTTTAGTAATAGGTTTTTGAAGATAATCTGTGGCATCATAATTAAATGCTTTAAAAGCATATTCGGTTTTACCGGTAACAAAGATAATTTGGGGTTTGTTGTTGAGTACATCTAGTAATTCAAAACCGTTTAATACTGGCATCTCTATATCTAGAAAGATAAGATCTACTTTGTGAGTATTAAGACCGTTTTTTGTTTCTAACGCACTGCTGTACTCTGCAATAAGATTAAGTGAGGAATGATTCTCAATTAACTTTACAATAGAGAGACGCTGAATCGCAGAATCATCAACAACTACACAGTTTAAAGTCATAACATTATTAATTTTAGGTTAAGATATCGACAATAGTACGATAAATTCGGTTAAAAAACAAATATTACCGACAAAGCGTAATAATTAACATTAATTTTTATCGTTTTTTATGGGTAAAAAGCTAGGTTTAAAAGTAGTTGGGAAACTAGTTGTCAGTTATATAATAAATATGTATTTTTGCAGCCGTTTTAACAATAAACAAAATTATTTATTATGAATCATTATGAAACTGTTTTCATCTTAAATCCCGTTTTATCTGAAGATCAGATAAAGGAGACAGTAAAGAAATATGAGGATTTCCTCGTTTCTAAAGGAGCTAAGATGGTATCAAAAGAAGATTGGGGCTTAAAAAAATTAGCTTACCCAATTCAAAACAAAAAAAGTGGTTTTTACCATTTATTTGAGTACACTGTTGCTGGAGAAGTAATTGAACCTTTAGAAGTAGAGTTTAGACGTGATGAGCGTTTTATGCGTTACTTAACTGTGAAATTAGACAAGCATGCTATTTCGTGGGCTGAGAGAAGAAGAGAAAAACTTAAAGTAAAAGCAAAAGCAAAAGCGTAATTATGTCATCAATAGAACAACAAGCAAAAGGAAAGAAAGACGGAGAAATTAGATATTTAACACCGTTAAATATTGAGACGTCTAAGACTAAGAAGTATTGTCGTTTTCAGAAATCTGGAATCAAGTATGTAGATTATAAAGATGCAGATTGGTTATTAGGTTTTGTTAACGAACAAGGTAAGTTATTACCAAGACGTTTAACAGGAACTTCTTTAAAGTACCAAAGAAAAGTATCTGTAGCGGTAAAAAGAGCTAGACATTTAGCTTTAATGCCATACGTAGCTGATTTATTAAAATAAAACATCATAACAATGGAACTTATATTAAAACAAGACGTTGATAATTTAGGATTTAAAGACGATATTGTATCTGTTAAGAACGGTTATGGTAGAAATTTTTTAATTCCTCAAGGACAAGCTGTAATGGCTACTTCTTCTGCTAAAAAAGTATTAGCAGAAACTTTAAAGCAAAGAGCTTTTAAAGAAAAATCTATTATTGCTGATGCAGAAAAAACTGCTGAAGGATTAAGAGGTTTAGATATTAAAATAACAGCTAAAGCTGGTACAGGTGCTACTGCTGGAGATAAATTATTTGGTTCTATTACCAATATGGATTTAGCTGCTGCACTTAAAAACGCTGGTCATGAAGTTGACAAAAAGTTTATCGCTATTACAGGTGGTAACATTAAGCGTTTAGGTCAGTATGAAGCTGCAATTAGATTACACAGATCAGTAACAGTAGATTTAACTTTCGATGTTATTGCTGACGCATAATCTTACTTAATACAATTTTTAAAAACCGTTTAGTTTACTAAGCGGTTTTTTTGTAATTTTTTTTTCAGAACACAATTAATATTTTCCCGTTGACCTAGCTGAATTCATTTATCACAATGGTCATAAAATTGATTTATTATGAAAAATTTTCTCTACCTATTACTAATTTGTGCGGTTTTTAGCTGTAAACAAGGCACAGAACAAAAAACTATTTCCGAGACCAAAGCGTCTAATCTTATACAACTTTTTAAGGCCTCGCATTCAGATTATCCCAACATTAGTGTGCATCGTGGCGGAAAAGGACTTTTAAATTATCCTGAAAACTGCTTAGAAACCATTAAGTATATCAACGACAGTATTTATGCTATTTATGAAGTAGATGTAGCACAGACTAAAGATGGTCAACTGGTATTGTTGCATGATAAATCTATTGACAGAACAACTAATGGCAGCGGTAAAGTTGGGGATTTAACTTATGCTGAATTAAAACAATTTAATTTAGTTGATGATTTTGGCAACGAGACTGAGTTTAAAATTCCTCTATTTTCTGAAGTTTTATCATGGTGTGAAGAAAACAATGTGGTTTTAACCGTAGATATTAAAAAAACAGTTAGTCAAGAGACCGTAATAAATGAAATCAAAAAGCAGGCAGCAGAAGACGTTAGTATTATAATTACCTATAACATTGACCAAGCCAAAACCGCTTACCAATTAGCTCCAGATTTATTGTTATCAGTTTCTGCCAGAAACGACGTAGAATTCGATAGGTTATTAAAAACTGAAATACCGACAGATAATATGCTTGCATTCACTGGTACGCGCTTATCTGGTGCCTCTTTGTTTAAGAGATTACATGATTATAATATTGTATGTATGTTAGGTACTTTAGGAAATTTAGACAAAAGAGCAGAGGCTAGAGGAGATGATATTTACATGGAATGGAAAGCGCTAGGTGCAGATGTTTTAGCAACAGATAGACCTTTTGCTGCATATAAAGCTATAAATAATTAAATAAATAGATTCTGAAACAAGTTCAGAATGACAAAACAATGTTGAAATGAAGTATTCAAGATTAACGAAAGAACAGTTTGAAGAATTACACCAAGAATTCATTAATTTTTTAGCTACACAATCCATTACTGGTGATGAATGGGAAGACATTAAAAAGAATAAGCCAGAAACTGCAGAGCAAGAGCTCGACGTATTTAGCGATTTGGTTTGGTTAGGTGTTTTACAGAAAGTTCAATATTTAGAACATATTTCGCCACAACAAATTCACTTATTTCAGTGCAATGAAAATAGCATGCGTTTAATTGCCCTAAGAATTGAAAATAAACGTGTAGATTTTACAACTAAAGAAGGTTTTAATTGGTTACGCGATAATTTATTATCTGAATCTGTGGAGTTTTTTAATGCTAAAAAAGACTATTCAGACGATAAGTATTTAGATATATTTAAAATGATTCAGTCTGGCGCAAACATTACTAAAGGAGAATTGTTTGAGTACTTTGCTAATTTGGTTAAAGGAGCTTAAATGCCACCAGATTGTTGTTTTTGTTCAATGTAACGCTTTTGTTTAATATCTTTTTTCTGTCTTTCTACAGAACCAAATTTACGATGGTAAGGCAATGGTTTATCATACGGTTTATCAACATCATCTAAGAGAATGTTCCTGATAAAAGAGTTTAGTTTTAATAAGAATGTTTTCATAATTTTTTTATTTACTCATAACGTAAACTCTCAATAGGATCTAGTTTCGCTGCTTTTGTAGCTGGATATAAACCTGATACAACAGCAACAATAAATGCTATACTTGTAGCCCAAATCATGGCGACCCAAGGTGTAGAAAATTCAAGATCAAAACCATTGGCAACAGCCCAACCGATTAAAATACCTAGAATGATGCCTAAAATTCCACCAAGTTGACCAATTATTATGGTTTCCATAAAAAATTGAAATGCGATAGTTTTACGCTTTGCACCAAGTGCTTTTCTTACACCAATTTCGCGCGTGCGTTCGCTCACGGAAACTAGCATTATATTCATAAGAGCAATTGTAGATCCAAAAATGGTAATTATACTTATAATCCATGCAGCAATATATAATGCCATTGTATTTTCTGCCACACGATTAAGTAAATCGTCACTGCGCTCTATACCAAAATCATTATCTTCAATTGGGTTAAGCCCTCTTATATTTCTAAAGGTTAAAATAGCTTCTTCTTGTGCAGATTCTAGCATATCAGTTTTATCAACTTTTACACTTAAGTTGTAGTTAATATTAGCATTCGTAAAAATAGAGCGTGCTTTTTGAATTGGCATAAATACTCTTAAATCTTGATTATTGCCAAACGTTGATCCTTTTTCTTTTAATACACCTATAACTTTAAATTTAGAACCTCTAATGCTAATCGTTTTATCTATAGGATTATCATCAGGAAATAAAGCTTTCTGTAGATCGCTACCAATAACGCAAACCGCATTACTGTTATCTACATCAAAAACATTGAGTGAGCGACCATTTTCAATTTCTAAACCAGAATTTTCTATATAATATTCATTAGCTCCCAATACGGCAACTTCAGGATCTGTTTTTTTACTTTCATATTTTACCTCAGCGGCAAAAGTGCCCATAAATGAAACTGCAACTTTAGTAAATGGGTAATTGTAATTGTCTTCAAAAGCCTTTACATTACGATAATCAATAACCGGATTAATTTTTTGACGTTCTCTACTGCTTTGACGTTGGTTGGTAAATTCGTAACGCTGAATATTAAATGTATTAGAACCCATTGAAGAAAAATTACTAGTAATCGTATTTTCTAGAGCAGACACACCACTTAAAATTCCTACTAAAGCCATTATCCCAATAGCAATAATTAAAACCGTTAATATAGTACGAAGTAATTGACCTTTTATAGAGTCGAAGGCAATTCTAATATTCTCTCTAGCTAATGAAAACATAGTTTTTAGTCGCGTTAGTTGGGTTGTTTTAAGTATAAGACTACTTAATCCGTATAAAGTTACTATAAAATGAAGATATCTTTATAAGACCTCTGAAAAATATAATATTTTTGTGTTGAATTTTAAGTTCAAAATTAAGTTTCACTAAAAGAGATTCCTGCTTTCGCAGGACGTTAACATGGCACAAAAACCAAGCATCCCAAAAGGTACAAGAGATTTTAATGCAGCAGAGGTTGCAAAACGTTCTTATATAATGGAAACTATAAAAGAACAGTTTCAGATTTTTGGATTTCAACCTATTGAAACACCAAGTTTTGAAAACTCAGAAACCTTAATGGGAAAATATGGAGAGGAAGGTGATCGTTTGATTTTTAAAATTTTGAATAGTGGTGAGTATTTAAAAAAGATTTCTGATGAAGATTATAATGCTAAGTCTGAAGTTAAAATAACGCCTAAAATTTCAGAAAAAGCATTGCGTTACGACCTCACAGTGCCTTTTGCACGTTACGTAGTACAGCACCAAAATGATATAGAATTTCCTTTTAAACGTTACCAAATTCAACCTGTTTGGAGAGCAGACCGTCCACAAAAAGGACGGTTTAGAGAGTTTTTTCAATGTGATGCAGATGTGGTAGGTTCTAAATCGTTGTTTCAAGAAGTAGAATTTGTTCAGCTTTATGATGCGGTTTTTTCAGCTTTAAAATTAGAAGGTGTAACCATTAAAATCAATAACCGAAAAATTTTATCTGGTATTGCAGAAGTGATTGGTGCACAAGATAAACTCATCGATTTTACAGTCGCTTTAGATAAGTTAGATAAAATAGGCGAGGAGAAAGTAAAAGAAGAAATGCGAGGTAAAGGTATTTCTGAAGACGGTATAACTAAGCTTCAACCTTTATTTACATTAAAAGGCGATTTTGGAGACCAAATAGAAAGTTTAAAATCTATTTTAAGTGCATCCGAAATTGGACTAAAAGGTATTGAAGAATTAGAATTTATAAATACGGCCATTTCAAACTTAAAATTAAAAACAGCCATCTTACAATTAGATGTTACCTTAGCTAGAGGTTTAAATTATTATACAGGCGCTATTTTTGAAGTCTCAGCGCCCGAAGGTGTAAAAATGGGATCCATTGGTGGAGGTGGTCGTTACGATGATCTTACAGGAATCTTTGGTTTAACAGATATGAGTGGTGTTGGTATTAGCTTTGGCTTGGACCGAATTTATTTGGTTTTAGAAGAATTGAATTTGTTTCCAGATACTATTACAGATTCTACGAAGGTTTTATTTATCAATTTTGGAGATAAGGAAGCGATGTATAGTTTAGGTGCTGTAACTAAATTGAGAGCAGAAGGTATAAAAGCCGAGTTGTTTCCTGATGCTGCAATTTCTGGTAAACAAAAGAAAAAGCAAATGAATTATGCGAATCGTCGCAATATTCCATTTGTAGTTTTAGTAGGTGACCAGGAGTTGAATTCAGAGGTGTTTACATTGAAGAATATGGAGTCTGGTGAACAACAAGAAGTTACTTTTAATGATTTGTTGACCAAGCTAAAATAAAGAAAGCCTCAACCATCAGAGATTGAGACTTCTTATCATCAACTAAAAACAATTTCTTATTTTATTATAACTTTTTTAGTTACAAATGAACCCGTTTCTGTCTGGAGCTTAATAATATAAGTTCCAGTACTTAAATTCTTTATATTGTATTCTGAATATGAATTTTCTTCAATGTTGGTATTTGTGTAAACCAATTGACCTAATATATTAAATAACGTCATAGATTTTAATGCTATTAGGTTAGGATTAGCTATCACAATTTTATCAAGCGTATTTGAGTATAAAACATCTATACTGTTTTCTGCTATATCATCTATACTTAAGGCTTCTTCTTGTGTGCCAAAAGTTATTTCAAAACGATCTAAATATTCACCAGCAGTTAAAAATATGTTGTAGTTACTTGCTTTTAAATCATGATATATATCTAAATCTATATCATGTAAGTAAACATTAAACTCATTTGGCACATTCTCTAATTTATCAATGTTTATTGTATTAACACCATCTGTATTTGTTTTAATACCTAGAGGATATGTTGTTGTAACTTCAGCTTCATTACTTCCTTGAATGATATAGGCTTGGTCATTTATTCTCCAAAACATATCATCAATTTGGACTTCATTTAGTAAACCATCATAAGCCCAATCTACACCAGTTGTAGTATTCTCGTCTATTGTTAGTAATAGCTGTCGTTTTATAGTGTTTACGGACTTGAAACCGATTCTAAATTTCATTCTAAGATCATCTTCAATTAAGCCATCTTCAGCTTCTGCATCAGTTGCTGAAGTATCTGAAAAAGCATTACGTAAAAATACAGATGTGCTATTTTCTTTACTGAAAATACGCTGTCCATTGTTAAAATTAATTGTTCCAGCGTACTGACCAGTAATAAAAAAGCCTTGTCCAATAGGTATATAGCGTCCTGGTTCTTTGGTAGGTGTTTCTCCTGGTGCTAATCCAGGATGATTGTCTGCTTTATAGGCTGCTGCAACTGCACCAGAATAGTTGTAAGTTGCATAACCACCTTGATAATCTTGTAAAACATGAGAGCCTCCTCCCCAATGTTCCCAGAAATAAAGTGTACCACTTATTCTAGGTTCCGAATTTGATTGGGAAGCATCATTAGGTAAAAGTTCTGGACCATTGTCTCTTATAAAAATATTTGCATCTATTGCAGAAGGATAAGGGTTACCTACTAAATAGTCATTTTCTGCAGCTAGTGTAAGGTTAATATCTCCATTATTAGGCTTACCGGAAAACACATAATTTTGAGGTGTTGAATTAGAGCCTGTCCCTGGACCTTTCATAGTAAAGCCTTCTCCAGGATAAATTCTGCCCGTACGTCTTATATGTTGCCAAGAGGAATAGTCTCCAGTGGGTAGGTTTGCGTATTTCCAAATCCAATAATCCGCGATTTTAATAGGATCTCCTTCTGAGCCATTATAGCCTGAAGAAGAAAAATTAATGTCAATAGGGTCATCTGCATCAGAACCATCTTGCATAATGTCAGTAATTCTAAAGTTAACAGCAGTTGAATTTTGACGTTTTACTGGTGATGACCAATAATTATAAGTGTAAGTGTCGGCTGTTCCTTGCTGATCGCGTTCTATTTTACCAATACTATTATCGTCTAATAAACTGTCTTCTCCTTGTACTAGTTGTGATTCATTTTCTAAATCTATAAATCCATCTAATTTTAAGTACCAAGAAACGTTGAGTTCAGAATCATTATTTACATGATATTCTATGGGGTTGTCGTTAGCGTCTTTTTCATTGATAAACAGACCTAAATGTTTCTGCCTATCGTCAAACATTACATCATTGTGTAAAATTTTTACAATAGACCAATCGTAGATTATAGCATCTTGCCCAACAACACCATCCTCAGTACTATTTACAGCATCACTTAAAGATCCACTTTGTTGAGTGATAAAAGGCATTGGCGCAGATTGGTGTTCAATTTGTTTAATATTATAAAGTTTTGCACCAAAACCTGAATCAATAGTTGATGTTGTTAAGTTATCAGTGACATCGCCTTTAAAGTTATCTAACCTATAATATTTAACAAGGTTAGACCATAGTAAAGGATTTATATTTTCTGTATTGATAAAATCTGTAACATCTCTTGGAATCTCTGTTCCTCTTATATTAGTTCCGTTTTGTTCAATTTCTTGATAGACAATTTTGTGAATTTCATCTTCTGATAATGCTTTGTTAAAAAGTCTTATTTCGTCCATATAGCCTTGATAGAATAATGGGCTTAAATCATTATGTCGTCTTCCTAAGTAAAAAGGCGTAGTATCAGCATCAAGAACACCTTCATCTAAGTTTAAATCTGTAACGAGTTCGCCATTGATATAAACTTTAATGCTATTGGCATCATCACTATATGTTGAAGCGACATGAACCCATTGATCTGTGGGCAATTCTAAACTGTTTATATTTTTTCCGTTAACTACGGTAAGCAAACGACCATCGTCTCTAATTTTCATAGAATAATTGTTTTGCCCAAACAAATAGCTATGTCTTCCTGCACTTTCAGAATCAATTTTAATCCATCCCATTAATGAAATTTGAGGCCAACCGCTGAATAAATTTTGATCTTGTATATAGTCGTTTCTACCATCAAAATAAAGTTGAAGTTTTTTATCTAAGTTTCTGGGTGAGCCAAATGCATCATCATCAGTATCAAATGTATCTACAATGCCGTCATTGTCATTGTCTACACTACCATCAATAACACCATCACCATTAGCATCTAAATCGGCATATAAAGTCTGGGAGATGTCGTAAATATTAGTGTTATTGTTGTAAGTGTCTATATAATCTGGTATGCTATCTGCATCACTATCTAATACAAAATAGGTGTTTCCATTACCTTGGTTTGTATTTCCATATGCACTAGACATTGTGTTTCCATTATGAAAATCATAAATATCTAAAATACCATCGGCAAAGAATTCTATTGTGCCATCAGAGTCATAATCTTTCTCTCTTACATAATCTGTATCTGGTCCATCACCAACGCCATCACCATCAATATCGCCATCACCATTTTGATAGGATGTATTGCTAGAGTTTCCAGCACCAGATTCGTCAACATCAAAGATTGAATCATTATCACTATCTAAATCAATAAAATTTGGAGTACCATCGTTATCAGAGTCAAGAATAGTTAAGCCTTCTAAAGTATCATGCATTCCATTACCGTCAGAGTCTACCCAATTTGAAATTAATGCTTGACCATTACTTAAATTACCATAACCAGCTTCAACAATATCAGGAATTCCATCGTTGTCTGAATCTAAATCAAAAACATTTGCGATACCATCATTATCTGTATCACATAAGGTTTGCACAATAGAAATGTCATCTATAGCTAAATCATTTCCTAATCCACCAGTTTCATTATTATAAAAGAATACATTAAATTCAGATACATTGAATGTTAAATTGGCAGAGAAATTATGCCAACTATTTTCTGGATCTCCATTAATAGAAGGCGGAATATCTCCAGTCGTTAATCCTGCTAATAAATTACCACTAATATCTCTAAATTCCACACGAATATCTGGTCTCAGCCTACTATCAATATTATTGGTTGTTGAGGTATCTAAATTAAGTACCCAAAAACTATAGGTAATCGGTACATTAGGTAAGGATCCTGTGATACTCGCTGTGTAAAATAATCCTGTATCGTAAGAAGCATTGAACATTGCCATTCTACCATTGCTATCTCCTGGTGTATGATCTTCTCCTGTATACCAAACAGAATCTGCCCAAGCAGCTACTTCGCCATTTGGAGTTTGATTAACACCATCACCATTTCCGGCTTTATAATAAACCGTATACTCACCATCGTTTAAATTGTGGTCTGTATTTTCTCCTGCAGCATCTTCGAAGTTATATGATGTTGCAGCATTGTAGGTCGTATTAATGGTAGTTCTATTGGTACCAACTCCAAAGGTTTCATTTAAGTATTTATAATTTGTGGAAATAGCAATATTTGAGTTCTGACACGCTAATTCCTCGTCAGTATCCATTATTCCATCGTTATCATCATCAATATCTACATTATCAAAAACGCCATCACCATCACTATCAAAACAGTTTTGATTGGATTGGCCAATAATGGTAAATTCATATGGGTTTTCGTCTAAGTCATCACTATTTATAGTTACTATAGCTGTATTTAGATTACTATTTACAGCATTATATTGAATGGTAAATGTTGTAGTATTAGATACTGAAATAGGACTAGAATAGCTTGCACCTATAATGGAGAAGTCAGTAGTGTTAGACAATGATATATTTGATATATTTAAATCTGAATTTCCTAGGTTTTCGATTGTAAATGTATGTGATATAGGAAAACCAACATCCGAAGAACCAAAATCTGTAAGATCATTAATATTTGGTGTTATATCTCCATTGACAATTGAAATTGAATTACCTTGAACTTTAAAATCTTGTGAGAACGAAAAGCTGGTTAAATGAATAGCACATACAAATAAGATATATTTCCATTTTATTGGAAGTATCGAAATTTTCATAAGTAGATTTTTTAGCTTGGGACTAATTCTTCGACAAACCTACAAGAATTATCTATAAAATGCAAATAAATACGATTAAATGCATTCGTTTTTGAATTTTTATTAACTCAACATGAATCATTTAGTGATTTTTTTGTCCAATTATGTAAAATCTTATCTTAATTAAATAATCGTCTAATCCATGATTCTATTAAGTTGATAATGTACTTCTTAGTGCTTATGATGTATTTGATAGAGTAAAATTAAATCTTGTCGAAAAACATGCGATTTTGATGTCTTCAATATTAGATTTTATTACATTCAAAGCTTATTAAATAATTAGCTATCATATATTTATGGGGAAAATAAAATATAGCCTATTATTAGTCATTGGTCTTGTGTTTGGACTATTAGGTGCTTATAATATTATAGAAAAGGTAACAGAAGAATCAAACATTATAAAATCTTCTAATTTATTACCAAGTGCTACAATTAGTGGAGGTGGTGTTACCGTCTGTCAAAATGAAGAGCTAGCGCCACAAATTACCTTCACAGGCTCAGCAGGTACACAACCTTATGTTTTTAGTTACCGCGTAAATGGAGGAGCTATTCAAACAGTTAGTACAACAGGAACAAACGATTCGGTAAATATTGCTGCAGACATTAGTAACGTTGGTACAGTAACTTATACGTTAGTAAGTGTTGAGGATGATGTACCAGAAATATCAAATATAAACGAAAGTGTACAGTTAACGGTTATTCAATCACCAGACGGAAATTTAGGAGGTACAGGTTCTGGTACAACATTTAATGGCTTGCCAGTTTTTAGGCAATGTATTAATTCAGGTTCAGAATTTACGTTTACAAATTTATCTTCTACACCTGCACTTAATACGAGTTACACCATAAATTGGGGAGATAGTTCACCAGATTTTACTGCGAACAATTGGTCTAGTACAACGCATAGTTATGGCGTAGGTATCTATAATTTAACCTATACCATAACAGGCAGTAATGGCTGTGATACGGTTACCGATTACACAGTTTTTGTTGGTTCTAATCCAGCAGTGTCGCTAGGTAATCCTGGTAATACAGATATTTGTAATATAAACCCTTTAACGTTTCCTATAACGGGAACTGAAAATAATCCACCAGGAACGACTTATACTGTCACTTTTAATGACGGTTCTGCTCCTGAAGTATTTAGTCATCCGCCTCCAGCTAGTGTCACACACTCGTTTGATATGTCATCTTGTAATACCACGAGTTCTGATGGTACTAACACTTATGAAAACTCATTTTCGGCAATTATTGTAGCCTCTAATCCTTGTAGCACATCTTCAGTTGGTGTAGTACCAATTTATGTTTCTATTGCTCCAGAAGCTAGTTTTACTGGTGATGATGTTGTATGTACAAATCAGCCAGCATGTTTTGAAAATACATCTATAGGTGACGAAAATAATGGATTAGGTAATTCTTGTGATACCAGCCCTAATATTATATGGGAAGTAACACCTGCAACAGGTTTTACCGTGTCTAGTGGTTCAATGGGAAATGATTTTGGAAGTAGCGATCCTAGTCTTTGGTTAGCCGGCTCTGATAATATATGTTTTAATTTTACTCAGATTGGAACATATGAAGTGAAATTAAGAACAGGTAATCGTTGTGGTATGGATGATATCATTAGAACCATTTGTGTAGAAGATGATTTAGTTCCTATGTTTTCAACAAATGTTTCTGAAGGCTGTATTCCGCTTGAAATAAATACAACTAATACTACAGACGAATCTAATAGCTGTGTAACGCCAACTTATTTATGGGAAGTAAATTATACTTCAGAATTTTGTGGAACTACAGCAACTTGGGCTTATACTAATGGAACGGATGAAACCACAGCCAGTCCATCATTTCAATTTGATACAGCTGGAACTTATGAACTAGTGATGACGGCAACTAATTCTTGTGGCGACTTTTCAACATCACAATTTATTGAAGTAAGGCAACCACCAACAGCAATCATTAATGAGGTTGACGATGTTTGTGGAGCGGCAAGTATAAACCCGGTTGCAACGGTAGAAATTTGTGCAGATACATCAGATACTATAACATACAGTTGGTCTTTTCCTGGTGGAACACCTTCAACTTCAAATCTATTAAACCCAGGAACAATAGATTACGGAACAGTTGGTGATTACACCATTTCTTTTAGTATAACTAACGCTTGTGGTACAACAACTGTAACTGAAGATTTTTCTGTTAATGATTCTCCTAGTATAACAAATACAGATGTTTTACAGACTATTTGTTCTGGTGCGTCAACAACAGAAATAAATTTAACAGCAGATAACCCTTTAACTACGTTTAGTAGGGTGTCTAATAGTCCTTCAGGATTAACTGGTTATCTTTCTAGTGGAACATCGAATTCTATTCCTTCACAAACGATTGTAAATTCTACAACGAATAATATTTCATTAATTTACACGGTTACTCCAGAGATTAATGGATGTGAAGGGGATCCTTTAGATTTCGAAATTGTTGTTATTCCTGCACCATTGATTACCACTCAGCCAAGTTCAGATTCGGTATGTCAAAATGGTGTCGTTAATGATTTAACGGTCGCTTTTGATGGTTCTGGTACGCC
Source organism: uncultured Winogradskyella sp. (assembly GCF_947498005.1). Classification (GTDB taxonomy): domain Bacteria; phylum Bacteroidota; class Bacteroidia; order Flavobacteriales; family Flavobacteriaceae; genus Winogradskyella. The sequence goes on from NZ_CANMIW010000004.1 coordinate 159,821, forward strand.
AAACTATCAGTGGTATCAGAATTCTGTAAATAATACCACATCTGGAACGGCCATTGCTGGTGCAACATCAGATACGTATACACCACCAACGACAACAGTTGGTACAACGTATTATTATGTTGTTATTTCGTTTTCGACAGGTGGTTGTTCTCAAATAAGTTCAGATACTGCTGAGATAGAAATAACAGGTCTTACACAGATTGATACACAACCACTAAATACGCAATCGCTTTGTATAGGTGGAAGTTCAGAAGTGTTAGAAATTTCTGTATCAGGAGGTCCAGAAGCACCAACATTTCAATGGTATTCGAATAATGTAAATAGTAATTCGGGAGGAACTTTAATTTCAGGAGAAACAAATGCGGCATTTACACCACCTGTTTTTAATACAATTGGTACGTATTATTATTATGTAGAAGCAAATTATAACGCCAACGGTTGCTCGGCTTTAACAAGTACAGTTTCAGAAATTGTTGTAGTTGACGACCCTGAAATTACAACTAGTCCAATAACTACTCAGAGCTTGTGTCAAAATTCTAACGCCCAAAATTTAGAGGTTACCGTTTCTGGTGGATTAGGTACTTTGTCTTACCAATGGTATGTAAGTGCTGCAAATAATACAACATCTGGTTCAGATATATCGGGAGCAACGGGAAATACTTATTCGCCTCCAACAGATACGGTAGGTACATTCTACTATTACTGTATTGTAACGCAAGATGTTTCTGGCTGTGAAGTTACCAGTGCAACGGCAGAACTTATAATTAGTGCAGGTGCTCAATTTAGTGCGCAACCTATTTTAGATGAATTGTGTTTAGGAGAAACAACGCCAGATTTATTTGTGTCATACACCAATGGTGCAGGCTCAGCTACCTATCAATGGTATCAGACACCAACCGACAATCCTACATCTGGTATTGCCATTGCAGGTGCAACTTCTGCAATTTATAGTCCAGATGTGAGTACGGTAGGTTCAACATATTATTATGTTATTATAAATTTTAGTACAGGTGGTTGTTCAGAAATTGTGTCAGAAACTGCGGAGATTATTGTTAATGAAACACCAATTATTGATGACTCTTCGGCATTAATTTGTAGCGGCAATGCCTTTGTGTTTATGCCAGATACGAGTAATACAGGAGATATTGTGCCAACCAATACGACTTGCACATGGACTGAACCAACGGTTAGTCCTGCAGGCACAATAATTGGAGCTTCAGAACAATTAACAGCTGTATCAACTATTTCTCAAATTTTAGAAAATACAACAACAAACCCTTCAACAGTGACCTACGTCGTTACGCCAGTTTCTGGCGATTGCGTTGGTGAAACTTTCAATATGGTAGTGACTGTTAATCCTTCAATAGCTGTGTCATCAAGCGTAACTAATAATTTATGCTATCAGGTAAATACAGCATCAATTGCTATTGATATTGTTGGCGGTATTCCATTTTCAACTGGTAATCCGTACACGATTTCTTGGTTAGGTCCTAATGGTTTTTCAAGTACAGATGAAGATATTACTAATCTCGAAATTGGGACATATACCTTAAATATTGAAGATGATGGTGGTTGTCCGTTTACGGAATCTTTCGAAATAACAGAACCAGAAGAATTGGTATTTAGTGCTGTTAATTTTGATCCGGAAACTATTTCGTGTTATAATGCTAATGATGGCGAAATTTCAATTGATGTTTCGGGAGGTGTTTTACCTTATGTTTATACTTGGACATTGAATAGTGCACCTTTTTCTTCCGATGAAGATTTAAACAATCTAGGGCCAGGTACTTATGATATTTCGGTTACAGATGCTAATAACTGTGGTCCTATTGCCATGACTTTTGTAATTGTAGAGCCAGATGTATTAGACGTCACTTTAGATACTAAAACAGATGTTTTATGCTTTGGTGATGCGACGGGAAGTGTTTTGGTAGATGTTGTTGGTGGACGAACAGACTACTCATATGTATGGACAGGACCTAATGGTTTTACAAGTACAGACGAAGATATAAATACACTATTTGCAGGTATTTATAACCTAACAGTTACGGATAATTCTGGTTGTACGGACGATATAGAAGTAGAAATCCTTCAGAATTCACAAATAGAAGTAGACTTAACGGTAACACAAATGCAGTGTTATGGCGACAATGATGCCTCTATAATTATAAATTCAATTTCGGGTGGAATTGCACCATACGAGGTGGCTTGGAGTAATTTTGGATTAGGCATGAGTCAGATTAATTTATCTGGTGGAACTTATACGATAACGATTACGGATGCCGAAAACTGTGAGCGTCAATTTCCAGTAATAATTGAGCAACCACCTGAGTTTTCAATAAGCCCTGTTGTATCACAAATGACTTGTGCTGGCGAAAATGATGCAAGTATTGCGCTTAATTTTGTTGGTGGAATGGAGCCTGTAACTTTGGTTTGGGATGATGATCTTGTTGCAGGTACAGAACGAAATAATTTGGCGCCAGGAACTTATACGGTGTCCATTATTGATGGGACACCTTGTGAAATTCAAGAGAGTTTTACCATTTTTGATATTGTGCCTCTAAGTTTGTCTGCAAATATTTCACATGCTTTAGACTGCGATGATACTAATAGTGGTGACATTAATTTGTTAATAGAAGGTGGAACACCTCCTTTTAGTGTGGTTTGGAGTAATGGTGACATCACTGAAGATTTAAGTAACGTTCCTCCCAATACTTATGTCGCTACAGTTACGGATGCTAATGGTTGTGAAATAGAGGGCAGTTGGGATGTGACTAGATTTGATCCTTTACTTGTTGAGGTTATTGACCAAGTGGATGTAGATTGCGATTCTGCTACAATAGATCAAACGTTTTTGGCTATGGCAAGTGGAGGCGTTCCTCCATTTCAGTTCAGCTGGTCTGATGGAACCGTAAGTGGACTCAACAATGAATTCATGTCTACAGACACCAATGGCTTAGTGGTTTTAGAAGTTATAGATAGTTTAGGCTGTACAGCTAATTATACATTTAATGTAGAAATTGGTGTCTTTGGAGATCCTGGTTTTACGACATCATCTTTTGGATATTTAAATTATGGTTTATACGCCATTGAAGATCCAATTGAGTTTACGAATACTTCAACAGGAAATTTTGAAAGTATTTTATGGGAATTTGGTGATGGTAGTTTTTCTTCAGAAGAAAACCCAACGCATACGTATTATACACCAGGAAGTTATGTAGTCACGCAAACCGTAACCTATGCTTATGGTTGTGTATATGAGCAAATTATAACCTTAGTTATAGAGGAAGGTTATAAGTTAGTAGTGCCAGACGCGTTTACTCCTAACGATGATGGAATCAACGATTTCTTTGCACCAGTATTTGTAGGATTAAGTAGTTTAGAGCTTAACGTATATGATACTTGGGGAAGTTTAATATATAATGAAAAAGGTGATTCTTTGAGAGGATGGGATGGTATGGTAAAAGAAGAAGAAGCCGAAAACGGAAATTATTATTATACTTTTTCTGCTAAAACCTTTTACGGAAACGAGGTAAAACAACAAGGCGCATTTATATATATCAAATAGAACCGAATGACAATAAAGACAACGATTTCCATTTTAGTAGTGGTTTTATTTGGGTATACTGCACAAGCGCAAGATCCAATATTTACGCAATCTAATTATATACAAGAAACCTTAAATCCAGGATTTACGGGTTTTGAAGATAATGACAGAGTCAGTGCTGGATTACTAAGTAGAACGCAATGGCCAAATTTGGACCTTAAAGTTAGTACGCAATATTTTTTTATTAATAAATCTTACGAAAACAGAAATAGTTCTGGTAGTGGTATTGGTTTTAATGCCATGTGGCAAAACGAATCCTTCAGCAATTATAACTTTTATCAAGTTAATATCAACTACATGCATCGTGTTAATCTAAATGGTGGCTGGTTTTTTAGACCAGCATTAGAGGTTGGTTTTGGTCTTAAAGATGTTGGCTTCAGAAGTTTAACTTTAGCAGATCAAATTAATATAAATACAGGTGTTATAAGTCCTAATTCGGTTGATCCTTTTGGTGCAAATACTGAAAATGTAATGTTTTTTGATGTTACAGGAGGTGTTGTGTTTGAGAAAAACGCTCGGAATGATTATACGTATTGGTTTGGTTTTTCTGCGAAACATCTTAACCGTCCTAATATCTCATTTATAAGAGACCAGAACGTGCCATTAGATATTTTCTATTCAGTGCATGGTAATTACCGTTTTCCTTTTCTTAATGATTACCGAGTAATGATGACAGCCAACTATATGCAACAAGGCGAATATAATCGATTAGATATAGGTTCGCTGTTTCAGGTTAATCAGTTTTTAGTAGGAATAACTGCGGCTACAAATCCGGCAAAAAACGATTCTAACAGTCATTTGTTAACCTCTATAAATAGTTTTATTGGCTTAGAGTATACTAGCTTTAGATTTGGATTATCCTACGATGCTAATATCTCAAAAATCGGACGAACAAATGGTGTTTATGAGTTTTCTGTTACCTATATGTCGCGTTGTCGTAATTGCCCAACGGATCGTAGTCGTAAGCGATAGAAATCTGTTTTTTGATGTATAACAAATAACAATAGACTGAAATTTATTGTTCAAATTTGAACTATAAATTTCATTGAGGGTATCTATTTGAAGTCCTCATGAATTTTACAATCTCCCAATAATATATCAAGAATGAAAATCTCAGAAAGGCTGTCGAAACTATTTAAGATTTAGAATAAATTAGCTCAAATGTTTAGACAGTGGTATTAAAATGTTAATTGAATGTTAAGTTGTTGGTTTGTAGTGGTTTTTATGGTTTTTGAAACATCCAAAGTATAGGTTTTAGACGTATCTTTAGTATTCTTAAATGCTATTAATAATGAAACCATTACAAAACTTTAAAAAGAGACTTCAAAAATTATCCATCGGTAGAGTACAAAACTCACAAAAGGTAAAAAACACAAAGCCAAAAACTTTAATTACTAAGGCGTTCTCTAAAGATGAGGATACGTTTATGTTTATCTAGTTTATTTTAAAGTCTCCATAACATTATCGATCTTATATTCTTGAGGTCTTAATTTCTAGTGCTCTAATTCAAAATTGATTTTTGTAAAATAAGAGCTAGCTTTGTGTAAAATATTATTTAAATATAATGCACATAACAGATCTTGTAGGCACGTACACAATAGAAGGTAGCAACCAGAATGAAGATGGTATGGCTTACCAGGGAACATTAAAGTTATCATTAAATGAAAATAATAGACTCAATGCAAAGTGGCTTATAAATTAGGATCAAGAGCAAATAGGCACTGGTTTTTTTAAAGATAATATCCTTGTAATTAATTTCTTCTACGAGGGTAATGACAACCAAATTTACAAAGGCGTTGCAGTATATAGGTGCTTAACTAAAGATGTTTTAGATGGCTTTTGGTCAGAGAAGCACGGTAATCCTTTGTTTATTGGTACAGAACGTTGTTTTAGAACTGGTACCAAATCGAGTGAAATTCTGAATTAAACAAAAATTTCTATAATTATCAAACGCTGACTTTCAATTTATTAGAAAGTAATCTTGTTAAATGATGCCAATTAAATATTGAATTTGGCTGTTTTGTCCAGAAATTAATCGGTTAACTAACGGATAAAAGACCTTTAAACGCGTATTTTGACGAGATTAAGTAATTATTTGTAAGAAAATAAAACTTAATATTTAAATTTTATTTGTGCTAATTGTACTACAAATTAGAGATTCTAGTATTACGTTTAATTTTCATTACAAATGCGATTTAATTATCGATTGATTTAATTTATTTTTTCTACTTCACTACATTATATTATGTGTTCTGTATTGTTATTCAGGCCTTTTGCAAATTTTTATTAGTATAGCAATATGACATAATAAGTTGAATATAGTTGTGGAAATGTCCTACAAATTTATTCATTTTAACCTGAAAAAAAACAAAATATTTCAACGATTTTTTATGACGAAATTTTAATTAATTAGAATTAATGTGTTTATTGCATGACCCTAATCTCATAAAAATGAAAATATATTATCCTACGCTGTTAGCGTTGGTTATTGGTTTAGTTACCAATGCCCAAGACCTAACAAGTACTATGCATGTCAGTGCAGGTACACCAGTCTATGTGTCTGTAGCAACAACTGTTTCTACTGATCAGATTAATTTAAAATCAACTTCAAATCAATTTTCAACATTATTTCTCAATGAAGACTTAGATCCTTCAATTGTTGTGAACTATGATCGTTATATCAACATTATAGGAACTTTAGGGATGAATGGAGGAAATGATTTAATCTCAATGCCTGTGAAAACATCAGGAGTTGTCACGGTTAATGATTTTTTGGGTTATACAGATGGAACAACCATTAATTCTAGCATTATTCCAAATTCACCGACATTAGAAACAATGTATGCTTTTGGACCTTATAATAATTCAACTCAAAGTTATGAGAACTTTGATACAGCTATAGATGGAAATGTTGAGATAAGAAGAGGCGTAGGTTACAGAGCTGCAAGTCACTCTGGGCAAACTGTGCGCTTTACAGGTTTGGTATCTACACTTACAGAGTCTGTAGATATTTCATCGAATGCTAATGGTTGGAATTTGGTAGGAAATCCCTATCCTACATATTTAAATTCGCTTCAATTTTTATCTCATAATGCAGCAGTGTTAAACCCAAGTGCAACAGCTATTTATGGTTATAATAGTGGTACTTATGTTGGTGAAGGTCCTGGTTCGTTTGGTAACTTTACCGTAATAAATAATTTAACGAACAGTAATAGCATTATAGCGCCTGGTCAAGGTTTTTTAGTGGCTAATAATCCTGATAACCTCAATGGACAAGTAAGTTTTACTATGGCAATGCGATCTTTTAATGGTACTGACGATTTTGTTTTAGGAAGAAGTAGTAGTACGAACGAAATGTTACGTTTAAAGGTCGTAAATAATTCTGCCGAGTATGCTACAGAAATATATTTTAACGAAAATTCTACGCGAGGTTTGGATCCAGGATATGATGCAGCTAATTTTGACGGACTTAGCTCTAATTTATTGTTGTATTCTCAACTTGTAGAAAATAATACAGGAGAAAATATGGCCATTCAAAGTCTAGATTTTGATAGTCAAAATAACGTTATTATTCCTTTAGGTTTAAAAGCTAATCAAGGTGAAGAGATTACATTTAGTATCGATTCTATGACATTACCTGATACCTATGATGTGTACCTAGAAGATAATCTTACGAATACATTTACTTTGCTTAACAACGAGAACTATAGCTTTGTGCCACAAACAAATATAGACGGTACAGGTCGTTTCTTTCTTAGATTAGGAACTGACGCACTTTCCATAGATGATGTAGAAGGTAAAAATTTATATATCTCTGCACAAGACCAAACCGTTTATATAAGAGGTTTGCTATTCGCAGATTCTCAAGTATTTATTTATGACATTCAAGGTAGGTTAGTTAATAAAACTAATTTAAAGGAGGGCTCTAATTTAAATTCTATTAGAACTAATAACCTTAGCAGTGGAATCTATGTTGTGAAACTGTCTAATATTATGCACGAGCAAACCGAAAAAGTCATTCTTCGTTAAAAACACAAAACAAACATTTTATATTTTAATAAAGGTAATGTGACATTTATCTAAAGGGTGTCTTAAAAAATCATCCATAAATTTCATTAACCTCTCAAACCCTAACCCATGAGAAATTTTAATTTATTTTTAATTAGTTTATTGATTACCAGTTTATCCTATGCACAAGTAGGTATTGGTACAGAATCTCCAGATGCCTCCTCGTTACTAGATTTAAGTTCAACTTCACAAGGACTGTTGGCGCCTAGAATGACAACTTTAGAGCGTCTTGCGATTGAAAGTCCGGCAGAAAGCCTTTTAGTTTTTGATACAGATGAAACAAGTTTTTTCTATTACAATACCGCATCAACGTCGTGGATTGAAATGTCTGATAATACGAGTGGAAAAAGAGATAATTATAAATTAGTTAAGTCTGCAGACGACTTGGCTCCAGAACTAGCAAGTGGTGGTTCTCGTTATTTGTTAGATACAAATACTTTGTATGAAATTAATGGAACTATATTGTTAACACACCCTATTGATTTAAACGGAGCTTATATTTCAGGACAAGACGTAGGTGAGGATATATTATCATCTACAGGTGTTGTTTTTGAAGGTAATACAGGTGGAAGTATTAGGAATTTAACACTAAAGGGAACAAAAGCATTTAATATTAATGGTCCAGGAATAGCTACAGCTACGACTGTAATTGTTCAAAATATTATTGTAGATGGAATGACGACGAGCGTAGGTTCAATCTCTGATATAGGACTTTATTTTGCAAGTATTAATCAGTTTCTAAATAATGCAGATGGCATAACGTACTCAAATATAGGTAACTTGTTACTAAACACGCAAGGATGGATGAGCAGTAACAGTGGCACTTTTGAAACATTTGAAGGACATTTTGGTTTTATACAAAAGGCAAGTGGTTTTAGCACTGTAAATGGAGCTGATGTAGCATTAGATGTTAGTGATCCAGCGCTTAGTGTTGGCGAAGGTATTTTAAATGGCACAGTATATTCTGGTATAACGTCTAACGCTTCAGGATATGTAAATGGTTATAGCGTAGGAAGCTATGAAGGTTATAATTTTAATGCAGATTGGACCGTAAATACTCCTGGTCTTCCTTTAGAAACAGATGCTACCGCTACAGGAGATATTAATTTAGATGCCGATGTAGGTAGTGGAGAGTTAACATCGTTTACTGGTACAGGTACAAATTCTAGAATAAAGGTTAACGGGATTACGACCTCAAATAATTTGTTGAGATTTTCAAGAGATGGAGATAATAAAATTATTTATAAAGGTCATAAAACACGTTATTTTCAAGTTGCTTCTTCAGTTTCTTATCAATCTACAGATGATTTTATTTTAATTTTATATATCGCTAAAAATGGTGTTGTTTTACCTGAAACTAAGGTTTATGGGTATTATACAGGATCTGGAATTTTGGCTTTACCTGTCGTGGGAACTGTAGAGTTAGAGACGGATGATTATATAGAGATTTATGCAGAACGCTTTTCAGGTTCGGGTAACATGAGAACTGTTTCATTTAATTTAACGGCTAGATAATCAGAATTACTTATATGAAGATTAAAAACCCAGAACAAAAGTTCTGGGTTTTTTTATTGTAGCGAGAACGAGATTTGAACTCGTGACCTCTGGGTTATGAATTTCGCCCAAATGCTTTATATCGGTTTGTAAATATCTGTTTTTCAATTACTTACAAAATTCAATTTATTCTTAATTGTGTGCAAAAAGTGCCAGTTTAGTGTTCACTTTTGGTTAAAAATTTCTGTTATTCAAAGTTAAATAAAAGATTTTAATAAATAAATTTTTCTAAAAAATTAATTTGAAAACGGTATTTTACTTTGATGACGTTATTTGTTGTCATAGGTTAAATTAACACCAATTTCAACGACTATGAATTATGTCAATTATTAGATTTTTGACTATAGTATTAGTCAAAATTTTGATTTTTGATTAATGGTTGTTAACTAATCTTACTAAATAAAAATTAGTGTTATAAAGCTAATATATTCGATATAAGTCGTTTATATTTCAAGATAAGTATTTATATTTGATTATTCTTTTGAGCGTTAGATGCTTAGCTTCCCAAACACTAAGTTTTTTTAATAAGCCTACTAAAATATCTGTTGTAGATTTAATGAAAAAACTTTTAATTCTTACTATTTATTATTGTTTTATCACGTTCGGTTATAGTCAAGAACCTATTTATGTGCAGGCTTCAGAAATAGGCAATGGTATAGGTTTTGATAGGTTGGGAGAGTCATTTGTATTGACGCCAGCTCATGTAGTAGACACTTCTATTGATGATATTGTATTAAGCGATAATCGTAAATCAAATTCTCAAGCAACATTATTAGAAACATATACAAACGACATAGCCATTCTGCGTGTTAAAGAAAATAATCAGAAATCAAAATATCAAACACTAAAGTTGTCCAAAGTATATAAAGAAGCTATTGCTAATGCTAGCTCAGGCTTTGTGGCTTACTTAGATGGTTTAGGCATCGTTAATTATATTCATGTAAATATTACCTCTAAGGATCAAAGTAGTTTTACGGTTACACCACAATCTAATAATCATACGTTCAAAAAGGGTATGAGTGGCAGCCCTTTTTATATTATGCACAATGGAGAAAAAACGCTTGCAGGTATGTTAATGTCTATTGAAGAAGGATCAGTTGATGGGTTTATATATCAATGGGATGATATTATCACAACAGTCTCTTCATTTATTGAAGAAGATATTGAGAAGAAAGTAATTAAGCTGGGTGTAAAGATTAATGTTAAGGATTCAGAGGATTTATCAATTGTTAATCGCGTTAAGTCCACATTAAAAACTGTAAAAAATTATACACTACTTAACCGATTGCCTGATCCTAAGTTTATAAACAAACATCTAGAAGCAATAATTAATGGAAGTTTTTTTGATGACATGTCTGCCAAAATTCAAAATGGAACAGATCAATTGCTTTTAGGAAAGTTGTCAGTCTCCTATGATAGCAATGAGAAGAACATGCAACTTGTTTATATCACTTTTGAAGGTGGCCTCTATTTAAGTGAGGATTCTAGCCTAATAAAATCGATTAGTATAAACACAAAAGGGTTAGGTTTTAAAAAAGCTTCTGCAAAAGAACAAGCTATTAAATCAATATTAACTAAATTAAAAAATCAAATTTATGAAGATTAAAACGCTACTATTACTAATATCAATAGTATTTTCAATATCAAATATACAAGCTCAAGATTTTGATTCTAAACTCGAAAAATTAGCAGAAGACACAGCAAGTAAAATCACTGAAAATTCTAAAAAGAAAATTGCGGTTTGGGGCTTTTTTGAAGCTAACGGTAAACAAACCGCTTTAGGGAATTATATCACAGAGGATTTTTCAGTCTATATCACCAATTATGGAGATAATTTTGAGATTATTGACCGCAACCATTTAGATTTATTATTAAAAGAACATAAGTTAAATGCAGAGGGTTTTATAGATAACGATACAGCAAAGGAGATTGGTAAAATTACGGCGGCTGATGCTATTATTACAGGGACGTATTCTATGGTAGGCGCAGATAAAGTTAAAGTTAGGGTAAAAGTCTTAGATACAGAAAGTGCATTACAATTTGCGGCTAATATGGGATTGCTGCCATTGAGTGATGATTTAAAAGATATAGCAAATACGAGTTATGATGCAGGTGGGACGAAAACTAAAGGAACAACAGGTAATTCTAGTAATTGTGAGAGTGATAAAGGTAGTTTGTGTTTTCATAATACTACTAATGAAAAAATGATAGTTGCTGTTAGGTATTTTAAATATGCTGACCAAAAAAGAGGCACAAAAATATCGAAGACAATAATTATAGATGCAGGAAAAACTAAATGTGTTTATGAGTTATTTAATAAAGAAACGGAATATTATATCGTGAAATTTAAAACATTTACTGACGATTTGGAAGGTGTTGAGGCTAGAATAATTCCGTCTATGTATATGAAATACTTAGAGGACAAAGGTGAAATAATGGTAGAAGCTTGTGCCGAAAAAACGTTTACTATTAAATAATGAAAACGTTCTCAACCATAATATTATTTTTAGTTACTACTATCTTATTTGCTCAAACCTATCCAGATGAAAAAGGATTAGATGCTAATTGGGAACAATGGCAAGACAAAGTACCTGTAAGTGGTAATGTGCGTGTTGGATTAATGCTAGATCAAGAAGAAGAGGATTTTAATCCATCTTCATTTTATGTGTTGATACCAGAGACAGAAACGGTTAATCTTTGTGTAGAATTGAGCTCTAAAGATGGTCGTTATTCTGCTAATATCAACTATGATATTTCTGAATTAAAATCAGGAATTCAAGAGTTTGTATTACCTACAAAATACAAATCAGAGCTTGAAGATTATAGCGCAAATGAAGTCGTTATATTATCGACTTTAAGTGAGGATTGTGAAGGAGAGGTAGTGGCTTATTTAGTTAGCGGATGGCTCGAAACAGTTGAATCAAAGAGTGTATCAGTTTATGTGAATTCTATGGTTCCTACTTCAGTAATTGTAGAAAAAAAGGATAATGATTTCCAAGAATTTAAATGCAACACAGTAGAGTTTCCGAAAGTAGCCTATAGTAAAAAATGTACTATTCCGCTAAAGGATTACAATTCAGCAAGTAAACTAATAATTAAAGAGCGAATAGGGCGTGGCAACCGAACTAATTTTATGAAGCATATAATGATTGTAAAACCTATTAAGCTTTGAGTAAAAAAAAGAAAAACAAGCGTCGTGTTTTGAAATGGATATTAATGGTGCTAATTTTTGTGCTTCCAATTAGTTTAATCATTTTATTAAGTATTCCTATTGCTACCACATTTAATCTATCAGTAAATACTGAACTATTAGAATATGAAGTTACAGATCAAGTAAATTCAGAATTACCAATTAAACATGCTGTAATGTATAATAGCGATACTGATAGTATTGGAGTTTTTTACGGCACTTTTAAACTTGCTGTTGGTTCTACTGTGAATATTCAGCGTATTGGGTTTGGACCAATGTCAATTCGGATAGAAGGAAAAAATGGACAAAGTGCTGGTAATTTTAAATATTTGTCTGATGAACAAAGCTCAAAACCCTCGTCAGATTATATAGAGTTTGTGTATGATAATATTGAAAACAATGTATTAGAAGGTGTAAGTTACATTGTACCTATTACAGGTAATGTTGAGTTAGGTAGGAATGTGTCGTTTGAAACATTGAGTAGTCCTACAGCCTTGTTAAGAAATGGTAGTGTAGTAGTAATTGGAAAATCACTTTTAAGTAATGACTATTATAAATCGGCAACCCATGAATTAAATATTGGTGATGAGTTTAGAATTATTGAGCCTCAAAGTAAAGCGTATGGTTTTGCGACAGTTAATGAAAATGTAGGAATGACTGTAGCGTACAAAGTAATAGGAAAGGAAGGACGTATTTTAACTCCAGGACCAAGAGATGAAAACTCTGGTTATCCTATAGCTTTAAGTTACCTCAGCAAGATAGAAAACGACTCTTTTTTTAAGGGTATATCTTTATGTATTGCGTTTTTAATTTCGTTGGCATCTTTGATACCTTTTATAGCAGGGTTTTATGGCTATAAGAATTGAAATGTTTTAAACTATCTGATAATTAATTAAAAATTTTTAAAATATTAATTACTATAATAGGTAGCTAAATGAGATTAATATCATCTAAATTTTGATGGTCTTTAAATCCTATTGTTTTAAGATGTGGTTAATCATGGTAATATTCTAATTGCAAATATGTGTGTCAATCATATATTGTGTTATGGGTTTAAGTGATTTACCTGTTTCAGGATGTAAGCCTAAAGCGGTAAAATATTCTATTTCTTTTTCTGCGTTTTTTCCATACCAAAGAATCACATCTCCATTTTTCTTAAAAAAAACATCTTCACATTTTGGTACAATTTTTTCAAAAAAGTCTATTCGATCTTGCTTATAGATTTTTAATTTATTGACTTCATAGGTTTTTAAATCAAAATTAACTTCAACATACCGTGTGCCTTCCCATATCATCCAACGTTGTCTATTTGTATATTGATAAATAGAAACTATTAAAAGCGTAATTACTAAACATGCAATAATTATTTTGTAATGAGCAGTTGATTTGTTTGATACACTTTTATCATTAGAATTTGGGTCTTGGTTTTTATGCGAGAACTCTAAAAAATCGTTATAACCTAAATAATGACTTAAAGAATTTTTTGCATGATCTTTCAGAGTAATTGAAGTTTCAGGATCAAGTTTAATCGAATTAAATTTTATTCTCAAAATCTTTGCACCATAAGGCTCTTTACTATCTTCTAAAATAAAGTCTGACAGTTTCTGAGCTCTGGGAGCTACGCTATCCGTGTTAATTTCTTCTTTCGCTTTTTCAAATGCTTTTATGAGTAATTTATTATTCATTTAGTTGGTATTATTCATTTTAAAATACTAAATTTTTTGTGGAAAACGCATGGAATTTCTTTTCCAAATAGTTTCCAGTTTATTTCCATTAGTTCCAATACATAAGCCTTTCATTTGACATAGAATTGATAATTGTCTCACTCGCAATGAGACTTGCGAATTTCAATTCTATAATGAAGTTATAAAGTAAATAGCTGCAATATTCGGGAAGGTAGAGCAGGTTTTACTTCACGACTTCATACTTCCCATAACCGAGGTTACTACCTCAAAATTAGTCTGTGTTGCTGAGCAACAAATCATCTGAGAATTTCTCGGACAGCAACACTATTGTTCAATTTTAACACAATACAAAATGAAAAAAATATATGTAATATTGTTTACGGTTTTCCTCAATTCAGTTTTTTTATCCTGTAATCCAGAAAGTTTAAATGAAGATAATACGCCTCAGTTATGCTGTGGTGAAAATGGAGAGATTCCGCCTCCACCTCCAGAAGATGTTGATGGTAAATAAAAATTAAGTTCTTATTTTAGGGGAATGAAATCAAACAAGGGTTCATTCCTCTTTTTTTATTTAGTCTTTAGCATATATTCATTTGTTTGCAACCAGACCGTGTCTGCTCAGCAACTAAAAGATAGTCTACCGTATTATTCTAAAATGGCTTTAAAGCCTCAAAACTCTGCTGACTTAGATAACGCATATACATTTTTTATAAAGCATTATGAAAACTCAACAGAGCAAAATAGATTATCGTTTATCTTAAATGACTTATATTATATATCTAGTATACATTTTAAAAAAGGCGCCTATACAGCCAGCGAAAATTCAGCTTTAAAAGCCATAAAGTTGTTAGATGGTAATTTAGATTATGGCAAGAATAACCAACTGAGAAAAAGTTTTTACACTCTGCTTGGTATGATCTATCATGAGGAAAGAAATACTTCTAAGTCATTAGAACTTTTTGATAGAGTTCTTGAAATAACAAATAATGCAAAAGATAGTGCCATTGTTTATAATAATATCTCCAACCTTTATAAAGAAGACAATGATTTATATAAAGCTAAGGATCAATTACTAAAAGCATATGAGATCTCACCTAGACTTACAGATACGCTTACTGTAGCTCGTATTGTTGATAATTTAGGATTTATTTATTCATTATTAGACAATAGATCTAAAGGTTTAGTCTTAATGAAATCAGCTTTAGAATTAAGACAAGCTAAAAAAGATACTTCATCACTCTACACGAGCTATGCACATTTAGCACAATATTACTATGCTGTTGATAGCGTAAAGCAATCCGAAAATCATGCGATAAAAGCACAAGAGTTTGCAGATTATATCAATTCACCTATTTACAAGCATGATGCTTTAGGTATGCTTACTAAATTGAGTTCAGACTACAATGCAAGAGCATATAAAACGATTAATGATAGTATAACAAATGCAGATAAGGAACGTGCAAGCAAAGATGCTTTTTTAAAATATGATAATTCAGAATTTAAAAGAAAGGCTTTAGAAAGTCAGTTAAAAGAGGAGCAACAGAAAACGAGAACTATCATTGCCGTTATTGCAGGTGCTTTTATTACGTTATTATCAATCTTTATATATTTCTTATTAAAATCTAAGCATAGAAAGGAAAAAATACAACAAGTGTATGACACTGAATCAAGAATTTCTAAGCAAATACACGATGAGGTTGCCAACGATGTATTTCAGTTTATGACAAAACTAGAAAGTGAACCACTAAGTAATAGTCATCTCATAGATGATTTACAAGATATATACAGTAAAACAAGAGACATTTCAAAAGAACATGGTTATACGGAAGGCGATGATCTATTTGAAGACGTTATTAAAGATTTAGTGTTAAGTTTTAGTAATGCTTCTACAAGTGTATTAGCCAAAGGTAATGCTGATATTGATTGGGAATCATTTTCTAAAATGAAAAGAACTACCATCTATAAAGTGTTGCAAGAACTATTAATAAACATGAAAAAGCATAGCCAAGCTTCCATAGCGGTTTTTACGTTTAAAAATGAAGGAAAGAAAACCATTATAACCTATTCAGATAATGGTGTTGGTTGTGACTTAAATAAAAGTACAGGATTGCAAAATGTGGAAAACCGTATTGAATCTCTAAACGGAACAATTACTTTTGATACAGAACCTCATAAAGGATTTAAAACCCAAATTATTATTTAGTCATGTTTAAGAAAGTTTTAATTGTAGATGATCATGATGCTATTACTAAAAGCGTTCAGCAAGTACTAGCACACTGTAAGGTTAAAACTGTAGACGTAGTACAGTACTGTGATGATGCCTTTTTAAAAGTGAAACGTGCAGCACTAGACCAACAAGACTATGATTTAGTGATTACAGATTTATCCTTTAAAAAAGACCATCGTAATGCTAATTTTGAATCTGGAGAAGCCTTAATTGCTGCGTTACGCAAAGATTTTACTGAATTGCCAATAATCGTTTATTCAATGAAAGATCAATTACAAAAAGTTAGATCTTTAGTTAATCAATTTGGTGTTAATGCATATGTGTGTAAGGATAGGAAGGGGTCAATTCAATTGGAAGAAGCTATAAAGACAGTGGCACAACAGCATCGTTATTTATCTCCGCAGGTGGAGCAAGCCGTTAGCCCAAAAAACGAATTAGAAATTTACGACTATGATATTCAATTGCTAAAACTGTTGTCTAATGGATTATCTCAAGAAGAAATTAGTCATAGTTTTAAAACTAATGCTATTAGTCCAAATAGTTTAAGTACTATAGAGAAACGATTAAATAAACTTCGTATTCAATTCAAGGCTAATAATGCCATACACTTAGTGGCAACGGTAAAAGATTTAGGTTTAATTTAAAAAAGATAGTCTTTTACGGATTGCCGTAAAAAATATTATTGCGTTGTTTTTAAGTTTGAAAGATTTCTACTTTTAGGGGATGTAAGGGAAATTGTTCTATCGTAGAAATTAAAATAATTGAAGAGGTATTCTTAATTGAATACCTCTTTTTTTGTGCATTAAGGTTTTCCGTAAGGAAGTCTTTTGTTTTGGTTTTAAGTTCGCGATGGAAAGTCGGAATAAGCCGAAAACAGACTTAAAGCAGAAGTAGGCAAACAATAAATGTTTTATTAAATGAAAAGATTATCTATGTTATTAATTGTGGTTTCAATGTGCTTTACAAGTTGTGCTGCGCACTATGGATTACCTCAAAATTACAACCAGAATACTACAGAAGTGGTGTTGACAGAAAATAACTTTAAGGTTGTAAATATTGCTAAAGGAGAAGCCTCAGCGACCTATATTTTTGGTATCGGTGGATTAGCTAAAAACGGCTTAGTTGCAGAAGCAAAAGCTAAAATGCTACAATCAGCTGGGATGGAAGGTGCATCAAGAACTGTGATTAATGAATTGGTAGAAGTAAAGACTAGCGGGTTTTTATTTTTCTTTAATAAATATAAAGTAATTGTCTCGGGTCAAATAATTGAGTTTCTATAATATTTGCTATTAATTAGATGCTTTGCAGAGCCTTACGGAAATCCGTAAGGTTTTGTTTTTTAATGGATTTATGTTTGAGGATAACTATAACATAATAGATAATATGATATCAACCGAATTAAAAAGTCATTTTTTAAGACTTTATCAAATGGCCTTCTCAGATGACAATTTTGATGTGTTAGAATTAAAAATGTTATATCGTTTTGCTGAAGAAAGAGGAGTGTCAGAGGTGCAGTTGCAACAAGTTCTTTTAAATCCTTTAACTGACGACGCAAAAATTCCTGAAACTTTGAATTTAAAAATAGAATACCTCAATGATTTGGCTAAAATGATATGGGCTGATGGCGTTGTAACGGAAGATGAAAGAAACACTCTATTAAAATATTGTAAAAGATTTGGTTTTTTAGATGAAAACCTACAACAATTAGTGGACTTTTTACTGGAGTGCGCTAAACAAAAGTTGTCAGTAGAGGAAATAATTACAAAAATTAACGAATAAATATGGAGAAGTTAAGAAATTTATTTGCTGTTAAAAAAGATCAACCAGAGGAAGAAGAATTAGATAATAATTTAACTAATCAAGATAATATTAGGATAACTTATTACCAAAGTGGTTTTGCTGCAGCTCAAAAGGCAACTGGCAAACCGATTGTGTTAAAAGCTTGTCTTCAAAATGTATATAATAGTTTTGAAGATCAATGCAGAAATCAAAAGATTGAACAAGAAAAACTTAAAAAGCCGTACCACGAAGAAATTGAAAGACAAAAATCTGAGATAAAAAAGTTAGAAACAGCAAAGGAAATTAATGACGAAAAACAAGTAGAATATAATGATAAAGTATCGCAGATAAAGGATGACATTATTGATGTCAGAGTTAACCCTAATAATCACGGATTAATAGTAGAAAGAAATCCAAAGATTAAGTTTTACATTGGTCTTGCGCTCTTATTGCCAATTACACTTTATTTATTAGTATTTTATATTTCAGCATCATATTCAGTGTTTTTTAAAGAGTTCAACGATGATAGTTTGTCTTCTGCAATATTTGATGCACAAGCATTTTCAAAAGCTCTTCAAGATGGTGCATTAGAGGCAATACTAATAGTTACTATTCCTTTTGTATTCATGGGCTTGGGTTATATTATTCATATGATGCAAAAAGTACCAGGAGTAGCGAGTAAAATTAAGTTGTTAGGTCTATTTATTATAACATTTTTGTTTGATGGACTGCTTGCATACGTTATTGAAAAAAAGATTTACGAATTTAATAGAACACCTTCATCTCCAGATTTTGATTTAACTATAGCTATTAAAGAATCTGAATTTTGGGTTATAATTTTTGCGGGTTTTATTGTTTATATTATTTGGGGATTAGTTTTTGATTTTATAATGAAAGAGCACGAAAGTTTAGATAAAATTAATGTGTTTATAAGAGCAAAACAAAAAGAGTTAGCCAAAATAAATTTAGAATTAAAAGAAAACGGAATAATAAGTGATTCAATAAAATCTAAAATTACTGAAGCGAAAGGGAAAATTTCAGAAGTTCAAAATAAAATTGATGGATTTATTTTTCCTGTTAAAAAATACCTTCATTATCATCATCAATATGTAGAAGGGTGGTTTCAAGCAATCGGAACAGAGATTGCATTGCCAGCAAGACAAAAAGATGAGTTATTAGAGAATTGCCAAACCATCTGCAATAATCATCTCATTGCATTAAATCTTAACGAAGATTCTACACAGCATACAATATATACCCAAAATTAGATTATGAATAGATTATTAATAATTACCGCTTTTTCATTAACGCTCCTTGGTTGTGCTTCAGATTCTAATAAGCAGGCGGAGAAGGAAATTAAAACGAATTCAACCACAAAAAAAAACAAGCAGATTTCTAATCTAAACATTAGTATTCTGCTTGATTTGTCCGATAGAATTGATACTATAAAATATAATAATCCCAGTATGCAATTTTATAGAAGAGACGTTGGTTATTTAAACTTGGTTGCAGAGGCGTTTGAAGATGAGATTAAGCATAAAAAATCGAGACATTTAGATGATAAGATGCAGTTGTATTTTGATCCAGAACCTTTAAATCCTAAGATTAATGATTTGTCTAATCAGTTAAAATTCCATGTAACTAGAGATAATGGCACATTAGACTATATAAATGAAATAAGTTCTACTTATGCTTATTTTGGGTTAGAAATATATAAACAAGCTTTAAAAGATGCTAATCACGATAATGGTTCAGATACTTGGGGCTTTTTTAAAAATAAAGTAAAAGATTATTGCATTGATAAAGACTACAGAAATATTTTAGTAATATTAACTGATCGCTATATTTTCTATGAGGATAGTAATTTAAATGAAGATAATTTATCATCGTACATTACTCCAAAAAAAATAAGACATAAAAAATTGAATTCATCTAACTGGAAAGAAATAATAGAATCTAATAGCCATGGATTTATTCCTGTAAATCAAGATTTGTCTAATCTAGAGATATTAGTTTTAGGTATAAATCCGTCAACATCAAATAATAATGATTACGACTATGATGTGCTTAAAAAATATTGGTCAGATTGGTTGTATGGAATGGGCTTAAAGGAAGGTGATTTTGAATTTAAAATGGCCGAACTACCCGCAAATATGGATATAATAATTAAAAATTTCATTAATAATAAATAGGAGATTCATAAATGAAAAAACTACTCTTTTTAGGCTTGTTTATAACGTTACTTAGCTTTTCTAATAACCCATATAACTTAGAGTCTAAGAGTATTGAAAGTATAAAATTAATTACTTGGAACATCCAAGACTTAGGCCAATCAAAAAACAATGAAGAAATAGCGTTCATCGCAAAGACATTAAATGATTTTGATGTCGTTGCTATCCAAGAAGTTGTGGCTAAGCATCCAGGAGGCGCACAAAAAATTGCTCAAATTGCAGATGAGCTTAATAGAAAAGGAAGCAAGTGGGATTATAGAATTAGTAATCCTACCAAAAGCCCTTCTGCTTATATGAGTGAACGTTATGCTTTTTTATGGAAAACAAGTAAAGTGAGTTTAAAAGGAAGAGCATTCTTGGATAGTGAATTAGAATCTCAAATAATTAGAGAGCCTTTTATCGCAGAATTTAAAGCTAAACATAAGGATTCAACTTTTTTTGTTGTTAACTTTCATTCTAGAAAACATAACGATTTACCAGAATTAG
The DNA here is from genome assembly GCF_947498005.1 of uncultured Winogradskyella sp. Taxonomy (GTDB): domain Bacteria; phylum Bacteroidota; class Bacteroidia; order Flavobacteriales; family Flavobacteriaceae; genus Winogradskyella. The sequence goes on from NZ_CANMIW010000004.1 coordinate 180,648, forward strand.
AAATTGTACTATTTAAAGAATATCAGAAGCGACTAAATTCTGATAAAATTATTATATCAGGTGATTTTTACTTAAATGAAGAACACAGTGTTTGGAATGATTTTTATGATCAAGGTTATAGTTCAGCAGTTAAGAACTCAAAAACTACTTTAAAGCGAAAATGTAAAAGTGGAGATTATTTAAGTCATGCTATAGATAATATATACTATTCCAAACAAATAAGTTTTATTAATTCTAGAGTTGTTGATTACATCAAAACTTGTGAAAATTTAGCAACAGCAAGATTAATATCAGATCACTTACCTGTTGCTTTAGAATTTTCACTTTGAAGTAATATTTCTAATAATTGCGGAATCCCATAATATTAAGTGGATAGACCTTTTTAATTTACATCTCAGTATTAATTAAAATAGTAAATAATGACGGATAAGATTAAGTTAACACCAAAGCGCATTACGTTTATAAAAACTTATAATGATTTTAATAACGAAGAAATACTCAGAGAGTTATTATTTGCGCAACAATTACAAATTGATAAATTAGAAAAAATTCGCAGTAATACCTCAAAATTAGTATGGTGGTTAATTGCTCTGCCAATAATTTTTGGGTTTTTTACAATGTTACTTGGGTTAGGTCGTCTCTAAGTTTAAAATATTAAAAAAAATTATGTGATTTGTTTGTTTTTTCTACCTTTAAAACCCCTTAATTTTTAATAGTCTTTTCCCCTTTGTGAAATGTTTTTACAAAACGAATAAACTAGTATGTGCTCATAACTAAACATCAATTAAAAACCTACTAAATGGCAGAATGTATTACATGTGGAGGCTACACCAAATTTAATGGTGGTCTCTGTTATAAATGTTACAAAAAAGAGAATAACAGCGAAGACGTTGCTGTTGCAGAAAAACCAAAAGCTAAACCCAAAACTAAAACGAGTACAACGAAGTTTGATAATACCAAAGATAGTGCAGCCCAAAAAACTATAGATGTTACGACAAATAATTTTAATTATAATCTAACAAAAGGTAGAATTGCAGAGACTTTAATAGAACGTTTATTTGTAGATTTAGGCTTTCAGGTGTTTCAATATGGAATGGAAAATACTATTCCTGGTATTAAGGATTTACTAAGAGGTGTTAAAGATGATGTGGCAATGAATATAAGGAGAATGCCAGATTTGGTTGTTTTTAAAGACAATCAAGCACATTTTATTGAAGTTAAATTTAGAGCAAACGGTTGTTTTAAGTTAAGTGATATTGATAAGAATGGTGATTATCCATACCAAAATGCATTAATCGTTTTAATGTCCAAAAAACATATAAAATGTATATCTTTTGAAGAGCTTCAGGAAGGTAAAGAAATAACAGAAACGAGCCGAAACTATTTAGGTAATAGAAAAGAATTTGATACCGATAAAGATAAAATTATAGAATACTGTAATTACGCTGTAAAATTCTTTCAACACGTTTAATATCTTGTACCTTAAATAGTTAAATGTAGAAATAGCAACCCAACTAATAAATGGCAAAAACCAAAAATACCTTTGAGCAAGACCTGTTTAAAGCCGCAGATAAATTGCGTAAAAACATAGACGCAGCCGAGTACAAACACGTCGTACTTGGGCTTATCTTTTTAAAATACATTTCAGAATCTTTTGATGAGTTGTACCAAAAACTAGTAGCAGATGAATACTCAGATGCAGAAGACAGAGACGAGTACATTGCAGAAAACACCTTCTTTGTACCAAAACTAGCACGTTGGTCTCATATTCACGCACAAGCCAAATTACCAAGCATTGGTCAAACCATAGACGAAGCTATGGAAGCGGTAGAAAAAGAAAACAAAGAACTTAAAAACGTGTTACCACAAGTTTATGGTAAAGCCAATTTAGATAAAACGGCTTTAGGCGAACTCATCGATTTAATATCGAATACCGAGTTACAAGCCGAAAACGAAAATTCCAAAGACTTGTTTGGTCGCGTGTACGAATACTTTTTAGGAGAGTTCGCCAATGCCGAAGGTAAAAAAGGTGGGCAATTCTACACACCAAAAGCTATTGTAAAGCTCATGGTAGAAATGATAGAACCCTACAAAGGGCGTATTTACGATCCTGCTTCGGGTTCTGGTGGTATGTTTATTATGTCTGAAAAGTTTGTTACCGCACATTCTGGTAACATAAAAGACATAACCGTGTACGGACAAGAAAGCAACCAAACCACATGGAAGCTCTCGCGTATGAACCTTGCCATACGTAACATTAACAGCAAGTTTGTGGCTTGGAATACCGAAGGTTCTTTTTTAAAAGATGCACACCCAGACTTAAAAGCCGATTATATACTAGCCAATCCACCATTTAACCAAAAAGAATGGGGAATTGATATTTTACAAGACGATGCACGTTGGCAATATGGCACACCGCCCAATGGGAATGCCAATTTTGGGTGGATGCAGCACATGTTGTACCATTTATCGCCACGTGGCGTTATGGCAACCGTTTTAGCCAATGGTTCTTTAAGTTCTAATACCTCTGGCGAAGGCGATATACGTAAAACCTTAGTAGAAGCTGGTTTGGTAGAGTGTATTGTAGCCTTACCAAAACAACTGTTTTATAACACAGGTATTCCTGCTTGTATTTGGTACTTGCGCAGAGGTAGAACCAACACCAACGAAGTCTTGTTTATCGATGCCTCAGAAATGGGCTTTATGAAAAGCCGAGTACACCGAGATTTTACTGAAGAAGACATTGCAAAGATAACAGATACCTATTTAAATTGGAAAAAAGAAGGTGACTACCAAGACATAAAAGGCTACTGCAAAGCTGCCAACTTAGACGCTATACGCAAACACAACCATGTTCTAACACCAGGACGTTATGTTGGCATACCAGACGAGGAAGACGATGGCATCCCTTTTGAAACCAAAATGGCAGACCTTACCGCAACCTTGCAACAACAAATACAACAAGAGGCAACGTTAAACCAAGAGATTAAAACACAACTGGCTAATATTGGGTTTAGATTATGAGTAGTTTAGAGAAAAAATTGCCTGATGGTTGGGTGGAAACAGATATAGGTAATTTAGTTGAATTGGCTCAAGGAGTTGCTATAAATGCTAAAACCAATCACGTGCTTTCGAATAAAGAAAATGGAATTCCTTTACTAAAAATCAATAATTTACTTAATAATACGATAGACCAATATGCGAATCCTGAATTAGTTCCTAAAAAAAGTATAATACATGAGAATGATGTCATATTTACGAGAACAGGTCAAGTTGGAGAAGTTTTAATAAATAAATACGGAATTTTACATAACAACAGCTTCAAAGTAATACCAAGTGATAAATTACATTTTAAATATTTGTATTGGTATCTAAAAAACAAAAAGGTATACAATTATGTCCAAAAAGTAGCAGCTGGTTCAGTTCAAAAGGATTTAAATCATGGTGCATTTAAAACAATTGAATTTAAATACCCTGAAAATAAAGAAGAACAAAAAGCCATAGCCAAAGTCTTAACCGCTTTTGATGATAAAATAGAAAACCTACGCGCACAAAACCAAACCTTAGAGCAAACCGCACAAACTATTTTTAAAGAATGGTTTGGTAAAGAATCTGATGACTGGGAGTTTGTAGCAATTAACACTCTATTGGATATTTCATCGAGTAAAAGAATTTTTCATGGTGAATATGTAAATGAAGGAATCCCTTTTTATAGAAGTAAAGAAATTATAGAGTTAAGTACAAAGCCAAGTATTTCAACTGAATTATTTATTTCAGAAGAGAGATTTAAAGAAATTAAAGATAAATATGATGTTCCTAAAAAAGGAGATATTCTTCTTTCTGCAGTAGGGACATTAGGAGTAGCTTTTCAAGTAAGAGACGATAATCCATTTTATTTTAAAGACGGAAATTTAATTTGGTTTAAAAATTTTAATAAAACTTGTTCTTCCGATTTTGTATACAATTGGCTTAAGTTAAAAAGTACACAAAATTTATTAAATATGGTTTCTATAGGTAGTACACAAAAAGCCTTGACGATATCAAGTATAAGAGAATTAACCATACCGTTTATTAAAGATTCAAATAAAAGAAATAGACTTTATAAATTTCTTAGATCAAATCTTGATAAAGTGAATCATAATCAATCTCAAATCCAAACCCTAACCCAAACCAGAGATGCTTTATTATCCAAGTTAATGCGTGGTGAGATTAGGGTTAATGGGTTTAAAAAGTAATACATGAAAAACGTACAAAAACCAGAAAAAATACATTTAGGACGCTTAATTTCAGAGATTGGCAAAGGGCGTTTTGTTATTCCAGACTTTCAACGGGAGTTCGATTGGCAACCTTGGGATGTAAGAGACCTTATTAAATCTATTTTTATGGATTACTATATTGGTACACTCTTACTTTGGGAAGGCAATAAAGAGAATTATAGAAAACTAGGTTGTGCCAATTTGTATGCCTTTACTAAAGAGGCAGACCCAGAATATATTGTGCTAGATGGCCAACAACGCTTGTCGGCTTTGCATTATGCCTTTTTTCAGCCTAAAGTTAATTTCAGAAATCGTAAAAACCCAATCTATTACTTTATTCATTTAAACGAATTATTAGACGAGAATTTTGAAGAAGCTTTTTCTTATAATAGTGCCACTCGGTATTATAATGATTTGGTAACCGATAAAAAACAACAATATAAAGAGCATATTTTTCCTTTAGGGATTATGCAACATGGCTCTTGGGAGATAGACGATTGGATTAAAGGCTATAAAGATTACTGGTCAGAAATTGCAGAACAAGAGGAAGACCAAGATGTAAAAAACGAATATTCAGGCTATGCTAAAAATGCACTAAAGCTTAAAGAACTTTTTAAAGACTTACTAGATAATTACCAAGTAAGTTACATTTCATTAGCTAAGCAATTAGAGTTAAACAAAGTCTGCGATATTTTTACACATATTAACTCTAAGGGAAAACCTCTAGATACGTTTGATTTATTAAATTCTATTACCAGAAAAGAAGACATCTACTTAAAAGATATGTATCGCGAAGCTTCTAAAACCTTAGATGATGTTAGTTATCCTGGTTTTGAGATGAAGTCGTACATTATGATGGTTATGTCTATGATAAAGCAAAACTATTGTAGTCCTAAGTATTTGTATTATTTAGTGCCTAAAGAGGTAAAGAAAATTAAAAACAAAGAAGGCAAATTTGAATACCAAACCTTAATCGAAAATAAAGAAGCATTTAATAGTTTATGGGATACTTCAGTAACTGCAATACATAAAACACTTAATACTTTAAAAAACCAACGCGAATTTGGTGCGATAAATAAACGTTTTTTACCGTATCCATCCATTATACCTTGTTTGTCTGCAATAAAGCATTATGTAGAACAGTCCGATTTTAAAAATAAGGCTGATATAGCAGGAAAGATTAAAAAGTGGTATTGGTCGTCTATATTTTTAACGCGCTATTCGAGTTCTGTAGAAACCACGTCAACAAAAGATTATTTAGATTTAAAAAAGTGGTTTGATAATGATGCCTTAGAGATAGATTGCGTATCTGAGTTTATAGGGACTTATAAATCATTAGACTTACATAAGGAAGTTAATAGTGGTTCTGCAATTTATAAGGCTATTTTTAATTTATATATTTTAAACGAAGCTAGAGATTGGGATTCGTCAGAATTGCCAGAATACGAAGACTTAGACGACCACCATATTGTGCCTAAAAGTTGGGGTAAAAAAATGGGGATTAGTAAAGAAATTAATACCATTTTAAACAGAACACCTTTATCTGGAAATACCAACCGAAACATTATAAAAGATAATCTGCCAAACGTGTATATTAAAAACATGTTAGCACATAATGATGAGGCTACTGTTTACAGAGTTTTAAAATCACATCTTATTAGTAGAAAGGCCGTAGATATTTTATTACGAGATAATTTTTCTGTTGAAGATTATAACGATTTTATTAATGAACGTAAAGACACTATAATTAACACTATTTATAAAACGGTTATTGATGATTCGGTAGAATTACCAGAAGATTTAGGTAAACTAAACACTTCTATTGAACACATAGAATTGTATTTAAGAGGTTTAATCATTGATAGATTACAGCTAAACTCTAGAAATGATATAAAGGAACAAATACCACCTAATATATACGATAAGTTTACGCAAAAATTAAATAGAGAACGCAAGCGTAATCCGTCTCTAGTTAGTGACAATATTGAAGATGTTAATTATTGGATGCAGTTTTCAGACTTACAAGAATTGCTTCAAATTATTAATGCTAAAACACATTGGCATCTTTTCGAAACAACATTTGGTTCTAAAGATAAACTTACCACAGAGTTCAATGATATGGCAAATCTTAGGAATGCATTAAGACATTCTAGGGAAGTTGATACTATAGTTAGAATGAAAGGAGAAGCCTCAATACTTTGGTTAAAACAACAATTGAAAATATAAAGTATGCTTAACGAAGACAAAATAGAACAAGCCTTTATAGACCAATTAGTAGGTCAAGGGTACACGTATTATTATGGTCCAGATATTGCACCGTATAGCGATAATCCACAACGAGAAGGTTTTGAGTCTGTATTGTTAGAGCAACAATTAAAAAATGCGTTACAACTATTAAATCCAGACGTTCCAGAATCGGCACGCGTAGAAGCTTACAATAAGATTGTTAATCTAGGGACACAAGACCTTATGGAAAACAACGAGCGTTTCCATACTTTGTTAACCAATGGTGTTACCGTTGAGTATCACAAAGAAGGTAGAACCAAAGGCATTAATGTAAAATTATTAGACGTGGCTCAGCCACAAAACAACCAATTTTGGGTTGTCAATCAATTAGTGGTAAAAGAAAATAATAATGAGAAACGTTTTGATGTAGTCGTCTACATTAACGGTTTGCCATTGGTATTTGTAGAGCTTAAAAACGCCACAGACGAGAACGCAACGGTTAAAAAAGCCTACACGCAAATACAAAACTATAAAACCGCTGTACCAAGCATTTTTTATTACAATAGCATTTGTGTAATTAGCGATGGTATAGACGCTAAAACCTCTAGTGTGTCGGCACCTTTTTCTCGATTTTTATCTTGGAAAGCACCAATTAAAGCAGACAACGACCCAAGAACAGAATTACAAATTCTAACCGAGTTCATGCTTAACAAAAAAACGTTGGTAGAGTTAATTCGCTACTGTACGGTTTTTGAGCAAGAAGAAAAAAAGGATGAGAAGACAGGTTTAATTTTTCAAGTAAAAATTAAAAAAGTCGCTGCGTATCATCAATATTACGCGGTACAAAAAGCAGTCACACAAACTATACGTGCTACAAATAGTAAAGAAGGTGACCGTAAAGTTGGTGTGGTTTGGCATACCCAAGGTTCTGGTAAGTCCTTATCTATGGTGTTTTACTCAGGACAAATAGTAACGCATCCACAAATGGAAAACCCAACTATTGTGGTGCTAACAGATAGAAACGATTTAGACGACCAACTCTTTGCTACCTTTGGGAATTGTAAAGAATTACTAAGGCAAACACCAGTACAAGCACAAAGCAGAGACCACATTAAAGAACTATTAAATGTGTCTGGTGGAGGCGTAATATTTACAACCATTCAAAAATTCTCACCAGAAGAAGGTAATGTGTTTGATACATTATCTGAACGAACAAATATTGTAGTAGTTGCAGATGAAGCACACCGCAGTCAGTACGGTTTTAAAGCACGCGTAGTAGATGTAGAAGAAGGTTCGGAAATTAGATACGGAAATGCTAAGTATTTACGCGATGCCTTACCTAATGCTTCGTATATAGGTTTTACAGGAACACCCATTGAAAAAGAAGACAAATCTACACCAGCCGTTTTTGGAGAGTACATAGATGTATACGATATTAAACAAGCGGTAGATGATGGCGCAACGGTGCCTATTAGTTATGAATCACGTTTGGTAAAAATTAAATTAAACGAAGAAGTTACCAAATCTATAGATGCACAAATAGATGCTATTGAAGGCGCAAGCGAAGAGCAAATAGAAAAAGCAAAAACTAAAAGTGCAGCTATAGAAAAAATTATAGGTAAAGCCGATAGATTAAAAGACATTGCTACAGACTTAGTGTCGCATTTTGAAGCACGACAACAAGTGTTTGAAGGTAAAGCGATGATTGTGAGTATGAGTCGTAAAATTTGCGCCAAACTCTATAATGAGATTATTGCTTTACGTCCAGATTGGCATCACGACGATTTAGATAAAGGCGCTATAAAAGTCATTATGACAAGTACCAGTGATGATGAAGCCATTTTACAACCACATCACACTACAAAAGCACAACGAAAAGTGTTAGCAGCACGTATAAAAGACCCAAACGACCCATTACAGATGGTAATTGTAAGAGACATGTGGCTCACAGGTTTTGATGCACCAAACTTACATACCATGTATATAGATAAAAAGATGCAAGGTGCTAATTTAATGCAAGCCATTGCACGTGTAAATCGTGTCTATAAAGACAAACCAGGCGGATTAATAGTCGATTATATTGGTATAGGTCAAGATTTACGTAATGCTATGGCAACCTATTTGCAAAGTGGAGGCGAAGGCACACCCATTGTAGATATTAAAGAAGCCATTGCAGGCATGTTAGAAAAGTTTGAAGTCGTAGAACAAATTTTACATGGCTATGATTACCAATCTTATTTTAAAGCAGAAACGAATACCAAACTTCAAATTCTACTAGGCGCGCAAAACTTTGTATTGCAAACAGAAGATGTAAAAAACAGATTTATAAAAGAAGTGACGCTACTTTCTAAGTTGTTTGCAATGTCTATTCCTAGTCCGCAAGCAGATAACATTAAAGATGAGGTGGCATTTTTTCAAGCAGTAAAAGCACGTATTAATAAGTTTACAGGTAATAGCACAAAATCAGATTATGAAGTAGAAACAGCAATCAAACAAATTGTAGATGATGCCTTATCTAGCGAAGGTGTTATAGATGTATTTGAAGCAGCAGGAATTAAAGCGCCATCTGTAGGCATCTTATCCGATGAGTTTTTACTAGAAGTAAAGAACATGCAACAAAAAAATGTGGCTTTTGAGTTACTTAAAAAGTTGTTAGCAGATGAGGTTCGTGTGCGTAAAACAAAGAACATAGCACAAGGTAAACGCTTTTCCGAAATGTTAGAGTCTGTAGTAAAACGTTATCATAACAATCAAATCGATTCAGCGCAAGTACTAGCAGAGCTTTCGGCAATAGCTAAAGACATGCGTTTAGAAGATAAAAAGAGTGTGGATTTAGGATTAACTCCAGAAGAATATGCCTTCTATTCTGTGTTATCACAAAATGAATCCACAAGCTTTTTAGACGATGATAAAATGAAAGACTTAATTCATACCATTGTTGATGTGGTTAGAAACAATGCCACTGTAGATTGGAGTAAACGTGATGATGTTAGAGCCAAATTAAGGTTAACAGTAAAAAAGATATTAATGCGTTATGGCTATCCGCCAGATGTTGCAAAAATGGAAGCCGATAAGGTGTTGGCACAGAGTGAAAACTTAGCTGCTTTTTTTGCGAAAGAGTAATAAGTGAAATTTTGATGTAAGTTGATGCTGTTTTGACTGAAGTAGCATAGGCTTGTACTTCAATATTGCGATATACATTAGTAAAAGTCAACAATGCTAGCGCATTACTTTTGCCTTTTTTTATGCTTATGCACTTTGAAGCACACTTCAGTACAACACATAAAAAAAGTCCAGTACTGTTGTACTAGACTTTTTCTGATGTAGCGAGAACGAGATTTGAACTCGTGACCTCTGGGTTATGAATCCAACGCTCTAACCAACTGAGCTACCTCGCCATATCAATTACACTATATTAGGATTTACATTTTTAGAATTAATACCTGTGCGTAATTGCGGCTGCAAATATAAAAACAAATTCTTCTATAGCAAACAATAAAAACTAAAAAAAATAATTATTAATTTAAACCTTAAGAATCCATCATAAATTGTATATATTGAGCACATAATATTAGCATGTATGGACGATAAAGAAAAATATGAAATGGAGTTTGTGATTCAAGCATCACCAGCTTTACTATATACTTATATATCAACACCTTCTGGCTTGTCAGAATGGTTTGCAGATAACGTTAATTCTCGTGGAGAGTTTTTTACTTTTATATGGGATGGATCTGAGGAGCAAGCCAAATTATTAAGTAAAAAAAGTGGCGAACGCATTAAGTTTCGTTGGGTAGAGGATGATGAAGACGGGCTACCTTACTATTTTGAAATCCGTATTCAAGTAGATGAAATTACAAAAGATGTGTCGTTGATGATTACAGATTTTGCTGAAGATGATGAAATAGAAGAAGGAAAAATGCTTTGGACCAACCAAATAGGAAGTCTGAAACAAGTTTTAGGCTCTAGATAGCCAGTAAATAACTTATCTAATATATATTTGTCTCGATTTAATTTAAACCTAAATCGAGATTTTTTTATGGTAAATTTTAATGGTTCATTGCTATCAATTGCAGATTCTAAACTTACAGTAAACAATAGAGGTTACAAATATGGTGATGCCTTATTTGAAACCTTAAAAGTGGTTAATGGTAAAATATTGTTTTGGGAGGATCACTACTTCAGGTTAATGGCATCTATGCGTATTTTGAGAATGGATATTCCTATGAACTTTACTATGGAGTTTCTAGAAGCTGAAATCTTAAAAACATTAGAGGCAAACAACTTATTACAAGCCTCTGCTCGTGTAAGACTAAATGTAGATAGAGGTGAAGGTGGTAAATATACACCAGCCTCCAATGCCAAAGTCGGTTATAATATAAGTGTAGAAGCACATGATAATCCATTCTACACTATTGATCCACAAACATCATATATTGTTGATTTATACAAGGACTATTTTGTGGCACCAGGTTTATTATCGGGTTTAAAATCTAATAATAAAGCAATACAAGTAATAGGAAGTATTTATGCAAAAGAAAATGATTTTGATAACTGCTTAGTTCTAAATACCAATAAAAGTGTTATTGAAGCCTTAAACGGAAATTTATTTTTAGTAAAAGGGACGCATATAAAAACACCACCATTAGAAGATGGTTGTTTAAAAGGTATAATGCGAAAGCAAATATTAGAATTGTTATCTAAGGATCTTAATGTTACTGCTGAGGAAGCATCAATAAGTCCGTTCGAACTTCAAAAAGCGGATGAATTATTTGTAACAAACGTTATAAAAGGAATTATGCCTATTACTAAATACCGTAAAAAAGAATTTAAAAATGATTTTGCGCAAAGCCTAATAACAAAGCTAAACGCTAAGTTGAGGTTAGTTTAGTTATAACTCGGATTTTCGGGAGCATTAGACCAAATGCTATAGTCGCCACCGAGTTCTAACATTTTGTCACGCCAAAAGGAGTTGCAAGATTTAGAGATGATATCATTATTATATACATTCTCTGATATGAGCCAAGCATTAGATTTAAGTTCATTATCTAATTGTTGTTCATCCCAACCAGAATACCCTAAAAAGAAGCGTATATCTGATGAAGAAATTTTGCCATTATTGATTAGGTCAATAACTACAGCGAAGTCGCCTCCCCAAAATATACCATTTGATATTTCTACACTATTAGGAATAAGGTCTGGAGATTTATGAATAAAATAGAGATTATCCTGTTCTACAGGACCACCATTATAAACTGGGAATTCAGATTCTGTACCTTCAATAAGATCTTTAAGATTGTACTCTAAAGGTTTATTTAAAATAAAGCCAACTGAACCCAGTGCGTTATGATCTGCTAACAGAATCACCGCACGATTAAATGAAATATCTCCGATAATGGATGGTTCAGCAATTAATAAATTGCCTTTTTCGGGTTTGCTCATTTTGGCTTTAACTAGTTTTGTAATCTATAATTAGAACTAAATCTAGTTTTTTTTTGTAACATAAACAACTTTAACGCTTTAAAATTGGTACAAAAAAAAGCCTGCTCATTGAGCAGGCTCTGTATTTTAAACTAAATATGTCTTAGTTTACAGCGCTACTTAAGTCAGAACCTGCCTTAAATTTCACTACGTTTTTAGCTTTAATTTTGATAGTTTTACCTGTTTGTGGGTTTCTTCCATCTCTTGCAGCTCTTTTAGAAACTGACCAAGAACCAAATCCTACTAAAGATACTCTGTTCCCTTTTTGTAAAGAACCTTCGATATCAACTAATAAAGAGTCTAATGCTTTCTTTGCTGCTGCTTTAGTAATACCAGCATTCTCTGCCATTCCGTTGATTAAATCTGTTTTGTTCATAAAATTATAAATTTAAATTTGTTAAATAATTCGATTTTAAAATTAGTGTTGTTAAAATCCGTACACAAAATTATTAGGAATATTAAGCTACGCAAGGAATAGCAAGGGAAAAACGGATTTTTGTTAATAACTTTGAACATTTGTTAATAAAGACGATGCATTTTAACGATTTTTTCACAAATCCAATGTTTACAAGGGTTTACAGCATTTTTGCTGATGCTGAAAAACTGAACCCATTTAATAAAGATTTTACCTCCATTTTGCGTTTTCCTGGTAATTGAATTTCAAGAATATTTATGTAACCATCTTTACATGATACCTTTAACTCGTCTTTTGTTGTTATTATTTTACCGACCTCAAAATTATGATGTTCTTCAATTTTTTCTACAGCATAAATTTTTACAGATAATGGTTTGTCTTCCGCATTATCCAAATTACACCAAGCTGTTGGAAAAGGGTTTAAACCTCTAATCTTATTATAAATAGTATCTAATGAAAGTGACCAATCTATTTTACAGTTGTCACGGTTTAGTTTATAGGCTGTTTTTAAATCTTCGGTTTGTGGTTGTATGGTTGTTGTTACAGCATCATTTTCAATTTGATCTACTGTTTTTAGAACCAAATCACTACCTATTTTCATTAAATCATCATGCAATTCGCCAACGGTTGTTTTAGGTCCTATTAAGGCGTCTTCACTTTTTATAATAGCACCAGTGTCAATTTTTTCATCTATAAAGAATGTGGTTACACCAGTTTTGGTCTCGCCATTAATAATAGCCCAATGGATTGGTGCAGCACCTCTATACTGTGGTAATAAAGAAGCGTGTAAATTAAAAGTACCAAACTCTGGCATTTGCCAAACTACTTTTGGTAGCATTCTAAAGGCTACAATAATTTGTAAATTGGCATTAAGCGCTGCCAATTCTTCAATAAAGGATTCAGATTTTAAATTTGTAGGTTGTAAGATATTTAGGTTTTGTACTAACGCAAATTCCTTTACAGCTGACGCTCTTAGCTTTTGCCCACGACCTGCAGGTCTGTCTGGTGCAGTAATTACGCCAACAACGTTATAATTATGGTCAATAAGTGCTTTTAAACTGGCCACGGCAAAATCTGGTGTGCCCATAAAAACAATGCGTAAGTCACGTTTTTTAATCATAAAATAGTGTAAGTGTTCGTTGGAGTTAATTTTATTTTATTTGTTTCAATCAATTCTGAAATACAGAACAATAAGACGTTTTCAGAACAATTTAGTTTCTGTATTAATTGTCGCGAAGATAAAGCTTCAACTTTTAATAATTTTATAATTTGAAGCGATATGCCTTCATGTGATGATGATTTTAATTTTGAAGATTTGGCAACACAAACCGAGCAAATACCGCAAGTTACTTTAGTCTTTTCTCCAAAATAGAGTAGGAGTTGCTGACTTCTGCAAACGGTATCGTTTTTTATATAATTTAAAACAGATTCAATCTGTTTATGTTTCAGCGTATGCTGCTGTTCTATAGTTTTAGCAATAGGATTAATGGTAATATCATCTTCTCGCGGTTTCAAAAACGTAATTTCAGAATCTGTATTTGCCATTTGTAAACTAATAACATCATCTTTTTCTAAACGTTGCAACTGCGCGATGACTTTCTTTTCAGATAAGTTAGCTTTTTTAATGACTAAACTTAAGTTTACCTTGGTGTCATAATCAAAAATTCCACCATAAGTTCTTAATAACACTTTTACCAGTATATTTAAATCCATGTGTGTTTCTAAATATTGAAACAAAACGGCATTAGTCGTTATAAACTGAATTTTTGTTCTAAAATTAAAGTGTTGTGTTAGCGTAATTATAGCATTTCGATCTAACAATAGTAAAGCATTATAAGTAATGCTTGCACTAAGTTTATATTGATTACAAAAAGATTTAAAATCTAATTGATGCAACGTATTTTCCCCTTCTCCATAAGAAATCTGAAAATAATTACACAGTTTATTATACACCGTTTTTACAAATGCTACGGAAGGCAACGTACTTAAAAACTGACTACGAAGATGGTCTTCATCTATGTGTTGTTTTAAAATAACGGCATGAGCTAAGGCGCCATCACGTCCTGCTCTGCCAGCTTCTTGGTAATAACTTTCTAGACTTTCTGGTAAATTAAAATGAATAACGGTTTTTACATTAGCCTTATCAATTCCCATTCCAAAAGCTGTAGTTGCGACCATAATGTCTAATTGACCATTAGTCCATTGATATAAACGTTCTTGCTTTTCTTTGTTTGTAATTCCGCCATGGTAAAACGTAGAGGAGAACCCTTTAGAATTTAAATAATTATGAATATCAGTTGTAGCACGTCTATTTCTTACATATATAATTGATGAACCAGAATTGGTTTTTAAGATATGTTCTAATTGAAATAATTTGTCGTCGGTATGTATAACGTTGTAGGCAATATTTGGTCTCGCAAAAGAAGCTTTAAATATTTTAGGGCTTATAAAATCTAAATTTTCTACGATGTCATTAACAACATTATGCTTTGCAGTTGCAGTTAATGCAATACAATTAACATGAGGATGCAATTGTCTTAAAATGGAAATGTTTTTATAAGCAGGTCTAAAATCATTTCCCCATTGACTAATACAATGCGCTTCATCTACAGCAATTAAATTCACTTTCATTTGCTGAATGCGATCTTGCACTAAAGTTTGTTGTAAGCGTTCTGGCGATAAATATAAAAATTTGTAATTACCATAAATACAATTATCTAATTGCGTGTCTAAATCTTTGTAAGACATGCCAGAAGTCAGTGCAATAGCCTTAATACCTTTTTCTTTTAAGGTAGTAACCTGGTCTTTCATCAGTGCAATTAACGGCGAAACAACAATACAAATGCCATCTTGTATTAAAGCAGGTATTTGAAAACATATCGATTTTCCGCCACCAGTTGGTAACAAAGCAAAGGTGTCTTCATGGTTTAAAACCGAAGTAATAATCTCTTCTTGTAACGGTCTAAAAGACGTATGTTGCCAATACCGCTCTAAAACTTCTATTGGATGCATATTGCCAATTTAATGTGTTTATATTATGGGTTTTCATATCCAGAATTGCCACCATTTTTTATGCTTTTTTCTTTCTAGATCATTTAGCTTCTCTTGTCTAAATTCGTCATGTAAATTTTCAATTTGTGTTAGATATTCCGACCAGGATTCAGAGACAACACTCATATGGTCTTTAGAACCTTCTAAGTCAAATATGTATACCTTTTCATTACCATTAAGTTTGATAAAATAGTAAAATTCTCCTCCATCTGAACCAATTGAAAAACTTTCGTCTTCTTGTGTAAACACACCATTTATATCTATGATATATTTAGGGTCATTAGATAATGAGAATTCTGCTCCAAAAGAATCTTCAGAAAAAGGATAATCTAACATTGTTTTGAAGTAGAACTCTGGAAGCTCTATTCCAAGTTGTTTTTCTATATGTTTAATATCAGTAGATTCCATAGTTATTATTCCAAATTTAAGGACTCTAGAATAAAGTTAGCTCTGGATTCTACATTTCCGAACGGAACATCAATTAATTTGTAACCAAAACGCTTGTAAGTATCAATTAAATGGTCATGAATTTTAATAGCTTCTTCAAAGTTTTCATAGCGCTCATTATCACTCGTAAAGATCTCTTGCCATGGTGCTAAAACAAAGATATAATCATAAATGTGTTTTTCGCAAGCATCTACAAAATACTTAGGATATGTATCACCAATAAAATCCATATAGGCTAAAACATCAGGTATACCTCTGTCTAAAAAAACAACAGATTCCGTTTCATTTGTTGCCTCTTTAAATTGATTTATTCTACCATCTAAAAGTTTCTGACTAAAAAGTAAAGGTTCCGTTAGAAACATTTGTTCAATACCTTCTGCTCTTGCTTGAAGCGTAATTTGTCTTGAGATTTCATCATAGCAAATAAAATCACGGTTTTTTAATTCATTGATAATCGTAGTTTTTCCGGTTCCAGGACCACCAGCAATGACTATTTTTTTTGGGTTCAAATTGTTTAAAATTTACACTTATAATTAGGGTTAAAAATAAGGGATAAAAAACAGAATATTAAAATCCTTTTTATTTTTTGAATTCAAAACTAAATTTAGAACTCAATTCTGTCAATTTTTAACTTAATTTTTAGCTTAAAATTGGGCTGAGAATTTATTTAATCTTTAGTTTTTAAGTTTAAAACGTATCTTTGCATTAGAAAAAAATGACAATGGATAGTTCTAAAAAAACAGACGAATTTTACGAAAAATTAAAATCACAACTATATGATACTGCGCAGTGGCCAACAGAGTATTTATATAAGTTTATTGTGCTTACCGATGGTTCTGGAGTAAGTGGAATTGAATCGCTTTTTAATAATTTAGGAGCCGTAATTACTACAACCGAATCTAAAAACGGAAAATACACAAGTGTATCGATAAATGTTAGGATGAAAGATCCTGAAGCAGTGGTAGATAAATACAAGGAAGTCGCAGAAAATGTAGACGATGTAATTTCTCTATAAAATACCTTTTAAGCTTCGTATTTTTTTGTACTTTGCAACAAAACCTAGAGACTTCAGGTTAATAAAATATTTACTACACACATTTTACAATTTTGATTGACGATTTAGAATATAACACAGAGCGCGAGCATTTAATAATTCCAGAATATGGACGTCATCTGCAAAAGATGATTAATCACGCAAAATCTCGCGAAACAAAAGAAGAGCGTAATAAATTAGCAAATGCTATCATTTCTGTAATGGGAAATTTGCAGCCGCATTTAAGAGATGTGCCAGATTTTAAGCATAAGTTATGGGATCAGCTTTTTATTATGGCTGATTTTGAAATTGACGTTGACGCACCTTATGGCGAGCCATCAAAAGAAGAAATACAAGCAAGACCAGAACCTTTAAAGTACCCTCAAAATCATCCTAAATATCGTTTTTACGGAAATAACATAAAAACGATGATAGATGTTGCTGTGAGTTGGGAAGATGGTGAGTTAAAGGAAGCTTTAACCTATACGATTGCTAATCACATGAAAAAGTGCTTCCTTAATTGGAATAAAGATACAGTTGAAGATGATGTGATCTACAATCATTTATATGAACTTTCAGGTGGTGCATTAAACCTTAAAGGTAGTGAAGAAAGCCTTACAGATTCTACGAGTTTAATGCGTACAAAGTCTAAATATGGAGGTAAAAACAATTCAAACAAAAAGAATAACAATTCTAACAAGAAGAAATATTCTAATAACAGAAAACGTTACTAAATTGTATGAGTACATTTAAAATTGAAGGTGGTCACAAACTAAAAGGGAAAATTCAACCACAAGGAGCAAAAAACGAAGCATTACAAATACTATGTGCAGTGCTTTTAACTCCGGAAGAAATTAAGATTGATAACATACCAGATATTATAGACGTCAATAAACTTATTGCGCTATTGAAAAAATTAGGTGTAAAAATTAATAAATTAGGTAAAGGTTCTTATACTTTCAAGGCAGATGAAGTTAATCTAAAGTATTTAGAGTCTGCAGAATTTAAAGAAGACGGAAAAGGATTAAGAGGTTCTATAATGATTGTAGGTCCTTTGTTAGCGCGTTTTGGCAAAGGTTATATTCCTAAACCAGGTGGTGATAAAATTGGTCGTCGTCGTTTAGATACACACTTTGAAGGTTTCATTAATCTTGGTGCAGAATTTCGATATAATAAAGAAGATTTGTTTTATGGTGTTGAAGCTAAAAAACTGAAAGGCACATACATGCTTTTAGATGAAGCTTCAGTTACTGGTACCGCAAATATTGTAATGGCAGCTGTTTTAGCAGAAGGTGTAACTACAATTTACAATGCTGCATGCGAACCTTATTTACAGCAATTGTGTAAAATGTTAAACCGAATGGGAGCGAAAATCTCTGGTGTAGGTTCTAACATGTTAATTATAGAAGGTGTTGATGCTTTAGGTGGCACTGACCACAGAATGCTACCAGATATGATTGAGATAGGTAGCTGGATTGGATTAGCGGCAATGACTAAGAGTGAATTGACCATCACTAATGTGAGTTGGGATGATTTAGGTCAAATACCTAATGTATTTAGAAAAATTGGTATAACAGTAGAGCGTCAAGGTGATGACATTCATATACCTGCTCATACCAATGGTTACGAAGTGCAAAACTTTATAGATGGTTCAATTTTAACTATTGCTGATGCACCTTGGCCAGGTTTTACTCCAGATTTGTTAAGTATTATTTTAACTGTATTAACGCAGGCTAGAGGAAGTGCTGTAGTGCATCAAAAAATGTTTGAAAGCCGTTTGTTTTTCGTAGATAAACTGATTGACATGGGAGCAAAAATTATTCTTTGTGATCCACATAGAGCAACCGTTATTGGTCATGACTTTAAGTCAACGCTAAAAGCAACAACTATGACATCTCCAGATATTAGAGCTGGTGTTTCTTTATTAATTGCGGCATTATCTGCAAAAGGAACATCTATAATTCATAATATTGAACAGATTGATCGTGGTTACGAAAATATTGACGAACGTTTAAGAGCTATTGGTGCTAAGATTGAACGTGTAGAAGGTAATTAGAAATTATAATTACCAATTCAAGTATATAATAAGAGACCTCAAGTAATTGAGGTCTTTTTTATTTATCATATATTATTTTTTAGGTCCATATGAAATCGCTTTATATGATATGAGGTTTTAGTAAAGGTTTTCGTCTAAAATGGTTTTCTGTCGGTAATATTATTGATTACATCGAGGTATTGAATCACTGCGTTGCATTTATTCGTAATTTACTCATTAAAGCTAGTGAATTCTTAATCTAATGAAACTTGTCTTCCCTCCAAGATATAGCCTAATATTTTGTCTTTTTTTGACAAGTCAGCTAGTTTGTGCACAATTAAATGTTTTTAATTTATCCGTAACTTCTACAGATGAAACATGTGCAAGTAATGGTTCAATAACAATGAATGTTTCTGAGGTTACGCCAGGTGCAACTATCGTTTATAATCTTTATTTATATCCAAATATTAATTCTCCTATAGCGCAAACATCCTCAAATACATTTAGTAGTTTAGATAGCGGTAATTATTTAGTAGAGGCCGTACAAACCTTAAATGATTTACAAAATTCAGAAAGTGCAGATGCTGATATTGATGATGTTATCACAGCTCTAGATTTTGAAGTCGGACAAGGTTTTACAGGCGATTGTAGCGAAATCAGTTTAGTTATAACGACACTGTCAGGTAATGCAGAATCCTATGAGATTATATCAGGACCTATCACTGTGCCTTTGCAATCTGATAATAGTTTTAGTAATCTGCCTGAAGGAACTTATGTTATACGTGTATATGATACTTGTGGAAATGCCTTAACGAAGACTTATACGCTTTTAATTAGTGACGTTACGTTTACAATTTCGGCTATAGAACAATCTAACGCACTGAATAATTGTGATGAGACGACAATTAATCAAACAATTACGGCTAGCAGTGGATCTCAACTGTCTTATCCAATTACCGTTGACTATACCATTAATTTTTCTGATGGAAATGAAACTACAAGTTATTCCCAGACTTATGATGATGGTTCAGAAACAGAACTCGAAATATCAACGACCGTAACTAATTTTGGCGATCAAACTTTTACAGTCGATACGGTAGTACAAGATGGCTGTGGAGATGTTGTTGCTAGTTCTGAGGTTGTAAATCCCAATCCTGTTATAAATTTATCTACAGTAACCAATATTTGTGGAGACGATTTAATAATCGTGATTTCTAATATGGTTCCTCCATATTCTCTTGAATTTACTGAGGCACCAATGGAATTTAATCCATCAGATTATAATGATAATGAAGGCGTTTATACAGAATCGGTAATTTCGTTTGAACAAGAAGATTTAGGTTTGCCTTATGGTGTTTACGAGGTTACAGTTGTTGATGCATGTGATAATATAGGTATAGCGTCAATTGAATTAATTGAAGAGCCAGAAGAGCCTGTTATTTCTACTTCAAATGGAGGTTGTGATGCGTTAACAGGTGCTTTAACGGTAAGTATACCAAATAGAGAGATTGCATCTGCGACACTTACAGTTGCTCCACTAACATATATAGGTGAAATACCATCTGATATTTCTGAGTTTATCACACCCAATGGTTTGTTAATAGTTGATGTGTTGCCAATAGGTACTTTTACTATAGAATTGATAGACAATTGTGGTACAACATATCTTGAAGAATTTGAAATTCCAGAACTCGAAGACTATGAACTCAATGTGTCAACCTCAGTGAGTTGTAGTTCTGATACAGGTAGCTTGAGTATTGCTGGTGCGTATGGCGCAGTAGAATCCGTTACGTTTATTGCAGCACCTACTGAATTCTCAGAGACGTTACCTTACGACTATAGTTTTGCAATTTTATCAGAAGGACTTTTCTATGTTGATGATTTACCCGCAGGAAATTATACTATTGAATTTACAGATAGTTGTGGCAATGAATTCATGTTCACTCAAACCATAGAAACGTATAATTATGATAACAATGAATCTATTTATAATTTACAACAAAACTGTGGTTCTTTTGATTTAAGTATTCTAGATAATGATAGTTCAGTGATAAATCAAACCTATTGGTTTCAGAGGTATAATCCGCAATCTGATAGTTGGGGACATCCTAATACTGGAGTAACGTATAGTGAAGGTGAATTACCGAATACAGCGAATTCTATTTCTATAGAAAATGGAGAAAGTCTACTTAATATTTTCGTGGTAGGAACATTTAGATTGATAAAAGTATTTCAATCAACTAATAACCCAAACACAGATGAGTATTGTTTTGATATTTTTGGGGAATTTGAAATCGATTCAGATTTAATAATAAATGATGTATTTAATCTTAATTGCGATGGTGGATCAGGACCTTCTGATATTTTAGTGGATGTAAGTGGTGTACCTCCTTATAATTTTTCTATTGTTTCTCCTATTTTTATTGACAATGGAAATGATAATGTTTTTACAAATTTAAGTCCTGACATTTACGAAATAAGGGTTGAGGATGTTTGTGGAAGTATAGAAGCAATTACTGTTAATTCCTTGGATTTACTTCCTGTAGTTAATCTAGGTAGTCCATCTGATTTGGTCGTTTGTGATGAAGATAATGATAACCAAGCCGTTTTTGATCTATCACAACAATACACGCAGTTGATAGGTAATCAAAATCCAGAAAATTTAACTATTACTTACCACCTAAATCAAACTGATGCAGATTCTGGTAATAATCCAATTTCAGATAGTTATGAGAACATAGTAAATCCACAGACCATTTACGTTAGAATGATTCATAATACATTAGATATTTGTTACGAAACAGACAGTTTTCAGCTTATTGTTGGTTCTATTCCTCAGTTAGGTTTGGATGAATCTATTACTATTTGTGAAGGTACTTCTGTTGTGTTATCCGCAGATTTTGGTTACTCGAGCTACTTATGGTCTTCAGGTGAAACAACACGAAGTATAGTCGTTGATACTGTTGGAAATTATTCGGTTACAGTTTCAAATGATTATGGTGACTTTTATTGTGAGGCCACAAAAACTTATAATATAGATATGTCTGGTGTCGCTAATATAGAAAATATCATTAACGAAGATTTTACTTCAAATAGTAATTTTATCGATATTGAAATATCTGGTATTGGCGATTATGAGTATTCATTAGATGGTGTGACCTATCAGTCGGAGAATTATTTTGAAAATCTAGAATCAGGAATTTATACAGTTTTTGTAAGAGATATTAATGGCTGTGGTATTAATACCGAAACTATTTCCTTATTAAATTATAAAAAATTCTTTACACCAAATGGCGATGGCGAAAATGAATTTTGGCAAATTACAGGTTCGCAGTTAGAACCCGATTTACAAGTATATATTTTCGATAGGTACGGAAAGTTATTAATTAACTTTACTGGCAATGACGTTGGTTGGGATGGTAACTATAATGGTAATCTTATGCCTACAAACGATTACTGGTTTGTGGTAGAACGTTCTAACGGGTTAACGCATAAAGGACATTTTACTTTAAAACGATGAGTTACGTTATTCCATTGAATACAAAAATTGCTCAGATGTAATTTTACCATCTTTAACTTCAAATACAGCAATTTCTTCCATTTGCTGTCTGCCTCTGTCTTTAAAAGTTAAATCAAAGTGCATTTTAGACGAAAAATGATTTCCAGCCACAAGAGGTGCGCTAATAGAACTGTAATGAAATTCTTCTACGTTTTCTAACCATTCTTTATTCTTGTTCCAAACATTTTGTTTACCAGTAATATTTTCTCCTGGCATACCTGGCATTTCTTTACTCACAACATTTTCAGAATAAAGCTCGTTAATGCAATCAAGGTTTTTACCTTGCTCACACATTTCTTTCCACTTTCTAGCAACTCCCCAAGTATTCATAATTCTCTAAATTTAAATTAGTGCTTTAAAGTTAGTGAAAAGTTTTTCTAAATTATGTAATTGATAACGACGTTTTTAACTTTTAAATTAAATAATTGCTATTTAAGGGCATATTGAATTGAATATATTGAAATGAATTTGGCAACTATACTAAATTTTAATTCAGTGCTGCTTTATAAGTTGCTAAGCAGCGTTCTCTTGCCATTTTATGTTCTACAATTGGTTTTGAGTAAGTCAACTCTTGAAAATCTGGAACCCACTCTTTTATGTATTCTAAATTCTTATCGAATTTTTGAATCTGAGTTGTAGGATTAAAAATTCTAAAATAAGGCGAAGCATCTACACCAGAACCAGCAACCCATTGCCAATTGCCCACATTACTAGACATATCGTAATCGTGAAGTTTCTCGGCAAAATAAGCTTCTCCTAATCGCCAATCCATCAATAAATGTTTACAAAGAAAACTACCAACCAACATTCTTACTCTATTGTGCATAAAGCCTGTCGCATTCAGTTGTCGCATACCTGCATCGACTAACGGATAACCAGTTTTACCTTCACACCAAGCTTTAAATTCAGTTTCATTATAACGCCATTCAATTCTGTCGTATTTTGGTTTAAAGGCTTCATCTTTTGTATGTGGAAAATGCCAAAGAATCTGCATAAAGAATTCGCGCCAAATTAACTCTTGCCAAAATATTTCATTGTCTTCAGCAATTGCTTTTTTAACCATTTTACGTATACTAACCGTTCCGAATCTTAAATGTGGTCCTAAACGTGAGGTTGCATCTTGTGCCGGAAAATTACGAGTAGCTTCATAGGTTTGAATCAATGTTGGTGTAACATCATAAGCTGCTATGTCTTGACTCGATTTTTCAAAACCAATATCAGCTAAGGTTAAATTAGGTAATCTACTATGTTCTATAAGATTGTCTAGATAAGAATTGGTATAGAAAATTTCTAAATCGAGCGTTCTAAATTTTTCTTTCCACTTGCGCATGTATGGTGTGTAAACCATGTATGGTTTTCCATCGTTTTTTACAATTTCGCTTTTTTCAAAAATAACCTGGTCCTTATAGGTTTTGAATTCAATATTATGTTTCTCTAAGAGTGTTTTAATTGAGGTATCTCGAGTTGTAGCATAAGGCTCATAATCATGATTTGTAAACACGGTTTCAATATCGTATTCTGAAATTAATTGCTTGTAGATGTCTTCAGGCTTTCCTTTATACATGGCAATACTACTGCTATGCTTATCTTGTAAAGTCTGTCTTAACCCTTGAAGTGTTTCAAAAATAAAAGTAACACGAGCATCATCTTTAGGTAGTTTTTCTAAAATTGTTGTATCAAATATGAAAATAGGAAGTACAGGATGTTCCGATTTTAAAGCTTCATAAAAACCGAGATTATCGTCTAATCTTAAATCTCTTCGAAACCAGAAAATGTTTACTTTTTTAGTCATGTGTTTTTTTAGTTAGTGGAAGGTTGAAATGTTGAAAGTTGAAAAAGTGTAAAGTAAAATTGTAAAGTGAAAAGTACAAAGTCTTGCTTATTTAATCTGCTTTTAGAAACTCTGAGACTTTGTAGCTCTGTAACTATGAATCTCTGAATCTTTGCAACTTACTGACCATATTTTCCAAACAATTCTTCCAGCTTTGTCGTCCTGTAATTAAAAATTTCTTCCAATTTTGGCTTCACTAAAATAGGATGGACGAGTTGCCCAAGGATGCCCATTGGTACTTTATAATCTATAATGTCTTCCATTTCTACGCCTCCTTCAATTTCTTTTATAAAGTGCTTATGATGCCAAAGTGCATAGGGGCCAAAACGCTGTTCGTCCACAAAATATTCATTATCTCTTACATGTGTAATTTCCGTAACCCATTTCGTTTTTATGCCTAAAACAGGTGTTACAATATACTGAATGATTTGCCCTGGAAACATAGGTCGGTCTGCACCAGAGAGAATATCAAAACTCATATAATCTGGTGTGATGGTTTTTAAATTAGCAGGACTAGATAAAAATGCCCAAGCCTCTTCTACTGAGATTGGTAAATTTTGCTTTTTGTGTAACGTGTATATTTTCATCTGTTGGTTTTATGAAATCTTATTGATGTATCGGTTGATAATTTTCTATTAATTATTTAATACTATGTAGCCATTGAGCGATGTAGCAATGCAAAGCCAAATAATATAGGGTAGCAACAGGTATTTAATGTGGCTTAATTTATCGTCGCCAAACGTTATAAAGAAGTAGGTAATGAGTAAAGTGAGTGATAAGATATTAACGAATCCTAGTGTTGTGAATTGTTGATTAAAAAACAGATAATTCCAGCTAACATTTAAAATTACAGCAATAACGAATAGTGTTTTAACAAAATTAGAATTACGAACTGAAAATAAATAACTGAGGTATACAGAAAAACATATCATTATTAACGTCCATGCTGCTCCAAAAACCCAACCAGGTGGTGTCCAAGGTGCTTTGTTTAAATTAGAGTACCATTCGCCAGTTACAGCATCTCCCATAAAATATCGACCTAAGGCAAGACCACCGAAATTAATAACTAGAAATAGAATAATAAGATAAATCTTGTTCAATTTACGATGCTTTTAATTGTTCAATTTTGTCCATTACTAATTGTGCTTCGGCATATTTTTTATCACTTTCGCCTCGGTTTGTAGCAGACAATTTATGCCAGTCTGCCATCAATTTTTTATATTGTTTTTGAAGCTTTTCTAATTCTGAAGTTTTTTTAAAGAGTCCAAACATAATGTTCTATTTAAGGTGTTTTGTGATTCGAGAGCTCATTGGCTTTGTAATGGAAAAATAATAGTCTAAAAAGCCGCCATGCTCATCTAATAAGTATTTTTGAAAATTCCAACGTACATTAGAGTTTTGTTTTCCGTTTAAAGATTTATTTGTAAGCCAAGCGTATAATGGATGTTGAGAGCTGCCTTTAACGTCAACTTTTTCGGTTATTAAAAATGAAACACCATAATTAATTTCACAAAACTCTTGTATCTCGTTTGCATTACCAGGTTCTTGATTTCCAAACTGATTACAAGGCACACCAATAACCACTAACTTATCTTTATATGTATCTTGAAGCTCTTGTAACGCTCTATATTGAGGTGTAAAACCACATTTAGAAGCCACATTAATAAAGAGTATCTTTTTACCTTTAAAGTGTTGGAAATCTATAGGTTGACCTTGCAGGCTGTTAATCTTTATATCGTACACGGATTGCGTAGCAGTTGCTATCATGATGTTTTGGTATTAAGTAATTAAATGGTATTTACAATTTGAAACTTACGATGCCACAGTCCATTTCAAATATTTGTCCTGACATAGAAGCCGCTTTTTCTGATAATAAAAAGCCAGCCATATCTGCAACTTCTTTAGGTTGAAGATATTTTTTTAAGGGATGACGTTCATTCATATTGTCAATCATCCGTTCATTACGCAATAATTTTGAAGCCAACTCTGTGTCGGTAACCGTTGGTGCAATTGCATTAACGCGTATGTTGGGTGCTAATTCTGCACCTAAAGATTTTGTTAAGCCTTCAATTGCAGATTTTGAAGCTGCTACACTTGCATGAAAAGGCATGCCTAACTTGGCAGCAACCGTACTAAACAGTACAATTGATGGTTTATTACCATTTTTTAAAGCTGGTAAATACTTTTGTATTGCCTTTACAGCTCCAATAACATTGATGTCAAAATCATTTTTAAAATCATCAACGCTAAGTCTGTTTATGGGTTTAAGATTAATACTTCCAGGACAATACACTAATCCGTCGGCTTCATCGAAGTCTGGTAATTCATCAGTTAAAATATCACAATCGTAATGTTTTAAATTAGGATGTGAATCTTCTGGCGATGTACGACTGATATTTACAATCTCATCATAAGAAGAAAGCAAAGATGAGATAATTGCATTACCAATACCTTTGCTTCCTCCAATAATAATTAATCTTTTCATTGTTAAATTTAAGAGGTTGCTGTTAATGGTCTACCTTTTAAGCGCTTTTCAATCTTTTGCTTAATCACTGTAAGACGCTTCATTAAGTCCATTAATTTGGTATCTTTCTCTTTCTTATATAATTCGTTGACTTCTAATATTAAATCTTTAGCCTCTCTTGCTGCTAAAATTCTGTCACTTGTTGTTTTAAATGAAAACTTTCTGTTTTCAAATTCTAAAGCTTTTTCTACTGTACTCATAGCTTACTTGTTTAAATAGTTTTGTAATTCTAAAATTTTTGAAGCGTTATTAAATTCGCCTCCATAAAATGTTGTTATCGTTGTAGAAGTATCGTCTTGTACACCTCTAGAAGACACACATAAATGCTTGGCATCTATGATTACTGCCACGTCTTCAGTTTCTAAAACTGATTTTAATTCATTAGCAATTTGGTTTGTTAATCGCTCTTGAACTTGAGGACGTTTGGCATAGTATTGAACAATTCTGTTTAATTTAGAAAGTCCAATAACTTTTCCAGATGATTTGTATGCAATATGTGCTTTTCCTATAATAGGTACAAAATGATGCTCACAATTAGAGTAGAAGGTAATATTTTTTTCTACTAACATCTGATTATATTGATATTTATTTTCAAAAAGAGCCATTTTAGGCTTGTTTTTAGGGTCTAAACCAGAAAATATCTCTTCAATATACATTTTTGCTACACGGTCTGGTGTGCCTTGAAGTGAATCGTCGGTTAAATCTAAACCCATAACATCCATTATTTCTGAAAATAAAATAGATATGCGTTTTTTCTTTTCTTCATTAGACATATCAAAAGCATTGGCTTTCATTGGTGTGTCTAAACTTGTAAATAAATGGTCGTCGCCTATCGCTTCGTTTGTAAAACCATTAAGCTGTCCATTGTCTTTGGAAGTCGTTTCTGTATTCATAGAATCTTTTTAATGTGCTGTCTTTAAGTACTCCAAACTTAAATCAAAGCACGTGTTAACGTTTTGAAATAGAGTTATTTGATATTGTTCTTTGCCTCGAGCATTTAAATCTGCCTTTGTCAAACGTTCTTTTTTTACTGTGTTTAGTAGCTCTGCCTTGCACTCTCGCTCTCCATAATCTAAAGCTACTTGGTTTTAATTCGCGTCTCATCAAATTAATAACCTCTTGTTCTTTTAAATTAAATTGAAACGTAATAGCATCAAACGGTGTTCTGTCTTCCCATGCCATTTCAATAATTCGGTCAATGTCTTTTAGTTCTAAATTCATAGTCCATGAGGCATTGCATGTTGTAAATCGTACTTTACTTTTTCATCCATTAATTTGTCAAAAAACTTCTTATTCTCTTTAAAAGTTTTATTGGCTCTAAAGTGCACAAATTTTCCTTGTGCATGTATGCTAGACCCATTGATTTTATATATAACGAGATGGTAATAAGGTATAATCCATGTAAAATTCTTTAAGCCTTTGTTAATTCTAATTAAAATACCTTTTGGTCTCAATTCAATATTTCCGTAATTAATATCAGATACCAAATTTATTATAGATTGCATATTTGGACTCACATCATCAATAATCATACGCTTAGAACCTACACCATTCATTTTCAATTTCTGTACCAAACTAAAGGGACTGCCAACTAAGTCGGCAATTATTTGCTTGTGTTCAGAATTGTGATGTGTGGTATTTAATATCATATATTATCAAATATACATAATGTTTAATGATTATATAAAAAGATTAAACAAAAATTAACAGATAATTATGACTATGGAATTTATTGTGTAATGGAATAAAAATCAATCACTTCTCAACATACGTTTTCTATCTTGTAACGTATGTCGTTTTAAGATTCTATAACTTTCACTAATAACCTCTGCATCGTTTTTCATATTCCAAAGAATTTCACTTGCGCGTTTTCGGTTTTCTTTGATATCTACTATAGGCGTTGGGTAGTCTTTGCCTGGCTTAAAGTTGTAAAAGGCTTTTTCCATCTCAGTCATCAAATAAGGTTCATGGATAAAAGGTGTATCCAAGTGTGCCAATTCTGGAACCCATTTTTTAATAAAAACCGCATCAGGATCGTGCTTTAAACCATTAAGGGTTGGATTGTAAATTCTAAGATTATTGATGCCCGTTTCGCCTGCTTGCATCTGTAATTGTGGAAAATGAATGCCAGGTTCGAAATCTAAAAATTGTTGTGATAAATGTGTGGTTGCAGCCTGCCAAGGTTGCCAGAGGATATGCGTAAAAAAAGATGCCAACATGGCACGCATTCTAAATTTTACGTATCCTGTTTCAAGTAAACAGCGCATACTTGCATCTACTAACGGAAATCCGGTTTGGCCTTCTTTCCATGCCGTTTGGTAGGTTTCAGATAGCGTTTTCTTTAGTTTATGATAGCCTTTGTTAACACTTGCGTTTTCCATGGTGTGTTCCATTTCAAACTTTTGAATGAAATGTGCTTGCCATCGTAATCTTGAAATAAATGCACCAATATGACGCTTATCTTTAGATTCGGATTGAAATTGTTTAGCTTTCTGAAAGACTTGCCTAATAGATAAATTTCCCCAAGCAATGTATGGCGAAATTCTACTGCAACTTGTCCTTGAAGCTTCCGGTTTTGAAATATTAACCATGTAGTCTTCATGTCTGTTTTCAAAAAATGAATTGGCATATTTCCAACCCATGGTGGTGCCCCCTTTTTGAAACTTGGTGTCTTCAGGTGTGGATAAATCGGTAACGGTCAACACGTTTTCTAAACTTTCAATTTCTGAATGATTTAAAAACTGATTGTCGCTAGGTTGAAAAACTTCCAAAGCACTGTTCATATACGTTTCCCAATTTTCAAACCAATGGTCTCTATTCACTAATCCGCGTTCAACACCATTATTTTTAGATTCTTCCCAGTTAATAAAATTATTTCTACAATAGCGTGTAAATTCTTTGTCTCTGTTGTAGGTCACTAATAATCCAGTTTCCACATGCGAAAAAACAGTATCAATTTTATAAAACTCTTGCAGTTGATTAAACGCACTCGTAATATCACTAGTTACCGTTAATACTTTGGTTTGGTGTGCCGCAAGGTTTTTGTTTAAATCTCTTAAAGATTCTTTTATAAAGTTGAAATGTCTATCACTGTAATGTGCATCATTCAGTAATAAATGTTCAAAAACATAAATAATAAGAACACGTTTGCCTGATTTTAATGCATTCGAAATGGCTTCATTATCTTGAAGTCTTAAATCGCGTTTCAACCAAACGATAGTAATGTGTTCTTTTGCTTTCATCTTAAAGTTGCTTTAGAAATTGTTCGGCGTTGTTAAAATGGTTTTCTAAAGTCTCTTTTTTCATTCTATCTAAATTGCCCAAAAGCATACCTAGTCTCGGATTGCCTGCGAAGAAATCGCGATGCTTGTCCATAAACGTCCAGAATAAACCGTCCCAAGTGGCTTGCCAATCGCCTTTAGAATAGTTGCTCATTTTCATAATGTAATGGCTGCTACTGATGTACGGTTTTGTAGACATTAAACCACCATCTGCAAACAAACTCATGCCGTACACATTGGGTACCATAACCCAATCGTAAGCGTCTATAAATAGTTCCATAAACCATTGGTAAACCTCGTCTGGATGAAATTCGCAGAGCACCATAAAATTACCGAGTAGCATTAAACGCTCTATATGATGGGCGTAGCCTGTTTTTAATACTTTTTTAATAACGTCGTCAATGGGTTTAATTCCTGTGGTGCCATCATAGAATGAGGCTGGTATTTTCTTATCAAAATTCCAAAAGTTTTTTGTGCGTTCTTCTGTGCCTTTTACTTCGTAAACGCCTCTTATAAATTCGCGCCAACCTAATATTTGGCGCACAAAACCTTCTAAAGAATTTAACGGGACGTCATTAGATTTGGCATAATCAATGGCCTTTTCTATAACGTCCATTGGATGTAGCAACCCAACATTGATAAGAGGCGAGAGGATGCTATGATTTAAAAAGTGTTCTTCCTTAACAATGGCATCTTCATAAGGTCCAAATTCATGAAAACGTTGTTCAAAAAACTGATGTAACCATTCTTCTGAAGATTTAAAATCAATAGGATAAATTACAAAATCATTCAGTTCGCCATAATGCGCGCTAAAATTTGAATTGACATAAGTTTTAGCTTCTTTGTGATACGCTGTTTTATCAGGAAAATGAATATGTGGTGGTGTTTTGTCCTTTGGGTATTTCTTTCGATTATCTGAATCGTAGGTAAGTTTACCACCTTCAGGTTCGCTATTAACTATTAAAATATCACGTTCCTTACGTTGCTGCTTGTAAAAAGAGGTTTGAAAGAATTTCTTTTTGGAAGGTTTAAAAAATGAACTTAAGTCCTCTTTCGTATTTATGAATAGTGGATTTTCATACCATTCAATATCTATAGCTTTAGCAGCGGAATTTATATGTTTTTGAAGCCAATTATCAGTTGGGTCAATTATGCGAAGCTTTTCTAAACCATCTTCAATAAGCTTTGCTATCAGTTGCCTAACATCAGATTGTTTTGTCTTGGCTTCAATATAATTTACGGTTTTATCTTGGGTTTTGAGATAATTCGCATAGGCTTTCATGGACGCTCTGTGAAAGGCAATTTTTTGCTTGTGGAATTTGTATTGATTAAAGAATAAGAATTCTTCAATTAAATAAATATCAGCATTTACTTTAAGAATGGGTGCATCCTTAAATAATTGATGTGGAAATATGAGTATGGCTTCTTTCATTCTCTAAAATAATTTGGGTTGTAACCATAAACTTCTAAATGTTCTATTTGCGTCATAACGTTCAGCTTGTAATTCAACATTAAATGTTCTGTCTCTTGGGTCGTTGCCAACACCAGCCACGTACATCCAATTGCCATAGTTGCTGTGCACGTCATAATCTATGAGTAAAGACTCAAAATAGGCGGCACCAATACGCCAATCTAATTTTAATGTTTTGGCAAAATAGGATGCCACATTTTGGCGTCCTCTATTGCTCATCCAACCGGTTTCTTTGAGTTCAATCATATTAGCGTTTACAAATTCTGATGTGGTTTCGCCATTAATCCATTTATCAATCTGGGTTTGGTTTGAGGACCAGTCGTATTCCTTTTGAAGTATGCCTTCTAACTTAAAGATTTGGTTGCCATGTTTTAAGGACACATATTTAAAATAATCACGCCAAATGAGTTCAAAAATGAGCCAATAGGTTGATTGATTTCTGAAGCATTCGTTTTCAAATTTTTTCACTTGCCCATAAATTGTTCTGGCTGAGATGCAACCATTTGCTAGCCAAGGCGAAAATTTAGAACTGTAGTCAACACCAACTAAACCGTTTCTCGTTTTTTTATAAAATCCTAATTTTTTAGTGTTGAAAAAATAATCCTCGAGACGTTTATTAGCTTCGGTTTCGCCACCTTTAAAAGGAAAAGCTGAATGCGGATGGGTTTCAAAATGGTCGAAACCTAAATCGTGAAGTGTTGGGATTTTAGTGTTGTTGGTAATCCGATTGTTTTCTGGATATTTTTTAGGTTGTAATTCTGGGCGAATGGCAACATATTTCTCAAGTTTTTTTCTAAAGTTGGTAAAGACTTGAGGTGTTTGTTCAATTTTGAAATTGAGGTCTTCGGGATGGTATAAAAACTGATTGTAAACAGAGTGCCAGTTAATAGAACTCAATTTTGATTTAACAGCATTTTCCGATTCTAATTCTTCTGACGTCCATTCCTTTTGAAGAAATATTGAATTGATATTATAAGTTTTACAAAGCTCTGGAATAATAACTTGTGGTTCTTTAGAATAAACTAATAAATCAATATTTAAGTTGTTGAGTTGCGCTCTTAAATCTTGTACAGATTCAATTAAAAATTTCGCTCTAAATTTCTCGGTTTTTTTAAATCCGAATTTGTCAATAGTAAAGTGATAAGGATTAAAGCAATACACAGCTATAATTGGATTACCGTTTTTTTGAGCTTCATTTAAAACGGCATTATCTATGGTTCTTAAGTCGTTTCTAAACCATATTAAGTTGCTATTGTTTTCTGTTTTTTGCATCTGTCACTACAATATTTAACGTGTTCCCAATCGCGTTCCCATTTTTTGCGCCATGTAAAAGGGCGATTACAAACAAGGCAAAGCTTTGTTGGAAGATTTTCCTTTTTTACACCTCTCATTTTTTTACCAAAGCGTTAATCATACCATTAAAAACAAAAGCATGAAACGGTAAAACAGCATACCAATACAAACGTCCCCAAATCCCTTTAGGTCTAAAAACCGCACGTTGGTGTAACTGGTCGTCTACAATTTTAAACTCTAACCAAGCCTCGCCAGGCAATCGCATTTCTGCAAACAATAAAAGTCGTTTTTCTTCTTTGTTGGCATATAAAACGCGCCAAAAATCTAATGCATCGCCAGCCTCTAAATACGTATCGCTTGTTCGGCCGCGTCTTAAACCAACACCACCAAAAAGCTTATCCATGTAACCTCTAATTTTCCACAAACCATTAAAGCTGTACCAACCATTGCGGCCACCAATAGCCCAAATTTTGTTCAGTGTAAATGCTTCGTCTGTCACTTTACGTTGTTTGACATCTTTAAAACAGCCAAATTTTGGTAGCTCTATATGCTTAGATAATTGGTCTTTAAATCGTCCGCTACTCACGGCATCTTTCCAACTCGATATTACAGCGTTTTGTTCAATTTTCTGAAAGGCTAAATCCACAGCTGTTTTGTAATCCATAGGTTCAATACCTATAATGCCGTTGATGTTACTGGGTTTTCCAATCACTTCAACCTTCATACTATCGACTAATGCGGCTGCTAGTTTAAACGATGTAGAGGTTACAAAGTACAACCAATACGACGAGAGTTTTGGTGTTAATACAGGAAGCGTTACAATGTAACGTTTGAGGTCTCTAACTTCAGCAAATTGAAGTAGCATTTCCTTGTACGTCAAGACTTCTGGACCAAAAATATCATAAGCATTATTGTAGAGTTCTGTTTTGCCTAAGCCACCTGCTAAAAAGTTGAGCACATCACGAACGGCTAAAGGTTGTGTTTTGGTATTGAGCCATTTTGGAGTAATCATAAATGGTAGTTTTTCTACGATATCTCTTATGATTTCAAATGATGCGCTACCACTACCAACAATAATGCCTGCTCTAAATGTTGTGAGTGCATAGGTTTCAGATTTTAAAGTGTTCTCTACCTGTAGTCTCGATTTTAAATGTTTAGATAAGGAAGCATCATTAACAATGCCACTTAAAAAAAGCACTTGTTTACAGTCGGTAGGTTCAACAAGGTCTTTAAAATTTTGAGCACATTGTTGTTCTAAATCCTCAAAATCATCTGAACTTGTGGACATGGAATGAATCAGATAATAAGCAGCATCGATGTCTTTAGGAATTTCAGCATCTTCAGGTTTTAAGAAGTCTACTTTAATAAAAGAACATAAAGGATGGTCTTCGATTTCATCTGGAATACGGTTTAAATCACGCACACAACAAACCAACTCATGCTCATCTTCAAGCAATTGAAGTGCCAGTCTTTTGGCAATATAGCCAGTTGTACCTGTGATTAATATGCGCATTATTTTTTTGAGTTTATAAGTTCTGTTTTCGGTCTTTGGTAGTCTAAGCGTGTTTTTAATTCTGGAATAGCATAACCATCCAAACCATTGATAGTTGCCACATTCCCTTTAGAAAGGTTAACAAAACCATCGTCGCTTAACAAGGTATCTTGTATGTATAGTTTTTCAATTTTACCAATGACCAAAATAGTATTGTTAGCCGCAATAGGATATTCTTCTACAAATTGCATGGCCAATTGCAGCGGTGCATTTTTTACAAATGGCGCTAAAAAATTAGCTTTATATTCTTCTGTTAAATGCGTGGCATCAAATTCTGATATGTGTGAATCGTATTTTGCAGAAGTGTGATGAGCATCTTCTATAATTTCAGAATGAATGTGATTTATAGTGTATTTTCCTGTTGTTTTTAAGTTAGAATAGGTGTTACGTGTGACAGTTGTAGGTCTTAAAAAGAAACCTAACAATGCAGGATTAGAACCTAAATGCGTCACAGAACTAAACACAGCAACATTACTAATCCCGTCTTCACTTTTAGTACCAATGAGGTTTGCCGATTTATAACCAGAACAACTGTTAATGAGGTTAATTCGGTAGAGGTGTTCCATCTTGTCGATGTCGTCACTGGTAAATTCTATCATTTATAAATTTTTGAAGTTATTGATTTTAACGTCTTTAGATTTTAAATCGAACATTAAATTATACAGTCCAAAAAACGTTCTGTTAATATAAATAAAGTGTTTAGAACCTCTATTACCATTCATATTTCTAAGTTCAGTGCTTTTGGAATAACGTTGTCCCATTTCTGAAATTTGATTGAAAAACTCTGGATTCGAAAAATCGAATGTTTCAACATGAAATGGTTTGGTAAACAAGCTTAACAACTCATGAAACATAGCACTAAAGAATTTCAGCTCTTCTTCGGAATCATCTTGTCTTAAAATTTCTAACTCATAAAGTTTTTCGGTAAACAATTTAGGATTCTCGATGCATTCCTTTTCGGCTAATTCAAAATACGGAATGTAGAATTCTTCCGGAATTGTTTTCATACAACCAAAATCGAGTGCAATTAAATCGACTGATTCAGAAATTAAGAAGTTGCCAGGATGTGGGTCTGCATGTACTTTTCTAAGATTATGAATTTGAAACATGTAAAAATCCCAAAGGGCTTGGCCTAGCTGATTCGCTAAAGCTTCATCCGTATTATGTGCTACAAATTCAGACAGGTGTTCGCCTTTCATGTAGTCCATTGTAATAATGCGTTCAGACGACAATTCTGAATAATACTTAGGAAACTTTAAATTAGGAATATGTTTGCAGGCGTCTGCAACGGCCTTACTTTGCTCAATTTCTAAGATGTAATTGGTTTCTTCTGTGAGTTTGTTTTCAACCTCCTTAAAGTATTTATCAGAATCTTTCCCTTTAATATTAAACATCTTAATAGCAATGGGTTTAACCAAGGCTAAGTCTGATGCAATACTTTCCGCAACTCCAGGATATTGGATTTTCACAGCAAATTTTTTCCCATTCTTCTCTGCAATATGGACTTGGCCAATACTGGCAGCATTAACTGAAGTTGCGTTGAAAGTATCAAATAAATCTTCGGGATGTTTCCCAAAATATTTTTTAAAGGTTTTTATAACTAAGGGTGGCGATAATGGTGGTACAGAAAATTGAGATAAGGAGAATTTTTCAACATAAGCCTGAGGCAAAATGCTTTTTTCCATGCTCAACATTTGCGCTACTTTTAAAGCACTTCCTTTTAATGTTTTTAAGCTATCGTAAATATCTTCGGCGTTATTTTGATTAAGTCGTTCTTTGGCATCTTCTTTAGAATTAACCATTTTATCGCCATAATATTTTAGGTAATTAACACCAACTTTTGCACCAGTAGATACCAATTTAGTGGCTCTAGAAATTTTAGTAATTGGTATGCTGTCTATAGTTTTCATAAGCTCTATTTGGTTTGCATTTTTTCTTTGTATAAAAATTTACCAAAGTCGATAATGCTTTTTAAGGGTGTTGTGTCTATTAAATCGAAACTAGTTTTTAACGATTTTTCTATAAAAATATCGGTCTTTTCGAATGAAGACGATGCGTCGTCCATCCAAAATCTTAGTGTGACTAACAATTGAATCCAAGCAGATTCTTTTAAAGCTTTATTCTGTATTTTTTCTAACTTTTCTTGTTTTAAATCAATAGTCTTAATGTCTAAGTGTGCCACGTAATTAGTGAAGCTGTTTTTTAAATGTTTTAAAACCTTTAAAGTCTCTAATTTGTTATTGCTAGCATTTAAAGCATGAATTACATAACTTCTATTAGCTGTTAAAATTTCAAAGAAGGTATAATAGAAACTCAGCATTTTGTTTCTGGCATCAAAAGAATGATAATCTTCACTTTTCTCAAGATTAGCAATAGTGTGGTCAAAAAATATTTGGAATATAGATTGCTCTAGTGCTTCAAAAGATCCAAAGAATTCATAGAATTTTTGTTCTTCAAAATTATTGTCTTTTGCGAATGCATAGACCGATTTTGGCTTGTGGTTATGTGTTAAAACATAATCCATATAAAATTCGATTACGTCAGATTGTTTAAATGCCTTCTTTTTTGCCATAGTATATTCGTTTAAGAATGGTGTAAAGATAAATAATGTTTAATCATTTTTGGTAATAGTTAAACAAAATTTAACAAGAATTTATTGCTTAGCTATTTTGTAACAGCTAAAGTGATGTTCTTAAAGATACTGAATTGTAAGATCTATATTGATATAAAAGCATCTTCTTCCAGAAAACTAATTGGTATTTTAAGTTTTTATTAACAAATACAGCTTGGCTTTAGGCGTAATTTTATACCCATTATAAACACACTTAACACTATAAATTATGAAGAAGTTATTACTATTTACATTTGCGTTAACTTTAATGTTTTCTGTAAATGCACAAATTAAGACACCACAACCTAGTCCTGCTGCTAAGTTAGAGCAAGTAGTTGGTTTAACAGATGTTGCTATTGAATATTCTAGACCAGCAATGAACGGCAGAACAATTTTTGGAGACCTTGTACCTTACGGTAAATTATGGAGAACAGGAGCTAACAAAAATACGATGGTAACGTTTAGCGATGCTGTTGAAATAGGAGGTAAAGAGTTAAAAGCTGGTGCTTATGCCATTTTTGTTACACCTTCTGCAAAATCTTGGGAAGTGATTTTTTATACTGACACTAATAATTGGGGAACTCCAAAAGAAATTGATGAATCAAAGGTTGCGGCAAGAGTTACTGCTGAAGTTTATCCTATAGAAATGGATATTCAATCGTTTACAATTTCGGTAGATGATATCACTAGTAGTTCTGCAGTTATTGGAATGATGTGGGAGAAGACTTATGTTGGGGTAGAATTTAAAGTACCAACTGATAAAACGGTTAGTGCTGCAATAGAAAAAGTAATGGCAGGACCATCTGCAAATGATTATTATGCTGCGGCAGTATATAATTTAGCTGAAGGAAAAGATATTAAGCAAGCTAAAGAATGGATGGATAAAGCGATTTCTATGATGGATAATCCTCGCTTTTATCAATTACGTAAGCAATCATTAATTTATGCAGCAACAGGAGATAAGAAAGGTGCGATTGAAATTGCTAAAAAATCTTTAGAAGGCTCTAAAGCAGCTGGTAATGCAGATTATATTAAAATGAATGAAGATTCTCTTAAAGAATGGGGCGCAAAATAATGCTCTAAACTTAATTTACATTTAGAATACTGAAAAACGCAGCTTAATATGTTGCGTTTTTTGATTTTAATATTCTAAATCAATTAAATTTCTAACCTTGTCTAAAGTTCTAATGAGTTCTTTACTTTTTTTAAACGGCATTATTGTGCTTTCCGTTTGATTGTCTCTGATTAGTTGGTTAAAATGCTCAATTTCGAAACTATACCCAATGGTTTTATAATTGAAGTTTATGTCTTCGGAATGACCTGTATGGTCAATTAATGTAACCGAAGAAGGCTCGTGAAAACGACTATTTATTTTTATAATACCCTTTTCACAATAAAATATTGCTTCGGTATTGGTTTCCTCTAATAAGGTACTTTTTAAACTTGCTTCTGCATTATTATATTTAAATAAGATATCGCATTTTGAATCTGCTCCAGATTTAAAAAACTCTGCTTTAGCTTCAATTGATTTAGGTTTACCCAAAGTAGAAAGTGCTACAAAAATAGGGTAGATGCCAATATCTAATAAACTTCCGCCTCCAACAGATTTATCAAAAACTCTAGAGTTTTCATCATAGGTTGGATAGAATCCAAAATCTGCTTCAAGCTTTAATATTTCTCCAAAATGCTTTTGTTCAAGAATATCCAATACATAATTAAAATGTGGAAGAAAATTGGTCCACATGGCCTCCATTAATAAGGTGTTTTTTTCTTTTGAAAGTTGAATCATTTCTTCAACTTCTTGTAAATTCATAGCGAATGGTTTTTCGCATAACACAGGCTTATTATGATTTAAGCATAAAGCAGTATGCGTTTTATGAAAACTATGTGGTGTGGCAATGTAAATGGCATCAATGTTATTATCCATTACAAGTTCTTCATAACTTCCGTAAGCGACATTTGCATGATGCTGTTTTTTAAAGGCGTCTACTTTCTCAATATCCCTAGAAGCAATAGCGTAGAAATTACAGTTAGAAACCGCGTTTAAATCGGTAGCGAATTTAGAAGCTATTTTACCAGCTCCAATAATTCCCCAATTGATAGTTTTAGAGGTCATTATGCCACTTTTTTAGGCATGATTGCCTGAAGTATATTTGCAATACAAATGACAACAACACAACCAAATAGATTTAGCCATAAGTAAGGCATCCAATCTAGCCACCAACCTATAACAACAATGGCTTGTGTAATGAGTGCGCCAATAAATACAGCATTTCCTTTTATATATTTAAAGAAAAAAGCAAGTAAAAATATACCTAACACATTGCCATAGAAAATAGAGCCAATAATGTTAACGAGCTGAATTAAATTCTCAGCCAAATCCGCAAAACACGCAATAATTATAGCTACAATTCCCCAACCAAACGTAAACCACTTAGTTACTTTAACCATGTGTTCATCATCCTTTTCTTCTTTTAAGTTTCTACCATATAAATCAATTGATGTAATGGTTGCTAAAGCATTTATTTCTGATGCTGTAGAAGACATAGCTGCAGATAGAATAACAGCCAATAATAAACCTATTAAACCTTTCGGGAGATTATTTAAGATGAATGTGATAAACATATAGTCTCTATCATTGGTCTGAGTGTCTTTTGCAGCATCATTATATAAGGCGTTTAATTCAGCATTTTTATCAATGTAGGACGAATTGTCCTCATCGTTTTCTAATGAGTTCACTTCACTTTGCAGCTCGTTGTATGCTTTTTCGTAATCTGGATCTACTGCTTTTTTAATTAAGAATTTTGATTCTAAACGATATGACTTTTCTAAAATATTTAAGGCAGCGAGTTGTTTTTTAGAAGCATCATCATTGCCATCTGACTGAGCTAACTGTAAAGAGATTTTATTTTTTAAATCAAATAGTTCGGCTTGTTGATCTTGTAATGCTCTGTAATCGTTTCCATACTCAGATGCTAAGACCGTTTGTGTTGATTTATTAATAAAATTTAAAGGTGAAGGGTTAAATTGGTAAAACACAAACACCATAACACCAACTAATAAGATAAAAAATTGCATGGGCACTTTTAGCATACCATTAAACAATAATCCCATTTGCATTTCCTTAATAGATTTGCCAGAAAGGTAGCGTTGTACTTGACTTTGATCTGTTCCAAAATAGGAAAGCATTAAAAATGTTCCGCCTATAATACCAGTCCAAACGGTGTATCTATTCTCTAAATCAAATGAGAAATCTAATACCTTCATTTTTCCTGTTGCTCCAGCGATATCAATAGCATCGATAAAAGAAACTTCTTCCGGAATTAAATTTATGATGATAAATAATGCGGCTAACATACCAGCAAAAATGACAAACATTTGCTGTTTTTGTGTCACGGTTACAGCCTTGGTTCCACCAGAAACGGTATATATTATGACTAATACTCCAATGATAATATTAAGCGTTATTATGTTCCAGCCAAGAACTACAGAGAGAATAATAGCAGGTGCAAAAATCGTTATTCCTGCAGCTAGGCCACGTTGTATTAAAAATAAGATGGCGGTTAGACTTCTGGTTTTTAGGTCAAATCTATTTTCTAAAAACTCGTAAGCTGTGTAAACTTTTAGTCGATGGTATAATGGAATAAATACCAGACATATTATGACCATGGCAATTGGCAGTCCAAAATAAAATTGAACAAATCCCATGCCATCAGAAAAGGCTTGGCCAGTTGTAGAAAGGAAAGTAATAGCACTTGCTTGCGTTGCCATTACAGATAGACCTATCGTCCACCATTTGGTTGAATTACCACCCTTTATGTAATCTTGTGCGTTTTTTTGACCTCTTGTTTTCCAAGTCCCATAGCCTACAATAATTGCTAATGTAGCAATAAGTACGGTCCAATCTTTCCAATCTAAAATTTGAGGCATTTTTTATGCGAATGATGCGGTAATAAAGTAAAACAACACAATATAAAGTGCATTAGCTATTAAAACTGCTGTGTATAATTTACTCCATTTTTGTTTTGCTTGTGGTTGGTTTTGGTTATTCATAATTCTGTTTTTGAGTTAGTTATATGAGGAAGTTATTATATTTTTAATTACATTTTTTTGATTTTAGTCAACCGTTAATCGGTATTTTCTGCGGATAGTAAGTTAGCAAAAATTCTGAAAGCACCTGAGACTCCAGCAGGAAATTCTCGAAAAAAGCTTAAGCCTGTATAAATGTAGTTGCCTTTTCCGTATTTAGCTACTAGTAAAGCTCCACTTTTCGAAGTTTCTCCTTTATCGTTAGAAGCCAGTAATGGCGTGAATTCTTCTGCCCACTCATTAGGGAAATACAACCCTCTTTCTTGCACCCAACCTTCAAAATCTGCACTTGTAATTTTGTTTGGAAAATTTAAAATCGAGTGATTTGGCTCTAAAATTCTCATTTCGGCATTCTCATCTGTAACGCGATCTCTTGATAATTTTAGATGGTATGGTGCTATATTATCTACCTTAAGTCTTCTATTGGTATTATATTGTATCACTAAGTTTCCACCATTTTTTACGAAGTCTAATAGGTGTTTTTGTTTAAACTTTAATTCGTCTACTATATTATATGCTCTAATACCAACGACTACAGCATCAAACGTAGCTAATTTTTCTGGGGCTATTTCATCAGGTTTAATAATTGTTACGTTGTAGCCAATTTGCCTTAAACTTTCTGGTACTACATCGCCAGCACCTTCAATGTAACCAATATTATTGCCTCGTTTTTCAATATTTATTCGTACTATCTTACTTTCACTAGGCATTAAAACCGTTTGAAAAGGAATATGTGAGTAATCAATCTCTATAAGTTCATCTGTATAAAAATCGCCATTTACATTTACCATTGGAGTTATCAATCCTTCACTTTGGTTTTTTGGAGGCACAACAGAAAACACCACTTTTTGAATATCTCCTTTATTGGTTATTGCTATTTTTTGCTTTTGAGGAAATACCTGCCAGTCGTTTGGGTAGGCCATTTGAACATAACCTTCTATTCCATCTTTACCCGCTTTTACAATAACTTCTATTTCTTTCTGTTCGTTGTTATCAAAAATATAGACGTCATCACTTAAACTTGCTGACACAATAGGTATGATTTCAAAAGGTCTATATAATTCTCCTTTATCTGGTTTAGAGTAACGAAAGATTACCGGTTTTTTATAGTTTATTGGAGTGCCTTCTATTAATAAATTGAAATCGACAAAGACTGTTCTAGGCGTTTCTGGTAGACCTATTAAATTTTGATCATTAACCTGATACATACCCAATGTACTTTGTTTGTTTAACCAATATGGTGTTGTGTAATCACTATCGTTTGGAATGACAATACTTTCTTCAAAATTTAATTTTTGATTTGAAGTTAACGTCATGTTTTTAGAAATTCCATGAGAAAGGGTTGATAAACCATAAGACACCAAATCTACTTTAGCGGAGCTTCTATTTAAAACTTCCATTTTTAAAGACACTTCAGAATTTGGAGTAGTATTAGGACTGTTTGCAGATACTTCGAGATATAAACCAGTACAAGCTTCAATAATAATTTTAATCTCTTTTGTTTTTACAGTTTTCCAATGCTGATCTTTTATAGACTGAATTAACTTATAAGCTTCTAAAAGTTGTGGTAAGTGCGACGCAGGATTTTTAAAATTAAAATTATTTTCTACGTCTTTTAAAATGTTTTCAATTGCTTTTCCGTCATCAATTCTATTCCAAGATGTATCAATACCTTCAAATACACCTTCTTTATTATGAATAGGTTCTCCTTTTAAAAACTCTATATATTCTTGTTGAGAACCACGCTGTGATAATCGTCCAAAACCTTGACATAAATGCTGGCTACTAGCTAAAGATGCTACTTCATTGTTAGATAGTCCTTTGTTTGGATAGTATACACCAATATCAAAATTTAGCATATTACTTTTGTCCACTTTATCAAATTCCTCTTGACTTCCATAGCGCCACCAAGATGTATTGTAAAATAAACGTTTTGGTTGCCAAGTTTCTGTAATTTCTAATTGTGAGGCATATTTAGTTGGATCATTTGCTAAGTCAAAAGCTTCTAAACTCAACATTGCTGATGCTGTATGATGGCCGTGTGTTCGTCCTGCACGTCTGTGATCAAAACGATTAATTATAACATCTGGTTTAAATTTACGAATAGCCCAAACAACATCTGAAAGGACTTCATCTTTGTTCCAAATTTCAAAGGTTTCATCAGGATGTTTTGAGTAGCCAAAATCATTAGCTCTAGAAAAACGCTGTTCGCCACCATCTACACGTCTTGCTGCTAATAATTCTTGAGTTCTAATAACGCCTAAAAGCTCTCTAATTTCAGGGCCAATAAGGTTTTGTCCACCGTCACCACGAGTTAAAGATAAATAACCGGTTCGCGCCTTAACCTCATTAGACATGTAAGATA
Organism: uncultured Winogradskyella sp.; assembly: GCF_947498005.1. Classification (GTDB taxonomy): domain Bacteria; phylum Bacteroidota; class Bacteroidia; order Flavobacteriales; family Flavobacteriaceae; genus Winogradskyella. Next base: position 224,168 of record NZ_CANMIW010000004.1, read on the forward strand.
TTAGTCTTGTGTTTTCATCGTCTGGATGAGCAGCTATGTATAATACAGACCCTAAAACATTTAGTTTCTGAACTGCTTCGTAAATTTCTGATGAATTATATGTTTTTGGTTGTTGTGCTTGTAATGAAACAATGCTGCCTAAAAATAGCAATAGACAGAGTCTAAAATGGTACATGTGGTAATTAGTTAGTTGCGTTTCAAATATAGAAAAGTTTGAAACGTATCACTTTTAATTTAGATTTATTTAACGATTCCTTGAGTCAGAAATGAAATTTAATTTGAAGACCACATTAACCAATTAAATAACTAAAATTAATTTTGATATTCTACCTTACTCTTTAGGTAATTTATAAAAACAAAAGAGGAATAACCTTGAAGTCATTCCTCTGTAAATTTAATTAAAAGACGTTTACTTTTTTAAAGTTCTAAAACTATATTGATCGTTTTCTGAAAATAGTTTAACGATATAAACACCAGCATTTAAAGAAGATACATCAACTTGAAATTGTGAGGCATTTGGTAGGTGTGTAAGAATATTTTGGCCTAAAAGATTATAGATTTTTACAGATTTGATTTCTGCATTGTAACTTACGTTCAAAGTATTTTTTATTGGATTAGGATACACAGATAATTGACTAATGTCAAAACTATTAACACTTAGCGAACTTACGCTTAAAGTGAAATCTAAAGCTTGTCCATAACCGGGTTGAGCTGCTGTGCCAAATGGATTAAAAGAAATAGAGCATGGATCTACAATTGCAGGAGAATCCGCATCTGTATATGTTTTAGTGATTCTTATACGTGTAGCTCCTATGACAGCATCTGAAGGAATTGTTATATCTAAGGAAACTATAGTTCCATCATCTCCTGTGGTGTTAGTAAGTGTGCCGATAGAATAGACCTCATTAGCATCATCTAAGGTTTCATTTTGATTCCAGTCTATAAAAGCTACGATATTTGTATCAAAGTTGCCATAAGTATTACCAGTAACGGAAATGGTATAGGTTTGGTTTGGAATTATATTGACTATAGAAGTTGTTTTATCGACTAAAATGGAACTAGTATCAGAATTAGTAATACTTGTTAAATCAAAATTTACTGATGAAATTTCTTCGACAACAGCTCCAGACGGTATTTCACAATATGGATTAGGAAATGTTTGTGCATTTACCGCAAAAGTTAGTAATGTAAAGAGTAAAGTAATTTTTTTCATATTGGTTGTGTTTTAAGTTGACTTTGAAGTTACTTAATAATAAAATAAAATCTTTAATTAATTGATTTTTAACACAATTAACTTTACTTAAGTTAGTTTATGCATTTTCTAAAAGTGCGTTGATATTATTTTTATTAAGGTATTTGAAATGCCGTTTAACTTACTTTTTTGTAACTAGACTATAAAAAAAACCATACATCTACTTTTTGTGTTTTTGATAATTGGTTTTACTACATTGCACTGTTTTTTCCTAATAAAAACAAAACATTAATGGACTTAATTGAGAAGATTATTAATAAGAAAAGTAGAGTAATATTTCTTCTTATTTTTTTGAGCATCGCTGTAATTTCTGCCGAGCCCTTTAGTCTTGACGATAGGAGGAATATTAATGACGCAAATATCTCGATATTTCCATTTACCATAAATGACTCTGCAACTGGTAAAATTAAATCAGCTTTTTTCGCGAGGGATAGTTATAATTCTTTTTTAAAATTAAAGGATAGCGTTCAAGTTTTATTTGTATCCTCAGCATCTTACGCTTCTTCTGTAAATAAAAATGCGAATTATCCCGTTGGTTTTTGTGCAGAGAATGGTAAGTTACTAAATAAAATACCACATCAAACTATGGATGGTCTTGTGCTAATTCATAATAATGAGCCAGAAATTAATACAATGCAAGTTATAGATCTAGATAAAGAGAACTATACATGTAATGATGGCAAATGTTATCCGTATTTTAGTACTGATAATATTAGAAATAATCCTGAAGAAACGTTTTCGTTTATTAATTTAGTTGAAACACAGAATATATCTAGTTTTCAAACCCAATTAGTCTATACGAATTATAAAAGTGATAAAGAAAATTTTAAAAATCTGACTAATGGCGATAATGATAGAAGTAGACGGTTTTTAGTGATTTGCGAAAAAGACAATCAGCTATATCATATTATTTTAGATAGTACGGAAGAAAACTATTTAATGACCTCTGCATTAAATGCTGTAGCCTATTTACGTCAAGCTAATTATGCTGTACGTAAAATGATTAATTTAGATACAGGTAGTAAAGACATTATGTATGTAAGAGAAGACGGCTTATTAAAAAATTATAGGCCTAATCCATTAACATCATCCTCAAAAATAGAAAACGCAGCCAGCTTATTGGTTTATTATAGAGATCTTTAGACAACGCGTTTTATGAGCTTTAAAAATCGAAATTTTCTATTTATTATTCTAGTTTTCAATTTCTTGACTGGATTTTCTCAAAGTGAAACTACTTCTATTAGTAGTGCCAATAGACTAACTACATTACCACTCGATAGTTTGTCAAATGACTTTAAAACTTATAGTATTGACGATTACAATTATGCTATAGATACTGCCATTAAAATGTATAAGGATAGTAGTCAAATACATTTAAAAAAACGAGGTGTTAATATTGTAGCTAGTTTAGCTGTGAGTTTTCGTGAGCTGGTAATACATAAAAAAGTCGATTTAGACGCTAAAGAAGTTGAAGCTTTGTTAGAGCGTTTTGAAGATGAAAATTTTTATATTGAAAAACCAAAAGTATCTAGATATATAAAACTAATGAACTATTTATGTAAAGGTGAGTATAGCTATGTGCATCATAGGCTTATAGATACAAGAGGATATAATATACTTTGTGTTTTTTTATTTTTATACTTTTCGATTTTTCTTTTTAGCTATTCAAATCAATTTAATTGGAAACATCAAAAACAATTTAGAAAAATTACTTTGTTTTCAATAGCATTTTTAGTTCTACTTTTCATTATTTTTAAATGTACTTGCCTTAATAATATAAAGGATTATTCCTTTTATGGAATTCCAGTATAACAAATTTTCTAAGTAGTAGCTTTTCTATTTAAAAACCAAACGTAACACACTAGTAGAATAACAAGAAGCCATAGCGCACCTATACTGCTGTAGTTAATAGTATTAAAAATTTTTACAAAGTTTAATTGACTTAAGTAATCTGCTTTTGAAAGATCATCGTAAAGTAACATCACTTTTTTATCAGACCAATTTTGAACCAATGGTTTCGTAATAGCAGCAAATATTGACAGTAAAACGAATAATAGCCAAGGAAATCTTGAAGATTTTAATTTTATAGAACTTATTTTTTTCTTTAATAATAATATAGAAATAACGCTAAAAATTACTGCTATTACTATGCTAAAAGCTGGTACATAGTATTGAAAGTGAATATTAATAAAACCATGCGATAGGCCATAATGAAAATAACCATATATGAAAATTTCCATTATAGCAGATAAAGCACTGATTAGTGTAAAGTCAAATATCAACCAGAGTATAGGTTTATAGATTGTTGATTTTTGTTTCATTCGTTAATTTACATTTCTTATTTTCCAAGAGTTAAATAAAGATATCGTAAAGGTATCGCCTTCATCTAATTCTTGATATAATATTTCTGTATCATTTTTATTTTTACTTTTCAGTTTTAGCTGAAATGAAGCACTTAAAGAATCCTCTGCTACAAATTTATTTAGCAACGTAGCGGTAATTTCTAAATCTCTCTCTGATTTAAATTTCCACTCTATTTTAGGACAATTGTAATCTATAGCATTATTATGTTCATCAACAGGAAGTCGTATTAATATCATGTCATTAACACTAAATTGATGGTAAGCGTCTAATGCTTTTTTATTAATTTGGTTTTGGCAGTCTTCAATAGGTTGCCAATAATTAAGAATTTCGTCTGCTTGCTTTTGTAAGTTAAGTTGTTTGCTGTTTATATAATTATGATAGGTGTTTAGTATTAAGCCAGACTTATCCTTAACTCTGTATACACCCAAAGAATCAAAAAATGCATTTAACTTAACAGACGCTTCGTGGTTGTTTAAAAGATTTTGTTGTAAGTCATTTTCAATAGCGTAATCATAATAAACAGGTGTTACTTCTTTGATTACTATATCACTAAAACCTAATCTCTGATCATCATGCCAGTTTTTATCTAAGTACTGAAATGCAATGTCTAAGGTATTAGGAACTAATATTTTTTTCTTGCAAGAAAGAAATACAGAAACCAAAAGAATGCTAAATAATCTAAATTTCAATAGGTCTATGGTTTAATTACTATACGAAGTTCGACTTTTTTTATAATTCAGCAAATTAAATCCGTTGTATGTCCCAATTACACAGAGGTTTGGAGCTGTAACTTATAACATATCAACAAACCTTAAACAATTCATAGATTACTCGTTTTATTTTGTAATTTTGTCTGCGTTTAACAACGTACCATGACCACAAACCCTAAATATATTTTTGTAACAGGAGGCGTGTCTTCTTCACTAGGAAAAGGCATTATAGCAGCATCTTTGGCTAAACTCTTACAATCACAAGGATACAGAATTACCATTCAAAAATTAGATCCATATATTAATATAGATCCAGGAACCTTAAATCCATATGAGCATGGTGAATGCTATGTTACGGATGATGGCGCAGAAACAGATTTGGATTTAGGACATTACGAACGTTTTCTAAACGTACCAACCTCTCAGGCCAATAACGTTACAACAGGTAGAATTTACCAAAGCGTTATAGATAAAGAAAGACGTGGAGAGTTTTTAGGGAAAACAGTTCAAGTAATTCCACATATTACAGATGAGATTAAACGAAGAATTCAAATTTTAGGGAACTCTGGTGATTATGATATTGTAATTACTGAAATAGGAGGAACTGTTGGTGATATTGAATCTTTACCATACATTGAAGCAGTAAGACAACTAGAATGGGATTTAGGTGAGCATAATACCTGTGTAATTCACCTAACTTTAGTACCTTATTTATCTGCTGCTGGCGAACTAAAAACTAAACCAACCCAACACAGTGTAAAAACTTTGATGGAAAGTGGTGTACAAGCTGATATTTTAGTTTGTAGAACTGAGCATCCGCTAAGCGAAGGATTAAAAACCAAGTTAGCGCGTTTTTGTAATGTAAAAAAGGAAGCCGTTATTGAATCTATTGATGCATCTACAATATATGATGTACCAAATTTAATGCTTCATGAAGGTCTAGATAAAGTGGTGTTAAACCAATTGCAACTCAAAAGTGATGTACCAAATTTAGAACGCTGGAACGAGTTTGTAAAGCGTCATAAAAATCCTAAAAGTGAAGTAACTATAGGATTAATTGGTAAATATGTAGAGTTACAAGATTCTTATAAATCTATACTTGAAGCTTTTATACATGCTGGTGCAGAAAAAGAAGTTAAGGTTATAGTAGAACCTATTCACTCTGAATATTTATCAGAAAGTAATATTGAATTTAAACTCGGTCATTTAGATGGTGTTTTAGTGGCACCTGGCTTTGGTGAGCGTGGTATTGAAGGTAAAATTGATGCCGTCAAATTTGTAAGAGAAAATAATATTCCATTTTTAGGAATATGCTTAGGTATGCAAATGGCAGTTATAGAGTATGCCAGAAATGTTCTAAATCTTAAGGATGCTAATTCTGTAGAAATGGATGAAAAAACGCCAAATCCTGTAATTAACCTTATGGAATCACAAAAAAATGTGGTTAACAAAGGAGGAACAATGCGTTTAGGAACATGGGACTGCAAGTTAGAAACAAAAGGCATAGCGCATAAAGTGTATCAATCTGAAATGATTACGGAAAGACATAGACATCGTTTTGAATTTAATAGTGCTTATAAAGCGCAATTCGAAAATGCTGGTTTAATACCAACTGGGTTTAATCCTGATACTGGTTTAGTTGAAATTGTAGAGATTCCAGAAAATGATTGGTTTGTTGGTGTACAGTATCATCCTGAATACAAAAGTACAGTGAGTAATCCTCATCCATTATTTGTGGCATTTGTATCAGCAGCATTAAAATACAAGAAGAAAAAATAAATTAAACGTGCCACTTTGGCGCAATTTTAACTTTGGACAGTTTTTTGGGTTGTTCAATTGTTACCTTATAAGACCTGTTAGATTTAAAAACCTGACAGGTCTAAAATTGAAAACTAAACATGGAAGAAAAGAAATTCGACGTTAAATCTATTATTGGCTTCATCCTTATATTTGGGATTTTGGTATTTATGATGTATCAAAATCAGCCAACTCCAGAAGAACTTGAAGCTCAGAAAAAAGCAGAACAAGAACAAGTTGAAGCTGAAAAAAATGAAAGTAAACCAGAGGAAACTTTAGTTACTACGTCTAACGACTATGCAAACCCACAAGCTTTAGATTCTACACAACTAGCAGCTGCTCAAGGTAAGTTAGGAAGATTTGGTTATGCTGCAACATTATCAGGAGAAGACGTTACCACTGTACAAACTGATGTTTTTGAATTAAAATTTAATAGAATAGGTGGTCATTTAGCTGAGGTAAAATTAAAGAAGTTTGTAGATTATGATTCGGTACCAATCTATTTGGTTAAAGATAATAATAGTGCCTTCAATATTACTTTCGGTACTTCAGACAACAGAACGTTTAATACGCAAGAATTACCTTTTCAACCTAAAGTCACTAAGAGTGGAGATAATACAATTATTTCTATGAAATTTAAGGCTTCAGAAACGGCATTTTTAGAATACCGTTATGAGTTGAAGCCAGATAATTATATGATTGATTTTTCAATCAAATCTCAAGGTTTGAGTGGTGTATTTAATACTTCACAACCGATTACCTTAGACTGGAAACAAAAAGGAATTCGTCATGCAAAAAGTATAAGCTACGAGAATCGCTATACGAGATTAACCTACATGCACGATGAAGGAAAGGTCGATAAATTATCTCAAATGGGAGATGATGATGAAATTGTTGAAGATGTAGAGTGGTTATCATACAGACAATTCTTTTTTAGCTCTATTCTAGTTTCTAACGATAGTCCATTTAAAGATGTGGCGATGACGTCTAAGAATTTAGTAGATGATGAGGAGATAGATACGCTTTTTACTAAAACCTATACATCTAAGCTACCTTTGGCTTACAGTGGAGGCGAAATAAATAAGAGTTTAGGTCTGTATTATGGACCAACAGAAGCCTCTACTTTAAAATCTTATGATAAAGGTTTAGAGGAAAGTATACCATTTGGATGGGGAATTTTTGGATGGATTAATAAGATTTTATTCATTCCTTTATTTGGATTCTTAATACAATATTTACCGCATGGTATTGCTATTGTTGTAATGACCGTTTTAGTGAAGATTATGTTGTCTTTTGTGCAGTATAAGCAATTTTTGTCTCAGGCTAAAATGAAAATTTTAAAGCCTGAATTAGATGCTGTAAGAGAAAAGTACAAGGACAATAAGTTAAAGGCGCAACAAGAAACAATGGCCATTCAAAGTAAAGCAGGTGCAAGTCCATTAAGCGGATGTTTACCTGGTTTAATGCAGATTCCTGTATTCTATGCCTTGTTTCAGTTTTTCCCAACTGCTTTTGATTTAAGACAAAAAAGTTTCCTTTGGGCAGATGATTTAAGTTCTTATGATTCTATTTTAGAATTACCATTTAGCATTCCTTTTTATGGTAGTCATGTGAGTTTATTCCCAATATTAGCTGCAATTGCTATTTTCTTCTATATGAAAATGACAACAGGTCAGCAAGTAGCATCACAGCCAACGCAAGAAGGTATGCCAGATATGGGTAAAATGATGAAATACATGATTTATTTCTCTCCATTACTTATGTTAGTATTCTTTAATAATTATGCTTCTGGTTTAAGTTTATATTACTTTATCTCTAATTTAATTAGTATTGGTATTATGTTAGTGATTAAAAACTACATAATTGATGAGGACAAAGTATTGGCTAAAATTGAAGTGAGTAAAACAAAGCCTAAAAAGCAAAACAAGTTTCAGAAAAAAATGGCTGAGATGATGGAGCAGGCTGAAGCTCAAAAACAAGCACAGCAAAAGAACAAAAAGAAGTAATTCTTCAATTTTATATAACAAGCCTTAACTTAACTGTTAAGGCTTTTTTATTAATGTTACATTTTGATAAATGTATGTGTCGTCTCCATGAATGCTAATTAACTTTAGAATAGTCTAAAAGTAAAATCATATCGCATTAAATAGCAGAAGCCCAAACTTTATGTTTGAGCTTCTGCACCTAACTATTAATCAAAAAATATAAATAAATTCCCTTATTTATTTTATTGTGGTGTTAAAACAACTTTATCAATCACATGAACCACACCATTCATTGCTTGTATATCTACTAATGAAACGATAATATTACTCACTCTGCCATTAGCATCTGTTAAAGTGAAAGCCGTATTGTCTGCAGTAATATCTCCACCAAGTGTTGTTACTGTTCCGTTTGGTAGTTGTGATGATTGTACATTGGCGTTGACGATGTGATATAATAAAACAGCATCTACTGTATCAGTGCCTAAATCTGATAATGCAGACACGTTTAATTCTGTCAATAAATCTGAAAAAGCATCATTGGTAGGAGCGAACACTGTATATGGTCCAGCTGTAGCATCAGATACAGTTGCTATATATGGCACAGTTGGAGTTCCTGAATCAGCATAAGCTAAAGCAGCAACTAAAGTATCTAAAGCAGGATTTGTTGTTGCAAATGTCGCAATAGTTGGTAATCCAATAACTTCATCTACAATATGTACTATACCATTAGAAGCTATGTTATCTGCGTTTATTACTGTTGAGGATCCATTAATCATTACTACGTTAGAAGTATTAAAATATAGACTCAAATTTGCGCCATTTGGACCCGTTGCACCAGTGTTAACGTAACCAGATCCAGCATTAGCCAAAGTCGTTGAGTTAATCGTCTCTCCAATTATAACATGATTCAATAAAATATTTCTCACTAAATCTTCTTCTGCAGCCGATAAATTGTCTAAATCTAAACCAGTTGCCGCTAAAAGATCAGCAAAAGCCTCATTGGTAGGAGCAAAAACAGTAAAAGGTCCAGAACCTTGTAACGTCGTTACTAAATCAGTGGCTGTTAGTGCTGCTGCTAAGGACGTTAAATTGTTCTCTAAAGCAATATCAACAACAGTTGTTGGTGCTGTTGTGCCATTGTCGTCATCGTCGCTACATGAAGTAAAACCTATAACCATTAGAAATACTGCAAGTAATTTGTAGTTTTTTAAAATAATTTTCATTGTTTTGAGTTTTTAAATTGTTCATCATTCAAACCACATTGGTTTGTTTAACAAATATAGAAAATGATTAAACAAAAAATTTATACTCTTTTTATTTTAACAGTTTTTTTAACAACTGGTTATGCTCAAAAATCTGTAAATCAATTTGACAAAGAAGGCAAACGTCACGGTATATGGACAAAGAACTACCATAAGACCGATCAAAAACGATATGAAGGTACTTTTGTCCATGGCAAAGAAGTAGACTCATTTAAATATTACACATTATCTTCTGGTAAAAGTGTGTTAAGTGCAGTAAAAGTCTTTAATCAGTCAGATAGTATTGCTGATGTTACGTTTTTAGCTTCAACTAAGAAAGTGATAAGTAAAGGCCAAATGAATGGTAAACGATTTATTGGTAAGTGGGTTTTTTATCATAAGAACTCTTCAGATGTCATGATTATTGAACATTATAATGATAATGGTTTACTTGAAGGCGAACGTTTTGTATATTTTAAAAATGGAAAAGTCGCCGAAAGTGCAAACTATAAAAATGGTAAACTTCATGGTGAATCTAAATGGTACTCTGAGAAAAGTGTGTTGCTCAGACACGCTAATTATGAAGATGATCATTTAGAAGGTAAAACTATGCATTATGATTCTGAAGGAAATATCATTTCAGAAGGCAATTATATTAAAAGTCAGAAGAAAGGCATTTGGAAGTATTATAAAGGTGGGAAACTAACAAAAAAAATAGACCATACCACAGAAGAAGTAATTTACAAGAAAGAATAGTTTAAAACTATGATATCTATAGAATTTCAAAATGGCAATCTCAATAGGATTGCCTTTTTTATTTTGTAATTTTGCCGAAGTTTTTAAGACTAAGATTTTTTAACTAAATACCAGATTCCTGTTTTTACAGGTATTGCTTATGAAAAGAGTTATAGTAGGACTTTCAGGAGGTGTAGATTCTAGCGTTGCAGCTTATCTTTTAAAAGAGCAAGGCTACGAGGTTATTGGCCTTTTTATGAAAAATTGGCACGATGATTCTGTGACTATTTCAGATGAATGCCCTTGGTTAGAAGACAGTAATGATGCAATGCTGGTAGCAGATAAATTGGGTATTCCTTTTCAAACGGTAGACTTAAGCGTACAATATAAAGAGCGTATTGTAGACTATATGTTTAATGAATACGAAAAAGGACGAACTCCAAATCCTGATGTATTATGTAATCGCGAAATAAAGTTCGATGTCTTTATGGATATAGCTTTAGAACTAGGAGCAGATTACGTAGCAACTGGTCATTATTGTAGAAAAGCAACAATAGAGAAAGACGGTAAGCAAATCCACCAATTATTAGCAGGTGCAGATGATAATAAAGACCAATCTTATTTTCTATGTCAGTTATCACAACAGCAATTAGCAAAAGCGTTATTTCCAATAGGCGAATTACAGAAACCAGAAGTAAGAGAAATAGCTAAAGCTCAAGATTTAATTACTGCAGAGAAGAAAGATTCTCAAGGACTTTGTTTTATCGGTAAGGTAAGACTACCAGAATTTTTACAGCAACAGTTAAAACCAAAAGAGGGTGATATTGTTGAGGTAAATTCAGATTTAGAGATTTATAATCAAGCCATTCCTAATTTCGATTCAAAAGAAGCAGAGTTAAAATACAGATCTAAAAAACCAGTATATAATATGTCTGATGGTAAAGTGGTTGGTAGACATCAAGGTGCACATTATTTCACTAAAGGTCAGAGAAAAGGCTTAGGTGTTGGCGGAACTGTAGAACCATTATTTGTAATTGACACTGATGTTAATGAGAATATTATTTACACTGGTCAAGGAAAGAATCATCCTGGATTATATAGAAATGTTTTATTTGTAACCAATGACGAATTGCATTGGGTTAGAGAGGATTTAGCATTAAATGATGGAGAAATAATGTCAGTAATGGCAAGAATTCGCTATAGACAAGCTTTAGAAAAAGCTACCTTACACAAGGTAGACTCTGGCTTATATGTAGCGTTCGAGAATAAACAATCTGCAATTACAGAAGGTCAGTTTGTGGCTTGGTATTTAGAGGATGAGTTGGTGGGTTCAGGAGTTATTTCTTAACTTGCAGAATAACGTTTTGTTGCTTGTAATGACAGATTAAGGTGGTTTTAAGAAACCCAAAAATTTGTGATTACGTATATTATAGAGTTACAATTCATTAAATCATAAATCTATGAAAATCACTTTCACGTTATTACTGTTGTTATTTATTAATACAATTGTTTATGCGCAAGAAGATGCATGGATTTACCTTACAGACAAACCAAATGTAGCGGCATCCATAGCGAACCCAATTAGTATTCTTACCCAAAAAGCTATCGATAGAAAGCAAAATCACAATGTGTTAATAGATGAACGCGATGTACCAGTCAATGAAACTTATATTGCCGATCTCAAAACGCAATCTGGTATCACAGTAATGGCAAAGTCTAAATGGTTTAATGCCATCCATGTTAGAGGAACAGAAGCAGATATCAATGTCTTAAGTAATTTAAATTATGTAGAAAGTATAGATTTTGCGAATAATAGTTTAGATACAGCTTCGAGAAATGCTTCGATTTTAGATAAAAACGAAGTAGAGAATGAGAACATAGCGTTTACATATGGTGACACGCAGAATCAAGTAGAAATGATAAATGCAGATAACTTGCATTTAGCAGATTTTACAGGTGAAGGCATTACAGTTGCAGTTATGGATGCCGGATTTCCCAATGTAAATACAATGACTGCTTTTCAACGCTTAAGAGATAATGGCGATTTACTTAATGGCTATGATTTTGTAGATAGAAATGCTGATGTTTATGCCTTTACGGGCAATAATCATGGAACAAAAGTATTGAGTACTATGGCGGCTTTTGTGCAAGATCAATATGTTGGTACAGCACCAGATGCATCGTATTATTTGTTTAGAACAGAAGATTCTGGTAGTGAAAATCCGGTAGAAGAAAGTTATTGGGTTGAGGCAGCAGAGCGTGCAGATAGTTTGGGTGTAGATATGATTAATACGTCACTTGGGTATCAGACTTATAATAATTCTAATTACGATTACGCACCTTCAGATATGAATGGTCAAGTAACTTACATTTCAAAAGGAGCTTCAATAGCAGCAGAAAAAGGTATTCTGGTGGTTGTCAGTGCTGGTAATTCAGGTGCAACGAGCTGGCAAACTGTTGGTGCTCCAGCAGATTCTCCAAACGTTCTAAGTATTGGTGCTGTAAATGCAGATGGTAATTATGTGTCATTTAGTTCGCAAGGTAGCGCTGCACAAGTTGACTATCAAAAACCAGATGTTGTTGCGCGAGGAGGTCAAGCCTATGTGATTAATGAGTTTGACACAATTTTACAGAATAACGGAACCTCTTTCAGTGGACCAATAATGTGTGGTGGTATTGCTTCTCTTTGGCAAGCCTTGCCAGATGCTTTGCCAACTGAAATTATGGATTTTGTAAGAGAATCTGCTTCTCAGTTTACAACACCAGATGATTTTTTGGGTTACGGCATACCAGATTTAGATTTAGCGAGAGCTAATGCCTTATCAATAGATACTGAACTCAGGGAAGATTTTGTTTTTTATCCTAATCCAGTTTTATCTTATTTAAATATAGAATTGCCTTCTCATGTAGAGCATGTTGAAGCTATAATTTATAATCAATTAGGACACGAAATCTTATTTCATTCATTTAATGAAGATGTAAATTCAGTTGATGTATCAAAATTGGTATCCGGAATTTATATGATGAAATTTTCTTCGGAACATAACAATTATACGTTCAAGTTTATAAAAAAATAACTCCTAAATATGGCAAATAGAATCACATCACTTTTCAATATAAAATATCCAATCATTCAAGCTGGAATGATTTGGAATAGTGGTTGGAAACTAGCATCAGCCGCAAGTAACTCCGGTATTTTGGGTTTAATTGGTGCAGGTTCTATGTATCCAGATGTGTTGCGAGAGCATATTCAGAAATGTAAAGCCGCAACCGATAAACCTTTTGGTGTTAACGTGCCAATGTTGTATCCTAATATTCAGGTAATAATGGATATTATAGTTGAAGAAGGTGTAAAAATTGTTTTTACCTCTGCAGGAAATCCTAAGACTTGGACCGAGTGGTTGCAAGACAAAGGAATTACTGTTGTACATGTTGTGAGTAGTGTAAAATTTGCATTGAAAGCACAAGCAGCAGGAGTTGATGCAATTGTAGCTGAAGGTTTTGAAGCAGGAGGACACAACGGAAGAGATGAAACGACGACGTTGACCTTAATTTCTATGGTAAAAGAACAACTTCAAATTCCATTAATTGCAGCAGGAGGTATTGCTACAGGGAAAGCCATGTTAGCGTGTATGGTTTTGGGAGCAGATGGCGTACAAGTAGGTAGCCGTTTTGTTGCGAGTGAAGAATCTTCAGCGCATCAAGCTTTTAAGCAAGTCGTTGTAGATGTTAAAGAAGGTGATACACAATTAACTTTAAAAGAATTAGCACCAGTTAGGTTAGTAAAAAATAAATTCTACAACGAACTACAAGAGCTTTATAAAACGAGTCCAACACCAGAGGAACTCAAAGAATTATTAGGAAGAGCCAGAGCCAAAAGAGGTATGTTTGAAGGTGATTTAGAGGATGGCGAATTAGAAATTGGGCAAATCGCAGGCTTAATACATGATATAAAACCAGTCGCTGAAATTGTTACTGAAATGGTACATGAATTTGAGGAGGCAAAAAACTTTGTTACAAACTTATAAATACCTTCATTTTTAGATGTTGATTCAATAATTTTGATTTGATGCTTTAATATATTGATAATTAAAAATTTAAAAACTAACTTTATATAATTAAAAACTAATGAACATAATTTATTTGTTCTATTCATTCATTCTTAAAAAGAAAGCTGATGCTTAAATTTATAAAGTTCTCATTTATTTTTCTTTTATCAATTTTATCATTGAATGCTCAAATTAGTGATTGCAGTTGTGTCAACGATTTAAATTTTTTAAATGAAAAAATTCAAAAAACACCTTCTTATAAGGTAAGTAAGGTAGATTATGAGAAAGCGTATTCAAAAATAAAAGAAGCCGTTAAAAATTTAGGTTCTGGTTATGACTGTTTTCTTCAATTAAATATTTTGATGCTCTCTTTAAATGATAGGCATTGTAATCTTTATGGTATAAATAAAGGAGCTACTGAGCAAATAAAAAAGAATGATAAAAAGTTTAATGAATTTAAAAACTCAAAACTTTTTGCAGCCTATCCTAAACCAACTATAGATATTGATAGTTTAACTACAGCACTAAAAAAACAATCAAACAACTCGATCGAAGGTATTTATTACAGAAAGAATAATATGTCTATTGGTGTATATAAATCTTTAGAAACTGATTTTTATAATGTTATTGTTTTAAATTCAGAAAACGAGCTATGGAAAACAGGTGAGCTTATTTATACATTGGTTCCTTATGGTAATAATTATTTATTAGCAGTTGGAGGAAGTTTGAGTAGTAAAAGAATGATTGCATTCGGCGAGCGTATTGAAAATGGAGTTTTTTTAACCTTGGGATTTCAAAAAGATGAGTCTGTAGTAAATTATTCTGTTTCAATACATCCTGAATCTACCTATTTAAAGCGCGAAATTTCGCCAGAAACGATCTATCTGAAAGCAGGTAGTTTTAGTTCTTGGAATCCTAAATTATCAGAAGCAGATCAATTTTACAAATCTTTAGAAGGAAAGCTGATTCATAAAAATTTGATATTGGATTTACGAGATAATGGAGGAGGTGGAAATAGAAATTCTGATGGCTTGTATAAAGTTTTGAAAAAATTTTTGAAAAACAATAACGTCTATGTTTTAGTTAATAATAGAACAGCTAGTAATGCAGAACAATTTGCTTATAAACTGAGTGAGTTTCAAAATTGCACTATTTTAGGAAATAGAACCAATGGAACCTTAGCTTATGAAATTGTTGACTCTAATTATAATCTGCCTTGCAATAATTTGTTAGCGGTCTTAACTTCAAAAAAACATGGTAAATATCTTAAATTTGAATCTAAGGGAATCGAGCCAGATGTAAAACTGTCTTCAACTTTAGACTGGATAATACAAGTTAAAAACTATATACAAGAGAATAATTAGCTATTAGAATTTAAACAGTGAATAATCTTGTTAAGTGATTTATTAAACAATATATTTAGATCAACTTTAATTGAATACAAGTTCGGTCTTATATAATATATTGATATGAATTTAAAGGTTTTTATAGTATCTTAAATCAATAATCTAACTAATACATCAAACCATGAAAAAATTAATAATTCTCTCGGTAATACTTCTTGGTTTCTTTGCTTGTGAAAACAAGATCAATTTTGATGCTGAAGAAGACCCAGTGAAAGTAAATTGGAATGAGCGCGTCGCTTCAATCTCTAAAGTAGACTCACTTTTTACTTCAGGACATTCGTATTTATCCGTGTATTCTCAAATCTATAGCTATTCGCAGCATAAAACGTATAATCTTACAGCGATGGTAAGTTTAAGAAATGTTAGTATGAAGGATACGATATACTTAACCAACGCAGATTATTACGATACGCATGGCACACTTTTAAAAAGTTACATAAAGAACACGGTGTATTTAGCACCATTAGAAACCGTTGAAATTGTTATTGACGAAGCAGATATTTCAGGTGGTACAGGTTCTAATTTTCTTTTCGATTGGAAAATACCAAAAGATGCGCCAGAACCTTTGTTTGAAGGAGTTATGACGTCTACAGCAGGACAACAAGGCTTATCATTTGTAACACATGCAAAACGTATTTACTAAATGGCAGAAATTTTAACAAGCATATTTTTTCTGTTTGCGGTTATAGATCCTATTGGTACTGTTCCTGTATTTTTAGAGGCCACCAAAGAGTTTGATAAAAAATACAAGAAGAAAATAGCACTTAGAGCTTCAGGTGTTGCATTTCTAATTTTACTCTTTTTCATTGTCATTGGGCAACTTATTTTAGAAGGCATGGAAGTGTCACTAGATGCTTTTCAAATTTCGGGAGGTGTTATTCTTTTCTTGTTTGCGTTAACTATGATTTTTGGTGATGGTAAACCAGAAAAGGAGAAAAATCAAATTTCAGATTACAAGCATGTTACTATTTTCCCAGTGGCAATTCCTTCAATAGCATCTCCTGGTGCTATAATGGCTGTCGTTTTATTAACGGATAACCATACCTATACTATTAATGAGCAAATTGTAACCACAATTTTAGTATTACTAGTCATTGGTTTAACAAGTTTAATTTTACTTGCTGCCACCAAGGTTCAAGATAGAATTGGTAGTTATGGTATTACTGTAATTAGTAAAATTATGGGCTTAATTTTAGCAGCATACGCGGTTCAGAATATCTTATCAGGTATTTCAGATTATTTTACAAAATAATTAGGGTATTATAGGCGATTGAAGTATTACTTTTGCGCCATGGTTTTAAGCGACTACACAAAAGAATTCAGGTACAATCTTAAGCTAGCATCTCCAGTGATTTTGGGAATGCTTGGCCACACGTTTGTCAGTTTTGTAGACAACGTTATGGTTGGTCAATTAGGTGCAGCAGAACTCGCAGCAGTATCCTTAGGAAATAGCTTTATTTTCATTGCCATGTCTTTAGGTATAGGATTTTCAACAGCTATTACACCTTTAGTTGCGGAAGCGGATACTGAAAAGGATTTTGCGAAAGGAAAATCAGTCTTTAAGCATGGTTTGTTTTTGTGTACAGTTTTAGGATTGTTATTATTTACAATGCTATTGTTCGCTAAACCGCTAATGTATGTTATGGATCAGCCAGAAGAAGTGGTTGAGTTGGCTTTGCCTTATTTAGATTTGGTTGCTTTTTCATTAGTGCCATTGATTATTTTTCAAGCGTTTAAACAATTTAGTGATGGATTATCACTTACTAAATATCCTATGTATGCTACTATAGTGGCTAACATATTAAACGTAGCAATAAACTATGTTTTAATTTTTGGAAAATTTGGTTTTCCAGAAATGGGAATTGTAGGTGCAGCTGTTGGGACTTTAGTGTCACGTTTTGTTATGGTGGCTTATTTATGGTGGTTATTGGCTAAACGCGAAAAATCTAAACCGTTTGTAACACAGATTAAATTCTTTGAACTTAAAAAATACCCTTTAAAAAAGATCATCAATTTAGGCTTGCCAAGTGCTATGCAAATGTTTTTTGAAGTAGCTATTTTTACAGCAGCCATTTGGTTAAGTGGTACGCTAGGCGCCAATGCGCAAGCTGCTAATCAAATAGCCTTAAATTTATCGTCTATGACCTTTATGGTTGCTATGGGATTGAGTGTTGCTGCAATGATACGTGTTGGTAATCAAAAAGGATTAAAAGATTTTAAAGCCTTAAGACGCATTGCAGAATCTATATTTTTAATTGGCTTTTGCTTCGCTATTATATTTGCCTTGTTTTTTGTGATATTTCATACAATGCTACCAAATTTATATGTGGATTTAGATGATCCTGTTAATGCAATTGATACAGCTCAAGTGGTAGAAATTGCGGCTACATTATTGTTGGCATCTGCTGTGTTTCAAATTAGTGATAGTTTACAAGTCATTATTCTTGGTGCTTTGAGAGGTTTGCAAGATGTTAAGATTCCGACAGTATTAACCTTTATTTCTTATTGGGTTATTGGTTTTCCTATTAGTTATTTTCTAGGTAAAGAAGACGCTTATGGAAGTATTGGAATTTGGATTGGGTTATTAGCAGGTTTAACAGCTGCTTCAATTTTATTATATTTTAGGTTTAATTATCTCACAAAGCGTTTAATTTTGCAACAAGAAAAAAAATAAAACATGGAATTACCAAAATTCATACTAGGCGATAATACGGATCATCCTAATGCAATTTATATTATACATACAGAATTCCCAAGATTTATAATTAATCTAGAAAACGATGAGGTGGAGTGGTTTGAAGAATTTGACCAACATGACGAAAAGGAACTAGAAACTGAAACTGAAAATTACATTCAGCAAGCTACAGATTTCTACGATAGAGAAGTGGCTAGATACGACGATTAATGTTAGAACAACTTCTACAATACGATAAAGAACTGTTTTTATATCTCAATAATTTGGGTTCAGAAACTTGGGATGGCTTATGGTTAGTCATAACAAATAAGTTTTCATCAATCCCTTTATATCTCGTTTTATTATTTGTGATTTACAAGAAATTTGGTTGGAAAGCTTTATTGCTCATGTTTGTTGTCATTGCAGGTATGATTACATTTACAGACCAAATTACTAATGTGTTTAAAGATACATTTATGCGTCCAAGACCTTGTAGAGCAGAAGGTGTTATGGATTTTACGCGCTTTATTGCACCTCGTTGTGGTAAGTATGGTTTTTTCTCAGGTCATTCGTCTAACTCTATGTCTACAGCAATATTCGCTGGTTTGTTACTTAGACCATATTTTAAAAATGTAATTTATATTTTAATCGTTTGGAGTTTAGTTGTAGCCTACAGTCGTATATATGTTGGCGTGCATTATCCATTAGATATTGCTTGTGGATTACTCTTTGGAGCTGTTTCAGGAATAGGATTTTATAAGCTGAATAAATATTTAATTAAACGGTTTATTTCAGAGTAAGCTCATATAATTGATTCACCAAACGTGATTTATGATTTCTAGCCGAAAAATTTAAATCATAGGTGTCAATAAATTTAATGTGGTAAAGTTTAGCAAGCGCTTCAATGTCTTCTGGTTTTGAAGATGAGGTTAATAATCTGAATTGTTTTTCCGAAGGAATTAAAATACCATCTTTCGTTTTAATACTTATAATTTTACTCCCATAATTATATATAGCTTCTGGTGAAACACCATCTAAAGTGTAAAGTTTTAAGTCATCCGAAGCTAATTCTGCAACCGATTTGTAATGCTCTTGAGCCAAGCCTTTAGCTAATGGTAATACCAGTAATCCTATACTCATCATAAAAGCCACAACTAAGTAAAACACATTTTTAATTAGTTTAGCTCTTAAGTTTTTAAAAATGAAAAAACCGATAATTGCTATGACTGCACTAGCAATAAAAAATCTAATTTTTGCAAATCCTTCTGTATCAGATAACAAAAAGAAGCCAGAAGCCCAAAATAAAATGGCAATTGTGCCAATTAAACCAAATTGAAAATATACAGGAATGGTTTCCTTTTTTGAAGTTATAGTTTTGAATTCTCTAATTAAATAATCAATATAAAAGCCAATATTTATGGCTAAAGGAATTAGAACAGGCATTAAATAACGCGATTTTTTCTCAGGAATTACAGACAATAAAATCACAGCAATAAGCGTCCAGAGGAAACTAAAACGATAGGCTTTTAGGTTTGAAACTCTAGTTTTTAAATACGGATAAAGTAAACTTATAAAAGCAGGAATAGTCCATAATCCACTTTGCACAAAAAAACTCCAGTAGTAATAAAATGGCCTTACGTTATAACTGCTCCAATTAGAAGTTTCACGTTCTGCAATAGCGGTAAATGTTTCGGGATCTGCAACTCTAACATGAAAATACCACCAACCACCTAAAACGATTCCAAAAACTAATAGACTGATTAATTTTAAAAAATGAATAGGTTTTCCTCTAAATTTAAAGGCAATACCATAGGCTATTACAAATGGTAAGAATAATACATATAACGAAACTGGTCCTTTAGATAGCACAGAGCCAGCCAGAAACAGTACAAAAAGTAAGCTTCTTAAAATGGATGTTTTACCACTTTGAAACATTAAAAATAGCTGATACAAAGCCATGAGTAAAAACCCATGAGTATAAATATCCCAAGGTGCTTCTACAGTAATGCCAATGACGTAAAAAGATGTTATAGCAATAAACCCATTTATGAGACTGTGTGCTTTAGCTAGTTCTAGTTTTTTTGATAGCAAATAAATTGAAACACCAATGCTCGCCACAAAAAGTAAAGTAGGCCAGCGTAACGCTAAAACAGACGTTATGCTAAATACTGATCCAAAAATAGCAGTAATCCAAGTAGGTAAAGGTGGTTTTTGGTAACGTGCTTCGCCATTCATTGTAGTTAAAATCCAATTGTCATCCGTTAGCATTTCTCTGGCTGAAATAAAATTACGAGCCTCCATTATCGTAACAGGAATAGAATCTAAGGTAAAGCCGAGCATAACAATTACAAAAAGTAATAAACTTAGAATTGGATATTTCTCAATGCGTTCAATCATTATTAGTCTTAGTTTGTGTGATTAAATAAGTATTACGAGCATATATTATGAGTCCGAATAAATGTCCAACAAATAATACTGGATCTTTTCTAATAATGGCATAAGTTAATATTAAACCTGCACCAATTAAACTAAGAACCCAAAAACCTAATGGTAAAGTAGATGTTTTATTACGTTCAGAATGTATCCATTGGTATACAAAACGTAATGTGAAAATTACTTGAGCTACAATACCTAATGTTAGTAACCAAGTTGGTATATCTACATTTTTAAACAGTAAGTCAACATCTATTTGGTTATTATTAAAGTAGAATATAACAATAAAAATAGGTACAAAGAATAATAAATATTGAACAACTTTTGGGAACTTCTGCCATTGACCTTGCAGTTGTAAGTTTCTAATATAAATAAAATAGGTTAAACTTTGACCTAGCATAATTGCAAAGTCTAAACGTAAATAACCATATATAAATAGGAGGAAAGAGGCTATTAAACTCAGCGTCCAAAATGTCTTAGGTGTAATAACCTTTCGTTGTTTTTCAGAGGTTATCCATTGAATTATTAACCGAGAAGAAAATAAAATCTGAGCCAAAAATCCGATACTGTAAATAATCCAGTCTTTCAAGTTTAATTGTGTTGATTTACCAAATTGAAGTTAGTTATAATTTCAATGTCATCTGTAATTTGTTTTCTAAAGTATTCAATATGACATTAAATTATTTACTCGATTTAGAAACTTCGTAATTAATATACTTTTTCTTCATCCATAGATATGCAAAACAATCCATAAGTGGACCAAGTAACCTGTTCCAAAGTCCAAATTTTGCTGTACCAGCCATTCTAGGAAAATGCTGAACAGTGACTTGCGTAACACGTCCATTTTGTAACATTATCATAGCAGGTAAAAATCGATGCAAACCTCTAAACATTGGGATACGTTTAGCATAATCTGTTCTTATTACTTTCAGCGGACAGCCAGTATCATCCATACCATCTTTAGTAAATGCACGTCTAATGCCATTTGCAATTTTAGATGACATGTTTTTTACAAAAGAATCCTTTCGGTTAGAGCGGACTCCTGTAACTAACTCGTAAGAACCTATATGTTGTAGTAAAATATTAAAATCCTCGGGTGCAGTTTGCAAATCAGAGTCTATATAACCAACGAGTTCAGAATCTACATGATCAAAGCCAGCTTTTATTGCCGCACTCAATCCTCTGTTTTCTTTAAATAGAATGTAGTGGAATGCTTCGTTACGTTCACAAATACCTTCTATTAACGCTTGGCTATTATCACTAGATCCATCATTTACAAAAAGAATTGAAGTTGAAACTGTAGCTATATTGAGATAAATAGAAAGTTCTTTTTCTACACGTTCTAAATTGTCTTCCTCATTATAAACAGGAACTATGATGGTAAACTTATACGGCATGTTTTTTTTCTTAATCCTTGCAAAAGTATTGTTTTTTATATTAGTGTTAAAGCCTTAATATATAAAGCTAATCTTTTATATGAAAAGCCTCCAAACACTAAATATTGAAAATATAACGGCCACTGATGAAATCAACGCAGCTATTAAAGCTATTTTTCTAATTTCGATTTTAAAAGCGAGAAATAAACTAACAAAGAAGCCTATAAAAGGCATGATGCCATAATAATGTCTATAACCATATACCAACCATTCTGATAACCCAAATAAAGCGCGTGTTTTACCAGTAGTTCTAATATAATGTTGGTACATCGTTATATTAATATGTATCAAAATTATTAAACTAATAGAGCTTAAAATGACAATAATGTAAATCATCTTTTTGGTCACAAGTTTAGCAAGTATTCGGCAGCAATAAAAGGTGTCGTTCTACCGGCTTCAACTAATTTTATTTGAGATTGTAGTTCTTCTTTTATGTGAGAAGCATTATAAAAATTAGATTTTAAACGGTCCTCTATGGTTTGTAGTAACCAAAATTTATTTTGCTGATGTCTATTGTTCTCAAAATAACCATTCGTTGTGGTAGTCTTTACGTATTCTTCAATAAGGTTCCAAATCTCTTTAATACCTTCACGTTTTAAAGCACTACTTAAAGTAACTTTTGGCGACCATTCTGAATCTTTAGTTGGATACAAATGTAAAGCCCTATTAAATTCTACTTTGGCCATTTTTGCAGCTTTTATATTCTCGCCATCAGCTTTATTAATGACAATGGCATCTGCCATTTCAATAATACCGCGTTTTATACCTTGTAATTCGTCACCAGCACCTGATAATTTTAAGAGCAAAAAGAAATCAACCATACTATGTACAGCCGTTTCACTTTGTCCAACACCAACAGTTTCAATAATAATGGTGTCATAACCAGCAGCTTCACATAAGATAATAGTCTCTCGTGTTTTTCTGGCAACACCTCCTAAAGAATTTCCTGAAGGCGAAGGTCTAATAAAAGCATTTTGATTTTTCACTAAATCTTCCATTCTAGTTTTATCACCCAGAATACTTCCTTTACTGAGACTACTACTTGGATCAACTGCTAACACAGCTACTTTTTTACCAATAGAGGTTAAATACAACCCAAAAGCCTCAATAAATGTGCTTTTACCAACACCAGGCACGCCTGTGATTCCTATTCTAATAGATTTATTAGCAAATGGTAAGCATTTAGAAATGACCTTATTTGCTTTTTTTGTGTGTGAAGGATTCGTACTTTCTACTAAGGTAATGGCTCTACTAAGCGAAGTGATATTTTGAGACGTAATACCAGAAACCAAATCGTCAACAGATGGCTGTTTCTTTCGATTTACTTTTATGATTTTGGCAACATTAGCGCTCAAACTTTTAGGTGGTTCAACACCTTCTTGTTCATGCAAAGCAGACGTGTATGATTTATCTTTTTTTGCCACTTTGCATTATAAATTTAAGGTTTTGTAGAGGAGTATTCACTTAATGGCAACTCTATAATAGTACTATCCCAAGCCATAGTGAGTTTTAAATTACCCGTTTTATGGTCAAAGGCAATTGTAAATTGTTCTACAGTTTCGTCAATTGTTTCTGATGGTACAACAACTTCTAAGGCATCAAAATTTGGATCCCACATTGGTTCCATTCTTTCATTAACACCCCATTTATACTGTTTAGAATTAAACATTACTTTCCATTTATCTTCCATAGGGACAGTCCAAATGGTGTACTTTCCCTTTTTTAAAACCATACCATCAATTAATAAATCTTGGTTGGTTTCAAAAGTTGTAGCTTCATTTGCACCTGTTCGCCATACCTTATCAAAAGGTACAAGTGCACCAAATACAATACGCTCTCGTTTAGAAGGTCTGTTGTATTCTACTTTTAACTTCAAATCATTTAAAGTAATTTCTGCAGAATCTTTAGGGCTCAATCGTGGCGCAAAAATATTTTCTACAAATACAGAATATAATAGTAAGCCTAAAGCTAAGATGCTTAGTATAATTAGGAGGCGTTTCAGCATAGTTTTTAATCTAAAAATTAAGAGGGTTCAATGTAATGCAAACTTATGCATTCTAAATTTAAAGATAATTCAATTCCTTAAATTTATAAGCTACTAACGTTGAATTTTAAGCAATTCTTATGAAAAATGATGTTTTATGAAAAATTTTTGCAACACTTTATTTTTTGTATCGTCTTTAGTGTATAACCAATCAAAAAATCAAATCTAAAATTAGTACGTTTCAAATAAATATTGTTGAACTGTGTAAACAGAACAATAGGCAAGCGCAAATGCAATTGTACAATCAGTATTGCAATGGCATGTTGGTTGTAGCTAAAAGATATGTACGCAACACTATGGAAGCAGAAGATATTGTTCAAGAATCTTTTATAAGTGCTTTTTCTAGGTTAGATCAGTTTAAAGCTCAAGTTAGTTTTGGCGCTTGGTTAAAAAGAATAGTAATTAATAGATGCATTGATTCTTTAAAGTCTAAGCATCAACGTTTGGTAGAATTAGAAGATTTTCATTTAAGCGATGTTACAAATGAAAATGAAAGTGATTGGCAAGTAGAATCAGAAATTACTGTTGAAGACGTCAATATTGAAATTGAGAAGTTGTCAGAAAAATACAAATATGTTGTGCTATTGTATTTAGTAGAAGGCTATGATCATAGCGAGATTTCTGACATATTAAAAATTACAGAAGTTGCCTCTAGGACACAATTATCACGAGGCAAACAAAAGTTGAAAAAGGCATTAAAATATAAGCAAAATGAAGCAAGATATTAGAGATTTATATAGAAATGAAGCCAAAAATGAAGACCTAAAAATGTCTGAAGGGCACGAAATGCGATTTCTTCAGAAATTAGGTAAAGCCTTACCTGTAAAAGAAAAATCATCAAATAAGACTTTGTTTTTTAAAGTCGCAGCTAGTGTTATAGTGTTATTAGGATTAAGTATTGGAGGTTTTAAAATGTTTAACAATTCAGTTGATGTAAAAGACCCAATTAAGGTAGTTGATACCGAAATAAAAACGTTAGGTGATATATCGCCAGATTTTAAAAAAGTAGAGGATTATTACTTAGCGAGTATAAATTTAGAATTGTCTAAAGTGCAATTAACACCTGAAAATAAAGAATTGTTTGATGGCTACATAGCACGCTTAAAAGAGTTAAATGACGAGTACAAAAAATTAACGATAGAGCTTAATAAAAACGGACCCAATGAAGCAACTTTAGATGCATTAATACAAAATCTAAAGTTTCGTTTAAAGCTTGTAATGCGTTTAAAGGATAAGCTCAAAGACTTTAGTGATGTGCCTATGGAGCAAAAAACAGCTTAAATCAATCAATTAATCAATCAATCAATCAATCAATCAAATTCAATTAAAAAACGAACAGTTAAATCAAAGAATCATGAACAAAATCAAAATTTTAATTCTCTGTCTTTTTACCACTTTAGGTTATGCACAGAAAACGATGAACAAAACATCACAATCCATAAAGGTAGATAAGGATGTTGTAGTAGACCTAAACACTAGCAACGTAGAAATTCACTTAGAAACATGGAATAGAAATACGGTAGAAATCGAAGCTTACATTGAAAGCGAAACATTATCTAATGAGCAATTAAAAGACGCTTTAGAGCATTGGAGTCTTAAGGTTGAAGGTTCTAATAATAAGGTTTCAATTTCATCTCATGGAGGTAGACATATTGGTTTGTTAGAAACTGATGATTATTCGGTTTTATTAAATGATTTAGAGTACCAACTTATTGAGTTGCCAGAAATGCCTGAGATGCCAGAGATGCCAGAGCTTCCAGAAATGGTACAAATGCCTAGGATGCCAGATTTACCAGAAATGCCTGTGATGCCAAAATTACCGGAATTGCCTAAAGGTGTAACGACTATAGAATTCGATTACGAAAGATATCAAGAAGAAGGAGAGGCCTATTTGGCTGAATGGAGTAAAAAGTACGAAAAGAAAGGTGGTAAAGAGTTTCAGAAAAAAATGGAAGATTGGGCAAGAAAGTTTGGTGAAGCAGGTTATCCAGAAAAAATGGAAAAATGGGGAAAAGAATATGCTAAACGTTTTGATGGAAAATGGACTGAAGAAATGGAAAAATGGGGCGAAAAATTTGGCGAAAAATATGGTGAGGATATGGAAAAATGGGGAGAGGAGTTTAGTAAGAAATTTGGCAAAGAATGGGAAGAGAAGATGAAAGTTTGGGGAGAGCGTTTTAGTAATGAAATGGATGAACGTTCCGAAGTTATGGAGGAAAGAAGGGAAGCGCTTGATAAAAGAAAAGAGGCATTGTATGAGCAAAGAGATGCACGTAGAGCTGCATTAGAAGCTAGGCGTAGTGCGTTACAAAATAGAAGAAACACTCAGGTTATTCAACGATTAGAATCAGGTAGCAATAGTAAAGTGAAAAAGGTAATTAAAATTAAAATACCTAAAAAGGCTAAGTTAAAAACAGACATAAGACATGGCGAATTGAAACTAAGCTCTGTGATTCATAACATGAGTGGCGATATTTCGCACTCATTCTTAGTAGCAGAACACATTGATGGAAGTGATACTTCCATCAATGTATCTTACTCACCAGTCGTCATAGATACATGGAATTTAGGAACGTTAAATCTCAACTTTGTAGACAAAGCGCAGATTAAAAACGCAAAAAGCTTAGTTCTTAACTCCAAATCATCTAATATTAATATTCAAAGCCTTACCGAAACTGGTATTATCGACGGTAGTTTTGGAGACCTTACCATTTCTAATATTTCGGATGTTTTTAAGAATCTTAATTTAGTTTTAGAGCATAGTGATGCGTTAATAAATTTGCCTAAAGATGTAGATTATATACTTTATTTTAAAGGTAATAGATCTAAGTATAACAATAAATCTACAACACAAAAGACGATAAGAAATTTACCAAATAGTCAAGATTCAAATAGAAATATAGTGGTTAATGCCAAGTTTAGTAATGTGATTGTTAATTAAAAAAAATACAGTATAGTTAATAGATAGTTATCTATCTTAAATACTAAAATTATTTAAATTTTATTTTGCAGATTTGTCATAGAATCTGTTATTCCTTTCTTCTTTCCATTAAATAGTTTTCTATTTTTATGGAAATTTTTATTTATGCCTGTTGCAAGTTTTGAAATCTTATTAAATTCCATTAATGCTTATCCTATTATTGAAGCATTAGCAAATCCTCAAGATTGTGTTACGTTAGATTTATCGATTGATAATGAGGCGTTACTAAACATCAACATTTCATCTTCTAAAGACTTAGATAACTATATTACTAACTATATCACATATAAT
Source organism: uncultured Winogradskyella sp. (assembly GCF_947498005.1). Classification (GTDB taxonomy): domain Bacteria; phylum Bacteroidota; class Bacteroidia; order Flavobacteriales; family Flavobacteriaceae; genus Winogradskyella. Next base: position 251,565 of record NZ_CANMIW010000004.1, read on the forward strand.
AAAGCCAAATTAGCTTATGGAGGTTATCTTGAAAAACGCGGAATTTATAAACGTAGCGAATACTTTAATGAGCTTGATACCAAAAAAGAAAGAAATATTCATTTAGGAACAGACATATGGATTAGTGAAGAAACACCAGTATTTGCACCATTAGATGGAATAATCCATAGTTTTAATAACAATACAAATTATGGCGATTATGGACCAACTATAATTTTAGAACATAAAATAAATGATTATATGTTTTACACCTTATATGGTCATTTAAGTATAGAATCTATTACGGATAAAATTGTTGGAGTAGAAGTAAAGTCAGGTATGCAAATAGGAACTTTAGGGAGTGCAAATGTAAATGGTGATTATCCGCCTCATTTACATTTTCAGGTCATTAAAGATATTCAAAATTACAAAGGCGATTATCCAGGTGTTACTAACGAAAATGATTTAGAGTTTTATAAAAGTAATTGCCCAAATCCTAATGCGCTTTTAAGGCATTATTAAGTATTTCGTTTTTCAAGTGATTTAAAGATCCATTCTGAGATAAAACATAAACCAATTATTACAACTGAAACTATTACACCAGTAAGATTAGATTGATATTGTTGATGAATTAAAATAATTAAGGCTAACAGACAAAAAGCAGACCCTAAAAGAGGAATTAATTTATTACTACCAGTCTCTTTAGCACATTTGAAACCAACAAAATTGACAATACCAAAGATGAGTATAAAACCTACACTTCCGGCAGTTGAAATTGTTTCTAAATTTAAAATATTTACTAATACCAATGTTGCCATAGCCGTTATGAATAAACCAACAGGCTGATTCCATAGTTTTGACATAAAATGATGTGGTAATTCATCATCTTCTGCAATCTCGTAATTCACTCTACTACCGCCATACAATGACGCGTTAATCGCCGAAAACGTGGAAATTAAAGCAGCAACGGTAATAATTGTAAAACCAATCTTGCCTAGCATAGGTTGCGCTGCCTCTGCTAAAACATAATCTTCAGCCTTTGCAATTTTATCAAATGGAAGTGAACCAACTGTAACAATAGCAATTATAATATATAGTATAATTACAAATATTACAGAATAATAATATGCTCGCGGAATATTTTTTTTAGGATTCTCAATGTCTGGAGCAGCATTTGCAATGAGCTCAAAACCTTCATAAGCAACAAATATAACCATACCAGCAGCAAATAATTGAATTGGGGTTTCCCAATGACTTATGGCTAACTGAGATAGGTTGGGATTACCTATAAGACCATAAGATCCAATACCTATAAAACCAATGAGAATGATTAATTTTATAACTACCGCGTACGATTCTATTTTTCCAACGACTGCAATGCTATAATAGTTAATGGAAGTTGCCAAAATAATTATAGCACTCGCATAGATATGAAAGTCAATTGTTTTATTATGTGTAAGTTCAAGTAAATTTGGCGCGTAAGAACCAAAAGCTGAAGCATATAAAGACAACATAATAATGTAACTTACCCATAGTAAGTTGTTAATAGCTCCACTAAAAATTGAGATTCCGAACCCTTGATTAATAAACTTTACTGTACCACCTCTATCAGGATATTTTTGAGAAAGTTTTACATAACTGTAAGAGGTTAGTAAAGCTAAAATACCAGCAAATAAAAATGCCACAGGAGTTCCTCCTTTAGCAATTGAAACTGCTAATCCTAGTACTGCAAAAATTCCTCCACCAACCATACCTCCAATTCCGATGGAAATAGCCTCTTTTAAACTTATATTACTGCTCATTTGCGTTAAGAATTATTTACTTAATTTATTTAATTCGATAAAAATTAAAAGTTTGTGATCTGTTTCTGAGCTATTAATTTTCCAATTAAAAAACCTGTAATAGCTAAAACACCATCAGAAATAGAAAACCATAGCTCTTTTGGCAATATTACAATAGTTACAAACGTCGCAATTACCATTAATCCTCCCGTAATGTAAGAAGGAATAACACTTTGTTTAGAGATCTTGGCGGCAGTAAACATACCTGTAATTATGCCTGCGAAATGAGCTATAACGACAAAAACCTTAGAACCCATTGGAATTTTTCCCATATTGTTCTTTATCCATTTTACATCGGAAAGATCTGCACCTTCTGGGAATGTAAATAGGTTATGACCAATAACTGCCTCAAAGATATGAACTGTAATACTCGCAACAATCAATCCTATAATGGTAGCTAATACATTTTTCATTTTTAAAATCTAATTAGATGTTAAGTTAAGAAATTATTTTTTACAAGTAAGAAGTGAAGGACCTATTACTTTATTTTAATCTTTAATAATTCAATGATTTTTAGAGAATAATTTACCTTCAATATACTCATGGAAGTATATCATTAAGCCGATTAAAAAGTGGTAACCGATTAAGAATTTGGCTATTAATTCTGTGGCATTGTTTGAGTTTAAAATAATAAAACCGGTTACTACGTGGTAAGCCATTAAGATAAAAAGCGCTGAGTTAGATTTTGTAGACAATGCCCAAGCTATAAATATAAGTTGAAACACTAATCGTCCTATTTGAAAAGGCAGCCTTTCGTTGCCTACTTTACTATATACAGATACAATTAATAGAATCTCTATAGCAAGAGAAATAATAATGGCTACGATTAAGATTGGTCTTTGCTTTCTTAGCATATATAATTTTTTACTGATAAATATTATGCTTTATTTTTTTCCAACCCATTGAGACAATGCTAGGTTCATAAATTAATAATTTATTACTTATAATAATGATTAGAGTAGTTTCAATAGTAGAGATAATAGCCAATTTTAATGCATATGATGCTAAGCCATGTGTAGAATTTAGTATTAGCTCTAACAAATATAGAGCCATGCTAATTAGCCATAAATTCCCCAAAATAGATTTAGTTACGTAAAGTTTTTTAAACTTAAATATAGTGAAGATTAAAGATATAGGCTTTATGAAAAAAATTAATACTAATGGCGACCAAAAATTTAATCCAACTCTCCTAATATAGATTACACATGAAATTATGAGAATCCAAGTAAAATAATGTATCAATACTGATACGGGATTATTGATTTTGTTATATTTAACTATGTCGAATATTAATATAGAAAGCAATACAGATGAAGCGATATTATTCATTATCATCGAGTATCGGAAAACAAGCAGAATTATGGCAATCGAAATGCTTAATCCTAATTTAACCCAGTCATATATCGCTAATTTATTCAAATGATTGCAGATGTTTTAATTACAACCATTTCTTACGTTTAAAATAATATAACAAACCAATAAACATAATAAACATGACTCCCAAAAGTACGAAATAGCCATAACGATATCTGAGTTCTGGGATGTATTCAAAATTCATTCCATAGATACCTGCTAAAAAGGTAAGTGGAATAAAAATAGATGAGATAATAGTAAGAACTTTCATCACTTCATTCATCTTGTTGCTAATGGTAGTCATGTACATATCCATTAAACTCCAAATCATTTCTCGGTAAATATCTATATTCTCCGAAACTTGAATTAAGTGGTCGTAAATATCTCTGTAATAAGTAATTGTTTTTTTGTAAATTAATGGATGCTCCCCTTTTTCAACACGATTAATAATTTCTCGTAATGGAAAAATAGCACGACGCACTTTTAAGATTTCACGTTTTAGTTGTTGCACATCTATACTAATATTTTCTCTTGTATGGCCTGCAAATAAATCGGTTTCTAAGTCTTCAATTTTATTACCTAAGGTTTCAATTATACTAAAGTAATTGTCTACAACAGCATCAATTAAAGCATACAAAAGGTAATCTGATTTTAGATTTCTAATTCGTCCATTTCCTAATCTTAATCGTTCTCTTATCGTATCAAAAACATCGCCTTCAGACTCCTGAAAAGAGAGAACATAATTTTTACCAAGTACAAAACTCACTTGTTCTATAACTATGTTTTCATCTTTATCGTAGTATAACATTTTAAGTACAATGAATAAATAATCTTCATACTCATCTATCTTAGGTCGTTGCGTAGTATTTACAATATCTTCAAGAACAAGAGGGTGTAAATCATATTGTTTTCCGATTTTTTCAATCTGTTCTGTATGTTTTAAACCATCGACATTTATCCATGAAACAGAATCAGTTTCTTTAAAAGTGTAGGTGTCTTCAATTTTGGTTAAAACACTTTCTGTAAAGGTATCTTTTGTATAATCAAAGGCTTCAATATGAAAATCTTTATTTGATTTTTCTCCTGTGTATATTAAGGTTCCTGGAACTTGACCAACATGTTTTTTGTAATGTTCTGTTCTTTTTTTAACCTTACGTTTTAAAACCATGTTTTAATATTTAAAATAATAATATCAACTAAATTAAACTAAAGTTTGCTTATTGCAATTTTAAATCTGCTCTTAAGCTTAAATCTGCGTTGCTTTTTTTATTCCAATAATCAGTTTTTAGTGTTTTTAACTTTGTAGCTTTCGTAGTTAACGTCTTTGCTGAAGGTCCTTTGCCAGAGATGGTAGTTTCTGTCCATCCTAAAATTTCATGTGGAAAATTAGAATTATAGCTAATTTTTACGGTTCTATTTAATTCGTTGTAGTTAATGGTATAACTATCATTCTCTAAGCTTGTTGTGGCACTATATACCTTAAGCTCATCGTGGTTAAGTCTAGCACTTTCAATAGAAGGAATAAGCTTAATTTTACCAACAGGAAGAGTAGTTGGATCAATCCTTAATTTTGCCCAAAGTTCGTTTTCTGTCCAGTTTTTTTCTAATGTAAATGTGTCATCTGCTTCGCCTTGAAAGTAAGAATGCGACATTATTTCAAATTTGTCACGATTGTTTAATTGGGTATATACATGTCCACACCATTCTTGTACAGAGGTTGAAATTTTTATAGCATGTTGATTATTTGCCACAGGAAAAAAGGTGCTCTGCATTATAGAATAAGGGTAAATACCATTGTTGAAATTCTTGGTCATATTCAGTTTTAGAACAGGAACATTATTAGCATTGTAATTATTAGCTTTTACTTGTTCATCTGGTAAAAAGTCTTCGGTAACAAAGATTAGTACGGCAGTGCCTTCCTTGAGCTCGCCATATCGCGCTTGTTCTAATTTGTAAGATGTTATTTCTGCATCGCCATTATACCAATAGTCTTTAAAGTCTTCGGATAGTGCTTTTTTAGGCGCTTCAGGTATTGGTGCTACTTCAGTAAGTTTTGCTATCTCTGATTCTTTTTTCGTAGTTGCATCTTTACAAGCGGTAAAGCTCAAAATACTAACAGTAATTAATACCAAGATGAGTTTTATTTTCGTTATCATAATCAACAAATTTCAACGCTGTTATTGCTTAAAAGCATAGAACGTACGTTGGGTTTTATAATAAAGATAAGCTTCTAGATATCGTCTGCAATGCTATTTAACGTTTTATAAAGTAAATGAGTTGGCAAACCAACCACATTATTATAAGAGCCGTCAATATTAGTTATCGCAATGGCACCAATCCATTCTTGTATGCCATATGCACCAGCTTTGTCTAAGGGATTGAAATGATTAATGTAGTACCAGATTTCTTCATCTGCGAGCTGCTTAAAAGTCACTTTGGTAATAGTATTTACAACCCATTGTTTTCCGTTGCAAGTAATGCAAATAGATGTAACCACCTCATGGGTTTTGTTGCTTAAAGATTTTATCATCTCAAAAGCATCGGCTTCATCTTTTGGTTTGCCAATGGCTTCATCTTCTAACCAAACGATAGTATCACTTGTAATTAGAATATCATTGTCTCTAAGTTCTTCAGCAAATGGTTGAGCCTTTAACTTGGCCAGAAAATCGGTTATTTCTTCACGTTTTAAATGTTTCGGAAAAACCTCTTCTACTGGTTTTAACCTAATTTCAAAATCGAGATGCATATCTTTTAAAAAAGAATGACGACGTGGCGAAGCAGAGGCTAAAATAATATTAAAGTCTTTAAGTTTTTCGTTAAGCATATTATTTCAAAATATAATAATAAAGAATTAGAGACAACATACCTGTTAGCATCACTAATTTATAAATTAGACTGATTTGTTTGTATTCTGATTTCTCTTTAGCATTAAATAACTTAATGCTGGCATAAATTAAAGGTGCAATTACCAAAATTAAAAAGTAGCCCACAACAGGTAATTGCTTAAATAAATAAGTAATGACGTAATAAGTTATGGATAAAATAGGAAGCAAAGAAATAATGAAAACTATTTTGTTAGATTTTGTCTTACCTAAAAGTACAGGTAGAGTTTGTATTTCAGTCTTTTTATCACCTTCAATATCTTCAATATCTTTAACCATTTCTCTAACGAGATTTATTAAAAATGCAAATATGGCATAGTCTTTAATAATGTTTATAAAGGTTGTTTGTACAGCTTCATTATTGACGTTCATAGCAGGAATCAATTCAAAAACACCAACTAAAACAATACTTAATGCAACAACAATCGAGACTACAATATTACCAACAACAGCAATTTGTTTTAGTGATGTAGAATAAATATAGAGTAGTGCAGAAGCTATAAAAAAGATAGCGAAGAAACTAGTTTTACCTATGCCATAAGTTAAATAAAAGCCTAAGCCAACACCAATTATATTAAATGCCATGAATAGAGAGTAAGCATCTTTTTCACTTATGTTTTTTGTTACAATAAGTTTACTGGGCTTATTTATTCTATCGGTTTCAATATCATTTATGTCATTAATTACATAACCACCTGCAGCAATCAAAATTGTAGATAAAACAAGTAAGAAAAAATTAAAATGTGATAAAGATATTGTCACGCCGTGGCTTTCTTGAAATGGTATCAGTAAAGCATATTTAATTAAGTACTGCATAAAAGCAATCATTAATAAGTTTTTCCAACGGATTAAATTGAGAATGTGAATCATTTGAGGGATTAGTGAGATACTATTTTAGTGATTAAATAATAAGTGATAAAAGCAACTATAACTATTATTATAATGCTTAAAATTAGTGTACGTTTAAAAAGTTTTTGTTCTTGGAGCCTTATTTTATTTTTAATTCTTTCCTTATCTTCTTTAGTTAAATCTTTATGCAGAAAATCCATTTGGTAGTGCAAATGAGTTTCTAAATCTAACTTCTCTTTATATTTAGAAAACGGTGTAGACGATTTTCGGTTAAAAGTAGATTGGTTATTCCCAAAACCTATATATCCAAATCCAGTACTATGTCTTCTTCTATTAGACATGATTAAATTATTTTAACAATCATTTTTCTATTAAACAAAAACGGTAAATAATAACTTGCTAATCATACTTAGCACTAAAGTTACCATTCCATTTGCCTTGTACTTTTAAGACTTGCTCAATAACATCTCTAACAGCACCTTTTCCACCATTTTTATGTGAAATGTATTTTGAAATAGCTTTAATTTCAGGAACTGCATCTTGAGGACAACAAGGCAATCCAACCAATTCCATAACAGGATAATCTGGTATGTCGTCGCCCATATATAACACTTCAGATTTAGAAACATTGTGTTGGTCTAAATATGCATTAAGCTGTTCAATTTTGTTGTGAGCACCTAAAAATATGTCTTTTATACCCAAACCAGCTAAACGTTTACGAACACCTTCGTTAGATCCGCCAGAAATAATGCACAAGTTAAAACCTACATCAACAGCTGTTTTTAGGGCAAATCCGTCTTTAATGTTCATGGTTCTTAACATTTCGCCTTCAGTTGTTACCGTAATGGTTCCATCTGTTAAAACACCATCTACATCAAAAATGAAGGTGGTTATATCTGCTAAGTATTCTTTATAACTTTTATCGTCGCTCATTGGTTTTGATATCAAAAATTTAAATTATTTATTTGGTTAAATATATTAAAATAATGTTGGTCTGTTCTCAATTCTATTGTCAATACATTCTTTAATTTTGAAATTTTATAGATTTCATTTAAATCAAATAAGGGGTGAAGAATTTCAATTAATTTATCGATTATCTTAGACTTTGAATCAGATACTAAAATATAGTTGGAAGTACTTTTTATTTCAGAAAAATTTTTCCTTAAAAGTTGAGATACCATGTCCTTGATCGTTCTTTTTTTTATTATAAAATCTGGAATGTTTTGTGATGTATATTCTGTTTTCCAAATAGCTGAAACAAATAGATTTTGGCTCTTTGCACTTAGGATTAAATTCCCAGATGAGAATGTTGATTTTTTATATTCTAAAATCCATTTTCTGGATGTTTTAATTTCACCTAAAACACTATAAGACCAAGCATTATAATTGCCTTTTGATTTTCCGTTAAGTTGACTAATAAAACTTTCAAACTTTAAACAGAATGATTCATTCTTTACATAGTAAGGAGAATCCTTTTCGTTGGCAACTGCATTTGGTTTTATCATCGTTTTACTTGCTTCATCGATCTGCTCAAAACATTATGCGTCTTCTTAATCGAAGATGTCAGCATTTTGTATATCGCTTCATGCTCATCCTTTTCAATTAATTTTAATTGTCTTTTAATTGTTCTTTTATCATTGCGTTTAGCCGGTCCCGTTTGTGCCATAAAAGGCGACATTTGTTGCACTTTCTTAGCCGTTTCCTCAATTAATGGATGTAAAATTTCGAATTCTATATTCTTCGTTTCACAAATTTCATGACCGATTCTATAGAGTTGATTAGTAAAATTATTTACAAAAACTGCTGCTAAATGAAGCGTTTGACGTTGTTCTGTGGTTATTTTATGTGGCTTACACCCAACTGCTCTTGCTAAGTCTCTTAAGAGTTCAAGATTTTCTTTTTCATACACTTCAACACAAATTGGCACTTCAGAAAAATTAATTTCTGCACCTTTTGTAAATGATTGTAAAGGGTAAAAAACACCAATTTGGTTTTTTTTATCAATGTCGTGCATAGCAACACTGCCAGACGTATGAACAACCAAACGATTTGTAAATGGTAAAGCAGATGAAAATTCTGCAATACTATCATCACTCACTGCCATAATATATAGATCAGCTTCTTTAAGTTCATTTAACGAATCCGTAATTTCTACGTCATTGGCAAAAGAAGAAATGGAAGAACGTCTTCTGTTATACCACTGTTTTACCGAAACGTTATCGGCATTAGAAAAGGCTTTATATAAATGTGTGGCTACATTGCCAGCACCAAGTAATATCACTGAAATCATGCTGTAAAAATACTAAGATTTCTTATCTTAGAATAACAACAAAGCGATTAAAAGAATAACTTTGAAACAATGAGCAAAAAAGATATAAAAACCAGAGCAGACGTTTTTTTATTAGTTTCTAAATTTTATGAAAAAGTTAGAAAAGATGAAACGCTAGGACCATTTTTTAATAAAACCATTAAAGATTGGCCAGCGCATTTAGAGCATCTTACAACCTTTTGGGAATCGAGCTTATTTTTAAAAACAAAATTTAGTGGCAATCCTTTAGAAGCACACACCAAAGTGGACAAAGCTTTTAATCATAGTATTACAGAATTGCATTTTGGCATTTGGCTGAATTTATGGTTTCAAACTATAGACGAATTATTTGAAGGCGATTATGCTGAAAACGCCAAACGAAGAGCACGTAAAATGGGCACTTTTATGTACATGAATATTTTTACGTCTAGAAATACTTAGGCTTTTATGTGCAACTTCTTAAATTTGTGTTTTTTAAAACCTAAAATTTAAAACACAAACTACGATATGAAACTCATCAAAGAATTTAAAGAATTTGCAGTAAAAGGAAACATGATGGATATGGCTGTTGGTATCATAATAGGTGCAGCATTTAATAAAGTCATCGATGTATTGGCAAAACAGGTTCTGTTGCCGCCATTGTCACTGTTAACAGATGGTGTAAATTTTAGTGATAAAAAATTAGTGTTGCGAGATGCTGTATTAAATTCTGCTGGTGAAACCATAACGGCTGAGGTAGCTGTTGCTTATGGTAAATTGTCTGAAGTGTTTTTAGATTTTATAATTATCGGTTTTACAGTATTTGTAATTGTAAAGTTTATGAACAGACTTATAAATCAGGCTCAAGATACTACAGACGAAACTGTGGTAACACCTAAGGATATTCAGTTGTTATCAGATTTAAAAGATTTAATGGAAGAGCAAAACAAAATTTTAAAGACAGATTCAAGTAATTAAGCTTGTAGAATTAATAGAATTTTAACAACTATTGAGGGTTTTAAAGGAATGCCTAAATCGTTTAAAAACCATATCTTTGCACGAGCTTAAAAAAGCCATTAATTATGCAAAAGAAAATCGCTAATTTCCTATTCTCTACAAAACTTACTGCGTTTTTATTTATTGCCTTTGCCGCAGCCATGGCAACAGGCACACTTTTAGATAGAAACATGGATACTTCACCAACACCTTACACAAGAACATTGATTTATGGTGCATGGTGGTTTGAAGCAATTATGGTCTTCTTTGTCATTAATTTTGTAGGTAATATTTTTAGATTCCGTTTGTATAAAAAGGAAAAATGGGCAACGCTAATTTTACATTTATCTTTCATCTTTATTTTACTAGGAGCATTTATAACGCGTTATGTAGGTTATGAAGGAATTATGCCTATTAGAGAAGGCGAAACTCAAAATGAATTTTACTCGCAAAAAACATACATAAGCGGTCGTATTATTGGCGATTATAAAATAAATGGTCAGTTACAACAACGTAGAGTAGAAGAGGAAGTAGATTTTTCTCATCGTTTAGATAATTCATTTAGTGAAACATTAGATTATGGAGATACAGATGTTACAATTAAACTCAAGGAATTAATTCAAGGTGCTGAAAAGGACGTTATTCCTAATGAAACAGGTAAGCGCTATTTAAAAATAGTCGAAGCTGGTAATGGAGCACCTCATAATCACTTTTTAGAAGATGGTACAATCTCTAGCCTTCATAATGTTTTAGTGTCATTGAATAAATTTGAAAAGGATGCTATAAATATTACTGAAACAGAAGAAGGTTTATTTATTCAATCACCTTACGAAGGAGAGTATATGACGATGGCGACGCGTGCAACAGGTAAATTATTTAAAGATAGTATTCAGCCATTGATTTTAAGATCGCGATATATTATTGGGAATATGCAAATTGTGATGCCAAAGCCTATTATTAAGGGCGATTTTGGAGTGGTAAAAAAGTCTGAGCTCTTAAAGAATGATACTGATGGTTTAATTTTAGAGGTTACTGCGAACGGAGAAACTAAAGAAGTTGGCGTTTTAGGAGGACTAGGAATACCAGCGGAATATGAAGAATTTGAAGTTGGTGGCTTAGAATTAGCTTTAAAATATGGACCTAAAGTTTTAAAATTACCTTTTGATGTAAAACTCAACGATTTTATTGCCGAAAAATATCCTGGCACCGAAAAAGCTTATTCATCTTACGAGAGTAAGGTTACGGTTTTAGATAGAGAAGAAGGCGATTTTGATTATCATATTTATATGAACCACGTATTAGATCATAGAGGTTACCGTTTCTTTCAAGCAAACTTTGATCCAGATGAAAAAGGAACCTACCTTTCTGTAAACCATGATTTTTGGGGAACATATATTACCTACGCAGGTTACATGTTTTTGTATTTTGGGTTGTTAGCAATTCTATTCGCAAAAAACACACGCTTTGATGATATACGAAACCGACTAAAGAAGATAAAAGCAAAGAAAGCAAAAATAATGACAATGATATTGTTGTTATTCGGTTTAACAGGTTTTGCGCAACAACATTCAGAGGACGATGGCCACAACCATCAAGATAGGCCTGTAAAAGAACAAATAGATTCAATTTTAAGAGTACATATTACGCCTAAGGAACACGCAGCTGAGTTTTCAAAAATGGTAATTCAGGATTATAGTGGTCGTATGATGCCAATTCATACTTATTCTTCAGAAATGTTACGTGGTATTAGTCATAGAGATACGTATGAAGAATTTAACGCAGATCAAGTTTTTCTTTCCATACAAGAAAGTCCTATGCTTTGGTATAATGTGCCAATTATTTATTTAACACCAAGAAAAGCAGATTCTATAAGAACCATTATTGGTGTAGATAAAAAGGTTAAACATGCCAGTCTACTCGATTTCTTTACGGAACGTGGTGTAAATAAACTAGATCCTTATTTGAGTGATGCTTTTAATGCAAAAATTCCAACAGGATATCAAAGTCAAATAAAAGAAGTTTACGGTCGACTAAGTTTATTGTCTGATGCCATTGAAGGAAGAAATATTAAAATATTCCCTGTACCAGAAGATGAAAATAACCGTTGGATATCTTCTAAGGATTTTAGAGACGAAGGATTTAGAGATAAGATAAAGGATTCTCTTTATGGCAACTTTATAAATAATGGATTTGTAGCTTATTTGGTTACTTTAAATAATGCCAAACAAACTGGCGATTATTCTAAAGCTGAAGAATTGCTTTCTGGCATTAAGAAAACTCAGCAGAAATATGGTAGTGAAGTTATGCTATCGGACGAAAAAATTAATTCGGAGATCATGTATAATGATTTCGACCTCTTCAAACGATTGTATTATATGTACATGCTTGTAGGAGCATTGTTATTTATTCTGATCATTGTTCAGATTTTTAAATACAAAAGCAAAGCTTTAAAAATAGCTATTAATATATTCATGATTGTTATTGCGCTGTTTTTTATACTTCACACAATTGGTTTAATTTGGAGATGGTATTTATCTGGTCATGCACCTTGGAGTGATACATACGAATCAATGATTTATGTAGCATGGTCTACCATGTTATTTGGGTTTATTGTAGGTATAACTAAGCGAAAGAATACTTCAGATAAAAAGGCTTCATTTTTAGGTAAATTTAGTTCATCGAGTTTAACTGTTGCTGCAGGTGCCTTTGTAACCTCTATGATTTTAATGATTGCACATTGGAGTTGGTTAGATCCTGCAATAGGTAATCTACAGCCAGTACTACAAGGGTATTGGTTAATGATACATGTGTCTGTTATTGTGGCGAGTTATGGACCATTTACGTTAGGAATGATATTAGGAGCCGTAGCATTGTTGTTAATGATTTTTACAACAAAAGAGAATAAAGAGCGCATGCTTGTAAATATAAAAGAGTTGACCATTATTAACGAAATGGCATTAACGGTTGGTTTAGTAATGTTAACTATTGGAAATTTTCTTGGAGGTATGTGGGCAAATGAAAGTTGGGGACGATATTGGGGTTGGGATCCAAAAGAAACTTGGGCTTTAATAAGTATTATGATATATGCTTTTGTTATTCACATGCGTTTAGTGCCAGGCTTAAGAGGTCGTTGGATCTATAGTTTAATGTCTATTGTGGCATATGGTAGTATTTTAATGACCTATTTTGGTGTTAATTTCTACTTGGCAGGTTTACACTCTTATGCTAGTGGAGACCAAATTTTAAGTGGAAAAGTAATTGCTATTGCTGTAGGTGTTATTGCCATACTTGGTTTTTTCTCTTATAGAAAAAGTAAGATTTACTATAAGAAATAATTGCTCTTTGTTACGCATGGAGTTGGTCTTAACGTCAGCAGAACCTATCAAGTTTAGAATATAATTTATCTTAAATAATATTCTGCTTATTGTAAGTAAAATACCTATTTTGTTAATTAAAAACGTATTTTATCGTGTAAATATGGTTTTAATAGGGTTTTTTGTGATATTTTTACTATGTTTAAACCATAGTAGTACAATTCATTAAAACCCCAAATCTAATGAGAACTATAGTATTAGGACTTATGCTTATGATGAGCATAACTTTTTCATTCGCACAAAACGAAATACAACGTGTTAGAGTTAATTTTGAAAATCCAGAAGGTTTTTCTAGACAGTTGTTATTAGGATTTGTGCCAGATAACTCAGCAACAGATGGATTGGACTATGGATATGATGCTATAAATATTGATGATTTATCAAATGATTTAAATTGGATAATTGAGGACGAACGCTATGTGATACAAGGCGTAGGTGCTTTTAATGAAAATAAGTATTATCCACTTGGACTATTTTTGTCAAATTCTGGTGATGTGAAAATATCTCTACATGAGTTAGAGAATTTTGATGAAGTTATTGATGTGTATTTGTATGATTTAGAATTGGATGAATATACGTTATTAAATGATGTGGATTACCTCAATAGTTTAGCTGCTGAAACATATTTAGATAGATTCTTCATCACATTTTCAAATTCAGTTGGTGATACAATAAGTGAAGAAGTGCTATCCGTAACTCAAAATAATTTTGAAGAGTTAAAAATATGGCATTCATCATTTCAAAATGAATTACATATTGATGGTATTTCAAACGATAACAATACTTTAAAAATAAGTTTATATACTGTCAATGGTAAACAAATTTGGCTAGATAACGTTGATCATACTACTTCAAATTCTATAATAGTTCCCACTTCAAATATTTCTACAGGTATTTACATTGTATCCTTAGAAACCGAGATTTCTTCTTATTCCTCTAAAGTTTATATTGAGAAATAAGTTAGAGCAGACTATTTTTATTAATTTTATTCCATTAATAATTATACGATGTCAGAGAATAAAAATCTTGGTTTAAACACCATTTGCGCACATATTGGAGAAGTAAAAGACGAACAGTTTAAAGGTGCAGTTTCGCCTATGTATTTAAGCTCGTCATATGAGTACTTAGATGTTGACGTGAAGCGTTATCCTCGTTATTTTAATACACCAAACCAAGAGTATTTAGCTAAGAAAATAGCAGCATTAGAAAATACGGAATCGGCTATGATTTTTGGATCGGGTATGGCAGCTATAAGTACCATGTTTTTAGCATTTTTAAAGCAAGGTGATCATTTAGTTGTGCAAAATACCTTGTATGGAGGAACTGTAAATTTTATAAAGGAAGAATTTCCTAAATATGGAATTGAGTATACCTTTACAAATGGTTATAAGGTTGAAGATTTCGAGGCTGTAATTCAAAGTAATACAAAATTAGTTCATATTGAAACGCCATCTAACCCCTTATTAACTATCACAGATATTAAGGCGATAGCCAAGTTAGGAAAATCTAAAGGCATCTTAACCTCTATAGATAATACATTTGCGTCACCTGTTAATCAAAAACCTATGGACCTAGGCATAGATATGGTTATGCACTCAGCAACCAAATATTTTGGAGGACATAGTGATATTTGTGCAGGCGCAGTAGCAAGTTCAGCAGAACATATAGAACGCATTTGGAATGTTGGAAAAAATTTAGGAGGAAGCCTTAGTGATATGACCGTTTGGATGTTAGAACGCAGTATGAAAACTTTAGGATTACGCGTAAAAGCTCAGACTAAAAATGCTTTAAAATTAGCCATATGGTTGAATAAGCACCCAAATGTTTCAAAAGTATATTATCCAGGATTAAAATCACATCCAGAATATAAATTAGCAAAATCCCAAATGAGTGGATTTGGAGCTATGCTATCATTTGAGTTGGTAGATGGTTTAGATTCTCAAAAATTTCAAAAGGCTTTACAACTAATAAAATCTTCAATGAGTTTGGCAGGCGTAGAGAGCACAGTCGTATCTCCACATTTAACGTCTCATGCTTTATTAACTCAAGAGGAACGCGATGCTGTTGGTATAACCGATCAGTTAGTACGTTTCTCAGTTGGTATTGAGACTATTAAAGATTTAAAGAAAGATATCAATCAAGCTATTGAGAATGCATAATAAAGAGTTGAATTAAAATTGTCTTATTTAATAATTTTGAGATAATTTTTATGTTTTCTCTTTCCTTGAGTCAAATTTTAAATTAAGCTGAATCGATAGTCTGTTATAACTTTTCGTTTTAAAAGAATGTCTTGCATAACCAAATTCTGCTTTTATATTTTTATTAAAATTCACGCCTAGTCCAGAAAATATTCTGTTTTGCTGAAAATCGAATTCATTTAAATAAAAGTGAATTTCATCATAAATTGAAACATAAAATGTATCATTTATTGGGATTTTTGATTTAAATCTATAGCGTAGTCTATGCTTCAAGATAGTTTCAGTTTCATATTCTAAAAACCGTTGTTCTAATCTAAATCGTTGTGATAATTTTATAGAATTTAATTTGTGATTAAATACTAATTGCTCTAAAATTCTATGTTCTTTAGTATGAGGCGTGTCATTGATTTCAAAAAAGGAATCAATATCACCATAAGCGTAACCTATTCCTATTGAGGTTTTAGTATTTAAATGATATTTTGCACCAACAATAGCCAATAGTAAATGAGATCGTTCTGCTGGCAACTCATAATTCCAACTTGTTAAAGAACCAAATACGCTGTATTTATCGCTAATTCTGTTTGATAAGGTTATTTCGTACCAAGACCCTAATTCCTGCTCTCCAGTGCTTTGTGCTTCTAACTGAATTTGGTTAAATATAATGGCAACTAAAATAAATATGTATTTTTTCATAATTCTATATGTAATAAAAAAAGAGCCCATTTAAGGGCTCTTTTAGCTCATGGAAATTTAAATATGATCGTGTAAATGATGATGTTCATCAATTAGCGGTCCACCTTCTATGATTTGTTCTGAAGCTTCACTTGCGAACTTTTCAAAATTTAGATGAAATGAATGCGCCAGTTGTATTGATTTGCTGATATATTGTCCTTTGTCTTCCCAAGTGTTCATAGGATCTAATAAATTATCTGGTACGTTAGGACAAGATTTTGGCATAAATAATCCGAAAATAGGATGCTGATTATACTCTACATTATCTAATTCGCCATTAAGAATAGCCGAAATCATAGCTCTTGTATACTTTAATTTTATACGTGCACCAATGCCATAAGGGCCAGCACTCCAACCGGTATTTATGAGCCAAACATTAACACCTGCATCTTGCATTTTTTTACTTAGCATCTCAGCATAAACAGAAGGATGCAAAGGCATAAATGGTTCGCCGAAACATGCAGAGAATGATGGAACAGGTTCTGTAATACCAGCTTCTGTACCAGCAACTTTTGCCGTATAACCAGAAATAAAATGATATGCTGCTTGACCAGGAGTTAATTTTGAAACAGGAGGTAAAACACCAAAAGCATCTGCCGTTAAAAAGAAAATATTCTTAGGATTACCTGCATATGATGGGTTTTGAATATTATCTATATGATAAATAGGATAGCTTACACGCGTGTTTTGTGTAATGGTACTGTCCATATAATCAACGTCTCCATTTTCTTTGAAAACAACATTTTCAAGAATAGCTCCGGGTTTAATAGCTCTAAAGATATCAGGTTCTTTATCTTCAGATAGGTCAATAACTTTAGCGTAGCAACCTCCTTCAAAATTGAAGATAGTGTTGTTTGCTGTCCAGCCATGTTCATCATCTCCAATTAACTTTCGTGTAGGATCTGCAGAAAGTGTGGTTTTACCAGTACCAGATAATCCAAAGAAAATTGCAGTATCTCCAGCTTCACCAACGTTGGCAGAGCAGTGCATTGGTAAAACATTTTTCTCAACTGGAAGAATAAAATTTAAAGAAGAAAATATTCCTTTTTTAATTTCGCCAGTATAGCCAGATCCACCGACTAAAGCAATTTTTTTAGAAAAATTAAGAATTGAAAAATTACCCTGTCTTAAGTCTACTGCTTTAGGATTTGGTGCCTCATAACCTGGCGCACAAAGTACTAACCAGTCTTCCTCAAAATTTTCTAATTCGGAGTCCTCTGATCTTAAAAACATATTGTAAGTAAACATGTTAGACCAAGGATATTCAGTAACTGTTCTCACATTAGTTTTAAATTCTGGATCTGCACAGACATATGCATCTCTAACATAAATTTCTTTTTCACTTAAAAAGTTGACAATTTCCGCTTGTAAATGATCAAAATTTTCTGGAGATATAGCCTTATTGGTTTTTCCCCACCAAACTTTGTTTTCTGTGTAATCATCTTTTACTATAAAACGATCTTGAGGAGATCGACCAGTAAATTTCCCTGTGTTGATTGCTAAAGTTCCGTTAGCTGTTTCTGTTCCCATTCCTTTTTTTACAGTAATGGCTTGTAACTCTTCTGGACTTAAATTCCACTTTGCAATGGCATTCTTTATTCCATACTTTGTTAAGTCTCTAGACTTTCTTGCTGATGTGTTTAATAAAGTTTCCATGATAATATTTTTTTAATTCGACATTCGATTTAAAACGGCCATATTAATGGCACTAATAATAATGAGGTTATTAAGAAGAGTAGGAGCAATGGCGCACCTACTTTTAAATAGTCCATAAATTTGTATCCACCTGCAGTCATAACCATAGCATTAGTTGTGGTTCCAACAGGTGTTAAAAAGGCTGTTGAAGCGCTAATAGCAACTACTATCATAAATGGAGCTGCTGAAATATTAAGAGAGTTTGCAGCAATAATTACAATAGGAGCCATAAGTACTGCAGTCGCAGAATTGTTAATTACTTGACTAAATGATGTGGTTAGTAAAAAAACGCCAGCAAGCAATACAACAGGATGTAAACTCCCTAGAGTACTTACTAAGCCATTAGCAATAAGTTCAGCTGTTCCGGTTTTTTGAAGCGCAATTCCCATTGGTATCATTGCGGCAATCATTACCACGCTAATCCAACTAATACCTTTGTAAGCTTTAGCAATAGGAACACAGCCTGTGATAAGTATAATACCTGCGGAAATTAACGAAGCAATCGCACCAGGAACTATTTTAAAAACTAACATTACAATCATTAGAACTAACGATAATAAAGCGATATAGGATTTAGTTGTTAGGTTAGTTACCGTTTTTGCCATGCCTTCTGGACTACCACAAATTACTAAATGTTCATAATGCTTTTTTAGATCATCAATAGCACTCCATTCACCACGAATTAAAAAGGCATCACCAGCTTTAACAGTAATTTCATTTCCTATTAATGGGCTATTATTTCTAGATGCAGCCATTAACTGTACATTGTAGCGTTCAAATAAGTGACTCGACTTAATTTTTTTACCAACCCAAGCAGATTGAGGTGTAACCAATACTTCCGTCATACCAACTTCTTGATTAATTAAGTTGTCACGTAGTTCATTCTCAATAGGATCTAATGGTAATAGCCCTAATCTAAATGTTATCATTAAAGCATTTATAGCTTCAGTATCACCTTTAACGGTAATAATATCGTGATATAAAAATTCAGTATCATCTGTAGGTAATTCAATAAATGGACTATTGCCTTTTAAACGATTAGGATGTCTACGTTTAATACGAAGAATTGAAACACCATGTTTGTTTTCAAAATCCCAATCGCCAAGTTTTGTATTTAAAAAAGGAGACACAGATCTCACTCTTAATCTGTAATATTCACCGTCTACTTTATAGGCCTCAATCCATTGGTGTAATGTTGTACTAATGTTTACAGGTTTGTTATTTGTTTTATTCTTTGGTAATAATTTATAGCCAATAAATCTAAAATAGAGAAGTGCTATTATTAAAAGTGGAAGGCCAATAAGTCCAAATTCAAAAAAAGAAAAACCTTCTAAACCACTTTCTATCATTGTATTATTTACAATAATATTTGGTGGTGTACCAGTTAATGTAAGTAAACCACCAGTGTTAGAACCAAATGCAACAGGCATTAATAACTTTGAAGGCAACGTGCCTATACTCCAAGCAGAAGCAATTGTAACAGGCATTAATGTCGCTACAGTACCAGTATTACTAACTACTCCAGAGAGTAAACCAGACCCTAATGTTGTGATAAGTAAAAGCTTTACTTTACTTTTTCCAGCTAGTTTTATAAATTTTTCTCCTGCTAAGGCTGTCCAACCTGTTTGAGATAGTCCTTCACCTATAATAAATAAAGCAGCAATCATAATTACGGTAGGGTTGCTAAAGCCACTCAATGTTTCTGGCAAATCTAAAATGCCAAAAATGAAAAGACTTAACATTGAAATAAGCGCGATAATGTCTGGTGTAAATTTTCCCCAAATAAAAAGTGAAATAGTGATGACTAGGATGGCTATCATTAAGCTCATAAGGATTTTGTTTTTCTGATTACAGTGTAAAGGTAGAGTCATAAAAAGCCAATAATTATGACGAAAGTCATACTTTAGTGCTATTGCGATTTTTTCATTTTTACATAGCGATTTTTGAAAAAACGACAGTTTATATTAAACGAAACCGATTGCGAAATAAAAACAAAGCTGTTTTTTATCTACTTTTTAATATTTTTGATAATTAGAAATAGTTAAATGATGAGAAAAAGATCTATACGTATGGTATTTGATGCTTCATTTAACTTCACAATTAAGATAAGAAAGAATGAAATTAGACATATTAGCCATTGGAGCTCATCCTGATGATGTTGAGTTAGGATGTGGTGCAACATTAGCAAAAGAAGTTTCTAATGGTAAGAAAGTTGGGATTATTGACTTAACTAGAGGCGAATTAGGAACTAGAGGCACTGCAGAAACGAGAGATAAAGAAGCAGCAGATGCGGCTAAAATTTTAGGAGTTCATTCTCGAATTAATATGCGTTTTGCTGATGGTTTCTTTGTCAATGATAGACAACATCAGTTAGAGCTTATTAAGATGATTCGTTTTAATAAACCAGAGGTTATTATTTGCAATGCAGTTGATGATAGGCATATTGATCATCCTAAAGGCAGCCAATTAGTCAGTGATGCTTGTTTTTTAAGTGGATTAAAAAAGATTGTAACTACTTATAATGATGAAAAAACTGAACAAGAGCCTTGGCGACCAAAAACGATTTATCATTATATTCAATGGAAAGATCTTGAACCAGATGTAGTTGTAGATGTTACAGGTTATATGGATAAAAAGGTTGATGCAGTATTGGCTTATAAAACTCAGTTTTTTGATCCAGATAGTAAAGAACCAGAAACACCTATCTCAAGTAAGAACTTTACAGATAGTGTAGATTACCGAGCAAGAAATTTAGGGCGATTAATTGGAGTGGAACATGCTGAGGGTTACACTGTTGAGCGCTATGTTGCAGTAGATTCATTATTTGACTTAAAATAAGTTAAAAAACACTTTGTAGAAAAATGTAAATATTTTACATTTGCAATCCAATTTAAAATGGTGGTTGTAGCTCAGCTGGTTAGAGCGTCGGTTTGTGGTACCGAAAGTCGCCGGTTCGAACCCGGTCTTCCACCCAAAAGACAAAGCTTCTCTGAAAAGAGAAGCTTTTTTTGTTAATATAACTTAGCATAAAAAAAAGCCCTTCAAATAAATGAAAGGCTTTAATAAGTGAGACGCACTATATATTTTATTCGCTTGCTTTATCAACTACTATTCTTTCTGCTCTATTAGCAACTTCCCAAGCCGTGTAAAAGACAAAGCGTGTTCTTGTTTCTAATAAATCGTATTCAATCTTATCTGCAGTATCTGAAGGTTGGTGGTAATCATCATGTGTACCATTGAAATAAAAAATTACTGGAATATTATTTTTGGCAAAATTATAATGATCTGATCTGTAATAAAAACGATTAGGATCATTATCATCGTTGAATTTATAATCTAATTCCATATTAACGTACTTGCTATTCGCTTCTTCAGAAATAGTATGAAGCTCTGAACTCAATTTATCACTTCCAATTAGATAGATATAGTTTCTTGTTCCAACTTTACGTTTAGGATCTGTTCTACCAATCATATCAATATTTAGGTCGGCAACTGTGTCTTCAAGTGGAAAAATAGGATCGTTATCTGCATAATGCTTAGACCCTAGTAATCCTTTCTCTTCTCCAGTAACATGTAAGAAAAGCATAGTTCGTTTAGGACCATGGCCATCTTTTTCTGCTTTTTTAAAGGCTTCAGCAATTTCTAAAATAGCAACAGTACCAGATCCATCATCATCTGCGCCATTGTATATTTCTCCATTCTTAATACCTTCATGATCTAAGTGCGCAGAGATGATTATAATCTCATCTGGTTTTTCAGAACCTTTAATGTAAGCCACAACATTTTCTGATACAATGGACTCAGATTGATTTTCAACATCTAAATTCACGTTTACATTTAGAAACATTGGTGCAGAGTTTTCAGTGATTTTTGGATAAAGTGCATGAGCTAAATTTTCATCAATCATTAACATTAATAATTTATCTGTATCACTTTTTAATGATAATCTACCAGTTGCTCCAGATGCTGCTTGTCTTTGATAATAAGGCGCATATCTTGGGAACGATTCGCTATCTAAATATAATAGCGCTTTTGCTCCATTGGCTTTCGCTGCTTCTCGTTTGCTAGATATAGCTTGACGACCATTAGTCCATTTTGTGTTTTCTGTTTTCCCAGATGTAATATAATTTCCTAAGCTGTCTTTAGGTTCACCAGCTTTCGCAAGTACTATTTTGTCTGTAACATCTATGTTTTTGTAGTCGGAATAGGTCGCATCATCAATACCATAGCCTACAAAAATAATTTCGTCAGCAGAGATATTTATGCTACTTGAAGCAGCCAAAACAATTTGGTCTTTATAGCTTTCATATGATTTTCCATTTACACTAACTTTTGCTTGTGATACTCTTTGTTTCTCTAATGGAACCTCTTGAAAATAATCTTCACCACCAAGTGGCGAAGGAATGTCCAATGCTTGATACTTTTCCTTTAAATATTCAACAGCCATTTTCTGACCTTTTTCCCCAGTATTTCTACCTTCAAACTCATCTGAAGCATATTTATAAAGCATTGTTTTTAGCTCCTCTGATGTTATGGTTGAAGCGTATTCAGCCGGATCAACGTTTTCTATTTCGTTAACCTGTGAATTAGATTTTTTATTTGATGAGCTGCCACAACCGAGAAAGAGTAGTGTGCTAAATCCAAGAATTAATAGTTTTTTCATTTGTTTTATATTAAATAGTTTTATCAGATTGAATACTTTGTTCAATAAACAAAATAAGGAATTTGATTTAGATGACTTCTACAGTTAAGCGTTCAGCAGAATTTGCCAAATACCAAGCTGTTGCAAAAATTAATTTTGATCGCTTTTCTAAAAGTGGGTAATTAATTTTATCAGCTGTATCTGTTGGTTTTGTATAATCTTCATGCTCACCATTAAAAAAGAATATTACTGGGATTCCTTTTAAGGCAAAATTGTAGTGATCTGATCTGTAATAGTATTGATTAGGATCATTATCATCATTGTATTTATAATCTAAATTGAGATTAGTAAAGTCAGAATTTGCTTTTTGAGCAATAAAATCTAATTCTGTACTCATTTTGTCTGAGCCAATAAGGTAAATATAGTTTTCATCATTTTTGTGTCTAAGGTCAACGCGACCAATCATATCAATATTTAACGTAGCAACGGTATTTTCAATTGGAAATATTGGATTCTCTGTGTAATATCTAGAGCCATGTAATCCAACTTCTTCAGCTGTAACGTGAAGAAATACAACACTGCGTTTTGGTCTAAAACCATCTTTAATTGCTAAACTAAATGCTTCTGCCATTTCAATAACTGCTGCCGTGCCAGAGCCATTATCATCTGCACCATTATATATTTCTCCGTTTTTTACACCTTCGTGATCTGAGTGTGCGGCAATGTAGATATACTCGTCAGGAAATTCAGATCCTTCTATGTAAGCAATTATATTTTGAGATGCATTAAGGTCATTTGGTAGAGCTTCTTTTGGTACAGTTTGATAGTAATCGAGATTTGTAGTAGGAGGTAATATGTTAAGATATTTATATTGATCTCTAATATAATTACAAACGTCATTATGACCTTCTTCCCCTGTCATTCTACCATTGTATTTGTCAGAAGAGACTTCAACTACATGTGTTTTTAAATCGTCTTCAATTATGGTATTGAGGTATTTGGTTACAACCGCTTTATCTTTAAAAGAGATATTGTTTTTAAGATTGTCAATTTTTTCACTATGTCGAATTGTTGCGCAAGAACCAACAAGAATAAGTGCAGAGGCAATGAGTGTTTTCATCCTTTTTTTATACTGTTTTAAAAGGTTGTGCTGCAAAAAAATAGATTAAAATTCCCCTCGAAATCAATAGAAATAACAGCAAGTTATATAGATTAAAATAATTTAGGTAAATGTAAGATAAATAGGTTGAAGTAGTTGTCTGTGTTTAATAGAAATTTTAGCATTAATTCAATCTGTTTTTCTTCGTAATTATATCAGCGTTGTCCACAGCGTCTTCTTCATTATCGTCAGCAGAAATTTCAATTTGTTCTGATTCTAATTCCTCTACTGGAATAATTACATTTTTATAAATCGTTAGACTTAAAGATATGATTACTAATAGAAATATATATTGAATAGGTTTTGTTTTTACTTTCTCTTTTTTAGAAAGGAATAAAACCACGATACCACATGCAAAAGCAATTACAATTGGTGCTGTAGCGAAGTTATAATAACTCGAAGCAGATAAAATGGTTGCTATTATAGCAGAAATAAACCCTAGTACTATTATTACTTTTTTCATGATTATATGTTTTTAATGTTAATGAAACAGTGACAGTAAAACTTATAAGTGATTCTAAAACTGAATAATCTGTAAATTTAATAATTAACTCATCACTTTTTATGCCGAACATCTAAATAGGATCTATTTTCTGACCTATTATTTCTATAAGTTGGCAAAAATTATTTTTTTTTGAAAAAACTATTAAAAATGTTTGCCGAGAACAAAAAGGCTTTTATATTTGCAGCCGCTAAAGGAGAGTTGGCAGAGTGGTCGAATGCGGCAGTCTTGAAAACTGTTGAGGGTCACACCTCCAGGGGTTCGAATCCCTTACTCTCCGCAAAAGAAAACCCATAACGAAAGTTATGGGTTTTTTGCATTATATATAATAGTGATTTTATCGGATCAATTACACGGCTCCCGTAAAGGCAGCTATTAAACCTGTCATAAAAAGCAACAAAATAATTCCTAAGCCTAAAACATATATTTTAATAAGTGTATTCTGATTAGTTTTAATAGGACTAAAGTAATTCTGAAAAAAAGGAATACTAATTGGAATAAAAATTAACAGTAATGTAAAAGGTATTGATTTCACAAAGGTTGCTGCTGCATTATTCTTTTTTACATAAATAGCTCTAGCCGAATAATGACATATTATTGGGTATAAAACCAAGAGTCCTACAAAATTTATAGTTTCACGCGCAGCATACATGATCCACGTATAATCTTGATTAATATTACTTATAAAATTGATAAGAAAATCATAAGAAAGGTTAAAAACTAAATAGAATAAAAATAATCCAAATGCTAAATGAAACCATTTAATTGGTAAACCTAATTTTAATTCCGCTACTGATTTTGCTGCTGCTCTAAGCCATAAAAACCAAAATAAAATAATGAATAAGAACAGAATAAAAATACCATATTCTATAGCAGTAACAATTCTATTATAGATTTCAGAATCAAAAGAATTTAAACGACTGACTAAAGTCAATGAAGTATGTGCAAGCGCAAGAATTAAAGGATAAACTATTAAATACGTAGCTAACTTCTTTGAAGTTAAATTTAAAATGTAATTAGATATGTTTTGCATTAAAATTGAGTACTAAGTTTTTAGTTGGGTTACTTTATAAGATTTATCCTTTTATTTTATTCGCTTCGGCATAAGGTAAAGCAACATCCATTAATTTAGTATATAATTCTAAATATTTTTCTAAATGATGTTTATCTAATTCTGAAATGGCATCATTAACTATAGATTCAGAAGCGTTACAATCTATGAGATTTGCTATATGTAAATACTCTTTTTGATAGATTTCTAAAGTAAATTCGTGTAAATTTAAAGATGCTTCAATCATAGCGTCAGTGCTTGCTGTTTTTTTTAAACCCTGTATTTTATTTATATTTTTTTCAATATTACTAATAACATATGTTTCTATATGAGGTACTAATTTATCTTGAGTAACCCATTCACCGTTTTCATTTTCAATAATTAAGGCATTTTGCTTTATTAACGTTCTAAAATTTTGAAAATCTTTAGATCCGAAGTCACTGAACAAATTAGTATATACGGTGGTGTATTCAAAATAATTCTCAGGAGTTGTACTAAATCCGCAAGATTGAATAATTAGAATTAATACAATTAGGGTAGATATTTTCGTTTTCATGTGATTAAAATTTCCATTTTTATTACTGTACAAAACTATCAGTAGAAGATCTCTTTCAATACCCTGAAAACCGTTAATTTGAATTTGGTTTTCAGTAGTATTTACGTTTAACTTACTAATTAGTAGCTTATCGATTCTTAATAAAGATGAAACTTTAAACCATCATATTATTTTAAATTTAAAATCATTTGTTTTAATTTTAGCCTATAATTATTTAGATAACAGTGTTTTAATGGGTATTGTGGTTTAATGTTGAGTTCAGTTTACAACATTAGAAAACGTAGAAGTTTATGGTCAAATAAAATTTATAAAATGAAAAAAATTATTAGTTTTTTAAGTTTATTCCTAATTGTTGCGTCAAGTTATGCGCAAAGTAAAAAAACAGAAAAGGCGGATAAACTTTTTGAAAGCTATCAATATATAGATGCTATAAATCAGTATCTTAAATTGACACATACCAATGAAGCGAATGCATATGTTTATAAGCAATTGGCAGATAGTTACTATAATGTTTTTAATATTGAAGAGGCATCTAAATGGTATAAAAAAGCAGTAGAAGTTAACCAAGATGCAGAGACTTACTATCGTTATGCGCAAGTTTTGAGATCTTTAGGAGATTATGAAGCAGCTAATAAGCAAATGGATAGTTTTGCCAAATTGATGCCTAATGATCAACGTGCAATTTCACATTTGTCAAATCCAGACTATATACCAATGCTGGCAGATATTTCAAAGGCATTTAATGTAGAAAACATAGCTATTAATGATGAGAATCAAAGTGATTTTGGAGCTGTATTATCTAATGAAAATGTATTGTATTTTGTGAGTTCTAGGCAAGTCGCAAGTAAAAAAGATAATTGGACAAAACAACCATATTTAGATATTTATCAATCGACTAGAAATGCAGATGGAACTATGTCTCAACCAAAACAGATTTCAGAATTAAATACAAGTTATCATGATGGACCTTTAACCATAAGTGCAGACGGGAAAACAATGTATTTTTCGCGAGATGGCCATAGTGAAGGTGCTTATAAAAAAATTAAAAAGAAACGTTTAAAATTAGCACAGCAAGGCTTGTATAAGGCAACGCTTGTAAACGGTAAATGGAGTAATATCATAGCATTACCAATAAATAGTAATGAATATACTGTAACACACCCAAGTTTAAGTAAAGATGGTAAAACTCTATATTTTGCCTCAAATATGGAAGGTGGTTTAGGTGATACAGATATTTGGAAAATTAGTATAGATGGAGATTCTTATGGAAAGCCAGTGAACTTAGGGAAAAGTGTTAATACATCAGGTAAGGAAGGTTTTCCATCAATTACAGATAATGATGTATTATATTTTGCTTCATTAGGGAAACAAGGTTTTGGAGGATTAGATATATTCAAATATGATTTAAATAGTATTGAAGATGCTGTTAATTTAGGTAGTTCTGTAAATACTAATAAAGACGATTTTGCATTTAGTTTAAATTCAAAATTGAAAGTGGGTTATTTTTCTTCTAATCGATCAGGAGCAGATAATATTTATATGGCGATACCTATTTGCCAGTTTGAAACCGTAGCAATAGTAAAAGATGCTGAAAGCTCTAAAATTTTATCAGGAGCAAAGATTGCAATTTTAGATGATCAACATAACCAAATCGCAACGCAAGCGACAGATGCAGCTGGTAAAACTAGCTTCAATGTGAGCTGTGAGAATGCATATTCTATTAATATTACCATGGACGGTTATCAAACCGCATTTTATAGAGTAGAGGAGTCAGAAGGAGAAGATATTGTGATCAAAGCGAATTTAAAACTCATAAATGAAATGATCACTGAAACCGAAGTAAAGCTAAATAATATTTACTTTGAGTTCAATAAAAGTAATATTACGCTTCAAGGTGCTTCAGAATTGAATAAACTGGTTAAGATTATGACAGATTATCCTGATATGAAAATTTTAGTGCGTTCGCATACAGATTCTAAAGGTCAGGCTGAATATAATTTAAAGTTATCAGAGAAAAGAGCACAAGCAACAGTGCAATACTTAATATCCAAAGGTGTTAGTGAAGAAAGATTGTCTGCAAAAGGTATGGGAAGTTTAGAGCCTAAAATAAATTGTAAATCTAATTGTACAGATGAACAAGATGCTGAAAATAGACGTTCGGAATTTTTGATTGTAAAAGAATAGATATCTAAAATTAATGTAAGTTTAATTATTACTAAATCCTTCACCAAGCTGACAACTTAAAATGAATCCATGCGCATTTCCTAATGGCGAATTGTTTGTAGCTAAGTTATAATTATAAATCAATCTAAAATTGTTAAATAAGTATAAGCCTGCAATAAAGTTATATGAATTACTTGTTCTGTAACCAGCTCCAAGTTCAAATTGATTTTTAAAACTTACGGCAACATTAATATCGGCTTGTAATGGAGCACCATTTTCATATTTTAATAATACATTTGGTTTTATCATTAAGTCTTGAAATCTGTTGTTATATATGCGGTAGCCAAGGTAGCCATAATAGGTGTTGGTAATATTTATACTCTTGTCTGCTACTAATGCATCACCAACAACATTAGGAGAAGAAATGCCAACATAAAAGGTGTTGTGATTAAATAAAAAACCAAAACCTATTGTTGGTATAGTTGAGTTTATATTTTGAGCGAAAACCTCATCGTCAATGATACCTAATTCTGTTAGGTTATCTTGGTATTGTTGTAAGCCAACTGAAGCACCAAAAGACAACACTCCAGGATGGTAGTTCTGCCAATACGGACGATTACTGTCAAAATCGAAATAAATTTTGTAGGCATAAGTTGCAAAAAAACGTGTTGACGTTGTTACGCCAATTTCATCTCTAGAGATACCAGCACCAATACCAGCTTTCTTCTCATTTATAGAGCCATGTCCACTGAGAGCAAAACTCTTAGGGCTTCCTTCAAATTGATTGAAATATCCCGAATTACTTATTGAAAACTCGGTATTTGATGTCATGCCAGCATAAGCCGCATTTATAATAAATGGATTGTAATTATACTCCGAAAACAAAGGTGTTTGCTGAGCAAATATGGTATTAAACATTGAACATGCTAATCCAATAATAATTATTAGAGTGGTGGCTTTTTTTCTGAAAATCATTTAATTATCTTTTAATAATTACGTAACCTTTTAAGGTTTTAAAATTATGTTCACCACTAATAGAGAACTGAAAAAAGTAGGTTCCATCAGGAAGATTTCCTGCACCCATTTTCGTTTTTTTATTGGCTACACCTCTAAAAACGTTAGACGTATTATTGTAATCGTCAATTTCAAATACTAAATCTCCCCATCTGTTATAAATAGATACGGTATTGTTAGGATGGTCTTCTATGCCAACAATGTTCCAAAAATCGTTAACACCATCACCATTAGGAGAGAAGCCATACTTAACATCGTTCTTAGGAATTTTGAGTGTTGTAAAACTACTTTCAGTACAGTTTTCGGCTTCACCGTTTATGTTATAAGGAATTATTGTAACGTAATAAGTTGTAATACTTTCCAAATCATCATCAAAACTATATGAGGTAGTTTGCCCTACGTCTAAATAATTTAAAATATCTGTACCACCAACAGTTGTGCCTATGGCGAGTAAATAACCATCAGCATTATAAATGTCTTCCCATGCTAACTGGGATTCTACTGCTACATCTGTTTCACCATCAAAAGGAGCAATGAGGTATGTACATAGTGGTACTTTTACAATGCTAAAGCTTTCTGAGGTACAACCTAGAGCTTCCACAGTGTCATTAACAGGAATGATGGTTACATTTACGACTTCATTATTTTCAAATAGATTTGAAAAATTATAGAATGTTTCAGACGTTTCAAAAGCTGTAACGTTATTACTTAAAGTTCCAGTGATAGTAATTTTATAAGATGTTGCATTAGAAACAGCATTCCAAGTGATTTGATTTAAATCAATGACCACATCAGTTTCTCCATTGATTGGACTCGTAAGGTTTGTACAATTTGGTGTTTCTGGAATAATAATAAAACTTTCAGATGTACAACCAGTAGCTTCAACGGTATCATTCACAGGAATTATAGTAACCGAAACAACTTCCTCATTTACGAACACATTTGTGAAATCATAATACGTATTTGTAGTTTCAAAATTTGTGACATTGTTATTAGTAGTACCAATAATTGTGACCTTGTAACTTGTTGCAATGTCAACAGCATTCCATGTGATTTGGTTTAAATCTACAGCAACTTCAGTTTCGCCATTAATTGGACTTATAAGATTTGTACAACTTGGTGTTTCAGGAATAATAGTAAAACTATCCGACGCACAACCCGAAGCTTCCACAGTACCATCAATAGGAATTATTGTTACGGTAACAACTTCGTTATTTACAAATGGATTAGTAAAATTATAAAAGGTATCAGTCGTTTCAAAATCTGTAATATCATTATTTACAGTTCCAGAGACACTAACTTTATATAGTGTCGCATTGGCAACTGTGTTCCATATTATTTGGTTTAATGTTGTTTCAATATTTGTATCGCCATTTAAAGGACTAGAAAGGTTTGCACAACTTGGTGTATCAGGAATAATAGTAAAACTTTCAGATGTACAACCAGTACCTTCAACGGTGTCATTAACCGGAATAATGGTAACTGTAACAACTTCGTCATTTGTAAACGTATTAGCGAAATTGTAAAAAGTATCAGTAGTAGAAAAATCGGTTATGTTATTATTTGCTGTTCCAGTAATGGTTACGTTATAGGACGTTGCATTTGTAGCAGCATTCCATGTGATTTGATTTAAATCTACAGCAACTTCAGTTTCGCCATTAATAGGACTTGTGAGATTTGTACAACTTGGTGTTTCAGGAATAATAGTAAAACTTTCCGACGCACAACCCGAAGCTTCCACAGCACCATCAATAGGAATTATTGTTACGGTAACAACTTCACTATTTACAAACGGATTACTGAAATTATAAAAGGTATCAGTCGTTTCAAAATCTGTAATATCATTATTTGCAGTTCCAGAAATAGTTACTCTATAAAGTGTTGCATTGGCAACTGAACTCCATGTTATTTGGTTTAATGTTGTTTCAATATTTGTGTCGCCATTTAAAGGACTCGTAAGGTTTGTACAACTTGGCGTGTCAGGAATAATAGTAAAACTTTCAGACGCACAACCAGTAGCTTCAACAGTGTCATTAACAGGAATAATGGTAACTGCAACAACTTCGTCATTTGTAAACGTATTAGCGAAATTGTAAAAAGTATCAGTAGTAGAAAAATCGGTTATGTTATTATTCGCTGTACCAGTAATGGTTACGTTATAGGACGTTGCATTTGTAGCAGCATTCCATGTGATTTGATTTAAATTTACAGCAACTTCAGTTTCGCCATCAATTGGACTTATAAGATTTGTACAACTTGGTGTTTCAGGAATAATAGTAAAACTTTCCGACGCACAACCAGAAGCTTCCACGTTATCATCAATAGGAATTATTGTTACGGTAACAACTTCACTATTTACAAACGGATTACTGAAATTATAAAAAGTGTCAGTCGTTTCAAAATCTGTAATATCATTATTTGCAGTCCCAGAAATAGTCACTCTGTAAAGTGTCGCATTGGCAACTGTATTCCATGTTATTTGGTTTAATGTTGTTTCAATATTTGTATCGCCATTTAAAGGACTAGCAAGATTTGCACAATTTGGTGTATCAGGAATAATAGTAAAGCTTTCAGACGCGCAACCAGTAGCATCAACTGTTCCATTAACAGGGATAATGGTAACCGTCACAACTTCATCGTTTGTAAACGTATTAGCAAAATTGTAAAAAGTATCAGTAGTAGAAAAATCGGTTATGTTATTATTCGCTGTACCAGTAATGGTTACGTTATAGGACGTTGCATTTGTAGCAGTATTCCATGTGATTTGATTTAAATCTACAGCAACACCATTGGCCCCATCTAAAGGGCTAGTTAGGTTTGTACAGTTAGGGGCTTCAGGAATAATCGTAAAACTTTCCGAGATACAACCTGATGCATTTTCAGTAGCATTAAAAGGAATTATGCTAACGGTTACAACTTCTCCATTTACAAAAGCATTAGTAAAATTATAGAAGGTATCAGTCGTTTCAAAATTAGTAATATCATTATTTACGGTGCCTGAAATGGTTACGCTGTAGGATGTCGCATTTGCAGCAGTACTCCACGTAATTTGATTTAAAGTAGTAACAATATCAGTATCACCATTACTAGGACTTGTAAGATTAGTACATGCAGGTGTTGTAGAAATTGGGTCTTCAGTAATAAAAATTTCTTCATTACAACCAGTTGCATCACCAATTGAATTGTATGGTATGATAGTCACATAATAAGTCCATGTATTTTGAAGGTCATTCGGTATATCGTAAGTCGTCATATTTCCGACATCAATACTGTTGGCTATTTCAATTCCTCCAGTTGTAGTACCTATGCTAATTAAATATCCAGTGGCATTTGCTACAGCATTCCAAGAAATATTTGTATCAATGGGAACATCTATACTATTGTTAAGTGGATTTATTAAGTTGGTGCATAATGGTGCTGTAGGAATAGTTTGTGTCGTAAAATTTTCAGTTGCGCAACTACTAGCATCGCCTTCATCATTATAAGGTGTAATTGTTACTTCTATTAGTGTCTCTTCTGGTAAATCCGTTGATAAATCATAGGTATTTACATTTCCAACATCCTCATTATTTACAATTACGATGCCTCCAGGGTTTGTAACTACAGTTAACCTATAGCCATTAGCATTAATTACAGGAGACCAACTTATGTCTGTTTCAACTTCAACTTCTGTAGCGTCATCTAATGGTAAAGTAAGATTTGTACACTCAGGAATTGTTGCAGGATTAGAAGAGATTGTAAAACTTTCTTCAGTACATGGTCCTACAGCATCACCAGTATCATTAAATGGAATTATTGTAACAAATACCGTTTCTCCTCCAGTAAAATTGGTTGGGAATTGATACGTTGTGACATCGCCTAAGACTTCATTAATTACAGTTCCACTTGGTTGAATTGTGATTTCTAAGCGGTAGCCATTAGCAAATAGAACATCTTCCCATGTTAAATTGGTGTTTACAGGTACATCAGTAGCGCCATTTAATGGCAAAATTAACTGGGTACATTCTGGAATAGGGCAATCTAGTATATCTCCAAGAATGTTCCATCCGTAATTGTCTATTATACTTTGTCGTTGTTGTAAAGCATCACAATACAATAAATTATCCGCTCCAAGAGTTAATCCTGGTGTTAATGTAAGGTCTGACCAAGCAATTAATGATGCATCATAATTTTCTCTAGATAATCCTGAATCATCTAACATATTGGTTGCATTAGTGATATTACTTATATCCCAATCCACTAAATTCTGGTTAAAGGCAGAAGCATCTCTAAACATACTTCTCATGGTAACCGTACCAATATTCCATGCATCCATAGATTGGTTATAAGAAATAGCATCCCTAAACATATTCTCCATATTCTCAACACCAGTGACTCGCCAATTGTTAAGCGTTTGATTAAATGCAGTGGCACCATAAAACATATTTTTCATGGTTAATACTTGGCGTACATTCCAGCTATTTATTGCACTATCAAAGGCAATTGCATCTTCAAACATACCTTCCATAGTGGTTACAGAGGCAACATTCCAACTATCCATTGTTTGGTTGTAAGTTGAAGCTTCCATAAACATTTCTTCCATATTGGTTACAAACGAAACATCCCAAGCATCTATTTCTTGATTAAAAGATGTAGCAGCTTTAAACATTTCTTGCATTGTGAGCACTTCTCCAGTATCCCAATTATTTAAAGGTTGGTTAAAGTCAGTTGCTTCCTCAAACATGGACATCATATTGGTAACAGAAGCGACTGTCCAACTATCTATTGGATTGTTAAAAATTATAGCACCTTTAAACATAGCATCTGTAAGCGTAACAGAACTTACATCCCAAGAACTTAAAGGTTGATTAAATGCAATGGCATCTTCAAACATAGAAGACATTGTAGCTACAGCACTAACATCCCAGTTATTTATTGGTTGATTAAATATTGAAGCGTCTTCAAACATAGACGTCATGTTTACAACAGAATTTACATCCCATTGATTTAGTGGCTCATTAAAAACGGAAGCATTTTGAAACATACTAGAGGTATTAATAACATTAGTTACATTCCAATTATTTATATTTTGGTTGAATGAGGTTGCACTTCTAAACATTGAATACATGTTGGTAACTGATGATACATCCCATAAATCTAATGGTTGGTTAAATGCAGATGCATTATAAAACATACTACTCATGGTAATTACATTGCCAACATCCCAATTATTTACAGGCTGATTAAACGATGAAGCACCATAAAACATACTGCTCATAGTAATTACATTGCCAACATTCCATCCGTTTATAGGTTGATTAAATACAGTGGCGGATCTGAACATTTCATTCATATCAACGACGTTGCTTACATCCCAATTACTAATTTCTCCATTAAAATCAGAAGCGCTGTAAAACATTTCTTCCATGCTAGTTACACTACTAACATTCCAATTATTTAAAGGTTGATTAAAAACAGCAGCACGCTCAAACATACTGCTCATATCAGTTACATTACTCACGTCCCAACTATTTAATGGTTGATTAAAAGCATCTGTACCTTCAAACATTCTATTCATATCTGTAACACTAGATGTATCCCAATTATCAATATTTTGATTAAATACATCTGTACCAAAAAACATTAAAGACATATTAGTAACATTACTAACATCCCAATTATCTAAAGGTTGGTTGTATAAATTTGTAACACCAAACATGGCATACATATTAGTAACATTACTAACATTCCAAGCGTTTATGTTTCCATTAAAGTTGTAGCACGTAATAAACATTCTACTCATGTCTGTGACATTGGTAAGGTTAGGAGTATCGGTGGCATTGTATTCCATATTATCACAACCGGCAAAAGCGCCTTGCATCGATTCCCAAACTTGAGTTCCCCATTGGTCTATTGTTAATAGTTTGTAACCATCACTATAGAATTCTTCATGTCTTGGTGCAGGGAAATCGCCAATAATACTAACCGTGTAAACACCAGGTATTAAATAGGTATGTGTTATATCTCCAGTGACATTGTTATTATATTGTCCGTCGCCCCAATCAATTGAGAAATCATAGGTTATTCCTGATCTTGTTTGTATTTCTAATTGGTTTATAGGTGTTGTAAACGTACCGTCTAGCAGTTGCGTATCGTATGTTAGTTTAAAAGCATCAGGACTATTAACCCAACTTTCTACGGTTTTAAAATAGATTTCGTCGCAATCGGTTGCTGGACCTTCGTCATTATATGGTATTACGGTTACAAATACATTGTCACCAGGAAGAAATTCGTTGGTAAAAGTGACACTCACAACATTACCAACATCTTCATTGTCAAAAATAATTTGAATGATGTTGCCCATATCATCTTCTCTTCGGATACTAATAATATAGCCTGTAGCATTTGGAGCAGGATCCCAAATAATGTTTGAGTTGGCAGGTACATTCGTGTCGCCATCAATAGGCGAAATAATTGATGTACATAATACGTACGAGCAGTTAACACTATCTCCTGTAATATTCCAATTGTGAATATCAATTAGATCTTGCCTTTCTTCTAAGCTATCACAGTAGGTAAGTGATGATGCACCTAATGAAACATTACTTTGAACGGTTTGAGCAGCCCAGCCGATAAGCGTATTATCATAATTCTCTAAAGTTAAATTTGAATTACTTAACATGTTAGTCATGTTTGTTACGCTAGTAATATTCCAAGTAGCTAAATTTTGATCAAATAGACTTGCACCATTAAATGTGCTAGACATATTTGTTACGTTACTAACATCCCAATTATTTAATGGTTGATTAAATAGAGGTGCATTATTAAACATGCTATTTATGTTTGTAAGAGCACCAGTGTTCCAATTGTTTAATGGTTGATTAAATTGTGCAGCTTGATAGAACATACTCGCCATATTAGTGACTTGAGAAACGTCCCAATTTTCAATAAGTTGATTAAAGGCAGGCGTTAAATAAAACATACCAGACATGGTTACGACGTTAGTAACATTCCAACTAGCAATAGGTTGGTTAAAGTCACATCGTCTAAACATGTAACTCATGTCTGTAACATTAATAGTATTCCATAAATCTAGCGGTTGATTAAAACTTGAACCACCAAAGTTTCCGTCAAACATGGAGTGCATAGTCGTTACATTTCCAACATCCCAATTGTTTATAGGTTGATTAAAAATAGTAGCTCTCTCAAACATGCTAGACATATTTGTAACTTGACTAACATTCCAGTTGTTTAACGGTTGATTAAATGAACCTGCTTCATTAAACATATTTGACATATCCGTAACACTCCCAACATTCCATATCTCAACAGGCTGATTAAAATCATCTGCATCATCAAACATACCAGACATATTAGTAACGTTACTCACATCCCAATTATCTAATGGTTGGTTGAAATTGTTAGCATCCTCAAACATTTCAAACATATCAGAAACATTGGCTACATTCCATGAATTAATAGGCGAATTATAATTTGAAGCGCCACTAAACATGCGTTGCATTGTAGTAACCTGATTTACACTCCAATTATCTATATTTTGGTTAAAATCATAGGCTTCTCTAAACATACTTGCCATATCTGTAACGGATGAGGTGTTCCAACTATCTAGAGGTTCATTAAAATTTCTAGCATTATAAAACATTTCAAACATGTTGTTAACAGTACTCACATTCCAGCTATCTAAAGGTCTATTAAATGTTACTGCACTAGCAAACATGCCAGATAAATTCGTTATTGTTATAGTATTCCAGTTATTAACGATTCCATTGAAGCTGCTACAATTCCTAAACATGTTCTGTAAACTTGTAACTTGGGATAAATCTGGAGAACTAATCGCATCAAAATTTAGATTACTACAACCCCAAAATGCATTTTCCATGCTTTGCCATTGAATATTTCCCCAATCAAGAATCTCCTCAATTTTTAGTCGATCTCCTGTGTTATTAAAATAAATTTGAGGAAAGGTTCCCGATATATTTATAGTATACGTGCCTGGTGAGGCATAAGTGTGTGTAATATTGCCAGTGACATTAGTGTCTGTATTACCATCGCCCCAATTTATTGTGTAATCATAGGTGTAGGCTGGGTTTGTTGGAATCTCAATTTGGTTATCTAACGTAGAATTAGTTTCCGTGTTTGCAGTATTCCAGATGGCACTAAAGTCTTGACTAAAAGTGTTTAAACTAAACGCTAGAACTAGAATTAATATGAGGTTTTTATTCATTTTTATTGAAATCTTGTTTCTAAATAAAATCGGGTTTTTCGACTTTTCTAAAACTTAGCAATATCGACAAACATACAAAAAAATACGATAAACGGTTAGTATTCTTAAGGTTTTACTTGTAATAAACCTTAAATGTAAATTGTCCTATTATCATTTCTTTCCATTAATAGTCTTTCTCAATATGAAAAAACGCATTGTACGATATAAATGCAACATATGTACTCATATGTTTTACGTTACAAATTTAAATTGGAATATAATTCTGTAATACCCTGAAAACCGTTAAATTTTAAAATTATGAACTAAAGTAGTTTAAGTTAATAATTGAGGTCGTTTGTGAAATTCGGCAATTGATAATTCCTTATTTTTGTTAAAAAGAATAGAATGTCTGTCATAGAAAAATTAAAATGGCGCTACGCGACAAAAAAGTTTGACTCTAAAAAGAAACTTTCTAAAGAGCAACTAAAAACTTTAAAAGAAGCCTTTAATCTAACGGCTTTGTCCTATGGATTACAAACACTAAAAATGGTGGTTGTTCAAGATGATAAACTAAAAGAAAAATTAGTTGATGTATCTTATGGTCAGCGTCAAGTCGTAGATGCATCTCATGTATTGGTTTTATGTATACAGACTAAGATTGATGAAAATGATGTAGATGCTCATTTTGAAACTATAAAATCTATAAGAAACACACCAGATTCTATTCTAGATCCTTTTAAAGCTCAGTTGCAGACAACTCTAAAATCTATGCCTTTAGAAAAAAAGATAGGTTGGGCTACAAGACAAGCCTACATTGCATTAGGTAACCTAATGACGGTTTGTGCAATTGAAGGCATTGATAGTTGCCCAATGGAAGGTTTTTTACCTGCAGAGGTAGACAATCTACTTAAATTAGATACCTACGGACTTAATTCTGTATTAATGCTTCCTGTAGGTTATAGAGCAGGCGATGATATGTTTGCTGGTTTAAAAAAAGTGAGAAAACAGGTGTCAGAAACTATAATAGATTTGTAGTCAGTTTCTTATTTTAAAACCTTCAAAATATTATATTTGTTTGTACAATTTTCAATTTATAAAACCAATTTAATATATGCCAGGATTTGAATTATTCAGTGATTTAGAACGAAAAGAAGTTAACGATGTTTTAGACAATGGTGTTTTAATGCGCTATGGTTTTGATGGCATGCGTAAAGGTCATTGGAAAGCAAAAGAGCTTGAAGCAGAATTAGCCACAACTTTTAATTCTAATCACGTTCAGTTAGTATCTAGCGGAACTGCAGCTGTTTCGGTGGCATTGGCTTCTGCAGGTGTTGGTGCAGGTGATGAGGTTATAATGCCAACATTTACGTTTGTAGCTAGTTTTGAAGCCATAATGATGTTAGGTGCAATTCCGGTTTTAGTAGATATTGATGATACACTAACCTTAGATCCTAAAGCTGTTGAAGCGGCTATTACGCCAAAGACTAAGGCTGTGATGATTGTGCAAATGTGCGGTTCTATGGGTAATATGGACGCCTTGAGTAAAATTTGTAATGACCACAATTTAGTTTTTGTTGAAGATGCATGCCAAGCCATAGGAGGCTCTTATAAAGGAAAACCATTAGGTAGTATCGCAGATTTAGGCTGTTTTTCTTTCGATTTTGTAAAAACTATAACTTGTGGAGAAGGTGGCGCAGTAGTTACTAATAATAAAGACTATTACATTAATGCTGATCATTTTAGTGATCATGGTCATGACCATGTAGGTAATGATAGAGGTGCAGAAACGCATCCCTTTTTAGGTTACAATTTTAGAATTTCAGAGTTACATGCAGCTGTAGGATTAGCACAAGTAAGGCGACTACCAGATTTTATAGCAATACAGAAAAGGAATTTTACAATCATAAAAAATGAATTAGCTAGAGTGCCTGGCGTAACATTTAGAACTGTGCCAGTTGGTGGAGAAGAGAGTTATGCTTTTTTAAATTTCTTTATGCCAGATTTAGATGGTGCTCAAAAAGTAATTGAAGCATTTAAAACAAATGGAATTGATGTCTGTTGGAATTATTATCAAAACAATTGGCATTACATTAGAAAATGGAACCATTTAAAGGATTTAAAATCTTTATATCCTATTTCTTCCGAAGTTAAAAAAGGATTAGAGTATCTTCAAACTAAATCTTTTGACCAATCCGATCACTATATCTCTCGTAATATTTCTTGTTTAATTAAATTATCATGGACAGAGGATGAGGTAAAATTAAGAGCTGAGAAAATGGCTCAACTGATTAAAGCTATTAATTAATTTATTATAATTTCTATTTATGTATAAAACACTATTATTTTTTTCTGTAGTCATCTTATGTTCCATTAATTGTTTTTCACAAAACAAAAATCAAGCAAAATTTTGGGACCACTTATTATCCAATAATAGAGTAGAAGCTGGTAAGATTATTGATAAAAATAAAAGTTCAGATTTAGATTGGTTGTTATTGAATGAGATTTACAGAAATGAGTCTGGTAAAATAACACGTAATGACGATTTTTTAAACACATTTCTACAAAAAGAAGATTTTGAATATTATTTATTTGCGTTTTGGAATAGAACATTTCTTTTTGATGATTATTTAGAAGATGGTTTCAATAAAAACACTTTTGAAACTTTAGATGCTGTAATGTCTTTAGAACTAAATAGTATGGATCTAAAAGATGCTATTCTTTATTTAGATGCTATTAGAAATAGACATAATAATAACTGGGATGCTTATAATAATCTAAACTCCAAAATGAATGCTATAAAAGATTGGCAGTATTGCGGAAGTTTTGAAAACATGAATAAAAGTGGGTTAGATAAATTTTACGCACCCGAAACAACACCTACTAATAATACCGATTTTGACGCTAAAAGTAACGGGATTATTCAATGGTATAATGGAACAAATCCTATTGAGGCTTATCAGAATTTTTCAAATCATAATGAATATGGTTCCAACGTTAATTATGCACAAACTTTTATTAATTCTTCAATAGATCAAAGAGTTATTTTGCGTGTAGGTTGTGGTTCTGCATTTAAGCTTTTTTTAAATGATGTTGAAATTTATAAGTATGACAAAGATGTTTCTACAGATTTAAATGGTTACGAGGTATTGGTAAACCTGCCTAAAGGTAATAATAGATTATTATTTAAATCAGCTGAAAGCAATTCTAATCCCTATTTTATGATAGCGATTTTTGATGAAAATAAAAAACCATTAACGTCTATTTCCTCTTCAAACAAACCAACG
Organism: uncultured Winogradskyella sp.; assembly: GCF_947498005.1. GTDB lineage: Bacteria > Bacteroidota > Bacteroidia > Flavobacteriales > Flavobacteriaceae > Winogradskyella. The sequence continues at coordinate 292,325 of NZ_CANMIW010000004.1, forward strand.
AGTTATAATAAGTCAGCATTATTAGATTTGAATCCTGTTGAAATGAAAAATGATTTTGAGAGTTATTTTGAAGCAAAAATAAAATCTCAACCAGATAACTTTTTATACACCTATGCGCTTTATTATACATTTTTAAGAAATTCAAAATATAATGAAGCAAGAGATATATTAATGCCTCATTATGAAAAATATCCTAAGAGCTCATTGCTAAGAAGCGCATTAATGACAACTTATAATTTAGAAAAAGATTATACGTCATCAGATGAGTTAGATGAAAACATAGAGCGCGATGATCCTGAATATTACTTGCCTATAATAAATAAGGTAACAGAATACGATGAGCTTTCTAGACTTACCATGACTGAATTTGAAGATTACATAGAAAAACTAAAGAATGCTTTTGATTCAGAAATTATTAATGGTGCAGCCGATTTTCTCTACTACGCACGAAAAGAGGATTTATCTGGAATTAAAACCACACTGGAGCGATTAAATTCATTAGCGGAAAAAAACGAGAACACAAACTTTAAACTTAGATATGCTCCGTTATTTGATCAATTGTTTCAAGATCAAGATAGAACTATTGCAGCCTTAGAAAGTATTTCTAAAGAGAATTTTAGCTTAAGTGCAGAAAATAAGCTTATCAATTATTACGATAAGAAAAACGAGAAGGATAAAGTTTTAGATTTAATTGACAAGCATTATAAGGAAATGAGAATGGATAATTCTTATTTAAAGCGCATGGTTAATCGTTATGTAGAATATCAAATGTTTGATAAGGCATTGCCGTATACAGAAGAAATGCTTCAAAATTATCCCTACAGTTTTACAACAATGGAGCTAAGAGGCGATATTTTAAAACAACTTGGTAAATCAGATGAGGCTTTAGAATATTACGAGAAGGCACTTAAGCATAATAGTGGCGATTCTGGACTCAGAAAAAAGATTAATGATATATCAAAAAAATCTAACCTTATAAATGAATTGGTCTTAGAAGACGCTTATGATTATATTACAGAAAACAGAAATAAAATAACTACAAATAATTATGGGTTTAATATTTTATTAGATGAAAGTAATATAGAAGTGTTTGAAGAAGGCGGATTTAAATATAGGTATGTATATGTCTATGAAGTAACATCTAATAGTGGAATAGACACCTTTAAGGAATACAATTTGGGCCTTAGTGGTTCTTATAAATTTTTAAAGTCAGAGTTAGTTAAACCAGATGGTAATATTGTACCTGCAGACCGAAGAGGCTCTAATTTGGTATTTAATGATATAAGTATTGGTGATGTTGTCTATATAGATTATGAAGGATTGGCAACTACTACAGGACGCTTCTACAAAGACATTTCAGATAAAATACAATTTGATTCTTTTCATCCAATGGTTTTAACTTCAATAGATATTTTGATACCAAAAACCAGTCATCTCAATTATAAATATATTAATGGAGACTTAGAGCCTAAAATTTCTAATAAAAATGGATATAAGCTTTATCAGTGGGAATTAAAAGGTGCAAAAACTATGGATTTTGCCGAAGATTACATGCCAAATTCAGTAGATGAATTAGGCTATCTACATTATAATACAATTGATAGTTGGAACGAAATTGCAGAATGGTATTCAGATTTAGTAAGAACAAGAATAGAGGTTAACTCTAAAGTAGAAAGTGAATTTAAATTACTTTTTCCTAATGGTTTTAAAAACCTAAGTGAAAATGAGCGAGCTAAAATTATCTACGATTATATTACCTCTAACTTTAATTATAGCTATGTGAGTTTTAAGCAAAGCGGATTTATTCCTCAAAAGCCTTCCAAAACTATAAATACAAGCTTAGGCGATTGTAAAGATTTCTCAACTTTGTTCGTTACACTAGCTAAAATGGCAGAATTAGAATCCAATCTAGTATTGGTATTAACTTCAGATTATGGAAGAAACAATTTGGTTTTACCAAGTACAGATTTTAATCATTGTATAGTAAAAGTAATGATAGATGGTAAAGAGCAATTTTTAGAATTGACAAATAAGTATTTGCCATATAAATCGTTACCAACAAGTTTGAGAGGAGCTACAGCCTTAGAAATACCTTTTAGTACTGCCAAGAGTGATAAAACTTATGATTTAATCCACTTAGATAATGTTAATAGAATAAAATCAGCAATTAATAATAAGGTTACTATTAATTTATCTCAACAAAACATGAATTTGCAAATAGCTACTGAAGTTATAGGTCATAATACGCCTTATTATAATGAAGTGTTTAGTGAACCTAACCAAGATATTATTAAGAAATCCATTTCAGAAGATTTTGAATCTAAACTAAGTGATGATTTTACATTGAACACAGTTTCAGATTATAAAAAACAAAATGACACAGCTTCACTTACTTTTAAATCTGATTTAACTCTAAATAAAAAGTTGAGTAGTATAGGATCTATTAAAATTCTACAGTTGCCGATACTTACGCATCCATATGAGAATTCTATTATTCAATTAGAAGAACGAAATTATCCAATTGATTATATTCAATACGAAAGTGTGGATTCTTACTCAACTCAATATAATATAGAGATTGAAGAAGGTCAAACTTTTGTTGAAATTCCAGAAAGTAAAAACTTTAACTTTAAGAATCATAAGTATTCTATTACCTATGAAAACCCTAGGCCTAATCAACTGAATGTAACTATTGAAGCCGTTACACCATATGATAATGTCTCGCCTGAAGATTACCCAACCTATAAAATATATGTTAAGAATATTTTAGAAACCGAATTAGAATATATTGGGTTTAAATAAACAATCTTGGATTAGATATTACAAATTTAGTTTGAAAGAAAGGCCACTTATAAAGTGGTTTTTTTTTGCAATTCATTTTTTTTAAAATTTACTTGTTTGTATTCAAATACAATTGAGAACTAATCAAAAACATTAAGTTGCTGTATTAACTTCAGCGTATAAAGAATCTCTCAAAAATTACAGTTAAAGCAGGTGTAACACTTGTAAATACTACAATGTTACATATCTCATAGCATTTGTTACATGTCTTACAGTGATATAATAATGTGTTCTGTAATTTTACATCAGTATTAAATTCCCCCTTTATACTAACTATAAATTGTGCCATTTAAATAACACAATTAAGATGAAAAAGATTGTAGGTCGTTAAAAAAAACGCCTTCAATAAAAATCATCTATGGATGTTAATTCTTTGAATAATGCCATCTAATAATTATAAGCTGTGCTTAAAACATTAGACTATTTATTTCACAATATAGTAAAGTATAAATCACATTAAAAATTACCAATTTAAAAATGACAACCATGAAAAAATTAGCTATCGTTATCGGTTTTTGTTTATTAACAGTAATTTCTTATGCACAAGTTGGGATAGGAAATACAAATCCAGATGCATCATCTGCATTAGACATTACATCTACATATGGTGGTTTGTTAATACCAAGAGTAAGTTTAGTAAATGTTACAAATAATACAACACCAATTACAGCACCTGCAACAAGTTTATTGGTATGGAACACAAATGCATCAGTAATTGGAGGCAGTGGAGAAGGTTATTATTATTGGAACGGAACAACTTGGACACCATTTATAGGTAGTGCTAACACGCTAGACCAAGCTTATGATCAAGGAGGTCCAGGTGCAGGTAGAGTTATAAACGCAAATGCTGGTGACTTAGAAGTTAACTCAGGTAGAGTAGAGTTTACTTATACTGCTGATGCTAATGGAACTATAGGCTCTGGTGTTTTAGAAATAGGTAATTCATTACGTTTAGACGGTAATGAAATTATTACCAATAATGATACATTAATGTATTTGCAGAATGGTAATAACGGCGATTTAAGTGTAGATACTAGTACGCTGTTTGTAGATGCTAGTACTAATAGAATAGGAGTTAATACAACAATACCCAATGCAACTTTAGACCTTAGAGGATCGGCTATTTTTAATGAAACGGGAGGAAACAATGATTTTAGAATTGAATCAGATGCTAACCCTATGGCATTTGGAGTTGACGCTGGAGAAAATGTGATGTTTGCAGGCACAAATATTCTAAGTCTAACTAACAATGGAGCATCTGTTAATGGTATAAATTTAGAATATGTGGCATCATTTTATCGATCTGCCCACACCAATGGGACAGCAATACAAATAGGGTCTACTGAATATATTACAGATTTTGGAAATTTAATGATTGGGCCTTATGGCTCTTGGGTTTCTCCTATAGATAATACATATGATTTAGGTACATCAACATTTAGATGGGATGACGTTTATGCCACTTCAGGTGTTGTAAACACTAGTGATATTCGTTTAAAAAAGAATATCAAGAGTCTAAGTTATGGCTTAAATGAAATTATGAAACTCGAACCTATTAGTTATCAATGGAAAAATTCCAACAATCCTTCCGAAGTGAAACTTGGGTTTTCTGCACAACAGTTATTAAAAATTTTACCAGAAGTAGTGAAAACTCAGGATTTCGTATATCCAGATGAAAATGAACCTGGTGTTTTACAAAAAAATGAAAACTTAGGGGTTTATTATAGTGATATAATTCCAGTTCTTACCAAAGCAATTCAAGAGCAAAATCAACTAATTGAAGCGCAGAATAAAAAATTAGAAAAAATAGATCGTTTAGAAAATGAAATAAATGAATTGAAAACTCTACTTAAAAAAGCGAAATAGAAAATAATGACATGATAAGCTCAATAGTTTGAGACGTTCTCATATTTAAGAGAACACATAGAAAGTCGCTGTAGGGAGCGGCTTTCTTTTTTTATTTACATTGAGAAATAGAATCTAATTATAACTGTAAACTTAAACAAGTGCTTCAAGTATAATATTTAGAAGTAATAATTAGGAAGAGCTATTTATCTCTTAATATTCAGCATATTCTACAATCTCTAAACCATAACCAATCATACCTACACGTTTAGTTTGGAGACTATTTGATAGCAGTTTAAGTTTGCTAATTTTAAGGTCGTGTAGTATTTGTGCTCCAATTCCAAAATCTTTAGAATCCATAGCTAAACTTGGAGCTTTTATTAATTGACCGTCAATTTGATTTTCTTTTAATAATGAAAGACGGTTTAATAAATTCATAGATTGTGCTTGCTGATTGATAAAAATAATAGCGCCTTTTCCTTCCGTATTAATAACATTGAACATGTCATCTAATTTTTTATCAGCATTATTAGTTAAGGTTCCTAGGATATCATTATTCACTAATGTAGAATTGACACGTGTTAGGATGGCTTCATCAGATTTCCAGTTTCCTTTGGTTAGTGCAATATGCACCTGATTATTTGTAGTTTGCAGATAAGCTCTAAGTCTAAATTTACCAAAGCGCGTTTCAATATCAAAATCTTCTTTCTTCTCTATTAAAGAGTCGTATTCCATACGATAGGCTACTAAATCTTCTATAGAAACTATTTTAAGATCAAATTTCTCTGCAACCTTTAATAGTTGTGGTAAACGAGCCATCGTCCCATCTTCATTCATTATCTCAACGATAACACCTGCTGGTTCAAAACCAGCTAATCTTGCAAAATCTATAGCAGCCTCAGTATGTCCTGTTCTTCTCAAAACTCCACCTTCTTTTGCTACCAAAGGAAAAATATGTCCTGGTCTTGCCAGCTCAAAAGGTTTAGTGTCTTTTTGTACTAAAGCTTGTATAGTTTTTGCTCTATCACTAGCAGAAATACCTGTACTAACACCATTCCCTCTTAAATCAACGGACACTGTAAAAGCGGTTTCCATTGGGTCAGTGTTATTTCTTACCATCATGTTCAGTTCTAATTCTTCACATTTATGCTCTGTAAGTGGTGCACAGATTAAACCACGACCATGAGTTGCCATGAAATTAATCATCTCTGGTGTTACTTTTTCTGCTGCAGCCAAAAAATCCCCTTCGTTTTCACGGTTTTCATCGTCAACAACAATGATCACTTTACCTTGCCTAATATCCTCAATAGCTTCTTCTATTGTATTAAGTTTTGTTTTAGTATTCACTGAATTAGATATCATAGTCATTGAGTTTATAAAAAGCAAAGGTAAGGTTATTTTATATTTTGAAGACAACTCGTGTAAAAGTCTTGCGAAACCTTGTTCCTTAATACGAGATATTTTAAAGGGTAAATAGGTAAAGTAATAATATGAATAAATGGATTTATTCGTTTGCCTTCTAAATCAAGTGTTTTATAAAATTTTGAATATATATAGGCATCTACAACTACATATATTGCAAAAAACAAACCTGCAATTATACTTAACGTTTTAGCGGTTTCAGCAAGATCTGGAAGTTTGTTATTTTTAAAAACGAAAAATAAAACTAATAGAATAATACCTAAGAAAAAACTAATAATACTAGTTTTAGAATAGTCTTTATAGTCTGTCAATAAAACCCGTGCATCAATAAGTTTGTTTGGAATTTCTAAGCCTTCGGATTTTAAACCTTCTAACAAAATATTTCTATCTAATATACTGTGAAGCGCAATTTCTTTAGGTTTTTTATCTAAATCGAATTCATTCTGATTTTTAATGATACCAATTAACTCATTTAATGAATACTTTTTATAAAAATTATAAGTTTTTGTATCTGTTTCAGAAAGTTGAACTTTGTTTTTTGAAGAAAACAAATTTTTTAATGGAACAGTAATGGCATCAAACTGAAAAACCCCCTTGTCATTGGTAGCTCTTGTTGTTAAATAGATACTTAATGGGAGCATAACAGCTGTAGATAACCAAGCGCCAATTATTGGACTAAAACTTCCTTTTTCTGCACTGTTTTTTGCAAAAATCCCAAAGAAATGGTAGGTTAAGAAAAGTACGATGGCCACAACCATTGGTAATCCTATACCTCCTTTTCTTATTAAAGCTCCAAGTGGTGCACCAACAAAAAATAAGATAACACATGCAAAAGCTAACACAAACTTGTCATGCATAACGATAATATGCTTGTTTAATCTTATCTGCTTATTTTGAAATGATTTTTTATTTGATTCTATAATCTGCTTTGTGCTATTAGCCGAGTTTTTTGCCAGATTTAATATTTGAACCTTTTGGTTTGTATTAAAAAGGTCTAAAATATTTTTTCCTGTATACAAGGTATCAACTTTAACGGTATCAATATTCATATTTAAAGAAGAGTAGGTGCTTCTATTGTATAAGGTATTTGACAAGGCAGAATAATCATTTTGTCTTTGTGTTTTTAAACTATCAATGGTATAGTTTAATTGAGAAACATCTAACATGTTATACCTGTCACTTTGGCTTTTCTCATCAAGGTCATCAGGATTTAAATTTTCTAAATCAACATTAAAAATATAATTGTCAAAATAACTTTTTACGTGTGGCTGATCTGTTGTATTAGAGCGATTATTATTTAATACTTCTTCGTAATAATTTCCGTTAATTAATTCGAGCTGTAAAATATTGGAGTCAGGACTACTTTTTAATTCGCCTTTTTCGGCGATAATAACGATAAAATTGCCAGACTTACGCTTATTACTTTTTTTATGAATAAGTACGCCATCTAAAAACTGACCTCTATCGCCAGATTTCTTATCTACTTTAATATTTATATTTCCTATTTCGTTGAATTGACCTTCTGCAATTGCCAAAGCGGGTTTAACTTTAGCAATATTTTTTCTTAAATTATAGAAATTGTATTCGCCCCAAGGAATCACATTATTCGCGAAAAAGAAAGAGGCTATACCTAAGCCTACAATAAAGACACTTAAGCTACGCATAGCACGTTGCAGTGAAATTCCTGTGGATTTCATAGCAGCAAATTCATAGTTTTCTGCAAAATTTCCAAAAACCATTATTGAAGACAATAATACAGTTAGCGGAACTACCAAAGGAATTAGTTTTGGCATGTAATACAGAATGAATTTTACAGTCACAATAACATCTAAATCCTTACCAGCTAGCTCAGCAATATATAGCCAAACTCCTTGCAAAATAAAGATAAACATGAATATAATAAAGACGCTTAAAAACGTCCTTAAGAATGTGATAAGTATGTACCTATCGAGTATTTTCACACAGTTATAATTTTGCCTTAATCTAATTTGTTGATGTAGTAATCTTTGTATTTACTTTCGTCAAATGTAAATAAGGTTTTTGAAATAGGTTGGTCGGTTTTAAAAGAATTAACAGTTAATGTTGTTTTAGTACCGTTTTTACCAACTTCAATTAAGTTATAAATGTGTTTTGTAGTCGCATCAATACCTAATAATACATGTTTGATTTCAGAATTTGTATCGATAGGACTTAGTTTTACATATTGAATTTTTCTACCTTTTACCGTCTGAACAATATCCATTTTAAAGATATAACCATCTTCATAAAATGATAACATTTTACTTGGTGTAATTGTACTTTCATCTTCTGTATTATCTGAGGATATTGTTACTTCTTCGTCTTCAGGACTAATAGTATACATCGTTTTTCCATCGTAAATACGCGTAATTCCTAATATATTTAATTTAAACTTTTCGCCTTCCATTACAACATCTCCACGCGTTTCTTGGCTAATGCTTTCACTTACATTATTTAATTCGTATTTAAAATCTAAGCTTATGTTTTTATAAGCTTTTATCTTAGTGCTAACTTCGTTGAGTAATGCTTCTGCTTTGGCATCACTTTGTGCAAATCCTATAAATCCTAATGCTAAAAATGCAATTACAAATAATTTTTTACTCATAGCGCTTATTTTATTTTTATTGTTGTCGTGAATCTTTGATTTCATTTATTTTATAATATTTAATCTTATTGATTTTTTTCGTTTTCTAATAATTGATCTAAAGCTAATAAATCTGGCACTAATACTTGCCTTGCTTTACTGCCTTCAAAATTACCTACAATTCCAGCGGCTTCTAATTGATCTATAATTCTACCGGCTCTATTGTATCCTAATTTTAGTTTTCGCTGTAATAAAGATGCAGAACCTTGCTGTGCTGTCACTATCAATTCTGCCGCATCTCTAAACAATTTGTCTCTGTCTGATATATCTATATCAAGATTTGTGCCACCTTCTTCACCAACATATTCTGGTAATAAATGTGCATCAGGATATGCTTTTTGACCGCCAATAAATTCTGTTATTTTTTCAACTTCTGGCGTATCTACAAAAGCACATTGTATACGTATAAGTTCATTGCCCTGTGTATACAACATGTCTCCCCGACCAATTAATTGATCTGCGCCAGAGCCATCTAAAATGGTACGTGAATCTATTTTACTTGTTACCCTAAAAGCAATACGTGCTGGGAAATTGGCTTTTATAATACCAGTAATTACATTAACAGATGGTCGTTGTGTTGCAACAATTAAATGTATACCAATAGCTCTTGCTAGTTGCGCCAAACGAGCGATAGGTGTTTCTACTTCTTTACCAGCTGTCATAATTAAATCCGCAAACTCATCTACAACTAATACAATGTATGGTAAAAATGCATGACCATCATTTGGATTTAATTTTCTAGCTTTAAATTTGGCATTATACTCAGCAATATTTCTACAAAATGCATTTTTAAGCATTTCGTAACGGTTATCCATTTCAATACATAATGAATTCAATGTATTAATAACCTTTGTATTATCAGTAATAATAGCATCTTCACTATCTGGTAGTTTAGCTAAATAGTGACGTTCAATTTTATTAAACAGCGTTAATTCCACCTTTTTGGGATCAACCAATACAAACTTTACTTCCGCAGGATGCTTTTTATAAAGTAATGACGTTAGTACAGCGTTTAAACCTACAGATTTACCTTGTCCTGTAGCACCAGCCATTAGCATGTGTGGCATTTTTGCTAAGTCTACAACAAAGGTTTCGTTACTAATGGTTTTACCAAATGCAATTGGAAGTTCCATTGTAGATTTTTGAAATTTCTGTGATGCTATTACAGAACGCATTGAAACAATAGTCGCATTTTTATTTGGTACTTCAATACCAATAGTTCCTTTACCAGGAATAGGAGCAATGATTCTAATACCCAATGCAGCAAGAGAAAGAGCGATATCGTCTTCTAAATTTTTAATTTTTGAAATTCTGATACCAGCTTCTGGTACTATTTCATAAAGTGTAACTGTTGGTCCAATAGTCGCTTTAATACTACTAATACCAATTTTATAATTGTTTAGGGTTTCTACAATTCTATTTTTATTCTCTTCAAGTTCTTCTTGATCTATAGAAATCCCTTCGTTATCATATTTTTTTAATAAATCTAAAGTCGGAAATTGATACTTACTCAACTCTAAAGTAGGATCAAACTGCCCAAAGTCTTCAACTAATTTATCTGCTAAATTATCATCTTCAGATTTTTCTTCTTCTACGGTTTCAACTTCAACTTTTAATTCTGGCACTTCAACGGATTCTTCAACAGGTTTGGCCGTTACTTCCATTTTAAGCTCTTCAGTCTTGACTTCAGTTTTTGGCTCTGCCTTTACAGTTGGCTTAGAATGGTTGCTTATAGTTGGCTTTGGATCTTCTAAAGGAATCTCAAACGCAGATTTAATTGCTTCAGCTTCTTCCGTTAGGTTATTATCAAAAATTACAGTTGGTTTTTTATCATTTTCTTCAGATTGTAGATCATCTTTAATAGCTGATTTGGCACTTTTAAAAGTGTTTATAATACTCTCACCTGTAACTTTAAATCTAATGGCTAAATAAGTGATGAAACCAAATAATAATAGAAGGATGGTGCCGATTTTACCGATATAATCTTGAAAAAATTGATTCATTTCAAAACCTATGGTGCCACCAAGTAAATCATATTTGTGTGAAAAGAAGCCTAATAATATAGATAGCCATATTATTATTAGTGTTCCCCAAATCCAATGTTTTCGGAGTTTTGTTTTGTTTAAATTAAGAGTGACATAAACTCCAGAAAGAAATATTAAACCAGAAAATATAAAGGATGGTATACCAAACCCTTTTGTAATAAAAAATTCACTTACCCAAGCGCCTAATTGACTTGCCCAATTTTTGTACTCTGTTGACCGCTCAGGAAAACTATGTAAAACACTTTGATCTTCTTTACCGGTAAACACAAACGATAAAAAAGATATAAAAAGTAGAAGTCCTAAAATTATAAGTAAACTACCAAAAACTAGTTTATGCTGACTGCTTAGCTTAAAGGAAGGCTTTTTTATAGACGCCTTTGCTTTGCTTGTCGTTTTTGCTTTTGAAGTTGTTTTCTTTTTTGTTGTTTTTTTTGCCATTCTTAGCCGAATTCATTTCGGTATATATTTTCTATTTATCAGAAATATTTATTTGTACGCTTTTGCTTTTTTAGAAATACCATTTACATAGTCTTCTATAATATTTAGTTCATTAGCTAATAGTGCTCCATCAAATCCGTTTACATCTTTTGCGGTAATATTAAAATTATAAAAATTTAAATACTCACCTGCTAAAGGTAAATAAGACCAATGCCATTTTTCGAGATTATAACCGGTTCTACCGTTTATTTTCTCGGTATATACTTGGTAAAAGCCAAAATCATTTGCATTTGCATTGAGCCAATCGTAAATGACTTTTCCTTTTCCGCTGCTAAAATACGAATTACTTAAACTATTTAAGTCTAAATCTGTTCCCCAATGATGACGAGACGAGGTTGGCATAGAACTATATTCTAATATTTTCGTTGCACGTTCTGTAGGTTTAAGACTATTATACTTTTGCCATTTACGTTCCCAAATGGCCTTCTGCTCATTAAAATTTCGGGTGCCTGAAATTATTTTTAATGAAACACCATCTTTAACTGCAGCATCGTACATTTTTATAAAAGCATTATATACTTCTATATCTAAGTACAATACTTTAGCGGAATGCATGGATTTTACTTTAGTAAATCTCAAATCTTCTCGATAATTAAATTTACCTAAAACGAATTCTTTTGCTGTAAGATAATCGTTAGCATTTTTAATTTCAAGTTGACCTAAACGACCATTAATTTTAAGAACATGATGAACTGATTTCATTTGCTTTTCACAACTAAAAACAAATAATGAAAGCAGAAAAATTAGTAACGATTGCTTCATTTTATTATTTAAAAAGGATTGCAAAATCAGAATTTAACAAAAATACAAATTAGTAACGTTTATTCTTCTCGTTTTGGTATAGAATGAAGAGATAAGTTAGTTTTTATCGTATTCGTTTATAACGTTCTTTTGATTTAGGATCTATGATAAACTCGGTTAGTTTAATCTTAGGGTTTTTAAGTTTTGAAATGAGAAGTTGAAAGTCATGATCTATGGTTCTTGTAGTGCTTTTGAAATTATGTGGAGAACAAATAAATAAAGGCTGTTTGGATACTTCCAGTCCTTCAAAGTTTGAATTAAAAATCCATAATGTATGAATCTTAGGATGATTTTTATTTCCTATTAAATTTTCAGAATATAAAATATACTTTCCTAATGCTTTAAATGTTTTATTCTTTGTGAAAATTAAAACCCAATCGGTATTTTCTTCGCCTATGAGAGAATTAAATTGTTGTGACGAAATTATTTTCCAATAATAAGTTTCACTATCACTAATAAATTTGTTTGCTGGTTCAACTTCATTTTTGACAATCCATTGCCAAACTTGTTTCATTGGTTCAGGGTTTCCTCTTTTATTTAGGTATAGTACTCTGTCTATTAAATTGAATGACATTTAATAAATTTATACAAACTTTGGGAGATAAATAATGCCAGCTAAAATAACTGCAATAATTGCAGCGATAAAAACGGCACCTGCAGCTACATCTTTTATTAAGCCTATTTTCTTATGGTATTCTGGGTGAATAAAATCTGCAATATATTCAATAGCAGTGTTCATACCTTCCATACTCATTACAATACCAATCATTATAACTTGAGCCATCCATTCGCTTTTAGAAATATCAAAAAAGAAGCCAGCAAAGGTCATTACAATTGCTATAAATAATTGCACCTTAATGCTGGCTTCCGTTCTAATAAGAATTAGCATGCCTTTAAAAGCAAAACCAACGCTTTTTATTCTATTTACTAAAAAGGATTCCTTTTTTTGCATTCCCTTATTAGCTTAAACTTTCTAATGCAGTTTCGTAATTTGGTTCATCTACAATTTCTTCTACTTGTTCAGTATGAAGTACTGTTCCGTCTTTATCAAGTACCACGATACATCTAGAATGTAATGTTTCAAGAGGACCTGTTTTAAACGTTAAACCGTAATCGTCTCCAAAACTACCTGTTTTAAAGTCAGATAAACTCTCTACATTTTCTAATCCTTCTGCGCCACAAAAACGAGCGAGTGCAAATGGTAAATCTTTAGAGATACATAACACTTTTGTGTTTTCAAGTTGGCTTGCTTTTTCATTAAATGTTCTTACAGATTGTGCACATGTGCCAGTATCAATGCTAGGAAAAATATTTAAGACTAAACGACTACCTTCATAATCATTTAAAGTTTTAGTGGATAGGTCTGTCGCCGTAAGTTTAAAATCTGGAGATTTACTACCAGTTGTTGGTAAACTACCTATTGTTTCTATAGGATTTCCTTTTAACGTTATTTTAGCCATAATTTTTAGTTTTATTGAATGTTAAAAATAAGAACTTTTACAAGCAATTCTATTAAATTTTATATAATATTTAGAGAATAAAAATGCATTAATGTGTAATGTTAAGTTGTTGTCATTCAGATTTTTAATTATTTATGTACAGCGCAGTGAAAACCTTTAATCGAAGTTATTTGTCGTTTGAATAATTTATTGAGTCCAATTAGGCAAATATTTTACCTTCGACGGCTTTAAGCTATCAATCTAATTCATATTCTTATAACTATCAGTGAATGGTGTAAGAATATAAACTCAATTTTTATGAAATTTCAAGTTCGAAATACTAAAGTTCTTCGCAATTTATTTATTGGAATTATCTTATTGATTCTAGGTAATTTATTCGCTATTTACCTGTTGTTTAATACAGCTGGTATGGAAAGTAAAGTAACAAGATTGCTGGTAAAACTCTTTAGTGTAAATCTAGAAGCTAATTTACCAACATATTTTTCTGCATTAGTGCTATTGGGTGATGCTATTTTATTGGCGTTTATAGCTTATGGTTGCAAAGCTCTTGGAGAAAAGTTTTGGCATTGGCTAGGTTTGTCAGCAATATTTGTATTCATTTCTTTAGATGAAATGATTCAGATTCATGAACAATTTAGAGCACCAATGGAAGCTCTTTTTAATACATCTGGTTTATTATATTTTGCATGGTTTATTCCTTATGTAGCTGTAGTTATTATTCTTGGTATCGCTTATTTTAAATTTATGATGCGCTTACCAAAAAGAATTTTAAAGCTATTTATTTTAGCAGGTGTGTTATTTGTTTCGGGTGCTGTTGGTATGGAAATGCTAGGAGGAATGCATGCTGAAGTGCATGGAGAGGAAACTATAACTTACGCATTGATGTTTACTTTTGAAGAATTCTTGGAAATGTCTGGAGCAGCTGTATTCTTTTATGCTTTAATCTCTTATGTTGAAATGAAGTTTAAATCTATTCAATTTAATTTTGGGTCAGAGCAAGTATAATTTGTTGAACAAATAACTTAATGTATTACATATAGAAAGCTTTTAAGCATAATTGTTTAAAGGCTTTTTTATGTCTATAAATATTTATAATTGGATTTTCGAATATTTATTATCACAAATAGTAAACGTACCTGCTAGAATTAATCTAAACCCTAAAGTAGGGTAGGGTTATTATTTTGTCACTATATAATAATTGAATTGTAAAGGCTAGAAATAGAAAAAACCTCACAAATATTACTTATGGTGTAATACTTATGAGGCTTAATATGTAGTAACACTCCTGTTTAAAAGAGATTTACGTCAATACTTTTATTTAATTTGAATAGATAAGCCTTCTAAAATAAGTTCAGCAGGTATAGCAAAACCTAAACCTTCTATTCCAAATCCAGATAATTTAGAGTTAACAACACCCAAAAGTTGACCATCACTATTAATTAATGGACCACCACTGTTTCCTCCATTAACACTAGCATCAGTTTGTATTAATTGTACTTCAGTGTTTGTTCTTTCTCCGGAAATAATTCCTTTACTTAATGTTTGTCCCAACTCAATAGATTTAGGTGTACCAACAGCAAATATATCATCTCCTACAGAATAGTTTTTAGTACTAGGAATATTAAAGTGTTTATCAAAAGTTGCATCAACTTTAATTAGAGCTAAATCTAATTGCTCGTTTTGGCGAACTAATTGGGCCTCCATTTCAGTACCATCTTTTAAGATAACCGTAATATCTTCTTTCGATTTTGCAACCACATGGAAGTTAGTAATTATGTAGCCGTTTTGGCTAATTTTTAATCCACTACCATGACCTTCGTTTACTTTTACAGTTACAGAAGATTCAATAGCATCACTTAAGCTAGATACTAATGTACCTTTTTCTAGTGATAATACATCTAATTTGTCTTCAACATCACTACCTTTTTTAAGTAATTTTTTCACTTTTGAATCAGCAATAAATTTTAAGAATGATGTAGAAATAGCATCTTTTACAGAAAGTAGAATCGTTTCTTTTCCATAATGATCATAAGAAAATTCTCCTGATAACGATTTGTATTTACGCTTATATAAAGATTGTCCATAAACATCTTGAAAATCCCACTCAATTTCTATTTCAGATTTTAAGAAACTCATGTAACTTCTTGCGGCTGTTTGGTATACGTGTTGTAAATCTAGCTTCTTTACTGTAGCACTTAAATAAGACGAATTGGTTTTACTCTTAAAAATAGTATTAGTAGTATCTGTATATTTATAGTTAACTAATATTTCATTTAAAGCATCTGTAAAGATTGAATTATCAAAATTTACTTCTTCTGAGTTAGAATCTATATCCTTAAACTTATTCTTCTTATTCTTTTTTAAAGAACGGTGTCTAATTTTTCTAATTTTTAAGTCATCTTCTCCAATATCAAAAGCTGTATTTGAAACAAATAAATATTTGTCATCTTCTTCTTTTTCGTTAATTGGAATCAGTTTTTCTCTTACTGAAATCTCTTTTTTATAATTAAAACTTTTAGAACTAACATCTAAAAATGGAGGATATAATAAGATCCCAAAAGGAACCCAAGACATAATGTATAAAGGCGATTTTTGGTTTTGATAATGAATAATATACTGATCTTTGTAACCTTCAGTTTCAATTCTAATTTGTTTTACGTCAGCATCTCTGTTCATTTTAGATTTTACAGCCCTTCCTGTTCCTTGGCTAGAACCATCCACGTAAACTTTAGATTTAGCATTTTTAGTTCTAACGGTAACATTCTTTTGAACTTTACCATTTAAGATGGAAGCACAATTGTTAAATAACAGAGGTGCTGCAATAAGTAAGATTAAGATCTTTTTCATATTTTAAGCGATTGATTAATTAGTACTGCAATATAAAAGAAGTGAGGGTTTATCGCAAGTAGGTCGCTACTAATATCTTAAATAATTCTTAAAGCCTACTTATTTTAAAGTACAGGTTATTTTAAAAATAGCACAAAAAAACCTCAAGTTGTTGAACCTGAGGCTTATATCGTTTTATACGTAAAGGTTATCTTAATTCTGCACCTAGTTTAGTTTCAAAATTAGATTGCAGCTTAGACATTATTTTATCTATTTGCTTATCGTTTAACGTCTTATTTTCATCTTGAAGAATAAAACTTACGGCATAACTCTTCTTACCAGATGGCAATTTTTTACCTTCATAAACATCGAATAAATTCACGCTTTTAAGTAAATTTCTTTCGGTTTGTTTGGCTATAGTATCTATTTCTTCAAATGTGATTTTATCATCCAATAACAGAGCAAAGTCTCTCCTAACTTCAGGGTATTTTGGTATTGGGCTAAACTTAATTTTATTGTGTTTTGCCATTTCAATCACGTTATCCCAATTAAAATCTGCAAATAATACGTTCTGAGAAATTCCAAAAGGTTTTAAAACCGATTTTTTTACTAAGCCAAAATCTACCATCTTCTTTTTACCTATTGAAAAGCTCATGCCTTCACTAAAAATATCAGATTTTACAGGAGAGGTTTTTAATTTTGTTAAACCTAAACGCTCTAATGCAACTACAATGGATCCTTTAAGGTAGAAAAAATCGGTTTGACTAGCTTTAGAATTCCAACGCTCTTCAGCTTTATTTCCTGTAACAAAAAGTGATAAGTGCTTGTGCTCTTCTCGAGATGTAGAATAGTGATGGTATGTTTTTCCGAATTCAAATAATTTTAAATCATCTCGTTTTCTATTAATATTGTGTGCAACGGCCTCTAGTCCAGAAAATAATAAAGATTGTCGCATTACTTCTAAATCATTACTTAAAGGATTTAGCATTTTTACATTATGCTCCTCATTTAAATCATCACTTAATTCTATGTATTTGGGCGACGTTAAAGAATTGGCCATAATTTCATAGAACCCTTGAGACGCTAATTGATTGCCAATGACATTTTGAAGTTTATAATCTTCAAAGCGTGATGAATTAGAAATAGATGCATTCAACTTTGTTGTTGTTGCAATATTATTATAACCGTAAACTCTTAGGATTTCTTCAATTATATCCGCTTCGCGCTGTACATCATTTCTGTAAGCAGGTACGGTTAAACCTAAACCTGTTTCCGTGACGTTATTTACTTTTATATCTAAAGATGTAAGAATACTTTTAATGGTTTCTTTAGGGATTTCTTCTCCTATTAATTTTTTAGCATTTTCAAAACTTAATCTAACCTCAAAATCTTTAATTTTCTTTGGGTATGCATCTACAATATCGCTTGTAATTTCGCCACCTGCAATTTCTATGATAAGTAAAGCAGCACGTTTTAGCGCATACTCTGTAATGTTAGGATCAATTCCTCTTTCAAATCTAAACGAAGCATCGGTGTTTAAAGCATGTCGTTTAGCAGTTTTACGTACGCTAACCGGATTAAAATAGGCACTCTCTAAAAAGATACGTGTAGTGTGATCTGATACGCCAGAATCTAAACCGCCAAAAACACCAGCAATACACATAGGTTTTTTAGCATCGCAAATCATTAAATCGTCTTCATGGAGTTCGCGCTCAACACCGTCTAAAGTGGTAAATTTTGTACCAGCTTCGCAGGTTTTAACCTCAATTTTATTGCCAGATATCTTATCGGCATCAAAAGCATGTAATGGCTGACCAAGTTCATGCAGTACGTAGTTAGTTGCATCAACAATATTGTTAATAGGTGCTAAACCAATAGATTTTAAGCGATGTTGCAACCAAGCAGGTGAAGGTTCAACTTTTAGATCGGAGATTGTAACACCACAATATCTAGGCGCTTTTTCTAAATCTTGTACATCAACATCTATTTTTAATGCTCTTGCATCTACGTGATAAGAACTTACAGAAGGCGTAATGAGTTCTAACGACACTTCTTTTTGTAATAAACCAGCTTTTAAATCTCTAGCAACACCAAAATGACTCATGGCATCTGCCCGATTTGGCGTTAAGCCTATTTCAAAAACCTGATCATTTTCAATTTTAAATAAGTCTGCTGCTAACGTACCGACCAAAGTGGCATCATCTAAAACCATAATACCATCATGTGATTCACCAAGACCTAATTCGTCTTCGGCACATATCATCCCATGGCTTTCTTCGCCTCTAATTTTACCTTTCTTAATTTTCCAAGCTTCGCCTTCCGCAGTATATAAAGTTGTACCAATAGTTGCTACAGGTACTTTTTGGCCTGCTGCGACATTAGGAGCACCACATACAATTTGTAGAGGCGCATCTGTACCAATATTTACAGTCGTTACTTTTAAACGATCTGCATTTGGGTGTTGCTCACAAGTTAATACTTCGCCAACAATAATACCTTTTAAGCCGCCTTTTACAGACTCATAGGTTTCAATTCCTTCTATCTCAAGACCAAGATCAGTAAGTAAATCTCCTGTTTTCTCTGCGTCCCAATCGGTATTTATAAACTGTTTAAGCCAGTTGTATGAAATTTTCATAGTATAATTTAGTCAAGCCACAAAGATAATAATAGTTGATAGGTAATGAAACATCCATTATTAAAATTTAAGCTTTACTTAAAGATATTTGTTTTGTTCTATGCTGATGACTTATAATGATGATAGAATACAATATATTTGTGATACCAAAAATCAATTATTTAAGATGAGAAAATTATTAGCCTTACTATTTGTTGCTTGTACCATATATTCATGTGATGTAGTGGACAAAATTACAGGAGAAGATGACGAACCCTCTGATGTACCACCAGTACAATCTTATGCAACGTATACATCGCAAAATTCTGTTACACTTAACGGTTTTATAGATAATTCTAATAATTATTATCAAGGATCAGATTCTTACGAGGTTGGCTTTATTTTTAGAACTGGTAGTGAAACTAATGCCAGTAGTGATCAGTTTTTTATAATTGAAGAAGACGTTGCTTATGAAGCATCTATGAGAACCTATAGTATGGATATGTCTTCATTATCTCCAAACACAACATATTATTACACCTGTTATTCTAAAAATGGAGATAATGAAAAATTAGATTGGGAATCATTTACCACATCAGAGATTCCATGCACCTATCAGCAAAACAATTATTACAGTCTCAACGGCAATTGGCGAACTGCGTATGCTACCATAGAAGAACCACAATGCTGCGATGAAGGAAATGTTGGTATTAGATTTGGGATTTGGCCAGATATATTTCAGATTAATTTTAATGAGTTAGACAATGGATATCCACAGACAGGTCAATATTATGGTGTGAATTATGGATTTGATATAACCTATATTCAACGAGAATTGGTGAAGTCTACCAATGAGGTGTTTATAGAATATAATTCCACCTCAGAAACGGAATTATTTGTGGAAAACGATGGACAAACCCTAACACTTATTTTTTGCAATACGCTTTTAAATGATGATGAAATTTTAAACGGGAAGGTTTCAATAACGCTTCCATAATTAAAATTAGTGCTTCTGTAATTTTAGAAATTTTGCACGACCAATGATGTTGTTGCGAGGCATTCGATATAGGGCTATTGTTTTAAATATAAAGCCACAAGAATTATAAAAAATAAATTAAAATCTTACCCAAACCATTATGCGATATATTATAGTAAGTGTTTTTGTACTACTTATGTTTTCTTGTAAAGATGAGAATAATTCTAACATACTAAAAGCACAAGAATTAAAAACGGGAACATACAGAGCTACACTAAAAGTAAAGGATAATAAAGAATTACCGTTTAATTTTGAAGTAAAGTCGCCAACGGAATTACATATTTTTAATGCTGAAGAGATCATAGAGGTCAATGAAATAGCATACAGAAATGATTCTGTTTTTATTGAGACACCTGTTTTTGAAGGCTACATTGCAGCAAAGTTTGAAGGTAATAATCTAAAAGGTAGTTTTATTAAAGAAAGTTTAGGTAGAATAGTGCCATTCTTTGCAGAGTATAATAATGATACGCGTTTTGAAACAACTAATAAACCAAGTGCTAATGTTTCAGGAATCTGGGAAACTGTTTTTAGTGAAGACATAGCAGAAGATGAATATATTGCTAAAGGGGTTTTTAAACAAGAAGGGCAGAAAGTAACAGGAACCTTTAGAACGACAACAGGAGATTATAGATATCTTGAAGGTGTAATGGATGGAAACGAAATGCAGCTATCTACTTTTGATGGTGCACATGCCTTTTTATTTACAGCAACGGTTACAGATTCTACAATGCAAGGTGTTTTTTATTCTGGTAACCACTGGAGAGAACCTTTTGTGGCTAAACGCAACAAAAATTATGAACTACCAAATTCTAATAACCTTACGTTTTTAAAAGAAGGTTATGATAGTATTGATTTTGTATTTCCTAATACATCGGATGAAGAAATTTCTATTATAGATGATCGTTTCAAGGATAAAGTGGTTGTTGTACAAATTATGGGCACATGGTGTCCTAATTGTTTAGACGAAAGTAAATACTACTCAGAGTTTTATAAAAAGAATAAAAACAAGGATATAGAATTTGTGGCTTTAGCATTTGAGTACGCTAAAACCAAAGAGACAGCCTTTAAAAGTATAGATCGTTTACAATCTAGAATAGAAATAGAATATCCGATTCTATTAGCACAATATGGAACATCTGATAAAGCCAAGGCGCAAGAAAAACTGCCAATGTTAAATCATGTATTATCATACCCAACAACTATTTTCTTAGATAAAAAGGGAAAGGTAAGAAAGATACATACGGGTTTTAATGGTCCTGCAACAGGTAATAAGTATATTGAATTTAAGAAAGAGTTTAGCGATTTTATTAATCAGTTATTAAGCGAATAATTAAAACTTCAAAATTTTTACATAACCATCAGGATAAATAAGTTTTTCTTAAATTTCTATCTCACTCTTACTGATATCTTCATAGTTTATAGTTAAGCCCTTGCATTCTCGTATTTGGGCTTCATTGCTTATAAGTATTAAAGTTTTCCCAATTTAGTATTTGAATCAATATCGCATTCATTTGCGCTAAACAGAAGCTTTAATTCTCTATAATTTTGACTCGAACCAATAAAACACATATTATGTCATTATTAACAATTATCCTTAGCATTCTATTACCACCGTTAGCAGTTTTTTTAAAGCATGGTGTAGGTACTGAGTTTCTAATTAGCATTCTATTAACAATTGTAGGATGGTTACCAGGCGTTATTTATGCGTTTTATGTTAATAGTAAATAAAAAAATTATGGAGAATATTTTAGTAGCTGGTGCCAATGGTACCACAGGAAAAAAAATAGTGAACCTTTTAAAAGCATCGCAATATTTTAACCCTATTGCAATGGTTAGAAAAGAAGATCAATTAGAACAATTTAAAGTACAAGGTGTAAGCACTGTATTGGCAGATATAACAGAAGATCTTACACATGCAGTAAAAGACGTAGATAAAGTGCTTTTTGCGGCAGGATCTGGCGGGAAAAATGTTGTTGAGGTAGATCAAGAAGGTGCCAAACGATTAATGGCAGTTTCTAAAATGGCTGACGTTAAAAAGTTTGTAATGTTAAGTACAATGGGAGCAGATAATCCTGATGCCGTAGATGGAATGGAAGATTACATGAAAGCGAAGCAAAATGCAGATGAGCATCTCAGAGCTAGTGAATTAAATTATACAATTGTGAGACCAGGAACTTTAAATAATACTGAAGGAAATGGTAAGATTGAATTGAGCGAAAAATTAAATAAACAAGGCGAAATTAGTAGAGCAGATGTGGCACAAACTCTAGTAAAAGCACTGCATGATGATGCGCCAAATAATAAAACCTTTGAAATTATTCAGGGCGAGACTGTAATAGGAGAAGCGATGAATAGTTTACAAAATAATGAGTTAAGTACGAGTGTTAATTAGGGTTTACCTATGATTTAAAAATTATTACAATTTAAAATTAGAATTAAACACAAATTAAAACACATACACAAAAATGGAAAATTTAAATAAAAAAACAGTAGCAATTTTAGCAACAAACGGATTTGAAGAAAGCGAATTAAGAGAACCAAAACAGGCCTTGGAAAACGCAGGAGCAGATGTCCATATTGTATCTTTAGAATCGGGAGAAATAAAAGGTTGGGCTGATGGTAATTGGAGCAACTCATATAAAGTAGATAAAACATTAAATGAAGTCAATCAGAAAGACTATAATGCTTTAATGTTACCAGGAGGACAAATAAATCCTGATATTTTAAGAAAAAATGAAGATGCAGTAAATTTTGTGAAATCATTTTTTGAGAATCATAAGCCAGTAGCAGCAATATGCCATGCTCCATGGTTGTTGGCAGAGGCAGATGTTCTTAAAGGTAGAAAAGTCACATCGTATGACTCTATTAAGACCGATTTAATTAATGCAGGTGCAAATTGGGTAGACGAAGAAGTTGTAGTAGATTCTGGGTTAGTAACAAGTCGTTCGCCAGAAGATTTACCAGCCTTCAATGCTAAATTGGTAGAAGAGGTTTACGAGGGTAAGCATGAAGAGCAAGTAGCATAATATAAAATTGCTTTGAAGAAGAGAGAAAAGGAAGTACATCGTGTGCTTCCTTTTTTTGTCTTATATCAGAGTGAAATAGTTTCGTTATTCATAATTTCAAGCTGATTTATAAATAATTGGACTTAATCTTTTCTTACAGCTTTAACAGAAGTAAAAAGATTTTAGCCGTGTATAGATTCAGACTTTCCGTAGCTTTTAATAACCTTACCTTCAAACTCCACTAATTCTTGCCAGCGCTTATCTACATCTATATCTTTACCATACTTTCTTGCGAAAGTTATAAATATGGTATAATGGCCAGCTTCGCTAATCATTAATTCGTGGTAAAATTTAGATAGTTCTTTATCCTTTATGCGTTCTGAGAGGGGTTTAAAGCGTTCACAGCTTCTCGCTTCTATCATAGCTGAAAATAGCAGTCTGTCTACCATACTTTTAAGACGGCTACCACCTTTATTCATAAATTTATACAGTTCGTTGACATAGCTGTCTTTACGCTCTCTTCCTAATTTGTAACCACGTTTTTTAATAATATCATGAACCATTTGAAAGTGCTCTAATTCCTCTTTAGCTAACTCAAGTAAATCTGTAACTAAGTCCTCGTACTGAGAGTTATTAGCGATAATAGTAATGGCATTCGTTGCCGCTTTTTGCTCACACCAGGCATGATCTGTAAGTATTTCTTCAAGGTTTTCTTCAGCAATAGTTGCCCATCTTGGGTCGGTTTCTAATTTTAGATGTAGCATGCTCATTATATAATTGTTTTTAATGGATAAATTGAAAGTTGTTTCTAACTAATATAATTCCATATGTTTTTATACTTACTCATTTGTCTGTAGGTATTTAAAATCGCTTGGTGCTGTGGTGCAGCTAAACTAGGATCGTTTTTTAATATGTTTTTTGCATAATAACGTGCTTGTTCTAGAATATCCTTGTCTTTTACAATATCTGCGATTCTAAGGTTTAGTATACCGCTTTGTTGTGTGCCCATAATATCGCCAGGTCCACGTAATTTTAAATCTACTTCTGCAATTTCAAAACCATCACTACTACGTACCATAGTTTCTAATCTTGTTTTGCTATCTTGGCTGAGTTTGTGACTCGTCATTAGTATACAATAGCTTTGTTCTGCGCCTCTACCAACACGTCCTCGTAACTGGTGTAATTGAGATAAGCCAAAACGTTCTGCGCTTTCAATAATCATTACAGAAGCATTTGGTACATTTACACCAACTTCTATAACAGTTGTGGCTACCATTATCTGGGTTTCACCTTTTACAAAACGTTGCATCTCGTAATCCTTATCGGCAGGTTTCATTTTTCCATGTACAATTGAAATTTGATAATCTGGCATTGGGAATTCTCTAGAAACGCTTTCATAACCATCCATTAAATCTTTATAATCCATTTTTTCGCTTTCCTGAATTAATGGATAGACGATATAAATTTGTCGACCTAAAGCAATTTCGTCTTTCATAAACTTGAAAACTTTTAGGCGATTATTATCATATCTATGAACTGTTTTTATCGGTTTTCTTCCAGCTGGTAATTCGTCAATAATTGAAATATCTAAGTCGCCATAAACAGACATCGCTAAGGTTCTCGGAATTGGTGTTGCGGTCATTACAAGAATATGCGGCGGAATAGTTGCCCCTCTAATCTCCCCAGAAGGGAGACTTTTTAGCTGCTTTTCTATATGGCTTATTACATTATCTATGTCTCCAATGACTTGTTCATTTGAGAATCGAATAACTTTAAAGCCTAAGTCTTTTAATATTAATGTTCTTATTTCATCAACCTCTTGTTGTTGTAAACTGTTATGATATCCTCCATCAACTTCGATGACTAAGTTTTTTTCGAGATTAACAAAATCTACAATAAATTCATCAATAATATGTTGACGCCTAAATTTGAAATCTAATTTTTTAGCTCTTAAACATTCCCGTAAAATTCGTTCTGCTTCAGTACTATTTTTTTTGTTTTCTTGCTGAAATGTTTTCATCAAATTGTAAGCCGAAGGACGAGCGGTCATATATTTTTTTAGCACGTTTTTGGCTTCCTCCCTTTGGGAGGATTGAGGTGGGCTTTTATGCCATAATTTACTTCTCTGTTTTACACCAAATCGATGTTGCTCATCAATAATTGCGAGTCCTAAATTCTTAAATTTTACTTTGTCTTCAAGAAGCGCATGTGTGCCAATTAAGAGTTGTAAACTGCCGTTTTCTAGATTTTCATGAATAATTTTTCGTTCTGAAGTTTTAGTTGAACCTGTAAGTAGTGAAATACTGATTCCTAATGGTTTGCATAGCTCACTTAATCCTTGGTAGTGTTGAACTGACAAAATAGCAGTAGGAGCCATGAGGCAGCATTGAAAATCGTTGTCAAGTCCCATGAGTATTGACATGAATGCAACTATAGTCTTGCCAGAACCTACATCGCCTTGTAAAAGCCGATTCATTTGTGCGTTACTACCCAAATCGTGCCTAATTTCTTTTAAGACGCGTTTCTGTGCGTTGGTTAATTCAAAGGGTAAATGGTCTTTGTAGAAGCTATTAAAATAAGTACCGACTTTATCAAATTGGAAGCCTTTTATTTTAGATTTATGAATGAGATTTTTAATAATTAATTGCAGTTGAATGTAGAATAATTCTTCAAATTTTAACCTAAATTTTGCTCTTGCTAAAAGTTCTGGAGTCTTCGGAAAATGAATATTAAAAAGTGCTTCAGATTTTGAAATTAATTTTAATTCTTTCAAAATAGAATCTGGTAATGTTTCAACAAAACGACCTTTAGTTTCCAAAAATAATTGCTGCATTATTTTGGATGTTATTTTGTTTGTAATCCCTTTATTAGATAATTTTTCGGTTGAAGGATAAATGGCCTGCATGGCAGAACGCAGATTACTTTCGTGTTCTTTTTGCAATTCAATTTCTGGATGTGGCATACTATATTTTCCGCCAAACCAATTGGTTTTTCCAAAAATCACATAGGTTTGTCCTGGTTTAAGACTTTCTCTTATCCATTTCTGACCACGAAACCAAACCAATTCCATTTGTCCGGTGTCATCTCTAAAGTCAGCAACTAAACGTTTGCCACGTTTTTGAGCCACTTCTCTAAAGCCCATTAATTTGCCTATAATCTGTACTTCAGCACCATTACGTAGTAACTGATTTATTTTGTAATAATGTGTGCGGTCTATGTATCGATTTGGGAATAAGTTGATGAGATCTTGATACGTTTGAATACCTAACTCCGAACGCAATAAATCTGCGCGGTTTGGGCCAACACCTTTGAGGTAATCAATGGGAGTTTGTAAATTCACACTCATAGATGCGAATTTAATTAATTCCAACGAAAGCAGGAATCTTTTTGTGATACAGTACAAGCTGTATAATCTATAAATTTATGTTATTTCTATGAGCTAACTTTTTAGTAATGGTATAAAATCTCTATTTTGGTCTTATTCTTGTTTTATATCTAGTTATGAAGAATTCTATTATCTATTTATTTGTTTTTATTACCAGTGTTTCCTTTGCTCAGCAAACGGATTATGTTGATTTTATTTCAGTCGATGCAGGATTAGAGTTTCAACCAGAAAAGAAGGAAATTATATTCAAAGCTAAATACACTTTCAAAATATTAAAAAAGGTAGATTCTATTTATTTAGATGCAAAAAACACGTATCACTATGAACTTCATGATAGTAGTTTTAAAGGCGGAATTGGCTCTTTAGGAAATGATAAAATTGTTATAAGAAGTAGTGAGTTTGAAATCGGACAAATCTATAACTTCACAATGATTTGTTTTTCAAAGCCTAAGAAAGCACTGTATTTTACGAAACAAAATAATGATTTTCAAATTTGGACTCAAGGTCAAGGGAAATACACAAGTAATTGGTTGCCAAGTATAGATGATGTCAATGATAAGATTGAATTTGATATTTCAATAACTTACCCAAACGGTTTTGAGGCACTTGCTAATGGCGTGTTAGTAGATAAGCAAGTTGGAGATTCTTTAACAACTTGGAAATACAACATGAAAAAACCAATGTCTAGCTACTTAGTAGCATTAGCAATTGGTAAATACGATAAGAAAACTGAAACGTCTAAATCTGGAATTCCATTAGAATATTACTATTACCCAGAAGATTCTTTAAAGTTTGAACCTACGTATCGTTATTCAAAACAGATGTTCGATTTTTTAGAAGAAGAAATTGGTTTTCCTTTTCCTTGGCAGAATTATAAACAAGTTCCTGTTCACGATTTTTTATATTCAGGTATGGAAAACACAAGTTTAACCATTTTTTCAGATGCTTTTGTGGTAGATTCTATTGGGTTTAATGATAAAAATTATGTGAATGTTAATGCACATGAGTTAGCGCATCAATGGTTTGGAGATTTGGTATCGGCAAAATCTGGGAAGCACCATTGGTTGCAAGAAGGCTTTGCAACGTATTACGCACTTTTGGCCGAACGCGATATTTTTGGTGATGACTATTTTTATTTTAAATTATTAGAAAACGTACTCGATTTAAGTCGGCAAGATTTAACTGGTAATGGCACGTCATTACTAGACGAGAAAGCCAGTAGTTTAACCTTTTACCAAAGAGGTGCTTTTGTGTTGCATGCTTTGAAAGATAAAGTCGGTGATGCTGTGTTTAAAAAAGCAGTAAAAAACTATCTAACAAAGTATCAGTTTGGCAATGTAGAAACCAAAGATTTTATCGCTGAAGTCCAAAAAGTTTATGGTAAATCGTTAACCAGCTTTGTGAATTATTGGATTGTAAATAAAGATTTTCCATACGAACAGGCGTTTGAAATTCTAAAAAAGCAATCTGTGTTTGTGAATGAATATGCAATAGTAGATTGCGAAGCGCAGTCTTCTAAATGTGCAGAGCAACTTAAGTACTATATCTCAGATGAAGCTAAAGCTAAGATTATTTCTCAAGTACCAGACTTAGTAACAGCAGATACCTTTAAAAACGGTTTGAAAGTAAGACAGGCGATTGCGCAACATGTAACAAAAATTCCTTTAGCTTTAAAATCAGAGTATGAGACATTGTTAGACGATAAATCGTATGTTACTATAGAAAGTGCATTGTATAATCTTTGGACTAGTTTTCCGGCAGATCGTGCTAAATACTTATCTAAAACGAGAGATGTTGTTGGTTTTAGCGATAAAAATGTACGTCTATTATGGATAGTTTTAAATTTAAACACGCCATTCTACGAAGCCGATAATAAATATGAACTCTTTAATGAATTAAAACAATATACTGGAGAAAAATATAATGCAGAATTAAGAATGAGCGCATTTAATTACCTTTACTTAATGAAATCTTGTGACGAAGACTGTATTTCTGAATTAGAAAAAGCGAAATCGCATCATAACTGGAGAATGGTTAAGTTTGCAAAAGATTTAATTAAAAAAATAGAAGAAAACAAAAATTAATGCGAGCATTAGTCATATCTGGAGGAGGAAGTAAAGGTGCATTTGCTGGTGGTGTTGCACAGTATTTAATGGAACGCGAAAAACATAATTACGATATGTTTTTAGGGACTTCAACAGGTAGTTTGTTGGTGCCACATCTAGCGGTAAATGAAATAGGTAAGCTTTATGATATTTTTACAAATGTACAGCAGACTGATATTTTTAGTATAAGTCCATTCGTGCAACGTAAAAAAGGCGATAGAGAGTATGTTTCAATAGATTTTATTAATTCGTTATGGCAATTTATTAGGCGAAAGCGAACGTTCGGAGAGAGTAAAGCCTTAAGAAAACACATTAGAAAAAATGTAACCTATGAGGAATATTTAAAAATTAGAAAAGAAAAGCATGATGTTGTCGTCACTGTTTCAAATTTATCAATGAACCGTGTGGAGTATAAATCTATACAAGAGTGTTCTTATGAAGAGTTTTGTAATTGGATTTGGATTTCATGTAATTACATTCCTTTTATGTCTTTAGCCAAAGTAGATGGTTATGAATATGCAGATGGTGGCTTAGGTAGTGTTATTCCTATTAGAGAAGCAATTTTAAGAGGCGCAACAGAAATTGATGCCATAGTGCTAGAAGCGGAAACTTTAGGAAAGCAAAAGGTATTGGGTAAAAACCCATTTTCGTTAATGATAAGCCTTTTTGGTCACCTGTTAGATCAGGTAGAGAAAAATGATATAATAATAGGTAAGTTGGCTGCAAAGCATAGAAATGTAAAATTGAATCTCTATTACACTCCTACAACTCTCACTGAAAATTCATTAATCTTTAGCAAACGACTTATGGAAAAATGGTGGCGAGAAGGTTATGAATACGCTGAGAAACGTCACGATAAATAGTTTCTATGTAAATCGTTTTAACGAAGTTCTAATATTCCAACAATCTATAAGGTTTAGTAATCTCAAAAAATTACCACATCTCACTAACCTCTTGTTTAATGAAAGCTAATGCGGCACCACTTGGCGCAGGCTTATCCATTAAATCAGTTAATACAACTTCTCTTAGCTTTGTGGCAGAGTCTGTAGATTCTTGCATTGTTGCTTTTCTTATAAGTTGAATCGTTGCGTTTTTTGCCGCTTGTGTAATAGACCAACATTGGTCACTTACATAGATTTGCTGAGATAAATTATGTTCAAATTCTTGTTCTATAGTAGCAATAAGTAATGCTTCGTAATCTTCTTTATTTGAGGATGTTGGGTTAACCCTTGTAAGCAATTTAGAAGGTGCAACACGTTCTAAAAAAAGTGCCATACGTTCATAGGCTTGTAAACGTAATGGAAAGGTTTCTTTCTGTAAATCTTTTTGCAATAGAAAGTTTCTTCTATTATTTTCATTGTCAGTATGCATCTTAAAAAAGTAATATGCAATAGCACCAACAATTAAAGCAGGTGCAATACTAAAAATAAGCTCTATAATTTTATCGATATCCATTTCAATTGATTTTTTTGAGTTAAGAATAACTTGTTTGAAGTTAAAACCAATACGTGTATTAACGTATCTTGATGCTTCAACTTGTAAAGTTAATTTATTTTACAGATTCTGAAAATTTATGCATCAAACTATGACCAAAAAATATAAAAAACCAGGAATTATTATTGCAACAATAGTCTTAGTGTCAATCCTCTTATCTTTTATACTGAATATGGTATTAGAGCAAAAAATCTCCAAGGCCATTGCTAATTTACCTGATTCTGTTCTGGTTGACTATAAGTCTATAGATACTAATATTTGGTTGGGTAATATAGAGGTCACTATGCCAAAAATAGAAGTCAAAGGAAAAAATACAAACGAAATTATTCTTGATGCGAAAACTAAAACTATTGAATTGAATGACCTAAGCTATTGGGAATTTTTAGTTAATGATAAAATTGACATTAATCAAATTTTTGTTAACCAACTCATTGCTAATTATAAGCACAATTCAGTTGTTAAAAACGATTCATATCAGGCTAGTTTTATAGAAAACATTAAGCAAGTCATAGGTGTAAATGAAATTCTCATCAATGATTCTAATGTGCTTATCTCAGATTACAAGACAGATTCTATAATTGTCAGTGTACCTGTTTTAAAGATTAACTTAAATGATTTAGAATTAAATCCTCACGTAGAAGGTTTAAAAAATCAAATTAAGTATAGCGACTTCAGTTTAGTAGCTAATGACCTGATGTATGCCATAAGTGATTTTGAAATCTTAACTGCAAGTTTATTTAAATTTTCAAATAATAGTATAGACATAGAAAGCTTAAGTATTAAAACTAAATATGGTAAAACGGAATATTCTAGAATTTTAAAAACTGAACGAGATCACTTTGACTTATCCATAAAAGAAATTGACTTCGTAGGTTTAGATTATGGGTTTAATGAAAATGATGCCTTTTATTTAATTTCAGATCATATAAAATTAAACACACCTGAGGCCGAAATTTATAGAGATAAGTTAGTCGCAGATGGTATAACCCATAAACCACTTTATGCTTCAATTCTACGTGATCTTGATTTTCAGTTAGATCTAAAACAAATTAACATTGATAACGGAAAGATCTCTTATTTAGAGAAAGTGAACATGGAAAATCCGGCAGGTCGATTAGATTTTTCAAATATGGAAGTCATATTAACTAATGTGAGTAATATTAACGCAAATCAGCCAACGGAAATTGAAATCAATACAACATTTATGGAAAATTCAATTCTAAAAGTAGATTGGAATTTTGTTGTGGCTAATGAATCAGATGAATTTGAGTTTAAAGCAGATTTAGGTGTATTTGAAGTGAACCAATTAGATCAATTTTCAAAATCTAATCTTAATGTAGATTTAAATGGCGCATTAGCGCAAACTTATTTTACAATTAGTGGAAATAAAGAGAGTTCGCGTGTTAACTTAAAAATGAAATACGATGATTTTGAGGTTGTTATTTTGAAGAAAAATGGAAAAGAGAGAAATAAATTTTTGTCAAGCTTGGTAAATTTAATTGTTAAAGACAATAGTAGAGACGAAGGTAGTATTTATAGATATGGATTAGATGAAGCGGTAGAAAGAGACAAAACGAAATCTGTATTTAATTTTGTTTGGTTAAATGTTAGACAAGGATTATTAGATGCAATGACAGGTGATGGGACTAAGGAAAACTAATTATTTTACAATTTTATAATATTGTTTTAATATTTGTAGTGTTTCAATTCGGATAAGAATAAGACTATCCGTAAATTTACAGCTTCAAAAAAACAAGCTTGGAAAAATATCTCAGTCAACTTAATGAGGCACAACTAGAACCCACAATTCAGGTCGATGGACCTATGATAATAATTGCTGGTGCAGGTTCTGGAAAAACACGTGTTTTAACCTTTCGTATTGCTTACTTAATGAGTAAAGGCATTGATTCGTTCAATATTTTAGCCTTAACGTTTACAAATAAGGCAGCAAAAGAAATGAAAGGACGTATTGCTGATATTGTTGGTGATGGCGAAGCAAAGAACCTTTGGATGGGTACTTTTCACTCTGTTTTTGCTAAGATTTTACGATTTGAGGGTCATCATTTAGGCTTTCCTAGTAACTTCACTATATACGACACACAAGATTCTCAAAAGTTGATGGGTTCTATTATTAAAGAAATGGGACTTGATAAGGATATTTACAAAACAAAGCAGGTTTATAGTAGAATTTCTTCATACAAAAACAGTTTAATTACGGTTAAAGCCTATTATCGCAATCCTGAATTAATGGAAGCTGATGCTATGGCAAGACGACCAAAAATGGGTGAAATTTATAAGGAATATGTGGATCGATGCTTTAAAGCTGGTGCAATGGATTTTGATGATTTATTATTAAGAACCAATGAGCTTTTAACGCGTTTTCCAAATGTTTTAGCGCAGTACCAAAACAAGTTTCGTTATATTCTGGTAGATGAGTACCAAGATACAAACCACTCTCAATATTTAATAGTACGTGCTTTAGCAGATCGTTTTCAAAACATTTGTGTTGTAGGTGATGATGCTCAAAGTATCTATGCGTTCCGTGGCGCGAACATCAATAATATTTTAAATTTCCAAAAGGATTACGATAATGTAAAAATGTATCGTCTAGAACAAAATTACCGTTCTACAAAAAATATTGTTGGTGCTGCAAACTCAGTAATTGAACATAATAAAACAAAACTTGATAAAATAGTTTGGACAGCCAATGATGTTGGTGAAAAGGTCATTGTACATAGAGCATTGACTGATGGTGATGAAGGGCGTTATGTAGCAAGTACTATTTGGGAAACTAAAATGAATGAGCAACTTCATAATAGTGATTTTGCAGTTCTATATCGTACCAATGCACAGTCTAGAGCGATTGAAGATGCTTTAAGAAAACGAGATATTCCTTACCGAATTTATGGAGGTTTATCATTTTACCAGCGCAAAGAGATAAAAGATGTTACAGCATATTTACGTCTAATACTTAACTCAGCAGATGAAGAAGCATTAAAACGTGTTATTAATTATCCTGCAAGAGGTATTGGTCAAACCACAGTAGATCGTTTAATTGTTGCTGCTAATGCAACTGGTAGAACAATATATGATCTTATTAAGGATATTGATTCAGTTAATATCAACATCAATAATGGAACTAAAGGCAAATTAAGAGATTTTGTAACGCTTATTGAGAGTTATAAAGTAATGAATCAAACAGCGAATGCTTTTGATTTGTCAGAACACGTTACCAAGACTAGTGGTTTAATTAGAGAGCTTGGAAAAGATGGTACACCAGAAGGTGTAACAAAACTAGATAACGTTCAGGAGTTACTCAATGGTATAAAAGATTTTGTTGAAGGTCAAATGGAATTAGCTGATGCTGGCGATTCTTTAGCAGAATTTTTAGAAGATGTTGCCTTAGCTACAGATTTAGATGGCGATAAAGGTGATCCTGACCATGTAGCTTTAATGACAATTCACTTAGCGAAAGGATTAGAGTTTGGGCATGTTTTTATTGTTGGTATGGAGGAAGATTTATTTCCGAGTGCCATGAGTATGAATACCAGAAGTGAGCTAGAAGAAGAACGAAGATTATTTTATGTTGCCTTAACCAGAGCAGAAAAACAAGCCTATTTAACATATACATTATCTAGATACCGTTGGGGAAAATTAATAGACGCAGAACCAAGCCGATTTATTGAAGAGATAGATGATGAATTTGTAAACATAACAACACCTTTAAAAGAACGATTTAATCCTATGTTAGATGCTACTATATTTGGAGATATAGAGCCTAATAAAGTAAGATTTGCAAAACCTAAAACTGCAAAAATGCCAAAAAAGAAGATAAAAGCGAAGCCAGAGAATTTTGAAATTAGTGCACCCAAGAAAATGGTGCCAGTAAGTAAAGCGGACAGTAGTACTGACGCTACAAATACAAGTTTAGAAGTTGGTAGTAAAGTTAATCATCAACGTTTTGGTAGAGGAGAAGTGATTAAATTAGAAGGTAAAGGTGCAGACGCGAAAGCCGAAATTAAATTTCAGAAAGGCGATACTAAAAAATTATTGTTACGTTTTGCTAAGCTTCAAATTATGAGAGGGTAATTTTATTTTACCATACAGACCGAATTAATGTTTCCTTCGCCATCGTACTCTTTAACAGAGTTGTGAGGATCAGTAAACCATTTTCCATCAACAATAAACTTATAATGGTGTTTACCACCAGATAGTCTTTTGGTATAGGTCCAGCAATTTTCAGTTTTGGTCATTACGTAATCATTCTCAGACCAATTGTTAAAATCGCCACTTAAGATTACTGTATTTGCATCTTCAAAATCGCAGAGTTTAAAGGTTACGTTTTTCTGTACATCAATAACAGAATTATAGCCATTGAACTCGTTTACTTTTTTTGATGGATTCTGTGGGTCTTCAATCCAATTGCCATCTATAATAAATTTATATTCATAGATGTCTGGATTTAGTTGTAATGTTACCATCCAACCATCATCTGTTGGTTTCATTACAAAACCGGTTTCATCCCAACGATTAAAGGTTCCACTTAAAATAACTTTTTTAGCGTCCTTATAGCCTTTAAGTTTAAAACTCACGTTTCCATAGTCCGTTGCAAAGGCGCTGTAAAATTTTAGATTATACACCATTAAAGAATAGCCATTGTAGTCTACAGCGGTTACACTGTTTTCAACATCGCTAGTTGGCTCTGCCCAATGTTTACTATTCACAATGAATTTAAATTCCCAACCAAAATCTGAAGTAAATATAGAGAGGTCTTTTTTTAATTGGTAAATAGAATCATTTACCTGAGTCATTGGCCATTGATCTAATGCCCAATTATTAAACTCTCCTGAGACAAAGACATCATCAATTTTTTCAACGTTATTTTTAATATTAGGATAATCGTTGACATTAAATAGGAAAGTTATTTCTTTTCCTTTTATATCAAAACCCTTAATAGTTTTACTTTGAGCAATGGTTTTAAAGGCGAATAATAATGAAAAGATTAGAAAAAATAGATATTTTGATTTTATTTTCAAGGCTCAATAATAGGAAACTTAATAAAATAGAGTTTCTTTTTTTTGTAATTAATAATTGTACGTTGTTGAGCGAAAAATTCAAAGCCTAATATACCATCGAGATTAGTGCTAAATGCACTATTCATTTTTTTTAAATTAGTAAGGACAGTTTTCATTGGGCCAAAGTAAATTGAGTCGTTCAATTTAACTCTATACAAATTTCCTGCCATAACTGTCATTTTCTTACCACTAGCACCAGTAAGCTTTAGTTCTTTGCTAGGATAAAAGTAGTCTAAAATTTCTGAATCTAAGTTTTTATTCAATTGATTATACTCTGCACCAGTATCTATTCCGAATAGAACTTTTTCGTTTTCAATGAATGCATTTACAATAATGGTGTGATTCTTTAATTTAAAATCGATGCTATCATGTATGGTCTCTGCATATACCTTTTCCGATAATCGATTTCCTTGTTTATCAGTTTTAGTTAAGGTAATTTGATTAAGGTGCATATCTATAAATATTTCAAAATCCTTCAAAATACTATAGCCTATAATACCTAATACTTCTATTTTTTTAATTTTTTCAATATGCGATAGATCTATGACATCGGCTTTTAATTTTTCTAAATTAAAGTTTTCTAAACTCATTTTATCTAGAAATTTAGCCTTTACATTTTCTATATCACTGTGTACACCACTTCTTTGCTTTCCGTCTTGTACGTTGGGTTTAGAGGAATTAAAGTGAACACTATTTAAAATTAGGGTTTCGGAACCTGTATCAATAATAAAATTACCTTCTTTATCTAGTAATTCTACTTCAACGACAATGAGTTGATCTATGATTTTAAATGGAATACGAGTGGTTGAAGCGTTTACAACTTCAGCTTTAGTAAAAATGATCGGAGGTTTAATTTCGGTAGCAAAAAGCTTAGTTGAAATTAAAAAGACTAGGATGATTTTGATTGATTGATGCATGTATAATAGACTGTTAATGTTCTAAAATGTTACAGTTTTTCAATTTTTTAACATTATTAGCCGTAAACCGACGAAAGTGGTAATTATAAATGGGTTTCAATAAAAGCCTTTAGTTTTACTGATGTATCTAGCAAATTCAGTCCAACCCAACCATGGCCTTCATTAGGATATAATGTAAATTCATGCGTAACATTGAGTTCAGCAAGTTTGCTTTGCATATCTGTACCTTGCGTAGTTGGTACTAAAGGATCTTCACCACCATAAAATAAAATAGTTGGTGGTGCTGATATTGTTACTCTATGGTAAGGGCTTATTTCCTCTAAGTATGCTGTTGAAGTATCAATGCCTAAATTATTTAATAAAGCCTGTAGAATAGGGTTGGTGTTATCTAAATAAGCAGGATCAGTAAAATTGGTTGGTCCTACAACACTGCATACCATTTCGGTTTGGTTGGCAGAATCAAAACCATAACTCCAAAGTAATGATAAATGAGCACCTGCACTCGCACCAACAAAACCAATGTCGTCTGATATAGTGTAATAATCTTCATTTTCTCCAATAAACTCTACAACGCTTGTAATATCATTGATTTGCATTGGGTAAGCTTCATTAGTCTGGTCAGCCAATCTATAATTCATGTTAACCACAGCATAACTAGGCATTTGGTCTAATATAAAATCTTTAAAGTCATCCATGTCTTCTTTATCTCCAGAAGACCATCCGCCACCATGTACTAGAATAATGGTTTTAGTACTACTTGATCTGTTCGCAGGTAAATACAAGTCAAAAACTTGGTCACTATCACTACCATAAGAGACATTGAGTGCTGTGTGTGCTTCTAAAGGATTTAAAACTTCTGGTTCTTCGTCATCAGAGCCGTTAGAATCACAAGCAATAGATGTTGAAATTGAGATTAAAATTAGGAAAACGAACTTTAAATGTTTCATGAGTGATTCGTATTGAAAAATATAGTTACTTTGTAAACGTATTGGAAAGATACTTATTATGGCTGAATTTATTAAAATATATCCCGAAAATCCTAATCCTAAGGCAATTCAAAGAATTATAAAAGTCCTTAAAAATGGCGGATTAATTATATATCCTACAGATACAGTTTATGGTTTAGGTTGTGATATTACCAATATAAAAGCATTAGAAAAAATAGCCAGAATTAAAGGTGTTAAATTAGAAAAGTCGAATTTTTCATTTGTTTGTGAGGACTTAAGCAATCTCAGTGATTACGTAAAACAAATTGATACTACAACGTTTAAAATTCTAAAACGTGCTTTGCCAGGACCATATACGTTTATTCTTCCTGGTTCTAAAAATCTACCAAATCCTTTTAAAAAACGAAAAACAGTAGGTATTAGAGTGCCAGATAATTCAATAGCCTTAGCATTAGTCTCAGCATTGGGTAACCCAATTGTATCTACATCAATTAGAGATGATGATGATGTGTTAGAATATACCACTGATCCCGAATTAATTATAGAAAAATGGGATAAATTAGTAGATGTTGTTATTGATGGAGGTTATGGTGATAACGAAGCTTCTACAATAGTAGATTTATCTGAAGACGAACCAATTATTGTAAGAGAAGGTAAAGGGAGTTTAGAGATTTTTTAAGCTTATTCTCTAATTGGTTTTTTAACACTATAAAATAATAATATTCCAATTAAACCGGTTATTAAAAATCCCATAAACAACGGTAATACAGATGTTGTTATAAAAGTACCAATGTAATATGCAATAGGTACAGCCATTATGGTAGAAATAAAACCGTTTAGCGCAGATCCAATACCAGCAATATGTCCTAACGGTTGCATTGCTAAAGCTCTGTAATTACCAAATAAGAACGCCACACTTGTAAACTGAAGAATTAAGAAGAGAATTAAGATCTCTATACTTGGATTGATCCCAGACCAAAATAAAACAACATAAATCAATGAAATTAGCGTAAAAGCTAATAAAGCGATATTTACTAAATTCCACATACCATAGCGCATTACAATAGCACTATTTAAAAAAGTAGCTAAACCAATAGTAATCGCTAAACTGGCAAATATGTATGGGAAGTAATCGCCTAAATCGTATTGTACCTGAAAAATTTGTTGCGCAGTTCCCAAATACACCATAAAAGATCCCATGATTAAACCAGAAAGAAAGGTGTAAATTATTGCTGATTTTATTTTGAAAAAGGTCTGCGATCCTGTTTTAAAAATAGACCATCGAAATGTTTTTCTGTATTTGTCATGTAAAGTTTCTGGTTGACGTTTCCAAAACCATAACATTATTAAAGAACCAAATGCTAGGTTAACGTTGAATATAGATTCCCATCCAAAATTATTTAATAAAAACTGACCCAACATAGGTGCTATAACAGGAACCAAGATAAACGTCATTGTAACCACAGAAAGAATTTTAGCCATATGATCACCACTGTAAGAATCTCTAACAATAGCGACACTCATGGTTCTGGGAGAAGACAAACCAATGCCTTGTAAAACACGTCCAAAAAGCATCATTTCAAAATTTCTTGTTGTGATACAGATAATGGAAGCCACAATAAATATCCCAAACCCAACGTAAACCATAGGTTTACGACCAAAACTATCTGACAATGGTCCAAATATTAATTGTCCAAAACCTAAGCCTAGAAATATGGTAAAAATTAGTTTTTGGTTCTCAGTTTCATTTGCACTACCCAAATAGTTTCCAATTTTAGGTAAAGCAGGTAGAACAGCATCAATTGACAAGGCAACAATGGACATTAATGCTGCCATTAGTACCACAAATTCTAACTGAGATCGGTTTTCATTTTGCATGGCGCAAAAGTAATTTATTTAAACCCTAAATTAGATTCACTTTAACATAATAATGATTTATTAATTTGAAGTGTTTAAAATACCAGAGAATTAAATGTCGAATGATTTTTTATTCATTTCATTTCCGTTTGCAACCGCTTATATTTGTATAAAGTTTAGCACTACATGAAGCATTTTAAAGAATCTCCAAAGAATACAAATACAGAGAAACCTAAAGTTACCTTAAAAACAGCCTTTAAAACAATTATTTGGCCAAGACGTAAATTGGTGTTGTTGGGCTTGGTGCTTATAATTATTCGCAGTTTAGCAGGTTTTGTTTTACCCTTAGAAAGTAAAGTTTTATTAGATGAGGTGGTGCCAAATAAAAATTACGATCAGCTACATATTCTAATAGGTATCGTAATAGCAGCAATTTTAGTTCAAGCTATTACGTCTTTTTTGTTAACAAAAGTATTAAGTATTCAAGCGCAATATTTAATAAGTGAATTGAGAGCACAAGTTCAAAAAAAGGTCTTGTCATTACCCATAAGCTTTTTTGATAACACAAAATCTGGTGCCTTAGTTTCTAGAATAATGACAGATGTAGAAGGTGTAAGAAACCTAATTGGTACTGGTTTAGTACAGTTGGTTGGTGGTTCATTTACAGCAATAATTACCTTAATTATATTATTACGAATGAATGTGTGGATGACGCTTTTTACATTTATTCCTTTGTCTGTTTTTGGAATTATTGCCTTAAAAGCCTTTAAATATATAAGACCAATTTTTAGAGCAAGAGGAAAAATTAATGCTGAGGTCAAAGGTCGTTTAAATGAAACTTTAGCTGGAGTTAGAGTTATAAAAGCGTTTAATGCCGAAGAACAAGAAAACAAAGTGTTTGAGAGAGGTGTAGAAAATATTTTTGAGAATGTGAAGAAGAGTATGACAGCAACGGCTATTATGACAAGTTCGTCCACGTTCTTAATTGGTTTAGCGACCACAGGCATCATGGGAATTGGTGGACACTACATGATTCAGGGAGAGATTACACCAGGAGACTTTTTACAATTTACATTTTTACTAGCCTTTATGGTTGCTCCAATTGTACAGATGAGTAATATTGGTAGTCAATTAACGGAAGCTTTGGCAGGTTTAGATCGTACCGAAGAATTAATGAGTTTAGCTACCGAAGATGAACAAAAAGACAGAATTATAGAATTAGAATCCATAAAAGGAAACATTAAATTTAATGATGTGTCATTTGCATATGAAGAAGGAAAAACTGTACTTCATAATATTAATTTTGAGGCACCATCTGGTTCTGTCATTGCTTTAGTAGGAAGTTCAGGGTCTGGTAAATCTACGATTGCAGGTTTGTCAGCAACATTTTTAAATCCAGAATCTGGCGTTATAACAATTGATGAAAAAGATCTGTCTAAGGTAAAATTGAGTAGTTTTAGACAACACTTAGGCGTGGTTTTACAAGATGAGTTTTTGTTTGAAGGTTCTATTAAGGAGAATATTATGTTTCCTAGACCAAACGCAACGGAAGCACAATTGCAACATGCCGTAAAAGCTGCTTATGTTAATGAGTTTACAGATAGATTTGATGATGGACTAGATACCTTAATAGGAGAACGTGGTGTGAAACTATCAGGAGGGCAACGTCAAAGAATTGCAATTGCAAGAGCTATATTAGCAGATCCAAAAATTATTATTTTAGATGAAGCAACTTCTAATTTAGATACAGAAAGTGAAAGCTTAATTCAAAAGAGTTTATCGGAGTTAACTAATAATAGAACAACAATTGTTATTGCCCATCGATTAAGTACTATTAAAAAAGCCGATCAAATTTTAGTCATTGAAGCAGGTAAAATTGCAGAACGCGGCACACACGATGAGTTGTTAAAGGCAGAAGGTCGTTATTATGATTTGTACACGTTTCAGGCAAAAATATAATTCTTAATTTTAATTAAATTCTATAATATGTTAACCGATTCATTAATCACACTTTTCAATAGAGACCTTAATAAGTTAATCGATGAGATTTCACTCTATAAAGATGAAACTAACCTTTGGATAACAGATGGCACTATTTCTAATTCAGCAGGTAGATTATGTATTCATTTATTAGGTAATTTAAATCATTTTATAGGAGCCGTCTTAGGGAAGTCAGGCTATGTAAGACAGCGTGATTTAGAGTTTTCATTGGTAAATGTGCCAGCATCAGAGCTGATTTTGCAAATTGAAGACACCTTAATTATAGTTGAAAATACGTTAAAAAAATTATCAGTAAACGAATTAGAATCAGAATATGAGCTACAAGTTTTTAAAGAGCCAATGACTACAGGTTATTTTTTAATTCACTTATCATCACATTTTGCATATCATTTAGGTCAGATTAATTACCACAGAAGATTATTGGATAAATAAATAATTCCTCTATGGTAACTATAAATTTATTTTAATTAAAACAGTCTTAAATCGATTATAAAGGAATATTACCATGTTTACGCTTAGGCTTAACTATTTCTTTGTTTTCTAACATGCTAAAGGCCTTTATCAATTTACGTCTTGTGTTTTGAGGTAAAATAACTTCATCTACAAAACCACGTTCTGCAGCGCTGTAAGGATTAGCAAAGAGTTCTGCATATTCAGCTTCTTTTTCTTTCCACTTAGCATCCTTGTTTTCAGCTTTAGAAATTTCACGCTTAAAGATGATTTCGGCAGCACCTTTAGCACCCATTACAGCAATTTCAGCATTTGGCCAAGCAAAATTCATATCTGCTCCAATGTGTTTAGAGTTCATTACATCGTAAGCCCCTCCATAAGCTTTTCTTGTGATTACGGTAATTCTTGGCACTGTAGCTTCACTAAATGCATATAATAATTTTGCACCATTAACAATAATACCATTCCACTCTTGGTCAGTGCCAGGCAAAAATCCAGGGACATCTTCTAAAACTAAAAGAGGA
This sequence comes from uncultured Winogradskyella sp., assembly GCF_947498005.1. GTDB lineage: Bacteria > Bacteroidota > Bacteroidia > Flavobacteriales > Flavobacteriaceae > Winogradskyella. The sequence goes on from NZ_CANMIW010000004.1 coordinate 334,135, forward strand.
ATATTAAAACAATCACAAAAACGAACAAATCGAGCCGCTTTTTTAGAACTATTGACATCTAAAACACCTGCTAAAAACATAGGTTGATTAGCAATTACACCAACACTTTTTCCACCCAATCGTGCAAAACCTACAATGATATTTTCGGCATAATTTTTATGGATTTCATAAAAAGAATTTTCATCAATAATACCTTCAATGACGTTATGCATGTCGTAAGGTTTATTTGGATTCTCAGGAACTATGGATGATAATACATCTCTAATTTCGTCTTTAAGTTCAAAAGGAATATCATCTGCTTTTTGTTTATTACTTTGTGGTAAATAGCTCAATAACATTTTAAGGTCTTCTAAACATTCTACATCATTAGATGATGTTTTATGTGCCACACCAGATTTTGAGGAATGCACACTGGCACCTCCTAATTCTTCACTAGTCACTTCTTCATTGGTTACTGTTTTTACAACATTTGGCCCAGTAACAAACATATAACTTGTGTCCTCTACCATTAGTGTAAAATCCGTCATGGCAGGTGAGTAAACGGCTCCACCAGCACAAGGACCCATTATGGCAGAAATCTGAGGAATAACACCAGAAGCTTGAACATTTCTGTAAAATATATCTGCATAACCACCTAATGAACGTACACCTTCTTGAATTCGTGCGCCTCCAGAATCGTTAAGTCCAATAATAGGAGCACCAACGTTAACAGCCATATCCATAATTTTACAGATTTTTTCGGCATGTGTTTCAGATAAAGAACCTCCAAAAACGGTAAAATCTTGTGCAAAAACATAAATTAATTTTCCATTGACTGTGCCATAACCAGTAACAACACCATCACCATAAAATTGTTGGTCAGCCATGCCAAAGTCTTTAGTTCTGTGTGTCACTAAAGCGCCTATTTCTTCAAAAGAGCCTTCATCTAAAAGATACATAACGCGCTCTCTTGCTGTTAACTTTTTCTTTTGATGTTGTTTGTCTATTCTGGCCTGTCCGCCTCCTAATTTGGCTAAGGCTAATTTATCGTTTAATGTTTTTATTTTGTTGTCCATACTTTGATTGTTCTCGCTAAGTCGCAAAAGGCGCAAAGCTGTATGTGTTATTTTTTTGTCAATCTTTTCCGAAGCTTCGGAAGTTTAAGGTTTTTTTTTAATTGTCTAAATTACATCTCGACTCCGCATGATATGACAGTTGTATCTAAATACTACGACTGAAAACTAACCTGGTATTCGCAATACTTTCTGCTCAGCCAAATAGTGCTTTAGTGCGATTTTTGCCGCAATTTCTGCTTCAAGTTGATGTTGCTCTTCTAAAAGGCTAGGTGAGTAGTATTTTTTAACAAAATGTGTATCAAAATTTCCACTTCTAAAAGCTTCATGTTCGCAAACAAAACGTCCAAAAGGTAATGTTGTTTCTACACCTTTTATATGGAAATTGTCAATGGCTTTTATCATTAACTCAATGGCTTCTTCTCTTGTTTTTCCATAGGTTATAAGTTTAGATAACATTGGATCATAATAAATTGGGATATCCATACCTTCTTCAAAACCATTATCTACTCTTATATTTTTACCTTCAGGTAATCTGTAAACTTCAAGATTACCGACACTTGGTAGAAAATCATTCATTGGATCTTCTGCATAAACTCTAAGTTCTAGCGCATGACCATTGATTTTTAAATCAGCTTGTTTAATGTTTAAATTTTCGCCTCTTGCCACTTTAATTTGAAGTTCTACTAAATCTACATTAGCAATCCATTCTGAAACAGGATGCTCAACTTGCAATCTTGTATTCATTTCTAAAAAGTAGAAGTTTAGATTTTCATCTAATAGGAACTCTACAGTACCAGCACCAATATAATCACAAGATCGCGCAACGTTAATCGCTGCTTGACCCATTTTTTCTCTTAATTCTGGTGTTAAAACAGCAGAAGGTGCTTCCTCAACCACTTTTTGGTGACGACGTTGTATAGAGCATTCGCGTTCAAATAAATGAATCACGTTGCCATGCATATCTGCCATAATCTGAATTTCGATATGTCTCGGAGAAGCCACGTACTTTTCGATAAACACAGATCCATCGCCAAAAGCATTCTTAGCTTCACTTATAGCTCTATCCATTTGTGATTCAAATTCAGCTTCGTTTTCTACAATACGCATACCTTTTCCACCACCACCAGCTGAAGCTTTAATAAGGATAGGAAAACCAATGTCTTTGGCAATTTTCTTTGCTTCTGGAATGTCAGTTATGGCTTCATCTGTGCCAGGAACCATAGGAATATAATAAGCCTTAACCGTTTCCTTAGCGGCTAATTTGCTTCCCATCACTTGTATGGCTTTAGAGCGTGGACCAATGAATATAATGTTATTGGCTTCGCACAACTCAGCAAACTCAGCATTTTCACTTAAAAATCCATAACCAGGATGAATTGCGTCTACTTGCAATGCTTTTGAAACTTCAATAATTTTTTCGCCTCGTAAATACGATTCGTTTGAAGGTGCAGGACCAATACAAACGGCCTGATCTGCAAATTTTACGTGTGGCGAATTTCTATCAGCTTCAGAAAAAACAGCAACTGTTTTGATGCCCATTTTCTTTGCTGTTTGCATAACACGAATTGCAATTTCGCCTCTATTTGCTACTAATATCTTTTTCATATTATTCAAATTCTATTAATAGTGAATTTTTATCGACTGTATTTCCTTCTTCTACCTTTATTGATTTAATAATACCATCGCGAGGTGAGTTAATTACATTTTCCATTTTCATAGCTTCAAGGATTAATAAAGGCTCATTTTCTTTTACTGCATCATTAACTTTTACGTTAATTTCTAAAATTAATCCAGGCATTGGTGCTTTAACATCATTAATCTTTTTAGCGGCTCCAATCTCAAAACCTAAAGCTTCTATTTGTTGGTCTAAAGCATCATGAATTGTAACATTGTAAGTATTGTTATTAACTTTTATATTATAGCTCTTCTTGTTGAAATCAGTATCTAATATTTCAGCTTTTATTGTGTAGCTATCTTGAAGAATATGGAAATTGTTCGCAGTAGTTTTAACCACATCTAGAGTTTCTAAGCTATCTTTTGATACGTCAAAAGATAGTTTAGAATTGACTTTTATCTTATACATAAAAATGATTTTATTGCGCGATTGTTAATTTAAAGCTTAATCGACTGCAAAATAAAAAAATATTAAGTGATATTTTACGAAATCTATAAAGATTTGAACTGAGAATCGTCCTGATGCTTTTTTATCGCTTTACGTGCTAAAACAATTCCAATAATTAAAGACACAAATGCACCTGTAGAAATCCCTGGAATAAAATTGATGAATAAGAAGAAGTCATAAGCACCATGAAAAAGAGTTGCCAATAAAAGACCAGTTAAATTTAAGACTAATCTGTTGTTAGAAAATTTTGCTTTTCCCATAAAATAGCCCATCAACACACCAAAAATAGCATGAGCAGGAACGGCAGTGAAAGCACGCATAATAGCTGTTTGGTATCCACCATCGATGACGTACATTATGTTTTCAGTGCAGGCAAAGCCCATAGAAACCATAACGGCATATATGATACCATCGTATGGTTCGTTAAAGGCTGCTTTTGGTTGTGTGTAGTATTTTACAATAACGTATTTGCTAAATTCTTCAGTTAAAGCAACGACTATAAATGCCTGAATAAATTGTTGCCAAATACTGAATTGATCCGTAACAGGAATTAAACGACCTGTGAAAAAGTATATTACAAAAACTAATAGAACACTAACTATGGCGCCAAATAAAAAATTAGCAATAAGTAACCCTCTCGGTTCTTTTTCATATTTGTCTTGAACATATATGTATAATATGACACTAAAAACTGGTGCAATGGCGAGTAAAAGTAAATTCATTATTAATTATTTTCTTTTATAGTTTTTAATATGAATTTGTAATAATCTGTATTACTAGTTACAAAATGCGAATTGGTTTCACTGTGTTTTAATAAGGATTTAAAGGCCTTGAAAGTAACCAATTTAACCGCTTCAACTTCCTCTTCTTGAATAGTAAGTTGATCTAAGTCTGTCTGTAATTTTGCAATAAAAACTTGATGAAATTCATTATCTTGAATTTTACCTTCTGCATAACTGGATTCATGCAGAAAAACACCAATATGTTTTAAATCTTTGGTTTCTAAATCTAATCCAATTTCTTCTTTAGTTTCGCGTACAGCCGCTTCAGTAAAAGATTCGCCAGCGTCAATATGTCCTGCAACAGATACGTCCCAAAGCAAAGGAAAAATGGCTTTCTTGTGAGACCGTTGTTGTAATAATATTTTTCCATTAGACGTATATAACCATAAGTGAATGGTGTTGTGATACAAACCATAGGCATGAGCTTCAGATTTTAAAGCTGTTTTACCAGTTGGTTTACCATGTTTGTCAACGATGTCTATAATTTCATCCATAGTTGTAAGAAGACCTCAAAGATTTCGGAAACCTTTGAGGTCTTTAAAATTATTAGCCTGCCAAAGCTAGCTTGGCTAGTTATTTGAAGTAACTAAATGTTTCTCCGTCTTCTATCTTTAATAATGTTTCGTATATTAATTTAATTACATTTTCTACATCATCTCTATGCACCATTTCTACAGTAGTATGCATATAGCGTAATGGTAAAGAAATTAATGCAGACGCAACACCTCCATTACTATAAGCAAAGGCGTCTGTATCAGTACCAGTTGCTCTAGATAAAGCAGCACGTTGAAAAGGTATTTTCTTCTCTTCTGCAGTCTCTGTTATTAAATCACGTAATTTTTGTTGCACAGCAGGTGCATATGCTACAACAGGACCTTTACCAATTTCGGCATAGCCTTGTACCTTTTGGTCTATCATTGGTGTTGTTGTATCATGAGTTACATCAGTAACAATAGCAACGTTTGGTTTAATGGTTTGTGTAATCATTTCGGCACCACGTAAACCAATTTCTTCTTGTACAGAATTAGTAATGTATAAACCAAATGGTAATTTCTTTTTGTTTTCTTTTAGTAAACGAGCGACTTCTGCAATCATAAACCCACCCATTCTATTATCTAAAGCACGACAAACAAATTTGTCTTTGTTTAAGATATGAAATTCATCTGGATACGTAATTACACAACCAACATGAACACCCATTTTTTCAACTTCGTCCTTGTCTTTTGCTCCAATATCAATACAAATATTATCTGGTTTTGGCGCTTGTTCTTTTGCTTTACTTCTGGTATGGATCGCTGGCCAACCAAAAACACCTTTAACAATACCGTTTTTAGTGTGGATATTTACAATTTTACTTGGCGCAATTTGGTGATCACTACCACCATTTCTAATTACGTACAATAATCCGTTGTCTGAAATATAATTAACATACCAAGAAATTTCATCTGCATGTCCTTCGATGACAACTTTGTATTTTGCTTTTGGATTAACAACTGCAACTGCAGAACCGTAGGTGTCCGTAATGAATTCATCTACATAAGGTTTAAGATAATCCATCCATATTTTTTGTCCTTCCCACTCATATCCTGTAGGTGACGCATTATTTAAATATTTCTCTAAAAAGTCCAAAGACTTTTTGTTCAATAATTGTTTTTTAGCCATTAGTTTTAATTTTCCTTAAAAATAATAATATTAATACGAATTTAGGGTTATAGACTATAAATATTACTAATTTTGAATATGTATAAAACTAGTATTTTGGTATGGTTTTAGCTTTAAAGAAATTAATGAAGAATTTTATTTACATAGCGATGTTTTTTTCTGCCGTATTATCTGCGCAAGAAACACCTGTGGAGCAAGAGCAAGATTCTACAGAAGTTCAATACATGATTATTGAAGGAGATTCTATACCGGTTACTGCTGTTGAGTTAAACGAAGTTTTGGTGCTGCCCAACTTAAAATTCGATAATAAAGCTGCTAGAATTAGATACATCATTTTAAGACGAAAAACACTCAAAGTTTATCCGTACGCTAAGTTGGCGGCTGAGCGTTTAGAAGCATTACAAGAGCGCTTAGACCAACTTGAACGTAAAAGAGATAAGAAGAAATATGCCAAAGTAATACAGAAGTATATTGAAGATGAATTCTCAGCAGAATTAAAGAAGTTAACTAAAACAGAAGGTCAGATTTTAGTAAAACTAATTCATAGACAAACAGGTAAAACTACGTTTGAATTAATAAAGGAATTACGAAGTGGTTGGCGTGCCTTTTGGTTTAATAGTACAGCGAGTTTATTTGATATTTCTTTAAAAAAAGAGTTCAGTCCTATAAATGAAGAAGAAGATTATTTAATAGAAGATATTCTGCAACGTGCATTTCAAAACGAAAGATTAAAACGACAAGAACCTGCATTTGATATAGATTTTTATGCTTGTGTATCCAAATGGTCCAAAGGGAAAAAAGTGAAGCGTATAAAATATAACGTTGAAGATGCGAAGCCAAACTAAACGAGAAGAACAATTAAACACTTGGACGCATGGTTTAGGCGCATTACTAGGTTTAGTTGCTTTAATTCTTTTAATCTTAAAAACCGATAACACACAATCATGGCACCTCTTTAGTGTTATTGTATATGGTTTATCTATTATCATTTTATTTTTAGCATCAACGTTCTACCATGCTGTAGAAGACGAAAAGAAGAAACACTATTTTAGAATAGTAGATCACGTTAGTATCTATTTACTTATTGCAGGTACTTATACACCAGTTTTGCTTATTTCTTTGACTGATAGTTTGGGTTGGACGCTCTTTTGGACTGTCTGGGGAATTGCTCTTTTTGGTGTGATTTTAAAACTGTTTTTTACAGGACGATTTGAACTCTTTTCTACCTTACTCTATTTGGTAATGGGTTGGTTAATTGTTTTTGATTTTTCTAACGTTTCAGAATCCCTTGGTTCTGAAGGTGTTTTATGGTTGTTTGCTGGTGGTTTATTTTATACTGTAGGAATTATTTTTTATGCCATTCAAAAAATTCCTTACAATCACGTTATATGGCATTTATTTGTTCTGGCTGGTGCCATTTGTCACTTTATGATGATTTATTTATTTGTAATCTAAGTTGAATTATTGATTGATTTGGTTAAGAATTGTATCAATTTTATCGTGCACATTTCTTAACTCACTATCATAGGCATCAGAATCATAAAGGATCCGTTTTTTAAATAATTCAAAAGCTTCAAGTCTTAATTTAGAATAGGTCATTAATTTATCGTTTCGCTCAATTAATTCTGGAGGTAAACCTTCAATGGTATTAGTTTTATTAATAATTTCGATATTTTCCTTCCATTTTGGTATGCTAACCTCGTTGAGTTCTGTGATAAGAGCAGAATTATCTTTTTTATCTATGTAGTCATAGAATTGCAAAGAGGCTTCTTCATTTTTTGAAAATTGCTCAAATTCAGTTTCATAAGTATCGTACACTTTGTCTGGTAGCGCAAAAAGGATAGCAAATGTTATAGAAGTAATTAATATTAATGCAAGAAACCCTATTCCTACGGCTCGCCAACTAGAATAGAATTCGTTGTTTTTTTCTAAATGATTATTTAAAATGTTACCATGAATTTTCTCTACGATTAAATAAATGATTCCTGTGTAAACTGCAGGAATAATCATTCTAGGGATTTTATCTACTATATATTCTGGCAAAGTAAACATGCTTCCAAAAATGATAATGGTAACTATTATAGACAGGATTAACGTTTTGTTTCCTTTTTCAGGTTCATTTAAAGCTTTATAGTTTTGATTTATAAGATAACCAGCAGCCAAAGGGCTACCAATGAAACTTGCAATTCCGATTGATCTTTGAGAGTATAATTTTAAATGTTCAGTAGGATTATTATTGTCGCTCATTTTTAGGGTTTATGCGTTTTGAATTTTAAAATTTTGTATGCCAATCCAATTGGAGATACGATAGCAATCAAAACTATATTTTAGTAAATTAAACTATAAAAAGTGAATTATAAAAGACGAAACCTTCAAATTAATAATAATTCCTAAAGTAAATTTGTAATGTAAACTAGGTATTTTATTTTAAATTAAAAATTAGTAATTAAATCATCATAGGTTACCAATTTAGAAGTTTCTTCTACATTACCAAGATAATTTTTACCTCTCAGCTTTTCTACTGTATGCGCTTTAAGCTTGTCGCTAGGAAAAGATGGAATTGGGTTTTTGAAGAAAGCTTCGCTAGATTCATTTTGGTGAAAAGTAAGCCATTTATCTTCTATATCATCTGTTAAAATTAAAGGCATACGAGGTTCTTTAATTTTCGGATTATTATGAATTTTAGATAGTATTGTATTCCCTTTGGTAGTCACAATTGTGAAAGAATTAAATTTTCCGCCAGTGTCAGGATCTGTCCATTCGCTCCACAAACCAGCTAGTGCCATAGGCTTTTTGTCTGAGCGTTGTATATAAAAAGGATATAGTTTGTTGTCATAATGATGATGCTCGTAAAAACCATCAATATAAATAATGCATCGTTTATCTTTTAGAGAGTCTTTAAACGAAGGTTTGTCATAAATAGTTTCAATACGAGCATTAAGTGTGCTATTCCAAATTTTTTGCTGCTGTTGTTTGTCTTTTATCCAATGTGGAACTAAACCCCAAGTTGCAACAATAGGAAATTCTGGTGCGTCATTAGTATAAATTAATAGTTCTGGATGCGAAAAGCCAGAAGCATGAAAAATGGGTAAATCTGTAAACGGAATTAAATATTCAAGTATTTCTGTAACAGCCGATAAGTCGCCTTTTCTTTGAGCTCTTTTTAGCTGTGTTTCTGTACTTGCCTTAATATCATAACACATTATATAATCTTTTAAATCGAAACGATGAGGAAAAATCGATAGCCTCATTTATTTAATGTAAAGCTAAGATTAAAATTCTTTTGTTTTCAAGAGGTCTCAATATTTAAATGGTTTCTAAGCTTATTATATTATTTCTCTGAGTATGTTAATTGCATTTTTAATCATAAAATGCTTTAATTTTACATTTAAAATTCTTCTATCAAAGATTTGACTACATACGATTATATAATTTTAGGAGCAGGTGCATCTGGTTTATTATTAGCATACAGAATGGCTAATGATTCTTTTTTTGATGACAAATCAATTTTAATTATTGATAAAATTAAGGATAAGGGGAATGATAGAACGTGGTGCTATTGGGAGGAAGGTGTTGGCGAATGGGACACTATGTTGACTAAAGAATGGTCTAATGTTTTTTTTGGAAGTGATTCATTCTCTAAAAAAATAACAATTGCTCCATACCGCTACAAAATGATAAGAAGTAAGGATTTTTACGATGAACTTTGGAAAACCCTTTATAAAAAACCGAATATTACATTTATTGAGGAAAACGTCGATAGTTTTTTAGAACTAGAAACTGGAGTACAAGTTATAACTGATAAAGTTAATTATTTAGGATCAAAACTGTTTAATAGTATACCTAATCCGGAAGTATATGCGTCTCAAGAAACGTATCCTTTAATTCATCAGCATTTTGTAGGATGGTTTGTAGAGCTAAAAGAGGATTTTTTTGATGACTCTACAGCGACATTTATGGATTTTTCAGTGCCACAAAAAGATAATACACGTTTTATGTATGTCCTGCCAATAAATAATAAACAGGCATTATTTGAGTATACGTTGTTTTCGGGCGAGTTGTTGCGATTGTCTGAATACGAAGATGGTATTAAAAACTATTTAAATAAAAAAGGAATATTTGAATATAAAATAATAGAAAAAGAAAAAGGTAATATACCAATGACGTCTTTTAAGTTTTCTGACTTAAATTCTAAGAACATCCTTAATATTGGTACAGCTGGTGGATGGACTAAAGCAAGTACAGGTTATACGTTTAGTAATACCGCTAAAAAGACGAAGCAAGTCGTTTCTTTTTTGAAACAAGATAATGACTTATCTAAGTTTCATAAGAAAACTAAATTCTGGTTTTACGATTTAATATTTCTCGATGTTTTAGCCAACAATAATGATGAAGGCGCTTCAATGTTTTCGTCTATGTTTATGAAAGCACATATTAAAACAATTTTTAAATTTTTGGATGAAGAATCAACATTGATTCAAGATTTAAAAATAATACTGTCAGTGCCACCCAAACGTTTTATTCAAGCGTTTTTTAAAAGACTGTTTTAAAGGTTATTTTGCTGTGTAAACCTGACCACGATGTGGTTTTAGAGCATCTCTAATGGGTTTCATCTCAGACTCAGCAACGACCATAAAAGCTAAAGTATGCATGTCACTGATGGTTTCAGTTTCAATAATAGTAATATCTAGCTCGTTTAAAGCTACATATTCTTTTAAGTGAATAACATGGTGCTCTGCAGTTTTATTGGCTACAGGTCCTCTAAAATCCCAAATCAATTTTAATTGTCGCATGGAGTTAATTTAAATTAGGCGGACTGTAGAATAGAAATTCCGTTTTCAACAAAATTTTTAAAATTTTTTAAATACGTTTCGGTTTGTTTTTTAAAAGCACCTGGCATAAAAAATAACATAGCACTCATTCTAAAACTAGTAGGTTGGTACTCGTTTTTTGAAGTCCATTTAGTGTAATTATCTTCTGTAGTATTAAAATAATTTTCTTGTATGTTTCGCACACCTTCTGTAGTATACGAGGCATGATATTCATTTGGAAAATTTTGCTTGGTTACGGTTTCAATGACTACTAGCTGGCGTTTACCAAAAGAAAAATTCAATTTCATTTTAGCGCCAAGTTCACTAGGAATACCAGAGATATGTTCTGTACTTACTAAACCGTCTTGCCAATGTTTAAGGTTGTCAATGGAATCGAGCTTATTTATAACTTCTGAAATTGGCTTCTTTATTAAAATTTCAGTGGTGTATTGCATTACGAGGGATTTTAACCAAATGTAAAAAAACAAAGAGCAATTATTTTGATAAATCGACGTTCTTAATGTTTTATTTGTTAAAATCAACGTTAAACTATAAGAGTTGTTAAACTAGTATGATTTTTACTACGTATCTAGCAATTATAGTTCAACATTGCGTTTTATTCATCTTGCTAAATTAGCTATTTATGTTATTTTTGCTCAGTTTGAAAAAAACAATAGTGTTCTACATTAAATTCAGATTAAAAATAGATGGCATGAAGTCGATAAAATTAAAATGTTTACTTGTATTCATATTTGCGCTTAACGTAACTTTTGCTCAAGACAAAGACGACGTATTAATTAACGTTGGTGGTAATCCTGTGATGGCATCAGAGTTTTTACGTGTATATAACAAAAATCTCGATTTAGTAAAGGATGAAAGTCAAAAAGATATTGATGGATATTTAAAATTATTTACTGAATATCAATTAAAATTAAATGAGGCTAAGCGTCTTAAATTAAATGAAGACAAAAAATACCAACGTGAGTTTTCTAGATATAAAAAGCAACTGATTAAAAACTATATTTCAGAAAATAAAGTTACTGATGAGTTAGTGAAAGAAGCTTATGACCGTAGTAATATTGATATTAAAGCGGCTCATATTCTAGTAAGATTAGACGCTACTGCAAAGGACACTATCGCTGCATACAACCAAGTATTAGATTTAAGAAAACGCGCGTTGAGTGAAGGGTTTGACAATGTGAAAACGAAAATGCACAATGGCGAAACTATTTTTATTGAGGACTTAGGATATTTTTCCGCCTTTAAAATGGTGTATGATTTTGAAACCGCTGCGTTTAATACACCAGTTGGCGAAATCTCAATGCCATTTAGAACACAATTTGGCTACCACGTGGTTAAAGTTATGGATAATAGACTATCTAGAGGAACTGTGACAGCAGCTCATATAATGATTAAGTCTGAGCAAAAAGATAGCTTACTAAATCCTGAAGAACGTATTAATACCATTTATAAAAAATTAAATCAAGGTGAAAGTTTCGAAGCTTTAGCAAAGCAATTCTCTGAAGATAAGAGTTCAGCAAAAAATGGAGGAAAAATCACTCCATTTAAAAGTGGTCAATTGAGTTCTATTAAATTTGAAGATGAAGCATTTGGATTAATGAATGATGGAGACATTAGTAAACCGTTTAAAACGGATTATGGTTGGCACATTGTAAAACGTTTAGAATTAAAACCAATTCCTCCATTTGAAGACGTAAAGGCATCTTTTGTGCAACGCGTTAAAAGAGACTCTAGATCTAAGCTTATAAATGAAGCCATGGTTGCTAAACTTAAGAGAAAGTATAAAATCAATTATAATGCAGACGCGAAATCTTATTTTGTAAAAGCATTGACGGATGACTATTATAATAGAGCTTGGGATTTGCCAACAGACCTTAAAGAAGATGAACCTGTTTTTACAATAAATAACAGAGCGTTTACGTATTTAGCTTTTGGAAATCATTTAAAGAATGCACAACGTTTATACGCTAATAATAAACTGCCATTAGCTGCTATTGTTGATAAGGAATTTGAGAATTTCTTTGAATCTTCAATTTTTAAATACAGAGAAGAGAATTTAGAAACAGAAAATCCGGAGTATGCTAATATATTAAAAGAGTATAGAGACGGACTTTTGTTGTTTGACCTTATGGAAAAAGAAATTTGGAATAAGGCGTCTAAAGATACTTTAGGTTTAGATAATTTCTATGAAAACAATAAAGCTAATTACACTTGGAATGATAGAGTAGATGTTTTGATTGCAACAACATCAGACGAATCTAAATTGAAAAAACTAAGGAAATTAATGAAAAAAGGAAAGTCTGAAACTGAGATTTCCGAAGCTTTAAATTCTGAAGATAAACTCAATGTGATTTTTACAAAAGGGATTTATAATTTAGATAATCCTGTATTGCCATCAGATTTTGTAGCAGAACAAGGTGTTTCTGATGTTTACAATAATCATAACGAGGCATTTCATATTATTAATGTGAAAGAAGTTCTTCCTGCAAGAATTAAAACTTTAGAAGAAGCCAAAGGAAATGTAATCAATGACTACCAAACCGAAATAGAAAATAACTGGATTAAGGATTTATATAAGCGATACAAAGTAGAAGTTAATGAAGAGGTGCTTAATTCTATTAAATCTAAAATTGGCAACTAAACCTATTTTTTTGAAGCAAACGTTTTACATACTAATTTTGGGTTTATTTCTTACGAGCTGTGATTTTTTTAAAAAATCTGATGATCGTGAGCCTGTTGCTAGAGTCAATGACACTTATCTTTATAAGGAAGATATTGCGGATATAGTGCCAAAAGGCGCTTCAAAAGAAGATAGCACTTTAATGGTTAATGCATATGTAAATCGTTGGGCAAGACAATTACTTTTAATGGATGGTGCTTTGGTTAACTTATCTGAAGAAAAACAAAACAGCTATTCAAGATTAGTAGAACAATATAAAACAGATTTATACACAAAGGCATATTTAGAAGGTTTAGTAAAAAAGAACATTGACAGCGTTGTGAAACCTGATGAAGCTAAACTTTTTTATGAAGCCAATAAAGAATCCTTTAAACTCAATGACGACCTTATTCAATTAAGATACATTAGTTTACCTCTAAACCCAGTGAATTTAGATTCAATTAGAAAAAGATTTAAACGATTTAAAGCCAAGGATAAGAGGTATTTAGATTCAATATCTGTACAGTTTAAATCGTATTTGTTAAATGATTCGCTTTGGGTAAAGCTCAACCATGTAGCAGAAAAGATTCCTATCATAACAGATGCTAATAAAAATCAATTGTTAAAAAAATCTAATTATTTACAACTCAAAGATTCATTAAACCTATATTTGATGCAAGTTAATGACGTGCGCCTTCAAAACGATTACGCACCTATGAATTATGTGAATTCATCGATTAAAAAAATTGTTATAAACAAGAGGAAATTAGAGCTCATCAAGCAACTCGAAAATGATATTACAAAAGATGCTATTAAAAACAATCAATTCCAAATTTATAAATAAAGCAACGTTAATCGTTTGCCTTTTGTCCGTTAGCTTTATTAACGCACAAGAAATTATTGATGAAGACCAACCAGTAAAAGAACAGGTTGCAGATAGTGTTGTAAACAAAACACGTATTAAAGCAGATGGCGTTGCTGCTGTTGTTGGAGATTTTATTCTACTAGAATCAGATTTAGATAGAGAAATTGAGCAGTTAAAAGCACAAGGTGCTGATTTAAGTGATTATACAAGATGTGAGCTTTTTGGTAGTTTATTAGAAAGCAAATTATACGCGCACCAAGCCATTCAAGATAGTGTTATTGTAAATGAGTTACAAATTCAAAGTAGAGTAGATCAACAATTTCAAGGTATTTTAGGTCAATTAAATGGCGATTTACAGAAAATGTTAGAATACTATAAGAAAGATACAGAGCAGGCTTTAAGAGATGAAATGTATGAAATCAATAAAAACAATTACTTGGCTCAAGAAATGCAAGCTAAAGTAACAGCAGATATTGAGGTTACACCAGAGGAAGTTCGTACCTTTTTTAATGACATACCTAAAGAAGAAAGACCAACGTTTGGTACAGAGTTAAAATTAGCTCAAATCGTTGTTATACCAGAGGTAACAGAGGATGCGAAACAAGCTGTTATTGATAAACTTAAAGGATTTAAAAAAGATATTGAAGAGAATAATTCTAGCTTTACAACCAAAGTATTGTTTTATACAGAAGATACAGCGTCTAAACGTGATGGTGGTAAATACACATTGAACAGAAAACAACCAAGAATGGTTAAAGAGTTTAGAGATGTTGCTTTCTCTTTACAAGAAGGCGAAATTTCAGAGCCTTTTGAAACTGATTTTGGTTACCATATAATATTGTTAGAAAAAGTTAGAGGACAAGAATATGATGTAAGACATATTTTATTGCGCCCAGAAATAACTCAAGATGCGATTAAAAAAGCTAATGATGAAATAAAAGAAGTTAGAGCGAAGATCATAGATGGTACACTTACATTTGCTGAAGCAGCTAGAGAGTTTAGTGATGAAGTTGAAACTAAATTTGAAGGTGGTCAATTAACAAATCCTACAACGCAAGATTTTAATTTTGAATTAACACGTATGGAGCCAGAATTATACTCTCAAATTCAAGATTTAAAAGACGGAGAGATAAGTGAGGTTTTACAAGATGAAGATCGTGTAAATAGTATTAAATTCAAAATTTTAACGGTTACAGACCGTATTGATGATCATGAAGCAGACTTCGCAAAAGATTATTTAAAAATTAAAAATTTAGCATTACAAGACAAGCAAATTAAAGCAGTTGCAAAATGGCAAAAAGAAACCATTGCTGATACTTACATTAAAATTAATGGTGAGTATAGAGAATGTGATTTTCAAAGTAACTGGTTAAAAAAGTAGAATATATGTCTGATGTTGTTAAAATTGAAAACTTTGTTAAGAAATTTGCTGCGCTTAAACAAGAAGTAGCAAAGGTAATTATAGGTCAAGATGAAGTTGTAAACCAAATTTTGATTTCAATTTTTTCTGGTGGACATTCACTATTAATAGGTGTTCCTGGTTTAGCAAAGACATTAATGGTAAATACCATTGCACAAGCTTTGGGTCTCGACTTTAAGCGTATTCAGTTTACACCAGATTTAATGCCAAGTGATATCTTAGGGAGTGAGATTTTAGATGAAAATAGACAGTTTAAATTTATTAAAGGTCCTATTTTCTCTAATATCATTTTAGCAGATGAGATAAATAGAACACCACCTAAAACGCAAGCCGCATTATTAGAAGCAATGCAAGAACGCTCAGTAACGGTTGCTGGTCATCAATATAAATTAAGTTTACCCTATTTTGTCTTAGCGACACAAAACCCAATTGAGCAAGAAGGAACTTACCCTTTGCCAGAAGCCCAGTTAGACCGTTTTATGTTTGCGATTAATCTAAAATATCCTTCATTTCAAGAAGAGGTGGATGTTGTAAAAGCAACCACAACTGATATTAAAATGACTGTAAATTCTTTGTTTACGTCAGATGAAATTATAGATTTTCAAAACGTAATTCGTCGTATACCTGTAGCAGATAATGTTATTGAATATGCCGTGTCATTGGTGGCTAAAACTAGGCCAAAAGAAAATACTGCAGCAGATATTGTAAAGGAGTTTGTAGATTGGGGAGCAGGACCAAGAGCTTCACAAAATTTAATTTTAGCAGCTAAAACACATGCCGCAACGAATGGGAAATTCTCTCCAGATATTGAAGATATTCAAGCAGTGGCAACAGGGATTCTAAGACACAGAATTATTAAAAACTACAAGGCCGAAGCGGAAGGTGTCACTGACGAGAAGATTATTCAGAGTTTGTTTTAGATGAAACTAAAAAACTTTACAGGAACAATTCTGATATTCCTTATTGGATTGTATAATCACTAAACTTGGAATTGGTTCAGCAGCAGCTGCTGGAAGTATAAGAGGTGGTGCTCTTTTCTTAATTATAGGAAGTTGTATTGAATTATTCGCGGCTATTATTGCTTTCTTTAAGGTATATAATTATTATAGAAAAGAATAAAACTACCTATTTATTGCGATGTCATTCTAGTAATATTTTTGAAGTTGAATTAGTTGTTAAAACTAAAATTTTGGTTTGATTTTTCATCTATTTATAATGGTTATTATTAAATAGTTATAATTTATAATTACTCAAATTTTGAATTATTGTTAAATTATTGATTTTGTGTACTTTTTTTTGTTAAAAACTTAATTAACATCAATAAAGTTTGCTAAATAATGTATTGTTTTCATTAGGCTTCCTATTTCATTACATATTTTTAAATCCTCTATAAAATGTGTAGATTTGTGTCCTTTTTAAAAAGAAATAACTCTACTTATATGAACATTTATAAAGATTATATCAAGGAGATCGCAGAACGTAAAGCTCAAGGTCTTCATCCAAAGCCAATTGATGGTTCAGAACTACTAAGTGCAATCATTGCGCAAATTAAAGATACAGAGCATCCAGATAGAGATGATTCTGTAAACTTTTTTATCTATAATGTTTTGCCAGGTACTACTAGTGCTGCAAGTGTAAAAGCTGAATTTTTAAAGGAGATTATTCTAGGAGAATCTGACGTGAAAGAAATTACACCAGATTTTGCATTAGAGCAGTTATCTCACATGAAAGGAGGACCGTCTATTAAGGTTTTACTTGATTTAGTTTTAGAACAAAAAAATATAGATATCGCTAAGAAGGCTGCGGAAGTTTTAAAAACACAGGTCTTCTTATACGAAGCTGATACAGAAAGATTGGAAAAAGCCATGAAGAATGGTTGTCCAATTTCTAAAGATATTATTGAAAGTTACGCACAAGCTGAATTCTTTACTAAACTTCCTGAAATAGAGGAAGAAATTGAAGTGGTAACATACATTGCTGGTGTTGGTGATATTTCAACAGATTTATTATCTCCAGGTGGTGATGCACATTCGCGTTCAGACAGAGAATTACATGGCCAATGTATGTTTGAGCATAATAAAGAAATGCAAGCAGAATTGTTGGCTTTAAAAGAAGCGCATCCTGATAAGCGTGTTATGCTAATTGCAGAAAAAGGAACAATGGGAGTTGGGTCTTCTAGAATGTCTGGTGTAAACAATGTAGCATTGTGGACAGGTATTTCTTCTAGTCCTTACGTGCCATTTATTAATATTGCTCCAGTAATTGCAGGTACTAATGGAATCGCACCTATTTTCTTAACAACTGTTGGTGTAACTGGTGGTATTGGTTTAGATTTAAAAAACTGGGTTATTCAAAAAGATGAAGACGGAAAAACAATACGTGATGAAGATGGAGAGCCTGTATTAAAAGAAATGTATTCGGTAGCAACAGGTACTGTTTTAACCATAAATACAAAAGAGAAGAAATTATACAATGGAGACACAGAATTAAAAGATATTTCTGCAGCATTTACACCACAAAAAATGGAGTTTATGAAAGCGGGTGGTTCTTACGCTGTTGTTTTTGGTAAAAAACTGCAAACATTTGCGGCTAAAGCTTTGGGTATAGAAGTGCCTCAAGTTTATGCGACTTCAAAAGAAGTATCAATTGAAGGTCAAGGGTTGACAGCAGTAGAGAAAATATTTAACAAAAATGCCGTAGGAACTTCAGGAGCTACATTACACGCAGGATCCTACGTTCGTGCAGAAGTAAACATTGTAGGTTCTCAAGATACTACAGGTTTAATGACTTCTCAAGAATTAGAGATGATGGCTGCAACAGTGATATCTCCAATTGTAGATGGTGCTTACCAATCGGGTTGTCATACGGCATCAGTTTGGGATGATAAGTCAAAAGCTAACATACCAAGGTTAATGAGTTTTATGAACGACTTTGGTTTAATTACAGGTCGTGATCCAAAAGGGAAGTATTTCCCAATGACAGATGTAATTCATAAAGTACTTAACGATATTACTGTTGGAGATTGGGATATCATTATTGGTGGAGATTCTCACACGCGTATGTCTAAAGGCGTTGCTTTCGGTGCGGATTCAGGAACAGTTGCATTAGCTTTAGCGACAGGTGAGGCATCTATGCCAATTCCAGAGTCAGTTAAAGTAACATTCAAAGGACAGATGAAATCTTATATGGATTTCCGTGATGTGGTTCATGCAACACAGCAGCAAATGTTAGAGCAATTTGGAGGTGAAAATGTATTTCAAGGTCGTGTAATCGAAGTTCATATTGGTACTTTAACCGCAGATGAAGCCTTTACATTCACAGACTGGACTGCAGAAATGAAAGCAAAAGCTTCCATCTGTATTTCAGAAGACGATACCTTAATAGAATCTTTAGAAATTGCAAAAGGTCGTATCCAAATCATGATTGAAAAAGGTATGGACAATGCAAAAGGTGTGCTTCAGGGACTTGTTGATAAAGCAGATACTAGAATTACAGAACTTAAAACTGGTATTAAACCATCGTTAAGGCCAGATGCTGATGCTGTATATCACGCAGAGGTAATTATTGATTTAGATGAAATCGCTGAACCAATGATTGCAGATCCAGATGTAAATAATGAAGATGTTTCTAAACGTTATACTCATGATAACATTCGTCCATTATCTTACTATGGTGGAACCAAAAAAGTAGATTTAGGTTTCGTAGGATCTTGTATGGTTCACAAAGGCGATATGAAAATCTTAGCTCAAATGTTGAAAAATGTTGAAGCGCAACAGGGTAAAGTAGAGTTTAAGGCACCATTAGTAGTTGCACCTCCAACCTACAATATTGTAGATGAATTAAAGGAAGAAGGCGATTGGGAAGTATTGCAAAAATATTCAGGTTTCGAGTTTGACGATAGCGCACCAAAAGGATTAGCACGTACCAAGTACGAAAACATGCTATACCTAGAGCGTCCAGGTTGTAATCTTTGTATGGGTAACCAAGAAAAAGCAGAGCCAGGAGATACGGTAATGGCAACATCCACACGTTTATTCCAAGGAAGAGTTGTAAAAGATACTGGTGAGAAAAAAGGAGAATCATTATTATCTTCAACTCCAGTGGTGGTATTATCTACCATATTAGGGAGAACTCCGACTATGGCAGAATATGAAGCTGCAGTAGATGGTATTGTGCTCACGAAGTTTAAACCTTCCACGAAACAATTAGTAAGATAGTACTATCAATATTTCATAAAAGAAGCCTGAATCCTAGATTTAGGCTTTTTTTTGTTATTGTAGTTCATCGTATAAGATAAGATTTTGATTTTAATTATAAGAAATTAAGTATTGATAAAACTTATTCCATCATCATTATATATAGTTGTTCTGCTTTAAAAGTCATTAGGCATTTTGTATATTAGTAGAATTAAATTAAAAATTAAAAGACTATGGCATTTGATATTGATATGATAAAGGACGTTTACAGCAAAATGACAGAGCGTGTAGACGCTGCTCGCGAGATTGTTGGTAAACCATTAACACTTTCAGAAAAGATATTATACTCGCATTTGTGGGATGGAAAACCAACTGAAGCATTCACTAGAGGTAAGCATTATGTAGATTTTGCACCAGACCGTGTTGCTTGTCAGGATGCAACAGCGCAGATGGCTTTATTACAATTTATGCAAGCAGGAAAACCAAAAGTAGCCGTACCAACTACAGTGCACTGCGATCACTTAATACAAGCTAAAGATGGTGCTGCTACAGATTTAAAGCATGCTAATAGTACAAGTAGTGAAGTTTTTAGTTTTTTAGAATCTGTTTCTAATAAATACGGTATTGGGTTTTGGAAACCTGGAGCAGGAATTATTCATCAGGTCGTATTAGAAAATTATGCATTTCCTGGAGGAATGATGATTGGAACAGATTCACATACCGTAAATGCAGGTGGATTAGGAATGGTAGCAATAGGTGTTGGTGGAGCGGATGCTGTTGACGTTATGGCGGGAATGGCATGGGAATTAAAATTTCCGAAACTAATAGGTGTTAAATTAACCGGAAAGCTTTCTGGTTGGACAGCACCAAAGGATGTTATCTTAAAAGTAGCTGGTATTGTTTCTGCTAAAGGAGGAACAGGAGCCATTGTAGAGTATTTTGGACCAGGTGCAACATCAATGTCTTGTACAGGTAAAGGAACTATTTGTAATATGGGAGCGGAAATCGGAGCGACTACATCCACATTTGGCTATGATGATTCTATGGAGCGTTATTTGCGTGCTACAGATAGAGCAGATGTAGCAGATGCTGCCAATAGCGTAAAAGATTATTTAACTGGTGATGCTGAAGTATATGCTAATCCAGAACAATATTTTGATCAAGTTATTGAAATTGATTTATCAGAACTTGGACCATTGTTAAACGGGCCATTTACTCCAGATTTATCAACTTCTGCTGGCAAAGATATGGGAGAAAAAGCAAAAGCAAATGATTGGCCTATACAAGTTGAATGGGGTTTAATAGGTTCTTGCACTAACTCCTCATATGAGGATTTATCTAGAGCGTCATCCATTGCGCAGCAAGCTTTAGATAAAGGGTTAAAGATGAAAGCAGAATTAGGGATAAATCCAGGTTCTGAGCAAGTAAGATATACTGCAGATAGAGATGGAATTTTAGGCATATTCGAAGAGTTAGACGCTAAGATTTTTACAAACGCATGTGGACCTTGTATTGGTCAATGGGCTAGGTATAGTGACCCTAAAAATGCACCAAAAAATAGCATAGTACATTCATTTAATAGAAACTTTGCAAAGCGTGCCGATGGAAACCCAAATACTCATGCATTTGTGGCTTCGCCAGAATTAACAGCTGCTATTGCAATTGCTGGACGTTTAGACTTTAATCCAATGAAAGATAAATTAATTAACGAAAATGGAGAAGAGGTTATGTTTGAGGAACCAACAGGATGGGAATTGCCTCCTAAAGGTTTTGAGGTCAAGGAGAATGGTTATTTAGCGCCTGTGGCAGATGGAAGTGGAGTAGAGGTTACGGTAAGTCCAACATCAGAACGCTTACAATTATTAACACCTTTTGAACCAATTGGGAATGAAATTAAAGGTGCTAAATTATTAATAAAGGCTTTTGGAAAATGTACAACGGACCATATTTCTATGGCAGGACCTTGGTTACGCTTTAGAGGTCATTTAGATAACATTTCTAATAACTGTTTAATAGGTGCTGTCAACGCGTTTGGTATGAAAACAAACTTTGTTAAAAATCAATTAACTGGTGATTTTGGAGGTGTGCCGGATACAGCTAGAGCATATAAAGCGGCTGGTGTAAAATCTATTGTGGTTGGTGATCATAATTACGGTGAGGGATCGTCTAGAGAACATGCTGCTATGGAGCCACGACATCTTGGTGTAGTTGCTGTAATTGTAAAATCTTTTGCTAGAATCCATGAGACTAATCTTAAGAAACAAGGTATGTTAGGATTGACGTTTGCAAATGAAGCGGATTACGATTTAATTCAAGAAGATGATACTTTCAACTTTTTAGATTTAGATGCATTTGCGCCAGACAAACAATTAAATGTAGAAATAGTACATGCCGATGGAAGTAAAGATACTGTTGCTTTAAATCACACCTATAACCAAGCTCAAATAGATTGGTATAATGAAGGTTCTGCGTTAAACTTAATTAAGAAAGAAAACGCTTAATTAATAACTAAATATTTTAAAAAGCCTTTGAGAAATCAAGGGCTTTTTATTTTTGTAAGTTTTAATGATTTAACACGACAAAAAAGTAATCTAACAAATCCCATAAAATAATGCAGTCACTGTGGTTCTTTGACGACGTTAACCTTATCCAGATTCTCTGTCCTCATAAATTTAACGAGTATAAAAATGAGCATAACTTCTGTGCTTACAATAAAAAAGATTATATCTATTTTGAATCTGATTCAGCTAACAAAATATATTTAATTGAAAGCGGAAAAGTTAAAATTGGCTATTATACAGAAGATGGTAATGAAGTCATTAAAGCAATTCTAACAAAAGGCGAATTATTTGGTGAGAAAGCTATTTTAGGTGATGATAAACGTGATGAATTTGCACAATCTATTGATAATAAAACTTCAATTTGTTCAATAGATGTGGATACCATGCATAGCATGATGCAAAAAAACCAATCCTTTAGTTTTAAAGTACATAAGTTTATAGGTTTTAAGTTTAAAAAACTAGAACGTAGATTACAACTCTTATTGTTTAAAGATACTAAAACAAGACTTGTTGAATTTTTACTTGAGCTTTGTCAAGATTTTGGTAAAAACTGTGATAAAACTGGAGATCAAATTATAAGACATCCATACACTCAAAAGGATATAGCCTCATTGATTGGGACATCTAGACCAACTATAAATATTCTCTTAAACGAACTAAAGGAGGAAAATTATTTAGATTTTAACAGAAAAGAGATAAGAATCTTAAAAAAAACCGCGTAATGTTAGCTGTCTAACATTTTATTATTATTTGCTTTTATATTTTTGATTGAACAAAAAAACAAAAAAAGCAATGAAAAAAAAAATGATTTTAGCGGCCTTGGCATTAGGGATTTTTGCCAGCTCGTGTAGTAATGATGATGACAACAGTAGTAGTTCAAATTCAAATTTAGTTCTTAGTCTTGATGGTTTAGAGGCTTTGGGTGACGATTTTGTTTATGAAGGTTGGATTATTGTAGATGGCGCGCCTGTCTCTACAGGTACATTTAGTAGTGTAGTTTTTCCACAAACGTATGTTGTTGATACGGATCAATTAAATAGTGCAACGACTTTTGTGCTATCAATTGAACCGGCAGTAGATAGTGATCCTGCTCCAGCAGACACTAAAATTTTAGCAGGCGATTTTTCAGGTAGCTCTGCAAATGTAGATTCAAATGGTATTGTAGGAGATTTTAGTGCTTCAACAGGTACTTATATTTTAGCCACACCAACCGATGCAGATGATACCAATGAAGAAAGTGGTGTTTGGTTTTTAGACAACTCAAGCGGTAGTGCAGTGGCAGGTTTAGATTTACCAACATTAACTGATGGTTGGGTTTATGAAGGTTGGGCAGTTTTAGATGGTACACCAATTAGTACAGGTACATTTACAGATCCAGCGACAGCTGATGATAATGCTTCAACGTCTTTGTTTAAAGGCGACACAAGCGATGGTCCTGCATATCCGGGAGAAGATTATTTACAGAATGCACCTGCGGGAATGACGTTTCCAACAGATTTAAGAGGGGCAACAATTGTTATTTCTGTAGAACCAAGTCCAGATAATAGTACATCACCTTTTACATTAAAACCTTTAGCAGGTATGGTACCAGGTGATGCGTCAGTACACGCACCAATTTCTTTAGGTGTAGGTCCTGTAGCTACAGTTACAGGAGTTGTAACCAGGAATTAATTTTAAATATTTGTTAGATATGAAGCGTAATTTCATTAATTTGGGATTACGCTTCTTTTTGCATAAAACCGACGGATATGAACAAAGCCTTAAAAAGCAAAATTTTAAATTTTATTTTTCTGTTTATTGTGCTATTAATGTTGATTCCACAAACTAGACAACAAATTCAAATAATCATTCATAAAGCAATCTCAATATTTAATCCGGTCGATACTATATCAAAATCTGAAAGAATTAAAATAGAAAGCTTTAACTGGAAGCTATTAAAAGAAGACCACTCGTATTATAATTTTGAGAGCGTAAAAAGTAAAGTGACCGTAGTAAATTTTTGGGCGACTTGGTGTCCGCCTTGTATTGCAGAAATGCCAAGTTTGCAAAAGTTGTATGAGAGCTATGGAGATAAAGTTGAGTTCCTATTTGTAACTAGTGAACCTAGAGACATTATTAAAGCTTTTAAAGATGATAAGCAGTATACATTTCCTGTTTACATTAAGACAACTAGTGCTCCAAAAGAATTGAAAACTACATCAATTCCTAGGACTTTAGTGATAAATAAAAAAGGCGAAATTATTATAGATAAATCTAGTGCCGTAGATTGGAGTAGCGAAAAAATACGAAACCAACTAGACGAACTATTGCTAGAATAGTTTATTTAAAATATTTGAAAGGAACAATGAGCATACCGAAATTTTCACCTTTATGCTTTCCTAAATGTTTATGATGAATTTTATGAGCACGTCTTAAACCTCTAGCATATTTATTGTCAATATTTCTTAGTAATTTAAAACGTTGGTGTATAAAAATATCGTGTACAACGAAGTAAGCAATTCCGTAGGCTAATATTCCTAAACCAATTGGTAATGTATACCAAACGTTTTCATAACTCCAAAGGTAAAAACATATAATACTTATAACAGCATAGAATATAAAAAACGCATCGTTTCGCTCAAACCAACTGTCATGATCCTTTTGATGATGATCCTTATGAAGATTCCATAAAAACCCATGCATTATATATTTGTGCGTGAACCACGCATTAAATTCCATAATGAAAAATGTACCAAAGAATATAAATATCCAAAAAATTGCTTGCATAATAGTGCTATAATTTTAGAGTAGGTTTAATTGATATTTTACGTAACTACGAGTAAGGAGTTCAATTTTTTTATAGTTTGGAACCCTTATACGAGTTGATTTAATTTGTAAAGCAGGTGTCTTTTTAAGTTTGTCTAATAGTTTGCTATAATAACGATACGCCATAAAAACACCAAATCGAGCTTCGAGAGGTAATTTTTTAATTCCTACAAGACCTTTTGCAAAATCTTCTTCAATCTCTATAATTATAGCTTCTTTAGAACTTTCGTTTAATTGACTTAAATCGGTGTTTGGAAAGTACGATCTATTTAGGTCATCGAAATCAGCTTTTAAATCTCGTAAAAAATTCACTTTCTGAAAGGCGGAGCCCAAACTCATAGCTGAATCTTTAAGATCTTCGAATTTCTCTCCGTTTCCTTTCACAAAAACTTTTAAACACATTAAGCCAACTACATCTGCTGATCCATAGATATAGGCTTTGAATTCTTGGTCAGTTAAATAATCACTTTTATGCAAATCTAATCGCATACTATTCATGAAAGAATTCACTAAATGTTTATCTATACTATATTTATGAAATGTTTCTTGAAAAGCATTTAAAATTGGATTTAAGCTTATTTTATCCTCCAAGGCTGCTTCTAGATCACTTTCAAATTTATTAAAAAGTTTTTCTTTGTCATAGTCGTGAAATGTATCTACAATTTCATCCGCAAATCTTACAAATCCGTATATATTATAAATGTCTTGTCTTATACTATCAGCAAGCATTTTTGTAGCTAAAGAAAATGATGTGCTGTAAGCATTTGTAACAGCCTTGCTACATTCCTTAGATACAGTGTCAAAAATTGATTTCATACTATTTTAGAGGTATTATTTTTCGTTTTTATTTATTAATTCGGCAACCAACTTACCCGATATTAAGGCAGGAGGAACTCCAGGACCGGGAACAGTTAATTGTCCTGTAAAATATAGACCGTTTACCTTTTTACTTTTTAGTTTTGGTCTTAAAAAGGCGGTTTGCATTAGCGTATTTGCCATACCATATGCATTACCTTTATAGGAGTTATAATCTTCAATGAAATCATTAACGCAATACGACTCTTTAAAAATTATATGATCTTGAACATTTTGTTGCGTTCTTTTTTCGAACCTATTGATAACAATATCAAAATACTGTTTTCGTAATTCTGGTGTGTCTTCTAATCCAGGAGCAATAGGGATAAGGAAAAATCCGGTCTCACAATTGTCTGGCGCCATACTTTTATCCGTTACTGAAGGGAAGTTAACATAAAATAATGGATTTTCGGGCCATTTAGGATTATCATAAATATCTTCAGCGTGTTTTTCAAAATCAGTATCGAAAAATAAATTGTGATGTTCTATATTGTTTAGTTTCTTATCAAAGGCTACATAGAAAAGTAGGGAAGAAGGTGCAAACGTTCTGCTATTCCAATAATTTTCAGTGTATTGTCTATGTTTTGGTGCTAAAAGAGTTTCGGAATGGTGATAATCTGCACCACTCAAAACAACATCAGATGCTATTTCTTTTCCATTTACAGTTATACTAATCGCTTTTAGGCCTTCAACATTTATTTTTTCAACATTACAATTTGTGTTTATTGTTACACCTAAACTTTCGGCCAAACTTTTCATGGCAATAACAATTTGATACATACCACCTTTTGGATGCCATGTACCTAAGCCAAAGTCGGCAAAATTCATAAAACTATAGAAAGAAGGTGTTTTGTTGGGCTTAGCACCCAAAAATAAAACAGGAAACTCTAATGTTGAAATTAATTTAGGGTTCTTAAAGTTTTTTCTAACCTGAGAACTAATGGTTTTATAAAATTGATCTAATCGAGTTATGGTTTCCTTGGTTACTAATTCTAATGGAGACAATCCTGGTTTTAATACGACTTTATTAATTGCAATGTTGTAATGATCTTGAGCTCTTGAAATAAATTTTCTAAGTGGTTTAGAACTTCCCGCTTCAATACGTTCAAATTCTTCACAGATTTTATCCATATGATCTCCTATGGTTATAACATCATCTGAAAAGAAAATTTTATAAGCAGGACTTAATTTATCAAGTTGATAGTAGTCACTTGTTTTTTTGCCAAAATCATTGAAAAACTTTTCAAATATATCTGGCATCCAATACCAACTTGGACCCATATCAAAAGTAAAACCTTCTTTTTTTAATTGTCGTGCTCTTCCGCCTACGGTTTCATTTTTCTCATAGATAGAAACGTTATAACCAGCCTGTGCGAGATAACAAGAAGCCGATAAGGCAGAAAATCCTGAACCAATTATGGATATAGTTTTAGACATTGGCTACAGTTTCGGTTAATGATTTAATGTCTTTATAAGTTTTAATGGTATTTGGCAATTTTTCGAGATTAACTTGAGCAAGCATATGGCCTAGAACCCATAAATTGGAGTTATTTGGTTCTAAAATACTATTATTAAGGGTGTCTAAATAGTTGCGTAAATTTTCTTTATCTGGTTTTATGGTAAAGTAGGATATAAATGTTATATCATCATAATAATTAGCAAGATCTTTTAGGCTATCAATTGGTACACTAGCACCTAGGAAGATAGTATGATAGCCTTTATTAATAAGCTCGTAATTAATATACATTAATCCTAGCTCGTGTATTTCATTATCTGGGAGGTACAAAACAAAGGTTCTTTTAGAGTTGTTATTCTCATTTGATTGAACTTCCTCTGTATTAGCAATAATTTTTTGCCGTATTAGAGAGAATATAAAATGCTCATGTGCCGGAGTTATAGTGTCTGTCTGCCATAATATCCCGATAGTCGAGAGTAACGGAATAAATACGTCATAGAAAACGCTACTAAATGATTTCTCTTTTAGTAGTGTATTGTAAATATTATAAAATTGTTTTTGGTCAAAATTCATCATAGCTAATTTCAACCCATCAATAGCATGATTATCAGAATCACTCTTAACGGCAATTTCTTTAACCAATTGAATAATCTCTTCGTCTTTTATTGAACTGATTTTTGAAATTTTATAACCATTGTTATTTAAAAAACTAACATTGAGTAATTTTTGAAAGTTTTCTAAATCGTAATATCGTATGTTAGTATCTGTACGCTTTGGTTCTAGGAGGTTATATCGTTTTTCCCAAATTCTTATAGTATGCGCTTTAATACCTGTGAGGTTTTCAAGATCCTTTATACTAAACTGATTTTTAATATTGTTCATTTTTTATTTAAAAAAGTTAAACAAAAATACAATATTAAATAATACAAAGTCTCGTTTTAACAAAATTTAAAATTTAGATGCGTAAATAGGTGGCATTTTTTAAACAAATAAAGTGTAATAACAATTACGATCTGCAATTGAAGTCCGCCTTGGAAGCTAATTATTTAAAATAAAATTAGCCCAAGGCTAAAAATTAAATATGTATTTGAAAAAATGTTTTAAAGAAAGTGCGCACGAGAAGACTCGAACTTCCACGGACTAATGTCCACCAACCCCTCAAGCTGGCGCGTCTACCAATTCCGCCACGTGCGCAAATTATTGAAGTAAATATAAAAAAAAAGTTAAGCAAAATGCTTAACTTTTTTTGTGACCAGTCTGGGGCTCGAACCCAGGACCCTCTCCTTAAAAGGGAGATGCTCTGCCAACTGAGCTAACTGGTCATAATGTGTTTCTCAGTAACGAGGGTGCAAATATAAAATGTTTAATTAATAATACAACACTTTTTTTATTTAATTTTTTGTTTTTTTGTACTCTTAATAGCTATCACTTTAAAAATCAATTTATAAGCATTATGATAATTATTTTATTAGGTTACATGGGATCTGGAAAATCAACTCTTGGTAAGGAATTGGCTACAGTTTTAAATTATAAATTTTTAGATTTAGATGATTATATCGCAGAAAAGGAGAATTCTTCTGTGTCAATGGTGTTTAAAAGCAAAGGAGAAATCTATTTTAGAAGAAAAGAGACAGAATATTTAAAAGAAATTATAAATCTACCAGAAAATTATGTGCTTTCGTTAGGTGGAGGAACGCCATGTTACAGCGAAAACATGAAACTTATAAATTCAAATACTAACGTAGTATCGTTTTATTTAAAATTATCTATTCCTTTACTTTCTAAACGATTGTTTGTTGCAAAAGAACAACGACCATTAATAAGTCATATAGATTCAGAAGATGATTTACTCGAATTTATAGGGAAACATCTCTTTGAGCGTTCACCTTTTTATCATGAAGCGGAACACATTATCAATACGGATAACAAATCTATGCAAGAAGTCTTAGAAACAATTTTGACACATTTAATCTAAATAAGCTTCATATGGTTGCTTAGACAGATTAACATGAACATGTTCAAACAAAGAAGTAGAAAGTGAAATACCTTTAAAATCTGCTTTTACAGGAAATTTTTTATGGTTTCTATTAACTAAGACCGCTGTTTTAAACTGTTTAAGAGGCACATCTAAAAAATGCTTTATGCCATAAATTAAAGTACTACCAGAATTTAATACATCATCAATCAATACAATTGATTTATTAGAATATGCTTCTTTATCAATAGATGTTTTAATTGGGTTGGTAGGTTCTACTTTATCAATAGTGACTTTACACAATGTAGATTCAATAGAGGAGATCTTATCTAAATTGGCTTTAATTTTTTTGGCGAGTATATAACCATTACTTTCTATACCAGCAATGATGAGTTCGGTTTCATTAACATTACTTTCGTATATCTGATAAGCTATACGTTTTATTTTATGTTCAATTTCTTTATGACTTAAAATTGTATTTTTTGTTAATGCCATTAGGTCTTTTTTTCAAAGATAAAAAACAGTTCTTTACCTTGTCTTTGTTTTATAGAATTTATTGAAGGTTCTAAAGTTTTAATTTTAAAATCATTTTGAAATAATGATTGGTATTCGGTTTTACTTCCTCCAAAAGGTGGACCAGATTCCGTTAATTCAAAATTAAAAAGTAACCCAACCAATTTACCACTTGGTTTAAGTAGCTTAAACATTTTATTTTTATAAGCTACCCTTAAATTTGGGTTAATAGCACAGAAAAATGTTTGTTCTATGATTAAATCAAATTGGTTTTCAAATTTAAAAAAATCTTGTTTTAGTAATCGGTTTATTGGAATTTCAGGAACACGTTTTTTTAAGTTATCTAATGGTTGCTGTGCAATATCAAGTATATAAATGTTTTTAAAACCGTTATTCCATAGATATTCCGCCTCATAACTATTACCAGCTCCTGGAATTAAAATTTTTAAAGACTTATCTTTAATTTGATCAATATACTGCTTTAAAGGATTTGATACAGATCCAATATCCCAACCAGTTTCATTATTTATATAACGTTTTTCCCAATAATCTTTTCCTACCATTAATTAATTAGTATTGCTAAGTATTATTCTTCTTCATCGTAAAAATCGTCAATATCTCTTCGGTCTTTTTTAGTTGGTCGTCCAGTACCTTTTTTTCGATAATAATCTTTACTGTATTTTAAAAGTTCCTTGGCTTCAAAAGCAGACTTTGGAGTAGTATCTACTCTGTAAATATCCACCAATTTTGCACCAACACGATTTGGTGGTAAATCGTTTACAGTTAATTGGTAAATAATTTGATCTTTTCTGAGTTCAATTTTGTCTGTTGGATAAACTTCTCTTGAAGGTTTTATAGCTGCGCCATTTACTTTAACTTGCCCTTTTTTACAAGCTTTTGTAGCGATACTGCGCGTTTTATAATAGCGCACACACCATAAATATTTGTCAATTCGCATATTCTGTTAATAAAAACTACGTTAATAGATTAGTACAAAAATATTATATTATTGTATCTTGCGAGTTAAAAATAAGCAATAATGAACATCGTTTCAAAACTGTGGTGGTTTTAAACGAAAAATATCAGTTTCTATGAAAATTAAAATTTTAAGACTAAGTATTCTGTTACTAGCAGTTTTTTCAATATTCATTTCATGTAAGGATGATGATGATGATGACTCAACATTTGTAGTTGAAGATAGAACAGAACAGCAAGTAAAGGATAATGATTCCATTGTATTGTACTTATCGACGCATTACTATAATTCTGCTTTTTTTGAATCAGGAATTAATCATAAATATACAGACATTGTAATCTCGGAGTTAGAAATGGATGATAATGGCGATTACTTACCAATGCCAAATCCAGACCAAAATACAATGCTTATTGATGCAGTTGTAGAACATACTACAACATACTTAGAAGCAGATTACGTTTATTATGTATTAAATATTAACCAAGGTGGTGGTGGAGAACCTAAATTTACAGATGAAGTTCGTGTAAGGTATGAAGGAACCTCTCTTAATTATGATAACGATATTTTTGATGTAATCACAACGCCAGAAGAATTGTTACTTTTTGGTGATGGATTCAACACATTTGGAGCTATTAGAGCTTGGCAACTTGTTATGCCAATGTTTAAAACTGCTTATGATTTTGATTATGACAATGGAAGTATAGTTTATGAAGATTACGGACTTGGAATAATGTTTGTACCATCGGGTTTAGGTTATTTTTCAGGGACATCAACAGGTTATTCTTATGACAACTTAATGTTTAAGTTTGAATTATTACAGTACGAAGTAGAGGATCATGATAATGATGGTATTCCTTCTTATTTAGAAGATTTAGATAATGACATTGATGTTTTTAATGACGATACAGATGAAGATGGATTCCCAGACTACATTGATTTTGATGATGATAATGATGGCGTTAGTACATTTAATGAATTAATAACTACGTATTATTCAGTAGATACAAATGAAAATGAAGAGGAGCCAGTTCTTGCTGAAGGTGAATATGAATATGATAGATCTGAAACAGGTGGTGTTATTACTATAAAAACGGTTACGGTTGTAGATTCTGATAGTGATGGTACTCCAGATTATTTAGATGAAACTATTGTCACAAATCATAACGAAGAGAATAACTAATCACTAGTATTACTACACATAAAAAAAAGCCACTCATTGAGTGGCTTTTTTTATTGATAATTAATTTAAAATAGTTTAAAGTCCAATAGACAAACTAAGAATTAATTGTTCTGGTCTTGTATCAATTCTACTATTTCTAGTAATGTTATCTTCAATAAATCTCGCTTCATTTTCTCCAAATCCTCTTTCGTATCTTAAGTCAATTCCAATTTTATTGAAGTTAAGTCCAATACCAAAATTTAAACCAACTGTGAAGTCTTCTTGGAGGTCATCAATTTCTACACCATGAAAATCAGTTTCTAATATATATTGAGCAGAAGGTCCTGCAAAAACACTGATTGGTCCTAATACTTTAAGACCAACTAATACTGGTACATCAATTTTTTTTACGTTAAAATCATTGTTGTCGTAATCACTTTTGGTCACTGTGTAAACAATTTCTGGTCGTAAATAAATTTTATTACCAATTTTACCAAAGATACCTACATGATATCCAATATTTTGATCTGGATTGCTGCTGTTGAGACTAACAGAATCAA
Source organism: uncultured Winogradskyella sp. (assembly GCF_947498005.1). Classification (GTDB taxonomy): domain Bacteria; phylum Bacteroidota; class Bacteroidia; order Flavobacteriales; family Flavobacteriaceae; genus Winogradskyella. Next base: position 366,588 of record NZ_CANMIW010000004.1, read on the forward strand.
AATAATCACCATTTCCTCCATAATTTAAACCGCCTTTAAAACCAAAAGCACTGTTGTTTTGGGCAGTTAAACTAAATCCAATAAATAATAAAAGCGCAGTTGTAATAACTGATTTTTTTAAATTTCTCATAATGTTCGTTTTTTTAGATTAAGCATCTACTTTCAAAAACGATGCCAAAACAAAATTATTTTCTTTTTATCACATTATTCACTGCCTTAACAATAGCATCAGAATTTAAACCGTACTTATCCATTAGCTGAGCTGGTGTACCAGATTCTCCAAATGTATCATTAGTTGCAACAAATTCTTGTGGTGTAGGATTGTGCTGAGCTAATACTCTCGCAACACTTTCTCCTAATCCACCTAGATGATTATGTTCTTCAGCTGTAACAATACAACCCGTTTTTGCCACTGAGTCAAGAATAGCTTTATCATCTAATGGCTTAATAGTATGAATATTTATTACTTCAGCAGAAATACCAGCTTCATTCAATACTTTAGAAGCCTCTAAAGCTTCCCATACTAAATGACCAGTAGCAACGATAGTAACATCTGTACCTTCCGTAAATTTAATAGCTTTACCAATTTCAAACTTTTGGTCGGCAGGTGTAAAAATAGGTACTGAAGGACGCCCAAATCTTAAATAAACAGGACCATCGTAATCAGCAATAGCAATAGTAGCTGCTTTTGTCTGGTTATAATCACAAGGATTAATAACTATCATTCCTGGTAACATTTTCATTAGACCTATGTCTTCTAAAATTTGGTGAGTTGCACCATCTTCTCCTAATGTTAAACCAGCGTGAGAAGCACAAATCTTTACGTTTTTACCAGAATATGCAATAGATTGGCGAATTTGATCATAAACTCTACCAGTAGAGAAATTTGCAAAAGTACCAGTAAATGGAATTTTTCCACCAATGGTTAAACCAGCAGCTATTCCCATCATATTTGCTTCTGCAATACCTATCTGAAAAAAGCGATCTGGGTTTTCTTCAATAAATTCATTCATTTTTAAAGATCCAATTAGGTCAGCACATAAAGCAACCACATTTGGGTTTGTTCTTCCAAGTTCTGCTAAACCTGCACCAAATCCGCTTCTTGTATCTTTTTTCTCTGTATATGTATATGTTTTCATTTTTTTCTTTTGAATTGATGATTAATAATCGCCTAAAGTTTCAGGGTTTTGAGCTAAACCTGTTGCAAGTTGCTCATCGTTTGGTGCTTTACCATGCCATGCATGTGTGTGCATCATAAAGTCAATACCATTACCCATTACAGTATGTAATAATACACAAACTGGTTTTCCTTTTCCTGTTAATGATTTTGCTTCCTTTAGACCATCAATAATAGATGTTATATCATTTCCTTTTTCGATGTCTACTACAGTCCATCCAAAAGCTTCAAATTTTGCTTTTAAGCTTCCCATCGGTAAAACGTCATCTGTAGATCCATCAATTTGTTGTTGATTTAAATCTATTGTAGAAATAAGGTTATCAACGTTTTTACCTGAAGCATACATAATTGCTTCCCAATTTTGACCCTCTTGTAATTCGCCATCACCATGTAAACTATAAACTAATTTATCATCGTTATTCAATTTTTTAGCTTGAGCAGCACCTATTGCAACAGACATTCCTTGACCTAAAGAGCCAGAAGCAATTCTAATACCTGGTAAGCCTTCATGTGTCGTAGGATGTCCTTGTAAACGCGTGTTTATTAATCTAAATGTATTTAATTCTTCAACCGGAAAATATCCAGATCTCGCTAATACACTATAATAAACTGGTGAGATATGACCGTTTGAAAGAAAGAATAAATCTTCATTTATTCCATCCATATCAAAACTTTCATTTCTGTCCATGATGTCTTGGTAAAGTGATACAAAAAATTCTGCACAACCTAATGATCCTCCTGGATGACCAGAGTTTACCTTGTGTACCATTCGTATTATATCTCTACGAACCTGAGTTGTTAAATCTTCTAATTCTTTAATGTTTGGCATTGTTATGTTGCTTATGTTTTACGCTACAAATGTAACTTTTTACCTATGTCTATCAAAAGTTGAGGCCTTGCACTTATTAACGAAAAGTATAATTTGCTAACAATCTGAATAAAAAACTTAATGTTTAGTCAAGAGCATAAATTTTTAAGGCTGCATTTTAGATTTAAATTAAGACGGAATCTTATAGAGTTATTTATATTTGCCGACGGACTTACAATTTAAGATACGTCGTTGCCAAAATTGAAATCGATTTTTACAAATTTTGATTGATTGCAAGATGTTTCCGCTGATTAACAATTAGGATATATACATGAAATTTCAAAAAATAGCCACAGATAAAGAAACGAAAGCAAGAGCAGGATCTATTACTACCGATCATGGTACTATAGAAACGCCAATATTTATGCCAGTTGGCACAGTGGCTTCCGTGAAAGGTGTTCATCAGCGAGAGTTGAAAAATGATATCAATCCAGATATTATTCTTGGTAATACCTACCATTTATATTTAAGACCACAGACGCCTATTTTAGAACAAGCTGGTGGATTACATAAGTTTATGAATTGGGATCGTAATATCTTAACGGATTCTGGTGGATATCAAGTATACTCTTTATCTTCAAACAGAAAAATTAAAGAAGAAGGTGTAAAATTTAAGTCGCATATTGATGGAAGTTACCATGTTTTTACGCCCGAAAACGTAATGGAAGTTCAGCGTAAAATAGGTGCAGATATAATAATGGCATTTGATGAATGTACGCCATATCCATGTGATTATAATTATGCAAAACGTTCTATGCATATGACGCATCGTTGGTTAGAACGTTGTCTAACGCATCTTAAAAAAACACCCTTAAGTTATGATTACGACCAAACGTTTTTCCCTATTGTTCAAGGAAGTACATATAAAGATTTACGTAAACAATCTGCAGAATATATAGCTAATGCAGGTGCAGAAGGTAATGCAATTGGAGGGCTTTCTGTTGGTGAACCAGCAGAAGAAATGTATGCCATGACAGATGTTGTGTGTAGTATTCTTCCTGAGGATAAACCACGATATTTGATGGGTGTTGGTACACCAATCAATATATTAGAAAATATTGCGTTAGGAGTAGATATGTTTGATTGTGTAATGCCAACACGTAATGCAAGAAACGGAATGTTATTTACAGCTCATGGTTCTATTAATATAAAGAATCTAAAGTGGGCTAATGATTTTTCGCCAATAGATGAAATGGGAATTACTTTTGTAGATACAGAATACAGCAAAGCTTATTTAAGACATTTGTTTACGGTAAATGAGTTACTTGGTAAGCAAATCGCAACCATTCATAATTTAGGGTTTTACTTATGGTTAACCAGAGAAGCAAGAAAGCATATTATTGCAGGAGACTTTAGAACATGGAAAGAAAAAATGGTTAAACAAATGGATAACCGTTTATAAATTTAAGTGATTTATAATAATTAACAACATAGAACTAATTTGAAAATACTTGATTGGTACATATTAAAGCGATATTTATTTACATTTTTAATGATGTTATTGCTATTTGTTCCTATTGGAATTACAGTTGATTTAGCTGAGAAAGTTGGTAAGATGCTTCAGAATAATGCACCATTTGGTGAAGTCGCTTTTTACTATTTAAACTTCACAGTGTATTTCGCTAATTTATTATTTCCATTATTTTTATTCTTATCCGTTATATGGTTTACTTCTAAGTTAGCCAACAATACAGAAGTTGTTGCTTTTTTAAGCTCTGGAGTTTCATTTTCAAGATTTTTAAGACCTTATATGATAGGTGCAACTATTGTTGCAGTATTCGCATTGTTTTTAGGAATGTATTTAGCACCAATTGCAAGTAAAGGGTTTAACGAGTTTGTATTTAAATATCTTAAAAAGAATAAAAAAATACAACAAACACACGAAGTCTACCAACAAATAAATGACACAGACTATATCTATGTAAGTAATTTTATACCTAATAATAAATCAGGAATAAATTTCACATATGAGCATTTTGAAGATAATGAGCTTAAATATAAAATCTTTGCAGATAATATTCGCTATAACGAAGAAGACAGTACATTTAGGTTAAGAACTTATTTAAAACGATCATGGGAAAATGGCGTTGAAACTGTAGAAAAGGAAAGGCAAAAAGATATGGATTTCTCCTTTGAGTTAGAAGATTTAACACCAGTAGAATACGCAGCGGAAACCAAATCTTACGGCGAATTATTAGATTTTATAGCAGCAGAAAAACGTAGAGGTTCACCTAACATTGGTCGCTATGAAGTTGTAAAGCTTAAGAAATGGAGTTTACCTGTTTCTATCTATATTTTATCAATTATTGCGGTTGCGGTTTCTTCGGTAAAGCGACGTGGTGGAATGGGTGTTAACCTTGCTTTTGGTATTGCAATTGCCATGATTTATGTCTTTTTTGATAAAGTATTTGGTGTGATGGCTGAGCAATCAAATTTTCCGGCAGTGATTGCTGTCTGGTTTCCCAATTTTATATTTGGTATATTGGCAGTATATCTACTGCGAAATGCAAAACGTTAAACTAAAGCACTATTTACATTTACATTTTCTAGTAATCATTGCTGGTTTTACAGCAATCTTAGGTAAAGAAATAACGATTGGCGCTTTAGATTTGGTATGGTATAGAATGGGAATGGCAGCTATTTTAATGTTTATATACATTAAAATAAGAAAGTTCAATCTTAAAATATCTAAGAAGTCATTTTTGCAATTCGCAATTGCTGGTGTAATTATAGCATTACATTGGATTACTTTTTTTGAAGCTATAAATCAAGCTAACGTTTCTATAGCATTAGCCATGTTTTCCTCAGGCGCTTTTTTTGCCTCTTTTATTGAACCCATTTTTTTTAAACGACGTATTTTAGGATATGAAATAGTCTTTGGGATTGTTGTAATACTTGGTGTTCTTCTTATCACAAGCAGTGAAATGGGATACATAAATGGTATTGTTTTAGGTTTATTCTCTGCCTTATTCTCTACTTTGTTTGCGGTTATTAACGGAAGATTTATAGAACAACATAGTGCTACAATAATTTCATTTTATGAATTTATTTGTGGTGTCGTTTTCCTAACCATTTTTATTTTGCTTACAGGTAAAACTTTTAACGCTGCGTTTTTTACACTTTCAAATGAAGATTGGGTGTACTTATTTATTTTGGCTTCGGTTTGCACAGCTTATGCATTTATAGGCTCAGTAGATGTAATGCGCTATATAAGTCCGTTTACAGTAATACTTAGTTATAATTTAGAACCAATTTATGGTATTGCTATCGCTTTATTTTTATATCCTGAAACAGAAAAAATGTCCTCACAATTTTATCTAGGTGCCATTCTCATTTTAATTACAGTATTGTTTGATGCTGTTTTTAAAAACTATAAGAGTAGAAAAAAATTACCTGCAAAGAATCGAGATTAAATTTTTATAGTTTCTATATTATAATCTATTTTTGTAAATTGAACATAGAACTTACTTTTATCTTTATTAATTATAATAAGAATACGTAGGTTTGTATTCAATAAACAAACTAACTAAAAAACTAACTTCAAATTGTATGGAATACTTAGAGTTTGAATTACCAATAAAAGAACTAGAAGAGCAACTAGATAAATGTGCAATAATAGGTAAGGAGAGTGATGTAGATGTTACGGAAACCTGTAAGCAGATTGAAAAAAAATTAGCTACAACTAAAAAAGAAATATATAAGAACCTAACGGCTTGGCAACGCGTTCAGTTGTCTCGTCATCCTAATAGACCATATACCTTAGATCACATAAATGCACTTTGTGGTAATACCTTTTTAGAACTCCATGGCGACAGAAATGTTAAGGATGATAAAGCAATGATTGGTGGTTTGGGAAAAATTGGAGATCAATCTTATATGTTTATTGGTCAGCAAAAAGGTTATAATACTAAAACAAGACAGTACCGTAATTTTGGGATGTCAAATCCTGAAGGCTACAGAAAGGCATTACGTCTTATGAAATCTGCTGAGAAATTTGGTATTCCTGTGGTAACACTAATAGATACTCCAGGCGCTTATCCAGGTTTAGAAGCGGAAGAACGAGGGCAAGGGGAAGCTATTGCTAGAAATATTTTAGAAATGGCACGTTTAAAAGTGCCTATAATTACAATTATTATTGGTGAAGGTGCTTCTGGTGGAGCATTAGGAATAGGTGTAGGTGATAGGGTAATGATGTTAGAAAATACTTGGTATTCTGTAATATCACCAGAATCTTGTTCTTCAATTTTATGGAGAAGTTGGGAATATAAGGAGCAAGCTGCTGAAGCATTGAAATTGACTGCAAAGGATATGAAACGTATGAAACTTGTAGATCAAATTATAAAAGAACCACTAGGTGGAGCGCATACAGATAGAGAGAAGACTTTTAAATCTGTAAGTGATGCCATTTGTAAGTCTTATGATGAGCTTAAAAACTTATCACCAAAAGATTTAGTGAAACAACGTATGGATAAATACAATGATATGGGAGTCTATAAAGACTAATTCCACTAAACATAGGCTATTTAAAAAAACTGAAGTTTATACTTCAGTTTTTTTTATCACTATTAACAATATTTTTGAGTTATTAACAGTTCAATTGTTGATGATGTGTTAAGATTGTAGATACAGCTTTTTCATTTCAACAACACTATTTAGTTATTTTTGTTACTTATGAAACAACCCAATCCAGTAACCGGTTATAAAGTAGATAAAAGCACAATCATTAACTTAGAGAAAGGCAAAATACCACCTCAAGCTACTGATTTAGAGGAGGTTGTGCTTGGTGCTATGATGATTGACAAGAAAGGTGTTGATGAAGTTATCGATATTTTAAGTCCTGATGCATTTTATAAAGAAGCGCATAAACACATCTTTGATTCTATTTTTAAATTATTTGAAAACTCAGAGCCTGTTGACTTATTAACTGTTTCTAGCCAATTAAAGAAAGAACAAAAGTTAGATCTTATAGGTGGCGATTTTTACTTAATTTCCTTAACGCAACGTGTATCATCTTCTGCACATATTGAGTTTCATGCACGTATTATTCTTCAGAAATATATTCAAAGAAGTCTAATTAAAATTTCTAACGAAATCATAGAAGAGGCTTATGATGAAACTAGAGATGTATTTGATCTTCTAGATACAGCTGAAGCAAAATTATATGAGGTAACTCAAGGTAATGTTAAGAAATCTACGGAATCTGCTCAAAGTTTAGTAATTCAAGCGAAGAAAAAGATTGAAGAGATTTCAAATAAAGAAGGAATGAGCGGTATACCTTCTGGCTTTGATAAATTAGATAAGTTAACTTCTGGTTGGCAACCATCAGATTTAGTAATTGTTGCAGCTCGTCCTGGTATGGGTAAAACAGCATTTACATTAACGATGGCTCGTAATGTTGCTGTAAATAGTAATACACCTGTAGCATTCTTCTCATTAGAGATGTCTTCAGTACAATTAATAACACGTCTAATTTCTAGTGAAACGGGTTTATCTTCTGAAAAGTTAAGAACTGGTAAATTAGAAAAACACGAATGGGAACAGCTTAACGTTAAAGTAAAAACATTAGAAAAAGCACCACTTTTTATTGATGATACACCATCGCTTTCTATTTTCGATTTAAGAGCAAAAGCACGTCGTTTAGCATCTCAGTATGGCATTAAGATGATAATGATTGATTATTTGCAATTAATGACAGCAGGAGGAAGTCAAAAAGGAGGAAATCGTGAACAAGAGATCTCAATGATTTCTCGTAACTTAAAAGCCTTAGCAAAGGAATTAAGTATTCCTGTTATTGCTTTATCTCAGTTATCTCGTGCTGTAGAAACGCGTGGTGGAAGTAAAAGACCTTTATTATCAGACTTACGTGAATCTGGAGCAATTGAGCAAGATGCCGATATTGTATCATTTATATATAGACCAGAATATTATAAAATTGATGAATGGGATGATGAAGAACGTTCACCAACGGCAGGTCAAGGTGAATTTATTGTTGCCAAGCATAGAAATGGTGGATTAGAAAACATTAGATTAAAGTTTATCGGTCACTTAGGTAAGTTTGATAATTTAGATGATTTTGATACACCTTTTGGTGAATTTCATTCAAAAATGAATGCTGCTGCCAACGATAATACTTTTGCACCAGATAATTTCCCATCACCTTCTGATGCATTTGACGGACCGGAAGATGATGGTGTGCCTTTTTAACAACTTTTTATGGATTTACACATTCATTTTTAACTTATCTTTGTAAGCTCAGTTAAACCAAATCTTTACAATGTTAGAGCAAAGACGTACAACAAATATATTGTTGTTAATTATAGTAGTTCCTTTAGTTTTTTACTTACTAAAGATTTTGTCATTTATTTTTATTCCACTCATATTTTCGATGTTTATCGCTTTATTGTTTTTACCAATAATGCGATGGTTGGGGCGTCGTAAAATCCCTAAAGTTTTTAGTATAATTATTGTGCTTTCACTAGTAGGAATTGGTCTTAAATTAGGTATTGAATTAGTTCAATTATCTAGTAGGCAAATCTTAGCTAGTAATGCAGAATTTTTATCTAAAGCCGAATTGAAAATAACAGATCTAAAGATTTATTTATTTGATAATTTTGGAATTGAGATTGAACAAGAACACGGTTTTATAGGTCAATTTTTTCAAAAGGAAAACTTAGGATCAACACTTGGATTTCTAAATTCGTTCTTAACTGGTTTATTAATGACAGTTTTCTTTGTTGTTTTATGGTTGGCTGAATCTATTAATGTACACAAATTACTTAATAATACATTGCTAAAAAGAAAGCATACATCTGTCAAGACCTTCATGAAGATTGAAAACGACCTTATTAAATTTATTAAGGTTAAGTTTTTGGTTAGTGCATTAACAGGATTATTTACAGGATTAATGTGCGTTTTTTTTGATGTAAGCTTTCCTATATTTTGGGGATTATTTGCATTCGCTATCAACTTTGTTCAAATGGTAGGTTCGTTTATTTCGGTAATTTTATTATCAATTTTTGCCTTTGTTGAGTTAGATCCTACGAGTACTTTATTCTTTTTTATACTTGCCATTTCATTAGTACAAGTAACATTTGGAGCTATTTTAGAGCCTATATTTATGGGTAAATCATTTTCTATTAATGTTATTGCCGTATTAGTAATGTTGATGTTTTGGGGTTTTCTTTGGGGAATTCCAGGTTTAATTATGGCTATTCCTATAACAGTGTTTATAAAAATTATTTTAGATCAGTTTGAAGGCACCAAAGTCATAGCGAGTCTATTGTCTGGTAATGAAACCAAATTGGACTAATGCCTGATAATTTATTATTCTTTAATGTATTCTTAATCTTAAAAGAATAATAAATTCAGGTTTAAAAGACTAAATAATCATTATATTTCGTTTAAATTCTAATGAACTTGAAAAACATAATCATATTTAGTTTCTTACTGATTTTGAGCTATAAGGCTCATGCATCCTATATATTAATTCCAATGGATGCAGAAACTCAAGAAAATCATCTAAAAGCTTATGGTGTTACTTATTGGACATTAGAACGAGAGCTTAAAGTTAAATGGTTGCTAAACTATAGAGGTGGTTCATTTTTATTACCAGACGCAGAAATTATTCAAAGAGAATGCCAAATCAGAGGCGTATCATTTGAAGTGATTTCAGATTCTAAAGCAGCTAAAATTTTAGAAGATATAGCCAGTCCTGCTGTCAATCAAGAAGCTGTTGTATTAGAAAAAGCGCCAAAAATTGCAGTATATACACCTTATGGAAAACAACCTTGGGATGATGCTGTGACTATGGTATTAACGTATGCTGAGATTCCTTATGAAACCATTTATGACAAAGAAGTTTTAAATGATGAACTATTGCTTTATGATTGGTTGCATTTACATCATGAAGATTTTACAGGGCAATACGGAAAATTTTATAGAACATACCGTTCTGCTGCTTGGTATATCGAGGAAAAAAATAATGCTGAGGAGTTAGCAAGTTCATTAGGCTATTCTAAAGTATCAGAAGAAAAATTGGCTGTTGCGCTAAAAATTAGAGATTACGTTGTCGGTGGCGGATTTATGTTCGCTATGTGCTCCGCTACAGATAGTTTTGACATCGCATTGTCTGCAGAAGGTGTCGATATTTGTGAACCAATGTTTGATGGTGATGCTAGTGATCCTAGTTACCAGAGTAAAATTGACTTTACAAATACATTTGCTTTTAAAGATTATACTCTTGAGCGGAGCCCCAATGTTTATGAGTTTTCGTCTATAGATATGACTCAGAAGAGAAAAATTCCTAAGACTACAGATTATTTTTCATTGATGGAATATTCCGCTAAATGGGATCCCATACCAACGATGTTAACTCAAAATCATACAGCTTTAGTCAAGGGCTTTATGGGACAAACAACTTCGTTTACGCGAGATCAAATAAAATCTAATGTATTGGTAATGGGCGAAAATAGAACAAATGGAGAAGCCAAATACATACATGGTATAAAGGGAAAAGGTTTTTTTACTTTTTATGGTGGTCATGATCCAGAAGATTATACACATAGAGTAGGAGATCCAAAGACAGAATTAGATTTACACCCAACGTCACCAGGATACCGCCTAATTTTAAATAATGTATTATTTCCAGCTGCTAAGAAGAAGAAACAGAAGACCTAGATTAATTAGTGCATATTCTGATTTTTTTGTAATTTAAAATAATTAATTCAATATTATATGGGAGCAAAGGAAGATATACTAAATAAAATTCAAATCTTAATTACAAATCATTTTAGTACACCAGAAAAGGCCTTTGCTTTTTTTGATAAAAATGGAGATGGAAAACTCAATAATAGTGAAATAGTAAAGCTCTTAAAGCAAGCTGAGATTAGCGGATTTATTAGAGGAATTGTGTCTTCAAAATTAATTGAAGGCTATGACAAGGATGGTGATGAACGTATAAATTGGGAAGAATTTAAACTTGCAGTTGATGAAATTTCGGCGAATTCTTAATTGTAATTTTAAAATATAACGGTGGAATTTTATCAAAAAGAAATTAAACTTGATGCTTGTCCAAGAGGATTTCATTTAATCACATCTTATATAATCAGTGCTATTCCAGAAATTAGTTCCATTAAAATAGGACAATTACAGGTATTTATTAAACATACGTCTGCGAGTTTAACTATAAATGAAAATGCAGATCCTACAGTGAGATTAGATTTTGAAAGCCATATAAATCTTATGGTTCCTGAAAATCAATCCTATTACAAGCACACTTTTGAAGGACCTGATGATATGCCAGCTCATATAAAATCTTCTTTAATGGGTACATCTGTTCAAATTCCAATTACAAATGGTCGTTTAAACCTAGGCATTTGGCAAGGAATTTATTTATGTGAGCATAGAAATAAAGCTGCTGGTAGAAATTTAGTGTTAACGGCTTTTGGTAATTAATTTCTCTAGAACAACTTCTACTCCAAAATCATCATTTGATGCAGTCTTAAAATTGGCAGTAGTTTTTACATTATCATGTGCGTTATCCATAGCGTAGCTGTATTTTGCGCAGGCCAGCATTTCTAAATCGTTATTATAATCGCCAAAGACCATAGTCTCTGAAACATTTATGTTAAGTTCATTTTGTAAAAAAGTTAGAGCGTTTCCTTTATTGGTAATTGCTTCAGAAATATCTACCCAATTTTTTCCTGAAACTACGACATTAAGCTCGGGCTTTAAGTGTTTAACAAATGGTAAAACATGGGTTTCAGAATTGGTTTCGTGATATATTGCTATTTTTATAACATCATCTTTTATTTCTTCAAATGAATCTATAAAAGTATAGATTGAATAATATTCAGAAATAGTGTTTATAATCTTCTCAGAAGCTCTTAGAATATAAGCTTGATTTTTTGTGCAGAATATAGGATGCGTATTTTTAATTTTTGATACTAAATTATATAATTGCGATAATCTACTTGTTTCTAAAGCATAGGAGAGTAGTGTTTTTTCTTTTTGAATAATTAAACCACCATTTTCTGCAACAATTATAATTTCATTTTTTATAGATGGAAGTTTTTGGATAATACTATAATATGGTCTTCCACTGGCTGCCACAAATTGAATATTATGTTTCTGTAATTCTTTGAATACTTTAAAAAATCTTGAACTGACCTCATGGTTAGAATTTAATAAGGTACCATCCAAATCAGTAACCACTAGTTTAATGTTATTCATTGTAATAAATTTTGGAAAACAGATTATTAGAAAATAAAAAATCCGATTCAAATTAATGAACCGGATTTTATAAGCGAAATGTTGTTATTAATTTGGCTAAAAGCCTTATTTAACTTTGTTTATGATAGCTTCAAAAGCTTCTGGATGGTTCATTGCTAAATCAGCAAGTACCTTACGGTTCAAGTCGATATTGTTAGCTTTTAAACCTCCCATAAATTTTGAATAGCTCATTCCATGCTGTCTTGCACCTGCGTTAATACGCATAATCCATAATGAACGGAATGTTCTCTTTTTTACTCTACGGTCTCTGTACGAATATTGCATCGCTTTATCAACCGCGTTTTTTGCTACTGTCCAAACGTTTTTACGTCTTCCGAAGTAACCTTTTGCTTGCTTAAGAACCTTTTTTCTTCTGGCTCTTTTCGCTACTGAATTTACTGATCTTGGCATTTCTTTAATTGTTTTTTGTAGTAGGCGACCTAAATAGGTACTTGCTAAATTGTTTTGCCTAACTCCAGGGTTTATAATTTATTTTAACCGATTAAAAAAATATTACTTTAAACGTAACATTGTTTTAATATTGTCCTCATCAGCCTTATGTACTAAAGCATCGTGAGTTAACGCAAGCTTACGCTTTTTAGATTTTTTTGTCAAAATATGACTCTTAAAAGCGTGCTTTCTTTTGATTTTACCGGTACCAGTTAGTTTAAAACGTTTCTTGGCACTCGATTTTGTTTTCATTTTAGGCATTTTCTCCTCTTTTAAATTTACGTTTCGCTTATTATCTTTTAACTGATTTAACAGTTAGTCTTATTTTTTCTTAGGTGCGATGAACATAATCATACGCTTTCCTTCTAGCTTAGGCATTTGCTCAACTTTTCCATATTCTTCGAGATCTTGAGCTAATTTTAATAATAAAATTTGGCCTTGTTCTTTAAAAACGATGGATCTTCCCTTAAAGAATACAAAGGCTTTTAACTTTGCGCCATCCTTAAGGAATTTTTCAGCATGTTTTTTCTTAAATTCATAATCATGGTCATCTGTTTGAGGACCGAAACGAATTTCTTTAACAACGACTTTTGTTGCTTTAGATTTTAATGCTTTTTCTCTTTTCTTCTGTTCGTAAAGGAATTTTTTATAATCCATAACTTTACAAACAGGAGGTTTCGCATTTGGCGATATCTCTACAAGATCTAAACCTTGTTCATCGGCAATGGATAAAGCTTTTTTTATAGGGTATACACCTATTTCGACATTATCTCCGACAAGTCTTACTTCTTCAGATCTGATCTTGGAATTTATACGGTGTTTATCTTCTTGAGATACACGTCTTGTATAATTCTTTCTGTTTCTACGTATTGCTATGGCTTCTGTATTTAAATTAAACTTATATTATTTAAAAGTCTTTAAACTTTTATTTACTCTGTCATTTACTAATTTCGTAAAGTCTTCTACAGTAATTGTGCCAAGATCATCTCCTCCATGTTGGCGTACAGTTATAGTATTGTCCTTTTCTTCTTGTTCACCTACAATAATCATAAACGGAAACTTTTGCATTTCAGCTTCGCGAATTTTCTTACCTACAGTTTCATTTCTGTTGTCTGTGAGGGCGCGAATTTCGTCATTTTCTAGCACATTTAAAACTTTTTCGGCGTATTTTTCATATTTCTCACTAATAGAAATAATAATTGCTTGTTCTGGCATTAGCCATAGCGGGAAATTTCCACCTGTATGTTCTAATAAAATTGCAACGAATCTTTCTAAACTTCCAAAAGGAGCTCTATGGATCATTACAGGTCTATGCATCTCATTATCACTACCCTTATATGTAAGGTCAAATCGTTCTGGTAAATTATAATCAACTTGAATTGTTCCTAGTTGCCATTGCCTACCTAAGGCATCTTTTACCATGAAATCTAACTTAGGACCGTAAAATGCAGCTTCACCAGTTTCAACTACATAATTTAAACCTTTATCAATTGCAGCATTTAGAATAGCTTTTTCTGCTTTGTCCCAATTTTCATCACTACCAATATATTTATCCGGATTCTCAGGATCTCTAAGAGAAACTTGTGCTGTGAAATTTTCAAATCCTAACGAACCAAAAACATATAATACGAGATCAATTACCTCTTTGAATTCTGTGTCTAATTGATCTGGAGTACAAAAAATATGAGCATCATCTTGTGTAAAGCCTCTTACTCGAGTTAATCCATGTAGTTCTCCACTTTGTTCATATCTATATACAGTTCCGAACTCAGCAAAGCGTTTCGGTAATTCTTTATATGAGAATGGCTTACTGTTATATATTTCACAATGGTGAGGGCAATTCATTGGTTTTAATAAAAATTCTTCTCCGTCGGCAGGAGTGGTAATAGGTTGAAAACTATCTTCTCCGTATTTAGCGTAGTGCCCAGAAGTTTCATAAAGTTCTTTTTGACCTATGTGCGGAGTTACAACCATTTCATAACCTGCTTTCTTTTGTGCTGCTTTAAGAAAATTTTCCAAACGTTCCCGCAGTGCAGCACCTTTAGGCAACCAAAGTGGTAAACCTTGACCAACTCTTTGCGAAAATGTGAATAACTCCAGTTCTTTACCAAGTTTTCTATGATCACGTTTTTTAGCTTCTTCTAATAAATGAAGATATTCTGTCAATTCTTTCTGTTTCGGAAACGAAATCCCGTAAACCCTAGTTAATTGTTTATTCTTTTCATCTCCTTTATAATAAGCACCAGCAACGCTTAAAATTTTTACCGCTTTTATTATTCCAGTATTAGGAATATGACCTCCACGACATAAATCTGTAAAAGATGAATGATCACAAAAACTAATTGTTCCGTCTTCTAGGTTTTCAATTAGGTCTACTTTATAGTTGTTTTTATCCTTATAATAGGAGAGGGCTTCTTCTTTAGAAACAGTACGCATTTTAAAATCGTGTTTACCTCTGGCTATTTCAATCATTTTGCTTTCAATAGCTTTAAAGTCATTTTCAGATATTGAACCTTCTTTTAAATCTACATCATAGTAAAACCCATTATCAATGGCTGGACCTACCCATAGTTTTACATCAGGATATAATTCTTCAAGAGCTTGTGCTAATACATGGGCAGATGAGTGCCAAAAAGCTTTTTTACCTTCATCATTTTTAAATGTGTATAAAGTAAGGCTACCATCTGTAGTTAATGGAGTGGTGGTTTCAACAACTGTATCATTAAATTTTGCCGAAATAACATTACGAGCAAATCCCTCGCTAATATCTACAGCCACTTCATAAGGTGTTACTTCTTTTTTGTCAAAAGATCTAACCGAACCATCAGGTAGAGTAATTTTTATCATTATATATAGTATAAATTTTAGCCTACAAAGATATACCTATATATATAATAGACAAAGTGAAGTTTCTATAAAATAATAAAAGAGTCTTAACTATGAATGTAAAAGTTAAAGAGTAGTAAGTATCATTTATATTCTGTTTAACTATTATTTAGAGATCGGTATGTTATACTGC
>NZ_CANMIW010000005.1 GCF_947498005.1 uncultured Winogradskyella sp.
ATAAAAATATAAAGGTGAAATTCGGACTATCCATATTCGTTAATAGTGGTTTTTCATATTGTTGCCAACGTGTTTGTATAAGCTTTGTTGCGTTGTTTAAGCAGTGAATTTAGTAAATAAAACACGAACGACGAAATTCCGGAGGAATTTCCCAAGTGAGCTAAAAACAGCAATAAAGTTTATACGGTGTTAGGGGCAGTTATTTTTAAAATGCAAGTGTGTCAATATAAATTGAAATGGGAATTCTTTTTGAAAAACTTCCTTTTTCTGTTAAAATTTCAACATATATATTTCCAGCTACTGTATAACTATCTTTAATCTCGTCTCCTTTCCAAGAATTAGCCAATATTTTTGACGATATTAACTCAATTTCTGTCCAACCCTTTTTTGGAATTTTATTATTTTCTATCGATAAACTATATTTATAATTATAACTTTTTAGTTCGGATTTTCTATAAGTTACTTTTTTGTCATTTTGTTTTATATTCCAAATATTTGAAGAATGAAGATAAATTGCGTGAATTTCTGGAGAAACTCTATTTGATTTATTTTCAATATCTATATTGAAATTTATTTTAGCTTCAGCATATTCTTCTGTTGTGGATAAAACTCCATCTGTTTTTAAAGTAATTTCAAATGGATTGTTTTTTTGGTTTTCAACTTCTTTTTTTGCCCATTCAATATTTTTTGACAATTGTTCCTGAAGGTGTACTATTGAATCTCCATAAACGATATGTCTTTTATGTTTTAAATCAAATGGAATATTTTCAGCATCTTTTGTAGTTAGAATGCAAAGTTTTCCAATTGCGTGAGCGTATCCTAATTCATAAAACACGTTAGGATTTTTATCAGATAAGTCAGCAATTATAAAGTCGCAATTTTCAATTTCTTTATAAATTTTATCGAGCATTCCTTCATCAAAAAGTTCTTCGTCAAGTCGATAAGCAGAAACATCTTTTTCTGCTGCGGTCTTTTTGATTCCAATTTGATAAATGTCATCAAAGTTTTCATTAAATGGCATTATTACAAATGCTTTCATAGATTTTCGTTTTTATTGCCCCTAACTCCTTATATAAAAACCTTTATTGTCGATATCCCGTAAAATAATCAGGTTATCTAAAGTTTTGAGTTGTTTTTATTCGTCATTAAAATTAATAATTTCTCTCAAGTTTTCTATACGTAGATCTACGTATTTTTTATAAACATAACCAAAATATTATATTGTATTTTATGGTTTTCCGTATGGGTACAAAAAAATCCTAATGGGTTACATTAGGATTTTTCTGTTCTATTAATGAGATGTCTGCTTTCGTAGACATTTGTGTGATTTAGTTATTCTACCAAAACCCATTCGCCTTTATCAATTAAAGGAATGGCTTGCTTATATTTTACTTCTTTAGCTTCGCCACTCATCACATTTTTAATAGTCACTCTATCGTTTCTACCAATTTTTGGTTGTTCTCTTACAATAGTTTCTACAACTTGCTGCTGACGAGATGCGCCTTCACCAGCTTGTCTGCTTTGAGAAGCACGCTCATCTAAATTTTGAATCTCTTCTTTTTGAGTTTCTAATTTTTCTTGCTTACGTTCTCTAGCTTCTTGTATAGTATTTGCTGTTTCTTGTGGAATTTCTCCTTTAAATAAAAATGAAATTACATCTTTATTGACTTGGTCTATCATTGTTTTAAACAGCTCAAAAGATTCGAACTTATAAATTAATAATGGGTCTTTCTGCTCGTGTACAGCTAACTGAACCGATTGTTTTAACTCATCCATTTTACGTAAATGTACTTTCCATGCATCATCAACAATCGCTAATGTAATGTTCTTTTCAAAATCATTAATTAACTGTGTTCCTTTAGTTTGGTAAGCTTTTTCTAAATCCGTAACCACTTGTAGGTTCTTAACACCATCTGTAAATGGTACGACGATACGTTTAAATCTATCGCGTTGTGTATCGTATACATTTTCAATCACAGGAAATGCTAAATCTGCTGCACGTTGCATTTTTTCTCTATAGTGCTTAAAAGCTGCTTTATAAATGATACCTGCAATTTCTTGAGCACCTAGTTTTCCAAATTCAGCTTCAGAAATTGGTGCTTCCATTGAAAAGTAACGGATTAATTCAAACTCAAAGTTTTTATAATCGCTAGCATCTTTATTATTCAATGCAATACCTTCTGAGGTATCGTAAATCATGTTGGCTAAATCTACTCTAAGACGTTCACCATGTAAAGCATTACGACGACGTTTGTAAACCACTTCACGTTGTGCATTCATTACATCATCATATTCTAACAAACGCTTACGTACACCAAAGTTATTCTCTTCCACTTTTTTCTGTGCACGCTCAATAGACTTAGAAATCATTCCGTGTTGAATCACTTCGCCTTCTTTTAAGCCCATTCTATCCATCATCTTAGCAATTCGCTCAGAACCAAATAAACGCATTAGGTTATCTTCTAAAGACACATAGAATTGTGAACTTCCTGGATCTCCTTGACGACCAGCTCTACCACGTAATTGTCTATCTACACGACGAGAATCGTGACGCTCTGTGCCTACAATGGCTAAACCACCTGCAGCTTTTACTTCATCACTTAATTTAATATCTGTACCACGACCTGCCATGTTGGTTGCAATAGTTACTTGCCCAGCATTACCTGCTTGTGCTACAATATCGGCTTCTTTTTTGTGCTGCTTAGCATTTAAGACGTTATGGTCTATTTTTCTAATGCTTAACATTTTACCTAAAAGCTCAGAAATCTCTACATTGGTTGTACCAATTAGTACAGGTCTTCCTTCATTAGATAATTTAACCACTTCATCAATAACAGCATTATATTTTTCACGCTTTGTTTTATAAACTAAATCGTCTCTATCATCTCTTGCAATTGGTCTGTTGGTAGGAATTTCTACAACATCTAATTTGTAGATTTCCCAAAGTTCGCCTGCTTCAGTTACCGCAGTACCTGTCATACCAGACAGTTTACGATACATTCTGAAATAATTTTGAAGCGTTACTGTAGCAAATGTTTGCGTGGCAGCTTCAATTTTTACACTTTCTTTAGCTTCAATGGCTTGGTGTAACCCGTCAGAATAACGACGACCATCCATAATACGACCAGTTTGCTCATCAACGATCATAACCTTGTTGTCCATAACAACATACTGATTGTCTTTTTCAAATAGTGCGTAAGCTTTTAGTAATTGGTTCAACGTATGAATACGCTCTGACTTAATTCCGAAATCTCTAAATAAATCTTCCTTGAGGTTCGCTTCTTCTTCAGATGATAAACCTTTGCTTTCAATCTTAGCGATTTCTGTTCCCATTTCTGGCATTACAAAGAAATTAGGATCATCCTTTCCTGATAGGAATTCAACACCTTTATCTGATAATTCTACTTGATTATTTTTTTCGTCAATAACATAATAGAGTTCTGCATCTACTTTAGGCATTTCTCTATTGTTGTCTTGCATGTAAAAGTTTTCCGTTTTTTGAAGCAATTGCTTAATACCTTCTTCAGATAAAAACTTGATTAATGCTTTGTTTTTAGGAATACCTCTGTAAGCTCTTAATAATTGAAAACCACCTTCTTTAGTATCGCCAGCAGCAATTAATTTTTTAGCTTCAGCTAATACACCAACTAAATATTTACGTTGAACTTCTTCAATTTGCTGTACTTTAGGTTTAAGCGCATCAAACTCGTGCTCATCACCTCTTGGTACAGGACCAGAAATAATTAATGGCGTACGTGCATCATCTACTAATACAGAATCTACCTCATCTACAATGGCGTAGTGATGTGGACGTTGTACTAAATCATCTGGCGAATGTGCCATGTTATCACGTAAGTAATCAAAACCAAATTCGTTATTTGTTCCGTATGTAATATCTGCATTGTAAGCTTTACGACGTGCATCAGAGTTTGGTGTATGGTAATCAATACAATCAATACTCATACCATGAAACTGAAAGATTGGCGCCATCCATGCACTATCTCGTTTTGCTAAGTAATCATTTACCGTTACTAAGTGAACACCTTTGCCAGCTAAAGCATTTAGGTATACAGGAAGCGTAGCTACCAATGTTTTACCTTCACCAGTTTGCATCTCTGCAATTTTACCTTGGTGCATAGCGACACCACCAATAAGTTGAACATCATAATGAATCATGTCCCAAGTAATTGGCTTACCTGCAGCATCCCAAGAATTTGCCCAAATAGCTTGATCTCCTTCTAAGGTTACGTAATCATTTTCTCCAGAAATTTCTCTGTCAAACGCATTTGCGGTTACAGGAATCTGAGTATTATGTACAAAACGTTTTGCTGTTTCTTTTACAACGGCAAACGCTTCTGGTAAAATGTCGTTTAATACAGCTTCTGTTACTTCATATATTTCGTCTTCAATTTTATCTACTTCTAAGTAAATGTCTTCACGTTCGTCAATATCTTCAGTTACCTGAGCTTTTTCTAAAAGCTCTTCTTTTTTAGTGTTTAAAGGCTGTCTTGCTTCTGCAATTTTGGCTTTAAATTCGGCTGTTTTTGCTCTCAATTCATCATGTGATAGAGCTTCTAAGGCTTTTTCGAATGATTTTATTTTTTCAACGATAGGCTTAATTGCACTTACATCTTGTTGGGATTTATCTCCCACAAAAATTTTAAGTACTTTATCTAAAAATGTCATATTCTATATTTGTAAATAGATTGATTGGTTTCAATCTTTGTTTTTGTTTCAGTTAGTAAGCTAAGATTAAGCTGTTATTTAAAAATAAAAAACATCCTTAAAATCCCCTTAAGTGGACAATCTTAATAATTGTAAATTTATGATATCTGATTCAGATTTAATTTCAAATTAAAAAAGCATCCGAAAATAAAAAAAGTCTCTTAGGTATAGAAACGCAAGAGACTTTTTTGTGATAAATTTATATGTTAATATTCATCCTCATTCCAGAGGTAATCTTCATCAGTTGGGTAATCTGGCCAAATTTCTTCAATTGAGTCGTAAGAATCTCCTTCGTCTTCAATTGCTTGTAAATTTTCAACAACTTCTAAAGGTGCTCCTGTTCTAATTGCGTAGTCAATAAGCTCATCTTTGGTTGCTGGCCAAGGCGCATCACTTAAATAAGATGCTAATTCTAATGTCCAATACATAATTGCGTGTGTAATTTAATTTTTGCAAAAATAATTCTTTAGTTGAACAATTCAAGAAAAAATTAAATTAATTAATCATTAATAATAAGAACGTATAATATTCAACAATTTTAGATCGGAATATTGCATTATTCATAATCTAAAGGCTAAAAGTTTATGAATTTTTTTCTGGGATCCATTTTACTTCATCAGCGTGTAAATCATAAGACAACTTCCGTGCCAATACAAAAAGGTAGTCAGATAGTCTATTGATATACATTAAAGTTTCGGGTTGAAACGGTTCTAAGTCATTAAGATGTGACGCCAAACGCTCGGCTCTACGGCAAACTGTGCGTGCAATATGACAGAATGACACGGTTTGGTGCCCTCCAGGTAAAACAAAATGCGTCATAGGTGGAAGGCTGTCTTCCATAAGGTCCATTTCCTTTTCTAATTTCTCAATATCTTCATTGGATATCTTAGGAATATTTAAGCGTGCTTTTCCGTTTTTTAATTGTGCTTTTTCTGGATCGGTGGCTAAAATAGCACCAACGGTAAATAAGCGATCTTGAATATGCATCAACGTATTCTTATACAATTGATTAATCTCTTGGTCTCTAATTAAACCTATGTGAGAATTGAGCTCATCTATGGTTCCGTAACTTTCTATTCTTATATGATGTTTAGGAACACGCGTACCACCAAATAATGCAGTTGTGCCTTTATCTCCTGTTTTTGTGTATACTTTCATGTTTCAAAGTTAAGTTTTTAAAGTTGAAAGTTGAAAAGTTGCTTGTGTGAAGTTTGTGAAAAAGGTACAAAGTCTCATAGTTGCAAAGAGAATGGCTTGGAAGATTAAAATTGAATGTTATAAAGTTGGAAGTGTGAAGTCGCAAAGTAGCAAAGACTCAAAGTTGCAAAGAGCACTTCTTAAATGTTTAAAAGGTTGGTAAGGATTTTTTTTTTTTTTTTTTTTTTCAAATAGAAAAAACTATTATCGGAGAAGTAGTTATGATTGATTTTGCTTGAAAATATTTCTCAGACGCATTGAAAAATTAGAGGCTTCAATCTCAATATTATGATTTTTACAAAACAGCTTAAACTGGCTAATCTGACCATTTTTCATTTCTACTAATACATTAAATCCGGTATTAAATTTTAAGTTATAATGATTACCGCTTGAATGATCTATTTTAATTGATTTTACCGATTCCGTTATTATAGTTTCAGAAATGTTATTTTGAAGAATTATAAATTTATTGGCTACTAATTCTAATTTCCCGATTCTTGTGAATAAAAAATAATTGAGTATAAAGGTTAATAATAGTATCCCGTACGATATTTCGAATATTACACTATAAGGTTTAGTAAGAACGATTAAATCAAATAATTTTAAAAAATAAATAGAGACATTTATGATTATAAAAACAGTGTAAATTGATGCGTATTTATGATTTCTAAAATAATTATAATCTATTATATCTAAACGCATTTTTACACTCAAGTGAAGAATATTTTAAAATTGAATTTTTATCATTAGCTATTAAACGTATCACTCTCAATAATACCATCTCTTAAACGAATAACACGTTTGGCGTGTGCAGCAATATCTTCTTCGTGTGTAACCATTATTACGGTGTTACCTGACGCGTGAATTTGGTCAAATAAAGCCATGATTTCTGTTCCGGTTTTAGAATCTAAGTTTCCTGTTGGCTCATCTGCTAAAATAATTGAAGGCTTATTTACCAAAGCTCTACCAACAGCAACACGTTGTCTTTGTCCTCCAGAAAGTTGATTTGGTTTATGGTCCATTCGGTCAGCCAAACCAACATCTGTTAAAACTTCAGTAGCGCGTTCTTCTCTTACTTTTTTTGAAGCACCAGCATAAACCATTGGTAATGCAACGTTGTCTAAAGCGGTTGTTCTAGGTAATAGGTTAAAGGTCTGAAACACGAAACCTATTTCGGTATTTCTAATATCTGCAAGTTCGTCATCAGACATTTGGCTAACGTCGTTTCCATTTAACTTGTAAGATCCAGCAGTAGGTGTATCTAAGCAACCTAATAAGTTCATTAATGTAGATTTACCAGAACCAGAAGGTCCCATAATAGCCACATATTCGCCACGTTTAATGTCTAAATCGATACCTTTTAAAACATGTACAATTTCTTGTCCTAATTTAAAATCTCTAATGATATTTCTAATTTCAATGACGTTGTCACTCATAATAAAGGTCTTAGTTGCTTAGCTGCTCTGCAAGATACTAGTTTTGCAGCAATTTTATTATAAGACGTTAAAGTATCTTGTATGTTACAATCTAATTTTAAAATGTTCTTTTACTTGTTCTCTTCTAAAGAAAACAAAACCTAAATGGAAGCAATCTACAGTCACTTTAACGGTGTTATGGTTCTTAATATATTCCCAAGCTTGCGTCATGCCTTTAGACCAATAAATATCATCGAAA
This sequence comes from uncultured Winogradskyella sp., assembly GCF_947498005.1. Classification (GTDB taxonomy): domain Bacteria; phylum Bacteroidota; class Bacteroidia; order Flavobacteriales; family Flavobacteriaceae; genus Winogradskyella. Next base: position 7,597 of record NZ_CANMIW010000005.1, read on the forward strand.
ACAAAAACGGTATCGTTATGGATTTTCGGTAATAAGGCTTCAAAATATTGAATAGTTGCATCCTTGCTATGATGACCGTCAAAGAAGATAAAATCAAATTTTTCGGTTTTTATATTAGGAATTGTATCAGTGAAACTTCCTGTTATAAATTCAACATTTTTAATGTTTTGTTTTTCTATTTCATATTGAGCAAAAGCTGATGTGTTGGCACAGCCTTCAATAGTTGTGATTTGAGAGGTTGTATTGGCTAGCGATAACGGATACGTTCCCATGCCTAAAGAGGTGCCTAATTCTAAAATAGTTTTAAACTTGAAGTGTTTTGTTAGTCTAAATAATAATTCAGATTCCTTCTTTGAGCTACTCGAAGCCTTAATCATAGCACTCACTTTCCGCTTTTTGGAATCGAGTACTTTTGAACCAGCACCTAAATCGGTAATTTCTAATTCTGTTTTATGTGCTTTTAAAGTATTTCGGTACGTTTCTAAAGCGTTGTATTCTGGATATGTTGTTTTATCATAAAGGCATTTGGTAACAAAGTTATAGACAAAAGGGGAGTGGACACCGTGTTGGTTGGTGGCTTTGGTTAAGAATTTTATGTAGGATTTTATTTGGTACATTTTCTTTTGGTTGAAAAGTTGAAGGTTTTAGACTATCAAAGCTTTAAAGTTTCAAAGTTATTTATGGTATTTTACTTCACACTTCACACTTCACACTTCACACTTCACACTTCACACTTCTATCCTTCTAATTTTTCAGACAATTCAAACCAACGCATTTCTTTTTCTTCAATGGTATCTATAATCACTTGGAGTTTTGCGGAAAGTTTTCCTATTTCGTCTTGAGATAAATCTGGATTATTGAATTTAGATTCTAATGCTGTTTTATCTAATTCTAAGGACCTAATTTTAGATTCTAAATTTTTGTATTCCTTTTGTTCATTATAATCTAGTTTATTAGCTTCGTTTTTCTTTATAGCTTTGGTGTTATCTGTTTTTTCTGTGTTTTCAATTTGCTTTGTTTGACTACTATCATAAGCTCTAAAATCTGAATAATTCCCAGGGAAATCATCTACAATACCTTGCCCTCTAAAGACAAACATGTGGTCTACAATTTTGTCCATAAAATAACGATCGTGAGAAACAACAAGCAACACTCCAGGGAAATCCATTAAGAAATCTTCAAGAACATTTAAGGTAACAATGTCTAAATCATTGGTAGGTTCATCTAATATTAATACATTAGGATTCTGAATTAATACGGTACATAAATACAAACGTTTTTGTTCGCCACCACTTAATTTTTCAACAAAGTCCCATTGCTTTTTTCTATCAAACAGAAAACGTTCTAACAATTGCTGAGCGCTAATTTGTCTGCCTTTTGCTAGCGGAATATAGTCGCCAAATTCTTTAATAACATCGATTACTTTTTGGTTGGGTTTAGCTTTAATTCCGCCTTGTGTGTAATACCCAATCTTAACTGTTTCTCCTATGACTACTTTGCCACCATCTGGCTGCATACTTTGAGTAAGGAGGTTTAAGAATGTAGATTTTCCGGTACCATTTTTACCAATAATACCAATACGTTCGCCTTTTTTAAAGGTATATTCAAAACCATCTAAAATCGTTTTATCTTTAAATGATTTAGATACATTATGAAACTCAATAATTTTACTTCCTAGACGTTCCATATTTATTTCTAATTGCACTTGGTGGTCGTTACGACGTTTGTGTGCTTTAGATTTAATTTCAGAAAAATCGTCTATTCTACTTTTAGATTTTGTAGTACGTGCTTTGGGTTGGCGACGCATCCATTCTAGCTCTTTTTTAAAGAGTTGTTTTGCTTTGCCAACTTCGGTAGCTTCATTTTCAATTCTGGCTTCTCTTTTTTCCAAATAATAGGAGTAATTACCTTTGTAGGTGTATAGTTGGCCTTGGTCTAATTCTATTATTTCGTTACAAACGCGTTCTAAAAAATAACGATCGTGCGTTACCATGAAAAGCGTCTGCTGTGTTTTAGCAAAGTAATCCTCTAACCATTCTATCATTTCTAAATCGAGATGATTGGTAGGTTCATCTAAAATTAAAATATCGGGTTTACTTAAAAGCGCTTGTGCTAATGCTAAACGTTTTTTTTGGCCACCAGAAAGCGTTTTTACTTTAAGCGTTAAATCATCTAGTTTTAGTTGAGATAGCGTTTGTTGGTATTGTGTTTCAAATTCCCACGCATTGTTTCTATCCATAGCTTCAAATGCTTTTTGATAAGCATCTGTATCTTCCGGATTTTTTAGGGCGTGTTCATAAGCTTCAATAACCTTAAGAATGGGAATGTCTGAAGCAAATATTGTTTCATCGAGTGTTAGATTTGGGTCTAAATCTGGTTCTTGGTCTAAGAATGCTAACCTTAGCCCTTTTCTAACTACAATTTGCCCATTGTCTGGAGCATCTTTTCCTGCTAGAATATTTAGAATAGACGTTTTGCCACTGCCGTTTTTAGCTACAAAAGCAATTTTCTGATCTTTATGAATGCTAAATGATAAATCTTTAAAGAGTACAAGCTCTCCAAATGATTTTGATATGTTTTCTACGTTGAGATAATTCAAACTTAAATTTTTTAAAATGGAATAAAACCAAAAACAAAAGTAATTGTTTTGTTATTACTATTGATACATTATATTTGTCTTTAAAGATCTATTGAACCTATGAAGCGCTTTAAGCTTTTAATTATTTTATTGAGTTGTGTAATTGTTTCTTCTTGTATCCCTCACAAGGACACAATTTATTTACAAAACAAGGAAGATTCTGCAAACGATTCTATTCCTTATAATTTAGCTGAAATTCAAAAGCCTTACCGTATTCAGGTAAATGACATTTTGAATGTAAGAGTTAAAGCGTTAGATCAGCAAACGGTATCTATTTTAAATCCAACAGGAGAAGGAAGTCTAAATGCAAGTAGTGCAGAGCGTGCTTATTTTGATGGTTTTACAGTAGATGTCCATGGTAATATCAGAATTCCAACTTTAGGTTATCTCAACGTTTTAGGATTTACGACTGAAGAAATTGAGAACAAAATAGAAGAAAAATTACTTAAAGAGCAATTTAAGGAAACGGCCAATATCTTTGTTACAGTAAAATTGGCAGGATTAAGATTTACCGCAAATGGTGAAGTAGGTGCACCAGGAAGTAAAGTTTTGTTCACAGAACGCGTTAATATTTTTGAAGCTATTGCTAATGTTGGAGAAATACCAGTAACAGGTGATAAAAAGGATGTGTTAATAATTAGGCAATATCCACAAGGTCAAAAAATACATCATTTAGATTTAACTGACTTAAAGGTAATGCAATCTCCTTATTATTATATTCAACCCAATGATATTATTTATGTCAAGCCTTTAAGACAAAAGTCTATAGGTACTGGAGAAACTGCAGTCTCTAGTATTGCAACAATAGCTTCTATTCTTTCGTTACTAACCACAGGAGTCTTACTTTTTTCACGTTTATAAAATTATATGGGAAATTACGACGAAATAGAAGAAGCGGAATCGCATAGTATAAGTTTTGACTTTAGAGGTTATTTATTTAAGGTTTTAAATCTATGGAAGTTTGTATTGGTATGCATTGGTGCCGCTTTACTGATTGCGTATTTTATAAATGTAAGAAAGCAAAACGTCTATAAGTTAGACTCATTAATTTCTGTAGATAATGATCAGAATCCTTTCTTTACAGCAAATACAAGTATCTCTTTTAATTGGGGAGGCGTTTCTGGTAAGGTAGGTAAAATAATGACAGCTATTAAAACCAGAAGTCATAACGAGAAGGTTGTAGATTCTCTTCAATATTATATGGATTTTATGGTGGAAGGGAAATATCGAAAAATTGATATTTACAAAAATGCACCTTTTGAGTTTAAGCTAGATAAAACTAAAAAGCAAGTATTAGGTTACCCTATCGGAATTCGGATTTTAAACGAAAATGAATACGAGGTATTTACAGAGTATGAAGGTACAAGTGCTAACGCCCAACAATATGCCACAAAATTAGTTACTAGGACAAAAATGCCAGAAGGTATTTATACAAAAACCTTTAAAAACGGAGAGACTGTTGCATTACCATTTCTTAACGGACAGCTGATTTTTAAAAAAGGATATGATATTAAGCCAGGATCTGAGTATTTTATAAGATTTAGCAATTTTGACGGTGTTGTAAATTCATATAAATCAAAAATAATAATCGGAACATTTTCGGCAACATCACCTTCAATTTTAAGATTACAACTGGCTGGTAATAATAAAGATAAGATTGTAGATTATCTCAATGCAACTTCTGCAATTTTAAGTAAAACTGAGTTAGAACGAAAAAATTTATACGCAACAAATACGATTAAATTCATAGACAGTAGTTTGGCCGCTGTAAATACAAATCTCAAGGATATTACCGATGAGATGAATAAGTTTAGAAAAGAAAACAAGGTTTTTAATATTAGTGAAGAAATTACTCAGATATCAGATCAATTAAGGGAGTTAGAGTTAACTAAGCAAGAAGAAGATTCAAAACTCGATTATTTGAATAATCTTGAAGTGTACTTAAACACAAAAACAGATTACACTAAAATTGCAGCACCAACAAGCGTTGGTATCAATGAAGGAAATATACTTAATAGTGTGTCTAAGATTGTAGCTTTAGCTGCAGAACGACAAAATTTAGAATACACGACTAAAGAAGGTTCTGGGCTTTTTAAAGAAATTGATAGACGTATTAATTCAGAAAAAAATGTACTATTAGAAACGGTTGATGCTACTAAGAAAATTACCTCCATTCAGATTTCAACAATAAATCGAAATATTGCCAATTTAGAATCTAAGCTAAGTGGATTACCTGAAGATGAGCAACAGTTCTTAAAGATTCAGAGAAAATTAGATATAAGTCAAGAGGCTTATAATATTTACATGGTAAAGAGGAGTGAAGCGGCTATTGTAAAAGCGGCTAATATTTCAGATTTATCAATTATAGATGAAGCTAAAGATATTGGAGGTGGATTAATAGGTCCTAATAAATCATTGAACTATATGATGGGTTTAATGATGGGCTTCTTTATACCAATGTTATTAATATTTATAGTGTATTTGTTAGATAACACCATTCATGGATCTGATGAGGTTACAAGAATGTCTAAAATTCCTATTTTAGGATTAATAGGGAAGTACAGATACAAGAACAATTTAGTAGCTTATGAAAAGCCGAAATCTGCTGTAGCAGAATCATTTAGAGCTATTAGGTCTAGTTTACAGTTTATATTTAAAAACCGAACTACTGAAGAAAAGGCAAATACGTTAATGATTACGTCTTCTGTGAGTGGAGAAGGTAAAACCTTCACGTCGATTAATATAGCTACGGTTTATGCACTTTCGGGTAAAAAGACAATTTTACTGGGCTTAGATTTACGTAAGCCAAAAATATTTGATGATTTTAATATTACCAATGAAAAAGGTATTGTCAACTACCTTATTGGTGATGATGATTTAGAGCAAGTTATTACACATACACATATTGAAAATTTAGATTTAATTCCTTCAGGGCCAATTCCACCAAACCCTTCAGAGTTATTAATGAGTAATAAGTTAAAAGACCTTATTAATCAGCTAAAACTAGAGTACGATATGATTGTTTTAGATACACCACCATTGGGATTAGTGACTGATGCATTAGAATTAGTGCAATATGCAGATGCTACTATCTTTATGGTGCGCTTAGATTATACTAAGAAAGGTATGTTACAGTTAGTGAATGCTAAACATAGAACAGGCGAGCTCAAAAATGTTAGTTTTGTGTTGAACTTTTATAAGCATAAGAGTAATTACAATTATGGCTACGGATATGGTTATGGCTACGGTTATGGTTACGGTGTATACGGCAATGCGTATCATGAAAAGGATGAAAATTCTTTATGGAAAAAAGTTAAGAGACTTCTTAAAAAAATATAATTCTTTAATCTTTAAATTGTGATCACGAAAAGTCAACTTAAAATCAAACGAGGATTTGATCTTTTGGTTGTAATTGTTGTCTTGCCATTTTTGTTTATTCCTATTTGGGTTCTGGTGTGTATCGCTTCAATCGATACAAAACGTTTCGGGATTTACAGTCAGTATAGAATTGGCCAACACGGAAAGCCCTTCAAAATTTATAAAATTAGAACTTTAAGGGACGGAAATCATCAATTAGGACATCTAAATGATTACGCTTCTAATGTTGGGAAATTTTTGAGAAAAACAAAGTTAAATGAGTTGCCTCAACTATTTAATGTTTTAATTGGAGATATGAGTTTGGTTGGTCCAAGACCTGATTTGCAAGGATTTGCAGATGAATTAAAAGGGGAAGATAGAATAATTTTGAAAGTAAAACCAGGAATTACTGGTCCTGCAACATTGAAATATAAACACGAAGAAAGGGTATTAGAACGTCAAAAGGACCCAATACGCTACAATAGAACGATTATTTGGGTAGATAAAGTGAAAATCAACAAAAAGTATGTTGAGAATTACAGTTTTTACTTAGATTTGACACTCATTTTAAAATCTACTTTAAACAAATGACACATTCAGAAGACAAAATTGCAATCATAGGATTAGGTTACGTCGGTTTACCCCTTGCCGTAGAGTTTGCCAAAAAATTCTTTGTAGTTGGTTTCGATATTAATAAACAGCGAATCAGCGAATTAAATAATGGTATCGATAAAACTTTAGAAGTTGAAAACGATAACTTAAAATCTGTGTTAACAACAGATTTAAATGCAGAGAAAGGATTGTATATTACTGATGATTTAGATGCATTGGGTACAACTAATTATTATATAATCACTGTGCCAACACCAACAGATGCATTAAATAAGCCAGTGTTTACGCCGTTAATAAAAGCGAGTGAAACAGTAGGTAAAGTGTTAAACGAAGGTGATATTGTAGTATATGAATCTACAGTATATCCAGGTGCAACTGAAGATATTTGTATTCCGGTATTAGAGAAAACTTCAGGATTAGTATATAATAAAGATTTTTATGCTGGTTATTCTCCAGAAAGAATCAATCCAGGTGATAAAGAGCATACCGTAACTAAGATTTTAAAAGTAACCTCTGGTTCTACACCAGAAGTAGCAGTTAAAGTTGATGAACTTTATAAAAAGGTAATTGTAGCAGGTACACATTTAGCACCAAGTATAAAGGTTGCTGAAGCTGCTAAGGTGATTGAGAATTCTCAAAGAGATATAAATATTGCTTTTGTGAATGAATTATCTAAGATTTTTAGATTATTAGATATTGATACTAAAGCGGTTTTAGAAGCAGCAGGTACAAAATGGAACTTTTTAAAGTTTTCACCAGGTTTAGTTGGTGGTCATTGTATTGGTGTAGACCCTTATTATTTAGCTCAAAAAGCCATTGAAACAGGTTATAATCCTGAAATTATTTTAGCAGGTCGTAAAATGAATGACAGCATGGGTGGCTATGTTGCTACAGAAACTGTAAAAATGATGATTAACAAAGGCGCAACCATTAAAGGTTCTAAAGCCCTTGTATTAGGAATTACATTTAAAGAAAACTGTCCAGATATTAGAAACTCTCGAGTTATTGATATTATAGAGGAACTTCAAACATATCATGTAGATGTAGATGTTTACGATCCATGGGCTTCAGCTGAAGAAGTAAAACATGAATATAACTTAGACTTAATTACCGACTTCGATAAATTAGGTACTTCGTATGATTCAATCATACTTGCGGTATCTCATAAAGAGTTTTTAGAATTAAAATTAGATAAATTAAAATCGGATACAGGTGTTATTTTTGATGTAAAATCGTTACTTCCAATAGACACTGTAGACGCAAGATTATAAAAAAATGTACTCAAATCCACATCACACAACAGACCTATCTCAATTAAGTTTTTTAATAACTGGAGGTGGAGGCTTCATAGGCTCAAACCTAACAGAATACTTATTAAAATACAATGCTAAAAAAGTAAGAGTATTAGATAACTTTTCTAATGGTCATCGCGAAAATTTAGCAGAATTTATGGATAACCCTTCTTTTGAATTATTAGAAGGTGATATAAGAGATTTAGACACCTGTAAAAAAGCCATGGAAGGCATTGATTATGTCTCTCATCAAGCGGCTTTGGGCTCAGTGCCACGTTCTATAAACGATCCTGCAACAACGAACGAAGTTAATATTTCAGGATTTTTAAACATGATGATTGCTTTAAAAGATAGCCCAACGGTAAAACGTATGGTATACGCAGCATCAAGTTCTACCTATGGCGATAGTAAATCTTTACCAAAAGTGGAAGATACTATTGGTAAGCCTTTGTCGCCTTACGCCGTAACAAAGTATGTAAATGAATTATATGCAGATGTTTTTGGAACGACGTATGATACTGATGTTATTGGTTTAAGATATTTCAATGTGTTTGGGCCAAAACAGAGTCCAAGTGGTGCATATGCAGCTGTAATTCCTTTGTTTATGCAAGCTCTAAAGGACAATGTGCCTTCAAAGATCAATGGCGATGGTGAGCAAACAAGAGATTTTACATTTATTGATAATGTAGTACAAGCCAATGTAAAAGGATTTTTTGCATCAAAAGACGCTAAGAACGAAGTTTTTAATGTGGCTTGTGGTGAACGTATTACTATTAACTATTTGTGGGAATCGTTAAGGATTGCTGCAAACTCAGATTTAAAAGCTATTTACGGACCTACTAGACAAGGTGATGTTAGGGATTCCTTAGCAAATATCTCAAAAGCAGAAAACCTTTTAGGATATAAACCAAAATATACAGTAAGAGAAGGACTTAAGATTACTTGGGATAGTTTCGATTCATAGTCTTTTCTAAATAAATTTTATAATGGGATGATTGTACACTAGTCAATAGTGATCAATGATCCCTTTTTTTTAGTGTAGGATTGCTAATCCTCTCTGATAATTTTGGTAAAAAATTAATACTACGTTTTAGCTAGCATCGGTTGTTATAATTTTTCCGTATTTCTTTAGAATTATTATCTTTACCTAACTAAAAATATGATGCAAATTGAGTAAGCTAGAAGATGATGATTGGTTGTATACAATTTCATCTAAACGAAAATTAATTGACTTTAATTTCAAAGAAATTTGGAATTACAGAGATCTGTTGGTGCTCTTTGTAAAAAGAGATGTTGTTACCGTTTATAAACAGACCATTTTAGGACCGCTTTGGTATCTTATTCAACCCTTATTCACCGCACTTACTTTTACCTTAATCTTTAATAAGGTGGCCAATATTGAGACAGGTACAGTGCCTCCTTTTCTTTTCAATTTAGCAGGTGTTTCAATTTGGAATTATTTTAATACCTGTTTAACGTCAACGAGTGATACTTTTACAACTAATTCGGCTATTTTCGGAAAAGTATATTTCCCTCGTGTTATTGTTCCCTTATCCATTATTATTTCTAATTTACTAAAATTTGGTATTCAGTTATTCATTTTTATAGCATTTTATGTGTTTTATAAATTTAGTGGAGCAGCGATAAACCTTGATAGTACTGTGATATTTTTTCCAGTATTAGTTATCTTAATGGGTATGATGGGTTTAGGATTAGGAATGATTATTTCTAGTCTTGTTACGAAATATCGTGATTTAAAATTTTTAGTAAGTTTTGGAGTGCAATTACTAATGTACGTTTCTGCCGTAATGTATCCATTGGCTCTTATAAAAGAGGAAATGCCTAAAGTTTCATGGATAGTGGAGTATAACCCTTTGGCGTATATAATTGAAACTGCAAGATATATGCTTCTTGGTACAGGCACGTTTAGTTGGTTTGGGATTATTTACACGGTAATCGTAACTGTAATCGTGTTTTTATTAGGAATCATTATCTTTAACCGAACCGAAAAAACATTTATCGATACAGTATAAATTCTTGTTATTTAAATTTGATTAAAAAGCCATATGAGTATCATTCTTAAAGCTGAAAATATAAGCAAACAATATAGACTTGGTGTGGTTGGTACTGGTACAATAAGTCATGACATTAATCGATGGTGGGCAGGAATTAGAGGTAAAGAAGATCCTTATTTAAAGGTGGGTTCAGAAAATGACCGAAGTACAAAAGCAGATAGTGATTATGTTTGGGCCTTACAAGACATTAACTTTGAAGTAAGAAAAGGCGAAGTTCTTGGCATCATTGGTAAAAATGGAGCAGGTAAAAGTACCTTACTTAAAATTTTATCAAAGGTTACGATTCCTACGACTGGAGTAATAAAAACAAAAGGCCGAATAGCATCACTTTTAGAAGTCGGTACAGGGTTTCATCCAGAATTAACTGGCCGTGAAAACATATATTTAAATGGTGCTATTTTGGGAATGACCAAAGCCGAAATTAGAACAAAAGAGGCCGAGATTATTGAGTTTTCGGGCTGTGAAAGGTATGTAGATACACCTGTAAAACGCTATAGTTCTGGGATGCGCGTGCGCCTAGCTTTTGCTGTTGCGGCTTTTTTGGAGCCAGATATTTTAGTTATAGATGAGGTGCTTGCTGTTGGAGATGCAGAATTTCAGAAAAAGGCTATTGGCAAAATGCAAGACATTAGTAAAGGAGACGGTCGTACTGTACTTTTTGTGAGTCACAATATGGGAGTTATACAGAGTCTATGTGATGAAACAATTTTATTACATAATGGAAGGTTTGTAGAGAAAGGGAAAACGGAGCATGTTATTAATACCTATTTAAAGCAAAATATAGGTAATGATGCCGTTTTTAATTTTGATATTCCGAAAAACAATAACATTCAAGCCTATGCTACAAAATTAACTATTGTAGATCTAAATGGTAATTTAATGAGTGAAATTCCTATTGGTAAACCATGGAAAGTTAAAATTCATTTTACCGTTTGTCAAGAAATTAATAATTTGATTATTGGCTTGGGTATGACAGATATGTTGAACGCACCTATTAGAACATCATGGACGCCATCAAATAATTTAACACCTGGTGAATATATTGCTGAATTTGTAGAGGATTCTGTGGTGTTTAATCATGGTCGGTATAAATTGAAAATCGGCATTTCTAAAGGATTTCATTCCATACAATATCTAGATGAGAATGTTTATATTACAATATCTGAAGTTGTGTATAAGCAAGATAAAACTGTTTTAACAAATGGCAATGGTGTGTTTTCAAATCAGATGAAAATGAATGTTTATAAAACTTAAGTATAGAATCTAAAAATAAATATGTTGTTATTGAAAATAAAAAGAAAGTTGAAAAAAGTGTTTACTGATTCAACTTTTACTGATTTTAAGCAAGAGTCTTATTCACAGACAGGAGAGGATGTTATAGTGAAATTTATATTTGATAGATTGGGAATAAAAGCACCAACGTATATAGATATTGGCGCGCATCATCCCTTTAAATTAAGTAATACAGCTTTGCTGTATAAAACAGGGAGTAGAGGTGTAAATATTGAACCAGATCCAGATTTATTTAAATCTTTTTTAGAATATAGAAAAGAGGATATTAATGTTAACTTAGGAATTGGCGATACCAATGCAGAATTAGATTTTTACGTAATATCGTCACCAACGTTGAATACATTTTCTAAAAAAGAAGCAGAAAGCTATCAAACGGAAGGAAATTATTCAATAAAAGAAGTAAAAAAAATTCAGGTTAAAACTGTTAATAGTGTCTTAGAAGAATACGTCAACGGAAAATTTCCTCAATTTTTAAATTTAGATGCGGAAGGTATAGATGATTTAATAATTAAATCTATTGACTATGAAAGCAACTTTCCTATAGTTATTTGTGTTGAAAGTATCTCTTTTTCTACAAATGGAAATGGCATAAAAAACTCGGCATTGATCGAATATATTGTTAGTAAAGGCTATATGGTTTATGCAGATACATATATCAATACCATTTTTGTTAGAGAAGAATTATGGAGAAATAAGTGAAATTATTAAATTCTGAAATGAATATAAAAAATAAAATACGAAGCATTTTCCAAAACAAGTCGCATTCAAAATTGACTGTAGGTAAGCACAATGTAAGTAATAGAAAAGAATGGCTTGAGGGTGTTCTAAAAAAAATTCCTGAAGGTGGAAAAATATTAGATGCAGGTGCAGGAGAACAACAGTACCGAGGATTTTGCTCTCATTTAGACTATGTGTGTCAAGATTTTGCAGAATATAAACCTGAAGCATTAGAAGATGGACTACATAGAGAAAAGTGGGATTACGGGAAATTAGATATTATTTCAGACATTGCATCAATTCCTAGAGAGAATAATTCGTTTGACGCTATAATGTGTACAGAGGTTTTTGAGCATATTATTAACCCAAGAGAAGCGGTTAAAGAATTTGCAAGACTTTTAAAAAAAGATGGCTTTCTTATACTTACAGCGCCATTTTGTAGTCTAACTCATTTTGCTCCTTATCATTTCTATTCCGGATTTAATCGTTTTTTTTATGAAACAGAATTGAAAGCACATGGTTTTGAAATCGTAGAGATGGAAGCAAATGGGAATTATTTTGAGTTTCTTGCTCAAGAGGTAAATAGACTATCTTATGTCTCAAAGAGGTTTAGTAACGTGACCCTTAATTCTAGTCAATTAAAAACCATCAACAATTTAAAAAAAACGTTGCAAGAGCTGTCTGAAAAAGATGAAAATTCCGCAGAATTATTGTGTTTTGGATTTCATGTGTTGGCAAGAAAAATATGATTTTAATTAGATTAAAAGGAGGTTTAGGGAATCAAATGTTTCAGTATGCATATGCAAGTATACTTGCCAAAAAGTGCAATTTACCCTTAAAAATAGATACTCAGTTTTTTAGTTTAAGTAAGGATATGGTTGGTGTAACTCAGCGAGAATTTGAACTGACAGTATTCAAAAACAGATATCAAATTGCGACTTTAAATGAGATAAATTCATTTACCGAATTGTCTTTTTTTAATAAAATAAAAAGAAAACTAGGTTTTAATTATCCGAAGAAACACAATGAAGGTTCAAGGTTGTATCAGGATGAGGATTATAAATTAAAAGCACCTGTTTATGTAAATGGGTATTTTCAGAGTTATAAATATTTCCTAGGTTATGAAGAATTTGTAAAAAAAATATTTCACTTTTCTACAGATGATTTAGATGCGAAAAACATTAGTTTACTATCAAGGATAGAGGAGGCTAATACTATTTCCATTCATGTAAGACGTGGAGATTATGTGACGGATTTAAATATTAATAACACACATGGACTTTGTGATATAGAATACTACATGGCATCTATCGATGTATTAACAAAAGATAACGCTAATTCCACATTAGTTTTCTTTTCTGACGATAGCGATTGGGTAAAAAAGACTTTTTCTCATTTATCAAACCCTAAAATTTTTGTTAATCATAATACTGGTAGTCATAGTTGGAAAGATATGCTGTTAATGAGTAAGTGTAGTCATAATATTATAGCAAATAGTTCCTTTAGTTGGTGGGCAGCTTGGTTAAATTCAAATTCAGAAAAAAAGGTTGTTGCCCCAAAACAATGGTTTGCAGACCAAAGTAGAAACACATTTGATTTAATACCAAAAGAATGGATTCAGATATAAAACAAAGTCCAAAATTAACGGTATTGTTACCTGTATACAATTGTGCTAAATATGTTGGCGCTGCAATTGATAGCGTTTTAATGCAAACCTTTAAAGATTTTGAATTTATTATTATAGATGATGCCTCTACAGATGATACGCTAAAGATTATTAATACGTATTCAGACGCTAGAATTAAGGTAATTAAACAACAAAATAACTATGGGATTACTCATAATTTAAATTATGGTTTAACAATAGCTCAAGGCGAATATATCGCTAGAATGGATGGTGATGATATTAGTTTGCCAAAACGTTTTGAAAAGCAAATAACGTATTTGGATGCTAACCCAAATGTTATAGTCTGTGGCACTAATTATAAAATTTTAGATACAGATATTATTAAAAATTTGCCAAGTTCGCATGATGATATAAAGGTAGAATTATTATATGGTAGCTGTTTTGGTCATCCAACAGTAATGATGCGAAGAAGCGTATTTCAGGAAAATAAAATAGCGTATAACACTACATTAGAGACTGCTCAAGACTATAATTTATGGGTAAGGTTATTGCAGTATGGTGAATTACATAATTTAACAGAGGTCTTATTAGAATACAGAATACATGAAGATCAAATTTCAAAAAAAAGGAAAGTATCGCAGCAAATAGGAGGTGTTAAAACAAAATTTTTGCTGTTAAATTATTTAAAACCTAATTTAGACGAAAAAGAACAACATTTGTTAGAGAAAATACTTCTTTCTATTAAGTTAGAAAAAGAGATTTTGGAGTTTAATGAGATTAATACCTTTGTAACGAAAACAAAGCAGAAATTAATCAAAGCAAACAGTATAAGATTTTTTAATTCTGTTGGTTTTAATAAGTATTTAAACTATCTAGAACATATTATTATTAATGACTACTTCTCTTATAGAGAAAATTTTAAACCAATAATTTTTTTAAATTATTTAAAAGTTAAGAGACGTTTTAATTTTAAATTATCTTTTTACAATGAAATTAAACTGTTAACAAAATCATTAGTTTATTTTAAGAAGTAAATTAGATTCAAAAAAAGATTATAATTAAACTTTAATGAAAAAAGCTTTAAAAGAAATACTACCAAATCGGTTTGTTGAATTTATTAAATTAAAAAGACAGAAAAATGCCTTTAAGAACAAGCCTATTAAGGAAACGTTTACCATAATTAATGAGAGTAACTATTGGAGAAGTGAAGAAAGTGTTTCTGGAGATGGTTCAGAATTAGCAGTAACCCAACCGTTAATTAGTGAATTACAGCTTTTTTTAGCAAAGCAGAATATTAAATCGATGCTAGATATACCTTGTGGCGATTTTAATTGGATGCAACACACTAATTTGCAAAACATTAAATATATAGGAGGCGATATTGTAGAGAATTTAATTGCTGAGAATAATTTTAATCATGGCAATGCATCAATTAATTTTTCAGTATTAGATTTAACAAAAGATTCTTTACCAAAAGTTGACGTTATTTTTTGTAGAGATTGTCTAGTGCATTTATCTTTTAAAGAAATTTATAAGGCACTGGTTAATATTAAAAAAAGTGAAAGTAAGTATCTGTTAACCACATCATTTTATAATTGCGATAGTAATAGAGATATCATTACAGGGCAATGGCGAAAATTAAACTTTGAATTGTTTCCGTTTTATTTTAAAAAACCAATCTACGTCATTGATGAAAAATATACAATGAAAGGACAGAAATATGCAGATAAAACCATGTGTTTATGGGAAGTAAAAGATATCGTAATCCCATTTAAATTAAAATTATATAACTGGCTTTCATAACTGTAAAATAAAGCATGAAAAAAATTAAAATCATTCAACTTTTTGAAGCGTATGGCGATATATATCAGCCGTACATTCCGCCTGTGATGGAATCTTTAAAAAAGAAAGAAGATTTTGATATGCAGATAGATGTTTTTAAGGAGCATGCAAAGGCAGATGATGTAAATGTTATTCCTGGATATTATAAGAGAAAGATTAAAGAAAAAGCGTTGTCTTTGTCTAATAAAGGAGCGGTTAAACTAAATTATATTGAGAATAAATATCTTAAAAACAAAGTTGATATAGTGCACTTACAGCACTCGTATTTACACAAAAAAGTTAAACGATTACTAGCCATACCAAAAGCTCAAAGACCCAAAATAGTTATTACCCTTAGAGGTGCAGACACCTACATGAAGCCATGGATTGATAAAAACTGGGTAAATTTTTATGAAACATATGGTCAGTATGTAGATGCTTTTATTACCATGTCTAAGCATCAAAAGAACTATATGCAAAAATGGGGAATACCTCTAGATAAGATTCATGTTATTCCTATTTCTTATGGCAATGCTTTTAAGACCTCAGAACGACTACCAAATACAGAAAGCATTCAACTTATTTCAGCGTTTAGAATGTGTTGGGAGAAAAATATAGAAGGTAATTTACGTGTTGTGAAGTTACTAAAAGACAAAGGGCTTAGGGTAAAATACAGTATTTACGGTAATGGTCCAGATGCTTACCAAGTACCTTATTTAATAGATAAATATCAATTATCAGAAGCCGTACAGTATTACGGAAGTATTGAAAATAAAGCTTTAAAACAAAAATTAAATGAGGCAGATTTTTATGTACAGCTCAGCCATTCAGAATCTTTAGGTATGTCAATCATTGAAGCACAGACCTATGGTTTGCCTGCCATAGTTTCAGATAGTGATGGACTTCCAGAAGTTGTTATTCATAATAAAACGGGTTACTGTGTAAAACCCTATGCCATTGAAAAAGCAGCAGATTATATAGAGACTTTATGGAATGATTCAGATCTTTATAGATCGTTTTCTTTTGCTGCGGTAAAACACAGTCAGGTTACGTTCTCCATACAAAATGAGGTCGAAAAATTAAGTCATTTATATCAATCCTTAATGAGCAAATAAAAATGTGTGGATTTATAGGTGAATTTAGTTTTCAAGAAAGTGATTTATTATCAACTTCTGCGTTTTCAGATATTTTAGCTTTATCTAAACATCGTGGACCAGATGCCACTGAGATTAAGCGTGGTCAAAATTTTCAATTAGGGTTTAATCGCTTATCTATTTTAGATCTTTCTCCAAATGGCAATCAACCCAAACAAAGTCCATCTGGCCGTTATCATGTTGTTTTTAATGGAGAAATTTATAATTATAAATCGTTAGCGGAAACGTATCAACTAAAAAATTTACAGTCTTCTTCGGATACAGAAGTGATTATACATTTATTAGATGTAATTGGTATTAAAAAAACCATAACCCTATTAAACGGTATGTTTGCTATTGCCATTGTAGATACTGAAAAAAATACATTTAATCTCACTCGAGATTTTTCAGGAATAAAACCTTTGTTTTATGGTGTAACTGATAAAGGTGTTGCTGTAGCTTCTCAGTTTGATCAAGTTTATAAACACCCTTGGTTAAAGTCTAATTTACAACTAAGGCCTTCTATTATGAAGGAGTATTTTGGGTTTGGTTATATGCAAGCACCAAATACGGTTTATCAATCCATATTTCAGGTAAATCCTGGAGAATGGATTGTAATTAAAAAAGATAAAACCATCAAAAAACAGCAGCTTATAAGTTTTGATAAGGTTGCTGGCAATCAGAAGATTGAAGATAATCAAACTGCAACATCATATAATGAATTATTAGGAAACGTTGTAAAACGTCAATTAATAAGTGATGTGCCAATTGCCACATTTTTAAGTGGAGGTGTAGATAGCCCATTAATTTCAGCGCATGCTAAATCCAATAAAAATGATGTTGAAGCTATAACCTTAAAGGTAGATGATGAAACTTTAAACGAAAGCGAAATAGCGACATCATATGCAGAAGCACTAGGCCTAAAGCAAGATGTTTTTGAGATAAAAGCATCGGAAATATTAGAAAGTATTGATGCCTATTTTGAGAAATGTTCAGAGCCTTTTGGAGATTATTCGTCCTTACCCACTTTTCTCCTCACGCAGCATGCCGCCAAAAATTATAAAGTAATGTTGTCTGGTGATGGAGGAGACGAATTATTTATGGGTTATCCAAGATTTAGACAATTTATGGCCCATTACTATTTGTATAAACTACCATTCGGACTTAGGAAACCATTGGTACGTTTATTAAATAAAACCAAAATTAGTAAAGTGTCTGCACCTTTTTATTACAAAACTATAGGTGATTGGCAAATGGCAAAGCATTTACATATTTTTCCTAATATTTTAGATGATATGTTTCCTGGTGTTGATTATTCTACAGAAATTAAGGCGTTGTACAATTTTAAAGAGGTTACGAATAAACAAACGTTGCTTCATAGTTTAAAGCACAACGAGTTTTATGCGCATTTACAACGTGTACTCATAAAAGTGGATCGCTCTAGTATGGCAAATAGCTTAGAAGTGCGTGTTCCTTTTTTAGACAAAGAGAGTATTGACTTTTCGTGGAAAACAGCATCAAGTTTACCAAAACATAAAATTCTTAAAAAAACACTCAAAGATTGTTTAGGTCAGTATGTGCCAAAAACATTGATAAATAAAACCAAAATGGGTTTTATGGTACCTTTAGATGATTGGTTAAAAAACCAATTAAAGGAAGATGTCCTGTATCATGTGTTTGAGATACCTTTTTATGGCGCAGAATTTTTAGATGAAAATCGAATCAAAGGAGCTGTTAAAGATTATTATGAAAAGGGATTGTTTTCGGCTTGGGGAATTTGGCATATTTATGCTTGGCAAAAATGGGCTGTTAAACACGTGTATAAGTAATGGTCATGGAAAAAAAATCGTTAGCAATAGTAATTTCATTAGCAAAAAGTCATATTCATTATTGTAAGGCTTTAATTGCTAGTATAGAGCATTACGGCATTGAAAATGATGTCATAGTCATAAAAGATGGCGATTTTCATATAACATCTATTCAAAATAAAAAGCAAGTAACCGTTATCTCTACCAAAGAAATAAATCAGTTCCATGATTTTAATTTAACAGGTTTACTCACTAAAATAAACATATGCTTTTTGTCTAAAATGGGTCATAAGTATGATTATTATTTGCACATGGATGCCGATTCTATTATTACGAGTAATGACTTTAAATTAAAACTAAATGACTTAACAGGAGATTTTTATATTCTACAAGGCAAAGCAATCAACTATAAAGATGAAAAGCTAGCAAAGCTATTTAACAACTTCGCCTATAATCCAAGTACTTTTGAAAACTTAAAGTTTCATTTGAACCATATGTGGTACTTTTCTTCAGGACATTTTATTATGAATTCCTATTTTATAGAACAGTTAAAACACTATTTAAAAGTGTATAGGTCTGAGCTAAATACAGGGTTTTCTAAGCAAACACGCTTTAAATTTGGAGACCAAGGTTTTTTTAATTTTGTTGTAAATCTGTTGTGTTTTGAAAATAAGTTAAATGTAGTAGGTGTAAATAGTGGAATTTATGGCAAGGCAAAGGAAGCACAACACCAAATATTAACGCTTAACACAGTAAAGGATAAAATAAACACCAATGTAGATTTTATTCATTTCACTGGTCCGAGTAGAAAGGCAACTTTAAAAGCACATAATTTTGGAGCCATATTGTACTTCTTTAATAAGTTGTTTTATAAAAACGCAATGTTTTTCTATTTTGATAATAGACTAAGGATAATTAAATATTACTTTCAATCTTTAAAGAAGCGAGTTATTTTAAAGTTGAAAACAATTTTTAAATCGAGTAACTAAAATAAGAACCGAAAACATAAGCTTTTAATGATTAACCATGAACATAAGATAATCTATATTCATATTTCTAAATGTGCTGGCACAAGTGTAGAAAATGCATTTGGATTATTAAATCAGCGAGTTAATATAGCGGATTATGAACATCTATATGGTTGGAGTGATAAAGACGAACTCTTTTTGCAGCATGCAACGCCTCAGCAATTATTTGATTTGGGTTATTTAACCAAAGGTGTTTGGGAATCTTATTATAAATTTATAATTATTAGAAATCCATGGGATAGATTGTATTCTGACTACGTATGGATGCTAAAGCAAATTAAAGGTTATGGGAGTTTTTCTCAATTTATAAAACGGGAAGGCGGATTTAAAAAGCGATTGACTCTAAAGGATAGATATTACAGAGGAGATCATCTTAATTCACAAACAGACTATCTAAAATTAAATGGAAAATTGATTGAATATGATAAAATTCTTCATTTTGAAAAATTATCATTTGAATTTAAGGAATTAGAAAGAGATTTAAATTTGGAAGACGGTTTTTTTGAAGCCAAAAAAAAGGTAGCCAAAAAGAAATTTAAGCATTACTCTTTGTTTTATAATAGAAGAAGATTACAACTTATTGAAAAGTATTTTAAGGAAGATATTACAAATTTACCATATAAGTACAAACAAAAATACCGTTATAGTTATAGGAAGAATATGCTCTTTTTATTTTATCATTTCCCATTAAAAACGGCTCTGAAAAAGATAAACTTAAATTTATAAAATAATTAGCCACAACTAAATATTGTATAGCTATAGAAAACTCTGATAAAGTGAATCCCTTAGTATCAATCATACTTCCCAATTACAATCATGCGTCATTTTTGCAAGAGCGCTTGGATAGTATATTTAATCAAACGTATACTAATATAGAGGTGATTATACTAGATGATTGCTCTACCGATAGCAGTTTAGAGCTTTTAGAAGCTTATAAAAATCATCCCAGAGTATCACATTTTATTGTGAATTCGACTAATACAGGTTCACCTTTTAAACAATGGCAAAAGGGATTTAACTTAGTAAAGGGCGATTTCATTTGGATTGCTGAAAGCGACGATAAAGCAGAGCTAAATTTTATTGAAAAACAACTAGAAGCTATACAATTATATTCAAGCGATGTTGTGGTTGCTAAAACGTTAAACTTTAACGAGAAAGGTGTTTTTGATGAGGTCAACCATCCAACCTTTAAGAATAGCCAAAATGAAATATTGAATCTTCAGGAAGTGCTCTATTGTCCAATATTAAATGTCAGTGCCGTAATTTTTAAATCGCATTTGTGTAAATTTGCAAAAACATTTACAACCTATAATATTATAGGAGACAGAGTGTTTTATCATGAAGCATTTTTAAACTATTCTATAGTTAAAAATGATTCAACAGTTTCGTATTTTAGAAAATCTGGCGATAGTGTTTCAACTTTGAGTAATAGAAGTAAAACGTATTATAAAAATTATTTTTTGGAGCATTTAAAGTTCATAAAACACGTTAAGAAAACGAGCAATCTTAGCACTGGATTATTTAACACATATGTGACACGCTTCTTTAATAGAGCTCGATATAGAATGTCTAGAAAGGAAAAATTAAATGCCAATTATTTAAAAATGTATATAACCTATAAGTTAAACTTAAAACGCAGTTAATGAGAGTTTCTTTGGTTATTACTGTAAAGAATGAAGCACGTTTGTTACGACAAAACTTGCTTTACCACTTGGGCATTGGAATAGAAAAAGTATTCGTCTATTTTGATGGCACAACAGATAATGGTCAACAACTAATTAAAGACATCGAAGGCGTAGAGACGAATGCGTCTATTTCTGCGGAGAAATATAGTCATTTAGGTTACTTAAAGCATCTTTGTGATAATAGAGATGTTATTCACACCGCAAGGCAATGTTTAAATACATATGATGCTCAAATGAAGTGCAAAGCTCTAGGTGTCGATTGGCTAATTTCCTTAGATGCTGATGAATTGTTTTTAACGGATTATATAAAACCCATTAACTTATCTCATTTTTTTGAAGCTTATAAGGCTTATGATGTTATTCAGTTTAAGACATTAGAAGTGTTAGCCAGAAAAATGGCTTATGATAAGGTGATGTTAGAAGAAGTAAAGTTCAAAATTCAAAAGAATTTTAAAAGTCATTTTAATCGTATTTATTTTAAGTTTTTTAACCCTTATAATAAGCAGTTCCTTTCTCATCCACATTGGTTAGGTCATGATATGGGAAAATTGGCGATTAGAGTTGACTCTAATACAATACCGAAAAATGTGCATCGCTACCAAACGATAGATAAAACAGCTTTAAAAAGCGAAAAAGGCGGTTATTTGCTTCATTATCATTTGTATGATTATCAAGATTTTATAAAGAAATATCAGAATTTTAAAGCACATCCAAATACATTTTTGAGTGGGAATAAAATAGGATCATTAAAGACACTATGGCGTGATATGGTTAACGATCCTCAATTTGATGATTTATTTTTACAAAGGTATTTTGAGGATAATATTTTAATTACAGAAGCCAAGTTTAAGACATTACAACATTTACGTTATTTTCCTTTTATTAAAAGGAAAGCAAAAGCGATTGCAGATGTTACGTATCCGCAAACAATTCTTAAATCTGTAAAACAGTCCTTGTAAATTATGCCAGAAATTAATACATCTATTATTCCTGTAAAGCAAAAGTTTGCGACGTTAAAAAATGAACCTAAGGTCATAGATTTAGAGGCTATTTGTGTGTACGTGGCTACAGGTTTTTTTTTAGATGATGATACCTTTTGGAAGCATAAAAAAGTACTTAGGCCAGGAACAAAAAATATATTAGATAACGAAGGTAATTTAGTGTCTAGTAGCCAACATTTTAAATGGCACTACAAGCTTGATGACGCGTTATCTTTTTCTGACGCTGTAGAAAATTTCGGAGCATTATTTGAGAAAATTATAGATAGACAAGTAGGCGATAAGCAAGTGATTTTACCTTTGTCTGGTGGTTTAGATAGCAGAACACAAGCCGTCGCACTTCATAAGCTAAATAAAAATGTAGCGTCTTATTGTTATGCATTTAAAGGCGGCTATCCTGAAGCGAAAATAGGAAAATCTATAGCCAATACTTGTAATTTCGACTTTAAAGCATTTACCATTCAACCCAATTATCTTTGGTCTAAGATTGATGATTTAGCGAAAATAAGTGAATGTTATTCTGAGTTTTCGCACCCAAGGCAAATGGCTATTATTGATGACTATAAAACTATGGGAGACGTTTTTAGTTTAGGGCATTGGGGCGACGTATTGTTTGATGATATGGGAGTTTCTGATGATTTAGGTCTTAATGACCAAGTAGACATACTTCTGAAAAAAATAGTAAAACCTTCAGGTATAGCGCTTGCTGAAAAATTATGGAAGCATTTCAACTTAGATGGTAAATTTAAAGATTACTTTACAGCAAGAATTCATAAGCTGTATAAAAATATTCATATTGAAAGCAGTGCTAACGCTAGTATTAGAGCTTTTAAAAGTACTTATTGGGCACCACGATGGACAAGTATCAATTTAAACATATTTAGCGAAGTAAAACCAATAACTTTGCCGTATTATGATGACGAAATGTGTAAGTTTATTTGCCAAATTCCGGAATCTTATTTGGCTCAAAGAGCGATTCAAATTGCGTATATAAAAAGAAGAGCTCCAGAGATGGCTAAAATCGTATGGCATCAACAAAAACCGTTTAATTTAAATACGTATCAGTATAACAAAACACCATTTAATTTGCCTTATAGAGTATATTCTAAACTTAATAGAATGTCTAAGGATTTCATAGGTAAACCATTGGTACAACGTAATTGGGAATTACAGTTTATAGGCGAATCTAATGAGGCGATGCTAAAAGATTATCTTTTTAAAAATAGTTTTATTCCAAAAGATATAATTTCTGAAGTTTTTAATGATTTCAAGACGAAAGATAAGGTTTACCATGCACATGCAGTGAGTATGTTATTAACCTTGAGCTTATGGGACAAGCATTTCAATAATGAATAGTTTTAAAATGTGTGGCGCGCACAAAATGATATGAGTACGACATCAAAAATAAAAATATTATATACCATTCCTAACTTTGATACAGCTGGTAGTGGAAAGGTGGTGTATGATTTAGTTAAAGGCTTAGATACGTCAAAGTTTGATGTTGCTATTGCATGCACACATAATAGAGGAGGTTTTTTTAAAACAGTAGAAGCTCTAGGACATCCTATTTATATTTTCGATACTAAAACAAATTACAGACCGTATTTTTCACTTTTAAAAAGGTTAAGACCTATTTCAAAATTTTACAAAGCGCATCATTTTGATATTGTTCACTCATGGCAATGGAGTAATGATTGGACGGAAGCCCTTGCAGCACGCTTAGTCGGTAAAAAATGGATTTACACTAAAAAGGCAATGGGTTTTAATAAACATTGGAAAATAAAAAGCTATTTAGCCAATTTTATTGTCACCATCAACGATGAAATGACACAGTATTTTCCCAATAAAAAATCACAGAAATTAATTCCATTAGGTATTGATACGGATTATTATAATGCGGCAAATTTTGAAAAAAAAGAATCGCGTTTTTTTGAAATCATAACGGTCGCTAACCTTGTGCCTGTAAAAGGAATTGAAGTTTTAATTAGAGCGATAGCGCACTTAAAAGATAAGAGCATTCGATTGAGCGTTTTAGGTGATAATGCTAATGACTATGGAGCTTCAATTAAAGCACTTTGTGAAGAATTACAGGTTGAAGATCAAGTGATTTTTCTAGGAAAACAATTAGATGTACGTCCATATATAGCAAATTCAGACTTATATGTTATTCCAACTTTAGATCAAGGGAGAAAAGAAGGTATGCCAATGGCCTTGGTGGAAGCTATGAGTATGGGAATACCAATTTTAGGATCTAATATTACAGGCATCAATTTTGTTTTAAAGGCTTTTGAGGGTTTATTGTTTACGGCAGGAGATTTTAAGGTTTTAGCAGAAAAAATAAGTCATAATCAGAAGTTAAGTGCTTCCGAACGACATAAGTTAGGTAAACACCTAAGAGCGTATTGTGTTAAGGAATTTGCGATGCATAAATTTATTGAAGCACATCAAGAATTGTACACAAAACTAGTAACAAAGTCCTAATGCCAAAATTCAATAAACATATCATTGTAGTGGGTACGGCCAGGAGTGGGACAAGTTGGTTGAGTGAAACCATGGCGCAACAGCATAGATACCGTATGCTTTTTGAACCAGAGCATGAAACCCGAACAAAGAAAGGTTATTTATTATGTGATCAATGGTTAACGTCAGACACTAATACTAGTGAAACTCATCGCTATATAAGTCAAGTTTTAAAAAACCGTGTCGATTGTGATTGGATTGCGCAAAATAGCAATCGTAAATACAAATTACATCTATGGCCTTTTATTCCTAAAAAGTATGTCATCAAATTTGTACGTGCTAATCTTGCCGCACAATACATAAATAGTGCTTTCAATGTACCTGTAATTCATATTATCAGAAATCCTTATGATGTGATTTTATCGCAAAAGCGTTCTAATTTTCCATGGTTATATGATTTGTCCATCTTTACAGCACAAGAAAAATTAGTGCAATTAATTAAAGAGAAATTTAATTACGATATAAGCACATATACTAAACTTACCAATATAGAAAAACTCTGTTTGCGTTGGTGTATAGAAAATGTGGTGCCTTTAGAAGTGTTCAACGGTTATAAAAACAAAGCAGCAGTTGTAAAATATGAAGATTTAGTTTCTAATATAGATGTGTATTATAACCTTTGTAAATCTTTTGAAATTGAACCTATTAGTAATTTAGAATCCCATTATAGAAAACCTTCAAGTAAAACACATCCTAAAAGTGAATTAATCTCAGCGCAAAATCAAACGAAAGCTAAAATCACTGAGGCAGATAAGGCAAGGGTTAATGAATTATTAGATATATTTGAAACGCAGTTATACAAAATAGAATAATTTACTGCTAGGTATCAAATGAAACTGTACTACCCAACGACACTTTACGATTCAAAATCTAGTAATCGGTATGCTGTTTTCCCACTTTTAAAAGTTTTTTTAAAGTCGGATAAGATTTTAGAAAATCCTGCTGTAGAAGTATTTGGTTTTACCAATCAATTGATGACACTAGTTGATGATATAAACGAAGCAACTGTAACTATTCTACCAATGTCTTGGGACTTTTATGTAAAGGAGAATAAAGAAAAAATAGCAAACGATTTTATTGAAAGTGTCAATAGTCTAAATAAACTTGTATTTATATTTATCTCAGGAGATTTTGGTGTGAAAATTCCAGATTTTCCAAACGTTAGAGTCTATAGATGTAGTGGTTACAAAAGTAAATTGCCAAATACGCATTTAGGATTACCTGTATTTCATAGAGATCCATTAGAACGATACTATAATTCCGAGGTTATTTCATTAAGAGCATATGCAGAGATTCCAACCGTAGGCTTTTGTGGTCAAGCAATAAAATCTATTAGCAACAGAATTAAAGAGCAACTTAGAATTGTCTTTAATAATACGAGATACTATTTAGGATTAGCTGAAAAGAGTCCGCAAAAAATACAATCTACACCCTACAATAGATTTAAAATTTTAGATAATCTCAAGGGTAAATCACTTATTGCAACTAATTTCATTATTAGAGATCAATATGGAGGTGGTGTAAAACGAGGCAGAGGAGCAACGAAAGTAGCGGAAGAGTATTTTGAAAACATGGAAAATTCAGATTACATCATCTGTTACAGAGGCGCAGGGAATTTTTCGGTTCGTTTTTATGAAACCTTAGCCATGGGAAGAATACCTGTTTATATAAATACCGATGGATTTTTACCGTTGCGCGAGAGTGTTAATTGGAAATCGCATTTAGTTTGGGTAGAACCCTCAGAAATTCATAAAATTGAAGAAAAAATAGTTACTTTTCATAACGCTCTCAATCAAAGTGAATTTGAAGCGTTACAAAAAAGTAATCGTAACTTATGGAAGGATCAATTAAACCTTTGGAGTTTCTTTTATCATCAAATACAACAGGCTAAAGGCGATAATTAAATTTTTCCGCAGCAAAAATGAGTCACAAATTAAAGATAGCAATATACTCTGGTGTTATTCCGTCGTCTACTTTTATAGAACGGTTAATAACAGGATTGTCTATTTCTAATCAATGTGAAATTTATCTTTTTGGAGCAGAAAAGCAAATGTTACGTTATGATAAAAATGTAAAGGTTGTAGGTTATAGAAATTCAAAGTTTTCAAAATTTATTCAATTAATAAAGTATAGTTTCTTGATGTTTTTTTTTAATCGTAAGGATAAAAAGAAATTAGATGTGATTCTTAAATCCAAGGGTCGAAACACACGCTTAGATAAAGTTAAATTTTATCCTGTACTTTGGCATAAGCCAGATATTTTTCATCTACAATGGGCAAAAGGAATTGAAGATTGGATATGGCTAAAGGAATTTGGTGTTAAAGTCGTTTTGAGTTTAAGAGGAACACAAATTAATCATTCGCCTATTGCAGATGCTGAGCTTGCAGCAATGTATAGACGTGAGTTCCCAAAAGTAGATGGTTTTCATGCAGTATCTAAGGCTATAGCTAATGAAGCTGCAAAATATGGTGTAACTCCCGCAAAAACGAAAGTTGTTTACAGCGGATTGCAATTAGAGCCGTCATTAGAAATGGAGAAAAATAAAAATGGTGTTTTTCAAATTATATCTATTGGAAGACCACATTGGATTAAAGGTTATACATATGCTTTAGATGGGTGTAAACAATTAAAAGATAATGGTTTTAAATTTCAATACACTATAATTGGTGCCGCAGGAAATATAGAATTGGCTTACCAAATTGAAGATTTAGGTTTACAAAATGAAGTAATTTTAATGGAAAAACAACCTTTTAATACTGTAAAAGAGAATATACAATCTTCAGATTTATTAGTATTGCCAAGTTTAAAAGAAGGAATTGCAAACGTAGTCTTAGAAGCAATGTTGTTAAAAACGTTTGTACTAACAACCGATTGTGGAGGGATGACAGAAGTGATAAATGATAATGTTAACGGGTTTGTGGTTCCTATTCGAAATTCCGAAGCAATTGCGCAAAAGATATTAGAGATTAGTACGTTGTCTATAGAGCAAAAGGATGAATTGGTTAATAACGCAATTCAAACTGTAAGAAACCAGCACAATGAAAAGCAATTAATTACAGGAATGCTTAATTTTTATAAAGACCTATAAGATGAAACAAAAAGGGCAGAAATCACAAACTATCGGTCTTGTACTATCTACAGTACCAAGATATTCTGAAACCTTTTTTAGAAATAAAATTAAAGGTTTGCAAAACCATGGATTTAAGGTAATTTTATTTGTTGATTATTATAAGAAGGAAGACTCTAGTTTTTCTTGTAAAATTGTTTCTGCTAGTAATTATAACAATAGTAGGTTTATAAATTTTTGGAATAGTTTCGTTGCGCTTTCAAAATCAGTTTTTGTTCATCCTAAACGGAGTTTAAAATTATTTCAATTAAACAAAAAAGATCATATTTCATTTAAGGATAATCTGAAGCAAATCATTATCAATGAGTTTTTTCTATCAGAACAAGTAGATTGGCTGCACTTTGGTTTTGGAATGCTTGCTGTAAATAGAGAAAATGTCGCAGCTGCTATAAAAGCTAAAATGGCTGTTAGTTTTAGGGGTTTTGATTTGTATCTATCGCCTTTGAAGCATAAAAACTGTTATAATATATTATTTAAAAAAGATATTAGGTATCATGTTTTATCACAAGAAATGAAACATGATTTAATGAAATATAAAGTTCAGGAGAATCAAATAAAAGTAATAACTCCAGCAATTAACACTGAGTTTTTTCAAACAGAAAAATCGCCTCATAAATCTAAGCATCTACAATTAGTAACTGTGGCTAGACAACATTGGAAAAAAGGATTTATATACACATTAGAAGCCTTAGCATGTCTAAAACAAAATGATATTGATTTTCATTACACCATTATTGGAGGAGGTATTGAGCAAGAACGAATCACTTTTGCGGCATATCAGTTAGGTATATTGGAAAACATAACATTTACAGGTAAATTACCACAGGAGGAAGTGAAAGCGACTCTATTACAATCTTCAATTTTTGTTCAATATAGTATTCAAGAAGGTTTTTGTAATGCCGTTTTAGAAGCACAGGCTTTAGGCTTATTATGTGTGGTTTCTAACGCAGAAGGATTAGCAGAGAATGTATTGAATGGCATAACTGGTTGGGTCGTTCCTAAAAGAGAACCAATCCAATTAGCTCAAAAAATAATGGAAATCTTAAACTTACCAGAAGAACAAAAGCAAGAGATAAGAAATGTAGCGATTGAGAGAGTTAAAAAGGAGTTTAATTTAGAGAAACAGCAGGAAAAATTTGTTCGTTTTTACCAAAATTAGTAGACCATTTAGTACTTGTTTAAATCTTAGTTGATAGCTTTTAGTATAACTACATGAATATTTAATACATAATATCTATTATTGTATAATAATTTGAAAAACAGAAAAACCCTCAAACATAATAATGACAAATTATGAATTAATGCGTTGGTTAACATTTCCTATAATGACAACTCATTTAGTAACTGTTCGCAACGATATAAAGAGATTGTTAAAATCTAATACGCAAAGGTCTAAAAAAATTTCTGTTTTAGATGTTGGTGGTCGTAAATCGCCATATACTATTAATTTACCTGCAGAAATAACTTTATTAGATGTGCCTCAAGAAGAAGGCACACGTGAGGAATTAAATTTAGGGTTTACGTCAGAAATACTTACTAATATTCAGAAAAAACGTAGCAATATTAAAGATGTAATTATAGAAGACATGACTAAATCTACCTTGGCAGATGGTTCATACGATGCGGTTGTTTGTATTGAAGTTATAGAACATGTAGAAGCAGATGACGTTTTTGTTAAAAATATAGCGAATGTTATAGAAGAAGGTGGTTGGGCTTATTTTACAACGCCAAATGGTGATTATATTAAAAACGAAGGTCCAAATAAAAATCCTGATCACGTTAGGCATTATACAAGATTAGAGTTGCAAACCTTATTAGAGAAGTATTTTGATAATGTAGATGTACATTACGCCGTGAAAACAGGAAAATACAGAGTTATGGGATTAAAAAGTTTTAAACTGAGCAATCCTTTTGGTATTTTAAAAACCATATTTGCTAATATAGTTAATAGGTTTCAGTCTAAAGGTGTAGAAAATACGTCTCAAGAAACAGCACATTTAGTTGCAATAGGTTATAAATAAATTGATTAAATAAGTCATTAAAATGCAAATAAAAAAAGCACTGAAAAGATTGTATTATTCAATCAATCCGCCAAAAACTAAGTTTTTAAGTGCAAAAATATGTGATGTTTCACTGAATGTCCTTCCAGGTACAGTAAGAAAACATGTCGATCAAGATGATGCCTGGTGGTTTTATTTAACTAAACATCATTCTAATATTTTTGATATTGGTTGTAATATAGGTTATACAGCATTATTAGGTCTAATTCAGAATCCTAATAAGCAATTTCTTTTGGTAGATCCAAACCCTGAAGCATTACAGCAAGCTGCGACAAATTTAATTCAGAATGGTATGGCTAATAAAGCAAACTTTATGTCTGCTTTTGTAAGTGATTCTGTGGATGAAACCATACAATTTTATACTATTGGTTCTGGTGCAGCTGGCAGTATGTATGCTTCACATGCAGAAACGGCCGCGTCTATGGATTCATTTATGGATGTAAAAACTGTGACCTTAGATTATTTATCTGAGTATTATAATTCGCAACCAGATCTAGTAAAGATTGATGTAGAAGGTGCAGAAACTTTAGTAATGCGAGGTGCTAAGAAAATGACTAATGCATCTAAGTGTACTTTCTTTATTGAAATGCATAATGTGGAAAACCTAGGAATGGAAGCCGCTGGTCAAAAAATGATTGATTGGTGTAATGAAATGGATTATAGAGCTTGGTATTTAAAAACAGGCGAATTATTACAAAATGCCGAAGAAATTAAAAACAGAGGAAAATGCCATTTGTTATTATTACCAAAGGAAAAAGATTATCCAGATTATCTAAAAGGAGTTGAGCAAAAGGCTGAACTTCCAAAATCAATTTAATGTTATTTAGATTTTTAACATATTTACAACCCACTCATTATTTTCAGAAGTTTTCAAATAAAAAAACTTCGGTATTTCCTAAAGTTGAAAATTTATCAGAAACTATTTTACAACAATTAACTTTAGATAAAAACTATCAATCAAAAACCGCTCAAAACTACGATTTATCATGGCAGGCTGTGCAAAAAGGGTACATTGGTAATGTAGAAACATATTCAAGTTTTGATGATGTTTCAATACAAGATAACTATCATTTTATCCGAAAATACTTCAATAGAGCATGGGTTTTATATATACTGATTTTTCGTCTTTTCTCATTACATAATCCATTTAAGGAAATCAATGCTTGGTTTAAAACCAAAGGAACAAAACGAGAATTGGTTGGCAAAAATCCAATAATTCATAATGATTGGGAAATCTTTAAATCTGAATTAATTCAAAAAAATGATAAGGTAAGTGTTGTAATACCAACGCTTAATAGATATAAGTATTTAAAAGATGTTTTAAAGGATTTAGAACAACAAGATTATTCTAATTTTGAAGTTATTGTCGTGGACCAGTCAGAACCTTTTGATGCATCGTTTTATGATGGTTTTAATTTAGACATCAACCTTATACGTCATGAAGAAAAGGCATTGTGGTTGGCTAGAAATACAGCAATTAAAAATGCAAAAGGGAATTTTATAGCCTTATCAGAAGATGATGTGCGTATAGAACCTAATTGGATTAGCTTACATTTAAAATGTTTAGATTTTTTTAACGCCAAAGTATCTGCTGGCGTCTTTTATCCTGAAGGAAAAGACATACCAAAAGAACGCTCTTTTTTTGCAATAGCTTCTCAGTTTGCCACTGGTAATGCCATGTTATATAAAACGGTATTTAAAACAGTAGGTTTGTTTGATAGGCAGTTTGAAAAACAGAGAATGGGTGATGGCGAATTTGGTATGAGAGTTTATCTTGATGGTATAAAAAGTGTTTCTAATCCTTTTGCTTCTTGCATAGATATAAAAGCGGGAACTGGTGGTTTGCGCGAGATGGGAAGTTGGGATGCATTTAGACCTTCAAATTTTTTCGCACCAAGACCTATACCAAGTGTTCTATATTACTTTAGACGATATTTTGGTAAAAAAGCATCGCGTTTGGCGATGTTAAGAATGGTACCATTATCGATCTTTCCATATCAATTCAAAAAAAATAAGCCATTATTAATTTTGGGTGCGTTTCTCACTATTTTAATATTACCAATTGTTTTTTATCAGGTATTTAAATCTTGGGGTTTAGCAAGTAAAAAAATAAAAGAAGGCCCTTTAATAGATACGATATAATGCCTTCAGAAAAACAACACATTTTAATTGTAACATCAGAATTTCCACCGCAACCAGGAGGTATAGGTAATCACGCCTATCAGTTAGCATTAGAGTTGTCTAATCATGGTTATTTGGTAAAAGTTATTGCAGATCAACGTTCTTTATATGGTAATGAGGAAAGAGAGTTCGATGCTGAATTACCATTCTCTGTGATTAGAATAAAGCGAGAAGGTTTTAGATTAAAAATGTATCTTAATAGAATTATTAAAACGAATAAACATTTTTCAAATTCTAGCCATGTCATTGCTACAGGTAAATTTTCACTTTGGAATATTGCTTTTATTAGTTTATTTAAGAAAGTAAAAACTATAGCAGTGATACATGGCACTGAAGTTAACTTTAAACCATTTCTTTTAAAGAAATCAATTGCCATAGCTTTAAAGAAAATGGATACCATCGTAGCTGTTTCTAATTACACTAAGGATTTAGTAAATCATTTAAAGAAAAAAGTAGTTGTGATTCCTAATGGTATTAGAACCTCAGATTGGAAGTTGAATACCTTAACTGGTTTTGAATTGGAAGGAAATCCTACGTTAACAACGGTAGGTAGAGTTAGTGCAAGAAAAGGACAGTTAAATGTCATAAAACTGCTACCAGAATTAGTTAAACACTATCCTGAATTACATTATCATTGTGTTGGTATACCTTCAGAGGCAGATCATTTTACTTCTATTGCAGCCAACTTGCAAGTGGAATCTCATATTACATTTCATGGTGCCTTAGATGATAATCAATTGAAACAAACCCTGAGTGAAACAGACTTGTTTGTAATGCTAAGTAGCGAGAGTGCAACAGGTGATGTAGAAGGTTTTGGTATAGCAATATTAGAAGCAAATGCAATGGGTATTCCTGCAATTGGTTCTTTAAATTGTGGTATTGAGGATGCTGTTCAAAATGGAATATCAGGAGTTTTAATAAATTCTAATAATGCTATGGAGTTTAAAGAGGCTGTTGATACAATCATGAATAAAAAAGAAAGCTTTTCTGAAGGAGCTAAAGAATGGGCAAACCATCACAATTGGTCTATAGTTATAAAACGATATATTAAGTTGTTATCATGAGTATATTAACTATAATATCGCATACGGAGCATTACAAGACACCAGATGGAACAATTGTTGGGCTTGGATCAACGGTTACAGAAATTAACAATTTGGTAGACGTTTTTGATTCTATTGTTCATGTGGCAATGCTTCATGATGTTTCTGCGCCCTCTAGTGCGTTGCCTTACACCTCTAATAAAATTACGTTTGTCCCTTTGCCAGCAGTTGGTGGTACTAATGTAATATCTAAACTAGATATTATTTGGAAGGCACCTAAAATGATCGGCATTATAAAGAAGGCATTAGATGCATCAGATTACTTTCAATTTAGAGCACCTACAGGAATTGGTGTTTTTGTTATTCCGTATTTAGTGCTTTTTAATAAAAATAAAGGTTGGTTTAAATACGCAGGAAACTGGAAACAAGAAAATGCGCCTTTAGCTTACAGCTTTCAACGTTGGTTATTAAAAAAACAGAAACGACGTGTGACTATAAATGGGAAATGGCAAGATCAGCAAAATCATTGTCTAACATTTGAAAACCCTTGCCTTACAGAAGCAGAAGTAAAAGCAGGACGAGGTGTTGTAAGTAATAAAAAGTTTGATAATAATTCTGTAGATTTTTGCTTTGTAGGACGATTAGAAGAGGAAAAGGGAATAGGTTTATTGGTAAATGCATTTAAAAACCTGAGTGTAGATTTTCAAAAACAAGTAGGTACAATACATATTGTAGGAGATGGAAAATTACGTGAGTATTTCCAAAATCAGACTAAAGATATTGGTTTGAATTTTGAGTTTTATGGTTATTTATCAAGAAAGGATGTGCATCATATTTATAAAATATCACATGCTATTATTTTACCATCAGCATCAGAAGGATTTCCTAAGGTAATTTCAGAGGCTATGAATTATGGTTGTCTACCAATAGTTTCAAATGTATCTTCTATTTCTAATTATGTTATTGACTCTAAAAATGGATTTTTACTGTCTGAAATAACAGAAGAAGGATTGAAAGATAAAATTCAAAAAATGTTAAATCTATCTGAGGTAATTTATTTGCGTATGATTGCTTCAAACGATTCAAATATTTATAAGTTTACCTACTCATATTATAATGATAGAATAAAAACAGAATTATTATCAATTTAGAATTATAATTAACAATATGTAAGTGGTTGATAATAGTTTGGTTAAATCTATTTTTTTTATGACAAGTACACAAAAAATAATTACATTTATCGAGAGTTTAAAAATGAGCAATTCTAAATGATTTTAAAGAAAATGTTTTGGGTGCTAAAGCGTCATCCATTTTTATATACTACGCGTTTTAAATTGCTGTCAAAGAATGTAAGTGTTGATGATATAGGTAGTTGTACTTATAATGACACTAATAAAAAGGAAGATATTTCTAATTATTATTCTGAGATTAATAACACCATTTTTAAAGACTTTACACCACAGACTGATGTTTTACGTGTTCAAAATTTAAGTGTATGGTTACAAAATAACATAAAAGGTGGACCAGGTTTAAGTGAACCATCTGATAAAGCTCTAAAGATTATGCTCGCGGGTAAAGGCGGTGTTTGTAGTGATATGGCTCAAGTTTTTAATAACTTTTGTGTTATAAACGAAATAAGGGTAAGAGAATGGGGAACTACAAGAGCACCTTTTAATACAGCTTTTGGAGGTCACTCATTTAATGAGTTTTTTAGTAAAGAATTAAACAAGTGGATACTTATAGATCCTTCTAATAGTTTGTT
Source organism: uncultured Winogradskyella sp. (assembly GCF_947498005.1). Taxonomy (GTDB): domain Bacteria; phylum Bacteroidota; class Bacteroidia; order Flavobacteriales; family Flavobacteriaceae; genus Winogradskyella. Next base: position 42,374 of record NZ_CANMIW010000005.1, read on the forward strand.
CTTTTATAATAGTGGAGAAGAAACGCCTTTGTCAGTTGTTGAATTATTTCAATTGATCAGAAAGGAGAAGGATATTAGTTATAAATCTTTTAACGATAAGAAAAAGTTAGAAGTTAAAAGTATTCAAAGGAATTATTTAAATCCTAATACAATTCCGTTTTTGATTTGTAATTATTCCAATAAAACGTATGATAAATTCCTAAGGCATACTAGGCCTTATATACCAGTATTTGTAACCCATTTTGCATTATATCTACTAAGGAAAAGCTACCATTATCGTTTCCCATTAGACGATTATAAGATTATTTTTAGTGAAGATTAAAGATTAATCTCGGAAATGTAAGTTGCCTTTTTATGGTATCTTGCGTTAAAATTGAATCAATAATATAGATACTTCCATTTGAAAACTAATATTACTTATATAAGTGCCATTGCTTTTCATTCCGTATTGGGTTTGTTACTTTATTTAAACGAAAGTCTTGGGAAACCTTACTTTTTTATTGCCTTATTTTATTTTTTATACAGAATTATAACTGCTTCAGATAAAAGTAGAACTCTTGAAGTATTAAAGGCATGTGCTTATTTTGTTGGTGCTGAGGTTTTGCTGAGAACTACTAAAGGTTCTATATCATACGAAGCAGGTAAATATTTAGTTATACTATTTGTATTAATGGGTATGTTTTATAAAGGAATCTCTGGTAAAGGTTATCCCTATTTTATTTATCTCTTGTTTTTAATTCCGTCCATTTTTGTGGCTTCAACAACATTGAGCTTCGATGCTAATTTTAGAACCAATATTGCATTTGTTTTAAGTGGACCAGTGTGTTTGGGTTTGTCGGCTTTATTTTGCTATGATAAGCGTATAAGTTACAATCAAATTTCTCAGATAATGCTTTTTATGGTATTACCAATCATTGCACATACAGCATATATTTATTTTTACACACCAAACCTGAAAGATGTTATATCTAGTACAGCATCCAATAGAGCAGCAGCAGGAGGTTGGGGAGCTAACCAGGTATCTGCAATTTTAGGACTTGGTATGTTTTTAATGGCCATACGATTATTTACTAAATCGGCTACATTACCTCTTAAAATTTTAAATGCCTCAATACTTGGTTTAATTACGCTAAGAGCAATTACTACAATGAGTCGTGGAGGTGTAATTACTGCAATTGCAGCTATTGTGATTTACCTCTTTTACTATTATCGTCATTCTAAGGTTAGAAAACGTAATGAAATAATATCTATTTTCGGTTTATTGTGCGTTAGTTTAATGTTAACCTGGTTTGTTAGTGTATCTCAAACAGGAGGTTTAGTAGGGCTGCGTTATGCAAATAAAGACCATTTAGGTAGGGAAAAAGAAAGTTTAACGACTGGTAGAAGTGAGTTATTTGAAGGTGAACTCGAAGGATTTATTTCTAGCCCATTTTTTGGCATTGGATCTAGTAGAGCTAAAGACGAAAGAATTGAGCAAGAGGGACAAGGCGTGACTTCACACAGTGAGTTTAGCAGAACTTTGGCTGAACACGGAATTTTTGGCGTCATAATTTTATTAATACTTATTTTTAAACCACTTGAAATACGCGGTAGAAATAGAGGTAATTATTATTTTTATCCGTTGATGGCTTTCTGGTTTTTAACCATAAACCATATGTCCATGAGACTTGCTATGCCAGCTTTTATATATGCATTAGCCTTATTAAATGTAAAAAATGAAAAACGTCCTTTATATAGGAAACAACTTAAAGAACAAAAAGTCTAATACTTCAAGTATTCAAACATTGGGTGCTTTACTAGAAGGTGAAGGTTATTCATTATACTACGCATCTTCTAAAAGTAATAAAGTTTTTAGGCTGTTAGATATGTTAAAGAGCGTAGTGAAGTTAAGAAACACTGCAGATGTTGTCCTTATTGACACCTATAGTACTCTGAATTTTTATTTTGCTTTAATTGTGAGCCAATTATGTCGATTTTTAGATTTAGAATATATTCCAATTTTACATGGTGGAAATCTACCATCTCGTTTAAAATCTAACCCTAAGTTAAGTGCGCTTATCTTTGAAAATGCTAAACATAATATTGCGCCATCTTTATATTTAAAGAGTGAATTTGAATTGTTCGGTTTTCATAATATTACATATTTGCCTAATGCTATTAAAATTGAAGAATATCCTTTTAAAAACTATAGGTTTGATAACCCAAGATTATTATGGGTGCGTTCATTTTCAGAGATTTATAATCCTAAATTAGCAGTTAAGATTTTGTCTGAATTAAAAAAAATAGAACCAAATGCTACTTTGTGTATGGTTGGTCCTGATACTGACGGCTCATTAAAAACAGTGAAGCAATTGGCTGGAGATCTCAATTTAGATGTAGAATTTACAGGGAAGTTAACGAAACAAGATTGGATTTCCCTTTCTAAGAAATACAATATATTTATTAATACAACCAATGTAGACAATACACCTATCAGTGTTATAGAGGCTATGGCATTAGGCTTGCCAGTGGTTTCTACTAATGTTGGCGGATTACCGTTTTTAATTTCTGAGAATAAAGATGGGTTATTAGTTGCGCCTAATAATGTTGAAGCATTTGTAGAGGCTATTATTAAGATAAAATTTGATAATCAACTTAGAGATCAACTAACAAAAAATGCGAGACAAAAGGTTGAATTTTTTTCATGGCAAACGGTAAAAGTACAATGGGATGCTGTTTTGTTGTAAATAAATGTTAGAAATCAGATCATCTTATTATCTTTATCGCTTATTTATCCCTCAGAATGTCTAAAAAAAAAGGTATCCATTTCGAAGTATCCGAACGTAAAGTTCTTCTCAGAATTTTAGATTTGGTAATGGTTTATTTAGGTGTTTATTGTCTAAGTTTAAATTTCGATTTTGTTTACATTGAAGTAAGTAAGGACAACAGTGTAGCCTTGATTTTATTAGGTGTATACGTTTCAATATTTGCTACCATATTTGAGCTCTATGATTTGCAAAAAGCAAGTAGGCTTGATACGACCTTTCAGAATGTAGTGATTACTGCTTCAATTGTGGTTTTATTTTATCTTTTAACACCTGTGCTCTCTCCTTTTCTACCTTTAGAGAGGATGCAAATTGTTTACCTCTATTTAACCATAATTGTTTCCATACTTTTATGGCGATTTTTATACATTAACTTAATTGAGACTCCGCGCTTTTACAAGCGTGTTCTATTAGTAGGAGAGATTTCTAATATAGATGGATTGATAAATGCTTTAGATACAAAAGATCCAAATTATAAAATAATAGGGTTTATAAATAGTGAGGTATCATCAGATGAATCTGTGAAATTTAAAGGAAGAAGAGAGTTTGACTCAAAAGACTTTCTTAATGTGATTGAAAAGGAAAAAATTTCAGAGATTTTAGTAGCTAGTTTTAATACGGAAGCTATAATTTCAGAAGTTTACCATGACTTGATGCTACTTTTAGAGAGAGGATTTAAGATTAGAGATTATACTCAGGTCTACGAAGAATTACTTCAAAAAGTTCCTGTACAGTTCGTAGGTAAGGATTTTTATAAACATTTTCCTTTTAGTAGAAGTAATGAAAATAAACTGTACATCTTTTTTCAGCGTGCTTTTGATGTTGTTTTTTCGTCTATAGGTTTATTAATTGGGTTACTTATTTCGCCAATCATTTTAATTGGAAATTTATTAGGAAATAAAGGTCCATTGTTTTACACTCAAGAAAGAGTAGGTCGCAATGGAAAACCATTTGAAATCATTAAGCTTAGAACTATGATTGTTAATGCTGAAAAGGATGGCATGAAATGGGCTATAAAAAACGATGCTAGAATTACTGCGTTCGGAATGTTTTTACGCCGTTCTCGATTAGATGAAATCCCTCAATTTTATAATGTTCTAAAAGGCGATATGAGTATTATTGGCCCTAGACCAGAACGTCCATTTTTTGTAAATGAACTAGCCAGAATTATTCCTTTTTACGAAACAAGACATATTATAAAACCAGGACTTACAGGTTGGGCACAAGTGAGTACAAGATACGGTTCTACTGTAGATGACAGCTTAACTAAGTTACAATATGATTTATATTATATAAAGCACAGAAGTATCTTCTTAGACTTGAGTATAGCAATTAAAACCTTAAGTACAATTCTGTACTATAGAGGTCAGTAATTATTTTAGTGAATTGAATTTAATCAGGTAGATGTATCTTATTAATAGCACAGCTAGCAACGGAATTAATCCAATTGCAAACACTTGGATACCACTAATCCAATGAAAAGTCATTAATACTAACATTATAACTAAGAATTTTATATAACGTTGAAACCAACTAGTTAGTTTTGGTTTTAAAACTTGACCTATAACTAATAAATTAAGTGGCATAGCCCATAGTAAGTTATAATTGTATGCCGTAGCAGTATGATCTGTAGCAAACCAAAGTAATAAAATTACAATACCAACGATTCCGGTAATTAAAAATAAAACAACATCTAACCATTTAGTTCTGGTCTTATTTCTGTAATCTTTATATGTAATAAACAAAATCCCTAGCCCAATAAGTCCCATAATTAATAGTGGGCTAAAAATTAAACCCAGCACAAAATTATTGGTCTTATTTCTTTCATTTAGAGTTTTAGAACTTTTAACCAATTTTTCAGAGCCATTTAATGTTGCACTATCAAAAAAGTGCTGAATATAATATGGTAAAAACATATGTTCTGAAACAGAAGCAGTGTTATCAATCACAGAGCCTAAGGCAATATCAATTCCAAAACTTCCCCAAGTATTTAATCCAACGTGGTCATGTATTAATGATCTAAAAGTTTTTGGTTTAAAATCTGGAGGTGTATTAAATTCTAGTTTTCTATTTGTTGCTTTAAGTGTAACATCTCTTATTTTTGTCGCACAATTATCAAAAAAGAAATCATATAAATAACCTCTGTTTTCTGGTTTGTAATTGTTTTCTAAATAATTAAAAAGTCTTTGTTCTTCACTTGCAGAGAGATTTAATACTTGCTCTTCAATTGAGCGATTATATCTTGAATAATGAAGATAAACATCGGCAAAATTGTGTTTGCTAATGAGATAGTTTAATTTCCCTTGAGCGAATTTTAAATAGAAATTTGGTGCACCAAAGTCGTATTCACCATAGCCAAAAACAGCATCAATACCTAAATTTCTATCTTTAATTCTAAACGCGTTATGTCCAAAAGCATCATTTAGAGATTCTCCTGGACCAAAAGTTAATACTGATATTTCTGCATTCTGAGAGAGCTGTAACTGTTGGGAGAAACCTACAGTAAGTAAAAAGAGATTAAATAAAATGGATAGTTTTAATTTCATATAGTAAGTTCTATCTAAAGACACCAAAATCTATTTTTAAAGAGAATACGTTAGAATAGAGCGCAGCACTTTGGTCACCAATATCGGTAAAGGCATAATCTATCTGTATTCCTTTGTATTTAAAACCCACACCGAAGTTGGGTTGAAATGAAACCTGCTCCGAATCGTCAATTTGAATTTCATTTTGAAAATTACCAACACCACCTCTTAAAAATACTAAGTCAGTATAACCAAATTCAAATCCTAATGCAGGATTTATACTGGCAAAAGAGGTTGAAATAATATCATTGTTTTCTGCAAATCGTACATTTAAGTTTGCAGCAGCTTGTAAAGTGTAATCGTAATGAAATATCCACATTTTAGATAGTCCTATTTCTAATTTAGGAATTGTGATTTCTGTTGTTTCGGGTAGTTCTTGGTTTTCTCCATCGATGGCACCACTAATTTGTTCAAATTTTTCTTCATCTATAGACCATGCATTAAATGTGGTGGTAATATCTCTGGCCATTATACCAAACTTCCAGTCATTATTCCCTTCAAATTGAATGCCTGCATCTAAGCCAAAACCCCAAGAAGAGGCGAAATCTCCAATGATTCTTCTAATTATTTTAGCATTTACACCAAAATTTAATCCATCTAAAGGCAATTTTCTTGCGTATGAGAATGTAAGTCCGTAATCTGCTGTGGAGAATGTGCTTATTCTATCATAATTAATATTTCCTTGATCATCAATTAATTGTGTTGTGTCTAAAATATCATCAACACCAAACCTAATAAGTGAAATGCCTAATGCACTTTTATCATCTAATGGCATTCCGTAACCAATATAATTGTAATTAGCTATGTTAGCAAAATAACTAGAATGCATTAATGCGAGTTGTTTGTCTTCGAGATGCACTAATCCTGCCGGATTCCAATATCCGGAATTTACATCAGCAGTATGCGATACAACTGCGTTACTCATACCTAATGCAGCAGCATCTACACCAATACTCATAAATTCATTTGAATATTTTCTTGTAGTTTGAGCCGTAGCTATAAGTGTAGTAAGTGTTAAGAGAATTACAGCGTAATTTTTCAACAGCAATATTTTTTTACAAAGATGCACATTATTTTTCTATCTATTTAACTGTAAATTGCCGTTGTTATTGTTTTCTTTAGGTTCAATTTTAAAAAAAAGTAAGTTTACACTAAAATACTTTTATATTTTTACACAAATTATAGTTTATGAGTTTTAAAAGACATATACCAAATATAGTAACGTTACTCAATTTGTTTTCGGGCTGTATTGCGGTAATTTTTGCAGTCTATGGTAATTTTGTTGCTGCTGCTATATTTGTTTTTTTAGGCATATTTTTCGATTTTTTTGATGGACTTTTAGCACGAAAATTAAATGTTCAGAGTCCTTTGGGGATTCAATTAGATTCTCTCGCTGATTTAGTGACAAGTGGTGTTGTTCCAGGCGTAATAATGTTTAAGCTTATTTCTTTAGCTATAAATGCTCCAGAATTTAACGGTAATAAAAATAGTTGGAATTCTGGTTTTGAATTAGAGATGTTAGAGGTTCCTATTTTGCCACTGTTTGGTTTGTTAATTGCGTTAGCTTCTGCTTACAGACTTGCTAAATTTAATTTAGACGAAGATCAGCAAACCTATTTTAAAGGATTGCCAGTGCCAGCAAATACCTTGGTCATTTTATCATTGCCTTTGATTTTAGAATATCAAAATAGCGATGTTATGAATGCTATATTTATTAATAAATGGTTTTTAATAGGGTTAACATTATTAAGTTGCTACCTTTTGAATTCTAATATAAAACTGTTTGCATTAAAATTTAAAAACTGGAAATTTAGAGATAATGCTGTTAGGTATATTTTTTTAATACTGAGCGTTGTACTGTTGATAGTACTCCAATTTGCTGCAATTCCTCTAATAATTGCATTGTATCTAATATTGTCGATAGTTGATAGAAAAAATATTAATTAATAACAAATAACCAATTACATTTACCTTCAATAGTTTATAACTTATGGCAGAAATTCTTTTTACACTTTTAATGCTTGTAATGCTGCAAGCAGTTTTAGGTTTTGATAATTTACTTTATATTTCATTAGAATCTAAAAAAGCACCTTTAGAGGAACAAAAACGAGTTAGGAAAATTGGAATTCTCATAGCCATAGTGTTAAGGATTGTATTGCTTTTTGTTTTAGTAAAGGTTATTGGATTCTTTCAAGAACCATTTTCCTTTTTAACAGGTCATATAGAAAATGTAATAGATTTTGCATTTAATGGTCATAGTATTATCGTTTTAATTGGTGGTGGATTTATAATCTATACAGCTATTAAGGAAATATGGCATATGATTGCCACACCAGATTTAAGTCACGATGTAGAAGGAGGAAACGATAAAAGATCTAAAACTGCGAATGCTGTTATTGTTAGCATAGTTATAATGAACTTAGTGTTTTCTTTCGATTCAATTTTAGCCGCAATAGGCCTTACAAGTGAGATTGAAGATTCTACAACAGCATTTATTGTTATGGCAATTGCTATTGTTGCGAGTGGTTTATTAATGTTGTTTTTGGCTGATAGAATTTCTACATTCTTGGCTAAGAATAGAATGTATGAAGTATTAGGTCTATTCATTTTATTTATCGTTGGAATTATGCTAATTACAGAAGGAGGTCATTTAGCGCACTTAAAAATATTTGGAAATGAAATTGTACCAATGAGTAAAACAACCTTCTATTTTGTAATAGTTGTTTTAGTAATTGTGGATGTTGTACAAGGCCGTTATCAAAAGAATTTGATTAAAGAGAAAGAGCAAGAAACAGCAAATAAATAACAAAATCACTTAGTCGCATGCAAAAGTATAAGCTTAAATATTTAATCTATATTTTCGTTACCATAATGGCCATTCAAATTATAATTGGGTTGGCAGATATATTATTATCAAAAGCGGATAGTGATTTAACGTCTATAACTTCGATATTAATTTCAATTTGCAGTATACCTTTAAGCTTAATAAATAGTAATTTGCCATTTTTTGTGTCGGAAAATCTATTTATGGTTCTTATATATTGGGCAATTAACCTCGTGATACAATCTGTATTTGTTTATGGCGTGTTGTTGGTAATACAAAAATTAAAGAATAGCAATAAATAGATTAGAATTCTATTTTAGTTTTACGTAGTTCAAAATTCTGTCCTAAATATACTTTACGCACCATTTCATCACTAGCTAATTCTTCTGGCTTACCAGCTTTAAGAATTTTACCTTCAAACATTAAATAAGTTCTGTCTGTAATGGCTAGAGTTTCTTGTACGTTGTGATCAGTTATTAGAATCCCGATATTTTTCTTTGTAAGTTTTGCAATGATGCGCTGAATGTCTTCTACAGCAACAGGGTCTACACCAGCAAAAGGCTCATCTAATAGAATAAAACTTGGATCTGTTGCTAGAGCTCTCGCTATTTCGGTTCGTCGTCTTTCTCCACCAGATAATAAATCGCCTCTATTAGTTCTAATATGTCCTAAACCAAACTCTTCAATTAAAGATTCCATTTTTTCATGCTGTTCTTTCTTACTTAATTTAGTAAGCTGTAACACACTTAAAATATTATCTTCTATACTAAGTTTTCTAAATACTGAAGCTTCTTGAGCAAGGTAGCCAATACCATTTTGAGCACGCTTGTACATAGGGTATTTAGTTATATTAGTATCATCTAAATAGATATTACCTCCATTGGGTTTTATGATGCCAACAATCATATAAAAAGAGGTTGTTTTACCTGCACCATTAGGACCAAGTAAACCAACAATTTCGCCTTGATTTACTTCTAGCGAAACGTCTTTTACAACTTTTCGTCCACTATAGGACTTCATTAAATGTTCTGCTCGTAACTTCATAGTATGTGTTAGAACGTTAAAATTAATAAATTCATATGTAATGCGTTGGCTTTAGGTATCATTTATTATAAGTTTAACCATCTTAAGAAATAGTTAGAACTTGAAAAAACAATTAGGCTTTTTTAGTTTTTCTATTTTGCTTTCTAATCACTATCGCAGAGATATAGATACTTACTTGGTATAATAATAAAATAGGAATTGCTACAATAACCTGACTAGCAATGTCTGGAGGTGTAATAATTGCTGAAAGAATAAGTACAACGACAAGCGCATATTTTCTATACTTTCTTAATATTTGTGGCGTTACTAATCCTACTTTAGTTAAGAAATATATAATTATAGGAAGTTCAAAAACAAAACCAGCAGCTAATGAAGATGATCTTACAATAGAATTGTAAGAGCTTAAATCAAAGGCATTAGAAACCTCTTCTGCAAACTCATAATTAGTTAAAAAGTTGAGTGATAATGGCGTAATAACATAGTAACCAAATGCAACTCCTAAAAAGAATAGTAAGGAAGCAATTAAAATAAATCCTCTAGAGCTTTTACGTTCATTATCTTGTAAACCTGGACTAATAAAAGACCATAATTGGTAAAGAACATAAGGGAATGCGATAACCAAACCAGCATAAATTGATGTCCATATATGTGCAGAAAATTGGCCACCAACAGATCTTACTTCAATTTGAAACGGTAATTCATTAGCGCAAAAAGACATGTCCATACCAAAAAAAGTAGATAAGTCACAAAGTGCAACATAGGTAGGGAAATCCATATGTTTAGGTGCCATAATGATACCTACTACAAAATCTTTAAAAATAAAAGCTAATGTTGCGGCTATAACAATACTTGCAACCGCTTTTACTAAATGCCACCTTAATTCTTCAAGATGATCTAAAAAAGACATCTCATCTACTTGCTCTCTCGCCATTATATAATGCCTTCTTTTATTAAATCGTGCAAGTGAACAACACCTGCATATTTACCATTTTGCTCTACTAATAATTGAGAGATATTAAACTCTTCCATAACTTCTTTAGCGTCTATAGCCATGGCATCTTCCGTTATTCGCCTAGGATTGTTGCTCATAATGTCTTTAGCTGTTAACCCTGAAATATCATCACTCTTACTTAACATTCGTCTTAAGTCGCCATCTGTAATAATTCCGACAATTTTTCCGTTTTCTACAACCGCAGTAACACCTAACATTTTTTCTGTAATTTCTACAATAACTTCTTTTAAAGAAGCGTCTAAGCGAACTAAAGGTTTTTGGTTTTGTGAAGATAAATCGTTTACTCTTAAATATAAGCGCTTACCTAATGCGCCTCCTGGATGATATTTTGCAAAATCCTTACTAGAGAACCCTCGTAATTCTAGCAAACAAACCGCTACGGCGTCTCCCATAACCAATTGAGCAGTAGTGCTCGTTGTAGGAGCTAAATTATTTGGGCAAGCTTCTTGAGCAACAAACGTATTTAAAATAAAATCTGCTTGCTGTCCTAAAAATGAGTCTTTATTACCAGTAATTGCAATCATTTTATTATTAGCATTCTTAATAAGTGGCACCAAAACTTTAATTTCTGGTGTATTTCCACTTTTAGAAATACAGATTACAACATCATCTTTCAGTATTAATCCAAGATCGCCATGTATGGCATCTGCTGCATGCATAAAAACCGACGGTGTCCCAGTAGAGTTTAAGGTTGCTACAATTTTATTAGCAATAATGGCACTTTTGCCAATACCAGTAATTATAACCCTTCCTTTAGACTTATAGATGAGTTCTACCGCATCAGCAAAATCATCAGTTAGTAAATCCGATAAATTATTTATAGCTTTACTTTCTAATTGTATTGTTGTCTTTGCAGTTTTTAAGATAGATTGCTTAGTGTTCAAAACTTATTTTTTAAAGAGTTTTTTAGATATAAAGAATTTGTTATCTTTAAAGTTGTTGCAAATGTATATAAAATACCAATAGGGATTAATGAGTATTGCAGAAATTGACTTACACTCCGCATTAAAAAAGTACTTTGGATTTTCAGGATTCAAAGGTCTTCAAGAAGAAGTTATAAAGAACGTCGTAGCTGGCAATAACACCTTTGTTATTATGCCAACAGGAGGCGGTAAATCTTTATGTTATCAATTACCAGCGCTAATAAAAGAAGGAACAGCCATCGTTGTTTCTCCACTTATTGCACTTATGAAAAATCAAGTAGATGCTATTAGAGCTGTGTCTGAGCACGAAGGTGTAGCGCATGTTTTAAACTCTTCTTTGAATAAAACAGAAGTAAAACGCGTTAAGGATGATATTACAAATGGGATCACAAAATTGCTTTATGTTGCGCCAGAATCGTTAACAAAAGAAGAATATGTAGATTTTCTTCGTACGGTTAAGATTTCATTTATGGCCGTTGATGAAGCCCATTGTATCAGTGAATGGGGACACGATTTTAGACCAGAATACAGAAATTTAAAAACAATAATTAAGCGAATAGGTGATGATATTCCTATTGTAGGTCTTACTGCAACAGCGACACCTAAAGTTCAAGAAGATATTTTGAAAAGTTTAGGAATGCCTAAAGCTGTAACTTTTAAAGCATCATTTAATAGACCAAATCTTTATTATGAAGTGCGTCCTAAAACAAAAAATGTTGATGCTGATATTATACGTTTTGTAAAACAGAATGAAGGAAAATCTGGTATTGTTTATTGTTTAAGTAGAAAACGAGTTGAAGAATTAGCTCAAGTTCTGCAAGTAAATGGTGTAAAGGCAGTTCCTTATCATGCAGGTTTAGATGCTAAAACAAGAGTGAAACATCAAGATATGTTCTTAATGGAAGATACAGACGTTGTAGTAGCGACTATTGCATTTGGGATGGGAATTGATAAACCAGACGTGCGTTTTGTTATACATCATGATATTCCTAAAAGTATAGAAAGTTATTACCAAGAAACTGGTAGAGCAGGACGAGATGGAGGAGAAGGACATTGTTTAGCCTACTATGCATACAAAGATATTGAGAAGCTAGAAAAATTTATGGCAGGTAAACCTGTAGCAGAGCAAGAAATTGGGCACGCACTGTTACAAGAAGTTGTTGCTTTTGCTGAGACTTCGGTATCTAGAAGAAAATTTATACTACATTATTTTGGCGAAGAATTTGATAATGCAACTGGCGAAGGAGGCGATATGGATGATAATGTTCGCCATCCTAAAAAGCAAGTTGAATCCAAAGATGAGGTTAAAGTATTATTAGAAACAGTTAAAAAAACCAATGAAAAATATAAGTCTAAGGATTTAGTACAAGTTCTAGTTGGTAATGCAAATGCTCTAATTTCTTCTCATAAAACAGACACACAACCATTTTTTGGAATAGGAAAAGATAAAGATAAAAGATTTTGGATGGCACTAATACGTCAAGTATTAGTTGCTGGTTATCTAAAGAAAGATATTGAAACTTATGGCGTTTTAAGATTAAGTGATGATGGTTTAGCATTTATTTCTAAACCAGAATCTTTTTTAATGGCAGAAGACCATGTTTTTGATGATGAATCTAATGATGGTATTGTAACTAACTCTAAAGGAGGAGGTGTAACAGCAGACGAAAAGTTAATGAAAATGCTTAAAGATCTGCGTAAACGAAATGCAAAACGATTAGGCGTACCTCCATTTGTTATTTTCCAGGATCCTTCTTTAGAAGATATGGCTTTAAAATACCCAATTACAATAGAGGAGTTATCTAATGTTCATGGCGTAGGAGAGAGTAAAGCTAAAAAATATGGAAAGGATTTTGTTGGTCTAATCGCAGATTATGTTGAAGAAAATGATGTGATGCGACCAGACGATATGGTCGTTAAATCGACAGGTACAAATTCTGCAATAAAATTATATATTATACAGAATGTAGATAGAAAATTGCCGCTAAGTGATATCGCGTCTTCTAAAGGTATGGAAATGCCGCAGTTTATAAAAGAGATGGAATCTATAGTTTTCTCTGGCACAAAATTGAATATCAATTACTGGATAGATGATATTTTAGATGAAGATCAGCAAGAAGAGATTCATGATTATTTTATGGAATCTGAAAGTGATAAAATAGACGATGCTATCGAAGAATTCGATGGTGATTATGATGATGAAGAATTACGTCTTTATCGAATTAAATTTATGAGTGAGGTTGCAAACTAAGCCTTAACTTTATATAAATACATTAATCAGTCCGATTGAGTTTAGAAAGGTATTATTCTGAATTTAATCGGATTTTTTTTTTTTTTTTACTCCTCCTCGTCAGTTGTGTTCTCAATCACTACTTTTTCAAACAAAAGCTTGTGATTTTTAACTATGATAAGTACACTGTTGAGTGTCGCATTTTCTAGTTTTTTAACGTCACTTTCTTCAACTTGAAAATCTATTTTTGTAATATTTCTACCTTTTATACTAGAGCGGTCAGATTCAAACTCAGGCATATCAGAATCTAATTGTAATTCAAAATTTTCGCCGCTAAAAGTAAGTGTAGCACCAGTTTTACATTTTACATTAAGCTGACCAACAATTACAGTTTGAAAAAAGTAGTAACCACCTAACTCATTTAAACCTGCAAAAAGTACATTATGCTCTGCCACACCATAAGGTTGGTTTTCCACATCTCTTATTATAGCTTCAACGCTGTCGTTAGTTTTAGATTGCGATGATTTATTGCCAAATATTTTAGATATAGAAAATGCCATATTATTTATTTTTTCTCAAAACTAACCTTATTAAGTTAAATCTCAAATTTTATTATAGTCATCAGTCATCAGTCATCAGTCATCAGTCATCAGTCATCAGTCATCAGTCATCAGTCATCAGTCATCTTTTTATCATATTCGCAAAACTTTCATCTAAATTCGGAATTCATAAATCATTGCCTATCTTTGCAACTTCAAACAAAAGAAAACACAATGCAAGACGGTTTATACGCAAAATTTAACACTACAAAAGGTGCTATTTTAGTAAATCTAGAGTTCGAAAAAGCTCCAGGTACAGTTGGTAATTTTGTGGCTTTAGCAGAAGGTAATTTAGAGAATTCGGCTAAACCACAAGGAACACCATATTATGATGGATTAAAATTTCACAGAGTTATTCCAGATTTTATGATTCAAGGAGGTTGTCCTCAAGGAACAGGTACTGGTAATCCTGGTTATAAGTTTGACGATGAGTTTCATCCAGATTTAAAGCATTCTGGTCCTGGTGTATTAGCGATGGCAAACTCTGGTCCTGGTACAAACGGTAGCCAGTTTTATATAACACATGTCGCTACTGATTGGTTAGATGGTAAACATACTGTTTTTGGTAATGTTGTTGAAGGACAAGATATTGTAGATTCTATTGCGCAAGGTGATGCTATAGAAAGTATAGAAATAGTAAAGCAAGGTGAGGCGGCAGAAAATTTTAATGCCATTGAGGCTTTTAGAACTTTTGAAGGTTCTCGTGAAAAACGAATAGCTGCAGAACGCGAAGCTGCAAAAGCAGAATTAGATAAACTAGCTACTGGTTTTGATGTAACAGATTCTGGTTTACGTTATAAAGTGATTCAAAAAGGAGACGGTAAAAAAGCAGAAAAAGGAAATATGGTTTCTGTTCATTATAAAGGGCAATTAGCTGACGGAACTGTTTTTGATTCGTCTTATAAGAGAAATTCGCCTTTAGATTTTCAAGTAGGTATTGGTCAAGTAATTCCTGGTTGGGATGAAGGCATTTGCTTATTAAACGTTGGCGATAAAGCGCGTTTAGTAATTCCTAGTGATTTAGGTTATGGTGCTGCAGGTGCAGGAGGTGTTATTCCACCAAATGCAACTTTAGTTTTTGATGTAGAACTTATGGAGGTTAAAGGATAAAACAATCGTTTTAACGTAACAAAATTTATATAAAATCGTCTCACTTATAGTGAGACTTTTTTTTTGCTTAATATTTAATCAAACCAATCCTTATGAAAACGAAATCACTTTTATTTTTGTCAATAATAGCCTTGTTATTTGTTAGTTGTTCGGGCAACATAGATTATTCTGAAACCTTTAAAAAGGAAACGTCTGGTGGCTATCTTTATAATCAAGATGATTTAATAATGGTTTATTATGAAAATGATAAACTCTTTCTAAATTGGAGAGGAGGTAAAATACAACCTGTTGCTATATCACAAAACGAATTTTTTGTAGCAGATATGTATAAGAAATTTAGGTTTGTACAGCACGCTAAAACTAAAGAGCGTTATTTGTCTATTATACCAGAAGATGGAACTAGTGAAATCACTTACGATTATCTAAAAGTACCAAACGGTTATAAAACACCAAGTGCTTACTTAAACGAAGGAAATTATGATAAAGCATTGGAAGGCTATTTGAAGATTAAACAGCAAGATTCAACAAGCAGTTTTATTGATGAATGGGACTTTAATAGTTTAGGGTATAGTTTTATTAGAAAGCACGAGTATCCCAAGGCTATAGAAATTCTAAAGATTAATGCAGTGCTTCATCCTAACAGTGCAAATGTTTATGACAGTTTAGGAGAAGCTTATATGTTAAATGGTAACGAACGTGAAGCTTATGTGAATTTTAAAAAGACTCTTGAGATTTATCCAGAAAACAAGAAAGCAAAAAGATTTATTGAAGCGAATAAAGAAAAATTCGAAAAATAAACATCTTGTTTTTTAAACTTAAATAATTGCATTAAATTGGTAGTCAACCAAACCAAAACTTATGAAGCAAAAATTACTCAATTTATTATTCGTTATTGGAAATGTAGTTGGTTTAACAGCCCAAGCATACATTACTCCAAATACAGGTTTAACATATACGTTAGATGACCTTGTGGCTGCCAGTCCCTCAACTATTTCTGTTTCTGGTACAACCTATACGTTAACCGATAATCTTACGATTTCTGCATCAGATATTTTTAGTATTGACACAGAAGCAACTTTAGAAATAGGAGCAGATGTTAGAATTACTATTTTTGGAAACATGACGGTAAATGCATCTAATTTTACTTTTACTGCCATAGATTCAAATGCACCTTACGAGGGTTTTAGATTTGAAGAATTCTCTGTTATAGATATTCAAAATTCAACGATTGAATATGGTGGAGGATTACGTGTTCTTACCGAAACATTTACTATTAATAACTGTTTAGTAAGTAATAATGTTTCTGGTATATCTACAGGTGCAGTGATTTCTCTATCTAGAGGAATGGCCCAAATTACCAATAACACTATAAGTTTTAATGATACACCAGCCATTAGCTCTGGCGCAACCAATATGGTTTCTGCTTATATTTTTAATAATTATATAGAAGGCAATAATCAAGAAAATTCTAATAGACCACAAATCAATATAGGAACAACTTTAGCTTCTGAGCCGCTTCAAATTGTACAGAATACTATCATAGGTGATCGTAGCTTAGATATGGTTGGTGGTATTGCTGTTTCTAATTTTGTTGGTGGAACTATTAATGCAATTGTAGATAATAATATTATTAGAGATAACCGTTATGGACTAACAATTCTTGGTAATAATGCTTTTGCATTTATTAGAAATAATGTCATTGAAGATAATGATACACAAGGTATTCCTTTGCAAGGAGGAAGCGGAATTTCATTAAATACATCGTCTGTTGGGTTAGAAGTCGTTGCAAGCGGAAACGAAATACGAAGAAATTTATGGGGAATTACAGTAATTGGAGAAGCAACAATTAATTTGGGTGATGATGTAGATAATGTTGGCCAAAATGTATTTGATGATAACGGAAATGGAGGTATAACCTATGCGCTTTATAATAATACAAGCAATGCCTTAACGGCAATGCATAATTGTTGGGATGAAACTAATACGCCAAACACACTTGCAGATGCAGAGGCTGTTATTGTACATGCTAATGATGATAATTCATTGGGCTTAGTAACTTTTGATCCTGTTGATTGTGCGTTTTTAAGTGTAGAAGATTTAGTTTTCAATAATCTGAAAATTTATCCTAATCCTAACAATGGTAAATTGAATGTCGAAAACAACTCTACATATAAACAAATGCATATTTACGGAATTGCAGGGAAATTAATAACAACAGAGAGTATTCAATTCGGTACTAGCGAAATGCATATTAACTTAAAAACTGGGATTTATATTTTAGAATTTGAAGGCGAGAATACTAAAGAAATAAAGAAGCTTGTAGTAGAATAATAAGTTTGAAACCGTATTTATATCAAAACGATTTAAAGATTACCCTTTATAATATCTAGTTTAGCGAAGTACTAATTTTTTAACGATGTCTTTTTTAACGGATTCATTAAGCATCTTTATGATTTTTTCTGTGCCATAACTTAATTCTTCCCGCAAAACACTAGAACTTAATTGTACGTATAGCGTTTCATGTTTAAGCTCAATTGCTGTTGTGTAGTTATTAACGCCATTTCCCATAAGATTAGCCCAAGCTTCACGAACATCTACTTTGTCTAAACCAGACTGCAAATTGTTGGTCTGAACAAATTCTTTTAGAATATCTTGTATAGGTTGGTTATCGTTATTTCGTTTTGCCATAATGCAAAGTTACTTAATTATTAAGTAAATGAATTATTTGGTTAGAATACTGTTGTATTAAACAGCCTGAATTTTAGTGTTAATTTAATCTTGTAAATCTAATTTTATAGATTCGTACCTTTTATATAGGTATATGTCTTCATCGTCATTCATTATTCGTAACTCCTTTTTATCTGCATTTAAAACGGTCTCGCTCCATTTCGCATAAGGTGTAGCATAAAGAATGATTAATTTATTACCATCAATTTTTAACTCAATGTTTTCAGCATCTCCAGAGGTAAAATAAGTATCGTTAATTCCTGGTTTTAGTTTTTTTCTAAAACCTTTTAAACTGTCATTAACAGATAAGTAATCTATAGTTTCGTTGAATTTGTACTCTTTCTTACTGCCATCAGCTAAAGTTGCTACTTGTATTTCCCAATAACCTTCAATGTGCTCAATATAACTTTCAGGGTTTTTAGAACAACTAAAGACTAATAAACTTAAAAGGATAAGAATACTAGTTCTGATATTTATTAGGTTTCTGAAATTTTCAACACGATATTGTTTAGTAACGACAGTTGGGTTTTTCTCTATCATAACTTAAAAATTTTATAAGATTGATGTGTTTGTTTTATAACATCTTCAGTTCGTTCTGCATGCGTATCACTGATGAAGATCTGACCGAAATGTTCGTCATCTACCAGGTTTATTATTTGAGATACTCTATTTTCATCTAGTTTATCAAAAATATCATCTAACAATAGAATAGGAGAGACACCACTTTGTTGTTTTATAAAATCGAATTGAGCCAATTTTAAAGCAATTAAAAATGATTTTTGCTGCCCTTGACTTCCAAATTTTTTAATGGGATAATCATCAATTAAAAATACTAGATCATCCTTGTGAGTACCAACACTTGTGTATTGTAAAGCCTTGTCTTTATTGATGTTTTTGTTTAATAACTCTAGTAAATCGGCATTAAATAAATCACTTTTATATTTTAAATCGATTTGTTCTTTACTTTGACTAATCGCTTCGTATCGCGATTTAAAAATAGGAATAAACGTTTGTAAAAAAGCATCTCGTTTTTTAAAAATCTCACTTCCAAATGTTTGGAGTTGTTCATTATAAATTGCAAGTGTATCCGCATTAAAAGTAGTATTAAGCGCAAAATATTTTAACAAAGCATTTCTCTGAGATAATACCTTATTGTAGCTAATAAGTTCTGTTAAATAACTTTTATCACTTTGTGAAATTACGCTATCAATAAACTTACGTCGTGTATCGCTTCCTTCGATAATAAGATCGCGATCTGCTGGCGAAATTATGACTAAAGGAATAAAACCAATGTGCTCGCTAAATTTATCATAAGCCTTTCCGTTTCGCTTTATTATCTTTTTTTGCCCTTTTTTTAAAGACACTATTATTTTTTCGTCACGATCATTTTTAGTAAATCTGCCATCCACAGCAAAAAAATCAGCATTGTGATTTATATTCTGAACAGCTATAGGATTAAAATAACTTTTTCCAAAAGCTAAGTGGTAAATAGCATCGAGCGCATTAGTTTTTCCGATACCATTTGCACCAACAAAACAGTTGATTTTGACGTCGAAATCGAAAACCTGACTTTCAAAATTTTTATAATTAACTAGTGATAGTGTGTTTAGATTCATGAAAAACGAACGATTTCCTTGATTTTAGTGATGTAGAAAAGCTTTAAGGCTTGAAATTAAATATTCAAAAATAACAAATAAATAGGCTTTTAAATCCCAATAAAAATTTTATTTTTGCGCACGCACAAAATGACAAGTTATGGCAACGTATAATAAAAGAGGCTACAAACCAAAAACTAAAAAAGAGAAGGTAGAGATTGTTGAAGAAGAATCAACAACGGCTGAGGTATTTAATTCTTTAGATGAAGGGGCTTCAAAAGCAGAAGAATGGGCAGTAAGAAACCAAAAGTATATTATTGGTGTAGTTGCTGCTATTGCTCTAATAGTTTTGGCATATATGGCTTACAATAAATTTGTAGCTGAACCAAAGCAAAAAGATGCAATGAACGAAATGTACACTGCTAAAAAATATTTTAACGATGCTGTTAATGGTGTATCTTCAGATTCATTATACCAAATGTCTTTAGATGGAGGTGAAGGTAAATACGGAATGTTAGATATTATTAGTAATTATGGTGGAACACCTGCTGCTAATTTGGCAAATTATTATGCTGGTATGGCGTATTTAAACTTAAAGAATTACGAAAAAGCAATTTCACATTTAGATGATTTTTCTAGTGATGATAAAATGTTAAACCCAATTGCTAAAGGAGGAATTGGTGATGCATTTGTACAGTTAAACCAATCAGATAAAGCATTAGAGTATTACGAAAAAGCTTTTCAAGCTAATGTAAATGATTATACTACACCTTTATATTTATTGAAAGCGGCAAAAGTTGCTATTAGTTTAGGTGATAACAGTAAAGCTTTAGGTTTCTTAGAGCGTATTCAATCTGAGTTCTCTACATCTAACGAAATGAAAGATGCAGAAATTTTAATAGGAAAAGTAGAAGCAAGCTTATAGTATATGGCAACTGCAAATCATAATTTATCGAATTACGATAAAACAACAATCCCAAGCGCGAAAGATTTTCGGTTTGGGATTGTTGTTTCAGAATGGAATGATAAAATTACCGAAGGTCTTTGGCAAGGTGCTTTTGATGCCTTAACAGATTGCGGAGCACTTAAAGAAAATATTGTACGTTGGAATGTTCCTGGAACCTTTGAGCTTACATATGGTGCTGCAAGAATGAGCAAAAGTATTTATGCAGATTCTGGCATGTTAGATGCAATTATTGTTATTGGTTGTGTAATACAAGGTGAAACCAAACATTTTGACTTTGTTTGTGAAGGTGTAACTCAAGGTATAAAAGACTTAAATCTTAAAGGTGATATTCCCGTTATTTTCTGTGTACTTACAGATAATAATATGCAACAATCTATTGATCGTTCTGGCGGAAAACACGGTAACAAAGGTACAGAAGCTGCTATTGCTGCTATAAAAATGGCAGATCTACGTAAACAATCCTTGTAGTTTTTAGTCTCAGTTTACAGTTTACAGTCTACAGTCTACAGTCTAAAGTCTCAATCCGTAGTAAAAAGTTATAAGTGTAAAGTGAGCAGTTAAATGATACTTGTGTTTTGTAAACAGTTTAGTGTTTGTTGACATATGTTTAATAAAAAAGAAGATTAAAGTTATTTCACTACAATCTTCTTTTATTTTTTTTACCAAACTGCAAACTGCAAACTGCAAACTGCAAACTGCAAACTGCAAACTGCAAACTGCAAACTGCAAACTGCTTCCCAACTCTGGCATTCTTTTTGTTAATAATTTTAAGGAATCCTTAAGGGTTAATTCCTTGTATTTTCAGTACTTTTGAGATTAATCAAGTTTAATTTACAAGTCATTTGTTTAATCAAAGAAAAAATAAACGATTTACTTATAAATCTCGACTTCAGGATTCCAATATTGATCAGTCGAAAGTCGACTTTGAAACGAAGTGGAACGAAGCTAATGGTAAGAGTAAACGCAAAGGAAATGTGTTTACATCGCTACCAGTTTTAGTTGTGATCTTAGTTTTAATTTTTGTATTACTTTATATTCTAGAAGGATATATAAAATAAGAGAATTATGGGAATAATGAAATTGAAGAAAAATCGAAAGTACAATTATAAGCCTCGTTTTTATAAAGGTGAAGGAAGTCCTTTTGAGCTTAAGCACAAATTTGATGATAAAAGAACAACCGTAAATCCGGCAAAGGGTATTAAAGGTAAATTCAATGCAGCCATTGATGATTATAAACATAATCAAGATTCTAACGTTAATAAACGCGTTCTTATCATTATTGCTGTGTTAATTATGTTGTTTTTATTTATAATCGGTTTTGATCTATCTATATTCCTCCCAAATAGCTAATGTCAGATATTATTCAACTTTTACCAGACCATGTTGCTAACCAAATTGCAGCTGGTGAAGTGGTACAACGTCCTGCTTCAGTAGTTAAAGAACTATTAGAAAATGCAATTGATGCCAATGCAACAGAAATCAAACTCATTGTTAAAGATGCTGGTAAAACCTTGGTTCAAGTTATAGATAATGGTAAGGGTATGAGTGTTACTGATGCCCGCTTAAGTTTTGAGCGTCATGCAACTTCTAAAATTAGAACAGCTGAAGACTTGTTTCAACTCAACACTAAGGGGTTTAGAGGAGAAGCACTTGCAAGTATTGCAGCCATTGCTCATGTAGAATTAAAGACTAAATTAGATCGCGAAGATTTAGGAACTGTCCTCGTTATTGAAGGTAGTGAAGTGAAATCTCAAGATGTTTCTGTTACACCAACTGGTACTTCGGTTTCTGTAAAGCATTTATTTTTTAATATTCCTGCTAGACGAAATTTTTTAAAATCAGATACAGTAGAATTACGCCATATTACAGATGAATTTCATCGCGTGGCTTTAGCACATCCAAATATTGCATTTGCATTTTATCATAATGGAAGCGACTTGTTTAATGTGCCTCAGGAGAATTACAGACAACGAGTTGTGCATATTTTCGGAACAAAAACCAATGAAAAATTAGTACCAGTTGAAGAAGAAACAGAAGTACTAAAAATTTCAGGATTTGTTGGTAAACCTGAATATTCTAAGAAAACAAAGTCAGAGCAGTATTTTTTTGTAAATCAGCGCTTTATAAAGAGTCCTTATTTAAATCATGCTATTAAATCGGCTTTTGAAGGTTTGCTAAAAGATGGCTATCATCCTAGCTATTTTTTAAATCTTACAGTAGATCCAAAGTCTATTGATATAAACATTCATCCTACAAAAACTGAAATTAAGTTTGATGATGAACACACGTTGTACGCTATTTTACGTTCAGCAGTAAAACATAGTTTAGGGCAATTTAATATTGCACCAATCTTAGATTTTGAACAACAAAGTAGTTTTGATACACCTTACGATTATAAAAATAAGTCAGCTGCTGCACCTTCTATAGAGGTAGATAGAAGTTTTAATCCATTTTCTGATGTTTCTCCAGAGCGAAGTGCAAAGCCATCGTATAATAATGGCGGGTTTAAATCGGCACCTGCAGCATCATGGGAAAGTATGTACGTTGGTTTAGAGTCTAAAGGGAACAATTCACCATCTGATTTTAGTGAAGTTACTTTTGAGAGTGATCCTAAAAATGAATCTATATTTAGTGATTCAACAATAGAAACCACTAAAACTACTTTTCAACTTCAACAAAAGTATATTGTAAGTACTATAAAATCTGGGATGTTAGTTATTGATCAAAATAGAGCACATCAACGTATTTTGTATGAGAATTTCTTGAAGCATATAACAATACAAGAAGCTACAAGTCAGCAATTATTATTTCCGTTGCAATTGCATTATACGCCTAGTGAAACTAAAATAATAGAAGACTTGAAAGCGAACTTAGAGCATACTGGTTTTGTGTTTTCAGAATTAAATACCGATGGTATAGTGATTACAGGAGTTCCGGTTGGTGTGCCAGAAAGTGAAGTCTCTATTATTTTAGAACAATTAATTAGTGATGTGGAAAACGATGTGCCAGACACTAATTTTAGTGCGTCAGATTTATTAGCAAAATCTATGGCTAAGAGCTTGGCAATAAAAAATGGACAATCGTTAAATAGTACAGAGCAAGAACATATGGTAAATAGTTTATTTGCTTGTAAGGAACCCAATGTATCACCAACCAATAGACCAACGTTTATTACAATGGCAGTTGATGATATTGAGAAAAAATTTATGTAGTATATGAGATTTAGTATTACTGATGCGGTAAAGCATTTAATTATTATAAATGTTGTAATGTTTGTTGGAAAACTCACACTTGGTGATGGTCATTTATTTGATGAATTGTTTACCATGTATTTCCCAACAAATGATTTGTTTAAACCATGGCAAGTTATAACGCACATGTTCATGCATGGGAGTCCTGCACATTTACTTTTTAATATGTTTGCTCTTTGGATGTTTGGTACTCCAGTAGAAGAGCGTTTGGGTACTGCGAAGTTTTTATTTATATACTTTTCAGCTGGTTTTGGTGCTTTGTTGTTTCAGTTAGGTTATTATTACTTTGACTATTATTCTGCAATGCAAACTTTAGGAAATTTGAATATGAGTACAAGTTTATTGCATGAAATAATGAATATTAATGCAATAGATGGTGATATGATAAGAGGAGAGATTTTGCAAGAAAAAATGATTCCACTATTAAATGACGCCAATTTCTCTACGTCTATTTCTGCAGCTCAATTTAGTGCTTTATTTGATTTAAATGTTCTGAATTTAAGTGCAATGGTTGGAGCATCTGGTTGTATTATGGGAATTATGGCGGCCTTTGGGATGATGAATCCTAATGCTAAGTTAATGATGATATTTTTACCAATTCCTGTTAAAGCAAAGTATTTTATTCCAGGATTAATTATTTTAGATATCATCTCAGCATTTACTGGTCAATCGTTTTTTAGTCCAAGTAATACAGCATATATGGCTCACGTTGGTGGCGCTGTATTAGGTTTTATTGTAATGTGGTATTGGAAAAAAAGTGACAAGGATAAATACCGTTGGAATTAAATATGAGTACAGTTGAAAATTTAAAATACAAGTTTAAGAACTTAGATGTATTTGGCAAAATCATTGCCATTAACGTACTCGTGTTTTTAATTGGCTTGGTATTTAAATCGTTATTGCGATTTAATGTTTATTTCTATTTTGAATTACCATCTGGCTTTATGAATTATTTATTTCAGCCATGGTCATTAATAACGTATGGTTTTTTGCATAGCGGTCCTTTTCACTTGCTATTAAATATGTTGTTTCTTTTTTATTTAAGTAGAGTGACTACCAATCTATTTAGATCAAAAATGATTCTTAATATTTACTTTTTAGGAATTATTTTTGGAGGTTTAGCGTATTTGGCCGTTGCCAATCTTTTACCAGTAAACTTTATAGGTGAAAATGATGTGCTAGTTGGTGCATCTGCAGGTGTTAGTGCGCTATTGCTATTTGTGGCAGTCTATATTCCTAACACTGAGATAAGGTTATTTAATGCCTTCAATGTAAAATGGAAGCATATTGCAATGGTTATTGTTGGATTGGATTTGTTTAGAATGCTGTCTGGTCTTAATCAAGGTGGTTATGTAGCGCATTTTGGAGGCTATTTGTTAGGATATATCTATGCTACTAGATTATTGAAAGGTACAGATATTGGCCTAGGTTTTGAGCGCTCTATGGATAGTTTTATGAGTTTGTTTAAACCAAAATCTAATCTAAAAACAGTACATCGTAAAAAGAACAAAAAGGAATACGCTGGTAAGACTAAAGATGAGTTTAATTCGTTTAATAATCAGAAGAAAATAGATTTAATTCTCGACAAGATTAGTAAAAGTGGATATGAGAGCCTCACAAGCGAGGAGAAGGAATTTCTGTTTAAAGCAGGTAAATAATTAAATAGTGAAAGGTTTAAAATTTGGTAGTAAAATATTGTTTTTCATCAATTCGTTGGTGGCATTTTTACTGCTTATTTCTTACATTTTACCTTACATACCTCCTAAAAGTTTTGCAACTTTATCAGTACTGAGTTTAGGTGTTCCGTTACTTATTATACTTAATGTAGTTTTCTTTGTATTTTGGCTATTACGAGTAAAAAAACAAATGCTATTATCGCTTGTAGTTCTGCTTCTCGGCTGGAATTATATTGGTTCTATGTATAAATTCTCAGCGTCTTCTGCAATAGAGGATGAAGATAATTTTACAGTCATGTCTTTTAATGTAAGATTGTTAAATCGGTACGGTTGGCTACCGAGTGAAACAATAAAAGAAGAGGTTATTAAATTAGTAACCACTGAAAGTCCTGATATAATGTGTTTTCAAGAATACCGTCGTGGAAACGCCATTAAGTTAGATGGTTACTATAGTTTTAATGCTACGTATACCTCAGGAATTAAAGGCGGACAATCTATTTTTTCTAAATATCCTATTATCAATTCCGGATCATTAGAATTTCCTAATACATATAACAACGCCATTTTTGTTGATGTCGTAAAACAAAAAGATACTTTAAGAGTGTATACGTTGCATTTACAATCTTCTGGCATTGATACTGATGTGGATAAATTAAAGAATGAAACATCAGGTCATTTATTTAAGCAAGTGGGATCTACATTTAAGGCGCAACAAGATCAGGTTGATTTATTTTTAGCTCACAAAGCTAAATCTCATTATAAAACTATAGTTACAGGAGACTTTAATAACACAGCCTATTCTTACATCTACAGAAAGGTTAAAGGAGATGACTTAAAAGATACGTTTGAAGAAGCTGGAAATGGTTTTGGTAGAACTTATGATTTTAAATTCTTCCCAATGCGTATTGATTTTATTTTGGCGCACGACGATTTTACAGTAAATGGTTTTAAAACCTTTGAAGAAAAACTCTCAGACCATTATCCCATAAAAGCAACCTTAAAACTACATTAAGCTGCAGTCTGTAATATCTGCAATAATGTGAATCACTAATCCTAAGCCTAGTAATCTCGTCTTTTTAGGTATGAGCATCAATAAATAAATTACAATGACATAGTAGGAGTGGAGCGGATGAAAATTAATACTACAGCGGTTTGGCTCAAATATTGGATTCGCTAAGAGATGATCTAAATCTATGAGCATTCCTAAAATCATAATACCATAAGCCTTTAACCAATAGGTTTTATAAAAAAGTAATGCTATAACTAATGGTAAACCAAAATGTATTCCATAATGTACAATTGGCTGAAGCATAATTAGTTATTTGATTGTGATTACCTGTTGTTGTAAATACATTTCTGTATTTGGCCCTTCGTTAAACAAAAGATCTAAAATGCTAAGATTAGAAATAAATCCATGTTTTTCTGTAAACACTTGTGTGTATGGCTGCAGTGAGTGTATTTGTGTATTGCGTTTTACTAAATTTCTATAATCAACTTTGCCAGTAGGTTCTTTTTCAAAGAATGTAGTGTGATTTGGTGCTAGGCCAAGTTGAAGGCAATTTTTAATAACAACAAAGCATTCTAAATTAAAATCTAAGATAAAATCAAATTTCTGCTCAAAGAGAAGCATTAAATCATCAATATAAAACTCGAAAAAAGGTGACATGCTATACGCAGACTGTAACGACTTTAAATGAAGAATTTGCCAGTGTTCCTCATTCGCAATTTTTACATCCTTATATAATTGTCTGTTCTTTTGAGAATAACTAACCGGAACCGTCAGTGCTAATTTTCCATTTGCGCCATAGATTTCCATTCGGTTTCTATAAGATTGCTTTTGGTAATTATCACTTACTTCAAAATAAACAGAATCAGAATTTACCATTGCCCAAAAATTAGCAATATTTGGAAAATAACTTGGATATATTAGAGTATTCAAATCTTAGCTTTCCTTTGCCTTTTTCTTTTTACGCCATTTATTAAAGAATGTGATTCCTAAAATAAGAATTATAAAAGGAATTAAATAAGATGTACGAGCGCCACTTCCGCTTACAGTAGTAAAAATTCTATCCCAACGTGGTCTCCAATTCTTTATTCCTTTATTGATGCCGTCTAAACTCATCCAAATAAATACAGGCTTACCAAAAACATGATCGTAAGGTACAAATCCCCAAAATCTACTGTCAATAGAATTGTGTCTGTTGTCACCCATCATCCAATAATAATCTTGATTAAAAGTATAAGATGTCGCAACTTGGTCATCAATAAAAATTTGATTACCTCTCGTCACAACTTTATGACCTTCATATTCTCCAATGGCACGCTTGTAGATAGAAATATTTTCAGTATTAAGTTGAACTGTAGCTCCAGCTTTCGGGATCCACATTGGTCCAAAATTGTCAATATTCCATTTATAATTAGGATCTCTTGGGAAAATTTCTCCATCGACACCAGCAGGTGTTTTTATTGCAGTTATAGTTTCAACTTCAGGATGCGATTTTAACCTTGAAATAGCTTCTGCTGTTGCAGCATGAATTCTATACGAGCCTTCTGTTGTGCCGTAGCCTAAACCATCTGTTATATCGTGTTTTTCTAATATGTCTATAATTCGAGCGGGTTGTAATTGTCTCTTAAAGACAATATCATAAGAGAATTGTATATGCGCTCTTGGTGGCAATTTATTCTGTTTGCCATTAATAAATACATAGCCATTTCTAATCTCTAACGTATCACCAGCAACACCTACGCATCGTTTTACTAAATTGGTTTTTTTGTCAATTGGTTTATAGTAATTTCGGTCTGGATTAAAGTCATCCATAGTCAACAACGTATCTGCTGGTTGATTGAAAACTACAATATCATTACGTTCTATGCTCTGAAAACCAGGTAATCTAAAATAAGGTAACTGAAGTTTGTTTTTCCAAGAGGTGTTACGTTCTTCATAATTATCATCAAATAAATACGATTTAGTGTTTAATTTTGGAATAGTATCGTGTACCATTGGAGCTCCAACAGTTGTCATTGGTACTCTTGGTCCGTAATGCAATTTACTTACGATTAGAAAGTCGCCAACAAGTAATGACTTTTCTAATGAAGATGAAGGAATAACAAAAGGTTGAAAGAAATAGGTATGAACGATGGTAGCCGCTACAATAGCAAATAGGATAGAGGTAATCCATTCACCTGTCGATGTTTTAGGCGTAAGTGTTCTATCTTTAACGTAGTCAACACCTGCAACATAATTTAAATAATAGAGGTAAAATCCTAGGGTAATAATACATAATAAAGCATCTACCTTGGTATCTTTTCCAAATGCACGCGCTGTTTCCACCCATGCAGCAGGAATCATTATTAGGTTTACAATAGGAAGAAACATTAAAATTACCCACCACCAAGGACGTGTAATTATCTTCATTAATATAACCGCGTTATAAACAGGTATAAATGCTTCCCAAGCTTTTCTGCCTGCTTTCACATATAATTTCCATGTGCCTAAACCATGAATAATTTGTAATACGAGTAAAAAGATAAACCACTGTGTCCAGTTCATAATGCAATATTTAATCTAGTAGGTTGAAAATTATTTCAATTTGTTTCAAAACGTTGGTAAATTAACCAATGTTTAACACATCTTTCATAGTAAAGACGCCTTTTTTGTCTTTAATCCATTCTGCAGCAATTACAGCTCCCATCGCAAAACCTTGTCTACTATGTGCTGTGTGTGTAATGTTTATAGAATCAACTTCTGAGTCGTAGGTAACCTCGTGCGTGCCAGGAATGTTTTCAATGCGTTTAGCATCAATAAAAATCTCGTTAGGTTCTGGTGATTCTAATGTCCAGTTGGTATAGTTAGAATTTTTTATAACTTCTTCAGCTAAAGTTATTGCAGTACCACTTGGAGCATCAAGTTTTTGAGTATGATGAATTTCTACCATCTCGGTAGAATACTCATTAAATCCAGACATTAATTCACTTAGTCTTCTGTTAATTTCGAAAAAGATATTTACACCTAAACTAAAGTTAGAGGCATATAGAAATGTACCATCATTGTCCTTACAATACGTAACAATATCATCATAGTGTTCAAGCCAACCTGTCGTGCCTGAAATTACAGGAATTCCTGCGTCTAAGGCTTTCTTAATATTATATACAGCAACAGAGGGAATGCTAAAGTCTATAGCGACATCAACATTTTTAAAATCATAATCAGAGTCTTTATCAGAAACCTTTAAAGTAATACTGTGACCACGATTTACAGCGATAGTCTCAATGCTTTTGCCCATTCTACCATAACCGAGTAGTGCTATTTTCATATTAAAAATTAAAGTTAAGTGTTAAGCCTAAGTCCGATGCGTTTTCCATTTTATTATATTGAAAATGCGGACTTAAACTTAGATTATCATCCACATTGAATTGAAGTAAATGTGCATCAATATTGGCATCCAAAATATTCAGAGCATAAAAACCTAATGTAACTAGGAGTGAAAGATCTTTATTTCGTCTTGCTTGTGTTTGCGCTCTAACAAGTGCGTCAGTAGAAATGTTAGGTGAATCACCATCGCCATAGAACTCGTCATCCTTAAAACCAGCTAGACGTCTTTTATAAGCATCTCTATAACGGTCGAGTTGTTTAGTGTTAAAATCATAAACTAAAACACCTCCTGCGATTGCGCCCCAAACAATTGGGATTTTCCAATACCTTTTATTATAAGCCTGGCCTAATCCTGGAAGTACAGCTGATAAAAATGCTGCTTTTGCAGGACGTAGCGGATCTATTGGAGTCTTTACCAATGTATCCGTTGCAATAACAACTTTATCATTAACAGCAATACTTGTGCTGTCCGTTTCTATTTGAGAATATGAGAATAGAACAGAAACAAAGCACAATAAAATTGCCAAGAAATGCTTATTTGTTCTCACGCTGAACTAATTTTTTAATACGATTAAAATCTTCTTCAGAATGAAATGGAATAGTAATTTTTCCGCTTCCATTTTTAGCGACTTTCACATCTATTTTATGACCAAAATATTCCGAAAATTCTTTAACCCCTTTTTTAATGTGTTTAGGGATTTCAATTTTAGTAGATTCTACTTCAGTATCAGTCGGATTAGAACCTAAATTTTTAACTAATTGTTCTGTAGCTCTAACAGATAGTTTGTTAGTTATAATTTTTTCATAGACTTCTAGTTGATCAACTTGGTCTTCAATATTAACCATCGCTCTTCCGTGACCCATACTAATAAATCCATCACGAATACCAGTTTGAATAATTGGATCTAATTTAAGTAAACGCAAGTAATTAGCAATTGTAGAACGCTTTTTACCTACACGTTCGCTCATTTGCTCTTGTGTTAAATTGATTTCGTCAATTAGGCGTTGGTATGATAAGGCAATTTCAATAGCATCTAAATCTTGGCGTTGAATGTTTTCAACCAATGCCATTTCTAAAGACTCTTGGTCATTAGCAATTCTGATGTAAGCAGGTATGGCTTCTAGACCAATTAATTTTGAAGCCCTAAAACGACGCTCACCTGATACTAATTGATAGTTGTTAAAAGCTAATTTTCTAACTGTTATAGGTTGTATAACACCTAATTCACGGATAGAAGATGCTAATTCTCTTAGTGACTCTTCGTTAAAATTAGTTCTAGGCTGAAATGGATTGACTTCAATACTAGAAAGCTCTAATTCTACAATATTGCCCACAACTTTATCTGCGTTTTTATCTTCTGCAGAATTAATATCATTTTCAGGATCTTTCAATAAAGCAGAAAGACCTCTACCTAAAGCTTGTTTTTTAGTTGCTTTCGCCATTATAATTCATTTTTCTTTATCAACTCTTTTGCTAAACTTAAATAATTTGCAGCACCTTTGCTACTAACATCATAATTAATGATGCTTTCACCATAACTTGGCGCTTCTCCTAATCTGACATTTCGTTGAATAATAGTTTCAAAAACCATATCACTAAAATGCTTTTGTACTTCTTCTACCACTTGGTTAGAAAGTCTTAATCGAGAATCAAACATCGTTAAAAGCATGCCTTCAATGTCTAACGCTTCATTATGTATTTTTTGTACACTTTTAATAGTATTTAACAGTTTGCCTAATCCTTCAAGGGCAAAATATTCGCATTGTATTGGTATTATAACAGAATCTGCTGCAGTTAATGCATTTAAGGTTAATAAGCCAAGTGAAGGTGCGCAGTCTATTAAAATATAGTCATAATCTTCTTTTAGCTTAGTGATAGCTTTTTTTAGCATGTATTCACGCGCTTCTTTATCTACTAACTCAATTTCAATGGCAACAAGGTCAATATGTGAAGGTATAACATCAACGTTTGGTGCATTAGAGGTCACAATGGCAGCTTTAGCATCTGCAGAGTGCTCAATTAATTGATAAGACCCAATCTCAACATTATCTACATCAATCCCTAAACCAGAACTCGCATTGGCTTGCGGATCTGCGTCTATAAGTAATACTTTTTTCTCTAATGCTCCTAGTGAAGCCGCAAGGTTTACAGAGGTTGTAGTTTTGCCTACACCTCCTTTTTGGTTTGCTATTGCAATGATTTTACCCATCAAATGATTCGGTTTGTTATAAGGGTTTAAAATTACGATTATTTACGAGTTTATAAAATTGAAGTTGTTAACATTAAATTAAATTGTTTATCAGCCTTTGAGCATATACAGAACTTTAATTTTAATCAAGATAAAGATTAGGAAAAGCGGTTTTAATTGGTCTAAAGAGCCTTTAATTTTTGCTCATTTAAAAATTGCAGAACTTTATTGAAATAGGTGTCTCCACCAACTTTCCATACGTTTACGTGGTTAGCTGAATCTATTTCTATAAATTCTTTATCGTCGCTTTTTATGTTTGAAAAATTATTCTTTCCATACTCTATTTTAATCCGATCATCTTTATTCCCATGAACGACAAGTATAGGTTGTGTAATATTTTCACAATATTTTAATGGGTTAGCATCATTAGGGTCAAATTCTGCAATGCTTCCAGCTCTGTTAACTAAATAATTTGAAAAAGGAGTGAAATTAAATCCAGCATGAAGTTTAAAATAATCATTAACAATTGTTCTAAAATCTGAGAATGTACTTTCAATAATTCCAAATTTTATGCGCTGATCAAAGCCCATGGCTTGCAAACCGATGGCACCTCCAAGCGATTGTCCCCAAATGCCAATATGGTCTAAGTTTTCTTCGGTAGATAGATAATCAATAACTTTTTTAATGTCTTTCTTTTCATTTACACCAAACGTACAGAATTGTCCTTCGCTTTTGCCATGTGCTCTAGAGTCTAACGCAACAGAATTATAGCCTTTCTCAGCCAGGTAGGTACTTAAATCGAAAAAGGTATCCTTGTTTGAACGAATACCATGTAATAAAATTATTGTTCCGTAAGTAGAGTCTATGCTAGAAAGAGTTAATCTCGCTGATAGTTTTATGCCGTCAAAAGAAGAAATGCTTAGTTCTTTTCTCTGTATGTTTTTCTTTGATTTTGAAGCTACATCGAAATCTATATTTTTATTTCTTTTAATTAAACCTACGATAGGATTTCTAATTTCAGTTATTAATCTTGGTATAAAAAAGTGAATTAGAAATAAGCTTAAAACTGAAAATAAAAGAAATAGTCTTTTTAATATTTTAAGGCTACGGATTTTTGATGTTTTATTCATCAATTAAAATCTCTAAAATCTGAATTGCAGCATCACTAATTTTTGTTCCTGGACCAAAAACAGCAACAGCACCAGCGTCAAATAAATATTGATAATCTTGCTTTGGGATTACACCACCAACAATAACCATAATGTCATCGCGTCCATGTCTTTTTAGTTCGTCTATTACTTGAGGAACTAGGGTTTTATGTCCTGCTGCTAAGGAAGATACACCTAAAATATGGACGTCGTTTTCTACGGCTTGTTTTGCAGCTTCTTTTGGTGTTTGAAACAGTGGTCCTATGTCTACATCGAAGCCTACATCTGCATAACCAGTGGCTACAACTTTTGCTCCTCTATCATGACCATCTTGACCCATTTTGGCAATCATAATTCTTGGTCTTCTGCCATCTTGTTCTGCAAATTGATTCGCTAGTTCTTTAGCTTTTAAGAAGCTTTTGTCATCTTTTATTTCTTTACTATACACGCCTGAAAATGATTTTATTTGTGCTTTATGTCGTCCGAATTCCGCTTCTAGAGCATCGCTTATTTCTCCTAAGGTGGCTCTATTTCTAGCTGCAATTACTGCTAAAGCTAATAAATTATTATTCTGTGACTTAGCTGATTCTGTTAATTTTGCTAAAGCGTCATTAACAGCATTGGTGTCTCGCGTGGATTTAATATGCTCTAAACGTTCTATTTGCTGCAATCTAACGGTTTGATTATCTACTTCAAGCGTAGATATTGGGTCTTCTTGTTCTAACTGATATTTGTTAACACCAATAATGACATCTTGACCAGAATCAATTCGTGCTTGTTTTCGTGCCGCAGCTTCTTCAATTCTAAGTTTTGGTATTCCGGCTTCAATTGCTTTGGTCATTCCGCCTAAATCTTCAATTTCTTGAATGAGCTCCCAAGCTTTATTTGCGATATCATCAGTTAATTTTTCAACGTAGTAACTTCCAGCCCAAGGATCTACGGTTTTTGTAATTTGTGTTTCTTCTTGTAGGTATATTTGGGTGTTTCTTGCGATTCTTGCCGAGAAATCAGTTGGTAATGCTATCGCTTCATCTAATGCGTTAGTGTGCAAACTTTGAGTGCCTCCAAAAGCTGCGGCGGATGCTTCAATACATGTTCTGACCACGTTGTTAAATGGGTCTTGTTCAGTAAGACTCCATCCAGATGTTTGGCAGTGCGTTCTTAGCGCTAAAGACTTTTGATTTTTAGGATTAAATTGTTTTACAAGTTTTGCCCAAAGCATACGAGCCGCTCTCATTTTTGCAATTTCCATAAAATGGTTCATGCCAATTGCCCAGAAGAAAGATAGACGAGGAGCAAAGGTGTCTATGTCCATACCAGCGGCAAGCCCTTTTCTAATATATTCTAAGCCATCTGCTAAAGTGTATGCTAATTCTATATCGCATGTTGCACCAGCTTCTTGCATGTGATAGCCAGAGATGCTAATGCTATTAAATTTTGGCATATTTTTACTTGTGTACTCAAAGATATCTGAGATAATCTTCATGGAAGGTGTAGGAGGGTAGATGTAGGTGTTACGCACCATGAATTCTTTTAAAATATCATTTTGAATAGTACCTGCAAGCTGTTCTGGTGTTACGCCTTGTTCTTCTGCTGCAACAATATAAAACGCTAGAATTGGCAAAACAGCACCATTCATGGTCATTGAGACCGACATTTTATCTAATGGAATCTGATCGAAAAGTATTTTCATGTCTTCTACAGAATCTATGGCTACACCAGCTTTACCGACATCGCCAACGACGCGTTCATGATCAGAGTCATAGCCTCTATGTGTTGCTAAGTCAAAAGCCACTGATAAGCCTTTTTGTCCTGCAGCAAGATTACGTCTGTAAAAGGCATTACTTTCTTCTGCTGTAGAAAAACCTGCATACTGTCTAATGGTCCATGGTCTGCGCACATACATAGTTGAGTATGGTCCGCGTAAATATGGAGCGATCCCAGCAACGAAATCAAGGTGTTCGATGTTTTTGATGTCGTCTTTTGAGTATAACGATTTTACAATGATGTCTTCGGCTGTTAAAAAATCGCTAACTGGCCTAGGGTGTTTATTGTTAGTTATTGAACCTAGCTCTAAATGTTGAAGATTTTTTCTGCTCATTATAGTATCATTTTTTCTAGATAAGGGTCAAAATTGACTTCAAAGGGTGTTGAGAGGTTTATGAATACGGTTTTGTTGTTTGAAGATACAAAATAAACATGCTGAAAAGCTTGATGATTAAGTTTTGTGTTTTCAATTTTATAAATAGCCTTAAATATTTGAGTGTTTCCTGAGACGTTATGTTTAGCTGTGATTTTTGTGTAGTTAAGATCTGTCATGCTAGAAACTTGATCTTGGTTTTGTCTAATTATTCCTAGTAAAAATTTAGCATCTTGTCTTGTAATGGGTGTAAAAGGAACACTGTTGATGGTATAGGTTGAATTAGATATGCTATCAAAAAACACATAATGATTGCCTTCCATTTCTCGCATTATTTTTAATCGCGTATGTTCTATTTCTAAGTCAGTATTATCCACAACTAATGAGTCTAGAAGTGAGGTGTAGTCCACCATATTGTAACGCTCAAAACTTTCTGGAAGCCCAATTTTTATTCCGTCATCTTCAAGTAAATGTTGCTTACTTATAATAAGATCTGACGCATTGGTTTGTGTCCAGTCTTGAATCTCCTTTGCGACTTCATAACATGATGTGAAAAATAGTAGGAAAATACTAATTTTTAGTACTATTGATTTTTTCAATACCATGTTTTATTCTTTGTTTAATCTATTGATTTCCAAATTTTCAGATAGCCTTTTTTGAATAATTGGTTCAATTAAGGTTTTGCGCTTGTTAACTTTTAAAAATGGACTGACTTCTAAATCATTTTTCATTTTGTCTGCTAAATTAGGATGCTTATTTGTACCTAAAAGCACAAGTTCTTCGGCATTAAAATTAGCCTGTTCTTTAGTTGCGCTTTCTTTAATTTTTCGTTGAATAGTACCTTCTTTTAATTGACTTAAAAAACCACCTTGCTCTTCAATATCTTTAAAAAGGAGAAGTGCTTTTTCTGCGAATTGTTTCGTGATATTTTCGATATAATAAGCGCCATCAGCAGCATTATTTACCTTATCGAAATAGCTCTCATTTTTTAAAACTAAAAGTTGATTTCTTGCAATACGATCTCCGAACTCATTAGACTCATGAAACAATACATCGTAAGGAAGGTTGTAAACTACATCTGTACCACCTAGTATTGCACTCATGCACTCAGTAGTAGTTCTAAGCATATTTACATTGTAATCGTAAATGGTTTTATTTCGTTTACTTGGCGTTGAGATAATTCTACAATCTGTATTAATACCATATTCGGCAGCCAAGGTTGACCATAATAAGCGTAAGGCTCTTATTTTTGCAATTTCGAAGAAATAGTTTGAACTAATAGCGGTACAAAAAGTAACATTAAGCGATGTTTTGGCATCCTTAGTTAGTATTTTATCAATGCTATTTAAATATTCGTTGCAATGCGCTAAACCGTACGCTAATTGTTGAATAATGGTAGCTCCTGCATTTTGATATAAGTCTAAATCAATACTAAATTGATTGGTTGATTTTACAATAGCTTCAAATTTTATATGATCACCTTTTAGATTTGCATACCAATTGCCAGTTTGGGCTAGATTACCAATAATATCTGTGTGAATAGTTACTTGTGATCCGTTTGAAATATGATGTGTGTAATCTAATATCTTCTGTGTGAATTCTTCTGAGAGAAAATCACATTTAATATCAATACTTACTGCGCTTAAATCAATATTTTTGAATAATTCTTCAGGTGTAATATGATCAGCCTTGATATGAAAAATTATATTTTCTGCACCACGACTTATCGCATCTATTGCTTTAAGATTGCTGTCTTTAGCTGTATTGACTTGAATAAATTGGCTAATTGCCCAAGTAGTTTTTGGATTAATAGAAGTGTCTGGCAGCGATTCAAATTCATCTGAATGATAGAAAGGTTTTACATCAATACCTTCATTGTTTTTCCAAATTAAAGTATCGTTGTAGTCCGCTCCTTTTAAGTCTACCTGTATTTTTTGTTTCCATCCTTTTGAAGAAACACCTTCAAAATCACTAAATAATGAGTTACTCATCTTTCTTTTGTTTTGCTATGCTGTCTTCATATTCAATAATAAATATGTCTTCATTAGGCTTTTTCATGTAGTAGTTTTCACGTGCTGTGCGTTCTATGCCTTCATCTGTACTCAACTCTTTTATGGCCTTATCATCTTTTGCCATTTCATTTCTGTAATGTTCTTTTTGGTATTCTAACTCTTCTATATCTGAATTTAATTCATGATGAAATATCCATGAATGCGCATCAAAAAACAGCATCCATACTGCAAATACAGCCAGAACAATAATATAGATGTTCTTGAATGGTTTTAGATATTTAGAGTTTAAAAATTTCATTAGAGGCGCTCGTTAATAATAGTTTTAACGATATCTACAGCTACCGAATTATACTTATTGTTTGGCATTATAATATCCGCATACTCTTTCATAGGTTCAAT
This sequence comes from uncultured Winogradskyella sp., assembly GCF_947498005.1. Lineage (GTDB taxonomy): Bacteria > Bacteroidota > Bacteroidia > Flavobacteriales > Flavobacteriaceae > Winogradskyella. The sequence goes on from NZ_CANMIW010000005.1 coordinate 79,981, forward strand.
GAATTGTTGATGCATTGGTTTTAATGTATTTTGATAGCGTTGTAAAACCTCGTTAATATCTCTACCGCGTTCTGTTATGTCTCTTTTTAATCTACGAATTAAACGCTCATCAGAATCTGCATGAACAAATATTTTTATATCAAAAAGATCTCTTATTTCTGGATGAGAAAGAATAAGTATTCCTTCTACAATCATTACTTTTCTTGGTTGTGTAACTATAATATCTCCTGTTCTATTATGTTTTACAAATGAATATACAGGTTGGTTTATAGATTTACCTTCTTTAAGCTGTATAAGATGTTGTTCTAACAATTCAAAATCTATAGATCTTGGATGGTCAAAATTTATTTTTACACGTTCTTCAAAGCTTAAATGCGAGGTGTCTTTGTAATAAGAATCTTGAGAGATAACACCTACTTGACCTTCAGGAAGTTCCTTTAAAATTGTATTTACTACTGTGGTTTTTCCGCAGCCTGTACCACCTGCAATTCCTATTATAAGCATATTTTTATCTTAATTTATTTGAGTTTGACAAATTTAGCTATTTAAGTATAAAGCATACTTATAACTTAGAAACTTTCTCAGGTGTAACAAAATTATCTATTTTATTCTCCCAGCTATTATTTATAAAATTAGTAACATCTGCAACTTCCTTATCAGAGAGTCCTAAAGCTGTCATATTGCTATTATATGTGATGCCATTGACTACAATTTCTCCAGTTAAGCCGTATTTAATGGCTTTTATACTTTTTGCTTGATTGTCTTTTAGAAAATCTGAGTTTGCTAAAGGCGGAAAGACTTTCGTTACACCTTTACCATTGGGTAGATGGCAGGAAACACAAAAATCATCATATATAACGCTGCCTCGTGTTATACTTTCTTTAAGAGGGGATTGATCCTGGTTTTCAGAAATGTAGTTCTGTTTGTTTTGCTTCGAATCACAAGATGTTAGCGAAAATAGTAGTGATATAATTAGAATGTAGTTTTTCATTTTCTTGTCAATTTTACAATACCTAAATTTTCTATTGCGACATAAATGTAACCGTCAGGTCCTTGTTTAACACATCTTACACGACCTAAACCATCTAAAAGGCGTTCTTCTTTTATAACTTTATTGTCTTTAATAGTGCACATATTTAAATACTGAAACTTTAGAGAGCCAATAAGTAAATTTTTACTCCAGTCTCCATATTTATCGCTATTTATAAACACCATTCCGCTTGGCGCTATTGATGGATCCCAGTAATGAATTGGTTGTTCCATACCTTCTTTCTCGGTAATCTCAGTGAATTTTGTACCACTATAATTAACGCCATGGCTAATAATTGGCCAACCATAATTTAGTCCTTTTTTTATAACATTTATTTCATCGCCTCCTTTTGGTCCATGTTCATTAGTCCAAATTTCTTTAGTTTCAGGATGTAGTGTCATGCCTTGAGGGTTTCTGTGACCATAAGAAAAGATTGCCGTTTTAGCATTATCTTCATCAACAAACGGATTGTCTGCAGGTATTGTACCGTCATCATTGATCCGGTATATCTTACCGCAATCTTTAGTTATATCCTGAGGATTTTCATCTCTATTTCCACGATCGCCAATTGAGAAAAAGAGAAATCCATTATCATCAAAAATTAAACGTGACCCAAAGTGTTGCCCTTTTGTAGAATTAGGTGCAGCTTTATACAATACTTCTAAGTTGATTAAGCTATTGTCTTTAATTTGCGCTCTAGCAATAGCCGTATTTCCTCCGGAATCTTCTCCATCAGAAGAGGCGTATGAAAAATAAAGCCAACCATTGCTCTTATAGTCTGGGTGTAACAAAATATCAAGTAAACCGCCTTGGCCTCGGTTGTAAATTTTTGGGAGTCCTGAAATTGTAGTTTTTTTATTATCCTTAAAATGGATTAACTCTCCCGATTTTTCCGTGATTAAAATAGAACTATCGGGTAAGAATGTAAAACCCCAAGGAATAATGAGGTTATCTACAATGATTTCATGGCTATTTTCTTTATTAATTGGGTTTTTATCTTGAGCACAAGCTATTGTACTGAATAGAATAAAGCAAAAAGCGAGGCGTTTTAAATTCATAATTTTTAAAAGAAAAAAGATTAGTTTTTAAAGTTAATTAAATGTTGCTAGATTTTAAAGAAAAACTCTATATTTGCATTCCGAAATTGGGAAACCTAAATTCGGGGTGTAGCGTAGCCCGGTTATCGCGCCACGTTTGGGACGTGGAGGCCGCAGGTTCGAATCCTGCCACCCCGACTTTCAATAAAAAAAGCTCAGCAAATGCTGAGCTTTTTTTATTATATTAGCTTAATACCATTTAAAGTGAATTCCTGATGCTACTACAACACCAACCAAAATTACTAGCACTAGAATTATAAACCGTGCTCCAAATTTTGTTTTTTCATCTTTTTGGAAAATATAATCTCCTCTTTCTTCATCTTCTTCTTTTACAAATTTCATCTTATTTTTGTTTTTATTTGTTAATATAAATTGTTTTCTTGTTTACAAAGGCAAGCATGCCTTCTTTAGATAATTCACGTCCATATCCTGAAATCTTAGTACCACCAAAAGGTAGTCTTGGATCTGATTTTACCATTTCATTGATAAAAAATGCACCATCTTCAATTTCTGAAATACGTTTTGATGCTGCTTCATAATCTGAAGTGAACACCATAGTCCCTAATCCAAATTTTGAGTTCGAAGCTACTTTATAAGCTTCATCTTCGTTTTTCACTTTAATTACGGCTGCCATTGGTCCAAAGGTTTCTTCTTTAAATACTGGCATTTCAGCAGTAACATCAGTTAATATTGTGGGTTGATAATAAGCGCCATCTCTTTTATTTCCTAGGAGCACATTTGCGCCTAACGCGATAGATTTTTTTACCTGTTCTTCTAATTCTTCGGCTAAATCTTCTCGAGCCATACATGATATAGTTGTGTCAGTATGTGTAGGGTCTCCATATTCTAAGTCTTTTACTTTAGATGTAAATTTCTCTATAAATTCATCATAAATAGTTTCTTCTACTATAAAACGTTTGGCTGCTATACAACTTTGACCAGAGTTCTGCATTCTAGCTTTAACTATAGTATCAATATGCTCATCTAAATCCGCATCATTTAGTATAATACAGGCATTGTTTCCACCCAATTCTAATAGTGATGTTTTTAAATTCTTGCCAGCAAGTTCTGCGATTTTTCGTCCCGCCTTCTCGCTTCCTGTTAATGAAACTGCCTTAACGATGTCATTTTTCAATAAATCTTCAACAGTATCATGGTCCGTAACTAAGGTTTGAAAACAACCTTTAGGAAAACCTGCATCAATAAATAATTTTTCAATCGCAACGGCACAGCCAGTAACATTAGAAGCATGCTTTAATAAACCAACGTTGCCTGCTGTTAAAGTGGGAATCGCAAACCGGAATACTTGCCAAAATGGGTAATTCCATGGCATAATGGCTAAAATACAGCCCAATGGGTCGTAGCTAATAAAGCTTTCAACCGCTTCAGTCTTTATAATATCATCTTGCAGAAACTGATCTGCATTTTTTATATAAAAATCAATTAAAAGAATACATTTTTCGATTTCGGCTACACTTTCCTTAACAGGTTTCCCCATTTCGGAAGTAATAAGTTGACTTAGATTCGATTTGTTCTCAAAAGTTACATTTGCTAGAACCTTTAATAACTCTATACGTTCTTCAATCTCATAATTTTTCCAAGATTTGAAAGTTCGATCGGCTAATTCTAATTTTTCATTTAAGGTGTCTTTCGATTCTAATTTATATGTCTCAAGTTGATTACCATTATAAGGATTATATGTTTTTATTGTTTCTGCCATGTTTTATCGTTTTCCTCAAAATTAAATTATTCACTCAGTATGGTTTAGTTTAAAAGCTAAAATGTTTAACGTAAATGATAATTATCAAAACAGCTAAAATCGTTATGTATAGAGTTAAGCATAGGCAAAAGTTGCTTATATCTTTGTGTCACAGCAAAGCGCTGAAAATTATATTAAATTAAAAAATAACATTATGAGTAATAACGGAAATACAGTTTTAGGAATTTTAGCAGGAACAGCAGTAGGTACAGTTTTAGGTATCTTGTTTGCGCCAGATAAAGGAAGTATTACAAGACAAAGAATTGCAGATGAAGCTGCAGCAAAGAGAGATTTGATGGCTGAAAAAGCATCTGAAATAAGAGACTCATTAGGCGATACGATTTCCTCACAGAAAGAAAATTTAGATCACCAAGTTGAATCTATTGTTTCTAATGCTAGCTATAAAGCTGAGGACGTAATAACTACACTAGAATCTAAATTAAAAGATTTAAAAGCTAAGAACAAGAACTTACAGAAAAAAGCCTAATTGATGAGTGTTTTTAACGACATAAACGATACAACTAATAAAGCTTCTCATATTGGTGAGCGTTACGTAAAAGCGTCTCACCAATATTTTAAATTGAAGATTTTTCAACAATTAACCTTGTCATTAAGTCTAATGACAAAAGTATTAGTTGTTGGTAGTTTGGTATTTGCGGGATTAGTATTTCTTTCTATTGCATTAGCATTAGAAATAGGTAAGTCAGTAAACAGTTTTGCTCTAGGTTTTTTAATAGTTGGCGTTATTTATGTGGTTTTATCGTTGGCTCTTTATATGATGAGAACAAAATTTAACTCAGCAATAATTAAAAGGGTAGGACTTAAATTTTTTAATTAACATGAAGACATATACAAATTTTGACGATATCGATAATGATTTAAAACGTTTTAAACTAGAACGCGATATAGCCTGGGAAGAACTGAAACTAGTAAAAGCAGACTTCAAGGAAGACTTGCAACCATTAAATTGGTTGAGCACTGCTTTAAAACTTACCGGTAAATACAGTTTTATAGCTATTATAAGGAAATGGTTATTTAAAAAATGATATTAAATAACCTCCACCTTAGTTGGTGTTTGCATCTTAAATTCGTTTGGAGATACATTATATTTTTCTTTAAAAATTTTAGAAAAATAACTTCTGCTAGTAAAGCCAATAGTATAAACAACTTGAGAGATATTTAAATCGGTAGTTTTAAGTAAATCTCGTGCTTGCTCTAATCTTACATGACGAATAAATTCAGTAACCGTACGTGTATATAAAAATTTAAAACCATCTTGGAGCTTGGCTTGAGATAAACCAGTTTCATTAGATAAATCTTCCAAATTATAAGATTTTGAAGGGTTCTTTAATATTTTCTCTCCAACTTTTCGAATTCGTTTCAATTCACTTTTCACTAATGAAGTGGGTAATTCTACCCCTTGGGATTGTTTAATATATTGTTGAATATGTAACGATAATATCTCATAAACTTTGGCTTCCATTTTTAAAATACGCAACATTCCTTTTGTTTTAATGTTATGTAATTTTTTAACGTGGTCTGCCATTTTTAAGTTTAAGGTGCCATGATGCGAAAATCTATTGTCATGATCAGTGTCAACAAATACTTCTTGTAACTTTTTATTCAAGGTAGAAACTTTGGTAGTTCGTTTCTTCAAAAAGTCTTTTCTAACTATTTGAATAATATTCGTTTCAATTCTCACACCTTCTTTAAAATGCAAACAATTAATACCATCAGTTTTATTTGTAAAAATTAAAGTTTGAAATTGTTCTATTAAGGCTTCTCGACTTTGAATACCAAATCGATGTAAAAATTCGCCTTGAAGATTATAAATAAAACGAATAGGATTGAATTCTGTAGCTTCTATTCTTAGTACAACTTCGCTTAAAAATTCAATATCATAAATCATTAAATTTACGCCCCAATCAAATGGTATTACTTTAACAGTGCCGTTTGCTTTTTCATTATTAACAACAAGAGTGCTTTCTCCCCAACGCTCTAATATTTCGCCTCCAATATTATTTTGTAGTTGTTCTATGATGTCTTTAGTGTTTTCCGCACTAATTAATATTTCTGTCATTTCTTATGTGTCTAATAATGTGGTTAAATCAATGTAAGTATACTTTATCTCCCCAATATGCTCATAGACATCCTTGCCCTTTTTAATATCGTCCCAGTATAATTTACTATCTAAATCTTTGGTGTTGTATTCATCTAATAGGTTAGAAGAAAACAGAAGGTATTCGTCAGTTTTGATATCATTTTTTAATAAACGATGCGCTACAATAACATCTTCACCAATAAGTTTTATATGCTTGCCTATTTGCACTGAATCAATTTCTTCAGAATAATGCAATATAATTTTTAAGCCTAATGTTTTTGGTATGGATTTACTGCCACTTTTATGTTGATGTTTAATTTCTAATTTTCGTAGCTGTTTGTAAAACTGAGTATAGAAGTATTTACATTGACGTATTAAATCTTTCAATTTGGGTAATTCCCCTCGCTTATAAAACAATACGGCATCACCTTCAATTTCTGAGACTCTTAATCCTATTTCATTAGAATAGATTATTTCGTTTAAAAGCGAGGGAATGACTTTAGAGTTTAACTCATTATCCGTTTCACTCATAAATTGTGTAAACCCACTAATGTCGGGTATGCAAATTAGCATTGCTTCATATCGTTTGTAAAGATTTAAGTAAAGATAGATTTAAAATATTTAACTTTTAATGTTTCTTCTGCATTTAAGTTAATTTTTAAATCTTATGAGCAAAGTGAGTTATATGCATCAATATATATTTGAAGGAACCAAAAATATAACTGAAATGAAAATATACGAAGCCATAAGAAATGACCATGACATTCAAAGAGCACTTTTAGACAAGCTAACTCAGACGTCTGGCGATACAAAGGAGAGAACACAGATATTTAAAGAATTAAGGATGGAACTCGAATTGCATGCCAACGCAGAGGAGCACCATTTTTACAAACCCTTAATTCCTGTAGATATGATGCAAGAGCATGCAAGACATGGTATTGCTGAACATCATGAAATTGACGAGTTAATTGAGCAATTAGAAAAAACGGAAAAAGACTCTTCTGCATGGTTAAAAATAGCAAAAGATTTAAAAGAGAAAGTAGAGCATCATCTAGAAGATGAAGAACATACATTTTTTCAATTATCTGGTAAAGTTTTGACCGAAAAAGAAAAGAATGAACTCGGTGCTAAATACAACAACTACATGGAAGAGCATCGAAAAAAGTAATTGTGATGACGTTGGTTTTTATTTGAGTTAAAACAAAAATCTTATGCATTAAACCTTCAGGGAAATAGATGATATTTTTGTTGAGTAAGAGATAAAAAGAGATGGAAAGTGGTACACATCTAAAAAATAAAGTACCATTAATTTAAAACATATATAAAATGAGTACTTACACAGAACAAGTAGGAAAAAAATTAAACAATTTATTAGAAAAAACATACGATGCGGAAAAAGGATTCACGAAAGCAGCAGAAAATATAGAGCATGCTTCATTAAAGACTTATTTTAGAAATAAAGCACAAGAGCGTCTAAATTTTGGAAGAGAACTAAAAGAAGAAATTAGAAGTTTCAACCAAGATGTAGACAAAGGAGGAAGTATTACAGGTTCTGCTCATAGAGCATGGATGGATGTAAAAAGTTTATTCTCGGCTAATGACGAAGAGTCTATGTTAAATGAAGCAATAAGAGGAGAAAAAGCAGCCATAGAAGAATATGAAGATGTGTTAAATGAAACAAGTCTTCCTATGAGTACAAAATCAATTCTTCAGTCTCAAAAATCCGCAATTAATAACGGGTTAGCTAAAATTAACGCGTTAGAAGATATTTATTAATAGCAAAGTTGGTTAGGTTAAGTAGAAAAGGGTGTCATTTGAAAAAATGATACCTTTTTTTTATGTCTAAACGTTTCTATATGAGTTAGTAATCTATGCGTTTGTGTTAAAGAGTTACCATAATCAAGCTTATCTTTACAGTAAGAAATTAGACTAGCTAATTTTAGTATTAATTTAAAACCAAAACATATGTTACGTTGGACAATCACATTTATCATAATCGCAATTATAGCAGCCGTATTAGGCTTCGGAGGAATCGCAGGAGCAGCAGCAGGAATCGCTAAAATTATCTTTTTTATTTTTATAGTATTATTTGTACTGTCATTATTAAAAGGATTAATTAAGAAATAAACTTTTAACCCATAAATAAAACAAGCCTAGAGTTTAAGACCTCTAGGCTTTTTTTGGTTTTCACTGAAAACCGTGATAATTTAAGACAACATAATATTTAATATTGCAATACCAAATCGCACAAAACAGTAAAACATTACTTTTGTGACTAGAATACTATAGTAGTAATGCAAATTAAAAATCCAATTTTTCTTTTATTTATAATTTTATGCTTTCTTGGTTATAGCCAAGATGATATTAATTTTAAGGCCTTTGGCCACATGCCTCAAGTTGTAAGTAATCACCTTCATGTTAACTTAAACGCTGCAGAATCACAACAAGTTAGGTTTCAATATTTGGATACTATCGCTCAAATTTATTTAAAATCTGGTCATGCAGATTCACTGATGCATTATGGACAATTGATTAAAAGTGAAGCGTTTTATAAGGATTCAACGTTTCAAAATATAAAAAATATTAGGCTAAGAGCATTGTATTTTGAAGGTGTAGCTGCTCAAAAAATGGGATTATTTGATGAAGCTATAAAATCTTATATTCTAGGTATAGAACAATCTACTTCAGAAAATAATATTCAAAATTATTTAAAATTACAGCTTGCTGAAACATATTTATATAAAGGAGAATTTCAAAAATCACAGGCATTATTAGAGGAATTGCCACAAACTAAAAACGATCAAGATTTTTATTTGAGAAATATCATCGTAAAAAGTCTTTATTTAGTCTTAAATGAAGAATATGATTTGGCTGAAGTGATGATTGATAATGCACTATCTGAAAATTTCTTGTCTAATTTTCCAAAAGAAAAACTACAATTACAACTCAATTTATCTGAAATTGAATTAAGACAAGGCAATTTTAATACGTTGATTAATAATACGGAAAGTATTAAGGTGGCAGCATTAAACGAAGGTTTTTATGACCTCTTTATAGAGGCAACTTTAAAGTTAGGATATGCTTATGCCATGTTAAAAAACTATGATGTTTCTGAAATGGCATTAAGTACAGCTTACATAAATACCATTCAATGGAATCGATTAGAGTTGCAACAAAAAGTAATTAGTGCTCTAGTTAAGTTATATAATGTTAAAGGCGATTTTAAGAATGCTTATAGCCTAATGACACAATATCAGTCGGTAAGTCATGAAATTGCAGAAAAGCAAAATCAAAGATTGGTAAAAGATTTAGAGGTAAAATATGAAACCCTAAAAAAGGAAAAAGAAATTGATCTATTACAAGAAGACCAAATAAAACAAGAAGCCGAGATTAAGCGTCAATCCACTATTAAATATGCCTTTCTTATTGGATTTATTGTGATTTTAATTCCGGTAATTTTGTTGTTAATTGTGTATTATCAAAAACTTCAAACCCAAAGTTTACTGAATAAACAGCAAGAAGCTATTAACCAGCAAGAAGTAAAAACCTTATTGCAATCGCAAGAATTAGAATTGGCAAAAAATGCAATTGCTGTACAGTCTAAAGAACGCGATAGAATTGCAAGAGAATTGCATGATAGTATTGGAGGTAATTTAGCAGGTATAAAATTAAAAATGAATAGTTTAGGCGATCATCAACCAGAGTTTAGACAAATTTTAAACCAGCTCGACGATACTTATAACCAGGTTAGAGAGATATCGCATAGTTTAATTCCTAAAGAATTTGAAACGACTGCCTTTACTGATTTAGTCAAAAATTATATTCAAAATATAAGTGAAGACGCATCAGTAGATTTGCGCTTTGATGCTTATCCAAAGGACGTAGTAAATTCAATTGCTGTGCCACTTCAAGTTACTTTATTTAATATTGTAAAAGAATTAATTACTAACGCTTTAAAACATGCGAAGGCAGAGGAGGTTAATATTCAATTGACAACTTTACCTGAAGAAAAAAGTATTGAGCTTATTTATGAAGATGACGGTATAGGGTTTGATTTAAACACCAACAATAAAGGCATAGGTCTTAATAATATAGAAACTAGAGTTTCTGAATTTAAAGGAACGATATCCATAAATACCGCAGAAAATAGAGGCACAGTAATTAGTATTAGTTTACCACAAACATAACGTATGAACACACCATTTTCAATAATCATTGCAGACGATCATTCCATGTTTTTAGATGGATTAACAAGTATATTGGCAGAAGAAGCATCTATCAATATTATTCTCACAGCAAAAACAGGAATTCAGGTTTTAAAATATTTAAGAATCAATACCGAAGAAAATATTGATTTGGTAATTACAGATATAAACATGCCAGAAATGGATGGTGTAGAACTAAATGCAGCTATAAAAGAAGAGTTTCCAAAAATTAAAACATTAGTGGTTAGCATGCTAGAAGATGCTAAAAAAATAAAGACCTTAACGGAAGCAAATGCTAATGGCTATATTTCTAAAAATGCTGAAAAAACCGAATTACTTAAAGCTATAAAATCCATATTGGAAGGGCAGAATTATTTTTCGCCTCGTATAAAACAGATTTTAATGGAAGCCATGTTTTCAGAAAAATCTGAACCAGAAATCTCTTTAAGTAAAAGAGAAACCGAAGTTTTAAAACTCATTGCTCAAGAGTTTACAACACAAGAAATTGCAGATCAATTATTTTTAAGTAAACATACTATTGAAAGTTATCGTAAAAATTTGATCTCTAAATTAGGTGTTCGTAATTTGGCAGGACTAACACGCTACGCTGTAGAAAAAGGAATGTTAGATTAATTACTAAAACACATTTTTTATATAACTATTGAATAATAACAGGCCATTACGCCTGTTTTTTTTGCCATAAAATCGCTATCCCTGAAAACAGGGTAATCAATTTTACTACTTACCGTCTGTTGCACACTTGCTTATTTACTGAAATTTGTATCATAATTAATAACATAATTAACCATTAAAAATTAGAACTTATGATTTACGGAATTTCATTAATCCTTTTGAGTATTATCGCAGTACCATCACTTATTTTATCAAAAAAACCTAACGCACAAGAGTTGTTAGACAAAGTAGCACCTTACCAAGGTTGGATTGGTATTGTCTTTTGCTTCTTTGGAGTTTGGGGAATTATCTCAGCCTTCCTTAATATGGGTTGGTTAACTGTAGCACCTGTATGGTGGATTACTTTATTAGCGGGTAGTTTTGTTGAAGCAACACTTGGTTTTATGCTAGGTTTTGGAATGATCAATAAACTATTGTTAAGTAAAAATGGAGCAGCTAAAGAAAAAGCAGCAAAATTGAGAGAGAAATTAGCGCCTAAGCTAGGAAAATTAGGGATTCTTGGTCTAATCGTTGGCGGTTGGATGATTGCAGCATCGTTTATGTTCACAGTATAATCTATTAAAATTATTAAAATCTACCATTAACTTTTAAACTATTTATATCATGAAACAATTAATATTAGGAATGCTATTATGCTTATCAACATTTGCTATGGCTCAAGAGAATACAAATCAACGCTCTATAACATCTTACGGTTCTGTAGTTATTGAGTCTGAAGAACAGTTATATAAAACAGACGTTACGTTATCCTTAGAGAACAGTTATTATGCTGAGAATCCATGTACAACACTTGATGAATTAAAAACAAAATATTTTGAGGCAATTAAGAAACTTGGAATAGACACATCTAAGTTTATACAAGATGATTTAGCATATGCAGCAACTGGCTACAGAAAAGGAGGGACCGTATTTCACTTTGAAACAACAGATAAAGAAGAGATATTAAAAGTAACAGGTATTAACATGACGCAAGTAATGCCATCTTATGTTCAAGTAAAAGATGTTTTATCAGAAAAACAAATAGAAGAATTGGCAAAAAGTGCACTTCTAAATGCAAATAAAAATGCAGAATTATTAGCAAAAACAGCTGGCGAAGAACTAGATAGAATTTATTCTATTAATAGTTATGATTTAGATGGTAGCTCGTATTGGAGAACACCAAATTCAGGACCATCATATTTAAGACTAACAGTAGTTTACCTTTTAAAGAATTAAGCATTTGGCATCACTTAGTTAGTGATTTATTAGTTAGGGTTGAAGTCTGCGACGCATTTGTTCCCAAAGGTGCTCGCAGACTTTATATGTTTTAAAAAATGAAGTCGTTACTCAATACGTTTATAATTTTCAGAATAGATTTTATGTCCATCTTCATCTAATTCAATTTGTTCAAATCTATTTTCTGACAATTCCAATTCAAAATTAAATTCGTGTTGTTCTTTAATAACTTCGTTCATAAAGGAAGAACCAAAATCTAAAGACTCAGTAAGGTGGCCATCATCGTAAGTATAAGAGCCATAACCAAAAAACTCAATAGAATCTGTCTTTAGTAATTTACACCACATTACTTTACTATCTGTGTACATCTTTATTTGTCTAGAAATGGTATTATTAGAAAACGAGTCTACAACAACATCGTCTTTATAATTATAAAATCCTACAAGTTCCCAAGTTCCTTTTAAGCTTGGTTTAGTAGTAATAATTTCTGTTTCTTCGGTTGAAGTTTCTAACTCACTCTCTGATTTGTTCTTACATCCAAAAGTAAGTAACAACGCCATGCTTATCATTAAAAAATTTGCTTTCATAATTTTATTGGTTTAGCTGTTAAACCCTTATAAATTACGAAATTAATAATTGACTACGCTTTTATTTATAATAATTATATAACTATAGATAGTGTTGATAACTTCTCTGTAAGGTTCTACACAAAAAACCTACTTTTGTTTTAAGTAATAAAACTCAAGAAAATGGCAGATACAATTGAAAAAGTAAAGTGTTTAATTATAGGTTCGGGACCTGCAGGATATACAGCTGCAATTTATGCGTCTAGAGCTAATATGGACCCTGTTTTGTACCAAGGAGAACAACCAGGAGGTCAATTAACTACAACTAATGATGTTGAGAATTTTCCTGGATATCCAGAAGGAATCACAGGACCAGAAATGATGATGCAATTGCAAAAACAAGCTGAGCGTTTTGGTACAGATGTACGTCATGGTTGGGTATCTAAAGTTGATTTTTCTGGAGATATACATAAAGCTTGGATTAATGGAGAAAAGGAAATCCACGCAGATACTGTAATTATTTCTACAGGAGCCTCAGCAAAATATTTAGGATTACCATCAGAGCAAAAATATTTAAAATTAGGTGGAGGCGTTTCTGCTTGTGCTGTTTGTGACGGATTCTTTTATAGAAATCAAGAAGTAGTCATTGTAGGTGCAGGAGATTCTGCTTGTGAAGAAGCACACTATTTATCTAAACTTTGTAAAAAAGTAACGATGTTAGTAAGACGTGATGAGTTTAGAGCCTCTAAAATTATGGCACAACGTGTTATTAATACAGAAAATATAGAAATCCTCTATAATACAGAAACGGATGAGGTTTTAGGAGATGGACAATTAGTGCATGGTGTCAGAGTTTTTAATAATAAAACAAATGAAAAGCACGATATTGAAGCTACAGGTTTCTTTGTGGCAATTGGTCATAAACCAAACACAGATATCTTTAAAGGAATTTTAGATTTAGATGAAACAGGCTATATCATTAACGCACAACCAGGAACGAGTAAAACCAATGTAGAGGGTGTATTTGTAAGTGGAGATGCTGCAGATCATGTCTATAGACAAGCAATTACTGCCGCAGGTACAGGATGTATGGCAGCACTAGATGCTGAACGTTATTTGGCAGCTAAAGATTCTGATTTTGAAGTTGCAACTTCAACGTACAATTAGACTTATATATTGATATTTATAAAAAAAGCCAAAGTAAATTTACTTTGGCTTTTTCTATATAAAAAGGTATGTATTTAGCGCTTCTTTTTTTGCAATTTAGAAGTGTCATCAAATTTAGTTATTGTAATTGATGGGCTTCCGTACAAATAGATTTCAGAATCGCCTGACGATGCAATTGTAATACTTTCTGTAGCAGATATAGTCAAGTCACTAGAATCTTCTAAACTTGCATCTACAGCTTTTACGTCAAATTTTGAACCATTAAAATTGGTTGAATTATCTAATCGTATTACCGAGTTGTTTGTGTTTCCTTCTATTACTGCGTCTGCACGTTGGTATAAATCAAAGTTTGATGTTTTAGATGTAATTAAAGCATCTAATTTGCTATTGTCGCTTAGTTCAATTCTAGTAGAATCTGCCGTTAAGTTTAATCTGGTCTTAGACTTGCCTGAACTTTTATAATCAAATGTTCTGGCTATAATATTTAAATAGGCTCTAGAATTATCAGAAGTAACTAACGTAACATCTTCAAGCTCCATAGAGGTTAGTGATCTAATTTCTCCATCACCTTTTGTTTCTATAGTATGAAGTCCGTCAGCGTAATTAACCGTAATATTGAGTTTCTTTTTAGATGAAATTCGCATTTTTTCAATAAAGGTAAGCACACCATCTACTACGTTAAAATCTATAACGTCATGCAGATTGTCGTCAGCTTCTACATTTACAGAAGGTTTACTGTTATAAACAATCTCTATAGAAAAATCGCCTTCAACTACAATGGAATGAAAATCGTCTATATAGGTTTGCCTTAGTGTAACATTTCTGTTACCTTTTATTTTTTCTTCAGATTGGGCTGCAATATTCGGTACTACAGTGATAAATAAAAGAAGAATGAGTAGTAATTTTTTCATATCTTAAAGTTTATTGTCATTTAAAAGACACAAAACATAGCGTAATAGTCACTCTTTATTGGTTTTGACTACTAAAAAAAGTTCTGAATGTCAATATTAACAATTTCTAATTAATATTGGTCAATTAAAATCTATTAAACTAAGATAAGCAAAAACCATCCCAAACTCTACAAAGAATTTGAAATGGCCTACAATTGATTGGTTATTAGTCTTTTGTTAAGATTGTTTTGTTCTACTTTATCAGTAAAACTAAATTTAGTCTTGTCGCACACGACCTGCCGACGAGTCTGCTGTTTCTATTTTTTCTGGGTTTCCTGAATATCTAATATCGCCACCACTTGTTGCTTTAGCAATTAACGTCTTGGAAGTGTTAACAGAAATATCAGCACCACTAGTGGCTCTAACATCTGAGGATTCAGCTTGTAAATCTGATGCATCAATATCACTTCCACTTGTTGCATTGGCATAAAGTGTTTCAGTAATTCCACTAACTTCTATTTCGCTTCCACTGGTCGTGCTACATTCTAACTTCTTAGTTTTTACATCTACTTTAATATGCGTGCCACTAGTTGTATGAAGCTCTAATTTATCCACTTCTAATGTATTCTTAGAATAAACACTGCTTCCGCTTGTACCTTTAATAGAAGATATGGTTTCAATATTTAATAATACTTTTTTTGAAGTTGCTCGTCTAATGTTTTCTGTAGAATAAATTCTTAATGTTCCGTCTACGACTTCAGTCATTATAAGATCCATAAGGTTTTCATCTGCCTCAACAGTTAATGCTATATTATTAGATTGTGTAATGTAAAGGTCTATACCTTGGCTAATTTTAATCGATTCGAAATCGTTAGAGATGCTACGCTCTACATTAATAACATTGCCATTGCCATCTACTCCTGGTCCTAAATTCATAGAAAAGTTGCAAGATAGAAGCATTAAACTAATAACACTTGTCACGATAATTTTGGTTAGTGTACTCATAATGATTGATTGTTTTTCTATATCATTTTGTAATTGATATAGATGATTGATGATTTTTATTTTTGTGTAAATTTAAATGGATTAATATGTGCTATAAATTATAATATGATGAATTGTAGATTATTAATACTCAATTGTCAATAACTTCAATGTTAACACCATCGGTATCATTAATTGTATGATTTACTTTAGCTTTTTTGCTTATTGAAGTTGTATCTATTACAGTTGTATTAGATTCTACTTTGTCTTCTGTATTTTCAGTTTCATTGCCTTCTTCAGTTTCAGTAAAGCAGTCTAAACATTCTACATCGTCTTCAATAACTTTTAGATATTGATTTCGCATATCTCTTTTAAGAATGTTGTTTGTAGATCTATAATTTCTATAAAAGTTGTGTGTATTATTATTTGCAAAAAATACAGAACCTTCGGGCAAATAAATAATAACCTCAATATGCTGATCACTAAATTTATTTAATGCATCCGTAATTAAATAAGAGTCTAGTCTCAATTCATTATTAACAATTGTATAATTATAATTAATGTCTTGAGCACGTTCTCTCGCTAAATCGTAATTACTTCCTCTTGCAAATCCATTTATTTTAATGCGAGCTATTGAATCTGTTGTTGATTTAACTATTAATCTAATATCAGTTGTAGATATAATACTATTATCATTATCAGTTGGCATAATTTTATAGCCGTTATAATCGCTGTACAAATGCTTGTTGTAGTCGTCATGACTTACCATTTTTATTTTTAATGTGTCGCCAGAAGTAATATTAAGAGGTGCTTCAACTTGTGTAAAATTGGCATCATAGGCATGTTCAGTTGCTTGCTTAACACCTGTAATGACTAAACCTATAATTGCCATAATCCAAAGTCCTAACAATGTAAATTTGGCAATGCTACCTATAGATTTTAGGTTGTTTACTAGAATTTTGAGACCTAAATAGAAGACAAAGAAAAACGGTATTCCTATTACAAAAAACAATAATAAGGACATTAACCAAATAGGAATATTCGCGGTATTAGATGCATGAATAAAATCCATACCAGGAAAATGAACTGCATTTGTTACACCTACCGTAAAAAAGGCTACGATTAAAGCAATAATTGCACTAAGCCCAATAATGATTAAGAGAACACCAATAAACTTGGCTATCACTTTTAGAAAAAACATAATTATTGTGCCTATAGTTTCAAAAAATGATTGAGAACTCGATTTTAGTTTATTACTCTGTTTCTGAAAATCGACACTTTTTACGGTTTCGGAAATATTATCAGAAACATGGTCAAAACCTTCCTTTAATTTGTCGCCATGTTTCTTTAAATCAACATTTTTTACGGTTTCTGAGACTGTATCAATGCCGTCTTTAATTTTTTTTTCAATGTTACTGATGTTAACCGGATCACCAGTCATGGTCAGTTTTTCTGCAGTAGACTTGGCTTCGGGTATTAAAGCCCATAAAATAATGTAAAGTAAAACACCTGTACCAGCACTAAAGAAAAGAATAACCCAAATAAGTCTAATCCATAATGCGTCAATACCAAAATAATGACCTAAACCTGCAGCAACACCACCAACATAAGAATTGTCTGTATCTCTAAATAAACGCCTAGTTGAGGCAGATTTTTGTCTGTATTGTTGTTTTGGTTCATCTTCAAAGATTTCATCATCTACAAGATAATCTTCAGGTTGTCCCATTATAGTGATAACCTCGTCTACGAGCTTAATACCAACTACTTGCTTTTCGTTTTGTATGCGTTCTGAAAATAGCTCAGCAATTCTCGCTTCAATATCTGCAATAATTTCTGAACGACCTTGAGAGTCTGTAAATGAACGTTTTATAGCCTCAAGATAGCGCGATAACTTAAGGTATGCATCTTCATCTATATGGAAGAATATACCTGCTAAATTTATATTGACTGTTTTATTCATTTCTTTGGTGTTTTTGTATTGGTGACTAGGTTAACGGCATTTTGTAAATCGCTCCATGTGGAGTTTAATTCATTCAGAAACAGTTTGCCTGTTTCTGTAAGACCATAATATTTTCTTGGTGGTCCTGAGGTGGATTCTTCCCAACGATAATTGAGTAATCCAGCATTTTTTAATCTTGTTAATAGTGGATAAATAGTACCTTCTACAACAAGCATTTTTGCATCTTTTAAAGTGCCCAGAATTTCTGCTACGTAAGCATCTTCATCTTTTAAGATTGATAGTATGCAATACTCCAGAACACCTTTACGCATTTGTGCTTTTGTGTTTTCTATTTTCATGTGTTATGAGTCTTTAATTCTATTAAACTGTTCATTTTTTGATTGATGATTTATGGTGATTTATTCAGCGAGTGATGAAGTCGTAAATTGTTATTTTAAAAAGTTAATTGTGAGAGGATAAGTAAATTCTTGTCCATCTCTAGCGGATAAACTAGCTTTTACAATAAGTGCTAATTCAATTATAAAAGCAATAACTGCTAAAGCGCCTAAACCGCCTCCTATATATAATAGAGGTGAAGGTTCTCCTATGTTGATATGGAAATTGTTGAAACCAGGAAAATCTAAGACATCCATATTTCTAAATACTTTGAATATAAAAAAGGGTACACTTATGGTTCCTATAATTATTGCATATAGTAAAACACTAATCTGAAAATTTATCGCCTGCTTTCCATGTTGATCAATAAAGGTTGATTTGTCTTTATTTGCTGCCCATAAAATTATAGGTCCTATAAAATTTCCAAAAGGAATAAAAAACCTTGAAAAGGTAGATAAATGAATAAATGTGGCTAAATTTTTATGATGTGTGTCTAACATAATATAAAAGTATATAATAGTTGCTTATACAAATATATGTCTTTAAAAAGGTATTATGTTACGCATAGTACTAAAAATTAACATTTTATTAACATTAGCGAAGTCGTTAATTTTAAATTATTTTAGTGCTAAATTTTAACTATATATATGAAAATTACACCATCAAAACTTAATAGCTATCTAATGTTTAAACTTCCTGCGGCTTATTTTACAGGTGTAAGAACTAAACAATTAGATGATAATACTTGTGTGGTAACGGTAAAACATCGTTGGGTAAATCAAAATCCTTTTAAATCTATGTTTTGGGCAGTGCAAGGTATGGCTGCCGAATTAACAACTGGTGCTTTGGTAATGAATAAAATAAGAGATAGTGGTAAAAAAGTATCGATGCTTGTGGCATCTAATAATGCGTCATTCTCAAAAAAAGCTACAGGAAGAATAACGTTTAGCTGTACTGAGGGAAACTTAATTGATGATGCCATTAATAAAGCCATTGAAACTGGAGAAGGGCAAACAGTTTGGTTAAATTCTAAAGGGATTAATGAAGAAGGTGTAGAAGTATCTACCTTCAATTTTCAATGGACGCTAAAAGTAAAAGCTTAAATTAATTAATACCTAAGGTGTTGTAACAAAGTTTAGAAAATATCTACATATAACTGAATCAATTAAATCATTTTAATAATTAGCTATGGAAAGATTACCAGACAATAATAATAGACAAGCACACGAAATAAATTATCGTATTTACGGAGAAGAAATGCAATACGTGGAAATAGAACTAGATCCACAAGAAGGTGTTGTAGCAGAGTCAGGAAGTTTTATGATGATGGATGATGGTATAAAAATGGATACCATATTTGGTGATGGATCTCAAAAGGATACTGGTTTTTTAGGTAAAATTTTAGGTGCAGGGAAAAGAATTCTAACAGGTGAAAGCTTGTTTATGACAGCTTTTTATAATGACTTAACGGGTAAACGAAACGTGTCTTTTGCTTCTCCATATCCTGGAAAAATTATTCCAATAGATTTAACAGAGTTTGGAGGGAAATTTATTTGCCAGAAAGATGCATTTTTATGTGCAGCAAAAGGTGTTAGTATTGGTGTAGAGTTTTCTAAAAAATTAGGTCGTGGACTTTTTGGTGGAGAAGGCTTTATAATGCAAAAACTGGAAGGTGATGGTATGGCTTTTGTGCATGCTGGTGGTACTACAGCCGTTAAAACTTTAGCAGCAGGTGAAACACTGCGAGTAGATACTGGCTGTATAATTGGTTTTACTCAAAGCATAGATTACGATATAGAATTTGTTGGCGGAATTAAAAACTCCATATTTGGTGGAGAAGGGTTGTTTTTTGCAAAATTACAAGGGCCAGGAAAAGTGTATATTCAATCGTTACCATTTAGCAGATTGGCTGGTAGAGTTTTAGCGTCTGTTCCTAGAGGCGGAAAATCTAAAGGTGAAGGCAGTATTTTAGGCGGTATTGGAGATTTATTAGATGGTGATAATCGATTTTAATCAAGCTGTAAATTGCTTTATATTAGCTATTTAAATTGTAAAAGTTCTCTTTTTAAATTTGAAGATTTAGTTGATAAATTCAAATAGTTTAACATAAAAAGCTGTTAAACTTTTTATGAACTAAATTCGATTCCATTTTTTTTGCTACCTTTAAAGTGAATTAAAAATCAAAGCCTATATTTAGAAATCTACTTTTGTTAAACCTAAAACTTAAAATATCCTATGGCAAGAGCAATGTATGAGTACACTAAGACAGTACTTGGCAAAGTCAGTTTTGATGCTGCTTTATTCTGCAAGGAAGTTCAAAAAGCAGTGAGACGATTATTACCTCACGAGCTTGAAGAACTTAGAATTTATATTCAGTCCCTAATCAATCAAAACCCAGAATTAGATCAATGTTTAATTTATTTGAAAGCATAACGAAAAAAGCGACTTACGAGTCACTTTTTTTATGATTTCTTTTTTTGCTTTCGTTGATTTTAAATCTACCTTTGTAAAAAAAATATTACACTTGAGACAAGTAGTAATCTTCATATTATTTTTATCTTTTGCTTTAAGACCATTATACTTTGTTGGTAACGTTATGTATTACCAACTAAATATCGATTACATCATTGAGACGTATTGTGTTAATACAGATAAGCCAGAATTACAATGTAACGGTAAATGTCATTTAGCAAAGCAACTTACTGCGCTAGACACTACAGACGATAGTGGTAAAGCTGTTTTAAGTTTGTTCGATTCGTTTTTTCCTGTATTTTCAGAAAATATAAGTCCTTTTGAATTTAATAGTCATAATTTATATATGGCTAAACAAAAAATAGCATTTAGCACTCAGAATTATATGTTTAATTTTGAATACTTCCACTTTAAACCACCTATGGTATAGTTTTATTTTTCGACTAGGATTTTCAATCCTAAACATCCTTAAATTATAAAATAAAACATATACAAATGAAATTACTAAAATATACATTTGCACTATTGGCGTGCGCAATACTGACTAATTGTTCTACGGACAATGATGATAATGAAGAAAATTTATCGGGTCAGAGTGGAGACTTAATACTTAAATTTGACAATTCCGTTGGAGATCAAGATTTTATCTTTGGCACAACGTATTCTAAATCTAATAGCGAAACATTTCAATTATCAAATCTAAAATACATTATCAGTAATGTAAGAGTAACGGATAATGAAGGCAATACGTTTTATTATCCTGAAGAAGAAAACGTGTTTATAGTTAGTGAATCAAATGGCAACAATGCAGGCGAAATTTATGTTACTTTAAATGATGTTGATGCCGCAAACTATACGCAAATAACGTTTGGGATTGGTATTGATCAAGATCGTTTTGCATTAGGTGCAGATGGTCAAGGCGATTTCTTAGAGTTAGCTTCAGAGGAAGGTATGATGTGGAGTTGGGCTTCTGGCTACAAATTTGTGCGTTTCGATGGCACATTTTCTACACCATCTGTTACTGATGAGCCGTTAAATGTTCATATGGGAAGTGTTGGTACATCTTTAGATAATTATAAGGAAGTAACATTAAATTTTCCCAATACTGTTTTAGTGAGAGAGGATAGCTCTCCAGAGGTTCATATTGTAGCAGATATTTCTAAGGTTTTTGATGGTGTGATGACTGCAAACTTCGCAGACGGTTATGATCAAGTACATACTGATGCTACCGAAACACCTATAATTGCTACAAATATTCAATCGATGTTTGAGGTTCATCACATACATAACGATTAATCAATATCGAATCATTGAGAGTTTTATTTAGCTCTCAATGATTTAATAAATTTTATTGATTATGAAAAAAGTAACCTTATTAATTGTTGCTATTGTCACTGTATTTTCTTGTTCAGAACCTTCAGAAATAGCAACATACGAACCTGTCATTTTAGATGTACAAGTGCCTTCAAATTTTCCTGATATTGTTTATAATTTAGACAATAATCAGGTTACAGAAGCGGGTTTTGAACTAGGTAAAGATCTGTTTTATGAAGGTAAACTATCTTCTAACAACGCCATAGCATGTGCATTTTGTCACGAGCAAGCTTTTGCATTTACACACCATGGTCATAACTTAAGTCATGGTGTTAATGGAGGAGTAGGTTTTAGAAATGCTCAACCTATTCAAAATTTAGCATACCAAACCTCATTTATGTGGGATGGTGCAGCCTCGCATTTAGATTTACAACCAATTATTCCTCTAACAAGTGAGGTAGAAATGGGAGAAACGTTAAGTAACGTTATTTCAAAATTAGAAGCGGATTCCTATTATCAAGAGCAATTTGCAAGAGCATTCGAAGGTGGTGAGGTAAACACCGAGAACATGCTGAAGGCCTTATCTCAGTTTATGATTATGATGGTGTCTTCTAATTCTAAATATGATAAATATGTGAGAAATGAGGACAACATCACTTTTACTCAATTAGAATCTGATGGCCTGAATACGTTTCAGAATAAATGTGCCACATGCCATGCAACTGATTTATTTACGGACCAAAGTTTTAGAAATAATGGTTTGTCTATAAATCCGCAACTAAATGATTTAGGACGTTACGATATATTAGAGAACACCGAAGATTTATACAAATTTAAAGTGCCTAGCTTAAGAAATGTAGAAGTAACGTATCCATACATGCATGATGGTAGATTTGCTACGCTAGAAGTTGTTTTAGATTTTTACGATTCTGCTGTGGTCGACAACGGAAATGTAGATGATGAATTATTGAGAGCAGATGGCAGCTATGGTATAACACTTAGTGATTACGAGAAAGAAAGTTTAATTGCTTTTTTACAAACTTTAACTGATTACGAATTTTTAGAAGATGAACGATTTGCCGAATTTTAATTTTAGATATGCAATACTTAGTTTGTTATTGCTTTGTAATACAATGATGTACGCTCATTATCCCAATACCATTTGTAATAACCATAATTCTGAAGCTTGGTTTTGTGATTTATGCGGTTGCTCAACAAGTAGTGGAAGTTTTGGGTATGGTACACTAAGCAATACAAATTTTGTAGGTTTACGATACATTTATCAAAACTTTGAATCGAAAGCTGGTATTTTTAGTAATTCACCAATTAGTAAAGAAACCTTCAATACTGTACAATTATGGGCTCAAGTACCCATTAATGATTCGTTTTATGTTACAGCGAATGTGCCATATCAAGATTTGACTAGAAAATTTGAAGGCGAACGAGAAAACCTAAATGGATTAGGAGATATTAGCGCTATTGGTTGGTATAAAATTATGTTTTATAAGAAAAAGATAACCGACAGCACAGCTATTGATTATAGTCTCACAAAAGAACCTTCAGGTCACTCTATTCAATTTGGCATTGGTGTTAAGCTGCCTACTGGTACATTTGAAGAACGACTGGCAGATAATGTAAATCCAGGATTTCAAGTTGGTACAGGCAGTGTAGATGGTGTTTTCTCTGTTGGTTATAACTACGGAAGTGATAGAATAGGTGTAAATACATTATTCAGTTATTACCTAAAAGGTGAGAATAAAAATAATTACCAGTTTGGTAATCAATTCAGTTATTCTACCAATGTATATACCGTTTTCTCAGGAGAAAAAATGAATGTTATGCCTTTTTTAGGCTTGTCTGGTGATGTGTATAATTCAATAAAGCAGTACGACGAAACCTTGCAAGATACAGATGGTAGTATTCTAAATGCTTCATTGGGTTCAGAGTTGGCAATAGATAAATTTATCTTTGGTGCTAATTATTCCTTACCTGTAAGTCAAAGTTTGTTTGGAGATAATGTAAAATCGAAACAACGATTTTCCGTTTACGTCAACTTTGCACTATAAGTAATGTCTTTTTAATAAAATAAACCTCGTAATATGTAATTCTTATTACGAGGTTTTTTATGAATAGATTATTTAGCCTTAGGACTAATAATTTCTACATTCTGAAAAGCAATTGCACCACGAATAACACCAGAAATGACATCATGTAATGCATTAATTATTTGCATTTTTAGTTCACTTTTATGATAAATGATACTCACTTCTCTTGCAGGTGAAGGTTCTGTAAAATGCCTTAAATTAGAATTCATTTTTTCTTTTACATCTAACGTGTGCAGATAAGGCAATAATGTCATTCCCATACCTTCATCAGATAATTTTATTAAAGTTTCTATACTACCACTTTCTAATTGAAAGTTTTCATCCACTTGATTTTTAAATACCTTGCAAAGATTAATGACACCATCTCTAAAACAGTGACCATCCTCTAAGAGCAGCATATCTTCAATATCTAAGTCTCTTACTTCAATTGTTTTCATATCCCTTAACCTGTGATTATTTGGAATGTAAGCAACAAATGGTTCGTAATATAAAACACGTTCTTTAATATTATCACTTTCTAAAGGCGTTGCGGCAATGGCAGCATCTAAATGTCCGTCACTAAGACGCGCTAAAATTTCTTCAGTGGTTAATTCTTCAATTTTTAATTTAACTTTAGGAAACTTCTTTATAAAATTCTTCAAGAACATTGGCAATAAAGTAGGCATCACTGTTGGTATAATACCTAATCTAAACTCGCCTCCAATAAACCCTTTTTGTTGATCTACAATATCTTGTATTCTATCAGCTTCATTTACAATATTTCTTGCTTGAAAAACTATTTTACGTCCAACATCGGTCAATTCAATAGGTTTTTTTCCTCTATCAAAAATTATAATGTCCAATTCATCTTCAAGCTTCTGAATTTGAGTACTTAGTGTAGGCTGAGTCACAAAACAATGTTCAGCTGCTTTTGTGAAGTTCTTATGTTCTGCAATGGCTAATGCATATTTAAGTTGTGTAATGGTCATAACTATTAATTTTGGTTATAAAAGTATTAAAAGTATTCATAAAAACTATACTATTTGTTGCTTATTTCAACCGTAAATTTGTGTAAATAAAAAAAATATATCATGACACTAAATAGCATAGGTTTAGATACCAAAAAAACAGAACAATTAGCTGAAGAATTAAATCAGTTATTAGCAAATTTTCAATTGTATTATCAAAATTTGAGAGGTATTCATTGGAATATTAAAGGACGAGGATTTTTTGATCTTCATGTTAAATTTGAAGAATTATACACAGATACCAACGTTAAGGTAGATGAAATCGCAGAGCGTATTTTAACTTTGGGAGCAACACCTTTACATACGTTTGACGATTATACAAAAGCAGCAAAAGTTCCTGTAGGAAAAAATATTTCTAAGGATGAAAAAGCAGTGCAGCTCATAGTAGACTCTTTAAGTCAGTTGTTAGAAATGGAGCGATCTATTTTAGAAATGGCAGGCGATGCTAATGATGAAGGAACAAACTCAATGATGAGCGATTTTATTACCGAACAAGAAAAAACAGTTTGGATGATGAAAGCGTGGTTAGGTGAAACTGTATAGAAATATACAATTAGAATTAAAAATCCCTTCAAATTTATGTTTGAAGGGATTTTTTTTGATATTATTTTAATTAATTACAAGATCTGCTTAGTTCCATTACGTCTCCATTGGTTAGTAGCAGAGAAATTGAGCAAGGTAAATCGCAATCTACAACCATCCATTGACCTGTTGCTTGTTGCAAGTCTGGGCCAGAAAAACTCAATGACAACATATTACCAGAAATAGGATTTTCTACTGCAGACCATGTGCCTGAAAACGTATTTCCATCAGATGTCCATTGTAAAGAGCCGTCAGCATTAAATGAAATTTCATAACCATTCAAATCTTGAGAACCATTAATATTACTTACTGTCCAACCTGAATTTTCTACTAGAGCAGTTGTGATTGCACTTGGTAAACATAATGGATTTCCAGAATTACAGGCCACAAAATCAGCTTCCGTATAACCATCACAAAGTGCTAAACAAGCATTGTTATATGAAACTGTTAGAATATTACCACTTGTATCAATTACTTCTACGCATACTGGATTAACATTGGCAGGACAAGGGCATCCAAAACAATTTGTTATAATACCTTCTAATTCCTCAGAACTTGTCACATCTACTATATTTCCGTTTTCTAAGGTCACTGAAATAGGATATATAAAATCAAAATCATAAACGTTATAAAGTGTAGTGTTCAATTCTGCTTCAGAGTTAACTTCAATTGTGGTATTACCATCAATAATTACTGAAACCGGGAAATTTAAGCTAAAACACTGATTATTTGTGCTATTGTAGTCTTCTTCACAGTTTTCAACAAAATCATCTGAAGTAAAGCCATCACAAGCAGCAAAACATTCGTTAGAATAAGTTACAATAAAAGTATCTCCATTAGGATTCGTGATTTCTACGCAGACAGGATCGTAAACTTCAAAACATTCACAAGGACCAGCTGTGTTAAAATCGCATGATTCAATTAATGATGTAAATTCACTTTCATTAGTTATTGTTGCAATCTCTATGCTATTGGTAGACTCATTATAAATTTCTACATTAAAAGGAAATGCGATACCGTTTATAAATAAATTATCATTAGAATTTAGCATTACATCTATTAAGCCATCTAAATCTGAGATTGAAACGGTAGTTCCATTATTATAGGCTAAGGTTAAAGGGTACACAAAATCGAAACAAAAATCTAAGACAATATTTCCAGCCGGATTATTAAATTGAGATACGTTGCCGCTATCATCAAATTGTGCTCGTAATTGATCAAGTGTAGTGGTAATTGACTCACTTTCTTCAGTGGTTTGTTGTTCCTCGATTACAGGTTCGTTGTTGGTACAAGCTGTGAATACCAAAAGTATCATAGCAAGACTCAAAATAGTAAGTTTAAACGTTTTCATTGGTGTTGGAATTAAAAAGTTAAAATAAATTATCGAGGTCAATCAACCGTAAGACAACTCAAATTTTAAAAACCCTACTTTTTTCTAAAACTATTTTTTTTATAGTTTTGACGTTGAATTAATTGTATATCAATGTCTAAAAGTAATCGTAATATTTGTCTTTCTAAAACCTTTGAGTTAATATACAATACGTATGCTAAATCCATTAGGCGATTTTTGTTTTTTAAAACACAAGATGCAGACAAGGCAGAAGATATATTACAAGAAACCTTTGTGAAATTATGGAGCAATTGTAGTAATGTTAATTACGACAAGGTAAAAAGTTACCTTTTCAGTACTGCACATAATATGTTTTTAAATGACATAAAACATCAAAAAGTAAAAGACAATTACACAAAGCAATTTAATAAAATTGATAACAATGAGTCTCCTGAGTTTATACTGTTAGAAAAAGAGTTTATGGAGAAATTAGAAGCAACCATAGCAACTCTACCAGATAAACAACGCGAAGTTTTTTTACTAAATAGAATTGAAAAGAAAAAATATAAAGACATAGCAGAGCAACTTAATATTTCGGTAAAGGCTGTTGAGAAAAGAATGCATCTTGCTTTAGTTGTAATGCGCGAAAAAATAGGAAATGTTTAATTTTTTATAATAGAAGTAGGGTTTTAGTTTTTAAAGTTGTCTTAGTTATAGAATATCATGGAAAAAGAAAATACAAATAAAGATGTTTATTTAGCAAAATGGTTAGCTGGTGATTTATCAGACAATCAGCTAAAAGAATTAGTTAGTAGTGTTGATTTTGATGCCTTTTCTAAAATTAGAAAAGGTATTGAAGTCTATGAGCAACTAGAAGCACCAATTGATGAATCTTTTTCTAAAATTCAAGATCGTATTAAAACTGAGGAACCTAAAGTTAGACCATTAAAAAAATATTGGTCAATTGCTGCAGCGGCATCTGTAGTATTGTTTTTTGGTTTATTCTTTTTGTTAGATAACGATAATGTTTCTATAGAAACAGGATTTGGCGAGCAAAAAACGATAGCATTATTAGATGGCTCTGAAGTGATTATTAACTCCAGATCAAAAGTATCTTACAATAAGGAAAGTTGGGCAGAACAAAGAATTGTCAACCTAGAAGGCGAAGCGTATTTTAAGGTAGAAAAAGGAAACACGTTTACAGTAAAAACAATAAATGGTAATGTAACTGTTTTAGGAACACAATTTAATGTTATATCTGATGGATCTTATTTTGATGTCGTTTGTTACGAAGGTAAGGTTGCTGTTAAAATTGATGTGTCAGAGCATGTGTTATTGCCATCGCAAACTGTACAGAAATTAAATGGGCTTCCTGCTACATCTAATTTTGTTCAACATATAAAACCAACATGGATAGAAGGCGAGAGTACATTTAGAAGTGTACCAGTAAAATATGTCATTTCAGCTTTAGAAAAGCAATATAATATAACTTTCAATACAATAGAAATTGACGATTCTGTAGTGTTTACAGGCGGTTTTCCACACAATAATCTTAAAGTAGCATTACAAACTGTTTTTGAAACTCTAGACATAAAATATTCTGAAAAAGAAAACCGTAACATTAATCTTAGATATTAAATATGAGGTTAATCAATATCTTTGTTCTAATGTTACTCCCATTACTAGCCTTTTCTCAAGAAGAGGCTTTTTATATAGCTTGTAATAACGAAGATGTTGCGGAGACGTTTACTAGAATTGAAGACACTTATAATGTTTTGTTATCCTATAAAGACGATGATTTCATAGGGAAACGAATAACAATTACCAGAAAAAAGCGAACGCTTTTAGAAGTTTTAGATGCTTTAAAAGAACACGTCGGTTTTGATTATAAGATTATTAATGATCGCTATATAATTATCAATCAGGTGGCAGAAGAAGATTTAAAATTTAATGCCCTAGATAAAGTATTAATTCGGAGTTATTTAACGCGAGGCATAGAAAAACGCAGTGATGGCTCATATATTATTAAACCTATAAAATTAGGTATTTTGCCAGGCCTTACAGAGCCAGATGTTTTAGAAAGTATTCAACTATTACCAGGTGTTTTAAGTCCTAATGAAACCGCAACAAGTTTTTTTGTTCGTGGAGGTGCTTCAGACCAAAATAGACTTATTTGGGATGGCATTACCATTTATCACAGAGGTCATCTTTTTGGAATGATTTCGCCATTAAACCCAAATGTAACCTCTAATATAAAATTTATAAATAAAGGCACTCATGCACGTTATGGCGAACGCTTATCTAGCGTTATAGATATGACGTCTCTTTCTGAAATTCCAAATAAGTTGAAAGCCGAAATTGGTTTTAATGGTATTGCTGGTGATGTTTTGCTAGATATTCCTGTGATTAAAGAGAAAATGAATATTCAAGCGTCATTTAGGCGCAGCTATGCAGATGTTTATGAAACGTTTACATTCAATCAATTAACCGACAAGGTTTTTGATGGTACCAAAATTGAAGATTCTAATGATGGAGCCAATGCGTTTTCTTTTTTAGATTATAATTTAAAACTGAACTTTAAACCAAATAAAAATAATGCCTTCTATGTGAGTCTTATTTCAATTGAAAATGAACTCGATTATAGGTTTAATGATTCCGAAAATAATGCCACATACAGTGATAAATTAAAAATGAATAACTACGGTTATGGTTTAGGCTGGACAATAAACTGGAACAAAAAACTATCGCAGACAACAACGGCATTCTTTTCTGATTATCAACTTAACTATAATTATATAACAAGAGAGGATAATGAACACGTTTCAGATTTTGATAAACGGAATATTATATTCGATTCTGGTATCGTTTCAGAATTAAACTTAGACTTAGCTCCTAAAAGTGCGATTTCTTTAGGTTTTCAATACACTTTAAAGGATGTCGCTTTTGCATTTTTAAATACCACAAACGTATCATTTATTTTAGACGAAGAAAAAAGTGTTATTGAATCTCATAGTTTATATGGTAGCTACGCGTATAAAAACCCAAAACTTTTTGATGTCATTGTTGGTTTACGTTCTAGCTATTTTAAACAATTGGATGCTGTAAGATTAGAGCCAAGATTACAGTTGCTAAAACCTGTTTTTAAGCATCTAAAATTACAAGCAACTGCCGAAATCAAAAACCAGATTATTAGCGAAATTGATGAAACTATTTTAAGTGATTTGTCATTAGAAAATAGACTTTGGCGATTAGCAGATGGTGATGAATTTCCTATAATCAATAGCCAACATGTTTCTGCAGGATTAATTTATAATAAGAGTAATTTAAGTATTGATGTAGATGCTTATTACAAGAAACTTAAAAATATAACAGCGTTGTCTTTAGGGTTTTTAAATCCTGAAAACAGCAATTTTAACATTGGAAAACAACGTGTTTTTGGTGTTGATGTATTTGCAAAAAAGCGATTTAATAACATTAATACTTGGCTGAGTTATTCATATAATAGGTCTATAAGTAATTTTGAAAATCTTAATGACAGTAGAGACTTTAAGTCTAAATCTAATGCTACACACGCGGTCTCAACGGCTTTAAGTTATAAGTTAAATAAGTTTCAATTGGCTTTGGGTTGGAAATGGCAAACCGGAAAACCTTATACTAAATCTGATGAAAGTGATGATGGTTTAACATTTAATGATGGTATTAATAATGGTGAGTTGCCAAATTATCATCGCTTAGATTTTTCATCAACTTATAGTTTTAAATTCTCTGAACAAAATAACTTACGAGGAAAAATAGGTTTGTCAATTAGAAATATTTATAATCGGAATAACTTAATTAGCAGAGAATATAGAGGTAATAATAGTTTAGATGATTCTATTGAACGCATTGAAAAATATTCATTAGGTATAACTCCAAATATCTTGTTTAGATTGTACTGGTAATTAGACATAAAAAAAGCCATTAATTGCTTAATGACTTTTTTCTTTACATTTTGATTGATGTTGTGATTGTTAGAATCTAATATTTAACTCTAAATCTTTGTCTGCAACTGTAAATTTTGCGTCATCATAATTTGGTGGCCCAAAAGACATAGAGTTATTAGAAACTCCGTAAGATTCTAAAGGCATTCCGTTATCTCTAAAATCCATTTTATCATTACTATTAGCATCATGAAATGCAATAATAGCATAATCTCCAGATTCAACATTTTCAAAAGTAACAGTTATTTTTCCGTCTTTAATTTCAGATTCTGCGGTCATTAAACCTTTACCTTTCATAAATGTGTCAGCCGTATGAAGCGATAATTTTACGGTTCCTTTATCACTCGTAACATTATCTATGGTAACTGTGATGGTAGAACTTTTATCTTGGGCAAAACTGAATAATGTAGTTAATACAAGTGCGAATGTTAAAAATAAATTTTTCATAATAAAATTGATTTAATGGTTAATGTGAAACTGTTCTTTTTTGTTGATGATTCAAATGTCTAAATAATATCTCAGTTTCTAAATTTCAATTTACTGAATTGTATTTTTAATAGGATGAGATGTAATATTTTTTAATTAAAATACTTTTTAACGCTTTGCCATATTCGATTTGGCAGTAAAGGTTCTATTAGTTGTCCAAGGTATGTGTTTGATGTTTCCTCTTTAATTCCATAAGCTTTAGGTTCATGCAGCGGGCAAACATATGTTCCAAATAGTTTATCCATAATTGGAGATATATTAGCATAGTTACCAGCTCTTCTATCTAAATCGTGGTGCCAATGATGTAATTCTGGAGCACCAATTAAAATTCTAAGTGGACCAAGTGGTAATCTTACATTAGAATGTATATATATTGCCCAAATACCCCTAAAAGCAATAATTCCTGCAATGGATTCTAAAGGAAAACCTAATAGATAAGCAGGTAAATTAATAAGCCCAATTGTATAAATTGAATCTAATGGATGTTCTCGGTGCGAGGCTAACCAGTCTAAGTGTTTTGCGCTATGATGAACTTTGTGAAATCGCCATAAAAAATCGACTTTATGCTGTAACCTATGACCACAATAAATTAAGAAATCACTCAAAATTAAAACACTAAGAACTTGCAGAATAAATGGTTGAAACGATATAAATGTTTGAATTTTTTTTGGTACTAAACCAGATAAAGATT
The DNA here is from genome assembly GCF_947498005.1 of uncultured Winogradskyella sp. Classification (GTDB taxonomy): domain Bacteria; phylum Bacteroidota; class Bacteroidia; order Flavobacteriales; family Flavobacteriaceae; genus Winogradskyella. The sequence goes on from NZ_CANMIW010000005.1 coordinate 111,990, forward strand.
CACCAAAATAATTAATTGTCCATAATACTAAACTGCTCCAAACGATATATTGACCAATAAAAAAGCAGAAATCTAAGAACCAGTTTGGACGAAAAATTTTTTGCCCTTTTTTTGCTGGAAACACTTTTTCCATTGGAATGAATACTAGACTAAGAAAAAGATAGCTTAGTACTGTAACTAATATGATATCCCAAATGTCATTATTTATCATTTGACATCCATTGAATCGATTGAAATACTATCTTTACTTAGTAGGTATAAATCTTCTGTGCTAAGGATAATACCAGATTTAGAACTGTAAATAAGTGGTTTAATATTGACTAATGTGTCTTTAATGGTTGTGTCCTTTTTTTTATAATGGTCAACTAATATTAATGATTTTGAAGAAGATATGGTTTCTATTTTTACAATTGAATCCATAGGATTATTGGTTTCATTTGAATTTGATTCATTTTGTTTGTAAAAATAGCCACTTCGATAGCAAATAAAACTTACCAAAAGAGAAATAAAAAGTATGATGGTAAACATTTTTATTAAACTCCTTTTCATTTTATTAAGTTTTTAATAAAGTTACAAATGTTCTACAACAATCCTCTAGCTTTAATCTCTAAATACTTATTAATTGTATTAATTGTTAAATGCTCTGGAGCAGTTAAAATAGATTGAATACCATGTTTTTGAAGCTCGTTGACAATTAATTTCTTTTCGTACATAAATTTCTCAGCAACGGTTTTCTGAAAAATATCAAATGTATTGTCGGCTTCAACTTTAGTTAATTTTTGTAATTCGGTGTTTTCAAAAAAGATAACAACTAAAAGATGATTCTTCGCTATGGCTTTTAAATATGGTAATTGACGATGTAGTGCATCTAAAGTTTCAAAATTAGTGTAGAGCAGAAGTAGACCACGTTGTGTAAGGCTTCGTTTTACATCAATATATAATCTTGAAAAATCAGATTCAGAAAAATCAGTATTTACGTTATACAATGTTTCTAGAATTTTGTTCATCTGCGATGGTCGTCTCTCTGCAGCTACTTTATTTTCAACCTTACGAGAAAAGGTAAACATACCAGCTTTGTCTTGCTTTTTTAATGCCACATTACTAATAACTAATGTGGCGTTAATTGCATAATCCAATAAACTTAATCCATCAAACGGCATTTTCATAGCGCGACCTTTATCTATAACCGAATAAATAGGTTGTGAACGTTCGTCTTGAAACTGATTAACCATGAGTTGGTTGCGCTTAGCTGTCGCTTTCCAGTTAATATTTCTAATATCATCACCATTAACATAATCCTTAATTTGCTCAAACTCCATGGTGTGGCCAATTCTGCGAATTTTCTTCAAGCCGTATTCAAACAGTTTATTAGAAAACGCTAAGAGCATATATTTTCGCAATTGTAAAAACGATGGATAGTTAGGCACCATAGCATCTTTTGCAAACTGAAAACGTCGTGTTACTAAACTAATTGGCGAATTAACGTAAACGTTGAGATTGCCAAAGTAATATTCGCCACGTTCTAATGGTCTTAAAGTGTAGGTTATTTTCTTTTTATTGTGTTTACTGAGTTGTGTGTTAATTTCGAAATCGCGCTTTTGATACTGAAAAGGCATTTCGTCAATTAATTGTAAATCTGCTTTAAAATTATAGTCATTCTGAATGGTTAATTCTATAGGATTATCATCACCATTACTTAATTTTTCGGGCAGAATTCTAGACGCTGAAATCCCTTTCTGCTTGAATAACAAGATTAAATCAATAATGACTAAGCCTATAGCAATAAAAAATAGAAAAGTTACAACACTTAATAAACCAGGATATATATAAGCAAGGATGAAAAGTGCTACCATAATCATGGCAACAACAAAAAACCGAAAGGTTAAATAAGTATGTTTAAAAAAGCGTTTCACTATCTCGGAATCTCTATGGTTTCAAGGATTTGATCTACAACTTTATCTACGGTAAATGCTTCCATTTCGCGTTCTGGTGTTAGTACCAATCTGTGTTTTAAAACCGCTTTAGTACAACGTTTTATGTCATCTGGTGTTACAAAATCTCTACCATTAATTGCGGCATTTGCTTTTGCTGCATTTAAAATTGCAATAGACGCTCTTGGTGAAGCACCTAAATAAAGGTTTGCATTTGTTCTGGTATTATTTACAATTGCAGCGATGTAATTTATGAGGTTATCTTCAACAACTATTTGCTTAATTAGGTTCTGATAATTCTTTATGGCTTCAGCAGACAATACGGCTTTTATTGAATCAAAATCCATTTTGTCTTGACGTGAATGATTATCTACCAAAATCTGAATTTCATCCTCTAAAGATGGGTAATTCACTTCAATTTTAAATAGAAAACGGTCTAGTTGCGCTTCTGGTAAACGGTAAGTTCCTTCTTGCTCAATTGGGTTTTGCGTTGCGAAAACTAAGAATGGCAATTCCATGTCATAACGCGTACCATCCATGGTAATTTGTCGTTCAGCCATGACTTCAAACAAAGCTGCTTGCGTTTTTGCAGGTGCTCTGTTAATTTCATCAATTAATACAATGTTAGAAAAAATTGGTCCCTTTTTATATTCAAATTCACTCGACTTTACATTAAAAATAGAGGTTCCGAGAATATCACTAGGCATTAAATCTGGCGTGAATTGTATTCTGCTAAAATCTACAGCCATCGTTTTGGCTAACATTTTAGCTGTGACCGTTTTGGCAACACCAGGAACACCTTCAATTAAAGAATGCCCATTAGTTAAAATAGAAATGATTAAAAGCTCAATCATTTCATTTTGACCAACTATGAATTTTGCGATTTCCCTTTTAATATCTTCAACACTATTTTGTAGTGGTTGTAAATCAATTCGGCTTTGAAAACCTTCAGAAACAGGAGCTGTAGTTTCTTCTTTTATTTCATTTAAAGCATTAGCATCGTTAACTGTGTTTTCTTCACTTGGTACGTTGTCATCTAAATGTTCTGATGATGGTGTATTTTGATCTTCCATAATAACTTATGTTCGTTTAAAATGTTCTATTTTTTTATTCAATTCTATGAGCTCTTGCTCTGTATGCTGTTTTTTCGATTTTAAAAAGACAAGGTAATCTACCAATGCTTTTGTGTCTTCTTTTGAGTTGCTAGATTTTGCGGCCAATTTATCAATAAAACCAGAGTTAAATTGATTGGTTTCTAAGTAGTAATTGGTTCTTACAAAATCTAAAAAGTATTGAATTTTCTTTTCTATAATATTCGTAAAATCGCCATGTTGGTAATACAATTCGCCAATAGTTCTTGTAAAATCTACAGTTGCATTATCTAGTTTTTTAATCACAGGAATGATGCGTTGTGTGCGTTTTCCTCTAAAAACAACAAAAAGTATTAGTCCAAACATGCTAATATAAAATGCCCATTTTAAAGCCGTATTATTTAAAATATAACGCAACGGACTTGTAATTACCTTTCGACCAGATTTATAGTTGTTATCCCAAATAATTTGCTGTTTTGGTAAGTAAGATAAAACGGTTGCGGCATAATCTTCCTTATCGTTTAAAAGGTGATAATTGGTAAAAGCAAATGGATTAGTGTGTAAAATAAATTGACCATTATTTTCTCCGTAATCAACTTTTACGAAGTTTGGATGCGTTTCTCCAATATCGTCTTCGTTTTGCGTTGTCAATGTCCCTAAGACTGTAGTTTTTAATGTATCTATAGATTCAAAAAAACTATTTTCAATAACATCTTTGAATCTTCTGTTATTAGCTTGTAAACTTGGGCTTGTAAATTTATTATCGCCTTCTTTCTTATAAATATTGGTGTACTGACGCTGTACACTAACATTTAACGTATCTAATACATTACCATAGAAATAGATGCTACTTATAAAAACGGTATTACCATCTTCTACAAATTTTAATAAGGTTTTAGATTCTTCTCTTCCAAAATTGATGTGGTTATTGATAAAGATTAAAGACTTAGGTTGGGAGAATTCTTCGGTTTTTAGATATTCATAAATCGTATTTTTTGAAACCAGAACGTCATCTTCAGAAAATGTGTCTAATTCATTAAAAATCACATAACAACCTAATGGAATTTTATCTGCAGCCGAAAATGAATCTTGCCAATTTAATGCTTTTGGTTTGGTAATTTCTGCAATCATCATAAAAACAATCACAGCGCCAATGATATATAGCGCAATTTTAGAACGCTTATCCATGTTTTGTTGTTTTTATAAGTTGATTAAAATCGGCTTTGTTTTTATTATAACTAACCTCGTCAATAGGAAATTCTCCATACCAAACATAATCGTATATATAAGATACACGTTTAAATAATGATTTGAGTTGATTATCCTTTATTTCATTTAAATAATCGGTGTTTGTTTTCTCGTAATGCCATTCTATCACTTTTTTATTGGCTAGAGATTTTAATGATTTTAAGTACAGGTAACGTGTTGCAAGTCTATAATTATTGTTTTTTAATGCCTTTGAAATGAGCAGGTCAAAATCTATTTGTTCAATATTTTCTTCCACATAACTAAATCCATCTATGGCTGCAGTTTCTGTTTTAAATACGGAACGCACTGGGTTTTCTAGCAAGAATTTTATGAGAAGATACAATACAATGATGCCTAATAATCCGTAAACTATATATTCTAAGGTTTGATAATCGATAAAGTCAATATCAAATCCGAAGACATCACCTAACCAGTTGAAAAATTTTCTTAAAACACGTTGCATTAAATTAATACCACCTGTATCATTTATGGCATAGTTAAAATCATCACCAGTGTAATTTTCTTTGAAATTCTCCTTAAAATAGGTCACATCTATATTTGAAGAATCCTTTTTAACAACAGCGTCTTGAGCCCACAATAAAGTAGAACCAAAAGCGGATATTATAAATGTGCTAATATGTCTAAATTGATGTTTATTCATTAACACCAATTTGATCGATTTTCTTTTGAAGAAATAGGTTGTATTTTACTTCGTTAAGATTGTAGTATAAAACACCATAAGACAACTGTGATAAGGCTTGCGTATATATAAATGATAATAGAAATGCAGCAAAACCTAAAGTGAAAACTAAAGTTGCAAATGTGCTTGTCATTAAATCTACATTGCTTTCTACTGTGAAATAGACGTATATACCAATTATAACACTAGGAATTGAGATGATAAGCATAGTAATCATAGTATTAAGAATACCAATTACCAAACCGTATAAAACAATACGCCAAAAATTAGACATGGTAAAACTAAATCCTTCAGATAATGCTTCACCAACACCTTTTCCTGTAGAAAATATAGACATAAATGTTAAGCCAAAAACGGCAGAAAGCGTAAAGTTTAAGCCATATTGAGCTAACATTCCAAGAAGTGGAATAAATGCTAATACCATAGAAATAATAAAATAGGCAAGGACAATGAGGCCTCCTATTAAAATAAAAACTATGATGGTTCCAATGCTGTTTATTATACTTTTCCAGATGCGACTAGACTCTACTACACCATCGTTTTTAACGTAATCTGCTACGTAGGCACTAGAAAAACTATAATTAATTAAAGAGGTTATAAAAATGATTAAAAATAGAATAACTGCACCAGCAATTAAATAACTATCAGTGGCCACATTTGATCCCATACCAAATCTAAAATCTTGACTAGCCAATCCCATAAAGCCAGTCACTAATAAATAAGAGCTAATTAGTGTAAGTATGATGCTAATGGCATTATATCTTAAATAAAGATTAGTGTATGATTTAAAATTATGTTTTAGAAATAAAAAGTAAGTATTAATAATATCACCAAACGTACTTCTTGTTCTTAGTTCAATATATTTTTCGTTCACATTATTTGGGATTTGGGATTAAAATTAACAGATTTTATTCTACTAGCTTTGTTCAGCGCAATTGGATAAATTATATAATAATAAACGATTAAGAATAAAGATGAAAATATAATACCATAGGCAATATACCAAGGCATTTGTTCTCCATAGCGCGTTATAAAACCTTCAATAAAACCAGCGATGATAAAAAATGGAATGGTGCTAACTACTATTTTTAAGCCGTCTTTAGCACCTTTCATAAAAGCGACACGTCTGGCATAAGTTTTAGGAAATAAAAAACTATTGCCCATAACTAAACCAGCGCAGCCGGCAATTACAATTACAGAAATCTCTATAGTTCCGTGTAACCAAACAGTAGATGTTTTTTCTAAAATACCATGGTTGTAAAAAAAGGTAATAAATGCACCAAGCATAATTCCATTACTAAATAAAACATAAACAGTACCAACACTAAAAATGGCGCCACAGGCAAATGCTATTATGGCAACTCTAATATTGTTTATGGTAATACCCAAAAACGATCCTATATTACTTCCGCTTTTATAAACAGCCATTGGTTCGCCTTTTTCAATATTTTCTAAAGTCATATTTACATAGCCATCACCTAATATGAGTCTAATAAAAGAATCGTCATTTAAGGTAGAAACAGCACCAATAGTAACGGCTGCCATAAAAATTAGAAACGTATACAATAACGTTTTATGATATTGATAAAAGAATAAAGGAAACTCATCGCGCCAAAACGCAATGATCTTATTTTTAGATTCTTTTTTGGTAATATATATTTTTTGATGCGCTTGTGAGGCTAATGAGTTTAAATACAATAAGGTCTTACTCCCAGGATAGTACGTCTGAGCATAAGACAAATCATTAGTAAGTTGAATATAGTAAGAAGCTAAGTCATCCGGATTTATTTTTGCATTATTTTCTAATGCGTTTTCAAAACCAATCCATTTTTCCTTATTTTGCTTCACGAAAGACGCTTCGCGCATAAATCATTTTTAATTAGAAACGAATATACATTTCCATGAGCAAATTAGCAATTAACACGGCACAAAATGTTAACTTAGATTATAAGTTAATTGGTTTAGGAGAACGTGTAGTCGCTTTCTTAATAGATGGCATCATTTTAATTACTTACATGACCATTATTGAGAATTTAATCTCAGTATCCGAAATCTTTGATGCAGATAGTTGGACAAGACGTGGTTTTCTTGGCTTATTTACTTTGCCAGCTTTATTTTATTCGGTGCTTTGCAATATATTTTTTGGAGGACAAACGGTCGGAAAAATGATTCTTAAAATTAAAGTGGTAAGTGTAGATGGTTCACCAACGCAATGGTATAATTTTTTTGTTCGTTGGATGCTTAGAATTGTAGATTTGTGGATTTTTTCGCCATCTATAGGTGTATTAAGTATTCTATTATCAGATAAAAAGCAGCGTGTTGGCGATGCGGCCGCAGGTACTGTGGTTATTAGCGTAAAGAAAAAACACAGAATTACAAGCACAATTCTTGAAGATGTTAATGACGACTATGAGCCTGTTTTTAGTAATGTAACGCAGTTAACCGATAAGGATGTTAGAATAATTAAAGATGCGTTTACAATCTCTAAAAAGAATAATGATTTTAAAACGCTAACTATTTTAAAGAATAAGATTTGTGATACGCTTAAGATAGAATCTAAGTTATATGATGTTCAGTTTATAGATACAATTTTAAAAGATTACAATTATTACACTCAAAATATGTAGTTAGACAATCACTTTTTCTATTTGTGAATTAGAGTTGAGTAAATATAATTCATTGCTAACAATGATAGAATAGTCTTAGTTAAATTTATAATTCATGTTTTTTCAAACCATAGACATTTTAGGAACCATAGCTTTTGCAATTTCGGGCGTTTTAATTGCTATGAATAAACGTATGGATCCGTTTGGTGTATTAATTATAGCGTTTGTTACTGCAGCAGGAGGAGGCACGTTACGTGATGTAATGATTGGTATTGAGCCTGTCTCTTGGATGAAGAACATGACCTTTGTATATGTAATATTTGGCTCAGTTGTTTTCGCAGTGATCTTTAGAAAACAGATAGGCTATCTGCGTAAATCGCTATTTTTATTTGATACTATTGGTATTGCACTTTATACTGTTGTTGGTATAGAAACTGGACTCATTGCTGGTTTGCATCCTATAATATGTATAGCGCTAGGAACTATGACAGCTTGTTTTGGAGGTGTGCTTAGAGATATATTATGTAATGAAATCCCAGTGGTTTTTAGAAAAGAAATATATGCTACGGCTTGTATTTTGGGAGGATTAACCTATTTTATTTTAAGACGTGTTTTAGGGGATGAAAATTACTCTTTTATCATTGCAGGTTTGGTGGTCATTTTTGTGAGATTAATTGCAGTAAAATTTAAAATAAGTTTACCAAGTTTATACAGAAAGGAGTAAGAGTAGCGTATTATTCCTTTTCCAATTCTAATAATTTAGCTTTAGAATAGGATTTTTCATTTAGAGATACTGACTTTTTGAAATTTTCAATCGCTTTTTCTTTATCACCAATAGCCATGTATAAATCGCCTATTGAATCGTAAACATTAAAACTATCTGGATAGTTTTTAATATTTAATTTAAAGATTTCTTCAGATTTTTTAAAGGCATTATTATCCAATAATTGGTAGCCTAAGTTATTCACGTATTCCTCATCTGGTTTCATTTCTAGTCCAAAGCCTTCAGATAATGATTTGTAATATTCTTCGACTTTAGCAACGAGATCAATTTCAGGATTTAAGTAATCTGAACGATGAAGTTTAAATCTATGAAACTTAAAAATAAAACGTAATGCATCGTATTCTGTAATTAGTGGCACAGAACCATGATCATCATCTTCATAATATTTGCTTTTAAAAGTCAGGTTCTTTTCTGAATCCTTATTTAAAAACGTATTAAGTTTTAGAATAGCACGTATATGTCTAGTGGAAGTGGTTGTATCCTTTTTTACGAGAATAGTATCCATGTCTTTTTGCATTGTATTTGCAATGCCTAAAAAAAGCGTTTTGCTCTGGTAATTAGAATCAAATGGAGATGTTTTAATTTTATGAAGTAAGTTTTCATTGTTATACCACATGGAAGGATCAATAGCGACATAAGCATTGAACAATTCAGGTTGATGTAGTAAAGTATTCATTACGGTTAATCCGCCTAATGAATGCCCAATAATAGTTCGGTAATCAATGGTTGGATAATTTGAATCTATATAAGGTATTAATTCGTTTTTAATGAAAGACATAAAGTTTTCTCCACCTCCAGAATTTGGGCGTTCTCCTTTTGTAGGCGTTAGGTCTCTCATTCTATTGGTGTTTGAGATACCAACAATAATCATTCTAGGCAAAACGGTGTTTCCATTGACAGAGCTTAGTTGTTTAATCATACCAACCAAAGAATAAAAATGTGCATCACCATCTAAAAGATATACAACAGGATAAGATTTTTTTTTATAATTAGGATGTGTAAGGTCTTCTGGCACATGAACCAAGATTCTTCTTTGTTCATTTAAAATTTTAGATTCTATTAGATCAATTTTACCAATGACAATATCATTTTTGCTTTGTCCATTTATATGAGAAGTAGAAAAGCAAAGAATAAAGATGATAATTAAATATTTCATTGGTTTTTATTAATTCCTTTAAACTCCAAATTGGGTTAAATGATGATCTAAATGTTTGTAAAACATATTGTTCCATTCTGTAACTGATAATTTCCCAAAGGAATGACTTTCTTTCTGGTCATAATGATTACTCCCTAAAGCTTGAACTTTAGTAATATAGCCTGTTAATCGTTCTTTCTCTGTATTAAACTCTTTTTCACTAGTGATAATAAATTCAGGAGCTGTACGGCTATTTTTCTTATATGGCTTTTCACTAACCACAACTTTTTTGATAAAGGTTTTTAGTACCCATTTCATCAGGCCTTTTGGTTTTGGGTGCTTGTCTTCAAAGTCTAACTCGTAAGTCACAGAACAGTGTGCTAACATTTGATCTACAGACATCTTTCCCCAATTGGGTTGAGTTTCTGGGCTAAGTTTATTTATTCGTTCAATTACTTCGTCTGTAACGGCTTTGTCAAAAATATTCTTCATAATTGTGTTTGGTTTTCAGTGAGTTAAAATTAAAAAATATATCGAATACTTTAGCTTAAAATTGGAATTTAAAAGGATGAGTTAATTAAAAATTAGAATAAAGAATCATTGTTAATTATTGAATCTAAACTATTTGAAGATATGTATTTTTCGTTTGTTCCAAAGTATATTTCAGATTCATGATAGAACAATAATGCCCAATTAAGAGATTCATCTATAACCGTTAAATCATCTGATCCATCATAAAAGAAATCATCAAAATATTTGATTAAAATTTTCCATGGGACGACCATTGCTTCATCAGGTTGCCATGATAAATAAACCTTTTTTTGAAATGACAAGCCACGATGAAATAACCATTTTTTAATTATAGTTTCATTATCCTCCAAAATTTTAACCTTATCAATAGTTTTAAAAAAGCCTTTCTTAAAAGGAAAATCGGAATGAAGTTGAACAGATTGAATGTGGTGCCATAAAAAATTTGATGCATTCTTATTCAACGGCTTTAATTGCTCTAAGTGTACGTTTGGTAAAAGGTTATAGTTTGAATCAGTGAAGCGCCATTTCATTTTGAAATCTGCTAAGTCAATGGTATTATTTCCTATATTTTTAAAATCAACCATTTGAAAAAAAAATTATATTTAAAACAGACAGTATTCATTTTGTCGTTATTTCCACTTAATGCCGCAACCCATACTTGGTTTTTGGTTAGTGTCTACACTGTGATTATTTATTAAAGCTTCTATTGCGTTTCTAATGCCTTTTCCTGTTACAGGAATTCCGTTTCCTGGTCTTGAGTCGTCTAACTGACCTGTGTAAACGAGCTTTAAATCGTTATCAAACAAGAAGAAATCTGGAGTACAAGCGGCATCATAGGCTTTAGCGACAGCTTGAGTTTCATCATATAAATATGGAAAGATAAAATCGTTGTCTATGGCATTTTTTTGCATTAATTCCGGTCTGTCTTGCGGATAGTTTACAATATCATTACTAGAAATTGCGATACAGTTTACACCTTTAGAAATGTAGTCTTTAGCTAATTGAGCAAGTTCTCCGTTGATATGAATGACAAATGGGCAATGATTGCATATAAAAAACACCAAAGTTCCGTTAAGTCCTTTTAATTCATTTAATGATTTTTTGGAATTATCAACCGTATCTATAAGGGTAAAATCTGGTGCTTTTGTGCCAAGTGGTAACATATTGGATTCTGTACGAGCCATTTTTTTTATCAGTTATATTTATTAATTTTAAAGAATGGAAAAGATAATAACTTACGAAGACTTTACAAAGGTAGATTTGCGTATTGGCACAATTGTAGAAATCAAAGATTTTCCTGAAGCACATAGGCCTGCTTACCAATTGAGTATAGATTTTGGTGCATTAGGTGTAAAAAAATCTTCAGCACAGATTACATCACTTTACACAAAGGAAGACTTACTAAATAGGCAAGTTGTTGCGGTCGTTAATTTCCCTAAAAAGCAGATTGCAAAGTTTATGAGCGAATGTTTAGTGGTTGGAGCAGTGAAGGAAAATGATGTGTTTTTATTACATCCTGAAAATAAGGTTAAAAATGGAGCAGTCGTTTCTTAGTGATTACAAATTAATTTGAATGAAATATAGAAAGCTTAAAAACAAAAAAAACCTTAACTAAAGGAGCTAAGGTTTAATACTATTTATAAAGATTGTCTTCTAGATATCGTCAAAACTAATATCTGTAAAACTATCTGTATTTGTGTCTTCTGGAGTTTTAGCTTCTTGTGCTACAAAATCATCTTCACGTTTAAAGTCTTTTTGGTGACGTTCGCTGATTACTTCCTGACCTTTTTCGTTTATAATATAATCCGTCATTTCGGCTAAGATATCTCTAAACTCATTAAAATCTTCTTTGTATAAGTAGATTTTGTGCTTTTTATAATGGAATGATCCATCATCATTTGTGAACTTTTTGCTTTCAGTAATTGTTAAATAATAATCACCAGCTTTTGTAGCTCTTACATCAAAGAAATAGGTTCTTCTCCCAGCACGTAATACTTTAGAATAAATTTCTTCTTTGTCCATCATTTCATAACCACTCATAACTCAATATTTTTATAATTTCAATCCAAAAATCTAAAAAAAAAGTAACCTAAGCAACAAATAATTACATTTCTTTTTCTGAGCGTTGTTTGGTGTATATTTCTTTATAGTATCCGTTAGAACTGATAAGACTTTCATGGTTACCAGACTCAATAATTTTTCCATCATCTAATACAATTATGTGATCAGCGTTTTTAGCTGAAGATACACGATGACTCACAATAATTGTAGTTTTATCCTTTGTGAGCTTTTTAAGATTTTTGAGAATCTTTTCTTCGGTTTCAGTGTCTACAGCAGATAGGCAATCATCAAACAAAAGTATATCTGGTTTCTTTATAATTGCTCTTGCAATAGATACACGTTGCTTTTGTCCTCCAGAAAGCGTTATTCCGCGTTCGCCCAAAATAGTATCATAACCTTTAGTAAAGCCAATAATGTTTTTATGGACTTTGGCGTTTTTGGCTGCTTCTATAACTTCAACATCGGTAGCATCTTCTTTACCAAATTTAATATTGTTTTTTATTGTATCTGAAAATAAAAAGGCATCTTGTGGCACATAACCAATATGCTCTCTTAAACTAAACACGTTTAATTCTGAAATAAGTGTATCATCTACCAGAATAGATCCTTTATCAATATCATATAATCGACCTATTAAGTCTAGAATTGTAGATTTTCCTGAACCTGTTTTTCCTAAAATGGCTAAGGTATTACCAGATTTTAAAGTAAAACTAACATCTTTTAAAGCCTGTATATTGGTGTCTGGATATGTAAATGACACATTTTTAAATTCAATATCGCCCTTTATCGGTGTGAGTGCTTCAGTATTGTTCTTAATTTCTGGTTCTGTTTTTAAAAACTCATTGATGCGTTCTTGAGATGCTTCCGCTTGTTGCACTAAAGATGTTACCCAACCTACAGTTGCAACTGGCCAAGTTAACATATTCACGTATATAATAAATTCAGCAATGGTTCCTATGTTTTCAATTTCCCCATTCATATATTTCATTCCACCAATGTAAATCACAATTAGATTACTAATACCAATAAGTAAAATCATCATTGGGAAGAACAATGCTTGCACTTTCGTTAAATTTATTTGTTTCTCACGGTTTTCAATAGACAGTTTCTCAAATTCATTATTCGTAGGGTTTTCTATGCCATAAGACTTTATAACAGATACACCACTAAATGTTTCTTGAGAATAGGTAGAAAGTGTAGAAAGTGATTGTTGTACAATAGTGCTTCGCTTATTTATTAATCGACTCAATTTATATATCGCAATAGATAGAATTGGTAGAGGTAGTAAGGTATATAACGTTAACGAAGGCGATCGGTCTACCATGTAGATTATTGCAACAGCAAATAAAGTAATGGTATTAATAGTGTACATTAATGCAGGACCTACATACATTCTTACTTTACCAACATCTTCACTGATTCTATTCATTAAATCACCAGTTCTATTAGACTTGTAAAAGTTTAGGGAAAGGATTTGGTAATGCTTATAGATTTCGTTTTTAAGGTCATATTCTATATAACGAGATACATTAATTATGGTCTGGCGCATTAAAAATGTAAAAATACCAGCCATAATTGCTGCGCCAACAATGTATAAAACGTTTGTTAAAATTTCGGTTTTAAAAACCTCTTGCGTAAGTTTTCCGTCTAAACGATCAGAAACAATATTGATGGAGGCTCCAACCAAACGAGGTGTAAAAAGCGCGAAAATCTTTGAAACTATGGTTATTATGACACCAATTATTAAGCGCGATCTGTATTTGTAAAAGTATTTATTGAGGTGTTTTAGTGCTTTCATGTTGTATTTAGTAGGTCAAAAGTATTACGATAATCGTATTTATTAGTTAATATTTTGCTAATCCTCTATTAATAATTTATTTTTGCACGCTGTTTTTAGAATATCTTGAAACACCCTTAAATCTAAATATCAAAATGACATCAGAAATTATAAATTCGAAAGATTTAAAGAAAATGGATCCTGTTTTTGGACAACATTCTTTTGACGATCATGAGCAAATTGTTTTTTGCAATGACAAAGATACTGGTTTAAAAGCTATAATCGGAATTCATAATACAGTTTTAGGTCCTGCTTTAGGTGGAACTAGAATGTGGAATTATGCCAACGAATGGGAAGCTCTCAATGATGTATTGCGTTTGTCGCGTGGTATGACGTTTAAGTCTGCAATAACGGGTTTAAATCTAGGTGGAGGTAAAGCCGTAATTATTGGTGATGCCAAAACTCAGAAAACTCCAGAATTAATGAGACGTTTTGGTGAGTTTGTTCATTCTTTAAGCGGACGTTATATTACAGCAGAAGATGTTGGGATGGCTACGGAAGATATGGATACGGTTAGAGAAGTAACACCATACGTAACAGGAATATCAGAAAGTAAAGGTGGTGCAGGTAATCCATCTCCAATTACTGCTTATGGTGTTTTTATGGGAATGAAAGCGGCTGCCAAATTTCAATTTGGATCAGATGTTTTAGAAGACAAGAAAATTATTGTTCAAGGCATAGGGAATGTAGGTGAAGGGCTTGTAGAGCATTTAATGAATGAAGGCGCAAACGTAATCATTGATGATATCAGCATGGAGCGTTTAGAGGAGGTTAGAGATAGATATGGTGTGTCTATATACAACGGAAACGATATTTACAGTGAAGATATGGATATCTACGCACCTTGTGCATTAGGAGCTACCATTAATGATGATACCATTTATAAGTTAAAAGCCAAAATAGTAGCAGGTGCTGCAAATAACCAATTGGCAGAAGAAAAGAAGCATGGCTTAATTTTAAAAGAAAGAGGTATTGTTTATGCGCCAGATTTTTTAATCAATGCTGGTGGAATTATTAATGTATATGCTGAATTAGAGAATTACGGTAGACAGGAAATAATGCGTAAAACGGAGAATATTTACAATACCACATTAGAGATATTAGATAATGCTAAAATTAATGACATTACTACTCATAATGCCGCATTTAATATTGCCAAAGACAGAATTGAAACAAGAAAGCAAGAAAATTCAAAATAGTCTTATTTTAATTCTGAAATAAAAATTAATTAATAGTACTTTTGCAAGGTGAATCTTAATAGGTTCACCTTTTTTAACAACCAAAATCAAGTAAGTTCTTACACATGCTAAACCGAAGACATATAAGAATAAAAGTTATGCAATCTATGTATGCTTTTAAAGGCACTGAAAGTGATAATTTATTAAAGGAACAAAAGTTTTTGCTTCACAGTTTAGATAGCATGTATGATTTATACCTTGCGCAATTAGCTTTATTTACTGAGTTACATAAAAAGAGTAAAGATTATAACGAAAAAATTAAAAATAAACTCGTTAAGACAGAAGCTGACAAGAACTTAAATTACAAGTTTCAAGAAAACCAATTATTACATCTTATAAGTAGTAACACTATGTTACAAGAAGCAATTGCTAATAGTAAACTCAATTATTGGCATTTGGATTTTGAATATGTAGACATTCTATTTAAAGAAATTTTAAAGAGTGAATTATATAGAGATTACTGTATTGATGAAGACAGTAGTTTTAAAAAAGACAAACACTTTGTTATTGATATTTTCACAGATATTATAGCACCCAATGAAAAACTTTTTGATTTTTTTGAAGATAAAAAGTTGACTTGGGTAGATGATATGCCAGTTGTAAATACTGCAATTCTTAGAATTTTGAGAAAGTTAAAGCTTACTTCACCAGAAACAGCTTTGTTACCAGACTTGTATAAAGATGACGAGGATTTAGAATTTGCAAAGGAATTATTTCAAAAAACATTTTTAAATAATACCAAATTTGCAGAAGAAATCTCTACCAAAACAACGAATTGGGATAGTGAGCGTTTAGCTAGTATTGACGGTTTATTACTGAAAATGGCTATTTGCGAGTTTCAGAAGTTCCCATCTATACCAACTAAAGTAACCATAAATGAATATTTAGAAATTGCTAAGGAGTATTCTACCCCAAAAAGTAGTTTGTTTATCAATGGTATTTTAGATAAAATCGTGAAGGAATATCAAGCAGATAACATTCATCTTAAATCAGGAAGAGGCTTAATGTAGTCTTTACAATGAATAATAGGGTTGGCTAATTGATGAGAATCTGATAAAAAAATTAAATAATTAAGCAATTTTTGAAGATTTCTAGGTTAAAATCACTTTTAAAGTAAGTTATTACGTACAAAATACTGTTAAGTAATACCTAAAAATTTTAATTGATTAAATTATTCATTAACTTCGCGTGCTTAAAATAAATTTTAATTTAAAAAATAAAATAATGAAAAAAGTAATCTTAGGACTTAGTGCATTATGTATGGTCGCTTTTACATCTTGTAAAGAAGATGCAGCAAGTAAAATTAAAACTGAAAATATTGCTGTTGCAGCAGAAAGAGATGCTAATGCAGGAGATTTTCCGGTAATATCATTAGATAAAAAGGAACATGACTTTGGTTCTATTGAAAACGGAACACCAGTTGAAACAACTTTTAAGTACACTAATACAGGTAATTCATTATTAGTTGTAAGTAATATAAAAAGTACATGTGGATGTACAGTACCATCTAACTGGACAAAAGAAGTTGCGCCAGGAGAAACAGGTGAGTTTGCTGTAAAATTCAACGGAAAAGGTAATGGTAAAGTATCTAAGTCAATTACAATGACTACCAATACAGAAAGTGGTAAAGAGATTGTAAAGATTTCTGCATCTGTACAAGCAGATCCAAATGCACCAGCTAAAGCAGCTACACCAGCTCAAAAAGCAGGTAAGGCAACTATTAACCCTTTGTCTACTGATGCATCTGCCGCTCCAAGAAAGTCGTCTACGCAGCCAGGTCACGAAGGTCATAACCACGATTAATAATTATTACTGATAATAACTAAATGGAATCATTAGGATCATTTTTACCAATCATAGGCATTTTTGCTGTCATGTATTTTTTTATGATAGCACCACAAATGAAACGTTCTAAACAAGAAAAAAAGTTCGCAGCTGAATTAAAAAGAGGCGATCGCGTCATAACAAAAAGTGGGATGCACGGAAAAGTTGTAGAGCTTAATGATAAAGATAACAGTTGTGTTATTGAAACATTAGCAGGAAAGATTAAATTTGATCGTTCTGCAATTTCTATGGAAATGAGTAATAAATTAAATGCACCAGCTTCTAAGAAGTAAGAGCGCATAACATATAATATATAAAAAAGACTGTTCGTTTAGAACAGTCTTTTTTTTTATAAAAACGTATTTCTGTAGTCTAACTCTTTTTATACTTATCATTCAATCCAGACCCATTAACAATCATAGGTATAATTTTCTCTAGACGTCTAAGCTTTGTTGCCTCGCGTTTAGCTTCAATTATATAGTTACAATATTCACGTTGATGCGAGAGCGAAAAAGCTTTGAATGCTCTTTCTAATCTAGGATCTTTATTAAAAGTTACTTTTAATTCTTCCGGAAGCACAATGGGTTTAATTTGGCGTTGTGGTTTCAGTTCTTTTCCCATTCTTTGGTTTTCTATAGCTTCTTTAATATAAGCCAAAACAGCCATCTCATTAATGTCTTCTCTTTTATTAAACCGCATTTGCCGCATTGCTTTCGTTTTTTCTTCTTGGGCATTATAAAGTAATTGATGTTTATCATTTAAGAACACACCTTGATGAAACCAAATGCAAAAATGATGTTTAAATGCTCCAATCCCTAAGACGTTCTTTCCGTTTAAACAGTAGGTTGGCATGCTCCATTTTACGGTTTCCTCTAATGGTGTTTTAATAATGATATTTCTAAGAATATTAATTTCTTCTGAGAACTGCGAATTCACTTCTATGTATTCTTCTACTGAGCTTACTTTTTTCATTTTATAAAATACTAGAAATTAATGTTTAACAACTTTTTTGGTTACTGTCGTTTCAGATGTTGTGACTTCAACAATGTAGTTGCCCGCAGGATAATCCTCAATATTTATCACTACAGTATTAGAATTGTCGTTATTCCTTATCGAATTAATTTCTTTACCAGCTAAATCATAAATTACTACTTTTTTTAAGGTATTACTCTCAACAAATATCTTAGAAGTTGCAGGATTAGGGTAAACAAAAATATCTGGCACATCTTCTGAAGAAATTTGACTTACAGATAATAGTGTACCATCTGTTGCCATACGTTGAAACCAAATATTTAGTTCGCCATCTCTGGTATCTCCCCAAGTTGCATATAAAATATCATTTTGGGTTTTAATAGACATAAAATCATTTCCGGCATATTCTAAATCTGTATTATGTATTGCAGATTGATTTGTGATTTGAAAATTAGAAGAGAATTCTGTTGCCGTGCTACTTCTATAAGCAGCCCAAATTTCTGTTGGGTTTTGAAAAGTGCCATCAGTTCCGTTTCTTCGATCTCTCCAACTGATTATTATATCGCCATCAGAGTCAAAATCTGCCCAAACTAAATCTTGCATTCGGTCATTACCAATAGGATCGTCATTTATTCTCGTAGGAGTAGACCAAGTGCTACCAGCATCGGTAGTTTCTATCATAAATACATCTAAATCGCCATTTTCTGCACTGAGATATATGTAAACCAGATGATTTTCATTTGATGGATTACAAAGTAAAAGACTAGCCTTTTTCGCATAAGTAAAGCTAGCATTATTGGTTGGTGTGCTATGCGTTATAACAGTATTATATGAAAAATTTGTACCAGCATCAATCGATGAAGCTAAAAACACTTGTGCATAGGCACTTTGTGATAAAACATAAGATGGATATGCACCATAAAAAGTACCTGTAGAACTAATAGTGGGTGAACATAAAGGTAAAGGATTGATACTGCCAGCTAACCAATTAGCTGAATCGATATAGGTAGTTGTAAAACTATTGCCAGAGTCATTGGAAACAGATAAATAAGGATTATAACTTGGGTTATCTCTATTCAAATTCATGCTAGTAACATAAATATGTCCTTGATTTACACTTGATGATTTATCAATAACCATCCAAGGCCTATCAATTGGCCATTTTGTACCATCGTAGTTACTATTTATAACTTCTAAAGGTGCATTCCAAGTTAAGCCACCATCTGTTGATTTACAGATATAAACACCACCAGTTACAGGCGCTTCTGTTCCGGTAAAATCAATATAACAAAGATAGACATCGCCATTATGGTCAAAATCTATAGATGGATCTGCAGATGTATAACCGCTAATGGTATGAGGTAATTCTGAAACAGCGCTCCAAGTTTCTCCACCATCGAAACTAGTCTTTGTTTTTATTTTAAATTGGTTAGATAAATTTACCCAACCCATCCAAGCTACAACGATATGTTGAGTATCTGATGGATCAATAGATAGGTAAGGTTCGCCATCAAAAACAGTTCCACTAGACAAGTTTTGATTTTGACTATACAAACCTATACTCAATAAAATAAGTAAGCTAAATAATGCTTTATTAAGTTTTGATGAGCTAATTATCATAATGTTAAAATTATTATCAGTTTAAAATACCTACCAGATTTGTTAAGTGCTACCGTGTAAGTTTACATGAATTAACTGCGTAAAATCTTTTCCATTTTTCTACCTCTAGCTAATTCTTCTACAAGTTTATCTAAGTATCTTGCCTCACGCGTTAATTGAGTTTCAATATCTTCTATTCTATAGCCGCAAATTACGCCTTTGATAAGGTGTGCATTAGGATTAAGTTTTGCGTTTTCAAAAAAAGTTTTAAACGTTACTTTGGTATTTATAAGTTTTGTTAGATGTGCTTCATCATAACCTGTTAACCATTCGATTACTTGATGCAATTCTGCAACAGTTCTCCCTTTTTTTTCAATTTTAGTGACATAATGAGGATAAACGCCTGCAAATGTTAATTTGGCAACGCGAGCGTCGTGAGCTGGTGTTGTGGTACTCATGTATTAATTTTTAGAAGAATGAAATATTATTTTTAAAATTAAGCACAAAAAAATAAGCAGCAAACTAAAACTATTTTTAATTCACTGCTTATTAAGAATATATACTTATGCTGTAGTTACTTTTTCACAGCTGTTAGTTCTGTAATTTTCACGATAACTTCTACTGCTTTTTGAATACTTTCTACTGGTACATACTCATAACGACCATGAAAATTATGGCCTCCTGCAAAAATATTAGGACAAGGTAAACCCATATAAGAAAGCTGAGAACCATCCGTTCCACCTCTAATAGCTTTTATTAATGGTGTAACACCAACCGCTTTCATGGCTTCTTCCGCAATATCTACTATATGCATTACAGGTTCTACTTTTTCTTTCATGTTGAAGTATTGATCTTTTACTTCTATTTTAAAAACTTCACTTTCATATTTAGTGTTTAAGTCTTCAACAATCTTAACCATTAAAGCTTTTCTTGCTTCAAATTTATCCTTATCATGATCACGAATTATATATTGAAGTATTGTTTCTTCAACTTCCCCTTCCATATTATGTAAATGGAAAAAACCTTCATAACCTTCAGTATGTTCAGGAGTTTCTAGTCGTGGTAAAATATTAATAAACTCAGTGGCATAATACATAGAGTTTATCATTTTGCCTTTTGCATAACCAGGATGTACAATCTTTCCTTTTACAGTGATTTTTGCACCTGCGGCATTAAAATTTTCATATTCTAACTCACCAACTTGGCTACCATCCATAGTATAAGCCCATTCAGCACCAAATTTTTCAACATCAAATTTATGAGCGCCTCGTCCTATTTCTTCATCTGGAGTAAAACCAACTTTAATCGTTCCGTGTTTAATTTCAGGATGATTAATAAGGTATTCCATCGCAGTTACAATTTCGGTAATTCCGGCTTTGTCATCTGCGCCCAAAAGGGTAGTGCCATCTGTTGTAATCAACGTCTGACCTTTGTACATCAATAGATCTTCAAAATAATCTGGAGATAAAACGATGTCTTGTTCAGCATTAAGAATGATGTCTTTACCGTCATAATTTTCAACAATTTGAGGCTTAATATTTGCACCTGTAAAATCTGGAGACGTATCAAAATGTGAAATAAAACCTATTGTAGGTACCTCATGGTCTACATTACTAGGCAAAGTAGCCATAATGTAAGCATTATCGTCTATAGTGACATCACTTAGACCAATAGCTTTTAGTTCTGCAACTAATTTATTAGCCAAATCCCATTGTTTTTCTGTACTTGGTGTTGTTTCAGAATTAGGATCAGACTCTGTATCTATTGTAATGTAACTAATAAAGCGATCTATAATATGCTGCATATTTTAATTTTATTAAAGTTTAAATGTAATTACTGGTAATTTACTATGATTAACAACATCCTCAGAAATACTTCCACCAAAGAAATGGCTTAAACCTTTTCTTCCGTGAGTAATCATTGAAACTGCATCGGCTTGCTCTCTTCTTGCAAAACTTAAAACACCGTCTTCTACGTTGTGATCAGATATAATACCAATGTTTACCTCATTGGCATTTAATTTTGCTAATTCTAAAAAGTTAGCAATCTTATCATCTACTTCATCAGAACTTAAAAATCCTAAAGTAGGTGCATTAATATACAGTAATGTAGTTTTCTTTCCTAATTTTCCTAATAATTCTATAGCATGTTTAGCAGCAGCAATACTGTTTTCAGAGAAATCACATCCTAATACAATATGATTAAAGTCTACTGTTTTTAATTGAGATTTTACAACTAAAACAGGAGTTTCGCTATAGCGAACAACTTTCTCAGTGTTAGAACCTGTAAAAATACCATCGTGATCACTATGACCTCGAGAACCCATTATAATAAGATCTGCACGCTCTTCAGAGGCAACTTCAGCAACTTCTTTTAAAACTTTATGGTATTTTACTAAAGGTGTAACATTTACATCTTCTAAATAGGGTTTATCTAAAAACTCTTCAAATTTTTTGTTAGCAACCATAAGCATAAATGCATTTTCTTCGCCACGTTTATCGCTACTTGCAGATATAATTGACTCAGACATTTCTAACATATGCATTACAATCAATTCTGATTGATGTTGTTTTGCTAATGAAGCTGCTGTTTCTAGAGCATACTCAGAATACTCAGAGAAATCTACTGGGACTATAATTTTTTTCATGATTATTTTATTTTGATTCGTTGGTCAAAGTTAATCAAATAAGAAAGTACAAATAATGATAATGGACAGTTTATGATAAAATTAATACTTCGGTAATACGGAAGAGATGTGTATTTTTGCATTGCAAAATCCGAGCTATGTACAAAGCATTAATTAGACCTATTTTATTCCGTTTTGATCCTGAAAAAATCCATTATTTTACATTTTCATTAATTCGGAATTTATCTAAGTTACCCGGAATTAAAAGCTTGTTTAAAGCCATGTATGTCGTTGAAGACAAACGATTAGAACGAGAAGTTTTTGGATTAAAATTTAAAAACCCAGTAGGATTAGCAGCAGGTTTCGATAAGAATGCCGTGTTATATAATGAATTAGCTAATTTTGGTTTTGGTTTTATTGAAATAGGAACCGTAACACCTAAAGCCCAAGAAGGAAATCCTAAGCAACGTCTTTTTAGACTTAAAGAAGATAAAGGCATTATTAACCGAATGGGTTTTAATAATGAAGGATTAGAAGCGGCAATTTCTCAACTTAAAAAGAACAAAGGGAAAGTAATTATTGGTGGGAATATTGGTAAAAATACACAAACACGTCCAGAAGATTACACTAAAGATTATCTAGAATGTTTTAATGCATTACATCCATATGTAGATTATTTTGTGCTTAATGTAAGTTGTCCAAATGTTGGAAGCCATGCAAAACTGAATGATAAAGATTACTTATTAGAACTCATTTCTTCTGTACAAAATGCGAATTCAAACTTCGCAAAACAAAAACCAATAGTATTAAAAATTGCACCAGATTTAAACAACGTACAACTAGATGAAATTATAGAAATTATTGCCGAAACAAATCTCGATGGTGTCATTGCAAGTAACACCTCTATTGACAGAACAGGTTTGAAAACAACAGATACAAGACTTGAAGACATAGGAAATGGAGGTTTAAGCGGACAACCAATAAAGGCAAAATCTACAAAAGTTATTAAATATTTATCGGATAAGAGTAACAAAGCATTTCCTATTATAGGAGTAGGAGGTATTCATTCTGCAGCTGATGCTTTAGAGAAATTTGAAGCTGGTGCTACGCTGGTACAAGTGTATACAGGTTTTATTTATGAAGGACCTAGTCTTATTAAAAAAATAAACAAGGCCCTGTTAAATTAGAATTGAAAAAGATATTCTTGTTAAAAGGCACTAATTGATTATATGTTATATTGTGCCTTAATTGACTCATTTTTTCGTTTGAATTACGACATCTTAATATCATTTGCACTAGCAACAATAGCGTTGGCAATTTCGCCAGGACCAGACAATATCTATGTTTTGGTACAAAGTATAAGTAATGGTAAATCTTACGGAATGGCTACAGTATGTGGCTTAATTACAGGTTGCTTAATTCATACCACGTTATTGGCATTTGGTGTTTCGGCAATAATAGCGGCAAATGAGAATTTGTTTTTTAGCATTAAATTATTAGGTGCTATTTATCTTTTATATCTCGCTTTTAAAGTTTTTAAATCTGATAGTCAGTTAAATTTAGAATCTAACGTAGCATCTAAAAAAAGTTTAAGAGGTTTGTTTGTTCAGGGTTTTTTTATGAATGTTCTAAATCCAAAAGTTACTATTTTCTTTTTAGCATTCTTTCCTGGGTTTCTATTTAGTGAATCGTTAAGTCATATTATTCAGTTTTACATTTTGGGAGGCATTTTTATGCTGGTTTCGTTTTTAGTATTTTCCTCAATTGCTTTGTTAGCAGGTCAAATTAAAAGTTATACGATGAATCATAATAATTCTGGATTAGTCTTAAAGTGGCTGCAGATAGTTGTATTTATTGGAATTGCGATTTTTATTTTAACTTAGTAGAATGCTGAAATTTAATTTTCTACCCAAATTTTCATTTATTATAATTACCGCTTTTATTCTTTTTACAATAATTGGAACACTCACTCATGAATTTGGACACATCGCAGTAGCAAAATATTTTGGTTACGATACTACATTAGACTATGGTAGTATGAATTATTATAGAAATGGGTACTTGGAAGATGAAAATTTAAAAGAGATTAATCGGTTTGTAGATAAGTATGATTATAATAATTACGATAATTGGCCAGATGATGTAAAGTTTAAAGTTGAAGAATTAAGCCAAATATTAGAAGAAAAATACCCTCCAATAAAAGAAGATCATACTATTTGGATAACTATTGGTGGACCAGCGCAAACACTTATAACAAGTTGTATAGGATTGCTCATTTTATTTGTGAGACGAAAAAAAGGGATAAAAGCTTTTCAATTAATTGATTGGCTTGCCGTTTTTACTGCATTATTTGCTTTACGTGAGGTGTTTAATTTTGTAAGTGCTTCTTACAGTTCATTACTTTATGATAAGTTGAATTTTCATGGTGATGAATTTAGAATTTCGAGATATTTTGGATATAATGAATGGCTAATACCAGTAATAACTTTAATAATAGGGCTTGTAATCTCGTGTTACGTGATTTTTAAGACTATTCCAACGAAATTTAGATTTACCTTTATTATTTCTGGATTAATAGGTGGAGTTTTAGGTTTTGCTATCTGGTTTGGGTTTTTAGGAGCTGCACTTTTCAATTCAAAAATTTGCTTTTAAACTATTATACTTAACCGTATATTTGAAACGATGAATAAAGCTGTTAAAATAATAGAATGTCCAAGAGATGCTATGCAAGGCATTAGGGATTTTATACCTACAGAAAAGAAGGTGCAATACATTCAATCGCTATTACGCGTAGGTTTTGATACTATTGATTTTGGAAGTTTTGTATCTCCAAAAGCCATTCCGCAAATGGTAGATACGGCAGAGGTTTTAGCACAATTAGATTTAAGTAAAACCGAAAGTAAACTATTAGCTATTATTGCTAATACTCGAGGAGCAACAGACGCTTCAAAACATTCTGAAATTGACTATTTAGGCTTTCCGTTTTCCATTTCTGAGAACTTTCAAATGCGTAACACGCACAAAACGATTGCACAATCAGTGGTTACATTATCTGAAATTTTAGAAATAGCCGATAAAAACAATAAACAAGTTGTGGTATATATTTCTATGGGATTTGGAAACCCGTATGGAGATCCATGGAATGTAGATATCGTAGGCGAGTGGACGGAACGTTTATCTAACATGGGTGTAAAAATTCTGTCATTGAGTGATACCATTGGTAGTTCTGATGCAGAGAATATTAACTATTTGTTTTCAAATTTAATTCCTCAATATTCTAATATAGAATTTGGAGCGCATTTGCATACAACACCAAGTTCTTGGTTTGAAAAAATTGATGCAGCCTACAAAGCAGGATGCCGTAGATTTGATGGCGCTATACAAGGTTATGGCGGTTGTCCAATGGCAAAAGATGACTTAACAGGTAATATGCCAACTGAAAAAATGTTGTCTTACTTCACACAGAAAAAAGCGCATAACTTAAATGCGATGTGTTTTGAAAGTTCGCATAATGAAGCGACTAAGATTTTTAGCGTATATCATTAAAGAGAAAGCCTTCACAAATAAATTGCAAAGGCTTTCAGTGTTAACAAGGGTTAGGGTTGTTAATTTAAAATCAACTTCCTTGAAACACTATGATTTCCTGATGTGAATTGTAAAACGTATACACCATTGACTAAAGATGATAAATCTAGAGCTGTGTTGTAAAAACCTGAGTTTGAATTTAAGTTCGTTTCAAATACTTTTTTTCCTGTCATAGAAAAAATTGAAACGTTATTTTTATTTGAAGATAAAGCATTAACATCATAGATTAAATTCACTTTCTTATCTGATGAAGGGTTTGGGTATATACCAAAAGAAACCGAATCATTAATATCCTCAATACTTAATGCATTGGTTACGTTTTCAAAATTTAAAGTGATATCTCCAGTACTACTTCCTCCAAACGCTGTAAAATAAAATCTATAAACTGTGTCATCAGCGTATTTTAAATAATAAGCTTGGTTAGAGTTAACATCGTATGTATAAGAAGCATTTAAAGTTTTCCAATCAGAGCCAATTGTATTGATGTCATCAGAATAAGTCAACGTTGGGTTAGATGGCATACCAGAGTCTTCATCATTTTGTGCAATAGAAACCTCATCACTATGTAAGGCTCCTGTTACAGGATAATATAAACTACCATCTCCATAATAATCTGTTGCATACTTAGTAAAAACAAAATCCCAATCGCTAATAGCTGGTTCAGCTACAACTTCAGCATCATTTTGTAAAGAGTAGTAGTTAAATTGATTATCTGGATTGTTCGTATTTGGTATATTTACAGTTTGATCTGCACTCCATGTCGATGTATTAGCATCCCAAGTTGCATATTTAAAAGTATAACCTGCAGCATAATCTTCGTTGATAAACTTTCTGTAAGTTCCATCTGCATATTTTAAAACAAATACAATGGTTCCTTCCACACCATGCGTTATAGGATTGTATTCACCAAATCCATATGTTGCAGATCCTTTTTCAAAAGCACCATCGCTCCAAGTCGTTTCACTATTATAAAGTGGTGTCCAGTTAGCTTCATTGGCAACATCTATTGTAGAGTAATCAGTAGCTGTGTTTGCCGCTTCAAAAACTTCAATACCAATACCACTGTTAACACGCATTCCAAAACTATAAGCACTAGTTCTTAAAAATGCAATATCCCATGAGTCTCTTGGAAAAGCGGTTGCTGTTTCTGTACTTAATTTATAATACACTTGGTCAGCGTAAGTTGGTTGCATGGATAAGTTGACTACTGTCTCTTGAGCGAATGCTGCAGTGCTTATTAATATTAAAGCTAAAAATTGTAAAGTTGTTTTCATTGGTTTGTTATTTAAAGTGATTCTAAAGTTTGAATTAATGGGTTAAAAAAGAGTAGCGAACTACTCTTTTTTAGTTGTGTTTTTATTGTAATAAGCTGTATACAAATTTTGGATGACCACGTTCACCATCTTCACTATACATGGCTAAGAATTGTATTTTATAATAGTTGCCTGCTGTATCATTTACAATGTAGAAAACGGTATCTATAATGGCAGGTGAACTACTTGGTCCGCCACCAACTCTCCAAGAACTGCCAATGTTTCTTTGGTCGTTGTCAAAAGCAATAGATAAAGCATCAGCTAAACTAAAATCTTCATAATTATAAGATTCTGTTTCTGTATCAATTTTATATGAAACCGCACCTCCTTTTGTGTTAGTTACAACAAAATCTGAATAACCATAAGAGCCATAATTTTCAATTTCATTTGTAAATACAGTAAAGTTTAAGTCCCAATCTGATTTCTCTGGTTCAACACTTACTACTGTCTCTGTATTAAAACTAAAGAATGTGAAATTGTATACACTATTTTTTGAAAGTGTAACTTCTTGGTGTGTAGTATCATCAAGGTCTGCATATTGAAGCACGTAATCATTACCATTTCGTAGAACTCTAATTTTTTTCCATCCTCGAGCATCACCTGCAACGGCAACACTTCCTGTAGTTGCTTCTTCTGTTGCAACTTCATAACCTAAATTCACTAAATAAACTGGATTTTCGGCTTCAGTAGAAGAAATCGCTTCAATTGCAGTTTCTGTAATTTGACCAAATGGTGCATCAATAAATTCCATATTATCAGCATCAAAAGTCCCGATTGCAACTTGTGGTTGTAATTCTTGTACTTCTGCAGTTGAAGAATTTATAGCATCGATATCTGTAGATGATAGTTCTGCAGTCGCCATATAAATAGAACCGTTAATTGCAACTCTAAAATCTGATCCAGAGTAAAAACCTAAATCCCAAGAATCTCTCTGAACAGCAGTTGATGTATCAGTACTTAAATCAATATAAACTTGGTTTTCTTCATTAGAACCTCCAACATCTGGAGTAACAGTTGCACCTTCAATAACTATACTTATTGGACCTGATGTATCGTCATCGCTACTACAGCTATTAAAAGCAATAATACCAAAGCATAGCGCTAGTTTTAAAAATGTATTTTTCATATTTGTTAGTGTTTAAAAATTTAAATTATATAATAGTTTTAGATAAAATGAACGTCCATAGCCCAATAAAAGAGCGTTGTTAGATGCGCTGTGTGTACCTCCTGTAGAAGAATTACTTACATTAACATTGGTAACATCAAATAGGTTACGTGCACCAATTGTAACATCTAGTTTATGATCTATAAACGATTTTTTTACAGAGGCATCTACCCAACTATAGGCTTCAGTTTTTGTCAAAGTAAATGTAGAGTTACCATCTGTGTCTGTGCCAGAAGCATAATATTGTTCTTGTTCTCCATTGTATTTTAAAAGAAGTGTGAAGGCTGTTTTCCAAGGCTGTACATAGTATGATGCACTAGTATTTAGCTGAAGATTGTATAGAAATTCATCATTACTATTTTCTTCGCTATTATTTATTCTAGAAATACCTTGAAGTGTTGCACCTAAATTGAAAGAGAAGTCTTCCATTTTCAATGTGTTTTCAAACGTAAAACCAATCAATTTATAGTTGTCGATATTTATATATTGGTATTGTAATGGTGTGGTATTTACAACAGCAAGGTCAATTTTATCGGAAACGTCTAGGTAGCTTACTTTTAAATTATTGACAAGTGAGATATTATTAAACCAACTTCTTTTCTTTAAATTTAAAAAGGCAGAATAACCATTTTCGGGTTTTAGGTTTTCATTGCCTTGTACATCATGGTTAGAATCTACAAAATAGTAGTAGAGTTCTTCAAAATTAGGAACTCTATAAGATGTCCCAATATTTCCACGAAGCTCAAAACCTTTGTTCATTAAATATCTTGCACTTAATGAGCCTAAGAACTTAGAATCAAAATGCGTATTATATTCATATCTAAAGCCAGGACTTAGCGAGAAGTTTTTAGATAAGTTAAATTCAGACGTCGTAAAGAATGCTAAATTAGTTTGAGTATTCGTTTTATCTTGTTGTGTGATACTTCCCGAAGCTTGTGTATCAAAACCTTCCATGTAACGTGCTTCATAGCCTAATTGAAAATTATATGTATCGCTTTTTATTAAATTACCTATGGTTCCTTTTGAGAATAAAACCTTACTAGATTGGTATGTTTCTTCTGTTTCGCTACTACGTTCTCTACTTAATATATAGTAGTTAAATTCATTTAAATCGCGCTCTTGTTGCTGATAAGATATTGAGGCATTATAGTTAGCACCAGAGTTGAGTTTACCATCGATATTAATATTGTTTACAAACCGATTGGTGGTAAATATTTTATCTGTTGCTGAAGGATTGCTTGTTTGGTTTTCAGTATCAATATTTGCTCTAACTGAAGAATCGTAAAAATTAATGATCTCGTTGAAGTATTCAAACTTATAAACAAGCTTAAAATTATTGCCTTTATAATTTATTAAGGCATTAGTAGTTAATTGTTCTTTTGGCAACCATTCATAACCTCTAAGACCGTCATTTTCATAATAACTTTCGCCTTCTCTATTATTTAAAAATCCGGCGAAGTCATTTCGGTTGGCGCCAATTTTTGCCATCCATTTTTCATTTATATTGTGAGCAATACTTAAGGATTGTATATGTCTACCTTTGTCAAACCAAGCATATTCATCGCTAACGGTTTCTTCTTGTAAATATGCATTTATATGCCATGTATCATCAATAGATTTTTTAGTGATAATGTTAATTACGCCAGAAACAGCATTGGCACCATATTCAACGCCCATTGCACCTTCAACGATCTCGATACGTTCTATATTATCGAGATTTATCTGAGTTAAATCGATATTGTTACCAAACCCATTATCGCTAACCATTGGTATATTATCAATTAAAATATTGAAGTATTGTGAGTCTAATCCAAAAAACGAAATCGTAGAACGTCCTGTCTGTGCGTTAGGAATAATATTAAGGTTAAGATTAAAATTTAATAGATCAGCTAAGTTGTTTGCAGCAACTTGTTCTATCTGTTTTCTATTTATTACAATAACATTATGTACCGATTTTTTAATTGAAGTAGGGTTAATTTGGCCAGTGACAACAACTTCATCTAATGATTCTGTTTTAGTACTATCAACAATAGTCGTTCTTTCTTGAGCGAAAGTGTACGAAAAGAAAAAAAGTAAAAAATAAATTGATGTTTTATTTTTATTTAGACTCATTCTATTTAAATTTGTCGCAAATATATAATCTTATTTTAATTCATTCCAAATAAGAATAAGATATTTTCAATTTTTTTAAAACACATTAATAAATTATTTAAAAATGAAGAGAGTAGTCGTTTTAACCTTTGTATTAGCATTTGCATTTAGCCTTAACGCGCAAAAAAAGAAAACACAAGATCAAGAAGCCATTAAAGACATGTGTGGTTGCTATGAAGTAACCTTTAATTTTGCTGAGACATTTTCTTATAGCGAAGATTCATTATATAGACCATCTAAAACTAAAGTAGATAAAGGATTAGAGTGGGCCCAATTGGTAACTGATGAGGACGATAAAATTTCTATCCAACATTTATTACAAGTTGGTAGACCAGATAGTCCAATGATCATAAAGCACTGGAGACAAGATTGGTTGTTTGAAAACAAAGAATTTTACATGTACAATGGCGATAACGAATGGGTTTTTGAAAACAAATCTAAAGAAGAGGTAAAAGGCCAGTGGACTCAAAAAGTATATCAAGTAGATGATAGTCCGCGTTACGAAGGGTCTTCAACTTGGGTGCACGTTGATGGCAAAAGCTATTGGGAAAACGAAACTACAGCACCTTTGCCAAGAAGAGAGTATACAAAACGTAGCGATTATAATGTTACATTGAGAGGTAATCGTCAAGAAATCACTAAATATGGTTGGTTACATGACCAAGATAATGCTAAAATAATAAGAGAAGATAGTAAAGAAGATATTATTTTAGCCAAAGAAAAAGGGTATAATACCTATGAGAAAGTAGATGATAGTAAATGCCAGGCAGCACAAGATTGGTGGAAAGAGCATCAAGAAAAATGGGCTTTGGTTAGAAGTAAATGGGATGAAGTGTACGCAAGAAATAAAGATTTGGAATTAGAAACCAAAGTAGACAATAAACCATTATATAAGCATTTGTTTAATGACGAGGTTGTTGAGCAAAAAGAAATTGAAACCACTATAGAATCGTTTGTAAAAAAATAATATGAAGCAATTAAAAACCTATTTAGCATTTTTAGTATTAGCCCTAAGTTTTCAGGCTTTTTCTCAAAGCAATGTTTTTTTAAACAGAGAATTTTGGGATTCTAAACCAAGTGTTGAAACCATAGAAGAAAGAATTAAGGATGGTAATAATCCATCTGAAGCAAATAGTAATAATTTTGATGGCGTTGTATATGCCATTTTACAAAATGCACCTTTTAAGTCTATTGTTTATTTAATGACACAAAAAGGAAATGATGTTAATAAACTAACCCACGATGGTAGAACTTACATCTTTTGGGCGGCTTATAAAGGTAATACAGAAATTGTAGCGTACTTATTAGAAAATGGTACCAAAACTGATCTTACAGATGATAAAGGCAATACAATTATCAATTTTGCGGCAGGAGCGGGACAAGCAAATACTAAAGTCTATGATCTCATTTTAGAAAAGAATGTGGATCTCATAAAAAAGACAAACCCTAATGGAGCTAATGCCTTGTTATTAGGTGCACCGACCGATACAGATTTTAAATTAACAAGCTATTTTCAGTCTAAAGGATTAAGCATTAAAAGTTTAGATAACGATGGTAACGGCATCTTTAATTATGTTGCGAAGGCTGGCAATATAGAATTAATGAATTCACTTCTAGAGAAAGGACTTAAAGGCACAGACCAAGCCTTTTTATTTGCAGCGACTGGCACACGTGGAAATTCTAATGGTATTGAGGTTTATAAATATCTTGAAAGTGTTGGTTTAAATCCTAATGTTACCAATAACGAAGGTGTAAACCCATTGCACGTTTTAGCAGCAAGAAGTAAAGATGAGACAGTAATCAACCATTTATTGGAAAAAGGAATTGATGTTTTCGCTACAGACAATAAAGGTAATTCTGCTTTTATGAATGCGGCTTCAAGAAATAATTTAGCTATTGTAAAGTTGTTATCTCAAAAGTTAAAATTGGTCGATTCAAAAAACAAAAAAGGCCAATCTGCTTTAACGTTAGCTGTTGGTAGCAATGTTGCTGATGTTGTCGAATTTTTACTTAATAATGATGCTGATGCCACAATAATTGATGAAAAAGGAAATGATCTAACCTATTACTTAATCAATTCTTATTCGAGCAGAAATAAAGAGCAATTTTCTAAAAAACTGGCCTTATTGAAAAGTAGAAATGTCAATTTGTCTAAAGTGCAAGAATCTGGAAACACTTGGTATCATCTAGCTGTTGAAAAAAATAGTTTAGAGTTATTAAAGTTGGCAACGGAAATGAAGCAAGATATCAATGCTAAAAATAAGGAAGGCAATACAGCATTGCATTTGGCGGCATTAAAAGCTAAAGATGATAAAATTCTTAAATTTTTAATAGAACAAGGAGCAGATAAAAAAGTGGTTACAGATTTCGAAGAATCTGCTTACGATTTAGCAAAAGAGAACGAATTACTTACGGAGAAAAAGATTTCAATTAAATTTTTAAAGTAATACAATATTGAATATGAAAAACATAAAATTAATAACCTTATTGTCAATTCTTGTTTTAGGATTAGTGTCATTTACAAATTTCGCAGCATCTAGCAAATACAAATGCATGATTCAAATGACTAATTACAATGGAGAAGGCGCATACATCGTTATTTCATTGCTAAATGCGGAAGGCGAATATGTGGAAACCTTAAATGTAAAAGGTGATGATGATGAGTGGTATAATACTGTAGAATCTTGGTGGCAGTTTTACGGCAAACGTAGACCAAATATTGATGCCATTACAGGAGCTACAATTAGTGGAGGAGAACGCGCCATTAGCGTTATAGAAATTGATGATGATAAACTAGATAAAGGGTACAAATTAAGATTTGAAACTGCAGTAGAAGATCAAGAATATTACGAAAGCGATGTAGAGTTAGAATTAACATCTGCAAACGTAAAAAGTAAAGTAGAAGGTATAGGATTTATACGCTACATACGTATGATGCCACAATAAACTAGTGTAAAATGACCATTTCTATCTGGAGATTTAGTCATCTTATGTTGGCTTTGGTGTCTTCGCTTTTTATTGTTTTAGCATCAGTAACTGGTACAATTTTGGCTTTTGAGCCAATATCTAATCAGTTACAACCTTATAAGATTAATAGCAATATATCTTTAAGTACTACTATTAATAGTCTATCAGAACGCTATGACGAAATTATTACCATCGCAACCGATGAGAATGATTTTGTTGTGGCTTCTGTAATTACAAAAGAAGGTAATAGCGAAACATTTTACGTCAATCCAGAAACTGGAGAAAAGCTTGGTCAGCTGATTGAGAAAGCGCCTATTTTTAAATTCACAACCAATCTACATCGTTCTTTATTTTTAAAATCAACTGGTCGTTTTATTGTAGGTTTAGTGTCTTTCTTTTTAATTCTAATGGCCATAACAGGATTAGTGTTATTAGCCAAAAGGCAAGGCGGAGTAACACGTTTTTTTTCAAAGATTATAAATGAAAATTTTGAGCAATATTATCACGTTGTTTTAGGACGTTGGTTTTTAGTACCAGTAATTATTGTTGCGTTTACAGGTGTTTATTTGTCCTTAGAAAAATTTTCATTGTTACCCGAAACAAAAATTTCTCACACATATCCTGAAGCTGAATTGGGAGCGATTGAGCGAATTTCTGTTTCAGATTTTGAGCTTTTCAACTCTTTAAAAATTTCAGAAGTTAAAAACGTAGAATTCCCATTTTCAGATGATGTTGAAGATTATTTCTTCATAAAATTAAAGGATAAGGAATTATTGGTTAATCAATTTAATGGAGATGTTGTTAGTGAGCAAGTTTATCCTTTAGTGAAGCTATTATCAGATTGGAGTTTGTTTTTCCACACAGGTCAAGGAAGTGTTTTGTGGTCTATAGTTTTAGCGTTGGTAAGTTTGGCGTTGCTAGTCTTTATTTATTCTGGTTTTGCCATGACTTTAAAGCGTCGTAAATCGGCTGAGAAAATTAAAAACAAATACACTAAAGACGAAGCTGAACATATTATTCTAGTAGGTTCTGAAACAGGAAGCACCTTCAAATTCGCAAACCTCTTTTATAAAGCGTTGTTAGCTGAAGGTAAACAAGTTTTTATTACAGATTTAAATAATTGTACAACGTTTAATAAAGCCAAGCAATTAATAATCCTTACATCGACTTATGGCGAAGGCGAAGCACCAATTAATGCGAATAAATTTGAAAAATTATTAGAAAGCACAAATCAAAATAAGGAAATTGATTACGCTGTTGTGGGCTTTGGTTCTATGTTATATCCAGATTATTGCAAATATGCTGAAGCGATAGATGACTTATTAAATAAACATATAAATCTCAATAGAAAACAGGAGCTTTTCAAAATTAATAATCAGTCATTTCAAGCTTTTAAAAATTGGGTTTCACAATGGAATTCAATCAATAATTGTCATCTAAAAATTCAACAACCCGTTGAAAAACTAAGTACAAAATATACAAGAGAATTTGAAGTTATAAAACGCACTGAATTAAATGTTGATGACACGTTTTTAATTGAACTAAAACCACTTAAAAAAATTAAGTTTCAGTCAGGCGATTTATTAGCGTTTCAACCGAATAAAGATGAAGCCGCCAGACAGTATTCTATAGCTAAAGTAGGTAATGATATTTTGCTAAGTATTAAAAAACATGATAAAGGTGTGTGTTCAACCTTTTTTAGCCAATTGAATCCGTCAGATATAATTACAGCCACTATTGAACCAAACCCAAATTTTCATTTACCAAAAGTAGCAAAAGATGTTATTCTCATTGCTAACGGAACAGGTATTGCACCATTCTTAGGCATGATTAAAGAAAACCAAAACCAGAAAAATATACATCTATTTTGGGGCGGACGAACTAAAGCGTCTTTAAACTTATATGCAGATCATTTAAATGAAAATAATCTAAAACAACTTCATGTTTCATATTCGCAAGAACAAGAGGAAAAGGTTTATGTTCAAGATATAATACATCAAAATAAAACACTTATTGCTAGACATCTAATAGTAGATGGAATAATAATGATTTGTGGTTCTGTTGCCATGCAGAATGGTGTTTTAGAGATGTTAAATGAGATTACTACCAATGAATTAAACAAACCATTAAGCACGTTTGAAAATAACGATCAGTTGCGAATGGATTGTTACTAAAATTAATAATTATGTGCCAAAATATAAAAGTACTTTCTAAAGTAAATGGTGGAGAGTTATTGTTTTGCAAAGACTGTAAACTCTATCATCTAGCATTTAATAATTTGTTTTTTGCTATAAACGAAGATGAATTAGAACGTCTTAAA
This sequence comes from uncultured Winogradskyella sp., assembly GCF_947498005.1. Lineage (GTDB taxonomy): Bacteria > Bacteroidota > Bacteroidia > Flavobacteriales > Flavobacteriaceae > Winogradskyella. The sequence goes on from NZ_CANMIW010000005.1 coordinate 147,674, forward strand.
CATTACATGAATAACATAGATCCTGAATATTGGGAACAAAAGTATAATAGTTGTTCTGTGAGAAGAAAAATACCATTACCATCTACGCAAGAAAATTTGGTTATTATGTTTAGTAGGCAAGAGTTAACGGAAATAAGAACACTCTTAAATTATAAAATGTATAAAGAGAACAACTCTATTGAGTTTTTAAATGTTGATGATATAGATTATAATTTAATTCTTAATTAAATCGATAAAATTTTACGAATTCTGTAAAAGTCATTATTATTTTAATTTATTCTAAATAAGCTTTTGGTTTAATATATTTCTATATTAAATTTGCGACTTCAATATAATATTATTTTTATCAAATCTAAATAAAGGATAAAAGTCCATAAAATTAAATCTATGAATTTTAATTTCAACAAAAAAAACCAAATAAAAATGACTAAAAGATTTGCATTAAGTTTATTTGCTGTAGGTGCATTGTTTACGTCTTGTTCTAGTGATGATGACAATGGGACCTCAGGACCACAAGTAGAAGAACCAGCAACCTATCAATTTGAAAGAAATGGAACTACAACAGTAAGTTACGATGGTCAAACGACACGTATAGAAATGGCTGAAGAATTTGTGTCGTCTCTTACAGATACTAGTAAATCAGAAGCAGAATTAGATGGTATGTTTACGAATACTGGTAATTACTTTTCGACTTCAGATTTAAATGAGTCTACTAAAAATATTAGAAGTAAAACTGCAGCATCTACAGATTATTACTCTGCAAATACTACAGATGCTACAGCTATAAAAGCACAATTTGATACTTGGATAGAAAGTCAAGTAACCGAAGTTTTCCCTAATTGGAATACTGATGCTGTTTCTGGTACTGCCGGAAAAATTCAAGAAGCAGGTGGTGGTTCTACACGTTATGTAAATGCAAAAGGAGTAGAGTACAACCAAGTTGTTGCAAAAGGATTAATTGGTGGTTTAATGACGGATCAAATCCTTAATAATTATTTAAGTCCTGCGGTTTTAGATGCTGGCAATAATGTAGAAGACAATGACAACGATGTTTTAGATGGCTCTAGTAATTACACATCAATGGAGCATAAATGGGACGAAGCTTTTGGTTATTTATATGGTACTGACGATGTTTTGGCTCCACAATTAGGAGCAGATAGTTTTTTAAATAAATACTTATCTCGTGTAGAAGGCGATGAAGATTTTGCTGGTATTGCTCAAGATATCTATGACGCCTTTAAATTAGGAAGAGCAGCAATCGTTGCTAAAAATTATACGGTTAGAGATCAGCAAGCTGATATTATAAAAGAAAAATTATCTATAGTTATTGGTGTTAGAGCTGTTCATTATTTACAAGCTGGAAAAAGTGGATTAGGATCTGATTATGCATCGTCATTCCATGATTTATCAGAAGGTTTAGGTTTTGTTTATAGTTTACAATTTACACGTCAGCCAGGAATTGATATTCCATATTTATCAAAAACTGAGGTTGATGCTTTTGTATCAGAATTATTAGAAGGTAACGGATTTTGGGATGTAACAACAGATACGTTAGATGATATATCTGAAGATATTGCAGACCGTTTTAGCTTTACTGTTGCAGAGACAGCAAGCTAAAAAGTTATAAAACTAAAATAATCAAAGCATAAGCATTCATTAGGTTGAACGCTTATGCTTATTTATCTTTGCACCCGGAAAAAGAAAAAATAAAGTGATGTTAAAAAAAATAATTCTTTTTGTAATAGTAGTTGTTGCTATTTCTTGTAGTTCATCAGATGATAATGGTGGCTCTAATAACAATGATGGTTTTGACAGAACAGCGCTACTAACCAATGTTGCTGATAATATTATTATACCTGCATTTCAAGATTTGCAAGCAAAACTCTTAGTTTTAGATATAGCTAAAGACAATTTTGTTAGCGATAAATCTAATGCCAATTTAGAGGCTTTAAGTGATGCTTGGTTAGAAGCATATAAAGTTTGGCAGCATGTACAAATATATAATTTAGGAGAAGCAGATAACTTTGGTGGAGGAGAAAGAGGTTTTGTAAGTTTCTTCAATATTTACCCAGTAACAGTAGCTGATATAGAAAATGGAGCAAACACTGGTAGCTATGATTTAAATACAGCTAACTATCATGATGCACAAGGTTTTCCTGCCTTAGATTTTTTAATTCATGGTGTTGCAACAGGAGATACATTACCAATAGATAAATTCACAACACATACCGATTTTAATGGTTTCACTACCTATTTGGAAGATGTTGTTGATCAGATGATAACTTTAAATGATGCTATAGTCAATAATTGGGAATCTAGTTTCAGAAATACGTTTATTGCTAATACAAATAGTGGATTAAATGGTTCATTTAATATGTTAGCAAATGATATAGTATATTCTTATGAGAAAGATTTTAGAGCTCAGAAAATAGGAATTCCAGCTGGTATCTTTTCAAATGGAGGTACACTTCCTGAAACCGTTGAAGGGTTTTATAAAAGAGATGTTTCAAAAGAATTAAGCTTAGAAGCATTAGCAGGAATTGAAAATCTGTTTAACGGTGTATCTTATAGTAGTTTAAGTTCAATTAGTGGTTCTTCTTTTAGTGCATATTTAGAGTTCTTAGATCGAGAAGATTTAGTCACTGAAATTAATAATCAATTTGCCGCAGCTAGAAATGCTATTGATGGTCTTAATGATGATTATTTCCAACAGATTAATGATAACAGTATACAAATGACTGCAGCTTATGATATTATACAGGCAGCAGTACCAAAACTAAAGGTTGATATGAAACAAGCTTTAAATTTTGTTATTGATTATGTAGATGGCGATGGCGATTAATTAATCTTGAAAAATAGACCAAAGAGGTTGTCTACAGGCAACCTCTTTTTGTATATAATATGCTTACGAAACTAAATTCATATTTAAACCAAACCGCTAGCGCAGCACCTTTAGCTGTTTTTAGAATAGGTTTTGGTACTATGATGTTAGCTAGCATCATTAGATTTTGGAGCTTGGGTTGGATAGAGAAATTGTACTTGCAACCAAAATTTCAGTTTTCTTATTATGGTTTTGAGTGGATAAAACCTATTGGAAACTACACTTATTTATTGTTTGCCTTATGTGGTTTAACTGCATTTTTTATCCTCATTGGCTTTAAATACAGAATTGCAATTATTACCTTTTTTCTGAGTTTTACGTATATAGAGTTAATGGATAAAACCACGTACCTTAACCATTATTATTTTATAAGTGTGCTCAGTTTTTTAATGTGTTTTTTACCTGCAAATGCCTACTTTTCTTTAGATGCCTTTTTCAATAAAACCCATTACAAGCAAATCCCAAAATGGACTATTGATGCCATCAAATTATTACTCGGAACGGTTTATATATATGCAGGGTTAGCAAAACTTAATAGCGATTGGTTGTTTAAAGCCATGCCGTTAAAAATTTGGTTACCATCTAAATACGATATTCCTATTATTGGCCAAACCCTAATGCACAAAAATTGGTTTCACTTTGCAATGAGCTGGTCTGGTATGTTATACGATTTAGCAATTCCGTTTTTATTACTATACAAGAAAACAAGAACATTGGCCTTTGTATTGGTCGTAGTATTTCATGTGTTTACAAGGATTTTATTTCCTATAGGCATGTTTCCTTATATAATGATTGTATCTACATTAATATTCTTTGATGCTAATGTTCATGAAAAAATTCTGAATGTATTTAGACGTGTATTAAAACTTTTAAAGTTGAAATCTCATACGCTAAAGACTCAGGTGTATTCTTATTCAAATAGAAAAATTATCATTCCAATATTAGCTGTGTTTTTTGCAGTGCAACTTGTGTTTCCATGGCGATATGTATTGTATCCAAACGAGTTGTTTTGGACAGAAGAGGGTTATAGATTTTCTTGGCGCGTAATGCTTATGGAAAAAGCGGGTTATGCCAATTTCAAAATTGTTAATAGTGAAACAAAAGATTTCTTTTATGTAGATAATTTAGATTTTTTAACGCCATTTCAAGAAAAACAAATGAGCTTTCAACCCGATTTCATTTTGGAATACGCTCATTATTTAGGAGACCATTTTAAAAGTCAAGGTCATAAAAACATTCAGGTCTTTGTAGATTGCCATGTGGCACTTAACGGAAGAATGAGTCAACCATATATCGACCCTAAAGTAGATTTATACCAAGAAAAGGAATCATTTAAACATAAAAGCTGGATATTGCCATTCAATTATGAAATTAAAGGTTTATAACACATTATTACTTGTATTAATTACGATTTCTGCGGCTTTAGCTCAAGGTAAAGTTTCAGGAATTGTAACCTCTCAAGAATCCAACACAGCATTATCTAATGTTGAAATATTTGAGCAAGCTTCTGGCTTAAAAGCTAAGACGAATGATAAAGGCTATTTTGAATTTACCACGCCTAAAAAAATGCTAACCTTAGTATTCTTTTCTTATGAATATCAAGTTGTAGAAATAATGATTGCGGTAAATGGAGATACAACCGTAAATCAATCTCTTGAATCTTTGGGAGAACAATTAACTGAAGTAGAAATTACAGCAAGAAAAGCTAAAGTTTTTGAATTAAGCCGATTAAATGATGTTGAGGAAACAGCCATTTACGCAGGCAAGAAAACTGAGGTTATTTTGGTAGATCAGTCTATGGCAAATTTGGCGACGAATAATGCAAGACAAATTTATAGTCAAGTTGCAGGATTGAATATCTTTCAGAATGATGATGCAGGTTTACAACTAAATATTGGAGGTCGAGGTTTAGACCCAAACCGAACGTCTAATTTTAATACGCGTCAAAATGGTTACGATATTAGTGCAGATGTTTTAGGATATCCTGAAAGTTACTATACACCAGCATCAGAAGCTTTAGAACAGATACAAGTGGTTAGAGGTGCAGCATCTTTGCAGTACGGAACACAATTTGGAGGCTTAATTAATTTTAAATTAAAATCGCCGAACCCAAATAAGACTATAGAATTTTTAACTCGAAATACGTTAGGAAGCAACGGATTATATACCAATTTTACAAGTCTGAGCGGAACCAAAGAAAAGTTTAGTTATTACACGTATTTCAATTACAAAAAAGGAGATGGATTTAGACCAAATTCTGAATTTGAATCCAAGAATGCTTTCATGCATTTGGGCTATCAATTGTCTGAAAAAACAAAGCTTTCTGGCGAATTAACTTATATGCGATATTTAGCTCAGCAAGCAGGTGGTTTAAGTGATGCTATGTTCAACGAGGACGCATTTCAAAGCAACAGAACCCGAAATTGGTTTCAAGTCGATTGGTTGTTGTATAATGTTAAACTCGCACATGAGTTTTCAGATAATACCAATTTTACATTCAACTTTTTTGGATTGAATGCAGAACGAAATGCTTTAGGTTTTAGAACCAATAGACAAGATATTCCTGATAACTTTGAAGAGCGCGATTTAATAAAAGGCGAGTACAATAATTTTGGTTTTGAAGCGCGACTATTAAATAAATATAAACTCTTTGGAAAAGAAGCAACAGGTCTTATTGGTACTAAATTCTACAAAGCAGATAATACCTCTATTCAAGGGCCAGGAAGTGATGGTATAGGACCAAATTTTGAGTTACAAACCGAAGATTATCCTAACTACGGAAACCAGTCTAACTTTGATAATCCAAATCTAAATGTGGCTATTTTTGGGGAAAACATCATCTATCTTAATGATAAATGGTCTGTTACACCAGGATTTAGATTAGAATATATAAAAACAGAAAGTGATGGTTTTTCTAAGCGAATTAACTTAGATGCTGCTGGTAATGTTATATTAAATGAAACCGAATTTTCAGATGATGCTAACGAACGTTCTTTTGTGTTGTTTGGTTTAGGTACAAGTTTTAAACCCAATGATAACGTAGAGTTTTATGCTAATGCCTCTCAGAATTATAGGTCAGTAACGTTTTCGGATATTAATTTAGTAAATCCAAACTTTAGTGTGAGACCGTTAGTTGACGAAACAGGGTTAACAGCCGATTTAGGATTTAGAGGAACATATAAAAAAGTGGTTTCATTCGATGTTAGCGCGTTTAGTCTGTTTTACAATGATAGAATTGGTATTACGCTCGAAGTACAAAACGACAATAGTGTTAGAAAAGTAAGAGACAATATAGGAGATGCTTTTATTTTTGGATTAGAATCTTTAATTGATATCGATTTAAATAAATTATTCATTCAAGATAGTAAATATAGATTCAACTATTTTATAAATACGTCTGTGATTCATTCAGAATATACAAAGTCAGACGAAACAGGTATAGAAGGCAACCAAGTAGAATTTGTACCACAACTTAATTTAAAAACAGGCTTACGTTTTGCTTTTAAGAATCTACAAGCAAGTCTGCAATACACGTATATTTCAGAGCAATATTCTGATGCACCAAACTCAGGCAATGATCCTTTAGGAAGTTCTGGGATTATAGGATTAATTCCGGCTTATGATATATTAGATTTTTCACTGTCTTATAAGTACAAGCAGTTTAAACTAGAAACAGGTATCAATAACGTTTTAGATAACACCTATTTTACAAGACGAGCAACCGGTTATCCAGGTCCTGGAATATTACCATCGCCACCAAGAAATTGGTATGCTACACTAGAGATTAAAATCTAGAGAATTTTTATTTAGGTTCGCTTGAGTTGTCATATTACTAATTTTAAAGAGTATTACATTTTAAATTCAGTTTTCTATTATAGTGCAAAAAAAAGCGTAAATTTGTACGCAATTATATCTTAATTGCCATGAAAGCACACGAAAGCAAAATTGTTGGAGAAGGTCTTACTTATGATGACGTACTCTTAGTTCCTGCATTTTCAGAAATACTTCCTCGAGAAGTAAATATTCAAACAAAATTTACACGTAATATTACTATTAACGTTCCTGTTATTTCAGCAGCAATGGATACCGTTACTGAGAGTAAAATGGCTATAGCTATGGCTCAAGAAGGTGGTATTGGTGTTTTACATAAAAACATGACCATTGATCAACAAGCTGATAAAGTGCGTAAAGTAAAACGTGCAGAAAGCGGAATGATTATCGATCCGGTTACGTTACCATTAACTGCAACAGTTTTTGATGCGAAGTCTAATATGGCTGAGCATAGCATTGGAGGCATACCAATTGTAGATGAAAATGGTACTCTAAAAGGTATTGTAACGAACAGGGATTTACGTTTTGAACATGAAAACGCTAAACCAATTGTAGATGTTATGACTTCTGAGAATTTAATTACGGCTGCCGTTGGCACGTCTTTAAAGGATGCAGAAAAAATTCTTCAGCAAAATAAAATTGAAAAATTACTTATTGTAGACGATAACTTTATTCTAAAAGGTCTTATTACATTTAGAGATATAACTAAGGTAACACAAAAGCCAAATGCAAATAAGGATTCTTATGGTAGATTACGTGTTGCGGCCGCAATTGGAGTTACTGGTGATGCCGTAGAAAGAGCATCTGCTTTAGTAAAAGCTGGTGTTGATGCTGTTATTATAGATACAGCTCACGGACATACCAAAGGTGTTGTTTCTGTATTAAAAGACATTAAAAAACTATATCCAAAATTAGAAGTTATTGTAGGTAACATTGCAACTGGTGAAGCTGCAAAATATTTAGTTGAAGCTGGTGCAGATGCTGTAAAAGTTGGTATAGGACCAGGTTCTATATGTACAACTAGAGTAGTGGCAGGTGTTGGTTTTCCTCAATTTTCTGCTGTACTAGAAGTGGCTGCAGCGATAAAGGGAACAGGAGTGCCTGTAATTGCTGATGGAGGAATAAGGTATACAGGAGATATACCTAAAGCAATTGCAGCTGGTGCAGATACTGTAATGTTAGGATCACTTTTAGCTGGTACAAAAGAAAGTCCAGGAGAAACGATTATATATGAAGGTCGTAAATTCAAATCTTATCGTGGAATGGGTTCAGTAGAAGCCATGAAGCAAGGGAGTAAAGATCGTTATTTTCAAGATGTTGAAGATGATATTAAAAAGCTTGTACCCGAAGGAATTGTAGGTCGTGTACCATATAAAGGAGAGTTATTTGAAAGTATTCATCAATTCATAGGTGGACTTAGAGCAGGAATGGGTTATTGTGGAGCAAAAGATATTGCAACTTTAAAAGAGACAGGTCGCTTTGTGAAAATTACAAGTTCTGGTATTAATGAAAGTCATCCACATGACGTAACCATAACTAAAGAAGCACCTAATTACTCGAGATAATTAAAATTATAGCGTTTAAAACGGCATTTATTTGTGTTTTAAACTTTAGCTTGTATAAAAAAACAGCATCTAAAAGATGCTGTTTTTTTTAACTTTAATATATGATACTTAGAAATTCTCATTATAGCTTCTATTATGATATAATTTTTAAAAATTCATTTCTAATAGCTGTGTCAGAAAAGCAACCACCATATTCTAGAGTAGTGGTAGAACTATTTTGGTCTTTTATGCCTCTTGAAGAAACACAAAGGTGTTTTGCAGTTACAGAAACAATAACATCTTTAGTGTCTAAAACATCTTGTAAATCGTTTAAAATTTGAAGTACTAAGCGTTCTTGCACTTGTGGTCTACGTGCATAATAATCTACCAAACGATTAATTTTAGAGAGACCAATTACTTTATCTTTTGGAATATATGCCACATGAGCATGGCCAACTATGGGTAGAAAATGATGTTCGCAAGCAGAGTCTATAGTTATATTTTGTTCTACTAGCATTTTATTATAACCATACTTATTATTGAACGTTGAAAGTTTTGGTTTATTCGCAGGATTTAATCCATAGAATAACTCTTTTACATACATTTTTGCAAAGCGATATGGTGTGCCAGACAAACTATCATCAGTTAAATCCAATCCCATTTCTTCCATTATCATTTTAAAATGATGCTGAATATTTTCAATTTTTTCGTCATCAGATTTATCAAATGCATCAGCTCGTAAAGGCGTTTTAATACTTGTAGCAAAATGATTGTCTCCTTCTATTTCAATTTGTTTTTTGTCTTTCATTTTTAAATCAAATTTCGTTTAAGACTGTACCTGTTTATTTAGAGCAATATTTAATGTTATATAAATGCCCAAGAATAATTAATCCAGAGAAAAGAAACATGGTATATTCAAAAACTTCTGCTTGATCTTCTAATAGCATAGACGTTACAAAGCCAATAAATGAAACCCATAAAAAGATACTAATAGGTTTTAAAAATCGTCCATTTGTAGCTTTGTATATTGAGATAAAGGCAACTGCAATAAAAAGGTAGGCTATTATTGGGTTGCTTATAAAACCAACTCCCATTGCGAGTAGTGCTGGTACAGCTAAACAATGCAGAATGCAAAGAAATGCACTAAAAGCTCCTAATTTATCTGCCCAATTTATTTGTTTTGTTTGAATCATTTTATTTGTAATTTATTATTCTAATTGTTGTGTTTTTATTTTTTTACATACCTATTGGGTACGCTCTTTCTACTGGCCAATTATCTTGAAACCCTTTTTGCCAATCTATAGTTTCAAGCTTTGTTGCAGTAAAAAGGCAATTATCTAATTGCTTTCTAATTAATGATTCGTCTAAATCTTGACCAATAAAGACAATCTCATTTTTTCTATCGCCAAATATGCTATGCCAATCGGCTTCAATAGTTTGTTGGTTTTCTACAAATGCCATTTGTTCAAAACGTTCTTGAAACGTCATGCTACTCCACCAAACACCAGCACTGTCTGCTCTAAGCGAACCACCAGCTTGTCCCCAAACCAAAGCTTGATCTGGTCTAGAGGCTATCCAAAATAACCCTTTACTTCGTAATATGTTTTGAGGGAATTCTTGCTGCGCATAGTGCCAAAAACGCTCTGGATGAAATGGTCTTTTAGTTCTAAAAACAAAAGAGCCAATACCATATTCTTCAGTTTCTGGTGTGTGTTCGTCCTTTTTTAATTCTTCAATCCAGCCTGCACTTTCTTCGGCTTCTTCAAAATTGAAGAGTTTGGTATTTAAAATTTCTTTTGGGTTCACTTTACAAAAGGATGATTCTATAATTTTAGCCGTTGGATTTAACTTTTGAATCGTAGCCTTTAAAATGCCTAAATGTTCTTTTGAAACTAAATCGGTTTTATTGAGTATAATGACATTACAAAACTCAATTTGGTCGGTCAATAAATTAACAATGGTTCTAAAATCATTTTCTATATCTGTAAGTTCTCGATCTACTAAACGTTCTGGACTCCCAAAATCTTTAAAGAAGTTAAAGGCATCAACAACAGTAACCATAGTGTCTACATAGCTAAATCTAGAGAGGTCTATATTGTTTTCTTCGTCTATAAACGAGAAGGTTTGAGCCACAGGTACAGGCTCGCTAATACCTGTGCTTTCTATGAGTAAATAGTCGAAGCGGTTTTCTTTGGCTAATCGTTCTACCTCAATCATTAAATCTTCTCGCAGTGTGCAACAGATACAACCATTACTCATTTCTACGAGTGTTTCTTCGGTTCTAGATAAGGTGTTCTCGCTTTTAACCAAATTGGCATCTACATTAACTTCACTCATGTCATTAACAATAACGGCAACTTTTAAACCTTCTTTATTGTGCAATACATGGTTGAGTAATGTGGTTTTTCCTGCGCCTAAAAAACCGCTTAAAACGGTTACTGGAAGTTTGTTTATGTTATTCATTTTAAGAAATAATTCTAATTTAATGCAACTGAGTTGCAAAACTATAGAATAAAGTTTGTAATTGCAACGTAGTTGCATTAAATTTGTACTCATGGGAATCATTAGAAAAACAAAAGCCGTAACCACTGTACTCAACATTTTTGAAGCACAAAATGAAGCTAAATCTGTAGTGCGCCTCGTTGAACTTTTAAAAGGCGATATGAATAAAACTACTGTTTACCGTGTGTTAGATAGACTAGAACAAGAAGGTGTTATACATTCCTTTAATGGTAAAGATGGTTTAAAGTGGTATGCAAAATGTGAAGAAAGCTGTACTTCTTATAAACATTTAGATTCGCATCCGCATTTTCAATGTACAGAATGTGATAAGGTTGAGTGCTTGTCTGTTGAGGTTAAGATTCCTAATATAAAAAACCACAGAGTAGATTCTACAGATATTCTATTACTTGGTCAATGCGAAGAATGTTGTGCTTAAAAGGTTGTTTTAGCCTTTAATAATGTCCTTGTATTCCTCAAAAAAGGCTTCGAATAAAGTCATGTTAACATTAAAGAATTCCATGACATCTCTCCACGAATTTTTATTGTGAATTGATACTTTTTGCTCCAAGGGTAAATAGATGCGAGAAATTTCTTTTCCGTTTTCTAAATAGAATTCTTCTTCAAAAATAGCGTCTGGTAAATAGTCGTTTTTCAATATACTTTTTAGAGCCACTAATTTTTCCCAATAATTAATTCTGTTTTCTAAATCGTCTTCTAAGTCTAATGCTATAAGTGCCGATTTTGTATTAAAATGAAATTTAAAGGATACACCTTTTGCTTTGGTATCGTATAACAGCCATTTTCTAGGAAATGATTTTCCGAAGCTGGTCCAAAATTCTTGTCGTAGTTGTCTAGATTCTTCCTTTGAAAACATGTTATAAAAAATATGCAATTAAGATTCCAAGGCAGATTGCAACTAGTTTAGATAAGTTGAATTTATGACCTTCGCTAGCTTCAAACAATATAGTTGTAGAAATATGTAAAAATATACCAATAACAAAGGCATTGATAACATCTACGTAATTTGCTACAAAAGGAATAGTATTAGAAATAAAAGTACCTAAAGGTGTCATAGCAGCAAAAGCAATTAAGAAACCTGTAATTTGAAGTTTTGTATAATTAGATTGTAATAGAAAAGCACCAATTAAGGCTGCAATAGGAATTTTATGAATCAATACACCATAAACCATATCGTTATGCTCGTGGATTGGGAAGCCTTCTAAAAAACTATGGATACATAAGCTTATAAAAAGTAACCATGGAAATTGGGTATCTTCCTTGTGTAAGTGCACGTGACCATGCTCTGCGCCTTTAGATAAAAATTCTAAAATAATTTGTAATAGAATACCGCACATTATAAAAAGTCCGGTTTGTTTAGCATTATCGATTTGATGGTATACTTCTGGTAATAAATCGAAAAGTGTAAGTGCGAGCAAGAATGCACCACTAAAAGACAACAGTAATTTGGTGCTAATGGATTTTTCTTTTTTAGTAAAAAAAGCAATACCAACACCAATAATTATGGCCAATATAGGAAGCAGATATTTGTTCATATGCCTGAGTTACTTAAAAATCATGATTAAGCGATCTGACGTTTTAGAGTGGTATTTACGTAATTTAAAATCCCCAAAAACATCTAAGAGATGAACATCTGCTTTATCGAATAGTAATTGAAAATCTTCTAAAGTGAAAGCTTTTACACGTTCTTGAAATTCAAAATGTTCGCCATCAGCTTCAAAATTTATATCCTTAATGATATAACCATCTTTTACGTACCGCTTTTGATGAAAATCAATGCCTTCAACGGTTTTAGTGTCTTCAGCAACTAAGTTTTCTATGACGTAATTGGTATTCATAAAGTCAATTACACCGAAACCAAACTCATTTAATTCGGCTTTAATAGCTTTTATGGTTTTAAGATTACATTTTTCATCTTCAAAATAGCCAAAACTTGTAAAGAGATTAAAAACGGCATCAAACGTATCTGGATATGGTTTACTCATATCATGTACGTTAAATTTTAAAGTATCGTTTTCAAATTGTTTGGCGTGTGTTATGCTTTTTTCTGATAAATCTACACCAGTTACATTATAACCCAACGAATTTAGATACACTGAATGTCTGCCTTTACCACAAGCTAAATCTAAAATTTTACCATGCTCAGGTAGATTGAGATAATTAGAAAGATTATCCATAAAGCCTTGTGCTTCCGTATAATCTCTGTCTTTATACAAAATATGGTAGTATGGTGTATCAAACCACGAAGCGTACCATTGTTTTTTTGATTTAGTCATAACGTTAAATGTCCTGCAAAAATAGTGTAAATTTGCAATCTATTTAAGGTAGTATATGGAAGATAATTTCAAAATGTTAGCCAAGACGTTATTTGGCTTCGAAGATATTTTAGCAAAAGAACTCACTCAACTTGGCGCAATGCAAGTAGAAAAAGGAGTTAGAAATGTAAGTTTTGTAGGAGACAAAGGCTTTATGTATAAGGCTAACCTTGGGATTAGAACTGCCATTAAAATCTTGAAACCTATTCATTCTTTTAGAGTTACAAAAGAAGAGGATCTTTATAAAAATGTAAAGAACATGAAATGGGAAAACTACTTGAAAGCAACGGGTTCTTTGGCTGTTGATGCTACTGTACATAATAGTGTTTTTACGCATTCGCTATATACAGCATTAAAAACAAAGGATGCTATTGTAGACCGTTTTAGAGATTTAGAAGGTGTGCGACCTGATGTAGATTTGCGTTTTCCGGATTTAAAAATAAATGTACACATAGATCGTCAACGTTGTACGATATCTTTAGACACTTCGGGAGAATCGCTGCATAGAAGAGGCTACAAGTCTGCCACTAATATTGCACCTATAAATGAAGTTTTAGCTGCTGGCTTAATAATGATGAGTGGTTGGGACGGTCAAAGTGATTTTATGGATCCAATGTGTGGTAGTGGTACCATGCTTGCAGAAGCCGCTATGATTGCTTGTAATATTCCGCCAAACTTAATGCGAAAGGAATTTGCTTTTGAGCGTTGGGAAGATTGGGATGTTGATTTGTTTGAAAAAATTGAGGAATCACTTTTAAAGAAAACAAGAGATTTTCATCATAAAATATTGGGCTATGATAAATCGCCTTCTGCTGTAGCCAAAGCAAAGGAGAATATGAAAAATGCGCATTTAGATGAATTTATTCATATACAACATGAAGATTTCTTTAAGACTAGAAAGTCTGGAGATGCAAAATTACATATGGTTTTTAATCCGCCTTATGGAGAGCGTTTAGAGAACTTAAATGTTGAAGAATTTTATGGTGATATTGGTACAACCTTAAAACATGGTTATCCTGGTACTAATGCTTGGTTAATAACCTCTAATCTTGAAGCTTTAAAGTTTGTTGGGTTAAGACCTTCTAGAAAAATTAAAGTCTTTAATGCAAAACTTGAAGCTAGATTGGTAAAATATGAAATGTACGAAGGAAGTAAGAAGACAAAGAAGAATCTTTAGTGTTCTAATTCTTCTAATTGTAAATTATAGTCGTACTGTAAATCTTCATGTAATATACTTACCTTTTTCTTTATAGATAAAATTTGGCGCTCATATAAGTTACTGAGTGTTGTGTTTCTATGTATTGAAGGTTTTAATTCATTAAGTCGTTCGCAGAAATAGAGTAGGAGTTCTACCTCTGTTGTTTTCTTTAAAGAATATCTGCTGTAAACTCTAATTTGTCTTAGAATCTTTCTAATCGTTTTCTTCATATAGAAATAGCTATCTGTGTTGATACCTTCAAACAATTCATCTAATGTAGATTTAACGCTTGCGATGTAACCATCTTCATCGTGAGATTCAAACAAAAGGTAAGTTAATAATGCTTTATTCTCTTTTTTAAACTTTCCTAAGCGTAAGCATAATTCTAGAAGTTCTTCCTGAGATAAATGTTTTAATTCTTTTTTTATAGTAACGATAGATTCAATCTTCATAATACAAAGTTATGAAACAAAAATGACAGCCTTAGTAGACTGTCATTTCTTATATTCTTAAAACAGTAATTAAATTTAATTACCAAGTCATTTTATTTAACCAATAATGGTCACCATATTTAGTTATATAGTAAACAATTCCATAATTTTTTACAGCAACTACGGTTTTTGGTAAAATATGAGGTGTAGTTGGCATGCTGTTTTCAGTTGGTCTAACTCTAGGCTTATTAAAAGTTCCTTCGTTATCAGTAAAAAATGAATTAAATGAAGATTTGCCGTTATAATTAGAAAATACTCGTAAACCGTTTTCTAAATTTAAAGCTGTGAACGATCCAATTTCCTTTTGCTGATTCTTTAATTTCATAGAATTAAATAAGGGTTTAAAACTTTTTAAGGTGCCTTTGGCGTCCATATTTACGATAACGCTAGAGCCATACGTATAGAAATAATCTAATTCTGTAGTCATTGTTCCTCCAGTTTTTCTAAATTCACTGTCCTTTAATTGTTTTTCTCCAAATACATAGATGTCATCACCTAAAACTTTTACATCAACTATAGCCAAACTTTTTAAATCTTCAGCATTTAGTGTAGAACTCCATTTATGTATACCAATTAATTTGTTAGCGCTTAAATCATATAAAAAAGCACCATCATTGTCTTGACCTTCTTTACTGTTAATCTTTAACATAGCTTTTTTACCAGACCAGAAAAAACCGGTTAACATAGGTTTTCCATTGACATCAATTAGTTGAGAAGCCATTGGCATAAATCCTATATCTGATAAGGTTTGTGTATCTACTGAATTGCCATCAAATGAAAGTAGTTCTGATTTTCTTGTTTTTTTATACTCATCTGTCACTTTTATGATAGTAACTTTACCAGAGTTATCAATATAAACCTCCTCGTTATAAGCTCTTTCACTCTCATAATTTAAAGTTTCGCTTTGTTCCCATAGAAGTTTCAGGGTTGAATCATATACCCAAACTTTAACTTTTTCATTCGATTTTTTTTCGAATGGCATATTGGCAAATATTGCGAATTTAGATTGATCAGGAGATATAGCAACATTGAAAAAACCAGATTTAGAATAACCATCTATGGCAAAAGATGCTAAAATGTTATTATCACTTACCGTATTTTGCGCTTGCGTATATACTTGCGCATTTAGTTGATGTTTTTTTGATTTTTTGTCCATAACTGTAGACAGGAAAATAAGTTGATCGTTCGTCTCAATTACTTGCTTAAGATCTGAGGCACGTAGGCCTAGTTTTGGCAAATTAAATGTTTTATTCTCGACGGCTTGCATGGATTGATCGTACTTAGTCAAAACCATAGCTTTAGTATTATCCATCATTACATTATCTAAATGATGTAAGGTCATAAAACCGTAAGGTGAAGGGAATACAATGCTATAGATATCCTTTTCACTTTCTTTTTTAAATGACTTGCCATGTTCCGTATTGAATGTTTGCGAAAATCCAAACAAAAATGTAAAACAAGCCGTAATGGTAATTATAATATGTCTCATAGTATTTATAGTTTATAAATTCTTTCTTCAAGTCTAGTGAATCTTATCTTCTCATCATAACTTAAATCTAAATCAATACGTTTTTCTTGCATTAGGCTCAATGTTTCCTCTGCCTGATTTTTATCTTTTAAACTAATATCCACATTCATTAAATTAAAGAAAATTATTTTTGCGACTTCCTTATTCATAATGGCCTTTTTATCCTTATAATCAATTTTATTGAGTTCAGATTTCCAAATTTCTCGGATGCTCATAATATCTTCACGGACTTTGTCTCTAGTCTCAGAACTAGAGTCTTCTTTTAATTTTCTATAGGCAGAGATCGCCTTAATTTTTGCATTCTCTAAAATATCGTATTCTCTTTTTTTGTTTTTTGGGTACCCAATTTTAATAGCTGTAGAAAAAGGTACAAATCCAAATTCAGTATTAATATATTTATTAATGTCATTCATTATTTTATTGACATTGTTTTTTTCATAACGATCTAAATTAATTGTATTACTAGAGGAAGATGTTAAAAATTTAAATTCTTCATCAAAAGATTTTTCATCAATTACGGTAGCACCATTTAGAACAGTTAGTTTAGTAGGTTGACTATAAAATGTTTGACCACCATTAGTTTGAAATACCATTTTAGAAATATTTATAGCAAATATAACACCGTCACCACGCTCATAACCAGATAATTTTATGCCATCAGCTAAAACTTGACTATCAAATATAAGATGGTCGTTTAGGTTAGGTTCGTAATATACAGGTTCTCTAGGTTCTACATATCTCGGCTTTGCAGGCACAATAAGTTTCGGTTTTTTACCTTGATCTGTAAGAGATAAACGCTCAATAAGACTGAGCTCTTTAAAGTCCTTCATTTCCTTGTCATAACGTGCTTCAGATTTTTTTACTTCATCGTCATAACCTGCTAATTTATCCTCATACTCTTCTTTACTTTCCTTAAGAACATTATCAAAGTTGGCTTTTTTAACTTCAAATTCTTCCAAAGATTGAGCTCTAACCTCTTCTTCAGTTAAAGTATAAGGAATTTCTACTATCACTTTGTATGCATTTATTGATTCATCTAATGCATTTTGTGGTGTTTTAACATCGTAGTAATTTACGGTTTCATACATTGCTCTCTGTGAAAACCCAACAGTATATACCATTAAAGCAGTAAGCGTTAGTAAAAGATAATTTTTCATTTTATTAGTTTTAATTTGAGATTTTTATGGGCTTAAAAGTACATAAATTAATAAATTATATCTAAATCTATAGATAATTGGTTAATTGTCTGTATAACAGTTGATAAGCTGTAATTTTTTTATTTTTTTGAAAGAAAAGTGAATTTGCTGTTAAATCTAGAAGTGGTAGTGGAGCAAACGTCCATTATAATTATTGAAGCTTGAAATATATAAATATGGCAAATTATTGAGGTGTTTGTTTTAATTAGAAAGAGAAAATCTATTAGAGTCTAATTGAAAACAATACCGATACGACTTAACTAATTATGCCATTAACATAGTTAAGCCAATAATAATTTCTAAAATTTTAGATAAATTTAATTATCGTAATTTTGGAAAATCAGCTGGATTTAATTCATGCATTACATCGTAAATCGCTTCAAAAATATCTTCTACAGAAGGCTTTGAAAAATAATCGCCATCAGTACCATAAGCTGGTCTGTGCGGTTGAGCCGCTAAAGTTTTTGGTTTGCTATCTAGATACTCAAAAGCATTTTGTTCATTAAGTATTTGATCTAAAATATAAGCTGAAGCACCTCCTTTTACATCTTCATCAATAACCATAACACGATTAGTTTTCGTGATACTTTTAACAATATCATGATTTAAATCAAATGGTAATAAGGACTGTACGTCAATAATTTCAGCATCGATACCAACAGCTTGCAATTCTTTAGCAGCTTGTTCTACTAAACGTAACGTAGAACCGTAAGAAACTAAGGTAATATCGTCTCCTTTTCTTATAGTTTCAACAACACCAATTGGCGTTTTAAATTCTCCTATATTGTTTGGTAATTTTTCTTTTAATCTATAACCATTTAAGCATTCTACAACTAAAGCAGGTTCATCACTAGCTAATAAAGTGTTATAAAAACCAGCAGCTTTAGTCATATTTCTTGGAACTAATACATGTATACCTCTCACTAAATTAAGAACGCCTCCCATTTGAGAACCAGAATGCCAAATACCTTCTAAACGGTGGCCACGAGTTCTAACAATTAATGGTGCTTTTTGGCGACCTTTAGTTCTATACTGAACGGTTGCCAAATCGTCACTCATTATTTGTAAAGCGTACATAATATAATCGAGGTACTGAATTTCTGCAATAGGACGTAAGCCACGCATTGCCATACCAATACCTTGGCCAATAATTGTAGCTTCTCTAATTCCGGTATCTGATACTCTTAATTCGCCATATTTTTCTTGTAAACCTTCTAAGCCTTGATTAACATCACCAATGTAGCCTGCATCTTCTCCAAAAATTAGACTTTCGGGATATTTGCTAAAAATAGCATCAAAATTTTCTCTTAACACTAAACGTCCATCAACTTCTTCTGCTTGTTCATTATAGGTTGGTAAAACTTCCGTTTGATTTAGTGCTCTATGTTGCGATTCACTGTATAAATGTGAACTATATTTAGGTTGTATATTAGCTATATAATTGTTAATCCAATTTTGAACAGCCCCTTTTGCGCTAGAAGTTTCTGATACCACATAGCGTAATGATTTACGTGCTGCAGATAAAATATCTTTTCTTAAAGGCTCATCAATAGCCTCTAATTCACTTATTAATTTTTTGATAAAAACGCCGTTAGGACTTGTAGTAGCTAATTCATCTAATAAACGTATGGCTTGTTTGCTCTCTGCAACAATTGGGTTGATGAATGCAAGCCATGCATCTTTCTTAGCGGCTCTAACTTCTCTTTTTATAGCACGTTCAAGGACTAATAATTCTTCGTCAGTAGCAATATTATTAGATACTATCCATTTACGCATTTGTACATTACAATCGTACTCTGCTTCCCAATTAAGGCGATCTGAATCTTTGTAACGCTCATGAGATCCTGATGTAGAATGCCCTTGAGGTTGGGTTAATTCTTGAACATGAATCATAACAGGAACATGTTCCTTTCTAGAAATTTGAGCTGCTCGTTGGTAAGTATCCATTAATTCTGGATAATTCCATCCATCAACTCTAAAAATCTCGTATCCTTTTTGATCTTCGTCGCGTTGAAAACCTTTTAATATTTCAGAAATATTTTCTTTAGTCGTTTGGTGTCTTGCATGTACAGAAATACCATAATGATCATCCCAAATACTTATTACCATTGGTACTTGTAAAACACCAGCAGCATTAATAGTCTCGAAGAATAGTCCTTCACTAGTACTAGCATTACCAATAGTTCCCCAAGCAATTTCATTTCCAGACCTTGAGAAATTAGTAGTATCAATACCTTCAACTTGTCGATATATTCTAGATGCTTGAGCTAAACCTAAAAGTCTTGGCATTTGGCCAGCAGTAGGAGATATATCTGCGCTAGAGTTTTTTTGCTCTGTTAAGTTTTTCCAATTGCCTTGTTCGTCTAAACTGTGTGTGGCAAAATGACCACCCATTTGTCTACCTGCAGACATTGGTTCTTCATTTATATCTGTATTGGCATATAAACCTGCAAAAAATTGCTCGATGGTTAATTCTCCAATGGCCATCATAAAGGTTTGGTCTCTGTAATAACCAGATCTAAAATCGCCATTTTCAAACGCTTTTGCCCATGCTATTTGTGGTATTTCTTTACCATCGCCAAAAATTCCGAATTTTGCTTTTCCTGTTAAAACTTCCCTACGACCCAACAGGCTACATTCTCTGCTGGTAACAGCAAGCTTATAGTCATTTAAAACTTCTGTTTTAAAATCTTCAAAAGTAATCTCTGTTTTGGTATTAAGGTTTGTCTTCATGTAGGTATAGCTAATATCTAACAAAAGTACGAAATTTTGAAGTTTTATACAACACTACATAATGTTATAATATTATATAATTGCCAGTATAACCACGTTTTTATTGATGATTATTTAATTACATGTGGTAATTTAACATTTTAGTAAGAATTTATTAATACCACTTTCTTCTAAAAAGACCTAGAAGTACATTTGGGTCTACAGTAAACATAAACCTAATGCTTTGATCATAGTTGGGTTGGGCAATTTCCCAACCAAGATTAGAGTATATAGGTAAGAATATTTCGAAGTAATCTTCTACTAAATTTAATCTTATACCAGAATCATAAACGAATTTAGCATTCTGAAACTTATTTTTCACTAAACCTACATCGCCATATGCTTGTATATATCGCCATATGGATGTGCTAAAATTTGCTGTTGTCATCCATTGATTTGCAAATTCCTGCTCTAATTGAGATTTAAAACCACCTTCTGTAATAATAATTTGTTGACTGAATAAACCTGCTGCTTCTGAGCGACCTAAATAATTGAGGTCAAACAAGTAATCTGTTGGTCTATCTAAAGCAAAACTAAAGTAGTTAGAACCTGGATCTGAATCATTATCGAGGAAGAAGCCAGCATAGAATCTAAAATTGATGTTTCTATTGCTTTTTGTGAGTTTTCTAAATTCGTAATTAAATGATAATTTACTAAACTTATCAGCGACTTGAATATCAGTGTAGAAGCTTGAAAAATTTATTCTTCCAGGATTATGATGTGTATATCTTAAGTTAAATACACCATAATCTGGTTCGTCTAAAACAATTGTTGCATCGTCACCTAATTCTCTTTTTATACTTACATATCTCGCTGTGATTTGGTCGGTTTGATTAGATCTAAAATCTGAATCATCTCTAAAAACAAACGAAATTGATGGACGGATTCTTGTGAAAAAAGCATCTTCTGCGAATGATTTATAGCCTGCAGCAATACCATATGTAATATTAAATAAATTCTGATTTTCTAAATTATGAGTATAGAAAATCGAAGTGGAGCCTGTTAAAGATCTAGACTTTGTAGCGTATTGAGGAGAAAATCTATAATTAAGACGTTTTCTCAATATGGTTTTATTGTACACTTTAGTACCTAATGTTAAACCATCGTAGATATTATTGAACTCCACCAAAGGCATGAAGAATATCTGATTGTAATTGGGATCTTCAACATCCTTAAATAGTCTAAATTGTAGAGGTTTGTTTTTTAGAAAATTGCCTTCAACCGCTTTTATGTTGTCTCGTTGATTGAACTCTGGAATAACATTATCATAGCCTAAAGCAAATTTTTCAGTACTATCTTTAGCTAGTGTGATTGTTTGTTTGCCCTTTATATTTTCAACCCAAAATTGATCTATAATGGAATCATTTTTCAGTTTGAACAATGAAATAGGCATTCTGTTTTCCCGCTTATTTTTTATGGTAACTTTTAACGAATCTTGAATATCTACAATAGATTCTATTTTAAAATCAATTTTCTTTCTTGTGTTAATGTAGTCTGTAAAAAACCAATCAATATCTTTTTTAGTTTTTGATTTTAAAAACTTTTCAAAATCATTTATTTCTATAGCTTTTAATTGATTTTCTTTTAAGAAGTCTGTTATCTTTTTGCTGAGGTTAATATCATTTGTAAAATGATCTAAGTAATTAAGACCAACACCTGCCTTATATTTGCCTGCAATATTAGCATTAAATTTAGTAAGTGAATCTTTGGGAGTTGTAATGGGTTGATCTCTGTTTTTTCTTGCAATTTCCATTGAATAAAGAAAATACTGAAAATTAAAATCGAGATCAGAGGCATGGAATGATCTAATTCCCCATACGTCTGCAAGAGTTCCTAAAAGTTTTTGGTCAGAATAATTTTCTTCAACATATTTGATTAAAAAATAGATTTGAAGTCCTTCACTCAACCAATGTTCTTTTCTTGGATTAAGTAAAAGAACGTTATCCAAATATTTTTTTAAAGCTGTTTTTAGAACTTTTAATTCATATTGAAATTCAGCCGGAAAAGGTCTAAAAAAACTAGGAAGTTGATTTAAACCGTAAAGTGGGTTTTTGTGATAATCTATATTTGAAACTAATAATTTTTGATGCGGATAATCTCCTAAATGTTGAGTTAAGAATCTAGTAATTTTATCAGTAATTACTGCTTTAGCTGGACCTGAGGACAGTCCTTTTTCATTAATGTTAGTGATTAAAACAAAATCATCTGTTTGAACAGAATTGAATGTTGGAAACTTATTTAACGATAAGTAAGTATCTGTTCTGTCTTTGCCAATTAATGTGGTGGTTTGCGTCGGTTCTTTTGAGTTGCTTTTTATATCATAAAAATCTAATTCTGAAGTAACCCTATAATTTCTAGGATGCGTTATCGATAAAGTTATATCCGCTTTTGGAATAAATAAATCATCGAGGTTTTTATTACTATAATATTGCCATTTCCCGTTGTAGACTACAGGAGTTATATACCAGTATTTCAGTTCAAAATCTTCGGTTTTAGTAACACCATAATCTGTAAATGTAGCATCAGGTATTAAGAGGTTATATTTGAGATTTATTTGGTAATATTCACCAGGTTTTAAAGATTTGTTTAGTGCAACTTTAATAACGTCTGGATGTGTTTTTAGCCTGGTAAACTTTAGGATATTAGTAGTTGTATCAACTATTGAGGTTACAACAGTGTAACCACGTTGGTCACTCTTGGCTAAATGAAATTTAGTGCTAAATTCTTCTTCAAATCGTTTAGCTAAAGGAGTAGATTTTGTTGAATAACTATTATTCCAATCACTCAAATATATTTCATCGAGAACGTCATCAGACTCGTTTTTGTATATGATTGTTTGATTAATTGAAATAGTCTTAGTTTCTACATTTACTTTAGCATCAATATCTAGTTTGTTTTGAGCTACACTAGGTACGCTAAAAACAAATAATAGAAAAGATATGACTAACGCGTACTTCAATTTGAAACAATAAATTTTAAGGGATTACTATTGCCGTGTGAAAGTACTAAATAGTATAAGCCATTTTGTAATTCTGAAACATTGAAAAATTGTTTTGTATCTGAATTTAAATTAAAGGTCTTAACCGATTGACCTAATGCATTGTAAGCAATTAGTTGTTGATTAATGTTATTTGATTCATTCATGTTAACAATAAGCGTGTCGTTTATTAATGTTTGCTCTAAACTAAATGCAGTTACAGTTTTAAAATCGTCAATACTTAAAAATGATTCATCCGTTTCTAATGATAATGTTACGGGAAGGTGATCGCTAAAGTTATGTAATGCATTTCGTAATGTATACGAAAATTGTGAGCCTGTGGTTTCACAGTCATTAGAATTAATAGATTTATTCCAACAAGATGCTAAACCGTTATTGCCATATACTTTATAAGAATTAGGTACATAAGTTATGTTGGCTGTATTAATCATGTTTTCTGATGTTAGGATAAAATCAAAACGATCATCAAAACCACCAGTAGAACCTCCCATTCCTGTTTGGGTTCTTGTAGATTGTGTAAATACATCTACATAACTGGAGTTGTTATGCCAACTGCCAATTCGGTTAGCAGGATCTGCAAAAGTAATGTTGTTACTCGCGTTTATCAGTGATTGGAAAGCAGCTTCGCTAGAAGTGTACACGTTTAAATCGCCTCCTAACAGTACATTTGTGTCTGTTGGTAAAGTATCTAAATAGGATTCTAGGTCTAAAATCATTTCATAACGTTTTTGAGCGTTAGAAGTTCCACTAGAAGCCTTTAAATGCCCAATAATTATATAAATCTCTATTGGGTTGGTATCTTGATTTACTGAGTTTAATTGCACACGATATACATTAAAATCTCTTAAATATGTTGGTACAATAATTTCTTCTTCAACTGAAAACTTAGTGCTATCATAATACAATAGGTTTTGTAAATCGTTTTGGTCGCCATAATTATCATCTGATGAATTAGAAACGTAACTCGCCATTTCAAAATTAGAGTTAATGGCGGATTTTGCAGTATTTAAAACATTTGTTGCACCAGTGATATTATTTAGTTCGCAAACTAAAAATAAATCTGGCTGATAATCATTAAGAATGTATTCTAAGTCATTAATTCTATTTGAAACGGCATCTTCTAACGGATAATTAAGTAAATTATAAAACATCACTTTAAAGGTTTCTTGTGCAGAAACATTTGAATATGCGAATAGAATTATTGTAAAAAAACCAATGATTTTCTTTTTCATAGCATTGAATTAAAAAAATGGTTTTCTTAGAAATTTGGACTAAGATCGTATTCTTTATAGAAATCATTAAGAATTTCAATTACTTCATCTCCTGTATCTACAAGATGAACAAGGTCTAAATCCTTTTCACTTATATTTCCAGCTCCTAATAAAGTAGATTTAACCCAATCCATTAATCCGCCCCAAAATTCTTTGCCAACTAAAATAATTGGAAAGGTTTCTATTTTATGAGTTTGTATTAGGGTAATGGCTTCAAATAATTCATCTAAAGTTCCAAATCCTCCTGGCATTACTACAAAACCTTGAGAGTACTTAACGAACATAACCTTTCGTACAAAAAAGTAGTCAAAGTCTAAGCTTTTGTCATTGTCGATGTACGGATTGTCATGTTGTTCAAATGGTAGTTCAATATTTAAACCAACAGATGTTCCTCCTGCAATGTGAGCGCCTTTATTTCCTGCTTCCATAATACCTGGTCCACCACCTGTAATAACTCCATAGCCTTGATCTACTATTTTAGAAGCAACTTCTTCTGCTAACTTATAGTACTTATGGTCTGGTTTTGTTCTTGCTGATCCAAATATTGAAACACAAGGTCCTATTTTACTTAGTTTTTCATAGCCGTTAACAAATTCACCCATGATTTTAAAAATAGCCCAAGAGTCATTTGTTTTTATTTCATTCCAACCTTTATTTTTCACTTCGTTTCTCATATATAAGTCTTCTGTATTTTTTTTAAATTGACAACTCGCTAAAGTACTTATTTTCTCTATACTATCGCTCTCTACAATTGTCAATATATTGTTAATTCATTTCTTTCTTTAAAAACTTAGCTGTAAAGCTCTTTTTGTCTTTAATAATCTGTTCTGGTGTACCTTTAGCTACCACTTGGCCACCACCTTTTCCGCCTTCGTAGCCAATATCTATAATATAGTCTACAGTTTTAATAACATCGAGATTATGTTCTATTATTAAAACGGTATTTCCTTTGTCTGCTAATTTATTCAGTACTTTCATAAGTACTCTAATATCTTCAAAATGTAAACCAGTTGTTGGCTCATCTAGAATATAAAATGTATTACCAGTATCACGCTTGCTCAATTCTGTAGCTAGCTTAATTCGTTGTGCTTCACCACCAGAAAGTGTAGTACTTTGTTGGCCAAGCGTTATGTAACCCAAGCCAACATCTTTAATCGTTTTTAGTTTTCTGTGGATTTTAGGAATATGTTCAAAGAAACTTACAGCTTCTTCTATCGTCATATTTAGTACATCACTAATAGATTTTCCTTTATAACGAATTTCTAATGTTTCGCGATTAAAGCGCTTACCTTGGCAGGTTTCGCACTCCACATGCACATCTGGTAAAAAATTCATTTCTATTACCCGTAAACCGCCTCCTTGACAAGTTTCACATCTACCACCTTTTACATTAAAGCTAAAACGACCAGGTTTGTACCCTCTAATCATAGCTTCTGGTATCATGGCAAATAACTTTCTTATTTCATCAAAAGTTTTAGTGTAAGTTGCAGGATTACTTCGTGGTGTTCTGCCAATTGGTGATTGATTAATATCAATAACTTTATCTAAATGTTCTAAACCTTTTATGCTTTTGTACGGCATCGGTTTCTTTACACCATTAAAATAATGTGCATTAAGAATAGGGTAGAGGGTTTCGTTTATTAAGGTAGATTTACCACTACCAGAAACACCAGTGATACCAATCATTTTACCTAAAGGAAATTCTACATCTACATTTTTAAGGTTGTTACCTGTACAGCCTTTTAAAATCAACTTTTTTCCGTTGCCCTTACGCCTAGTTTTTGGTATTGTAATTTCTTTTTCGCCGTTTAAATAAGCAGCAGTAAGAGTTTGTTGTTGCAGCAATTCTTCAGGCGTTCCTTCACTTATTATTTCACCACCATACTTACCAGCAAATGGTCCAATATCAATGACATGATCTGCACGCTCTATCATATCTTTATCATGTTCTACGACGATAACAGAGTTACCAACATCGCGAAGTGACACTAAAGAATTAATAAGTTTTTCATTATCTCGTTGATGTAAACCAATACTTGGTTCATCTAAAATATAAAGTACACCAACTAACTGAGAACCTATTTGTGTGGCTAAACGAATACGCTGTGCCTCACCACCAGATAATGATTTAGAACTTCGGTTTAGAGATAAATAAGTTAAGCCAACATCTAATAAAAATTGTACTCTGCTTCTTATTTCCTTAATAATTTCTGTTGAAATTTTTTGTTGTTTATTAGTGAGTCGTTCCGTTAAACCATCTAACCATTTACCAAGTTCTACAACATCCATTTTTACTAATTCAGCTATACTTTTGCCATCTACTTTAAAATAAAGTGATTCTTTTCGTAATCGCGAACCTTCACATACAGGACATTCAATTTTGTCCATATATTCTTTTGCCCAACGCACTAAAGATGTTGAATCTGAATTGTATTGACTTTCTATAAAATTGGCAACACCTTCAAAATCTATTTTATAATCTCGTGAAACGCCAAGTAATTTACTTTCTACAGTGAACTTATCTTTACCACCATGCAGAATAACTTGTTTGGCTTCATCTGGAATATCTTTCCAAGGCGTATTTAACGAAAAATCAAAGCGTTGTGCAATGGTTTCAAACTGTTTAAAAATCCAACTCTTTTTTTGTGGACCATGTGGCGCAAGTGCACCATTTTTTATAGATAACGATTCATCCGGAACTAATTTTTGGTCATTAACCACATACAATTCGCCGATACCATTACAATTAGAACAAGCTCCTTTAGGTGAATTGAACGAAAAATTATTTGGTTCAGGATTTGGATATGAAATACCAGAAGAAGGACACATTAAATTTCGACTAAAAAAACGAGTCTCGTTAGTGTCTTGGTCAATCACTAAAAGCACATCTTCTCCATGATACATTGCTGTATTTATGGATTCCATAAGACGTTTTTCATTGTCTTGAGATTCGTCTATCTTTAATCTATCGATTACAATCTCAATATCATGTGTTTTGTAACGGTCTAATTTCATACCTTTTTCAAGGTCAACAATTTTGCCATCCGTTCTTACTTTTACAAAACCTTGTTTGGCAATTTGCTCAAAAAGTTCGCGATAATGACCTTTACGAGAACGAATTACAGGTGATAAAATATTAATACGTTTGCCTTTGTAAGATTTTAGTATTAAATCTTTTATCTGCTCATCGTTATAACTAACCATTTGCTCTCCAGTCTCATAACTGTAAGCATCAGCTGCTCTTGCGTAGAGTAGACGTAAAAAATCATAGATCTCTGTTATAGTACCAACTGTTGAGCGAGGCGACTTACTAGTCGTTTTTTGCTCAATAGCAATCACTGGAGATAAGCCATCAATTTTATCTACATCTGGTCGTTCTAAACTTCCCAAAAATTGACGAGCATAAGCCGAAAAAGTTTCAATATAACGACGTTGTCCTTCAGCATAAATAGTATCGAAAGCTAATGAAGATTTTCCACTACCAGATAAGCCAGTAATTACAACCAGCTTTTCTCTAGGAATGGTAACGTCTATATTTTTTAAGTTGTGCACACGTGCACCTTTTACTTCAATGGAATCGTTGAATTGGCTCATAAATGGTTTAAATTCTTCCTTTTTTAGCAGAAACGCAAAGGTACGATTTTAGTTGTTAAATTGAAGTGAAGATTTATGCTTGAGATTTTATGTGCTTTCAAGTTAAATTTGATTATTTCTTTATGAGTTTTTTAATGACTTTGTGACCTTCAGCATTTTGTAATGAAATCATATAAAATCCTGTTGGTAATGATGCAAGGTTTATAACTGTAGAATTAGAATTAATAACTGTTGTCATTATCACGTTTCCTAAAGAATTTAGAACTTGTATTTGATAATTATTGGCAATTTTTAAATCTATATATAATAAAGAAGTTGCAGGATTTGGATATATGTCTATATCTGCCAAGTTTAATTTACCTGAACTTAAGCTTTCATTGATGGAAAAATCAGTAACTACTGGGAAATGGTCTGATGCAATAGATGTATCGAGTGCATTTAAATTATATTGCCATAACCTGTCAATTGGCATTACTTCGGTTTGTAGCACAAATGATTTTTGTGCCGTGAGCGTGTAATCTGAAAAAATTATAAAATCTAATTTTCCAGGAGGAAACCCTTGCCCATCAGATCTCCATGTATAACCCATTCTTAAGTCGGCTTGCAAACAATTTTCTTCTTTTAAGTCGGTGTCATCCCAATCTAAAGCGGCACCAAGACCGTAATTTGCGGTATTTTGTATGTCTCCAGTCTTTAAGGTTGTTAATTGCTGAGAATAACCGACTAAATTTAAATCTCCAGAATAGACAAAGGGCGTATTTTCTTCTAAGGTTATAAGTCCTCCAGGAGCTTTAGAATCTAAAATAAATGCCGCATATTGATCTGCTTGATCTTGTCTTAAGTTATCTGCATCACAACAATTTAGATGTGCATTAGTAAACAATATATCATTAGCATAGGTACTTGGTAAATCGATTAAAACAGGAAATTGCCTTGTTAAACTCGTCCATTGTTCTATTATTTCCCATCGCGAAACCGTAATTAATCCACCAAGTTTTGCCGTGTACCAACCATTTGTGGTGCCTAATGGAAACCATGCATCAAAAAGAGATTTTACTTCCGTAGCATTGATATCCCAACATTCCGTTAACCCAATTATATCTGGTGCGATAGCTTTAATTATTTGCTCAAAATTATCAACGCGGTTTGGGTCATCTAATCCACTTGAAAGTGTATTGTAGGCTAGTAATCTAATATCTGTTAAATTAGATTTAGTAATGTCAATTGGCGTGTAAGGTGTAACTGGTGTATCGTCAAATGTATATGAAAAAGTTAGGCCATCATTTGGGATTTTATCCAAATTGTCATCATTTTTCAATAAAATTTTAATTGTAGATGATGTAAACAAAGGATTAACACCATCTGGTATTTGATGTCTTCCTATGGCAATTTCAAATTCTTTAGAAGTTACTGTAGGTGCCGCTCTTAATTTTAAATCTGAAAAATTTATTTCTGAATATGGTGAGACATTATAATGGGCAAATAATTCTTTGAAAATTATACCAACTTCAGTACCATAACCATTTTGTATGCTATAACC
Organism: uncultured Winogradskyella sp.; assembly: GCF_947498005.1. GTDB lineage: Bacteria > Bacteroidota > Bacteroidia > Flavobacteriales > Flavobacteriaceae > Winogradskyella. The sequence goes on from NZ_CANMIW010000005.1 coordinate 177,353, forward strand.
AGTATTGGCATCATTGTCTGTATCTAGAAAGAGGCGAACTTGCTGTGAAACTAAATTGTCAGTTAAATCAAACTCTATGTTAGATTTAATTTTTATAAATAGAAACTCATCATCGTTGGTAACCTGAAGTTCTAAAATATCAATACCATTTAAAGATTCGCTTGTATCAGTATATGTGGTTAGGCTAGAATCCCAATCATTAAAAACGCCATCAATAGTGATCTCTGCGGATTGAGAAGCCAAGTTAATGGTAAATAGTAATAGGATTTTATATAGGTTTTTACTTATTGAAGACATAGGAAATTATTATTTTAACAGTTTACCAGTTGAGTCTAGTTTTAAAGTGTTTTTAAAATTAATGTTTTTATATTCTTTCCGAATCCTTAAATGGTAAAATATTGTATTACTAGCCTCACTTTTTTAGACATTAAGACCTAGTTAAGTGATTCTATAGGTTGAGTCTACCAATTAGAAAAAGAAACACCTAAACCAACTGTGTTTTGGTAATGGTTGTAATCAATTAAAGTTTCTCCATAACCTGTAAAAAGTTGCGCGTGGACATTTAAATTATCATTAAGTGGGTAGAGGTAATTAAATTGAAGACTACCATGATTATCTTTCAATGAAAATGAATTTGTAGCAATAGCATAAAAGGTATGTTTTCTTAATTTATATATAGCTGTTATTCTACCATTGCCAATATAATTGGTAATTAATGGGTTTTCGTCTTCATCATCTGGTAATCTTAACCAAGGAGAAAGATATAATGTGAAGTTTTTGCTCTCCATGGCAAGATTAAAAATAACCCGATTCCAACTGCGAGATCTTGGTAAGTCTCTTCCATTAGATTGGTGATTAAGACTCACACTGGCCATTTTTATATTTAAACCTGCGAACGTTAAATTTAGTGGATAGGTTAATATTAATTCTGGTTCATAATTGAGTTCTCTAAAGGCGCGAGAAATATCAGTATTGTAAATTTGCCAATGCGCTATTTGTGTATAACCAGCCCATAAATCGCCTTCTCCAAATAGTATAGATTCGGCCAATTTGGTTTTAAAACTAAGCTGAAATTTAGCTTCAAAGCTATTGTAATTAATTTCTTCTGATAAGGAATAATCTGAATTTTCACTATATGGCATGGTGTTAGGACTGTCAGACCATCTTGAAGCAGCAATATAAATAGGTTTGTACGCTGTAATTTTAAAAGTCCCTTGTTTATTTGATTTGTCTAAATCCCAAACTGTGGTAATAGATTTGAGGGATGTCCTTTTTTTTATAATTTCTTGCGCATTTATATTAAAACATAAAAGCAATAGAAGTATTAAGCTCGGAGTAGTTTTAAACATAAATCACGGTTTTAGCATACGATAACAAAGCTATTTCATAATTTTTAAATGTAAGTGTTATTCCCTTGTTTTTAACAACTAAAATAATTATAACGCAGTTTTGTGGCTCATCTGCTTTAATTATCTTTACATTTTTAAAACTAAAAAAAGTATTACAGATGAAAATAATAGGAATTGGTAAAAACTACATTAACGATATTTCTGAACTTAGTGCAGCAAAAACTGGTAGTCAAACCATATTTACAAAGCCAGAGTCTACTTTGGTTACAGACAACAAAAATGTAGTATTCCCTAAAGTAACAAATCAGCTTGTTTACGAAGTAGAATTAGTTGCAAAAATAGGGAAACAAGGCAAAGATATTTTGTTAGAGGATGCCAACTCTTATATCTCAGAAATTGGTATTGGTATAGATTATACAGCTGCAGATGTATTGGCAGCAAGTAGAGAGAATAAAGGCCCTTGGGCTTTAGCTAAAGGTTTTGATGGTGCGTCACCAATGTCTAAATTTAAATCGGTTTCAGAATTTCCTGATTTGGCTGCTATAAATTTTGATTTAAAAATAAACGGAGAGCAAAAACAAGTTGGTCATACCAGTTTAATGATATATAACTTTGCCGAAATCATTTCGTATGTGTCTTCATTTATGACTTTAGAAGAAGGAGATCTTATTTTTACAGGAACACCAGCTGCAGGTAAAGGTTCTAACGTAATTGGTGATCATTTACAGGCATCAATCGAAGGCGAATTATTACTAGATTTTAAATTGGTGTAATTTCAAAAAAATTAAATATATATGCAGTCTTTAATTACAATAAAGGCTGCATTTTTTTTACTCTAAATCAATCTTCGCGTCCTATCTTATTATAAGCACGTATCACTAAAATTGCCCAAATAATGACGCAAACAGATACAAATGCTGAAAATGAGATTATTATATCATTTGCTTCCATTTAAAATCTGTTTTATAAAAATTAAAATCCCAAGTAAAGTAGGTGCCCAAAGTCCTATAAAAATAGCATGCAGTTGGTCTCCTTTTAAAAAGAGATATTCTGCAACACCTATAATTAAAGCACAAAGTACTAACATAAAGATGTTTAATGGGCCAATTTTTTTCAATAAGTTCATGTTATAGTATTTATTGTTTTAAAGTTAACAAAAAAATACAATCAATTCATTTTTACGAATCATGATTGCGCTTTATCTTTGCTAAAAGCCTACGCTCTATGTCTAAAGAAAAAAAGCCAGATCAAATTGTTTTTAATGAGAAAACCCAGCGCTACGATGCGTCATTAAAACCATACGCCACAAACGTTGGAGCGCCTTCTATACAAGTGACTGATAATTCTACATGGAAAACTAGGAATATTAATAAGGCTAATAAAAAAATAAAAGCAAAGTATTTAGAACTCAAGGCTGAGTATGATAAGATGATGCAGGAGTTAGAATATAATACACTTGTATATAACTCTCGCTATACCTTTGAACCTCTTATTGGAGAAACTTACCATTTATATCGTGATAAAAAGAGTGAACCATTCTTATCAATAATAAATCCTGAGAGTTGTAATTTTGATTACATAGGAAGCTTTATACTGAATAGCGAGCTTATTTGGAAAAAAACAGAAGACTAATTAGAGCTTAATTCTACACTATTAATTCTGTAAAATTGAAAGAGGAGTCGTTGCTTTTAAAAATGCTATACCTTTAAAAGTTGAAATAATAAATTTATTTAAAAAAATGGATATAAAATTAGCAGTGTTAATTGATGGTGATAACATTCCGTCTGCATATGTAAAGGAAATGATGGAGGAAATTGCGAAGTATGGCAATCCAACTATTAAACGAATTTATGGTGATTGGACCAAGCCGCATCTGTCCAAATGGAAAAATATGTTGTTAGAGAATGCCATTACACCCATTCAGCAATATGGCTATACCACAGGGAAAAATGCAACAGACTCTGCAATGATTATTGATGCCATGGATATTTTGTATTCAGAAAAAGTAGATGGGTTTTGTTTAGTATCTAGTGATAGCGATTTTACACGTTTAGCAACCCGATTGAGAGAAGCTGGTATGGCAGTTTACGGCATAGGCGAAAAAAAAACGCCAAATCCTTTTATAGTAGCTTGTGACAAGTTTATATATATTGAAATTCTTAAAAACAAAGACTCTGAGAGTGAGTCTGAATCTGCTGAAACCACAAAATCTGCTAAGAATGATTTCGATAAAATAACCCAAAAGGAAATTAGATTTATTTCTGCAACTATAGATGATGTGGCTGATGATGATGGCTGGGCATTTTTAGGAGATGTTGGAAGTTTATTGCAAAAGAAGCAGCCCAATTTTGATTCTCGAAATTATGGATTTCAGAAGCTCACACCTTTAATAAAATCAATAAATAATTTTGAAATTGAAAGACGCGAAGACTCCAGAGGGCATAAGAAGCTTATTTATGTAAAGATTAAACAAGTCAACACTAAGCGCAAAAAGAAATAAAGTGCAGCGATTAATTTCTTTTCAAACATAAAAAAAAGTATACAGAATAAACAGTATACTTTTTTTTTGACTTATATGGTAAGATATTAGTCAAAGGTTTCAATTTCATTGGCTTCTAAGGCCTTTTTATAATTGGCTTTAACATTGCTTAAATAACCAAAAAACTTACTACCGTCTTTTTTAGTTAAAACAACCTTTAAGTCGCCATCATTTTCTGTAATAACTTCTTTAACAATTACTACATTATTCTTTACACTTTTATAACCTGTTACAGTTCCTCGCTTAATTAAAATGTTCGGTTTCGGAAAGTAAATATGGCTATAAGCTTGAGAGGTAGGGTTTTTTATTATCAATTCATCTCCAACTTTAGGTTGATTATTAGCATTAGCTAAAAAACAGATTCCAAAAAATAAAAAGGCAAAAAATAGTTTTTTCATAATTATTTAGGTTTAAATTGTTAATATCGCAAAAATAAGGCATTGTAAGAGGTTATTAAACAGCTTTAAATAATTATTAACAATTTAAATTATATAATCTTTTTAGGTTTTAATTTTTGTTTATTTTAGTTTTAGATATTAATGTAATTCGAAAATTTAAAAATGAAAATATTAGGTATTGGATCTCGAATAATCCATCAAGAATACGGAAAAGGTGTTGTTACCAACGTCACTTCAAAACACTATTGGGTAACATTTATAGAAAATGGTTTAGAAACCATAGATATTGATTCAGAATTTGAAGTCATAGAGGCTGCAGAAGATGAAGTAGATAGTATCAGCTTTTTTGAAGTAGAACAAAGTTTAAAGTCGATTTTAAAAAAATGGTCTGATGTTTCTGAAGTTGTAACCATTGCAGACAAATGGAAAGGCGGAAAATTAATTATGGAACCTGGAGATACTAATTTACAAGGTAAAGAATTACCAATTGATACGTTTTTTCATAAAATAACCATGGTAAGAGATCGCTTAAGAGTTATGGAACAGAAAATCAATTCTAGTAATTTAGAAGAACAAGAGAAGATAGATTTACAACAATATATAACCAGAAGTTATGGTAGTTTAACCAGCTTTAATGTATTATTTAAATTGAAGAGCCAGCAATTTGTTGGTCAGAGAAAATAAAGAATAATTTTAACTAGAAAAAAAAACAGCATCTAATTCAATTAATGAAATTTGATGCTGTTTTTTTACGATTTATCATAAAATCTAAAAGTCTAATTAATCTAAGTTAAACTTCCAATTTCTTCAATTCGTTGTAATTACTATTTAAACGTTTTATAAGTATGCCGTAGATTAATCTATAGAATAACCAAAAGAATAATAAAAAGATTACAAAAGTACCTATTGCAACTGCAGCCATAACAAATAATTGTGTGGAAGAGGCAGCACTCAATTGCTCCTGAATTTCTGGGTGTTCAAGTAATGATAAATAAAACACAATAGGAAAACTTATCAAGGCTAGTATGATATTAAAAAGTACATAGTATTTAATTATTTTTCGAGTTTTCAGAATGCTTTTCATGAGTTTTCTGGCATTATCAGTTACTGATATAGCACTTTGTGCTTTCCAAAGTAGATAAACAAATAAGATGATAACAGCGTAACTAATAACATTCATGGTATTATAAATCCAACTATGACTCATTTCTGAGAGCTGTGATTTCATACGGTCAGAGAGTACAAAGGGTAAAAAGTTGATTAAAATCCAAAACACCAATTCAGCCAAACTAATGTAAAATAATGTTTTTACAATAGATGATGATTTTCTGTGGCTCATCTTATATATATCGCTATCCGAAAATGTTTGAAACTGATTTTCGTTTTGCTTCCAGTCTTTCTTTAATAATTCTAATTCATCCATAATTTTACGGATTTAGTATGGTTCTTAATTTCTTTTTTACACGGTTCATCTTAACACGTGCATTTACTTCAGTAATACCTAGGGTTTCACTGATTTCCCTATAATCTTTATCTTCTAAATATAATAGGACCAAAGCTTTCTCAATATCATTTAATTGATGTACAGCTTGGTATAAAAGTTTTAACTGTTGTTCTTCAGTATCATCATAGTCTTCCGCTTTAATTTTAAATTCTACAGCATCAAACCCTTGCGTTGTTATTCGTCTTTTCGATTTTCTGTATAACGTTATTGCTGTATTTAACCCTACACGATACATCCAAGTACTAAATTTGGCATCACCTCTAAATTTAGGGTAAGCTCGCCATAATTGTATAGTAATTTCTTGAAACAAATCGTTATGAGCATCTACATTATTAGTGTACAAACGGCACACCTTATGCACAATGTTCTGATGTTTCTGCAACTGTTCTACAAAACTTTTTTCTAGTTCTTTATTCAATTGATGAGTTAGGTTGGTTATCTAATTAGTAGTGTAAGTTTCTGTTTTGTTACAAATTTATTTAACTAAAGTTAAAAAACCATTCATTTACCTGTATTATTCGTAAATTTACTGTAGTAAATTCCTCTATTATTTTATGAATATCCCAAATACAAATAATCCAAGAATCGTCATCATAGGAGGCGGTTTTGCCGGTGTTAATTTAGCTAAATCATTGGCAAATAAAAACATACAGGTCGTTCTTGTAGATAAACATAATTACCACACATTTCAACCTTTATTATATCAAGTATCAAGTTCTGGTTTAGAGCCAGATTCTATTGCTTATCCACTTCGTAAAATAATTAAAAAACATAAAAATTCTTTTTTCAGACTTGCTGAGGTAGAACAAATTTTACCTGAGTCTAATGAGATTATAACCTCAATTGGTCATTTAACGTATGATTATTTAGTAATTGCTACTGGGACAAAAACAAATTATTTTGGTAATAAAGCTATAGAGTCTAATAGTATGCCAATGAAATCTGTACCTCAAGCTTTAGATATTAGAAGTTTAATATTAGAGAATTTTGAGAAAGCGGCAATTGCCAATTCAGAAGCAGAAAGAGAAGCTTTTCTGAATTTCGTAATTGTAGGCGCAGGACCAACAGGAGTAGAGTTGGCTGGTGCTATAGCAGAACTTAAGAATAATATACTACCTAGGGATTACCACGATTTAAACCCAGAGGACATGCACATTCATTTACTGGAAGGCGCAGACCGTGTTTTGCCACCAATGAGTGAACATGCTTCTAAAAAAGCAGAAATGTTTTTAAAGCGTTTAGGTGTAAAGGTGAGTTGCAATACAATTGTAAAACATTACGACGGAACAACAGTAACTACAAATGCTGGCTTAGCTATGGAATCTGAAACCTTAATTTGGGCTGCAGGTGTTACAGGTGCACCAATTCATGGTTTAAAACCAGAAGCTATGATGGAAAGAGCAAACCGTTATAATGTTAATCGATTTAATCAAGTGGACGAATATGCCAATATTTTTGCCATTGGAGATATTGCCCTAATGCCAACGGAAGCATATCCTAAAGGTCATCCGCAAGTGGCACAACCAGCTATTCAACAAGGTAATTTATTAGGTAAAAACCTATTGCGTTTAATAGATAATAAACCTTTGAAACCTTTTGTATATAAAGATAAAGGTTCAATGGCGACAATAGGTAGAAATAAAGCTGTTGTAGATTTAAAGCATTATAAATTTGGTGGATTTTTTGCTTGGTTTATATGGATGTTTGTGCATCTCATGTCTTTAGTTGGTTTTAGAAACCGTGTGATTGTGCTTTTCAACTGGACGTACAATTACATTAATTTTGATAAAGCTGCTCGTCTAATTATTCGTCCGTTTAAGAAATAAGTGTATTGATTGTTGGTTTTTAGTTATTGTTTAGATAATTATAACTTAAACTTTTGTTTTTCTTTCTAACCAATTATAATATTCAATTCGTCATTCAAAAGTTACAGTTGGGTAACTTAGAATTCTTTGTACATGTAAAATTGTAGAAGTTTGTCTCATCAATCAAAAAACGAACTTTTAATCAATCAAAATCATGAGCAAGCTAATCACTATTTTAATTTTATTAATCTTCGGAGCTGTCAATGCGCAAACTACCATTTCAGGTAAAGTAATCGATACAAAAAATGAGCCTATTTTTGGAGCTAACGTTTATTTGGAAGGAACTTATGATGGCGCAACAACTAATGAAGTAGGCGAGTTTACCTTTTCAACAGAAGAAACAGGAACACTAACTTTAGTGATTTCATTTTTATCGTTTGAAACAAAAATGATACAGAAGGACGTTTCAGAAATGAAGCAACTTTTTATCAAGTTAAGAGAAGATGTAGAATCTTTAGATGCTGTAGTTTTAAGTGCTGGTACGTTTGAAGCCAATGATAATAGCAAGGTTTCTGTTCTTAAACCGTTAGATGTAGTTACCACAGCAAGTGCCTTAGGCGATTTTGTTGGCGCATTACAAACCTTACCTGGTACATCTAATGTATCGGAAGATGGTCGTCTGTTTGTAAGAGGTGGAAATGCAGACGAGACTCAAATTTTTATAGATGGTATAAGAGTTTTTACACCATATACACCTTCTCCTAATAATTCGCCTACACGTGGACGATATTCGCCATTTTTATTTGATGGTATTACGTTCTCAACTGGTGGATATTCTTCAGAATATGGTCAAGCTTTGTCTAGTGTACTGCTTTTAAATACTGTAGATGAACCCGTTCAAGAAAAAACTGATATTGGTATTATGAGTGTAGGTGCTACCTTAGGAAACACCCAAAAATGGGATAACTCTTCACTTAGTTTCAATGTGTCTTACATAAATTTAGGACCATATTTAGAAGTTTTTAAAGATCGAAACGATTGGGAAACACCTTATAGTGGCGCACAAGGCGAAACAGTTTTTAGACAAAAATTAAACAATGGTATGCTAAAGTTTTATGCTGCTTTTGATACTTCAAAATTTAAACTTACCCAAGAGGATATCAATTACGAGGATGGTATAGATTTTAAATTAAACAATAGCAATTTCTACGTAAATACATCTTACAAAGGTGTTTTAGGATCAAACTGGACTATGACTACAGGCTTAAGTTACACGTACGCAAAAAATAAATTAGGAATTGAAGCTAGTGATATTGATGGTGCTGAAAACTCAGCACATATTAAGATGAAACTAAAAAAACGTTTCCATAGTAGATTCAAACTTAATTTTGGAGTAGAACAATTTGTTACAGATTACAAAGAGAATTATAGTGATGATACATTAGATGAGACTTATGGTTACGATAATAATATCACAGCAGGTTTTGCAGAAGCAGATCTTATTTTTTCAAAAGATTTGGCCTTAAAAATTGGTATGCGAGCGGATTATAGTTCTGTATTTAAAACAACTGAAGTTGCGCCAAGAGCTGCATTGGCTTACAAAACCTCAAAAAACGGTCAGTTTTCTCTAGCTTATGGAAACTTTTTTCAAAACCCAAATAGGGACGTGCTAAAGTTTAGTCAAGATTTAAGAGCAGAAAAAACGTCGCATTACATTTTAAACTATCAATACGTCAACAACGGTAAAATATTTAGAGCTGAAGCTTACAGAAAGGATTATGATAACTTAATTAAATACAATACTGATTTTGTGCAATTTGATAGTGATTTTAACAGCTCAGGTAATGGCTATGCACAAGGTTTAGATTTTTTCTGGAGAGACAACACAAGTATTAAAAATGTAGACTACTGGTTAAGCTATTCGTATTTAGATACAGAACGTAATTATCAAAATTTTGAAACATCAGCTCAACCCAATTATGCTACTAATCATAACTTATCAATAGTTGGTAAATATTGGATTGATAGCTGGAAAAGTCAAGTTGGTTTATCGTATAGTTTTTCATCTGGTCGTCCGTTTACAAATCCTAACACCAATCAATTATTGAGCGAGCGCACAAAATCGTATAATAGCTTAAGTCTAAATTGGGCTTATTTACTAGATCAGCAAAAGATATTATACTTCTCTGTGAATAATGTTTTAGGGTTTAGAAATATTAATGGCTATCAATATTCTAATACGCCTGATATTGATGGTCAATTTAACAGAAGAGCATTAACACCAGCTGCAGATCAATTCTTTTTTGTAGGTTTCTTTTGGACAATCAGTGAAGATAAAACGGATAATCAGCTAGATAATTTATAAAAATGTTAGGGTTTTAAACATGATGAATGTCATAATTCTAAAGGATTATGATAAGTAAATTTACATTATAAAATTAAACGTCATGGAACTCAAAAAAAACCCAAAAGCCAATGTAGGTCGAAACAGCAGTTTATACTTTGCTGTTGGCTTAAACGTAATGTTACTCCTTACATATATAGGACTAGAACATAAGACTTACGAAAAAGATAATATTACAGCAGATGTATTAATGTTAGATGAGCAATTTGATGAGGACATTCCTATTACAACAATTAATATTCCGCCTCCTCCACCTCCTGCTCAAAAACCTATTATCACAGAGTTGATTACTATTGTTGAAGATGTAGAAGATGTTGAAGAAACTGTTGTGAAAAGTACAGAAATAGGGCAAGATGATATTATAGACGATAGAGAAATAGGTATAGAAGAAGTAGAGGTTGTAGAAGTAGAGGAAGATATAGAAGTTCCATTCTCAGTGATTGAGAAAGTGCCAACATTTCCAGGTTGTAAAGGGACAAATGCACAATTGAGAAAATGTTTTGAAGAGAAAATGCAAGCACATTTATTGAAAAATTTTAAGTATCCGCAAGCAGCAGCAGAGCTGAATATTCAAGGAAGAGTATTTGTGTTTTTTATCATAGATAGAACAGGTAGAATTACCAAAATTAAAAGTAGAGGTCCTAATCCATTGTTAGAAGCCGAAGCACAACGAATTATGAGTTTACTACCAAAAATGGAACCAGGTAAGCAGAGAGATAGAACTGTTAGCGTTCCTTATAGTATTCCTATTAACTTTAAATTACAAATATAAATAAACAACTAATATATCAAGCTGACACAGTCAAAATCATTGAATCTAAATATTCATTGTATTTTGACTGTGTTTTTTACGTAATTCTATTCTTGAAAATTGTTTATAACTCCGGATTTTGTAATATATACCAATTACATAATTCATCATCACAAATAAAAGTACCTGATGGAATTAATCCTATTTTTTTTAAAATTCTGTTAGAAACCGTATGATTTACAAGCGCAGCTGCACCAATTTCTTTTAGTTTTAAATCCTTAAAACCATAATCTAATGAGGCTATAGCGGCTTCTGTGGCAAAACCTTTTCCCCAAAATTGTTCTTTGAGTCTATAGCCAATGTCGTAATAGTTAAATTCTTTTCTTACATAATCTTCATATTTCAAACCTGACCAACCTACAAATTTGTTCGACGATTTTTCAATCATAGCCAATCGACCCAATCCATTAGTTTTATACTGTTGTAAGATATTTAATATCATGGCTTCAGATTGTTCTAGGGTTTTAACTGGTTTGTTTCCTAAAAACAAATGCACTTTTGGGTTAGAATCTAATTCAAAAAAATCGTGTTTATCAGCAATTGTAATTGGTCTTAAAATTAGACGTTCCGTTTCTATAATTGTATCCATTTAATTTTTTTTATCGTATTCAATGATAGTTTGTTTCAGTTTTTTAGCTGCAGAGTGGTTAAATTTAAAATCCATTATATTTAAATTATGATGTTCTGAAGCCCATTTAAAAAATAATTGATAGGACTGTTGCCTTTCTTGGTATTCAGTTTCAAAATCTGGAATTTCAGATTCATATATTCGGTATATTTTAGAATCTTTAATTTCAAACCTTCTAATTGACTTATAGGGTGTAACATTTAATAAACGATCTCTATCACAATGATAAGTTGAGAGTACTTCAATTTCGCTATCGTCAACGAGTACAATGATATAATTCATTTTATCATTCATAACATTTCCCCAAGCATAGTTACTGGCATAATTCGTTTTACTACTTATGGTTTTATCTTTATTAAAATACTCTGCAAAATCTTTATGAAGTAATTGAAAAGTCGCAATAGAATCCTTTTTATTATAGGCACTAATAAAATCTTTTACAATTACAGATGCGCTTGTTTTAGGATATATCGCTAAACTGTCCATAGAAGACGTATAAAATGTTTTTAAGTTTTCTAAACTATCTATTTCGCGTTGTAATTGTAAATTGAGTTTATTAAATTTTTCTTGCCTTTCCACTGACTGATAATAGGAGTAAATCAACATATTTATAGCATCGTTTCCATAAGCGTCAATAGCTTCAGGATAAGAATTATTTATAATTGATAAAAAATCTTTTAGATGATTATTACCATTTGAAGACTTGTTTTTAACAATCTCTAATAGTTCTTTATTTTGCTTGAAATATGATGTCATTTTATTAAAATCTGATTCAGAATAATCTAAATTTTCTATAATTTCTAGAGTGTCTTCAAAAATTAATGGCTCTGCTGATTTTGTTTTTATTTGACTATAACCAAAGGCCGAAATAAAAAGACAGATGAGTAGTATGACGTTTATTTTTTTTAACATTAGTAGAATTTTGGCCTTGAGTAGTATTAATTTCAAACAAAATATAACAAAAATTTAGTCATATAGATTTAAGTCTGTATCTTTTATCTCTAATTTACTTTATAAATCCATAATTAGCAAAAAAAATCAATTAGATGAAACAAATTATAACATTTGGAGAGGTTTTAATGCGTATATCACCAAGAGGAAATAAAAAGTTTATGCAATCTAATATTGTTGAATTTTATTTTGGTGGTACAGAGTTAAATGTAGGTATTTCTATTGCTAATTTTGGTGGTAATGTAAAACACATTAGTGCAGTTTCTGAAGATTTTATTGGAGATACAGCCATTTCTTATATTAGAAAATTTGGTGTAAGTACATCTTCTGTTGTACGATCTAGGCGACCTTTGGGTGTTTATTTTTTAGAAGTAGGTGCTGTAATGCGACCGAGTCAAATTTCTTATAACAGATCGCACTCTTCGTTTTCTGAAATTTTACCATCTATGGTAGATTGGGAAAAGGCCTTGAGAAAAGGAAATTGGATGCATTGGACAGGTATTACACCAGCACTAACGCAAGGTGCTTATGATACTTTAAAAGAAGGTTTAAAATTAGCAAAGGAAAAAGGGATAACAATATCTGCAGATCCTACATACAGAAGTGGTTTATGGAAATACGGACAAGATCCTAAAGAAGCTTTAATAGAATTACTTGGCTATTCTACTATTTTTATTGGTGGAATCAACGAAATTAATGAGGTTTTAGGAACAGATTACAGCTATTCTAACGACGATTTTAAAAAGGCGAGTCAGCAGCTTATGGAAACATTTCCATCCATAGAGAAAGTGTTTGATAAAATACGAACTTCATTAAATGCGTCTTGGCATAAAATTAGAGCTCGTATGTGGAATGGCACAGAATTTAGAGAAACTGAAGATTTAGATATTACACATATTGTAGATAGAATTGGTACTGGTGATGCCTTTGCAGGTGGCTTAATTCATGGTTTACAACATTACGATGATTATAAAGCCATGTTATTTGCATGTGCTGCTTGTGCATTAAAACATACTTATGAAGGTGATGTGAATTATAGCAATGTCGATGACGTAATTAAAATAATTGAAGGAAATATTTCTGGTCGTTTTGTGAGGTAAGATTCAAGTATCGTGAAGATTAAAGGGTTTTAAAAACTCTTTACTGTTATGCAAATTACCATTCGCGCCAAAGGTCTGCAATTCCTTCGCCATCTGCATAGTCTATAGGGTTTAAGCCAGAAGCTATTGTAATCTGGTCAATTAGTTCGCAAAGATCTTCTCTTTCTCCTGTTTCTATAAGTGATTCATCTGTTGCACTTAAGTGATTTAGTTTATTAATAGCATTTTTAAACAAGCCTAGTTTCTTTTTTTCAGTTGCATGTTCTCCAAAATTAATTAATTTATTAATGAGATCATCAAATATTTGTTTTGCAGCGTCACAATTTTCTTGAGTATATTGCTCCATGTCGTACTCAAAATAATTTTCCCTCCAACTTTTAAAGGGATAGATTGCTTTTGTTTTATTTAACTTTTCAGAATAAGACAAACTATCATCTAACTTTAGATTTAAATTTTCATTTGAAATATTCTTTTCTGAAACAGTATTTTTTGGAGGAATTTTTAATGATTTTTTATTTTGATTTGTATATAGGTATATCGCACCACGTATTACTAAATAACCAATAAATATGTACAGCATTTTATTCATATCACAAATGAGAATTAATTTTAACAACTACAAAACCAAAGAAGAAATCGCTAACAGTAGTAGACTATATTTCGTTTTGAGCTTCAAATTAGTTAAAATGTTTTTGTTTTACAGAAACTGTTGTTATAAGAACAGTTGTCACTAAGATACTAATAAATCAAAAATGTAGGAGTAATACATCTATAAACTTACAACTTGTATAATGAGTCCAAACACACCAAGGATTAAGCATAGCGGAATAAATAATTTAGAATCGGCTTTAGCGAAATTAGTGTGTTTCACTTTTTTAAATAATCCTACGTAATTGAAATCTCCAATCGCTCTAATTATAAAAAGTGAAGGAATTATCCAACATGCATAAATAAGAAATGCATTTGGAATATTCAATTGCAGAAAACCAGCTTTTATAACATAAACAAGAGCAAATAAAGCTAGAATTAAGGCAACTAGTAATGTTGCAAACTTTGGGATAGAAGGTGAATTGGTTTCATTCTCATGGGTTGGAATAACACTTTTTAATGCCCATTTACCACCAAAAAGCCAGTAAAAATGTACTAATGATAAAAATGAAAATATAAGAATTAAGATTAATGATAGTATTGAGATCATCATACTTCCGCTAATTGAAAAATTTGTTCATTTTGTTTTCTATTAATAGAAGATGGTGTTAATTTTAAAACCTGATTTCGGAAACCAATTAACAACGGATTTTTAAGATGCGCTATTTTGCCAACTCGCCAACTCGTTTTAACAACTTGGTGTGCTTTTGGTAATCTTAACTTTTGAAACACAGAAAATGCTTTTTCTGTGTTATACTTCGCTAGACATTCTGAAAGTACGTAAGCGTCTTCTATAGCTTGGCATGCACCTTGTCCCATATTTGGAGTGGCAGCATGTGCCGCATCACCAATTAGACATGCATTGCCCTTATACCAAATATCTGTAGGTTTTAAATCTGAAATTTCTGCAGTATTTATATATGCTTTATTAGTAGCCTTTATAATGTTTTTAATTAATGAATGATAGGTATAAAAATATCGATCTAATTGACCAACAGAGAATTCATCTTTATTTTGTTTAAAAGCTTTTAAGGCATACCAATACACTTTATTTTCTGCTATTTGAACAAACCCAAAACGCTCAGATTTTCCCCAAGCTTCATTTAATTCATTTTGAAAGTTTAATGGTAATTGATATTCTGTAACACCTCGCCAACAAATTTGCTTTGCATTTCTAATGTTGTTATTTGGTAATATATTTTCCCTAACTACAGAATTTAGTCCATCTGCACCAATAAGCGTCGTAGATTTAATTTGTTTTCCGTTTTCAAAATTTAAAGTGTAACCATTTGCAGTTTTCTCTAATGCGGTAAGCTTATGGTTAAGCTTAATTTCTGTAGATTTTAATTGTTTAATTAGTAACTGTTGTAAAGTACCTCTATGAATAGCAATACTTTTAGTTTGGTGCTTTTTTTCAAAGTATGAGAAGTCAATTTTAGAAAGTGGCTTCAAATTAGATTTAGTAATATTCATTGAAGACATAACGTTACCATTGGCTTCAATTATTGGTCTTAGACCTAGCTTGTCAAAAACTTGCATAGCATTATTAGCCAAAATGATACCAGCACCAACTGGTTTTATGCTTTCTGCTTGTTCAAAAATTCTTGTTTTTATGCCTTTTTGTTCAAGTGCAATTGCAGTGGTTAGTCCTCCAATGCCTGCGCCAATAATGTCGATGCTCATATTTTTTTAGTTGTTGACAATTGTTTTTATCTAACTCCCTTTAAAACAACTAATTTAATAAATATATGATGAAAAACACCTCGCAAACTCGTAAGATTTTTTATCTACAAAATAGGGTAGAAGCTCATATTAAAACGCAAAGATTGCTGCTGTAGATTATGATTTAAGTGCTTAAATCTGTTTCGTCCCAAGCTACATCTTTAGAGAGCATCCAGGTTAATGAATGTCTGCGCTCGTGAATTACGCCTCCATTTCCCATAGGATCAAAACCTTGTGGTACTGTGTCTCTGCCTAATTGTGCACTTCTAATAGCATTATGTAAGCAATAGAATAAATCTTCTTTTTGTTTTAAAGTTTCCATTGAGAGTGTTTCTTTTTCTTCTATCCAACGTTCTACACTTTGATCTAGGGGACAGCTAAAATTCATTAATATATCTTGCATTTGTTCGCTAGACATCATTTCTCCTATAATTTCAGGTTCCTTGTATCCAAAAAACCAAGCTAATGGCCAAGCGTTTTCAAATTTCCATCCTATGGCATTTCTGGCCTGTTCATTGTCTCGTGTTTCGATAAGAATTCCCATCTCATTGGTATCCATAAAATCTTTGAGACCATTTTTATCTATAAATTCTAGGATTTTATCACTTTCTAAATTGTCTTCAGGAATCATTAACCAAAGCACTAATGCTTTTATGGCATTGAGCCGTTTTGCAATTTCAATAGGAGGTCTTAATTCACGTTCTAATTCTGTAGGCAATGAACTTGCTGGTCTAAAGCCAGCATTAAGACAAATAGTTAAATTATTTAGCCTTAAATCTGTCATCCAAGGCACCTTTTTATACGTTTCTAAAGTGGCTTTATTATTAGTGTCATTTTGGTTGTTACTATTGTTGTTATCTTTTGAACCAAATAATTTTTTTAGAAAACTCATGTTATTAGTTTGTGTTTTAGGTATTGTTAAATGTTATTGAAGCTCTTAATCACAGCCACCACAGCTACTGCAACCGCTATCACATGATGATCAGCGAGAAATGTCGTATTCAGAATCAAAATGAGAAAATACACCTGATGTTAAAACTAATAATAGAATTAAAATGTGTATTTCGTAATAATATAAATTTAAGTCAATGTGCTTAATTAAAGGTTTAAAATCCATGATACTTAATAAGATCCTAGCTTTATGATTTTATCAACTTCTTCACGATATCATTTTGGTCGGTTTTTATTTTTAAGATATAGAATCCAGGATTTAAATCTTTTACATTATAACTTTCAGATTCTGAAAACGTCTTCAGTAATTTTCCTGAAATGGTATATATTTCTACTGAGTCTATATGTGCGTTATTTGTTGTGTTTAGTTTAAAATATTCAAGTATTGGATAAGGATAAACCGTTAGAATACGATAAAAATCATAGTCATCTGTACTTAAATTTTGAACCACTTCAGTAGAAACTGTATTTGTTATTATTGGAGAATTATAATCAAAATAAATACTTGCGTTGCCACTCATTATATCTCCTATTTGTGTTGTTGCTATGGGTTTAATTTTATAAGCAATGTAGCCTTTGCTGTTTGGTTCATCTACAGCTTCATATGGTAAATTAATGTTATCAAACAGAAATTGCACCTCATTATTGTTGGTGATACTCACCTGATAATCGTGACTAGAACTTACTATTTGTAAAGTACTCCAATCTAATTCTGAATCTAATACATCTTCTATAATTACAAAAGTTGCATTTGCGCTACCAGTATTCTGAAATCTTATAATATAATCCAAGTATTCATTGGTTTCATCTACAGTAATAGTTTCGCCTTGTAACACTCTTTTGTCGTTAGGATCAAAGGCATTTACAACTATTTGATCTAGATAATCCGTGTTATCATTTGGTGTATAATCGTTTACATTTGGCATAACAACCGCTGTAAAGTTTAAAACATCATCTGCATTTAGAGTAGGAGGGACAACATTTTGCATAGTAATGTCTATTACCTTACTTTGAAATGGTTGTAATGTTCCTAGACTAAAATCTATACTGTTTGATAACGCGCTGGATTCACTCGGATTTGCAGAAATGAAGGATTGTTTGGTATCATCAAAAGTAAACGTTGATGAAACGTTATTGATAATTTCTGTACCCATATTTTTAATTACTAAACTGTAAGTAGATACAAAACCTGGTCTTGCATCACTTGTTGGTAGAATAGTAATATTTAAATCTTCTACATTTTGATTAGCAGTTAAGCAAAAATCTATGATCTCAGTGGTATTTGTGCTATTTAAAGTTGAGGTTTCTGTTGCAGGATTAGCAGTAAAATAATCAGGAAGATTGACAACGTTAAGATTAAAATCACCTTCATTTGCTGCAATAGAATACGAACCATTTAAAACAGTTGCTCCATAATTAAAGTTGTTACCAGTGGCATTTACTACAAGATCTTCTACAGGTATATCATTGTCATCACAACCATTATTATCAATGTCGTATAGAAAAGTTCCAGAAATTGAATACGCAATACAACTAGAGCTTAAATTATCTCCTATGATCCACCAATCTAATTCATTTTCTAAATAAGACCTTACTTGGCTATCACAATAATCTATATCATAAGCTTGAAGTGTTTTATTTTGTAAACCAGACTGAACC
This sequence comes from uncultured Winogradskyella sp., assembly GCF_947498005.1. GTDB lineage: Bacteria > Bacteroidota > Bacteroidia > Flavobacteriales > Flavobacteriaceae > Winogradskyella. The sequence continues at coordinate 195,822 of NZ_CANMIW010000005.1, forward strand.
AAAGCTAATAGCAAAGCGTCATAATTATCAGTATTCATTGATGTATAGCCAACAAAAGATAAACTAGTAGAACCACTAGAAAAATCAGATACGTTTTCAAAATTCCAACTTGAAATGTCTTGGTTAAACATCGTGGCATTATGAAAAACCCCTTTCATGCTAATCACGTTGGTTGTGTTCCAATTATCTACCGGTTGATTAAATGACGTGGCATCCTTAAACATTTCCCTAATACTAAGATTATTAGATAAATCCCAATCATTTAAAGGTTCGTTAAATGAGGAAGAACCTTGAAACATACCTCTCATTGAAATAGCGTTTGAGGTATCCCAATCATTGAGGTTCTGATTAAATGATGATGCGTTATAAAACATGAAACCAAACTCTACTACATTAGATACATTCCAATTATTCAAGGGTTGATTAAAGCTATATGCGTTTCTAAACATCCAATACATATCTGTGACATTAGATACATTCCAATCATTTAAAGGCTGATTAAAAACACCATTATCCTCGGGAAAAAAGCCAAACATACCAACCATATTGGTAACATTAGAAACATCCCAAGAATTAATGTTTTGATTGAATGATAATGCTCTACCAAACATAGACTGCATATTAGTCACATTAGAAACATCCCAAGTATCTAAAGGTTGATTAAAAGCGAATGCTTCATTAAATAAACTAGACATATCAGTGACATTAGAAACATCCCAATCATTCATTGGTGAATTAAGAGAATGACAACCATTAAACATATTAATCATAGTTGTTACCAAACTTAAATCAGGTGTGTCGGTTGCATTAATCACTAAATTTTTTAAGCCATAAAAGGCATTTTCCATTGTAATCCATTGCGCAGAACCCCATTGTTCAATTGATTTTACTTTATCCTTCATATAATATCCAGAGCCACCATTGTAGTAAACTCTGTTAATATCCCCAGAAACTATTATGGTATATATTCCTGGCGCACTATAGGTGTGATGTATTGAGGAATTAGCAACATCATCATCCGTTAAGATAGTCCCATCTCCTACATCTATGGTAAAATCGCCTCCACTAAAGGGGTATTTAACACCTAATCCTGTATCATAATCTACCTCGTAAGTCATAATAAAATCATTTTCAGTTTGGCTATAACTGATAAGAAAAAGGAATATGGTTAATAGTGTGGAGGTATATTTTAACATCATAGATTTAGTGGTTTTTATGAACTTGGTTAAAACTTATGTGCAACCTAAAAGCGCACGTTCAGCCAATTGGTTAATGCATTAAAGTTAGTAAATAAATGGAATATAATTTCTGAATTTACTGACGTAATTTGGAATTGTGATAAGTAGGCTTGAACTTTTGCTCAAGGTTATCAATTGTTACATGTGGTTTTCAGTTTTTCAAAAGTTTTTCACTTCTGTTAAGTTTGGGATATTTTGCAATAAACTTGATTAAAACAGAATCCGTTAATTTAATTTTTTTAAATGCTTTGGAGTCTGTTATAGATAGGTTAGATGTATAATTAATTCCGTTATAATTAAAATTTGCTGTGAGTGATGGCGAGCTTTTAGCGCCATAGTACGTTTTCACAATTACACCTTTAATATAAATGCCTTCACTATCAATTTTGTTATTTATTTTGGATGCGTTAAGGTAGATTAACAAGGAAAACAGGGCGAAAATGCCTAATGATAAATAATACAGTGTTTTCCTTTTCATTTTCGGCTGTATTTATGTCATATTTCCGAAAAATATAGCCGTGTTTGCAAAATGACAAAGCCCAACTAATATAAAAAACTCAATATGGTATAATTCCTTATACCAAAATGTATTAATGGTAATTTCTAAACTAACTATTATGGCTCCTAGAACAATTAAGACTTTTTTTAATTAGTTTTTTATTTTAAGTTCTTATTACTCCATTCCATTATTTTAGTCAAATTCTCTTTTAGTGATTTTCCTTTTTCTGTTAGTCGATATTCAACTTTGGGCGGAATTACAGGATATGCTTTTCGGTCTATTATTTTTAATTTTTCTAAATCTTTAAGTTGTTGGGATAACATTTTTTGACTTATTCCGTCTATTGCTTTGTCTAATTCGTTAAAACGCATTACCTCATTTAAGAGCAAAAGCCAAACGATTACAGGTTTCCATTTTCCGCCAATTTGCTCCATAAATAGCGTAATAGGACATTCGTTGGCTTTTTGGTATTTTTTTTCAATTATTTTTTCGTCTTGTTTCATATATAACTACACTTTTACAACGTATTGGTTAGTTACTTACCAAAAGGTTAGTACTTGTTAAATATAAAGTTATTTGTCAAATTTGCTTAAAAAAAACAAATGAAAACTAAAACAGTTTTAATAACAGGAGGAACAACAGGAATTGGTTTTGCTTGTGCAAAATATCTATTAAATTTAAATTACGAGGTAATAATAACAGGAAGAACTAAAGTGAATTTGGATAAAGCGATTTCTGATTTAGGAAATAATGTCATCGGAATTTTATCAGACACATCATCTTTAAAAGATATTGATAATTTAGTTTTACAAGTGAAAAAGCAATTCGGAACTATTGATGGACTATTTGTAAATGCTGGTATTTTTAAAGCATCTCGTTTTGAAAGTACTTCTGAAGCAGTATTTGATGAAACAATGAATGTTAATTTTAAAGGTGCTTTTTTTACAGTTCAAAAATTTGTTCCTATTTTAAAAAATCCGTCGAGTATTGTGTTAAATACTTCTATCGTAGTTTTTAAAGCATTTGCTGATACAAGTATATACACAGCTAGTAAAGCTGCTCTAGAAAGTATTGCTAAGGTTTTAAACATTGAGCTTGCTAGTAAAGGGATTAGAGTAAATATTGTAAGTCCTGGTGTTACGGAAAGTCCTATTCAAAAAAAATCAGGAATGACTGATGAAGCTATCACTAATCTTCTAGAACATTTCTCATCAACATCTCCAATAGGAAGAATTGTTCAGCCAACAGATATAGCTCCAATAGTAGAGTTCTTACTATCAGATAAATCTATGGTTTTAAGAAATGAAAAAATCGTTGTAGATGGTGGCACAACACTGTAAAGCGTGTCATCATTCTAGATGTGTAAGATCTGTAATGAGGTTTATACATTAAAGTTAGCAAATAAAAACCAAATATAATATCCGGAAGGATTTTAAGAGTAATATAGAACAAGTGATAATTAAGATGGTGTTGAACTTGCTAACTTTTAAATACATTAATTTCTTGAGTGAAGCCCAATTGTGTTTCCATCTCTATCCATTAAAATAGAAACAAAACCAAACTCTCCAATAGACATTTTTGGTCTTATAATTTTTCCTCCTGCTTTTTCAACTAAATTTTCTTCAGTTGTACAATCTAAAGATTCAAAGTAGATAATGGTATTGTTGCTGTTGGGTACAAAATTTTCTTTTTCTACTAATGCACCAGTAATATTTAGCCCTTTAGGATCAAATGGGAAACCAGATTGTTTGCCAAATTCAATAGGAAAATCAACGAGTTTAATATTAAACACAGTTTCATAAAACGCTTTTGCATTATTTAAGTTTGATACATGGATGTCGAACCAGTTTACAGGATTTACGTTTTTCATTTTAATTACATTTATATTTTGTTGCGTTATTGCATTGCAAAGATGCTATGACTTTAAAATATAAAATTGTAAAAATGGGACAAGGCTAATCTTTGCTGTCAAAAATTAAAGACATTTTTAAGTCGCTACCATAAAATTCTTTAGGTGTAAGCCCTGTAAATTCTTTAAAGTCTTTTATAAAATGTGCTTGGTCAAAGTATTCGTTTTTATACGCTAAATCTGTGAGACTTGTAACTTCGTTGTTTAACAACGATTTTAATGCATTTTGAATGCGTATAGTTTTAGAAAGTTGTTTTGGACTTAACCCAATTGTAGATGAGAATTTACGCGTTAATTGTCTTCGATTAATGTTATTTTTTTCTGATAATTCATTTACAGAGAATTGCCCATTAGCTTCAATTATTGTATCTATTGTATCTTTTACAATGCTGTCTATAACGTTCTTTTCTGTCAATCTTTCTAACAAAAATGTTTCTATTAGTTTTATTCTTTGCGCAGTATTATTAGCATTTAAAATTTGTGCTCCAATTTTGTCTCCATCGTTTCCAAATAGTTGATGTAATGGTACAGCCGTGTTTTGAATTTCTTTAATCGCTATGTTGGCAAAAGGTAATAATCCATTTGGTTGAAATCTAACCACAAAAGAGCCTGTAGTTCCTAATGGTTCTACAACATAGGGTTTTGTTAATTGCCCAATTAAAAAACATCTAGGTAGAATTGTACTTTCTTTAGCATTTACATGATGTTTATAAGTATCTCCATAATGAAAGATAAGTTTCATTGTTCCATCTGGCACAATTGTGTTTTTTCTAGGAGTGTTTTCTAAATCACTTTCTAAATTCCAGTAGCATTTAACCCACTGTTTTAAACTTTCTTGTGGTTCAAATATGTTGTGATTCATTTTGAGTTTTTATTTTTGCTAAGATTGCTACACGTGTTTTTATATGAAAGCGAAACTTTTTTAAACACTAAAGTTAGCAAATATATCATAGTTAGATTGTCTATAAGGACTTTCTTAAATTGGCTCTGACTTGCAATAAATTATATAGGGTTGTCGTGCGTATGTGTTTTTTCAATTCAGTATTTTATTCATTACTAAATTCTCGTAAGTATTTGATTCCATTGGGAAGTCCACATTACCTATTGAGGTGTAACCTTGTCTTTTGTAAAAGGCTATTGCTCTATCATTTTTAATATAAACCTCCAGATTAAATTCGGCAAATCCATTTTGACGAACTTCTTTCTCCGTTTCATTTATAAGTCCGTACCCAATTCCTTTTCCGTAAAATCTTTCCAAGACATATAATTTACTCAATTCAGGAACAGATGTTTTTCGAATCGGACAAGTGCTGTCATAGATAATTTCAGCAACTCCAATAGGATTTCCATTCTGATAAGCAATTATTAATCGGCTTGGTTTTTCTTTTATTGTACTTATAATATTTTCAGTAGAGAACCTTTTTGTAATAAAGTTCGCAAATTCAAAAGTTACTCCGTCAACTGCGTATGTTTGAATATAGACAGTTTTAAGTAATACTGATATTCTCAAAGAGTCTGAAAGTTTTGCTTTTCCGAATGAAATTTCGTTCATTTTTAGTTCAAATTAATATTATTTCGTGGGTTTACCGTAAGATGCACAACGGTTTTGGTACGCTATCATTGTTTATACAACTAATTTAGCAAATAAAATCGAATGGAAAACGTGTAAGGATTTTATTATGTAGGTAATACTATAAATGAATTATACATAATGTTATCTACTGGCTTTTTTCTCTTTATTCAATTGTATCAGTTTCGTTTTCTTCATCTGAATTTCTGCTCAATCTAATTCCGATAATTATCATTTGAATAATTCCAATTACCCAATAAGTAGGAAATCGTAAAAAAGTATAAACAACTTCGAAACTATCCATCCATTCTCCAACGATTTGCAGTTCGATAATCATTGAAATAAATGGAAGTACGAACCCAAACAAAATAATAACCAATAAATAACCTATTTTTTTTCAAAATTTGTCTTCCAATACTTAATATTTAGGAAGATTAAAATCGCAATAATTAAATAGTCAAAATATCCTATTAACATCTATTTATTTGATTCGTGAAAATATTCGTAAGCATAACCTTCTATTTCTCCGCTCAATTGATTTCCGTTTTCGTCTTTCAGCTCATACATTTCTTGTATTCCGCCAATCGAAGCGCAACCATCTAAACCTAAAAGTATCGAGTAAAAAACATCAGTCAACGTATTATTCATAACTTTTTCCATTATTGCATTCTGTTCGTCATTCAGATTAAGTGATTTAATTAATTGTCCAACTTCAGTATCTGGATTTTTAGATAAATATTCTTTTAGGAAATTCTGTTTTTCGGTATAAAATGCCTTTACTAATTCTTCTGTGTTCATCGGTTTTTTTTAGCTTGCAGGTAACGCATCTTTAGATGATTTCGTTGCCTGGTTTAGCACCTAATTTAGCAAATAAAAACCGAATAGAAAATACGCGAGGATTTTTGTAAGTAGGCTTTTACCAGCAATTTTTTATACACGGTGTTAGCCATAGTTTTTATTCCGTTAAATTGTTCAATTCATTTTCCAATTCCGAAGTTCCATTTTTAAGTTTACAGGTTTTAATCAGTTTTGAGTTACTTTTAAAATATTCAAATAGGAATTTGGATTTATGGTAACACTTGTTGTCATTTGTTATAAATGCTTTACAGATTGAACCATAAGCCGAATGTTTTGAATCATTTAGTAAATTACTAAAATCTCCTTTTTCATTCATTGAGTCTGGAAAAAAACCAATCAAATCTAAATTCATATACGCAGTTGTATAGTAATCAATATAAGTCAAAGGATTTGTTGAAGTATATCCTCGCAATGATAGTCCAAATTCAACGAATTCTTTTAAAGAACCACTTATACCTATCATTTTAATTAGTTCGTCCAATTGTGAAACTGAAAAGTTACAAATACTCTTTGGGTCTAATTTAAAATGTGTTTTTATTATGTCATCTCTTAAATGACCATAATTATCTGTCATTTGTTTTACAATAGTTTGCCATTGAACCAAAGGTGCTGTTGAATTATCATAAACATTTTGTTCATAGAATTCGAGAGCATTTCTATTTTCAACGTCAACATAATCACGTCCAAAATATTTAACGATTACTAAATCCTTTGTCTTTGCAGAAAGATAATTTAAGTCATTTATTCGTGTGCTTGATAATTCGTCTGAAGTTCTTGCTAAATCTCCTAAATGTGCATCTGAATAAACCAATGTTATTTTATCAGATTGTCTTTTTAGAAAGTCATCCAGAACGATATGAGGATTCAATTTCGGCTCTTTGAGTATAGAAAATAAATTCCAATCTATGTATGTTAAGTCCTCTGTTTTCAATGTTTGGGCAAATTATGGCTAACTCCTTATATATTAAACTTTATATTCCATAACCCGTAAATTTAACAAGTTATGGAAAGTTGTTTTAATAAAAAATAGTGCCATTAATTATTACTCTTAGCTATTGGAAATCCACGATCTTTCATTAACGCTTCAATCTTAGCATCTCGTCCTCTAAATTTTCTATAAGCTTCTGCTGGTTCCATAGCATTACGTGGTGCAAACAAAAACTCCACTAATTTTTTTGCTACTTCCTTGTCGTAGAAACCGTCTTTCGCTTCTCTAAAAGCTTCAGATGCATCGCTTGTTAACACATCTGCCCACATATAACCATAGTACGCAGTAGCATAACCTTCACCAGCAAACACATGGCCAAATTGAGGTGTTCTGTGACGCATAGGTAATTCTTTAGGCATTCCTAATGCGTCTAAAGTTTCTCTTTCAAATTTATCAATGTCAATATCAGTAGGATCTGCAAGGTGTAATTTCATGTCAACTAAGGCTGAGGCTAAATATTCCGTAGTGCCAAATCCTTGATTAAAGGTTGATGCTTTTTTAATTTTTTCTACTAAAGCAGCAGGCATCGGTTTCCCAGTTTTATAATGTACTAAGTAGTTATTAATAACTTGGTCTGTAGATAACCAGCGCTCTAATAATTGCGATTGAAACTCTGTATAATCTCTTACACCTCCATTTAAGGTTGGGTATTTTACATCTGCAGAAAAGAAATGTAATGCATGCCCAAACTCGTGGAAAAATGTAGTTGCATCATCCCAAGATACTAAAACAGCTTCGCCTGGTGCTGGTTTTACAAAATTAGAGTTGTTAGAGGCTAAAACATTTTTGTCACCTTCAAAAGAATCTGAACTTCTATACGTGGTTGCCCAAGCGCCAGATCGTTTACCTTGACGTGCGTATGGATCTAAATACCATAACCCAATGTTTTTTCCTGTGGTTTTATCGGAGACTTCCCAAACTTTTACATCGCCATGAAACACAGGTACTGAACCCTCTGCAACTGGTGTAAAATTGTAATTAAATAGTTCTCCTGCCACATAAAACATGGCTTCTGTAAGCTTGTCTAGTTGCAAATATTGTTTCACTTCATCGCTGTCTAAGTCGTATTTCTTTTTACGTACTTTTTCTGCATAATATCTATAATCCCATGGTTCTATGGTAATATTATCACCTAACTCATTAGCTACGCTTTGCATATCTGCAACTTCTTCTTTTACTCTTGCTGTTGCAGCAGGCCAAACAGCCATCATTAAATCCATGGCATTTTCTGGTGTTTTAGCCATACGGTTTTGTAAGCGCCATTCTGCAAAGTTTTTGTAACCCATTAACCCAACACGCTCTTTACGTAGTTTTAAAATTTCAGCAATAATTTTATTGTTATCATATTCGTCGCCATTGTCGCCTCTAGAGTAGTAGTTTCCCCAAACTTGTTTGCGTAACTCACGTTCTGTAGAGTAGGTTAAAAACGGATCCATAGAAGACCTTGTATTGGTAATGGCGTATTTTCCTTCTTTACCTTTTTCTTTAGCTATGTTTGCTGCAGATTTAATAAAACCAGGAGACAAACCACCTAATTGATTTTCGTCTAAAAAAGTGATGTAATTTTCTTCGTCATGTAATACGTTGTTTGAAAAATCGGTATACAATGAAGATAATTCCTTATTTATTGCTGCATAACGCTTTTTCTTGTCGGCATCTAAATTAGCGCCATTCATTTCAAACTGTTTATAGATTAAATCTACAACACGTTGTGCTTGTGGTTCTAAAGGTGTTTTTTGTGAAGCATTATAAACCGTTTTTATACGTTGAAAAAGGTTTTCGTTTTGAGAGATTTCTGATCTAAAATCCGAAAGCTTTGGTGCTAGTTCTGATTGAATTTCTCTAAATTCTGGCGTAGACATATTACTACCCATTATTCCATAATATGTAAACACACGATCTAAGGCTTTACCAGCACTTTCCATGGCAACAATAGTGTTTTCAAAAGTAGCAGGTTCAGTATTATTTGCTATGATTTCTATTTCAGCCAAATGAAGCTGCATCGCTTCTTCTACGGCAGGTTTTATGGCATCTATAGAAATTTTATCAAAAGATGGAACACCTTCGTAAGGGCCTGTCCATTCTTGTATTAGTACGTTATTGCTCATTGCGGTTTTTGGTGTTTTAGTCGTTTCTTCCTTACAGCTTGCAAATAATACAATACTGAAAATTAATGTGGTTTTTAAAGACTTAGAAATCATAGTTGTTGGTTTTTGTTGTAAAGATGGTATTGCATTAACAATAAGCAAACAAGGTACTTAAATTTAGTAGGATGATTCTTAAAAATATTATAATTCTTGCTATTTTTAGGTAATTGGTATATAATCAAAACCTTGAGATTGGTTAATAATTAAAACTAATCATTTAGTATTAATCTAATAGCTCTATTTTTCTAATGTATACATTATTTAAAGGCCAATCACCTTCATCTGTTTTTACATTAGCAATTTTATCTACAACGTCCATACCAGAAGTGACCTCACCAAAAACAGTATAGTCTTTATCTAAATAATCTGCACCACCTTCGCGCTGAATAATAAAAAATTGAAATGGCGAAGCTAATTTATAAGCATTTTCAATTTCGCTACTTGGCATAGAAATAGCACCTCTTTTGTGTGTGTAACCTCTTTTAGTATCTGGCAACAATAAATATTTTCCTATTTTTTGTCGTCTTTTGGCAATATTATAATCATCACTACTGCCACCTTGAATCACAAAGTTTTTTACGACTCTATAAAATTGTGTATTATCAAAATAGTTTCGCTTTGTGAGGTATACAAAATTAGCTCTATGAAACTTTGTTTTGTTGTAGAGCTTAATGTCTATAATTCCGAAATCTGTGGTGATCCTTGCTTTGTTCTCTTTATGCTCTTTTTCGTATTCTAAGAAGAACTCCATAGCATTGGCATCTGTAAGAATCGGATAGTCTTCAACTGGTTTATTCTCTTGAATTATTTTAGTTTCGGTTACAATAGAATCTTTTACAACGGAAGTATTTGTTTTTTTTGAAGTTTGTTTATCTTCACAATTCTGTAGTAGTAACACAATTCCGATAGCCACGGGAAACATAAATCTAATTTTCATAAATGCTATTTAGTACGTTTTTAGAATCTGTAGTAAAAATAAAACATCTTGCGCTTTTAGGCGAAGACTCTCATGCTAAAATGTCGCCTCCTTATCGGTTAGAATTAGCAGAAAAGAATAAAGAGAAATCAAAATTAGCAAGAAAAGCTGGTGTTATGGCTTTGTTTTATCCAGATGAGAATAATGAAACTAATTTAGTTCTCATTTTACGAAAAACTTACAAAGGCGTACATTCTGCGCAGGTTGGTTTTCCAGGTGGTAAGTATGAAGATATTGACAACCATGACTTAATGGAAACCGCAATTAGAGAAACGGAAGAAGAAATTGGTGTGGCTAGAGAAGATATTGAAGTATTGAAGACTATGTCGCCATTGTATATTCCGCCAAGTAATTTTATGGTTCATCCATTTATTGGTGTTTCAGAAAAGCAATTAAAATTTTTAAAACAAGATGCAGAAGTAGAGGCTATTATTGAAATCAAATATGCAGATTTTGTAGACCAAAAAAACTGTATTACTACAATAGTACCTACGTCTTTTAATGTAGAAGTAGAGGTGCCAGCCTTTAAATTGAATGGTTATATTGTATGGGGAGCAACAGCAATGATGCTATCAGAAACAAAAGACTTGTTAAAACAAGTTTTATAAGTTAACTTAATGGTTACATTTGTAAACGACTAAAAATTAAGAATTATATATGGGATTATTCAAAAAAAATCCTTTTGGGCATATACTTTGGGTTAAAAAATGGTTAATTAGAATACTTGGTTTATTTACGCATAGACGTTTTAGAGGTTTTAATGAACTGCAAATTGAAGGCTCTGAGATTTTAAAAAATCTTCCTGATACTAACGTGTTATTTATCTCTAATCATCAAACTTATTTTGCAGATGTAATTGCGATGTTTCATGTTTTTAACGCTAGTCTTAGTGGTCGTTTAGATAATATTAAAAATGTAGGTTATCTCTGGAATCCTAAATTAAATATGTACTACGTCGCAGCTAAGGAAACTATGAAGTCTGGACTGCTGCCAAAAATATTTGCATATACAGGTTCTATCAGTATTGAAAGAACGTGGCGTTCACAAGGAAAAAATATTAATCGTCAAGTGAAGATGAGTGATATTACCATGATTAAAACAGCACTTAATGATGGTTGGGTTGTTACATTTCCACAAGGGACTACAACACCATTTAAACCTATTAGAAAAGGAACTGCTCACATTATAAAAACCTATCAACCTATTGTTGTGCCCATTGTAATTGACGGATTTAGAAGATCTTTTGATAAAAAAGGATTAAGAATAAAGAAGAAAAATATTTTTCAATCTTTTGAAGTTAAGGAGCCTTTAAAAATTGATTACGAAAATGAATCTATTGCAGATATCGTTGAAAAAATTGAATACGCCATAGAACAGCATCCTTCATTCTTAAAAGTAATTCCTCAGGCAGTATTAGAAGAAAACGAAAGGTTAAATCGTGAATTGCGAGATATGTAATTGCTGTTGGCTTAGCTTTTATTGTCATTAAGATAAATAAACGATTAGTTTAAGTTAATTCCTTTAATATCCGTTAATTCTATGCCAAGAAATAGCAATTTATGAAATGTTGGTAATTGTGCACCAGTTTCTGTGAAGGTCCAGTTCTCCCAAGTTGCTTCTAATCCTTCAATAGGTAAAATATCTACCCACATTTGATAGCTTTTTGGTTTTCCATTACTGTCTAAATGCCATAAATAAGAATCTCCAGGTGTTGTACCACCAGACTTATAAGTAATTAACAGAGCATCATTTTTATCTTCTGTTTTTACTAATCTGCGTTCTACACCAGCATCAAACACTTTATAAGGTGCAACAAGCCAAAATGAATCATTATTAAAATAATTAGTTGCTTTTGTAATATAATCTTGCTTTTCAATCCCATTATACGGTTGTTCCATAAAAAATACCTTAGAATTATTGGCATTGTTAAAATCTAAGATAACACTTATGTCATCCCAATAAACTTCACATGTATTATCTGTTTTATACCATTTATAGTGATGTATGCCTTTAAAAGTCCATTCTAAATAGTCAGTATTGAGGTATGCAACTTCATTTAAGGATTCTAGCATTTTAGTAGCAAGCTGATCTGCTTCAGGACCTAGCCGTCCTTTTGGTAATTCTTTATTATACCTTAGATATAAAAAACCAAAAAGTAGAAGTGTAGGTAATGTGAAGAACACTATAAGGCCTCCAATTATTTTTAAAGTTTTTTTAAGTCTGTTCTTTTTTGCCATTAAATCAATAAGTTTTAGATATTAAATTCCTTTTCAATTTCTACACGTTTTATGTCACTAAAAGAAATTAGTTCGTCAAAAAACAAAGTAAAATCTTTTTCAAAAGAATTGTAATGTTCTTTTAGTTCTTTTATGGCTTCATTCATTTTAGATTTACCTTTGGTTCTCTGATTCATACCATTCAACACTTTTTGTATTCCATCTATAGAAGCATAACTTAAAAGCCAATTACCTTCAATCATAGTTGGAGTGAATTTTTGAAAACGACTAGGAAGTATCTCAAAATTTTCTTCTAACGTTTTGTAGAATTTTTGAATAAATGCATCTAAAGGTTCATTAGAATAGTTAGACCAATTTTTGGCTAAAAAATGATCAAAAAAGATGTCTACAATTACACCACTGTAATGACCATAATTTTTATGTAGCCTTTTTGTGCATTGTCTAAAAATAGGATGCGCATCAGTGAAAGTGTCAATATGTCGATGTAATTTAATACCAATCTGTATTTCCGTAGGATACGATTTGTATTTATTACCTCTAACACCATCGCCAACAAAATTACCTATTGTGATTATTTTATTGTCGCCAGAAAGATAAATATGAGCTAGAAAATTCATAGTTCGAAATTACAAATTCATATTGAACCATTCATGCTTTTCGTTAATTAACTATTCACTGTTTTTTTTTCATGAATTTCAAAAGTTAGTTTTAATGTTTTTTCGGTCAAAAGACAAAAGTCAAGATAAGTTAAAGACCAAAATAAGATTAAGATATTATATTTGCTAAAAATTAAAATACACATGACATTAATAAAATCAATTTCAGGAATTAGAGGAACCATTGGAGGACCAGTAGATGACAACTTAACACCTATCGATGCAGTTAAATTTGCTGCAGCTTATGGGACTTGGTTAAAATCACAACGTGATAAAGATAACTACATCGTTGTTGTTGGACGTGATGCACGTATTTCTGGCGAGATGATTCAGAACCTAGTAATGAATACTTTAGTTGGTTTAGGGATACATGTCATTGATTTAGGTTTATCTACTACACCAACTGTAGAAATTGCAGTGCCATTAGAGCATGCAGATGGTGGTATTATTTTAACAGCGAGTCATAACCCAAAACAATGGAATGCTTTAAAATTATTAAATGCTAAAGGCGAATTTTTGAATGGTGCTGAAGGTCAGAAAATTTTAGAGATTGCTGAGTCTAACTCAATGAATTTTGCAGAAGTAGACGATTTAGGAAAAATAACTGTTAACGAAGCATATATAGATATCCATATCGACGAGGTTTTAGACTTAGAACTCGTTAATGTAAATGCTATAAAAGATGCTAATTTTAAAGTAGTTGTAGATGGTGTAAACTCAACAGGAGGTATTGCAATTCCATTACTATTAGAACGCTTAGGTGTAGAACCTGTAAAGTTATATTGTGACCCAACAGGTCATTTTCCGCATAATCCAGAACCGCTTAAAGAACATTTAGGAGATTTGGCAGATGCAGTTGTGAAGGCAAATGCAGATTTTGGTATCGTTGTAGATCCAGATGTAGATCGCTTAGCTTTTATGGACGAAACAGGAGAGATGTTTGGTGAAGAGTACACATTAGTAGCTTGTGCTGATTACGTATTAAGTAAAACACCAGGAAATACGGTTAGTAACATGAGTTCTACACGAGCTTTACGCGACGTTACTGAAAAACATGGCGGAACTTATGAAGCGAGTGCAGTAGGTGAAGTTAATGTGGTTACTTTAATGAAAAAGAACAATGTAGTTATTGGAGGAGAAGGCAATGGAGGTATTATCTATCCAGATTCTCATTATGGAAGAGATGCTTTAGTTGGTGTGGCTTTATTTTTAAGTTTATTGGCTGAAAAGCAAATGAAAGTGAGTGAACTGAGAGCGTCTTATCCAAATTACTTTATGAGTAAAAAGAAAATTCAGTTAACACCAGGTTTAGATGTTGACGGTATTTTATCTACAATGGAATCTAATTATAGTCATGAAAACTTAACGACCATAGATGGTGTAAAAATAGATTTTGCAGATAGTTGGGTGCATTTACGTAAGAGTAATACAGAGCCAATTATAAGAATTTATACAGAAGCGCCTTCCCAAGAAGCAGCAGATACTTTAGCTGATCGTTTTATTGCAGAAATCAAAGCAGTTGCTAATATTTAATAACTAAAAACAACTTAATAACTAATCAATACTTTAACCTAAATTTAAAATAATGACTAAAACTTTACAATTACTTATATTTTTTTGCACCTTAAATATTTTTGCACAATCAGGAACCTTAGATTCTAGTTTTGGTACAGGTGGAAAGGTATTAACAACAGTTAATGGAACGGAAGATAGAGCAAGAGGTGTGGTGTTGCAAGATGATGGAAAAATTGTGGTTGCTGGTTATACATATAGTAATGTGTTTGGTTATGATTTCTTATGTATACGATATAATACTGATGGTTCATTAGATTCAACCTTCGGAACAAATGGAATTGCCACCTTTGATTTACAAATTGGAAGTGATGATAGAGCCTATTCTATAGATATACAATTAGATGGGAAACTTGTATTAGCTGGTTTCTCAGACGACGGAAGTGATAGAAATGGTGCGGTGTTAAGATTAAACACTGACGGCACTTTAGATACTAGTTTCGGTACGTCTGGAATAGCTATTACAGATGTATTTGAATCTGATATCTATAAGGTGGTAAAAATTCATCATGTAACTGGAAACATCGTTGTTGGAGGAACATCTTATGAAGATACTAATGAGTCTAATGGAATTTTAGCACGATATACTTCAGATGGTGCATTAGATACTAGCTTTAATGGTTCAGGAAAAATATCAGCATTAGAACCTGTAATTGGAAGTAATGCAGAAGTTATTGAGCTAATAATTGAAGATTTGGCTATAAAATCTAACGGAAGAATTACAGCTGTTGGTTGGGTCAATAATTTGGCATCATCATTCCCAAGAAGTGATCATTACCAATGTAGAATAAATAGTGATGGTACTCCAGATGAAACGTTTTCAGAAGATGGTTATGATTTTGATGTTTACACTACAGGTTGGGATAGAACCTTTTCTGTATTGATGTATCCGAACGACTCATTTATAGTTTCTGGTTATACTGAGTATACAGCGACGGACTATAGAACTTATATTGCAGATACACCATCAGACGGTGAAAGTGGAAACAGTGTAGATAATTGGTTGCAATTATCTACAAGTACACAAGAAGTAGGCTATGGAATGGAGTTTGATAATTCTGGAAATGTTATAATTGGTGGCGTATCTGCTGATGGTAATGCTGGTACTGCCTCTTTCTTTCTTACAAGCGTTGATAATAGTAATGATTATGTAATTAACTCATCTTTTGGAAACTCAGGATTTGTAACTACAGATTTTGGTACAGTATCTTTTGCGTATGATTTAAAAGTACAATCAGATGATAAAATAGTATTAGCTGGTTTTAGTGATAACCAAGTAGCTTTAGCTAGATATAATGGAAATACACTTTCTACAACTGATTTTGAGAAAGCGAATAACTTTTCGATTTATCCTAATCCAGTGGAAAACACTTTATATTTCAAAATGCTAAATAATGAGTTTGATAGCGAAAAGTATGATATTTATAATGTCCTTGGAAAAAATGTTTTAACTGGATCTATACATAACACTGAAAATGTAGTTAATGTTGAAAATTTAGCAGCTGGATTTTATTTTATTAGAATAGGAAATGAAGTTATAAAATTCGTTAAAAACGATTAATCTTTAAGTAGCATTTTTATAATGTCTTAAGTTAATGTAAATTAGATAAATTGAAAATATTAAAAGGTATGATTTCTTCTGAATCTTATAAGTCTAAACCATTAGAGCTCGAACAATATTTTCAACAATTTAGACAACATATAATTGGCCAAAATCAAACTTTTGTGTCGCCATATGGTGAGCAAAAAATCATTTATACAGATTGGACAGCTTCTGGTCGCTTATACAGACCTATAGAAGAAAAGATTTGTAATGATATTGGCCCTTTTGTTGCGAACACACATACCGAAACGACGGTGTCTGGCACAGCAATGACAAAGGCTTACCATAAAGCAAGGCATATTATTAAGGACCATGTAAATGCCAATGAAGATGATATTCTCATTGTCTCTGGCAATGGAATGACAGGTGTAGTCAATAAGTTTCAACGTATACTTGGATTAAAAGTACCTGAGAATTTAAAGGAGTTTACAACCATTCCGGATGAAATGAGGCCTGTGGTTTTTATTTCGCACATGGAACATCACTCTAACCAAACAACTTGGTTAGAAACGATGGCAAAAGTTGAAGTGGTTCCGCCTAATGAAGAGGGTTTGTTTTGTTTAAAGAATTTAGAAAAGTTGTTAGTGCAATATAAAGATTGTACTATTAAAATTGCATCTATTGTAGGCGGTTCTAATGTAACAGGGATTCAAATTCCGCATCATGATGTTGCTAAATTAATGCATCAACATGGAGGTGTTTGTTTTGTAGATTTTGCCTGTTCTGCGCCTTATGTTACTATGGATATGCATCCAGAAGATAAAGAAGCGCAACTCGATGCCATATTTTTTTCGCCTCATAAGTTTTTAGGTGGTCCAGGAACCTCTGGTGTATTGGTATTCAATAAAAAACTATACAAAAATATGGTGCCAGATTGTCCTGGAGGCGGCACCGTAAGTTGGACAAATCCTTGGGGCGAACACAAGTATATCGATAATATTGAAGATAGAGAAGATGGTGGTACACCTGGATTTCTTCAAACTATAAAGACAGCATTATCTATTCGTTTAAAAGAGGGAATGGGTGTAACAAATATGTTGCAGCGTGAGCATCAATTGGTGGATATTATTTTTTCTAAGCTAGACGGAATTGAAAATATTCACATTCTTGCAGGTCAACATAAAGACAGGTTGGGAATTATTTCATTTTATATAGATGATTTACATTTTAATTTGGCTGTAAAATTACTGAATGATAAATTCGGCGTTCAAACAAGAGGTGGTTGTAGTTGTGCAGGTACTTACGGACATTTTTTATTACACGTAGATCAGCAAATGTCTCATGAGTTAACGAATGAAATTTCAATTGGTGAATTGGTAAGAAAACCCGGTTGGATACGTATGTCTATTCATCCAACAACGACTAACACTGAAATTGAATTTGTCTGTGATAGTATTCTTGATTTAGCTAAAAATCATGAGACATGGGCCAAGGACTACGAATATTCTAAGTGTAATAATGAGTTTATCCATAAGACTTTAGTAGATCAACCGTGTACAGTAACTAATGTTGATGTTTGGTTTGAAATGTAACGCATTCCTTTTTAAATTTTCTAAAGAAACTCAGCAGGCACTTTATCACGATGCTTCCATCGCTTGTGCGTCCAAAGGTAAAATTGCGGTGCATCTAAAATTTGTTCTTCTAGTAATTTAAAAAACACATCTGTTATTTCGTAATTTTTAAAATCTTTTGGGTTTTCTGCTATGGTTTTAAACGTTGTTTCGTAGTAACCACGCTTTATTCGTTTTACACTAAAAAACACAACAGCCATATCCAGTTTCTTTGCCAAAACTTCAGCGCCAACATACATAGGTACTTTTATGCCCATAAAATTATTCCAATATAATGCTTTATGCGCTTTTGGTGATTGGTCTGATACAAAGCCGTTAATTGTTAATTCCTCTTTTTTCTTACTGTCTAGCAATACACTAAAAGTTTCTTTTGTGGTAATAAGGTGAGAATTGTATTTAGCTCTAATACGCTTTACCAATTTATCAAAATGCTTGTTAGCAAGACGTTTATAAACTGCATAACCTTTGTGTTTTACGTATTTTTGTAGAATAAAAATCCATTCCCAACTACCATAATGACCACACATAAGAATGATGCTGCGCTGTTTTTTTTCTAAGTCATTTAATAGCTCAACATTAGTAAACTTAAAACGTTTCTTCATTTGAGCTTCACTAATGGTTAAAGATTTTATAGCTTCTACCATCATATCACAAAAATGATGATAAAATTGGCTAGTTATTGTAGCGATTTCTTTCTCTGATTTATCAGGAAAAACTAAGCGTAG
Organism: uncultured Winogradskyella sp.; assembly: GCF_947498005.1. Taxonomy (GTDB): domain Bacteria; phylum Bacteroidota; class Bacteroidia; order Flavobacteriales; family Flavobacteriaceae; genus Winogradskyella. Next base: position 214,371 of record NZ_CANMIW010000005.1, read on the forward strand.
ATTTTCTTTTACAACTGCTTTTCGGTATCCAAAAACACGATACATAAATAGGTAAATTAAATCTGAAAAACCATAGAGTAATCTAAATGGCAAGATTGAAATTAACCAAAGAATTGGGTAAACTAAGATGTAAGCAATAAGTTGCATTAAAGTATGATTGCATTTAAGCACAAATATATATATTTGATTTCTAAGAATAGAGTTTATGGACAATTTAGGAATAAGTATAGTAACCATAGTCATTATTGCAGCGAACGGTATTATTTCGTTTAAGGGATTTGACGATCGCGGTTTCTTTGAAAAATTTAAATTTAATGTTGGCAGTATAAGACGTGGAGAACAGATACGGATGTTAAGTTCAGGGTTTCTTCATGCAGATATGACACACCTGTTCTTTAACATGTTTACACTTTATTTCTTTGCAGATTTTGTAGTTGCAAGATTAGGGTCATTACATTTTTTAATCATTTATTTTGCAAGTTTAATCTTTGGAAATCTATTATCACTGTATTTTCATAAAGATGAATATTGGTACAGTGCCATTGGTGCAAGTGGTGCAGTTACAGGAATTTTGTATTCGGCTATTCTTTTAGAACCAGGCATGAGTTTGTACATGTATTTTATTCCTATCCCAATTCCTGGTTATATATTTGGAATCGGCTATTTATTGTACTCTATATATGGTATGAAAAAAAGTATTGGTAACATTGGTCACGACGCGCATTTCGGCGGTGCAATTGGTGGTTATGTTATTACTTTAATATTGTATCCAAGTATATTTGAAACTAATCTAGGTTATGTAGGTTTGTTGGCCATTCCAATAATTATTCTGTTTGTTTTACATAAAACAGGAAAATTGAAGTAAGTCTCATTTCAATTAGGATCCTTTTCTGAATTTAAATCACATATTTTACAATACTTTTGCAATAAAGAATTGAAAAATGCATAACGATACTATTGTAGCTTTAGCAACACCTTCAGGAAGTGGTGCAATAGCGGTTATAAGATTGTCAGGAAATGATGCTATAGCCATAGCTTCTAAAAATTTTAAATCTATATCAGGTAAAAAATTAAGTCAGCAAGCAACCCATACTATTCATCTAGGTCATATAATAGAAGGAGACAAAACTATAGATGAGGTATTAATTTCAATTTTTAAAGATCCTAATTCTTATACAGGTGAAAATGTAATTGAAATATCTTGTCATGGATCATCATATATTCAACAAGAAATTATTCAACTTTTTTTGCGACATGGTTGTAGAATGGCAACGGCTGGAGAATTTACCTTAAGAGCATTTTTAAACGGAAAACTCGATTTAAGCCAAGCAGAAGCTGTAGCTGATTTAATTTCAAGTGATAATGAAGCATCACATCAAATTGCTATGCAACAAATGCGTGGAGGTTTTTCATCTGAAATTGCCAAACTTCGTGAGGAACTCTTAAACTTTGCATCATTAATAGAGTTAGAATTAGACTTTGCAGAAGAGGATGTTGAGTTTGCAGATCGAACACAATTTAAACAACTTATAGAACGTATCAACTTTGTATTGAAACGTTTAATTGATTCTTTCGCAGTAGGAAACGTCATCAAAAACGGAATACCTGTTGCTATTGTTGGCGAGCCAAATGTTGGGAAATCTACTTTGCTTAATGCTTTGTTAAATGAAGATAGAGCTATAGTGTCTGAAATTGCAGGGACGACAAGAGATACTATTGAAGACGAAATTTCAATAGGAGGCATCGGTTTTAGATTTATTGATACAGCAGGAATCAGAGAAACCGAAGATGTGGTTGAAAGCATAGGTATTAAAAAAACCTTTGAAAAGATTGAACAAGCACAGGTTGTTATGTTCTTAATTGGTTGTCCTCAATTAGTAGCGAGCAAAGATGCCGTAGATGCTTTTAAAATAGAAATAGAAAAAATAAAGAATAAGTTTCCTCAAAAGCAACTTTTAGTTGTTCTTAATAAAATTGATCAGATTACAGATTCTAAATTAGCAAATATTACTAGTACATTAGAATCAAAATCTACACGATTAATTCCAATTTCAGCAAAAACTGGTACTGGAGTAGAGCAATTAACAAATGCCTTACTTAATTTAATTAATACAGGAGCGCTTAGAAATAATGAGACTATTGTTACTAATTCACGTCATTATGATGCATTGTTAAAAGCTTTTGAAGAAATTCAGAAAGTGAAACATGGACTAGAAACAGGATTGTCTGGCGATTTATTAGCTATAGATATTAGACAAGCATTATATCATTTTGGTGAAATAACTGGCGAAATTACTAATGATGACCTTTTAGGTAATATATTTGCTAATTTCTGTATAGGAAAATAAAACTATAGCCTTATTTCTTTATAGATTCTGAACAAGGCAAATAAAAAATTATTGAATCTTAATTACGTATTCATTTCTCTTAGATTGATTGGAGTTGAGACATCGTTTTTTACTAATAATAACATCAACTTTAATTAATTTTTATAATTAAATGGACATTACAAATCCCTTAGTTTACGGCGTACCTTGCTTTTTAGGTTTTATAGCTTTAGAACTTTCTTATAGTAAAGCTTTTGATAATAAAAAGTTATATAAACGAAAAGATTTAATATCTAGTTTATCACTTGGTGTAGGTTCAGCAATTTTAGGAGCGTTGTTAAAAACGGTTTCTGTAATGCTGATTTTTAATTTTGCTTACGACGTTTTTAATCCTCTCGTAGATGGTGTGCGTACTAACATTATGGGTTGGGAATCTTTTGGTTATGCTTGGTATATTTGGGTAATTTGTATGCTTTTAGATGATTTTGCATATTACTGGTTTCACAGGCAAAACCATATGGTTAGGATTTTTTGGGCAGCACATATAGTGCATCATTCATCAGATAATTTTAATTTAGGAACTGCGGTAAGAAACGGTTGGTTTACCTTGTTTTATAAGCCTTTTTTCTACGTATGGATTGTTATGATAGGTTTTCCGCCAGAAATGCTCGTTGTGTGTTTGGGTATAGAGTCTTTATGGCAGTTTCAATTGCACACGCAGTATGTGAAAAAACTAGGTGTTTTTGAAAAGTTTCTAAATACACATACCATGCATCAAGTACATCATGCACAGAATATAGAATACATGGATAAAAATCATGGTGGCATACTAAATGTTTTTGATAGAATTTTTGGAACATGGAAAGAATTAGATGAAACTATAGATATTAAATATGGTGTTTCTACACCACCTGAATCTTATAACATTTTTATAATTCTGACACATGAGTATAAGAATATTTGGAATGACTTAAAAAAGTCCAAGAATTGGAAACATAAGTTTATGTATGTGTTCGGACCTCCTGGTTGGAGCCACGATAATAGTACAAAAACTATTAAGCAAATACGGTTAGAGATTATAGAGACTTCAAAAAATAAGACGCTGTTTTAAGATAATATAGCAGTTGTTAGTAGAATCAGTTGATTATAACAGGTGCTTGCTATAAATAGCTGCTTTATAGTGGATTATGTTTTTATTGATTATAAATATTAATTTAATAACATTGGTTTTTTGAAAAAGTTCTAATATTTTCGTAAATTATCCTAGCATAGTTTATTTGGTAAATTAGCCCTTAACTTCTTTCCCTTTTTTAACTAACTAAACCGCTGTATGACTATTTTTTTCTTATTGTTACTAGGGCTGCTCTTAGCGTCTTTTAGTTTTCTGGCCTTATATGAGCTAAGAACTAAAGTTGGTTTGGCTCCTTTGTTTATGATTCTTGCTGCTGTTCTATTTTTCTCTGCTTATTTAGGTAATAAATTAGGTGTAGAAATTGTTGACGATAGTACTATAGAACTCACATCTATAGTTTTGTTTAGCGGATTTTTATTCGCAGTCTTGTTGATTTATATAAACGAAGGTGCAAAGTGTACAAGAGCTCTTATAATAGGTTCTATATTATCTGCTGTGTTTATGGCTACATTATTGCCAATTCTTCAAACCACTCAATATTTAGGTAATAGTAGTGCTGCCTTTTTAGATAACGCAATGTTTCCTAGCTTTAAAATGCTACTATTCAGTAGTTTTATTATGGCTGCAGAGCTACTATTGCTAGTTATTATTTATCAATATATAGTGCAAGCATTTAGAAGCGTGCCATATTATCTTGTTTTAATCCTTTCTATAGTATCTGTTTTAATTTTTGATGCACTAATTTATAATTTGGTCTCCGCTAAGTTATCAAGCTTGTTTACTAAATCATTTACAATAGAAATCCTTTTTAGATCTATATCAGGAATTTCGTATGCTCTTATACTATTCTTCTACCTAAAAATCAAGAATAGTGATCAAACATGCTTAGATTTCATGCGAACGCAAAGAAAAGATGTGTTATCTATTTTTAAATCTAGTCCAGAAATATTAGATATAAATTATGAAAAATCTGTATTAGCACAAAAACCTGCATTCAAAATAGAAAGCGCTTTAAATCATATTTCTGATGGTTTTGTAACCTTAGATAATGATTGGCGTTTTACATACGCTAATGTAAAAACTGGAGAGTTTTTAAGAGAAAACCCTAAGGATTTAATAGGTAAGCAAATTTGGACTGTTTTCCCAGACAATGAAGATTTATACTTCTCTAAACAATATCATAAAGCAAAGCAGACATTAAAAATTTTAACATTAGAAGGTTATTATGAGCGTTTAGATCGTTGGTTTGAAAACAGGATATATCCAACAGAAGATGGTGTTACAATCTATTTTAGGGATATTACGGAAAGGAAAAAACGCGAGAACTCAAATCAGATGTTGGGTTCTTTAATAGAAACAAGTAACCAGTTTATTGGTTTGGCTTCGTTAGAGGGAAAACCATTTTATCTAAATACCAATGGTAGGTCGTTGGTAGGTTTAGGGGAAAAAGACGAGTTGCCAAATTCTATTTCTGACTTCTTTTCAGATGATTATAAGAACGAAACAGAAGAAGATCACTTAACAAATCTTCTTAGCAAAGGGAGTTGGAGTGGTGAGGTTCAATTTAAAAACTTTAAAACAGATCAGTTAATCTCTGTTGAAATATCTGGCTTTTTAATTACAGATACAAATACAAATGAACCCATATCATTAGGTATTGTAGCTAATGATATTACAGAGCGAAAACGCACCGAAGAGAACCTAATTAATAGTGAAAGTCTTTTTAAAAGACTGTCATCAGAAGCACCTTCTGGTATATTTCAAACTGATCAAAAAGGTTATTGTAATTACGTTAATGAGAAATGGTTACAATACGCTGGTATTACATATGATGACGCTATGGGATACGGTTGGGCTAAAGCCATACACCCAGAGGATAGAACAAGAATAGAGATAGAATGGCAAGATTATATCTCCTCCGATAGAGAAGAATTGGAGACTCAGTTTAGATTTTTACATAAAAATGACATAGTGGTTTGGGTTACAGTTAAGACTGTTGCAACCTATGATGCTGACCAAAACCTTAGTGGTTATATAGGAATGGCAATTGATGTTACTGAGAGAAAGCAAGCAGAAGAAAAATTAATTAATAGTGAGTTACTTTTTAGAAGTTTAACATCTAAAGCTCCTGTCGGTATTTTTCAAACGGACGCTAATGGCTCCTGTAGTTTTGTAAACAACCAATGGATCAAATATTCTGGTATATCTTATGATGATGCTATGGGCTTTGGTTGGTCTAATGCTTTGCATCCTGATGATAAAGAACGAATATTAAAAATTTGGGAAAATGCAATCACTAAAAATGAAGAATATAACGTTGATTTAAGGTTCTTCAATAAAAAAGAAAATAAAACTTATTGGCTAACTGTAAAATCAGAGAGTTTATATGACGTAAATAATAACGTAACAGGTTTCATTGGAGTTTGTATTGACATTACAGAAAGACAAATCGCGATTCAGCAACTTAGAGAAAGTGAAAAATACCTCGATAATATCTTAAATAATATTGGTGATCCAGTTTTTGTAAAAGATGACCAAAGTAGAATTGTTTTAGCTACTGACGCTTTTTGTTCAATTTTTAATATTGCAAAAGAAAAAATTCTAGGACAAACGTTAGCTGAGTATTTTCCGGAAGATGCAAGACACCGTTTTATGCAAAATGATCGAATGGTGTTAGACACAGGGTTGGTTAATATACAAGAGGAAACACTCAATTTAGATAATAAAAACACTAAATCTATATCTACAAAGAAAACCCGCTTTATAGATAGCAATGGCAATAAGTTTATTATAGGCGTTATTAGAGATGTTACGGAACGTAAAAAAGTGAATAGTGAAATAGCGGAAGTTAAAAATAAACTCGAAGCGGCTGTAAGAATTGGGGGAATAGGCTATTGGAGTTGGGATAGGGTAAAAGATGAAGTGTTTTGGTCAGATATTATATACGACATATATGATGTAGATAAAGACACGCCTCTTACTTATAGTACAGTATTTAGTAGAATACATCCTGAAGATAGAGCTTTTCATAATAAGATTATTAAAGAAAATGCCTCTACTGGAAATACAGATCCATATGAATTTAGAGTGTTAAGGCGAGATAAGTCCATAAGATATGTTATTTCGCATATGGAAGTCCTCAAGGATGAACATGGTAACCTTACAAGGTATCAAGGTACTGTCATGGATATTACAGATAGAAAGAAAGCTGAATTAGATTTAATAGACAGTGAAAAACTATTTAAGCGTTTAATATCTAATGCACCAGTTGCTATTTTTCAAGCGGATATTGAAGGAAAGTGTAATTACGTAAATAATGAATGGCTAGCTTATACAGGTCAAAATTTTGAAAACGTAATGGGTTATGGTTGGTTAAACAAAATACATCCTGAGGACCAAGTTGCGACAGCAAATTTATGGGAACAAGGTATAAAGGCTAAAACGGATATTTTATTAGAATTTAGACTTATTAATCCTTGCGGTAAAACAATATGGCTTTCTAATAAAGCAATTAGAACATTTGATGCTAATAATCAATTTAATGGTTACATAGGTATATCATTAGATATTACAGATAGGAAATTGGCAGAAGAGAATGAGTTAAAGAATAAGCATTACCTCAATAATATTTTAAATAATATTGGTGATCCAATTTTCGTAAAAGATGACCAAAGTAGGTTAATACTAGTTAATAATGCACTTTGCGATGTGTTTGGTTTACCTAGAGAACAGATTTTAGGTAAAACGATGGCAGAAAGGATACCACAAAAAGAGCGTGATACGTTTTTAAGAATTGATAAAGAGGTTATTGAAACTGGTATTGAAAATACTAATGAAGAAACGGTTAATCTAAATGGAAAAGAACTGAGAACATTTTCCATAAAAAAGACGAGATATATCCAAAATGGTAATAGACTTCTGTTAGGTGTACTTAGAGATGTTACTGAGCGGAAAAAAGCGGAGGAAGAAATTAGAAAAACCCACCAAAGACTTACAACGCATTTAAATAATTCTCCTTTAGCAGTTATAGAGTGGGACAATAATTTTAAAATCACAAATTGGTCACCACAAGCTAAAACTGTTTTTGGTTGGCATGAGGAGGAGGTTATTGGTAAGAATTACAAGGACTTAAATTTGGCATTTCAAGACGATAAAGAAATTATAGAAACTACTTATAACGAGTTGCTCAGTGGAACTGTAAATCGCAATAGGTCACTAAATCGTAATTACACTAAGCACAAAATAATAATTTATTGCGAATGGTATAATTCTGTGTTATTGTCGCCAACTGGAGAAATTGAATCATTTTTTTCAATGGTACAAGATGTTACAGAACGTATAGAGATTGAAAAAGGAATAGCGGAAAGTGAAGAGAAATTCTCTAAAGTGTTTAATTCTAGTCTAATAGGGTATTCAATCGTAAATACAGATCAGATTAGAGTAGATGTCAATGAAGCAATGGCAACTATGTTAGAGTCTACAAGAGAGCATTTAATTGGTAAAACAATGGAAGGTGCAATGGTAGATGTGCTAGATGAGTCTTACTATAGTCAAAAAGAACGGTTGTTTCAAAAGCTCATGAAAAACGGTTATTTACATAATGAAACCATAGATAGAACCTTAGTCAGTGGAAAAAAAATAAGTATTTTATGTTCTGTAGAAGCCATAGAGATTGCAGGTGAAACGCATGCACTTTTTGCTGTTGTAGATAATACAGATAAGAAAATTACTGAGTTAGAGCTTGAAACTTATAGAAATAATCTTGAAGAATTAGTTGCGTTGAGAACAGAAGAAGTGAATACTAAAAATATTCAATTAGAACGAATGAATAAACTATTTGTTGGTAGAGAATTAAAAATGAGAGAATTAAAAGAAATTGTAAAAGAATTAAAAAATAAGTATGAGAAGTAGCTGTAATGGGCAGAATTTAGGGTATAATCAATTGGTAATTATATGATAATAAATAAATTATACCAATTTTTAAAAAAACCATTAGTTGCTGGGGTTTCAACTTTTATTGTACTACTTATAATAACGCAATTTATTGCATACCAAAAGTATCGAATTAATAATAGCGAACAACAACAAATATTAAATCAGGAAATAAGTTTTATAAAAGAAAAGCTTCAGTTCTTAATAATGTTTAATTATTCTGCAACAAAATCCCTGGCTTATATTGTAGAGCGTAATGGGATACCTGATGATTTTGACGCAATCGCGATAGATTTATTAGAACATCAAAGTTATTTTGATGCCGTGGAATTGGTGGATAGTACTGGTGTGATTACGCATGTATACCCTAAGGAAGGCAATCCTGTTTTAGGTTTTAATATATTATCTAGTAAAGAAGGTGGCACAGGCGCTCATGCTACTATACAAAGAAAGGATTTTTTTATTGCTGGTCCTGTTAACTTAAAACAAGGTGGTGTAGGCATTATTAGTAGGCAGCCGATTTATATAGAAGATAAATTTCATGGTTTTACAGCTGTGGTTACTAAACTTTCTACATTTTTCAATGATTTAGAAATAAATCATTTGAATGATAGCCAATTTGAATATCAATTGTCTAAAGTAAACGGAATGACTGGTGAAGAAAGTTACTTTTTAGATAGCAACTTAGCGGCATTAGAAGATTATGCAGTACCAATTAAAATACCTTCTGGTGAGTGGAAGTTGTATATTATGCCAAAAGGGAATAGAACCAATTCAGCTTACTGGTTTAGTGTCTTAGGATTTTTATTAGCAGGTTTTGCCGGTTGGGGAACTTGGTATTTTATTGGAACATCTGATAGGTTCAATAGGTTAATCAAAATTAAACTAGATAGCCAAGAAGCGCAGTTGAAATTTATACACGAAACGACTAAACATCAAATCAGAAAAAGTGAAGCGAGTTTAAACAAAGCCCAAGAAATTGCGAGTTTAGGAAGTTGGGAGTTAGATCTAAAAACAAATAAAATTACGTGGTCCGAAGAAATGTATCGCATATTTGAAAAAGACCTAGATAGTTATAACGTTACTCGCAAAGGTGTATATGATACTGTGCATCCAGAGGATAGAATTATGGTACGCAATATTGTTGATGAGGCCATAGAAAACAAACACAATTACCAAGTTACATATCGTTTATTATTATCAGATGAGCGCATAAAGTACATAGATGAGCAATGTGAGTTGTATTATGATGAAGATAATATACCAATAAAACTATTTGGGACTATACAAGATATAACGGAAAGAATAATAAGAGAAAAGGAATTATTAAATTTTAAAATCAACCTAGAGAATATTGTAAGTAAACGTACTGAAGAGTTAAATGATAGTAAAGAAGCTTTATTAAATTTAGTTGAGGATATCAATGAGCAAACTATTGAACTAGAGAAGGAAAAAATGAAAGCACAATCCGCAGATTTAATGAAGTCTGCGTTTTTAGCGACTATGTCTCATGAGTTAAGAACACCAATGAATTCAATAATTGGTTTTACTGGTATCCTTTTAAAAGAATTAGCAGGTCCGTTAAATAAAGAGCAAAAAAAACAGCTTTCTATGGTAGAAAGAAGCGGGCAAAATTTGCTGAGACTAATTAACGATGTTTTAGATATTTCTAAAATAGAAGCCGGTAAATTAAATGTTTCGTACGAGCCATTTAATTATCTTGTATCAATACATAAAACAATAGATTTTTTAAAACCTCAAGTGGATAAAAAAGGGTTGACAATAATTACCCAGATTGAAGATAAAGACATTGTCATAGATAGTGACGAAAGACGGATTGAACAGGTGTTGTTAAACTTAATTTCTAATGCTATTAAATTTTCAGATAAAGGAATTATCACAGTAAAAGTAGACGTTAAAGACAGTAATGTTGTTACTCAAGTAATTGATGAAGGAATCGGTGTTTCGGCGAAAGATATTGATAAGTTATTTGAACCCTTTACTCAATTAGAAGATGGATTAAATAGAAAACAAGAAGGTACAGGTTTAGGCTTAACAATAAGTAAAAGTTTAATAGAGAAACTAGGAGGCACTATCTTTGTGTGTAGTGAGTTAGATACGGGAAGTAAATTTACGTTTTCATTACCATTAAAAAAAAAATAACTAAGAAATAAATGTTTCAATAATAAAAAGAATGATTTTGCAGTACTGAAGTTAATTTTTAAATTAATAAGATATGAAACCATCTATTTTAATAATAGAAGATAATGAACAAAACATGTATATGTTATCATATCTTCTAAAAGGTAATGATTATCATGTAATTGAAGCATACAATGGAAATGATGGAATAAATTTAGCACTTAAATACAATCCAGAAATAATATTGTTAGATATTCAATTGCCAGACATGGATGGTTATGAAATCTGTGTTAAACTACGTAATGATAAATTACCTAAAGCAACAACAATAATTGCTGTAACATCTTATGCGATGGGTGGAGATAGAGAAAAGGCACTAAGAGCAGGAGCAGATGGTTATATAGAAAAGCCAATAAATACTGAAACATTTGTAAGTGAAATGATTAGAATTTTTAACAAAAAACAACAAAAATAGATATGAGTACTGTATTGATCGTCGATGATATATATGAAAACCTCTATTTGCTAAGAGTAATATTAGAGAAATCTGGTTTTGATGTCATAGAAGCTTATGATGGTAAAGAAGGGTTAGAGCAATTGTCTAAAAATAGAGTAGATATTATTGTTTCTGATATTTTAATGCCAGTAATGGATGGCTATATGTTCTGCCAAGCTTGTAAAAAAGAGGAGGCATATAAAAGCATCCCTTTCTTATTTTATACATCTACATATACAGAAAAACTAGATGAGGAATTAGCTCTAAAATTAGGCGCTGTGAAGTTTTTACGAAAGCCAACTGATTATGATAAAATAGTTCCAATAATTCAAAATGTATTAAAACAAGAAATCGTTAAACCCAATAAAGTAGTAGATGAAGATTTCTCTGAGAAAGAAGTTTTAAGATTTTACAGCAAACGATTAATTAGCAAGTTAGAACAAAAAAATCTAGAACTAGAAAAGGAAATTCTAGAGAGAAAAAAAATTGAAAAATCATTGATTCAAAAAAATGAGATACTAGATTTATTTGCATCTAATATACCATTGAATAAAATTTTAGAGCAATTAATTTTAAATTATGAATCTGAAAATCTTGGTTATTTTGGAAGTATAAACTTGGTAAATAAAGAAGGGACACATTTAAAATTGAGCGCAGGACCATCGCTACCAGAGTCATATCTTGAAGGCGTAAAAATTATTAAAATTGAGAAAGATCGAGGCTCATGTGGTACTGCTGCATTTGCTAAGCAAACGGTAATTGTTTCAGATGTTGCTACAGATAAGTTGTGGAAAAATGACAAAGAATTGGCTTTAAAACATAATTTAAAGTCATGTTGGTCTGTACCTGTGCTTTCTAAAGACAACGAGCTCTTAGGAACATTTGCTATATACAGTAGTGCTATTAATGCACCAACGGAAGAAGAAATAAAAGATTTGAATTTCGCCGTAGGGCTCGCAGTAATTGCTATAGAAAAAAGTATAATAACTGAAGAAATTAAGAAAAAAGATGAATCATATAAGGCATTAGTAAATCAAGCGATAGATGCTATTATTGCTTACGATTTTGAAGGGAATATCTATGAGTTTAATAGAGCGACTTATTTAATGTTGGGCTATACTAAAAACGAGTTTTCAAATATGAAACTTCAAGATTTTTTAGTAGGTAATATTATTAGAGACTTAGATCTTCATCAAGATATTTTAGATGGTAAATCAGTAGTCTTTCAAAGGCAATTAAGACATAAAAATGGAAATATAATAGAAGGAGAAGTCTCTGTAAAAATTAAAGGTGATGGTAAAGTTGTTAGTATTGTAAGGGATATAACGGAAAGAGAAAAAATTTTAAGAGCAATAAAGCAAGAGAAAGAGTTTTCATCTGGTCTTTTAGAAGCTATGCAAGAGGGCTTATATGCTATTAATACAGAATCAGAGATTATAAGTGTTAATCCTGCGTTTTGCAGAATGACAGGGTTTTCACAAGAGGAATTGCTTGGAGTTAAACGCCCTTATCCGTTTTCTCCACCAGAATTGTCTGAAGCAAATGACATTCGTTATAAGCTTTTAACAGAGAACAAAAACGAAACAAGTTACGAGAATACTTATTTAAGAAAAAATGGAGAACGATTTCCGGTACAACTAATAGTTTCACGAATTAATGATGCAGATGGTAATAAGATTGCCAATTTTGCCACCATACAAGATATTACAGAACGACGAAAGGCTGAAATAGAACTTAAGTTATCCAAAGAATTTAATGATAAATTAATAATGTCTATGCAAGAAGGCTTAATGATAGCTTCATTGGATACAAAACTTATTTTAGTAAACGATTCTTTATGTAAAATAACAGGTTATACCAAGACAGAACTATTAAGTCATGGTCATCCATACCCTTTTTGGAAGAAACAAGACCATGATAGTGTACTTGGTAGATACCAAGAAGTAGCTGAAGAAAAAGCAAAAGAAGTATACTACGACATCGTTAAAAAAAATGGTGAAATAATAAAAGCATCATTTTTTACTGGTACAATTAAAAATAACAAGGAGGAAGTAATAGCGGTTTTTGCGACTATTAAGGATATTTCAGAAGAAGAGAAAGCAAAACAATTATTAATAGAAAAAGAAAAAAGGTCTAACCAAAAAAAGCAAGTAATACTTGAGTTGGCTGAATTAGTTGGTGAAGATTTAGAATTGTCATTAAAAAGAATAACGGAACTATCTGCGATAACTTTAAATGTAGAGCGCGTAAGTATCTGGAGCTTCAGTGAAGATAGAAGTAGCGTTGTTTGTAAAAATTATTATACTTTAGAAAAAGGTTATGTCAATGAAAAGTATGAATTAAATTACTCAGAAAATTCAAATTATTTTGAAACCTTAAAAAGAAATCAATCCATATTAATTAAAGATGCAAGAAATAATGAGCTTACTAAACCATTTGCAGAATCTTATTTAATACCTAATAACATTATTTCTTTAATGGATGTTTCAATTAATAGTGCAATTGGGAGTTATGGTTTAATTTGTTTTGCCCATTCCGGAGAAAATTTAAGAGATTGGACAGCAGAAGAGCAGGAGTTCGCTACATCCATAGCAAGTATTGTATCACTGATGGTAGAAAGTTCAGAACGTAGGCATGTTGAAGAGGAACTAGTTTTAACGAATTCAGAATTATTTAAGGCAAATAATGAGTTAAATAGTCTTCGTGAAAAATTAGAAAGAGAAAACATTTACCTTAGAAATGAAATAGACCTTGTATTTAATTATGAAGAAATGGTTTATGGCAGTGAAATATTTAGCAATGTCTTAAACGAAATAGAACAGGTAGCACCAACTAACGCAACAGTATTATTATTAGGTGAATCTGGTACAGGTAAAGAGCTATTGGCAAGGGCTATTCATAATATTGGGCATCGTAATAACGATCCTTTAATAAAAGTAAACTGTTCAGCAATACCCAGAGAACTGATAGAAAGCGAATTGTTTGGGCATAAAAAAGGGTCTTTCACTGGAGCCTTTAGTGATAAGATTGGTAAGTTTGAGTTGGCGGATAACGGTACACTGTTTTTAGATGAAATTGGAGAATTACCCTTAGATATGCAACCAAAAATTCTTAGATTTCTGCAAGAAGGCGAAATTGAAGTCGTTGGTGGTGCTCATGTAAAAAAGTTAAATGTTAGGGTAATTGCAGCCACAAACCGTAATCTAGTAGAAGAGATTAGAAAAAAGCAGTTTAGAGAAGATTTATATTTTAGACTTAATGTATTCCCTATTAATGTTCCGGCTTTAAGAGAGCGAAAAGATGATATACCTTTGCTGGTAGAGCATTTTGTGGAGAAGTTTAACAAAGCGTATAATAAAAATATAGAGTTTATAAGTGATGAGTCTATGACTAAGCTTAAAGCTTATAATTGGCCAGGAAATATTAGAGAATTAGAAAATTTAATTGAGCGTGCTTCAATTCTATCATCAGATAAAACATTGATAATTCCAGGTTTTGAATCTTCGAGCCAAAAAACAAAACCTATAAATAATATAGACTTGTCATTAGATGCTGTTCAGCGTAATCATATTCTTCAAATTTTAGAACAATGTAATTGGAAAATTACTGGCTCAAATGGTGCTGCCGAATTATTAGAACTAAAGCCAAGTACGCTTAGAGATAGAATGGCTAAATTAGGGTTGAAACGATTAGTTTAATGTAACGGTATTTCGCTAACGGTAAAGATTTTTTAAATACCACTCACGGAATACCGTTAGTTTTTTGTAAATACACATTAGCGAGTTAACATCTAAATCATTGACAATCAATATTTTGTGATTTTAAATTTGATTTTGGCATAGGTATTGGAATAAGTTTCATAAATAATTTAATTATGAGAAACGTTTTTCAATTCGATGGTATTGTATTTTGGGTTAACCAAGATATAATTCATTGTAAACTTGATTCTCAATTTTTTACAAAGTACAATAGCGAAACTACTGTTGCCTTGTTAAAGGATACCATTCCATCATTATCACACGGCAGTTATTTACCATTATTAATTAATGTAGAGAATCTTGAGCGTCCATGTGCTTTAAAATTATTTAATATCATATCAAATAGTTCTGATATTAAAAAGTTAGTGCTTTCAAGAATTTTCGTAGTCAACTCGTTCGGGTTAAAGATCATTTTAACATTAAACAATTTGATTGTAAAACAAGCTGTTCCAAATAAGATTTTTAGAAATTATAATTCGGCAATAACATTTTGTAAAAATGATTATTTGAGTTTTAACAGAGTTACCAATCATAATTTTTCCTAATTAAGTGGAATTTAGAATATAAAATAATAGAACTACATAAAAAGACTTGCATATAAACGCTTTAGCATTATTTATTTAGGTGACGTTCAGAATAAAATAGCAATCACTATAAACTATCTAAAGGTTAGTAATAATTCTTTTTTTTGGATAGTTGTTTATACTAGAATAGCCATTTCTGTCCATAGATATATGAGCTTATTCAATGCCAAGTATATTCTTTTAGTGAATTATAATGACAATTTAACGTTAAAGGTGTTTAAGCAAGTCTTCTTTTTTCTAGCTCCAGTTGTCGAGTTTATTGTATAAGTGAATACATCGTGTAGTCTCAACTACATAGTATTAGGTTTTTAAATCTTATATAATTTAGCTGAAATTAGATTATTTTTTATTGTGTTCTGGTTGAAACAATCACATTATCAAATGATTACATCTTAAAAATTAAGACTGTAAATAATAACGGTATGCCGTTTGTTACCCGTTTATTTTCGTAAAAGTCACGGTATTCCGTGCTTTAAATTATTCTTTATTGATATGTTAATGTTTTTTAAATAACTGAATATCAGGTTATTGAGTGGCTTTGGAGACCACAAAAACTGTTTTGGCACATCAATTGGTATTATATTTATAAATAACGACATATGAGAAACGTAATACAATATGAGGGAATTAAAATATGGGTGGAAGACGATATAATGCACTGTAAACTTCATCCAGATTTTTTTAAGAGTTATAATAGAATCAGAACAGAGAAGACACTAGTTAACGCTATTACTTTTCTAAACGATAAAAAGTATATGCCTTTTCATATTGATTTAAAGCAACTTAGAGGCACGCATGCGGTTGAGATATTCATGCTTATTTCTAAGAGCGTTTCTATTAATACATTAATAGTGTCGAGAGTTTTCTTAGTGCGTTCAACTAGTTTAAATGATTTACATGCGCTTAATAGTATTACTAGTAAAACAGGTCTGCCTAATGGAATTTATGCGGATAACAATTTAGCTCTAAGATATTGTCAAAATGATTATCAATTTTTGTATAACGTTGGTTAATAGTTATTTGTTGTTGGAGAATAATAATTTAAGTGCATAGTATTAACTATTAAAAATAATAAAAGGAAACATATTGTTAACTTGTATAATTACGCCTTAATAACATTAATTAAGGATACGTTCGGAATAAATAGCAATCACTTACACCATTGGATCCCTATTAACAATCCATCCAATGTAAGTGTTTTTAAAAGCAGAGTATGTTCTTATACCCTAACTAAGAAGTATAATTTCTACTTTCAAAAAACATGTTAAGTGAATTATCGGTAACTATTTCATTTAAGGCGTTTAAGCGAGTTCAATATATAATAAGGAAAGAGAGCTAATTTGCTCTCTTTTTTTGTTCCATAAATTCATACCATTTTTTTTCACTCTAATTTCAAAAACGATTAATTGCTTTTTGTTTAATACCTTTGTTAAAAGACGTAATTAATGAGATGAATTTGCGTCTAAACAATAAAAAATAGAGCTATGTTAACTTGGAAAGATATTATCAGTTTTTCAGTAAATGGAAACCCAAAGCCAGACCGAAGAGTTGAGAAAACAGAAGAAGAATGGAAAGCAATTTTAACATCAGAACAATTTAGAATTACCAGAAAAGCAGGTACAGAAGCACCACATTCTGGTGGTTTATGTACAAGTTATGAAGCTGGTAAATACAACTGTGTTTGTTGTAACACACCATTATTCGATTCTACAATTAAATTTAACTCTGGCACAGGTTGGCCAAGTTTCTCACAACCTATTAAAGAAAACGCCATAAAATATTTAAAAGATACAGCCTTTGGTATGGTTAGAGTAGAAGTGCAATGCAATACGTGCGATGCGCACCAAGGCCATGTATTTCCAGATGGACCAGAACCAAGTGGATTAAGGTATTGCATCAATTCAGAATCTATGGTGCTTCAAACGGAAGAACAAGTTTCAGAATAAGGATTACTTATATTATGGCAATTCAATTCAACATAAAAGATAGATTTAACCAAGAACTTCCTGCAGATAAAATTCTAGAGAATTCTAGAAGACAGGTAAAGGAAGCGTGTTTTTCTTACGTTACACCAAAAATTCCTAGTAAGCCGTCATTAATTCATGTTTCACCAGAAATGTTAGCAAATTTAGGTCTAACGGAAGCAGATAGTAAAACACAAGAATTTTTAAACGTAGTTACAGGTGCTGAGCTTATACCCAATACAAAACCGTATGCTATGTGTTATGCTGGTCATCAATTTGGTAATTGGGCTGGGCAGTTAGGCGATGGTCGTGCGATAAATTTAACGGAAATAGAGCACAATGATAAACATTGGGCTTTGCAGTTAAAAGGTGCTGGCGAAACACCATACTCGCGCTCAGCAGATGGTTTGGCAGTTTTAAGGTCTTCCATAAGAGAATACTTGTGTAGTGAAGCCATGTTTCATTTAGGCGTGCCAACTACAAGAGCTTTATCGTTAAGTTTATCTGGCGATGAGGTGCTACGAGATGTTATGTATAATGGCAATGCAGCTTACGAAAAAGGAGCCATTGTAAGTAGAGTAGCAGAATCGTTTTTAAGATTTGGAAGCTATGAGATTTTTGCGTCAAAAGGCGATGCTAAAACACTAAAAACTTTGGTAGATTATACCATAAAGTATCATTATGCGGAATTAGGAGAACCGTCTAAAGAAACCTATATCGCTTTTCTAAAAGCAGTTACAAAACGAAGTTTAGATATGGTTGTGCATTGGCAACGTGTTGGTTTTGTGCATGGTGTAATGAATACAGATAACATGTCTATTCTCGGATTAACCATAGATTACGGACCATATGGTTGGTTAGAAGGTTACGACCAAGGTTGGACGCCAAATACCACTGATAATACACACAAAAGATATCGCTTTGGCACACAACCACATATTGTACTTTGGAATTTAATTCAACTCGCTAACGCACTGTATCCATTAGTAGAAGAGGCAGAACCTTTAGAAGAGATTCTTAATAATTACCAAATTGAAGTTCAATTAGAGCTTCAAAATATGATGTGTTCTAAATTAGGTTTAAAAGTGGAAGACCGAAATGATATTCAACTTATTGAAGTCTTAGAAGACGTATTGCAGCGTTCG
This sequence comes from uncultured Winogradskyella sp., assembly GCF_947498005.1. Lineage (GTDB taxonomy): Bacteria > Bacteroidota > Bacteroidia > Flavobacteriales > Flavobacteriaceae > Winogradskyella. The sequence continues at coordinate 232,851 of NZ_CANMIW010000005.1, forward strand.
GAAACAGATATGACTATCTTCTTCAGGAATTTAGCAAATTTAGAAAAAGAAAATACAGAAAATTGGTACGCTACAATTGAAGATGCCTTTTATAATCCAGAAGAAATTTCAAAGGAAATTAAACAACAATGGTCAGCTTGGTTTAAAAGCTATGAAGAGCGTTTAACGCTTGAAACATTGTCAGATGCTGAAAGAAAATCTGAAATGAATAACATAAATCCTAAATATGTGCTTCGTAATTATATGGCGCAACTAGCTATAGATGATGCAAATAAAGGTAATTATGATTTAATAGATGAATTATTCAATCTATTAAAAAAACCATATGATGAGCAACCAAATTTAGAAAAATGGTTTGCAAAACGACCAGAATGGGCAAGAGATAAAGTGGGTTGTTCTATGTTATCTTGTAGCTCTTAAAAACATAAAATTTTTTACTTAAACACTGTAATTTATTTTAAAAATAGAGACTAAGTTTAATGTCATTTAAATTAAAAAATAGAAATAAAAAAATGTCAGAATATAAAAAAGCATATATAGCAGGAGGTTGTTTTTGGGGAATGGAAGATTTGTTTAGAACACGTCCCGGAATTATAGATACAGAAGTAGGTTACCAAGGTGGCGAAAATGAGAATCCGAGTTATAAATATCATCCTGGTCATGCGGAAGGTTTAGAGTTAACTTACGATCCAAATATAACCTCATTTAAAGAAATTTTAGACTACTTTTTTAGAATGCACAATCCTACAACGGTAGACCAACAAGGCAATGATAAAGGCTCTAGTTACCGTTCTGCTATTTTTTATCAGAATGAAGAAGAGAAGCAAATTGCAGAAGAAATGATTGCTATTGTTGATGCTTCTGGTAAATGGGATAGTAAAGTGGTTACTACGTTAGAGCCTTTTGCACCATTTTGGCAAGCCGAAGAAAATCATCAAGATTATTTAGTAAAAAATCCAAATGGCTACACGTGTCATTACCTCAGATTTGAAGAACCTTATATCTAAAAGAACTTAATTTTAAGACGTATTGAAACTAAAAGATTTAGGCTTAGGCACAGCCGCAATTGGCAGACCAGTTTACATTAATATAAAAGAAAATGCTGATGAGAAACCGTTTAATTTGCCAGCATTTAAAACTGATGGATTAAAGGTTTTAGACGAGGCTTATAACAAAGGCATTCGGTTTTTTGATACGTCGCCTGGTTACGGTTTAGCGGAAGATTTATTGGTAGATTGGTTAAAGCAAAAAAACGACCCAACCATCAAAGTCTCTACAAAATGGGGTTATACCTATGTGGCAAATTTTAAATCAGATGCAACGGTACATGAAGTTAAAGAGCATTCGCTTAAAAAATTAAATGAGCAGTGGGAACAGTCTAAATTACTGTTGCCAAATTTAGGATTGTATCAAATACATTCTGCAACTTTAGATACTGGTGTGTTAGATAATTTAGACGTACTAAAACGCTTGCACCACATAAAGAAAACATATAATATTACCATTGGTTTATCTACAACAGGTAATAACCAAACAGCGGTTTTAGAAAATGCGTTATCTATTGAAGTTGAGAATGAAAGCTTGTTTCAATCGTATCAGAGTACTTTCAATATTTTAGACCAAAGTTTAGCACCATATAAAAACGAATTACAAAAATTGTCTGGTCCATTTATTATTAAGGAAGCTCTGGCAAATGGACGATTAATTCCTAACTCAAATTATTTTGACTATAAAAATCTTTATACGTTTATAAGTCAATTGGCTGATAAATACAATGTAGGTGCAGATGCTATTGCTTTAAATTATTGCGAATCTGTTTTTCCTGAAGCTATAGTTTTAAGCGGTGCTAATAATAGTAAACATTTAGAGGCTAATCTAAAAGCAGCTGAGTTTTCTCTAACCAATTCTGAAGTAGAACAATTAAGTGCTTTCGGAATTTCTAGCGAAAAATATTGGCAAGAACGAAAACAACTAAAATGGCATTAATTACCTTTAATACGTTTCCATAAACTGAATAATAAAGCCTTTCCGTCTGTTGTTTTTTTCTCTTGTTCTATAAAATTAACGTTGCCAGAAGCATCCACATCTATTAAATATTTAAACACAAAATCTTGAGAATTGGGTTTTAAATTCATCAAACCAAAACGCAAATCATTGTAATACAATTTGTCGTCTACTTGGTTAATAGTGTACCAACCTTTAGAAATAGCAATCATTTGTTTTACCTTCTCGTTTTCTATAAGATTACCTAATAAATGATGATTTTTAGGATAGGTTTCAAATGAAATTTCTTGGGTGTCAAAAAAGGAATAATCCGCAATAAGATAGTGGTCTTTAGTGTCTACGTTAGCATTCCAAAGTATTGTATTTAAGGCAGAAGGTCTAGTATCTAACTGTTGGTATGGAATATTTTGAAGTGTTAAGGCGTATTCAAATTTAGTAAATGCTAAACTTTTAAGTAGAAATGTAAGTGCTAAATAAGTAGTGCTTAAGGTAAGACCTATCGTATTATAGACCTGTCTTTTTTTAGAGGCACGTTTTTGAAATAGTACTAAAATAACACAAATTAAAAACGGTAAGGTGTACATTGGGTCTACAACAAAAATGGTTTTAAAAGCTAATCTTAAATCTAATGGCCAAAATAATTGCGTTCCCCAAGTGGTATGTGCATCTAAAATAGGATGGGTAATAAATGCCCAGAAAAACAGCCAAGACCAACCTTTAAAATCTTTGTATTTCTCATATTTAGAAACCAACCAACCAAAAACAGGCGCAAAGAGCACTGAAAATAGTACAGAATGTGTAAACCCACGATGCATAGCTAGTGCAGAAACCGTATCTGTAAAATAAGAAGCAAACACATCTAAATCTGGAATTGTACCAGCAATAGCACCATACAAAAGTGCTTTGTTTCCTACTTTTTTTCCTAAAACAGCTTCGCCAACGGCTGCACCTAAAACAATTTGAGTGAGTGAATCCATAATTGGTGGTAAAAATACGCTTTCTCTAATAGAAATGAGATATGAGAAACTTGGTAATCTCAATGTTCTTATTGTAACAAAAGTTACGTTAAAGACAAGTTGAACTCAGTATCTTTATTCAAACTTATTCGGTATGAAAAATAGTCTATTATTACTTGTTTTGGTTGTGTTTTTAGTGAGTTGTAACTCAAATAAAAAAGACCCTTATAGTGCAGCGAATAAAGAGGTCGCAGCCAAAGAACATCCTGGTAAAAAACTAATGGAAACTAATTGTAATATATGTCATAGTCCTGCAGCTACGCAACAGAATAGAATTGGACCACCAATGATTGCTATAAAAAGACATTATATAGATAGTGGAACCACAAAAGAAGAGTTCGTTTCTGCCATACAAGCTTGGATTAAGAATCCTAATGCCAAAGACGCAAAAATGTTTGGTGCTGTAAAACGATTTGGAGTTATGCCAAAACAGGCTTATCCAGAGAAAACAATAGAACAAATTTCAGAGTATTTGTACGATTTTGAAATTGAACAACCAGATTGGTTTGAGGCGCATTACAATGAAGAAATGGGAAACCGAAAAGGGACAGGTAATGGTAAAGCCATGCAGAACAAAGAGAATAAACAACAGGTAGAAGTGAATTTTGAAGATTTGCCGTATGGCGAACGTGGTTTAAAATATGCCTTAACGACTAAAGTTGTTTTAGGCAAAAACTTAATGGGTACCATTCAACAAAAAGGTGTTTTAGAAGCTTTAAAGTTTTGTAATGTGCAAGCGTATCCTTTAACAGATAGTATGGCTGTTGTGCATGATGCGAAAATAAAACGTGTTTCAGAGCAACCAAGAAATCCAAATAATAAAGCCAATAGAGAAGAGCTAAAATATATTGAAGACTTTAAACAAACCATCGCTAACAATGAAGAACCCAAGCCACTTGTTAAAGAGTTTGATAATAATGTTAAGGTTTATTACCCAATTACGACCAATACAATGTGTCTACAATGTCACGGAAAACCAAATGAAACAATAGATAAATTAACCTTAACTAAAATTAAAACGTTATACCCAATGGATAAAGCTATTGGCTATGGCGAAAATGAAGTAAGAGGTATATGGAGTATTTCTTTTGATAAATAAATAATGTCAGGTATGAGTAAATTTTCAGAAATAATAAATAAAGACCAACCCGTTTTAGTCGATTTTTTTGCGGATTGGTGCGGACCATGTAAAATGTTGAGTCCTATTTTAAAACAGGTAAAAGACGAGTTAGGTAATGATGTGGCTATCATTAAAATTGATGTAGATAAAAATCAATCTTTAGCAACAAAATACCAAGTAAGAGGTGTGCCAACAATGTTACTTTTTAAAAACGGTAAGCAAGTTTGGCGACAGTCTGGCGTTTTGCAAAAAGATGAAATAATAAAGATAATATCAAGTACTAATTAAGTTTTTTTAATACATGATAAATGTCATATTTCAAGATGATGTAAGTTCTTAATTTTACATCAAGAAATAATAACAATAACATGATTAAATCTTCAATAGCTCTATATAGCTGGACAAATGGCGTTATAATGATTGCAATTTTCGCTGTAGTATGTATTACCTTGGTTGGAATATTAATTAATTTTATGTCTAAGGGAAAGCCTAAAGACGAAGAAACAAAAGAACTTTAATAACAACAAATTTATATAAAATAAGAAAGGTTGTCTATTAATTTAGATGACCTTTCTTTGTATCAAAAGTTACGTAATTTTCTTTTTTTCTGTCGTATTTTTATAGCTCAAAATCAGGCTATGGAGGATATGCTTTTTTACGATAGATTGCAGTTTGCTTTTACTATCACTTTTCACTACATTTTTCCGCAATTAACCATGGGACTTTCATTAATGATTGTCTATTTTAAATGGAAATATCTCAGGAATAAAATCGAAAAATATAACAATGCAGCGAAGTTTTTCATGAAAATTTTTGCTGTTAACTTTACAATGGGAGTTGTAACTGGTATTCCTATGGAATTTCAGTTTGGTACCAATTGGGCAAAGTTTTCTGAGTTGACAGGTGGCATTATTGGTCAGACTTTAGCCATGGAAGGTATGTTCTCTTTCTTTTTAGAATCCTCATTTTTGGCGCTCTTTATTTTTGGAGAAAAATTAATGGGTCAGAAATTACATTTCTTAACTGGCCTTTTTGTGTTTATAGGTTCGTGGGCAAGTGGTTGGTTTATTTTGGCTACCAATGCTTGGATGCAGCATCCTGTAGGACATGAGGTTTTAGAAAATGGAAAATTTGTTTTAGATAATTTTTCAGAACTATTTACAAACCCTTGGTTAATTCCTGCTTTTTTACATAATCAAATGGCTTCTGTAGTTACGTCTGCTTTTGTGGTAGCCAGTATAGGTGCATTTTATATTTTAAGAAATAAACAAACCGAGTATGGTAAGTTGTTCTTAAAAACAGGTGTCATTTTCGGATTGATTTCTAGTCTGTTGGTGGCTTTTCCAACAGGCGACTGGAATGCTAAAAACGTCGCAAAATATCAGCCTGGGACTTTTGCAGCGATGGAAGGTATTTTTGAAACCGAACATGCAGGCGCAGAAATTGTTCTTATTGGGCAGCCAAACATGTTAGATAAGAAATTAGATAATAAAATTGCAGTGCCAAACATATTAAGCTTTTTAACTTATCAAGATTGGGATAGGCAAATTGCTGGTATGGACCAATTTAAAGCCGAAGAATTACCAGATAACATTCCTGCATTATATTATTCATACCATATTATGGTTGGCTTGGGTACTATTTTTATTGGTGTAATGTTTGTAGCGTTGTTCTTTTTATGGCGAAAAAAATTGTTTACCATGAAGCCATTACTTTGGATGATTATGTTTCTAGTTCCATTTCCTTACATCGCTAATATTACAGGTTGGTACACGGCAGAATTGGGTAGACAACCGTATTTGGTCTATGGTTTATTAAAAACTAGCGATGGTATTTCGCCAACAGTCTCATCAGGAAATACACTTTTTACTTTACTTGGTTTTGTAGCTTTATATATGCTTCTTGGACTCTTGTTTTTGGTCTTAGTTGGTAAAACTATAAATGAAGGTCCAAATCATCAAAAACATTAATTATGGAAATATTTTGGTACATCGCAATTGCAATTGTTTTAGCAATATTTTTTGTTTTAGATGGATATGATTTTGGCGCAGGAATTGTTCATTTATTCTTTGCTAAAGAAGAAAAGGATAAGGAGGTCATTACTAAATCTGCTGGTTTATTTTGGGATTCTAATGAAGTGTGGTTAGTCGCAGCAGGAGGCATGCTTTTTATGGCCTTTCCAACCTTTTATGCATCTGTGTTTAGTGGCTTCTATTTACCATTAATAATTGTATTATGGTTGATTGTTTTTAGAGCAATAGGTTTAGAATTTAGAGGGCAATTTAAATACCAAATGTGGAAAGATATTTGGGATAAATCATTCGGTGTTTCTAGTTTATTATTGGCTTTATTCTTTGGAATTGCGCTAGGAAACATCGTAAGAGGTGTAAATTTAGGTATTGTAGATAATGGAGTTGCTGCGCATGAAGGGCATTATTTTTTCTTACCATTATGGGATAGTAGTTTTAGTCCTTTAACAGAGCATCCAGGTGTAATTGATTGGTTTACGGTGTTAATCGGCATCATTTCTGTCGTAACCTTAACAATTCATGGTGCTAATTGGGTTATACTAAAAACCAATTCTTCAATTAATAATAAACTCAAAGGCGTAATTTTTAAATTGAATATTACGCTCGCAGTCCTTACAGCTCTTTCATTGATATTGTGGCAAAATGTGAATCCTAACTCGTTAGATAATTTTGCAGACAAACCTTATTTACTAGTTTTTCCTATTGTTTATTTAGCAGGTTTGGTTGGTTTGTTTTTTATTAAAAAAATAAAGAAAGATAGTCATGCTTTTCTGTTTTCAACCTTATTGATTTTAGGCGGAATTACATCGTCTTTAGCATCGCTTTTTCCTGTGATATTACCTTCAGTTAATGATGTGCACGAGCATCTTACTATTTATAATACGTCTGCATCACAATATGGCTTATCTGTTGCTTTAACTTGGGGAATTCTTGGATTTATTCTCATTGTTGTTTATATGATTGTTCAAAAACGATTAACAAGCGGGAAGATTGATAACATGGATTATGGTCATTAATTTTATTTAAATGACAGGCACTCTAATTTCATTAATAAGTATCATAATTGGCATTATTTCGGCTAATACCTTTGGTTCTATCTTTAAGAAATATTCATTAGGCTTTAAAGGCAACACTTTAATTGGTGTTTTTGGAAGTATCTTACTAATTAAAACGTTTGGACGCTTAGGTTTTGACCCATGGTCTATTATGAACAATGGCGATTTTGATACGTTCCGTTTAATAATCAATATCTTGTTTTCTGCCTTAGGCGGAATTCTAGGACTTGTAGTTTCAAAATTTATTGTTTCTAAAATGAATAGAAATTCATCAAATAATTAATCTTTCTTGTGTAACTAAAGTTACTATCGAGCTCATTAAAGCAGAGTACCTTTAATGAAAACTAATAGTCATGTCTAAAATTGTCATTTTAGGAGCAGGTATTTCTGGTCATGTTGCTGCAACACATTTACGTAGAAAATTATCTAAACAACACGACGTTGTCGTTGTATCACCTAACAGTAATTATCAATGGATTCCATCCAATATTTGGGTTGGTATTGGTAGAATGAAGTCTGAAAAAATCTTGTTTCCACTTGCACCTTTATATAAAAAGAAAGGTATAAGCTATAAACAAGCTAAGGCCATTTCGTTTCACCCAGAAGGCAATAAAACAGAGCTAAAACCATATGTTTTGTCAGAATATGTTGCAGGAAATAACAAAGGACAACAAGAAAAAATAACATACGATTATTTAATAAATGCTACAGGACCAAAGTTGAATTTTGAAGCCACAGAAGGTTTAATTCCAGGGAAAAATAAAACCTATTCAGTTTGTACTTATACACATGCAGACCACGCTTGGGAAGGATTGAATGAAGTCATTCAACAAATGAAAAAAGGAAAAAAGGCGAAAATATTAATAGGGACAGGTCACGCTAAATCTACTTGTCAAGGAGCGGCGTTTGAGTACATATTAAATGTGGAGCAAGAACTTAGAAAGCATAATGTTCGAGATATGGCAGAAATCACTTGGATTTCTAATGAGTATGAGCTAGGTGATTTTGGAATGGATGGCATGTTAATGAGTTATGGAGACATGATAATGAAATCTAGTGAGCTTGTTGAAATGATTTTTGAAGACAGAGACATTAAATGGATTTTAGGTTCAGGCGTAAATAAAATCGAAGATGGATTAGCACATTATGAAACTTTAGATGGCGATTATAAAACAGAATCTTATGATTTTGCGATGTTAATTCCTGCATTTTCTGGCCATGGGTTTAAGGCATATGGTAAAAACAACGAGGATATTACAGAAAAACTTTTTAATGGGTTTATGATCGTTGATGCAGATTATACGGCAAAACCTTATGAAGAATGGAGAGTACAAGATTGGCCAGAAACCTATCAAAATCCAAGTTATAAAAATGTTTTTGCGCCAGGAATTGCGTTTGCGCCACCACATACGATCTCTAAACCTAGACTAAGTAAAAATGGAACAGCTATTTTTCCGGCACCACCTAGAACAGGAATGCCATCAGGAATTACAGCAAAATTAGTAGCTGATAATATTATCGATAATATTAAAAACGGCAAAGAAAATTTACATCATAAAGGTTCAATGGGGAATATGGGAGCCGCTTGTATAGCTTCAGCAGGATTTGGTTTTTGGAAAGGAAGTGGCGTAAGCATTACCACATATCCTATAGTTCCAGATTTTGAAAAATATCCTGATTCTCATGGAAGACATTATGGTAAAACTTTCGGATCTATTGGTCTTGCTGGTCATTGGCTAAAATTAATGTTGCATTACGCCTTTATTTACAAGGCAAAAATGAAACCATTTTGGTGGTTGATTCCAGAGTAGTTTTTATCCTAAGAGTTTAGATATAGGAATAATTTTAACAATGATTAATCACATAGGAGTAGTGTCCCCTTATAGGGACTTTAGAGGTGTTTTTCTAGTATTTAAAACGAATAAACAACAATTAATTAGTAATTACATATTATATTATCATGAAAAGAATATCACCAAGAATGCGTTTTAGAATGATGAATCCGTTTCTCCAGTTTTTCAAATTTATAATTTTAAGTATAAAAATTATGGTTATTGTAGCTGGTGGACATGGTGGAACAAGAGAAAATTCAAAATAATATATGAGAAAGATAATTATAGCAATTTTAGGGTTAAGTTTTATAGGGATTCATTCTTGTAAAAATGAAACTTCGAAGGAAATACCAGTAAAGGTTGAAACGATATTTGTAGAACCAACACCAATTGATGATGGCCGTATATCGCTAGATCTAAATCCAATGCAGAAAAACCATCAACTCTCTAATATGAGGAGTCATTTAGAAGCTGTGCAAGAAATTACACTTTTGTTGTCTAGAGAAGATTACGATAAAGCTTCAGAAATAGCATACACAAAGTTAGGATCTACTACCGAAATGAAATTGATGTGTGCCTCATTTGGAGATAAAGGTTTCGAAAATATGGGTTTAGAATTTCATAAAAGTGCAGATAAAATGAGTGAAATTTTTAAAGAAAGAAATAGAGAAAAAGCATTAGTTGCTTTATCAAATACAATAAATTACTGTGTGCAGTGTCATGCAACATATAAGCAGTAATATAAAAATTAACTGATGTGGTTATCAGTTTTTGGTTGGTTATTGAAGAGCGTTTATTTTTTTAATGAACGCTCTTCTTTGTTATAACCAGTAGTAATGGAAGAAATGGCATTAGGTAACCTTTGTTACTAACTATTATTTTTCTTCAATCTATTTTTGTCAGAACAAATAATAACACTGATGAAAATATCACATTTATTAATGATTTCTTTTTTGCTTTTAGGTATTTTAATTAATGCACAAGAATCAGTTACAATTACTAAATCAGAAGTCTTAACGAAAGTTTCAGAAAATAACACAAGCATTAAGATTTCTGAAGAAGATTTTAATCAAGCTAAAGCAGATTTTAGACAAACAAACGCAGTGTTTTTACCAAACATAACGGCTAGTCATACAGCACTGGCAACAACTAATCCGTTAATGGCTTTTGGTTCTAAATTGAATCAGGAAATTTTAACAGCAAGCGATTTTAATCCGGCTTTGTTAAACGACCCATCGCAAATTGAAAATTATGCGACTAAATTCGAAATTCAACAGCCATTAATCAACATGGATGGTATGTTTCAGCGTAAAGCAGCCAAATCTAAAATGGAGGCGATGGCTTTAAAAACTGAACGCATACAAGATTATTTAGCGTTTGAAGTAGAAAAAGCATATATGCAATTACAATTAGCTTACAAAGCGGTTGATGTTTTGGAAACAGCATTAGAAGCTGCAAATGCAAATAAAAGATTAGCAGATAATAGTCTAAAACAAGGGTATTTGCAACGTGCAGATGTGTTGAATGTTGAAGTTAGAGTTACAGAAGTACTAAACCAGTTACAGTCAGCAAAAAGTAATCTGCAAAACGCTTCCAATTACTTATCATTTTTAATGAATGATGACACCTATGTAGTTTATACGCCAACTGATGAATTAGTTGTTTCTGCAACTACAGTTGAAGATCAATCAATTTCTAAAAACCGTTCGGATATAAAGGCAATGCAATTAGCTTCTAATGCATATGAAGCAATGAGCAAAGCAGATAAAATGGCATTCTTACCAAGATTAAATGCTTTTGGAAGCTACGAGCTATACGACGACCAAATTTTTCAAGGTGATGCTAATGGCTATTTATTTGGTGCACAATTGAGTTGGGATATTTTTCAAGGATCTAAACGATTTGGAAAATCACAAAAAAGTAAATCGGAATTCGAAAAATCGAAATTAGAATACAAACAATATGTATCACAAAGTAATCTAGAATTGAATAAAGCAAAACGTGCTTTTATTGATGCTGAAAACAAATTGAAATTAAACAGTTTAGCTTTAGAGCAGTCCGAAGAATCTCTTAGAATTAGAACCAACAGATTTAAAGAAGGCTTAGAAAAAACATCGGATTTACTGATTGCTGAGACTCAGTTTGCTCAGAAGCAATTAGAATATTACCAAACCATTTTCGAATATAATTACGCGCAAGCGTACTTACAATTTTTAACAAAAGAATAATTTTTCCTGCAAGGTTTCCGAAACCTTGTAGGTACCAACATAAAAACAATCAAAATGAAAAAATATATTTATTTACTAACGCTTACAGCAACAGCATTTTTTGTAACCAGCTGCGGAAGTGAAGACAAGAAAACCGTTGAAGATAATTCGCCAGCAATTGTTGTAAAAACAAGTCAGGTGGAAGCCAATAGTAATAGTCCATTTTTAGCGGTTAGTGGTAAAATTCAAGCTACAAATAGTGCAGATTTAAGTACTAGAATGATGGGTTACGTTAATATAGTTCACGTAAATGTAGGCGATATAGTACATAAAGGGCAATTATTAGTGTCTATTAATAATAGCGATTTACAAGCCAAAAGAGCGCAAGTTAGCGCAGGAATCACTGAAGCAACAGCTGCTTTTAATAATGCACAAAAAGATTACAACCGTTTTAAAAATTTGTTTGCAGACAATAGTGCATCACAAAAAGAAATGGATGATATGACGGCAAATTTTGAAATGGCAAAAGCAAGATTAGAATCTGCTAACCAAATGAAAAACGAAGTGAACGCACAGTTTACTTACAGTAATATCACGGCGCCTTTTAGCGGAACAGTTACTAGTAAAAATGTAGAAGCTGGAAACATGGCGAATCCAGGAGTTCCATTAATTAGTATTGAAACACCAGGTGCTTTTGAAGTCATGGCGATGGTACCAGAGTCTGAAATTTCTGAAATTAAAAAAGGAACAACTGTAGATGTTTTGGTAAAATCTATTAACCAAACTATCAAAGGAAAAGTGACAGAAATAAGTACATCTGCGAAAAATACAGGTGGACAATATTTGGTAAAAATAGATTTAGATAAAACAGAAGCCAAAATTTTATCAGGCATGTTTACAACAGTTCAATTTCCGGTGGAAAGAAAAGCAAAAACTGCAATGGTTTTAGTACCAACTGAAGCTATTGTAACCAACGGACAATTATCTGGCATATATACACCAAGCCAAAGTAATACAGCCATGTTACGTTGGTTACGTTTGGGTAGAACTTTTGGAAATCAAGTAGAAGTATTATCTGGTTTAAATGCAGATGAAGCTTATATCGTTTCTGCAGAAGGAAAACTATATAACGGAGCTAAAATTTCAATTCAATAACTAAAAAATAACTCGTAACAGTTTTTCTCCTCTGGGGAAATTAAAAGGGGCCAATTATGAAAGAAGGTATCGCAGGAAAAATCGCCAAAGTCTTTATGCAGTCTAAGTTAACCGTGTTGTTAATGATTGTGTTTATGGTGGTTGGTGTTTATAGTTCGTTTTTAATTCCGCGTGAGGAAGAGCCGCAAATTGATGTGCCAATGGCAGATATTTTTGTTGGTTATCCTGGAGCTAGTCCTACGGAAGTGGAGTCGCGAGTGATTAAGCCGTTAGAGCAATTAATTTCGAATATTAAAGGTGTAGAATATGTGTATTCAACGTCGATGAAAGAGCAAGGTATGGTTATCGTGCAATTTTATGTTGGCGAAGATATTGAACGTTCGTTTGTAAAAATGTACAACGAAATTAATAAACACATGGACCAAATGCCTGCTGGTGTTACGTTTCCGTTAGTGAAAACGAGAGCGATTGACGATGTGCCAATGTTGGGTTTAACCTTGTGGAGTGAGAATTACGACGATTACCAATTAAACCAAATGGCTCAAGAGTTAGAGGCCGAAATTAAAAAGGTAAACGATGTTGCGATTACGCATAAAATTGGAGGAAGAGACCGTCAGTTGCGAGTGGTTTTAGATAAAGATAAATTAGCAGCAAGCGGATTAGATTTTCTGTCGGTTTCTGAAATGATTAAAGCCAACAACAGTCAATTAAGTGCTGGAAGTTTTGATAAAAGTGATACGGAATTCCTTGTAAATACTGGGAAGTTTTTAGCCTCAGTGACAGATGTCGAAAACTTAGTAGTTGGTGTGCAACAAAGTCAGCCTATTTATTTAAAGCAAGTGGCGAAGATTATTGATGGACCAGAAGTGCCTCAAAATTATGTGAGTTTAGGCTTTGGAAAAGGGAGTGAAGCTTCTGCCAAATATAAGTCTGAATATCCTGCTGTTACTATTTCTGTTGCTAAGCGAAAAGGTGCAGATGCAATGAAAATTGCAGAAGTTATTATAGATAAGTTAGAGCATTTGCGAAGCAGTTTAATTCCGGATGATGTTCATGTAGAAATTACAAGAAACTATGGAGAAACAGCGTCTCATAAAGTATCAGAATTATTGTTACACCTTATAGGTTCTATTGTTGCGGTTACAATTGTAGTGATGTTAGCTATGGGATGGCGAGGTGGATTAGTGGTGTTTTTATCTGTACCAATTACGTTTGCACTAACTCTGTTGAGTTATTATATGATGGATTACACGCTTAACCGAATCACACTTTTCGCGTTAGTATTTGTAACAGGAATCGTCGTCGATGATTCCATTATTATTGCCGAAAATATGCATAGGCATTTTAAAATGAAACGCTTGCCGTTTAAACAAGCGGCTTTATATGCCATTAACGAAGTGGGAAACCCAACCATTTTAGCAACATTTACAGTAATTGCTTCGGTATTACCAATGGCTTTTGTTTCTGGTTTAATGGGACCATATATGGCACCAATGCCAATTGGAGCTTCTATTGCGATGATTTTATCTTTATTTGTCGCCTTAACCATTACACCATATTTGGGTTATATTTTCTTAAGAGAAAAAGACAAAAAAGGTGCTGAAGAAAAACCAGAAAAAGCAGTAGAAGACACGTTTATTTACAGAGTTTACAACAAGTTTGAAAGACCACTTTTAGAAAGTAAAGGAAAGCGTTGGTTATTTTTATTAGGAACTTTTGCCGTATTAATGGGAACTATGGTATTGTTTTTTACAAATTCGGTAGCTGTAAAAATGTTGCCTTTTGATAATAAGAATGAATTCCAGGTGGTTATTGATATGCCTGAAGGAACAACGCTTGAAAGAACAGGAGTTGTTGCTCAAGAGATTTCACAGTATTTATCTAACAGACCAGAAGTTGTTAATTATCAAAACTATGTTGGGACGTCTGCACCAATAACCTTTAACGGTTTGGTTCGTCATTACGATTTGCGTGGTGGAAGCAATATGGCTGATATTCAAGTGAATTTATTGTCTAAAGAAGACCGTTCTGCGCAGAGTCATGATATTGCAAAATTACTTCGTCCAGATATTCAGAAAATTGCAGCAAAATACAACGCGAATGTGAAGTTGGTGGAAGTGCCACCAGGACCACCAGTGTTATCGACTATTGTTGCTGAAGTTTATGGACCAGATTACGATGAGCAAATTAAAGTTGCAAACCATGTTCAAGACATTCTGAAAAACACAGATGATGTGGTAGATATTGATTGGATGGTTGAAGATGACCAAACCGAATATCAATTTGACATTAACAAAGAAAAAGCAATGTTATATGGTGTGGCACCGCAGCAAATTGCCTACACTATGAATATGGCTTTATCTAACAGAGCGATTACCAACATTTATGATGAAGATGCAGTAAACCAAATTGGTTTGGTGTTGGCTTTAGACGAAAAGGAAAAATCTACGATTACAGATATTTCACAATTGAAGGTTAAATCTAAAATGGGAAATATGGTTCCTATTTCAGATTTGGTAGATATTTCTGAAACAACAGCAGCAAAAAGTATTTATCACAAAAACCAGAAACGTGTGGTTTATGTCATGGCAGATATGGCTGGAGAATTAGAAAGTCCTGCGTATGCAATTTTAGGAATGGAGAAAAAGTTGAAAGAAATTCCATTACCAAAAGGTTACGAGATGAACGAAATGTATTTAGGTCAGCCCGAATTTGAAGATGATTATACTGTAAAATGGGATGGCGAATGGCAAATTACATTAGAAGTCTTTAGAGATTTAGGAATCGCCTTTTTAGGAGCCATTATCTTAATCTATATTTTAATTGTTGGATGGTTTCAAAACTTTAAAGCACCAGTGGTTATGATGGTGGCAATTCCGTTGTCATTAATCGGAATTATTCTAGGGCACTGGATTATGGGAGCGTTTTTTACGGCAACATCCTTTATAGGAATGATTGCATTAGCCGGAATTATGGTTAGAAATTCAGTTTTATTAATTGACTTTATCAACTTAAGAATAGAAGAAGGCGTGCCAATTAAACAAGCAGCAATTGAAGCTGGAGCGGTTAGAACTACACCAATATTACTTACGGCAGGAACGGTTGTTATTGGAGCATTTGTGATTTTGTTTGACCCCATTTTCCAAGGATTAGCTATCTCATTAATGGGAGGAACTATTGTATCTACTGTATTGACTTTGTTAGTTGTACCATTGGTTTATTACATGATAGAGAAAAAGAATTATAAATAATGAGATTCTGAAGCAAGTTCAGAATGACAAAAAACAAAGAAATGAAATTAGTCATAGTTACAGCAGTAGAAGAATATCAAAAAGAAGTGTTGAAGCTTTTTAAGAAAGCCAATATTCAGAATCTAAGTAGTTCTGATATTGATGGTCATAAAAATAGGCCATCAATAACGATGGCTTCAAGTTGGTTTCCTGGCGAGCAATTTGGTAACGAATCACGTTTGTTTTTTTCGTTTGCTGAGGATGGAAACATTGATGCGTTATTCGAATTGTTAAAAGTGTTTAATGAAAATTTAGAATCGAACAATCCTATTAAAGCGGTTGTGGTTCCTATTGAGACATATATATAATTTAAAAATTAATTAAAATGTTAAATACTTATTTCAGAGTCATCGTTGGTACAATGGTATTATTAAGTGTAGTACTTTCTGTTTATGTAAGTCCGTATTGGATGTGGTTTACAGTATTTATTGGTGTCAACTTAATACAGTCCGCATTTACCAAATGGTGCTTACTAGAAACTATTTTAGTGAGGCTAGGAGTTAAGAAAGAAGGTGGAAGTTGTTCCTCTTGTTAATTTTATGTTATAGAATGTAACAAATTATATTTGGTTGCGTCCTATAGGTGTAAAATCATCAATTATGGAATCAAATTACCACACGCTTAAACGCACAGACAATCAATTATTAGTCATAACACATTTATCTCAGTTACTAACGTATGTCACAGGTTTTGGTGGACTAATTGCCCCATTAATTCTGTGGGTAACACAGAAAGAACAGGTAGAGGGTATGGATGAGCACGGGAAATCTATTTTAAACTTTCAATTAAGTCTTGTTGTTTATTCATTAATAAGTATTCCTTTAATCTTTGCTCTTGGATTGGGAATTTTAATCTTAATATTAGTCGCAATCTTAGCATTTGTAATGCCGATTGTAAATGCTATAAAAGCTAGTAATGGAGAATTACCTAGCTATCCATTGTCTATTAATTTTGTTAGTTAGTTATTAAAAGAAATGGAAATAGAAAGGCTCATCGTTTGATGAGCCTTTTTTATTCCAGTATAGGCCAGAATCTCTTTTAATAATGATTATTATTAACGCAAAAAAAAACACTCAATCAAATGAGTGTTTTTTTTATATAATTTATTCATCTCTTTGTTAGAGATTTCTGCCTTCGCAGTAATTAGATTATGAGTTAAGCATCACTGGCATAACAAGCATAGTTACATGCTCACCTTCATCTAAACCATCAATTGGTGTTAAGATTCCTGCTCTGTTTGGTAAGCTCATTTCTAACTGTACGTTATCTGAACTTAAATTGTTAATCATTTCAGTAAGGAAACGTGAGTTAAAACCAATTTGCATATCGTCACCTTGATAATCACAAGTTAAACGTTCTTCAGCCTTGTTAGAGTAATCGATATCTTCAGCAGAGATATTTAATTCAGCACCAGCAATTTTAAGTCTAATTTGGTGTGTTGTTTTGTTAGAGAAAATACTAACACGACGAACAGAGTTTAAAAATTGTGTTCTGTCTATTACTAATTTATTTGGATTCTCTTTAGGTATTACGGCTTCGTAATTAGGGTATTTCCCATCAATTAAACGACAAATTAATACTGAGTTTTCAAAAGTAAACTTAGCATTAGATTCATTATATTCCACCAAGACATCATCATCACTTCCTGCTAAAATACCTTTTAAAAGATTTAAAGGTTTCTTAGGCATAATGAATTCTGCCGTTTCGGTAGCACTAACATCGTTTCTAGTATACTTTACCAACTTGTGAGCATCTGTAGCTACAAATGTTAAGTTATCTTGAGAAAATTGAAAGAATACACCACTCATTACAGGTCTTAAATCATCATTACCAGCTGCAAAAATAGTTTTACTAATTGCTGTGGCTAAAATGTCTCCCATTATCGTTGTTGTACTTGCATCTTCAATAGAAACTGCATTTGGGAATTCTGCACCATCAGCATAAGCTAAAGCATATTTACCATGATTAGAGCTAATTTCAACAGTATTGTTTTCTTCAACTACAAACGTTAAAGGTTGCTCAGGAAATGTCTTCAACGTATCTAATAGTAAACGTGCTGGTAAAGCAATGCTACCTTCAGAATCACTTTCTACATCAATCGTTGCAGACATTGTTGTTTCTAAATCACTCGCCGAAATCGTTAATTTCGATTGGCTCAGTTCAAATAGAAAATTATCTAAAATAGGAAGTGTATTACTGTTATTAATAACGCCTCCTAATACTTGGAGTTGCTTTAATAAATATGTGCTTGAAACAATAAATTTCATACTAAATATATGTGTTTAATACTTTTAATTGGTCTTACAAATATATCTTAATAGATGGGTTTTATAAAACAAACTTATTAACAAATTAGGCTTAAGAATACACAATTCGTAACAAACCTTCGCTAGAATTTTAAGATGCGTATTTTCGTTTTCTTAAATAGTTGAAGGCAAAACCAAATAAACCTAAAAGTATGAGTGGCAAGGCTATATTAATAAATTGCCAAGTACCCTTACTTTCCTTTACTTCATCTGCATTTAAAAATGCGACTGTAATTTCCTTGGCTCTTATGTTTATAAGTCCTGTGTCATCTAAAAGATAGTTCACTGTATTAAGAAGAAATTCCTTGTTACCAAACGATTTTCCTGTCATTTGATCAAAGCCTAATTCAAGAGGTCTATTCTTTATAACTTCATTTTTAGCAACGTTTCCGTCAGAAATTACAACCATTTTAGTTGCTGTACTTTTAGATTTATAGTTCTTAACCTTGAAGGGTAATACACGTTTGTCGTACACAGACGTAAATTCTCCTTCTAATAAAACTGCTAAATTCTGAGGGCCTAAATTGTAATTTTCTTCATCGGGTGCTAGCGTGACGTTTGCCAATGAAATTGTTGTTGGTGCACCTTCCGTTTTAGATTTAGGAGAACTTTGTAATAATATGGATTTTTTAATGCCATTTTTTAAGGTGTCAATCGGACTGGCAAAATCGAACTTTACTAAGTTTAAATTCTTGGTAATAGGATGATTTGGATTAGAGGCAGCCAATGGCGAGTATTGCCATTGTATGGGTTGCATTTGTGCCTGACTACCTTCACCAATAGATAACATAATAGGAGCAGAGTATAGGTCTTTTACTAAAGTAGGGTTAACACGAACACCGTATTTAAAGAAGAAATCATTCAACTTTAAATCGCGCATAATAGAAACACCAGTTCCTGTGGCATTGTACAAACTATCTTTATCCATCACAACAGATTCTGTAAGCCAAAGACTTTTTCCACCATTCATGGTATATTGGTCTAACACTAGTTTTTCATTTTCAGAAAAAGCAATACTTGGTTTCGCAGAAACAATTAAATCGTATTGTTCTAACTTCTCGAGAGTCCCTTGTGGATTGGTAGCCACACTATCTAAAGTGAATTGCGCCAAGTTGTAATAAGGCTTTATTGTTTTTAGAAAATCTGCAATGTAAATATCGCCTAACTGACCATTTCCTTTTAAGATGGCAATCTTCTTTTCTTTTGCTTTAACCAATTTACTAAATCCGTCCGCAAAAGCATATTCTAAAGATTGTACTGAATTATTAATCTGTTCTGGCAAACCAAGTGTAATGCTTCGTTTTAAAAGCGGAATTTTTAAAGTTTGGTCTTTGTAGCTTGCAAAAGCCCAAGGAAAAATAATATCTTGCGTCACTTTCCCAGTGCTATTATCGGTATTTATATATGGTTCTAAACCAGCATTTGTAAGTTCTTCGATGTATTGCTGTCGTGTGGCTTCATCCTTTACAGGATCAATGTAATTGACAAAAATCTGTTTAGATTCTAATTGAAATTCTTCAACCATCTGTTTCACTTCCGTTTGAAGCAATCTAAATTCTGAAGGAAAATCGCCTTCTAAAAACACATCGATTACTAAAGGCGAATCTAAATCACTAATTAATGATTTTGAAACATCCGAAAGTGTGTAACGATGGTCTTTAGTTAAATCGAAGCGTTGATACACTGAGCTCGATATTGCATTTACAATTACGAGTCCGATGATAATGGCTACGATATATAGTATAGTTTTATTTTTTTTCATTCTCGAAGGTTATTTCTTCTTGATAAGGTTTTATAGCGATGACTTTATCATCTTTAAATATAATTTCTACGCGTTCTTGTTGGTCGTTAAAAGCACCAGGTTCTATTCCAATGCCATAGTTCCACTTATTAGAATCGTGTCTTTTATTAGCTTCATCCCAACTAAGCCATTCTGCATTGCCTAAAAGTGTGGCTATGTCTTGTTTTGAAACACCAATGAGTGTATCAGATTCAATGGTGTGATCTATCATTTCGTAACGTAGCGCAGGATTTTCGACCCAAGCTTCTCTATCAAAATATTTTTGATGATGGTAATTACTAATAATATTTAAAAATGGATAAAACATATAGAAAAAAACAAATGGCGTAGCCACTAAACTGATAATAGCTGTGAGCCATTTACGCTTGTCTACAGTATTAAAAAACAAAAACAATAAGACAAAAACGAAGACTAAAAATATAACTAAAAGTGGAGTAATTATCATACTATTGTTTTTGGATTCTAAGTTTTGTAAACAATAAGAAGGCTAAAGCAATACTAATAAAATAGATTAAATCTCTAGTATCTATAACACCACGACTCATGCTGTTGTAATGCGCAGACATACCAAGGTTTTCCATATAAATAAGGTCTCCAAAAACGTTATAATTAGATAATCCTTCAAAACCAAAATAGAAAAAGAAACATATAAAAACAGCTATAATAAATGCTACAATTTGATTGTCTGATAGTGTAGAAGCAAAGACACCAATCGCTGTGTAAGCACCAACTAAAAACAAAAGCCCAAAGTAAGACCCAATGGTACTTCCCATATCTAAATTACCTTTAGGATTTCCTAATTGAGAAACCGTGTATACATAGAGCAAGGTTGGTATCAAAGCCATAATAATCAATACAAATGCACCAAAATATTTACCAAGTACAATTTGAAAATGTGAAATAGGCTTGGTTACTAATAGCTCTAAAGTCCCTTGTTTTTTCTCATCACTAAAACTACGCATGGTTACTGCAGGTACTAGGAAAATAAGAATCCATGGTGCTAATAAAAAGAACGATGATAAACTCGCTTGTCCACTATCTAAAATATTGAATTCGCCTTTAAAAACCCAAAGGAATAAACCATTGAGTAATAAAAATACACCAATCACTAAATAGCCAATTGGCGAGGCGAAAAAGGTGTTTATTTCTTTTTTAAGTATTGCTAACATATTTTAAATTCAGTATTCAGTATTCAGTATTCAGTATTCAGTATTCAGTATTCAGTATTCAGTGTTTTTTAACTTTTTTCTAACAGCTATTCAAGCGAAGCTAATTTATCCACACTCCAAGCTTCAGGTTTTCCGTTAAACAAAGGTTTAGTTTTAGACCAAACGGTTTTAAATAAATCAGAATGTCTGTAATTATTTAAATCGTTTTCAGAATTCCAATAACTATACGTAAAAAAGATGTTGGTATTATTCTGGTCTCTGTATAATTCTAAAAAATTACAACCTTCAAAATTCCTAATCTTATCCTTTACAGTTTCAAAATTAGCCAAGAATTCTTCAATTTTTGTCGGTTCAAAACTCAGTTTTACAATTCTTACTAACATATCTCAATTTACTTATTGTAGAATAGAAGGTCTTTTTATAAAATTAATGGTTACGGTATCCATAGATTTTAATCCCATTAAAGTAGATGCGCCACCTACGGTTGTGCAATTGCTTTTATAAACTGCTATTTCAATATAACCCGAAGAATTAAAAACAACCAAGCCATTACCTTCTACATCGCGTTTAGATTCTTCAATATCAAAATTTACTATATCGCTAAATTTGTTGTGTATTTTTTTAAATTTATGATTACGAGCAAACACTTCGTAAGTTCTTCCTTTTTGAATATTTTCAAAAAATTGCCGCTTTATATTAGTCACTACATTTCCGTAATTGTCAATATAAATAACACTGCCTATAATTTGGTTTTGTTCGTCGTTTACAAACGGAATTAAATTTTTAATTGGTTTAATAGTGTTAATAACTTTTCCTATCACATCTAAGGTTCCACCACGAGCAATATGGCAGGCAACCTTTACAAAGATATCTAAAACAGGGAAGTTGGTTTCAACCCTATCATGGATGTTTATTTCTACCAATTTCTCAGGTACAATTTCGTTACAAATCATACTCATAATACCATTATTGGCGCATATAAAGTAATGGTCGTCTAATTTAATTGCAATATGCTTGTTTTCAGGGCTTAACTCAGAATCTATTCCTATTAAATGAATCGTTCCTTTAGGAAAACTACTGTACGCATTTTGTATTATATAAGCTGCTTCAGAAATATTAAAAGGCGAAATAGAATGCGAAATATCTACAATATTTATCTGCTCAAGTTCACTAAAAATAGCACCTTTTATAGCGCCAACAAAGTGATCTTTTTCTCCAAAATCAGTCGTTAAAGTGATTATTGCCATGGATTGATTGTTGATATTTTTTTAAGAATTGTGATTGTAAAATTATTAGCTTTGTGTGTACACACCTTGTTGTACAAAATTAAGAAAAGAAAAGAGATTAACGCATTAAATAAAGCACGCTTTTGAACGAACTTATACTAGAACTCGAAGAAATCACACCAAAAGAATTCTTCGGTGCACAAAATGCAAATATTGCACTACTTAAAAAGTATTTTCCAAAACTAAAAATTGTAGCCAGAGGCAATAAAATAAAAGCCTATGGTGACGAAGATTTATTAGAAGAGTTTGATCGCAGAATGACCATGCTAATTAAGCACTTTGCAAAGTATAATAAGTTAGATGAGAATGTAATAGAGCGCGTCCTCACAAGTCAAAGCAGTGATGATTACGCAACATCCGCAAAAAGTGGCGAAGTTATAGTACATGGTGTTGGTGGAAAACTCATAAAAGCACAAACTGCAAATCAGCGCAAGTTGGTAGAAAGCATGCGTAAAAGCGATATGGTTTTTGCTATAGGACCAGCAGGTACGGGTAAGACTTATACAGGTGTTGCATTGGCCGTAAAAGCATTAAAAAATAAAGAAGTAAAGCGAATTATTTTAACACGTCCTGCAGTAGAAGCAGGCGAGAATTTAGGATTTTTACCTGGCGATTTAAAAGAAAAACTAGATCCATACATGCAACCTTTGTATGATGCCTTGCGTGATATGATTCCGGCAGAAAAACTAGACAGCTATATAGAAAAAGGTGTCATTCAAATCGCACCATTAGCCTTTATGCGTGGTCGTACCTTAGATAATGCCTTTGTTATTTTAGACGAAGGGCAGAACACCACACACGCCCAAATGAAGATGTTTTTAACACGTATGGGCAAAAACGCAAAGTTCCTTTTAACAGGTGATCCAGGCCAAGTAGATTTACCGCGTCGTTCTATTTCTGGACTAAAAGAAGCACTTTTGGTACTAAAAGATGTCGAAGGTATTGGCATGATTTATTTAGATGATAAAGACGTCATTCGTCATAAACTCGTTAAAAAAGTCATTGCAGCCTATAAAAGTATAGAAAACAGAGATTAATTTTTTTAGAAGCTATTTCCAGCTTTCCGCTATATCTTTTTTGCTTTTAATGGCAAAAAAGGATGCCGCTTCAATCTGGGCTAGGGCTTAACTCAACTATTAATAATCAAAACACACTAGTAGCTAAAAGCTAACAGAAAATGAACAATACTATAACAGATACCAATTTCAATTTTCCAAATCAAAAAAGTCTTTACAAAGGAAAAGTAAGAGCCGTTTATAATATTAACAATGAGCAATTAGTAATGGTTGCCACAGACCGTTTAAGTGCTTTCGATGTGGTTATGCCAAAAGGAATTCCGTACAAAGGGCAAATTCTAAACCAAATTGCAACCAAAATGATGAAGGAAACCGAAGATTTGGTGCCAAATTGGCTAGTAGCCACACCAGACCCAAATGTAGCTGTAGGTCATCTATGCGAACCTTTTAAAGTAGAAATGGTTATACGTGGTTATATGTCTGGCCATGCAGCAAGAGAATATAAAGCAGGTAAACGCATGCTTTGTGGTGTGCCAATGCCAGAAGGTATGAAGGAAAACGATAAATTTCCATCGCCAATAATTACGCCAGCTACCAAGGCAGAAATGGGTGATCATGATGAGGATATTTCTAGAGAAGACATTCTTAAAAAAGGAATCGTTTCTGAAGAAGATTACTTAGTATTAGAAGATTATACAAAAAAACTCTTTCAACGCGGAACAGAAATCGCAGCAGCAAGAGGATTAATTTTAGTAGATACTAAATATGAATTTGGTAAAACTAAAGACGGAAAAATTGTGTTGATAGATGAAATACATACACCAGATTCCTCGCGTTATTTCTATGCAGACGGTTACCAAGAACGTCAAGATAAAGGTGAATCACAAAAGCAATTGTCAAAAGAATTTGTTAGGCAATGGTTAATTGCCAATGATTTTCAAGGATTAGAAGGGCAAACAGTACCTTTCATGAGTGATGAATATATAGAATCTGTGAGTGAACGCTATATAGAATTATACGAAAACATCACAGGCGATAAGTTTGTAAAAGCAGATGTTTCAGATATTCAGAGTAGAATAGAAGCTAATGTTTTAGAGTATTTAAAGTAGAGGAGTTTAGTCATGTTGAACGGTAGTGAGATATCACATAATATTTTTGGTTGATAATTGTTGAATTATTGGTAGAATGCGATTTCTCGTCGCTCATTCTTCGCTCTGTCGAAAAGAGTTTAAGTTACTCCTCAACTTCTTTTTCTTGAATAACGACTTTGTCCTTTTTGAAAATTGGAACTAAATAAGAAAGATTAAAACCATATCCACCACCAAAAGCACTACTGTCGTACGTTCTGTTGTATCCTGGAATATAAAGGTTTTCATAATTATTTATTTCCTTATCACTAATTAATATTTTAAGTTGAAGATTAATACCAGCATAAAAGTTATTAAAAAGTTCTGTTTTTAAACCTATTTGAAACTCTGTCCAAAGTGCTGTTAAACCAGTGAATTCTTGCCCTTCTGTAATTGAATATTGTTCATCCCAATATTGGTTGTATACATTGTAAACTGTAAAATTATTTAAAGTTTGACTAAAAGTACTTGCGCCAACTCTAATTCCGGCAAAAATCATGTTCTCCATGTCTAACCAGTTTTTGTAGAAATTAATATCAATTCCACCTTTAAAATAACTCCCTTTAGTAGTATTATTTAAGTAATCGGTTTCTAATGTTTTTTCTTCATTCCCAAGTTCTCCTGCGATATAAATTTGTTTAGATAGCCTATAATCGCCCATAATTTCAAAACCAGTATAGCTGTCATCAAAGTAGGTTCGTCCTAATTTACTGATATCAGCACCAAGTCTTAGACCATATTTTTGTTTGTAAACTAAGGTGTCATTTATAGTTTTTTTATCTTCTTGAGCAAAAGCCATTGCAGAAAACAACAGCAATATTATTGCACTTCTAATGATAGATGCGTACATGTGTTGTGTTTTCATTTTCAACAGAGTTTTCAATACTGTCTTCGATTATTATATTAGCAATCCAAGGATTATCATCCAAAATTCTAGCCACATTTAATTGCGTAAAAATTGTTTTATAACCACATGCTCTAGAAACGTAACTAAAATCAATTTGATACGTAATTTCTAGAATATCAATATTAGACTCTGTATTAACATCTTCGTCTAATCTAAAGCTCGTATCCTTTTCTAAAATATAGCGAGATGTTACAAAGTTGTTTCCTAATTCATCTGAGATCCTTAAAGGTAATGCTACAATACTCGTATTAGTGTCAAAGACATATAAATCGTCATCTTCAAAATCTACTACAATACTATCAGAAGACGCTGTTGGTTGGGTAACCTCTCCATTTTCATCTACTACCAATCCTTCACCATAAACGGTAAGTCTGGGAACATCTTTTGTTTCTGTCGTATCCAGATTGTCGTAAAACTCTATTACTAATCTTGGTGTTGTAGTTGTAGATGCTGCGCAAATATCATCTCGCTCACAATTGATAAGCGAGATAGCAATACACAGTACAAAGTATTTTATCTTTTTCATTAATATTTTTCAAATAATACAACCGTTTCAATGTGCGCAGTATGTGGAAATTGGTCAATTAAACTCAATTTTTTAATAGTATAACCTGCCTCCGTTAATTGCTCAGTATCTCTAGCCTGAGTTGCAGGATTACAAGATACATAAACCAAACGTTCTGCTTTTAGGTTTATTATTTTTTTAAGAGTTTTTGGCGCAATACCAGCTCTTGCAGGATCTAAGATAATTGTTCTTATTTTATTGGTGTATTCTGGGTGTTCGGTTAAGAATTTACCAACATCTGCTGCATAAAATTTTAGGCCCTCTATATTATTGCGTTTTGCATTTTCTTTTGCATCTTCAATAGCCGCAGCAACAATATCTACACCAACTATTTTAGTGTTTTCGGCTTTGTTAGCTATAATTTGCCCAATAGTCCCAGTGCCACAGAATAAATCTAAAACAACCGTGTTATCAACAGCTTCTTTGTTTTCTAGAGCATAATCAACAACTTTAGTATAGAGTTTCTCAGCACATTTTGGGTTGGTTTGAAAAAAGCTCTTCATGCTAATTTCAAAATTTAAGTCTAATAATTCTTCTACAATTTTGTCATCGCCATAAACCAAAGAAATGCTTCCGGTAGTTGCAATAGTTCTATCTCCTGTTTCGTCATTTATGGTATGCAATAAACCTGCAACTCGGTCGCCAAATAATTCAACTAAATAATTAGCAAATTTATCTAAATCAAATTTTGGTAAATCATAAGATGTGGTTACCAAATTGAATAATAGCTGATTGGTTTTAAAAGATTTTCTAACTACAAAATATCTAAAGAAACCTTCCCTTTTTGGTGGATGCCAAGGTGGTAACCCTGTATTTACGCAGTAAGTTTTAATCTCTTTAAGTTGATTTTCAAATTCGGCATCAAATAAACCAGAATCTTTCTTAAGGTCATCGCCACACCACCAAGTACCACGTTTTTTAAAACCTAATGTGAATTCGTCGACATCGGTTTTTTTCTCATGGTTATATCCAATAGAAGAAAAACCATATTCCATTTTATTTCTATAATGGAAGGTGTTTGGAGAGGTTACAAATTCATCAAATTTATCTTCAATATCTGCAACTTTACCAATTCGTTTAAACAGTTCTAAAGTACTTTGCTGCTTGTATTGGTGTTGTTTTTCAATAGGTAAATTAATATAAGGTGCGCCAGGAATACTTTGGTAAGGCATATCAATTTCATCCTCAGAAGGTTTTAAAACCTCAAAAAGTTTGCCTTCGGCATATTTTTTACTACTCTTTTTAATTTGTGTTTTTACTAACTGACCAGGTAATGTATTCGGTACAAAAACAACAAATTCGCCATGCTCATTTCTAATACGACCAATGCCTTTACCACCAAACGCATAATCTTCTATTAGGATGTCTATAATCTGTCCACGTTTTACAAATTTGTTTCGTTCTCTTCTTGGCATTTCTTAATATTAATTAAGCTGCAAAGATAGGTGCAATTTTGCGAATAGTAAAGTTGAAAATGATGCTAATACATCTGAGTTTTATACAAATAAAAAACGGCTCAGATTTCTCTAAGCCGTTTTAGTTAATTAAGGGTGAAAAATTAGTTCTTATTAAATTTTTCCAAGATTTTTCCCATTTGTTTTCCTGCTGCTTCTCTGCCACCAAGTCCAAATGACAATACTACGGTAAGTGCTACGGTTCCTAATGTTATACCGAAAGCTAGGTTTACAATTTCGTCTGCAATGCCCATAGAACGTAGGCCTATTGCTAAGAATATAGCAATAATGCTAATTTTTACAATAGAGACAACAAACGGATTGTTTTTACTGTTTAAAGCCTTAGTAAATAGATTAGAAATAATTAAACCTAAGCCAATGATTACTATTCCAAATAGTATCTTACCAGCATAAGCTAAAACGGTATCGATTATTTCCGTAAGTTGTGTGAATTCTAATTTTTCGAAAGCCGTAAGCATTCCAAATACAACAATCAGAGCATAAGCAATGTTAGATATCAGTTTAGCTACGCTTTTGGTGCCAACATATTCCGTCATATTCATTTTTGCAACCAAGCCATCTACATTAAGACTTTGTAGTAATTCTTTTAAAAGTTGTGCTACAAAGCGTCCTACAAATACAAACACTAAAATGATAATTGCTGCAACAATTATTCTAGGGATAGCTTCAAAAAATGCGCTTAACATAGTTGTTGCTGGTTCGGAAATGGCTTTCATATCTAAAATATGAAACGCTGAGATTAATAAAGGAATAAATATGAATATAAATACAACCTTCTTTAAAATTGATACCACATTGATGTTTTCTGGTAACCTTAATTTTGGTGTGAATTTCTGAATGGTATCTCCAGATAATTCTACTAATTCTGAGACTATAGTCGCTAGCATATAGCCAATATATGCGACTAAACCTGCACCAATAATGTTGGGAATGTAATTTGTAAATCCATTTAATAGGTTTTTAATTGGATCTAGCACGTCTGTTAAACCTAGTTTTCCTAAAGCCAACATAAATACAAATATCATTACTAAGAAGTAAAGAAGTTTACCGATAAAAGAGGATAGCTTTAATTTTGAGTTTTTAAGCTGGTCATCTACACCAGTTTTTTTAATAAGTTTTGTTGTCATACGTTTTACAAAACCAGCAATAAACCAGCCGATAATTAGTATTAAAATAGCTGCAATTACACCAGAAAGGTTTTCACCAAATGATGCCGTAAATTTGTTAAATAAATCTGCTAAATAGTCCATGGATAATTAAAGTTGAATAGTTAATATTATATAATTGAGACACTTATTATTTTAAAAAGACACATTAATCTAATTTATTAGGTAAATATGGATTCGGTTTTTATGGTCGCTGAAAAGATTTCTAAATAAAAATGAACCTTTTCTAAAATCTTTCGTCTTTAAGATATGAGAGTAATAAATATACATACCAGACAAATTAATGAGCCAAAAGAAAATGTGTCTAAATTGTTTGAAACATTAGCAACTTCTAATGATTTAATTTGGCCTTATGAGAACTGGCCTGCAATTCGTTTTAAAAATGGAATAAGTATTGGAAGCAAAGGTGGACACGGAACTATTAGATATACAATTCTAGACTATAGCGCAGACGATTTTATTAAATTTGAGTTTTCTAAACCCGAAGGATTTGCAGGCACACATGAATTTAGAATTAAAGCTACAAACAATACTTCAACAGAAATTAGTCATGAGATAACAACAGTTACTACCTTTAAAACAGCATTGCTATGGGTTTTTGTAATACGATGGCTTCATGATGCTTTAATAGAAGATGCTTTTGATAAAGTGGAAAATTATTTTTCAGGTAATAGCAAGAAAACTGAATATAATTTATGGGTTAAGTTGTTGAGAGAAATCTATAAACGTAAGGCTAATACAACCAAAACAGCATAATTGAAAACCGACCAAAGTATAGATAAAAAATTAGTTGAAGCTTATAAAAGTGGAGACAAAAGAGCATTGGCAGCTTTGGTAAAGCGATGGCATAAATTGTTTTGTGATAAAGCTT
This sequence comes from uncultured Winogradskyella sp., assembly GCF_947498005.1. Lineage (GTDB taxonomy): Bacteria > Bacteroidota > Bacteroidia > Flavobacteriales > Flavobacteriaceae > Winogradskyella. The sequence continues at coordinate 262,249 of NZ_CANMIW010000005.1, forward strand.
ATTGGTTAGTTAAGGATAAAGAGGCAGCTAAAGACATTGCACAAGACAGCTGGACCATTATAATTAATAAAATCGAAACTTTAAAGGACCCAAAACAATTCAAATTTTGGGCCTATAGAATAGTCTGTAATAAGGCAACAGATTGGTTGAGGTTACAATCAAAAAATCAAAAACAAACGGTTAGGAATAATTTTGAAACTAAAACTGAAGACAACGTTTATTCTGAGAATGAACAGTTAAAACTTAAATTATCTAAAGCTATAAATGAATTACCAAATGCTCAGAAAATAGTAATAGAGCTATTTTATATTGAAAGTTGTACTTTAAATCAGATTAGCAACTTGTTAAATATCTCTATCGGAACAGCTAAATCAAGACTGTTTCATGCTAGAGAAAAATTAAAAAAAGAATTACAAGATAAAAAATAACATATTCTCGAATTCAAGAGAACTAAAAAATAAATTTTAAGATGAAAACTAAAATAGAAGAAATAGATCAATTAATAAAAGAGACATTAACTGAAGAAGAAGCAAAATTCTATGATGATCTGGAGGAGCAAAGTGTATTCGCTATGATTGCAGGTTTATATAAAGGTAAAAACTTATGGTTTACTGTCGTAATGCATATTGTAAATTTAGTAGCATTGGGATTTTTAATTTACTCTGCCATGCAGGCGTTTAAGACAGAATCAACCAAAGAGCTTATACTTTGGACTTCAGGATTTTTTGTTTGTTTTGCTACAATGTGCATGATAAAAATATATGCTTGGTTACAAATCCATAGAAATGCATTACAACGAGAATTAAAACGTTTAGAATTACAAGTATCTTCGCTGTCATCAAAAATTTCGGAGGAGGTTTAATTTAAAAAAGATTCTTTGTAAATTGCAGCCTCTAGGGATGATTTCTTTCCCACGCTGAATTTTCGGATACTTCGAAAGGATAAAGGTAGATAAGGAACTCGCATAGCGAGATTTAATTATTAATGTTTGCATTGTATAACAATGTTAAACGATGCCTTCTAAAGAGGCATAAACCTTAAATTATTTTTAAAATGGCTGTTATAGACCAAGTAACATCGCAAGAAGCGATAGAATTAGAAAACAAGTATGGTGCTCACAATTACCATCCATTACCTGTAGTTTTGAGTAGAGGAGAAGGTGTCTTTGTTTGGGATGTAGAAGGAAAGAAATATTACGATTTTCTTTCTGCATATTCTGCTGTAAACCAAGGACATTGTCATCCAAAAATTGTTGCTGCAATGACTTCGCAAGCACAAACTTTAACCTTAACATCAAGAGCTTTTTATAATGATATGTTAGGGAAATATGAAAAGTACGCAACTGAAACTTTTCATTTTGACAAACTGTTACCAATGAATACAGGAGCAGAAGCTGTAGAAACAGCTTTAAAACTCTGTAGAAAATGGGCTTATGAAGTAAAAGGAATTGATGAGAATGAAGCCGAAATTGTAGTTTGTGAAAATAACTTCCATGGAAGAACAACAACTATTATTTCTTTTAGTAATGACCCTGTTGCTCGCAAAAACTTTGGACCATATACTAATGGATTCATTAAAATTGAATATGATAATCTTGAAGTATTAGAAGAGACATTAAAGAATAATGCTAATGTTGCTGGTTTCTTAGTAGAACCTATTCAAGGTGAAGCTGGTGTTTATGTGCCAAGCGAAGGATATTTATCTAAAGCAAAAGCACTATGTGAAAAATATAATGTTTTATTTATTGCAGATGAAGTACAGACAGGAATAGCAAGAACAGGTCGTTTGTTAGCAACATGCGGTAATTGCAATTGTTCTGATAAACACTGCTCTGGCGAACCAGAAGTGAAACCAGATGTATTAATCTTAGGTAAAGCATTATCTGGAGGTGCTTATCCGGTTTCTGCTGTTTTAGCAAACAACAATGTGATGGATGTTATAAAACCAGGAAATCACGGTAGTACATTTGGAGGAAATCCTATTGCAGCAGCTGTCGGTATTGCGGCTTTAGATGTTGTAAGAGATGAAGACTTAGCTAATAATGCTGAAGAATTAGGGCAACTATTTAGGAGTGAATTATCTAAATTTATTGAAACAAGTCCTATCGTAAACGCAGTAAGAGGAAAAGGGTTGTTAAACGCTATTTTAATTAATGATACAGAAGAAAGCGATACCGCTTGGAATATCTGTTTGAAATTAAGAGATAACGGTTTATTAGCAAAACCAACGCATGGCAACATTATCCGTTTCGCGCCACCTTTGGTAATGACTAAAGAACAATTGTTAGATTGTGTTTCAATTATAACAAAGACTTTAAGGGAATTTGAATAATAATTTCGTTAAAATTAAAGATAAAAAAAAGCGATTTTCATTTAAGAAAATCGCTTTTTTGATGTTATAAATAAATTTTATTTATTCTCCAGCATCTTCCATCCCTTGTTGGTAGCCTTCCATAAATTCATTCATCATTTCTTGTCTAGCTTCCCATCCTCCAGTAGAAAGATCGTAAATATTATAGATTAATGTTATAGCACAAATAATAGTAACAACTAAAGCAACAGTTTTAGCTGTAGTCATTGCCTTTACGCTTGTTGGTTCATAATCATCAGGACTAATACTAGCTTTTTTTAATCCGCTCTGTGCTATAAAAAAAGCAGGAGCAGAAAGCAATATACCAAGGCCACCAAAGCAGCAGCATAATAGGCCAATTATTGATAAAACGTATACGACTGCAGTATTTAATTTTTGTTGTTCCATGGTTAAATTTTATTTAAATATAGTTTGATTAGATAACTTCCAACGATTATAATAACATTAGACATCGCTAATATAAATATAATTTTATTGCTGTTTTTAAAATTCTTAAAACTGTTTACAATTAGAAATCCAAAAAAGCCCAATAATGTGTAGATTGCAGGATACATAAAAAAAGCATCAATTAATTTACCTTCCAAGATTAAAGCGATAGAGCGTTGAATACCACAACCCATGCACTCATAACCAAAAATTTTTTTGTTTAAGCAAGGAATCATGTAGTCTTCAAGACCGTTAATCAATATTAGCATAGCGCTAAATTAAGATTTTACTAAATACTTTTACAAATGAATTTATTATTTTTCTAAAGTGTACTTTTGTGTTTTAATTTTTTAATTATGAATATTTCTAGAACAGTAAATTTAATTTGCATTGTAGTTGGTGGCTTAATTGCATTCTATGCAAATGCAGAAGAAGAGCAAAATCTATATTTATTAATTGGTGGTATTGCCTTATTGATGTTTGGTATTTATAGAACTTCAAGAAATATTCCTAGCAAAAATGATAAACCAGAAGAATCTTTTATAAAAACTGAGAAGGAAGATGAAGTTTAAAATTGGCGATTCGGTTGAAACTATAGACGACGATATTTCAGGAACTGTAACTAAGATTTCTGAAAACACTATTACAGTTGAAGATAATAATGGTTTTGATTTTCAGTTTGAAGCTAACGAACTCATTATCAGAGCAGCTGGTAATTCTTTAAAAAGTGCTGTTTACAATGCAGACTTTGAGGCTGTTAAAAAAGAAAAAGCATTTAAAAAAAGAAAACAAACACTAACGGTTAAACCAAAAGAACGACATGCACCAAAGTTTGAGGTTGATTTACATATTCATCATTTAACTAAATCGTCTAGAGGCATGACTAACTATGACATGCTAAATCTTCAATTAGATACTGCAAGAGGACAACTAGAGTTTGCAATTCGTAAACGAATCCCAAAAATTGTATTTATACATGGTGTTGGCGAAGGCGTACTTCGTCAAGAATTAGAAACCTTATTTAGCCGTTATAATAACGTAAAATTTTATGATGCTGACTATAAAACTTATGGATTAGGTGCAACTGAAGTTAGAATATTACAAAATATAGCGCCTTAATCATCATCTGTTTCCGGTTCGACAGTAATGATATAAGAAATATCAAAATCTCCATAATCTATATACGTAGAATTGATAATGTCAAATCCTGCATTTTCAATTATGAAACTAGTAGTCACTGTACTTGTGTAAGTACTCACTATAAAACCAGAGTCATCAAATTCTTCTTGCGCAGAAATGTGATTATATAAGTAACGATAAATATCTATGTCATTTTCATCCGCAACAATATTTACCTGTGCTCTAGGGTTTTGATTTACAGAAAAATCTTCTAGACGAGTAGGTACACCATCATTATCGTCGTCGTCGTCTAAATAATCTAATGTACCATCACCATCAGTATCTAGCCCATTGGTTAACGGATCATCATCACCATCAGCATTTAAAATATCAATTTCTTGTGAAGTTCTTACATTATCGTTGTCATCATCGTCGTCTTTGTAATCTGGTAAGCCATCACCATCCCAATCTTGTGGATCATCAATTCCGCCAGGTCCATACTCATCTTCACTTGGTATACCATCTCCATCATCATCAATAATTGTTGAAGTGGCATAAACCGTTCCGCTGTCTGCTTCGTAATCATCAATTACACTTAAATCACCAGGTGGAATATCATCACATAATTCATCGTCTTCTATAGATCTGTTATATGACCTTAGTATAAAGCGCGTTTCGCCTCCTTCTACAATAGTGAATTCTGCCGACGTAGCTGTTGTAAAAATTAATTCATTTTCTTCATCCTTATTTATTATTAATAATAACGCTTCACTAGGACTTTCACGAGTGTCATATAACAAATATGAGTTAACTGCATTATCACAACGTTCTAATTCACCTTCAAACTCGAGGTCAATTGTTAAAATATCGCCATCATCACAAGCGACTAAAAAAGCGAAACAAAAAAGGAAATAAAAACGACGGATCATAGATTCAATTTTAAACAAAAATAAAGGATTTGTAAAATTATAACGCTCCATTATCTAAATAATTTTATTTACAATATTTTTGTGAAATGAAACACGTTTATTTAGATAATGCGGCAACCACAGCAATTCGTAAAGAAGTTATAGAACGTATGACTATAGTATTACAAGAAAACTATGGTAATGCGTCGTCTACTCACAGTTTTGGACGCTCATCTAAAGCTCTTTTAGAACAATGTAGAAAGAATATTGCATCTTATTTTAATGTTTCTGCTTCAGAAATAGTTTTTACATCTGGTGGAACTGAAGCGGATAATTTAGCTTTACGCAGTGCTGTTAGAGATTTAGGTTATACTGAAATTATAACCTCTAAAATAGAGCATCATGCGGTTTTGCATACTGCGGAACAGCTGCAAAAAGAATATAATGTAAAGCTTACTTATGTAAACGTTGACCAATGTGGACAAGTTGACTATGCGCATTTAGAACAATTATTAAAATCTAGTGATAAAGCAATAGTTAGTTTAATGCATATTAACAACGAAATAGGAAATATCTTAGATATAAAGAAAGTAGCTGATTTATGTAAATCGAATAATGCATTGTTTCATACAGACACTGTTCAATCTATTGGTCATTATAAAATTGACCTACAAGCTATACCTATAGATTTTTTGGCTGCTAGCGCGCATAAATTTCATGGACCTAAAGGTGTTGGTTTTTGTTTTATTAGAAAAGAATCTGGTCTTAAACCATTAATTTTTGGCGGCGAACAGGAGAGAGGTTATAGAGCAGGTACGGAGTCTATTCATAATATTGTTGGTTTAGATGAAGCTTTAAAGATTGCTTACTCTAATCTTGAAGATGATAAAAAGTATGTTTCAGGTTTAAAGACTTACTTCATAGCGCAACTAAAAAACGAGATTCCAGAAGCAAGTTTTAATGGTCGTTGTGAAGATAATACTAACAGTACCTACACATTAGTTAATGTCTGTTTACCAATAGCTGCAGAAAAAACAGCAATGTTACAATTTCAGCTCGATTTAAAAGGAATTGCTTGTTCTAAAGGAAGTGCTTGCCAAAGTGGTAGTAGCCAACAATCTCACGTATTGACTGAAATACTATCAGAAAATAAACTGAAGCAACCATCTGTGCGTTTCTCTTTTAGTATTTACAATACAAAAGACGAATTAGATTATGTAATAAGTGTATTAAAAGCGTTTGTTAATTCTTAACAATAATTTTTTGTGATTTTACAGTTGAAGAATTTGTGGTCACTTTTACAACATACACACCATCACTGATCGCAGCTGTAGATACACTATAAAGTTCTGAAACCGCATTATATGGTAAATTATAAATACGTTTACCTGCGACATCAAATATCTCAATAGTTTTAATATCTAATGCATTAGGATTTAAAACTGAAAGCTCATTATTATCATTGTTTTGACGTATGGTTAAAGACGTAGCCTCAAAATCTTCAATACCTAAGGTACTGTTTGTTGTAAATACAATTTCAAAACGATTTGTGTAGTTTCCAGGTTCAATATTTAGTTCATAATCTACATTTCTTAAATTAATGTATGTGTCATTTTCATTATCATGAATATAAATACCTTGAGATTCGTCAAAATTTTGAACATCGAAAATTCTGAATCTTAATGGTTGTTGTTCTTCAATATCAATTACAAATGGGATTGTTAACTCTTGAGCAAATGGGTAAGCCAAACCAGAATAGACATCATTTTCTTGTTCAAAATAAGCATCTGAACTTAAATTTTGAGAACGATGTAATTCTAAACCTCTATCATGTCCAAAGGTTGCCGTATCATGAAAATTCAATAAGAGTTGACGTGTGTATTGTGCTTCATTGACACTAAAATCAACATTTAGTCGAAACCTTTTATAATCATTAGGAACTATGGAAAGTCCATTTTCTTGATATTGAATCCCAGTATTTGGAGTTGTTTCAGTAGCATTATTATCGTTAGTATTACTACTTCTAAAAAAGTAACTATCTGTACCAATTTTTTCAAAAACACGATGCGTATTTTTTACAGATACAGTATTTGTAGTTGCACCAGCTTGTCCTTCAACCATGAAACCTTGTCCAATTGGTATATAACGACGTGCTTGTTTAGTGCCACCTGGAGGTCCAGGAGGTATTCCGGTAGAAATTCCTTGAGAATTATAAGTTTCGAATTGAGCAAATGTATTAGATACTATTGTGCCAGCTGCATTGATGGTAAACTCATGATAACCACCAATATAATCTGCAACGTAATGTGAATTAATATATCCTGCTTGTTCCCAATAAAAAAGTGTACCAACGATTTCGTTTACATTATCAGCGTCATGAATAAAAGCTGCAGAGTCTATAGCACTTGGATAAGGATTACCAACCAATGTAAATTCGCCAACTGCAATAGGATTAGACATGGTTCCATTGTTTGGTTTTCCTCTAAAATCATATTCTTGATTATTAGAAACACCTGTACCGTTTCCTTTCATTGTAAATCCTAAACCAGGAGCAATAGCGCCTGCGTCTCCAACAAAAAACCAATCTGAATAAAGACTAGAAGTTTGGTACGTCCATAGCCACCTTGTAGAAATTGTTAATGGACTTGCGCTACCATCGTAGCCTGTTGTAAATAATGCTGGTGTTGAGTTTTCGAGATCAATAACATCATTAAGTAGGGCGACTCTAGCATCTTCATTTCCATTTGCTAGAGAGGTATTACCTACTGGAGAACACCAATAATTATAACTCCATTGGTTAGCTGTACCAGTTTGGTAAACACTTAGCTCTCCCAATCCAGAATTACCTGTAGTACCTGTTCCTTGAATTAGTTGAGATTCATCTCTTAAATAAATTTTTGCGGTTGATTCTTCTAAATTAACATCATCGTTAACAAAGAGTACTTCATCAGAAACAAATACATAAGCATTGTTTCGTACGCTTAGTTGAGCGAATGAAAAAGAAAAACACAGTATTGCGCATGCAAATAAAGAAAGTTTCATATTCTTAAATTTTTGCACTTGTGTTTAGTAGGGTAACCAAAAGTGAATTAAATAGTTACAAATTTAAACATTTTATAGTTGAATTAATGTTCGGTCATCGGTAATATTGGTATTTCCACTAAAAATAAGATTGGTTTTTCTAATTCAACAAGAAAAAATTAGAATCGGGCAGATAATCTTAAATTAAAAACGCGAGGCGTTAAATAGTTTGGAATTGCATATTGCCCTTTGCTATACACGTCTCTTACCCAAGTATTTGTTATGGAATTTTGGTTATTAAACATGTTGTAAATTTCAAAACCAATAGACAATTCTTTTACCGACTTTTTCCATTTGGCCTTGTACTTGCTTTCTGGGTTAACAATTTGGTATGAAATTCCTAAATCTGCACGTCTATAATCTCTAAGTCTAAGTTGGTAAACGTAGGGATCGGCATAACTAGGCGAACCTCCAGGAACACCAGTATTATAAACTAAATTAAGGTACATTTTTAGATCAGGCATATTGGGTACATAATCTTGAAAAAGTACACCAAATTTTAAACGTTGGTCTGTTGGTCTTGCAATGTAACCACGATCGTCAATGTTTTCTTCTGTTTTTAGATAACCAAAACTAAACCATGACTCAGTACCAGGAACAAATTCTCCATTTAGTCTTAAATCTAAACCATAAGCATACGCTTTTGCATTGTTTTTTGCTGCATACCGAATTCTCACATTTTCTAATGTGTAAGGATTAACGTCACTCATACCTTTATAATAGGCTTCTACTACCAATTTAAATGGTCGTTTCCAAAGTTGAAAACTTTGCTCATTACCAAGTACCACATGAAATGATTTTTGAGCCTTAACATCTGGTTGTACAGTTCCTACAGAATCTCTTAACTCTCTGTAAAAAGGCGGTTGATGGTATAAACCACCTGCAACTCTAAAAAGCACATCTTTTTCCCAGTTAGGCTTAATTGCAAATTGAGCTCTTGGACTAAATACAGTGTGGGATTTAGTTTCAACATCTTCGCCAGAAACGGACCAACTATGAGTTCTTACACCTGCATTATAAAAGACTTCGTGTCCATTCCAATCCGTTTTTTTACTGTACTGACCAAAAGCTTGAAATCTATTTATGGTTATTCGGTTTAAAGCTCTTACTTCTTCAAAGGCTGTTAATGGTCCTGAGAAAGATTCATAAGGTTGGTAATTTGGTTCGCTAAAACGTGGAGGTCTTATAGAGAAACCAGCAGAGTCAATAACTTCATATTCTACAAGTCTATCTCTAATATCTTCATTGGTATATTTTACAGACCACTCAATAGTACTTTCTTCATCAATTTTATAATCGCCTCTGTGTTCTGCATTTATAATAAAAGCATCTAAATCATTACGAGCATGTGTTAATTGAGAACCAATACCTTCACTAAATTCTACTTCGCCTAAATTTTCGTCGCCAATACTAGTATTAACTTGACCTAATCGATACTGTGCTAATATGTCAAAATATTCTTGTTCCGTAGTGTGATATGCTGATGCAATTAATTTTAAAGTTAGGTCTTCATTTACAAAATAGTTAGCCTTTAATGCTCCAAACGCTGTTTGGTATTGATCTTTTTCTTGACCTTCATAGAAAACCAAAAGCGCTACTGGGTCTTGAAGTGTACCAAAATTTGTTTGTCTGTTTTCTGGTTGAAAATTGTACTTGTTTAAAGAAAGATTCCCTAAAAAGTTTAAGTGAAATTTACTCGAAAAACGATAGGTTAAATAGGTTTGAGCATCTGCAAAAACAGGTTCAACATTGCCTTCAGTCTCTAAGCTGTTGAGCAGTAAACTATTATCTCTGTAGCGTACACCTGCGATACCTGAAAACTTTCCATCCTTGGAAACGGTTTCTGCTGCGATACTTCCGCCAAGTAAACTTAAATCTGCCCTTATCCCAAAATCAACTGGGTTACGATATGTAATATCTAGTACGGAAGATAATTTATCTCCATATTTAGCTTGAAAACCACCAGCTGAAAAATCTACATTCTGCACTAAATCTGTATTCACAAAGCTTAAACCTTCTTGATTTCCAGATCTAATAAGAAAAGGTCTGTAAACTTCAATTTCATTTACATAAACTAAATTTTCATCAAAATTCCCACCTCTAACAGAATACTGCGTACTTAACTCATTAGAAATATTAACGCCAGGTAATGTTTTTAAAATGTTCTCTACACCTGGTTGTGCGCCTTTTATGGTTCTTAGCGTTGCAGGATCAATTGACACAACGCCTTCCGTTGTTAATCTTGTATTACTATTAATAACAACGGTTGTAATCTGTTCAAATTCTACGAGCATAACAGGATTAAATTCTAACTCCTGTCCATTTTTTAAGTTGAAGGTTTGTTCTATTCGTTCATGAGATAAATGTGTGAAAACCACAGTAACTTCTTTACCATAAGGTATTTTTAATTCGTAGAATCCATTACTATTGGTCGCTGTACCTTCTCCAGTACTCGCTTTTATATTTACGTTTTCAATAGGTGTATTGGCTTCGTTTAAAATAACACCTCTTATGATTGAAGATTGCGCAAAGGATAGCAAACTAAATAGTAAGCTAATTAAAATAATAAAGTGTAAGCGTTTCAAATAGTTTGGTTTTATTTTCTGAAAAAGGTGGCTTCAAATGTAGAACTATTTCCTACATTATCTGTTACTATAATCTTTAATTCGTTCTTAGTACCTTTAACGATGTTATCATTAAAATCGTGTATTAAAGTTTTGGTTTTATAATCATATTCCATTAATATCCATTGGCCATTTACAGTTGCTCTGTATTTGCTAATACCAGATAAGTCATCTTCAATCTTCACTTTTAGATATCTGTATTTGCTTAACCACTTCTTATCTTGAAAATTAATTGGTTTTATGGTAGGGGAGATGGTATCCATAGCTAATGCAAACGTGCCAAATGTTTTACTTCTAGCACTTAGTACATTACCTTTTCTGGTAGTTTTAATGTAATTGGGTCTTTTATAGTAGCCGTATAACTTTGAAATAAAAATTTTATCCTGATGTTCTGATTTATACTTCGTTAAATCATAATTGATGTAAAAATTCTTTTGAAGTGGTATTTTATCTTCATGCAGAAAAAGCGTATCAGAATTGACTTCAAAATCTACAAATTCATCATCATATAAAGTGTTTTCATAAAAATTAACGGTAATTAATCCTGAAGTTAAGGTTGTCGATTGGTCACTATATATTAAGGTTTTATCAGATTCATCTATAAGACTGTCTTTTTTTACAACTAAGGGTTTACCTTCAATTGGCACAGTAACCCATGTTTCATTGTTATGATAATCTCTAATTCTTATTTTATAAACAGTTGCTGTACTGTCTTCTACAGATACATATCCATTGTCATGCACGTCTTTATATAAGCTTAACGGATTGTTTTGTTCTATAAATAACTTTTGAATTTTTGATTTTTTCGTTTTATAGTAATTGTAATCAACATAGCGTTTAATATGTTTGGTCTCTTCAAAACTAAATCGTTTAAAATCTACTTCAATACTTTTGTTGCCGTTAAATATGGTTTGAATATTACTAACACCGTTATTATTAGGAGCTAAATCTTGCTTATCGTAAGAAGTTACACCAAAACCAATGTCACCATAAGCCGTTATTTTTTCAACGGTATAATCTCCAGATTTTTGAGGAATTAATCGTAATTGAGTGCGTTCGTTTTTTCCGTTAATTGAAGCGTTTTCATCTTTAGGGTAGGCAAAAACTGCAGAAACATAAGGCTGTTTAGAATCCTTAACCTTCATGCCAAAAAGTAATGGATTTATTGGTCGCTCTTGGTTGTCTCTAATTTCGAAATGCAAATGAGGTCCACCAGAACTACCTGTATTTCCGGAGTATGCTATGACTTCGTTTGCGGCAACTAATAATTCTTCTGAATGTGGAAAAACTTCAACCTCATAACTTTCTTTATCGTATTGACATTGTTTTATATACTCCTCAAACCGGTCAGATAATTTTTTTAAATGACCATATACTGTTGTATAACCATTAGGGTGAGTGATATAAATAGCTTTACCATACCCAAAGTGCGAAATTTTAATTCGGCTTACATAGCCTTCTGCAGCGGTATATACTTTTAAACCTTGTTTACGCTGTGTTTTAATATCTAATCCGCCATGAAAATGCGAAGAACGTAACTCTGCAAACGTACCAGAAAGCACTAAAGGAATGTCTAATGGATGCCTAAAATAGTCTTGAGGATATTCAGATTGCCCATAAATAGAGCAAGAAAATAAGATAAAAAATAAGAGTGGTTTCATATATAAAACTAGAATAGCTAAAATATTAATTTGATAACGAAATACAAATGTTAAAAGTGTATTATTTTTAATACCGTGAGTTTTTACTTTAAAATTTTAATTTCATTTTTAATATTTCATAAATGTTATTTCATTTTTAATACTTATTAAAGCTTTTAATTTTAGTCTATTAGTTAAAGTATTAATCTTATAGACATTAGGTTTATAAAAAATAATCACAAAAGAATTGCGTTTTTTCATTTGGTATGTTAACTTTGTTTCAATAGTATTGAATTGCTTTAATGAGTAAAATAGAAGACATTGTTGATGCGTTAGAAAATAAAATCAGTAAGATTTTACATAAGCAGGAAGCATTAAAACAAACTAATGCACGGCTATCTAATGAAATAGAGCAGCAGCAATTAAAGCTTAAAGCGCAGCAAGAAGAAATTGCGGATTGGGCAGATAAGCATAATACGCTCAAAATGGCAAATTCAATGCTTGGTAGTGACGAAAATAAACGAGAAACGAAGCTCAAAATAAATGCACTTATAAGAGATATAGACCATTGTATAGGTCAACTCTCAGAATAAAGTTGTAAATTTAAATGATATGCCAGAACAATTAAAGATTAAACTTTCTATTGCGAATAGAGTTTATCCGTTAACGATAAATCCTAGTCAAGAAGAAGGTTTACGCAAGGCCACAAAAAAAATTGAGGCTATGATTGGGCAATTTGAGCAGAATTATTCTGTAAGAGATAAGCAAGATGTATTAGCCATGTGTGCTTTACAGTTTGCGGCTCAAGTAGAGCAAAAGTCAATAGATAAAGAGTATGTAAATGAAGAAGTTCAAGAGAAGTTAGAAGCTTTAAACGAACTATTAAATCAACATATTTAACTCGTACGTTCTTTAAAATAAAATAAGGTTACTGCCTATATTAGTTACATTTTTTGATAAACTCAACGATCAATTCTTTAAAAAGGGTGAGTTTAAGTTGTAAAATCGTGCTGTTAGTGCTGAACTCGTTTCAGTATCTTAGACAGATTTTTGATCATCTTGTTAGCCCTAAACTTGTTTTTAAGGAGTTTATACAAAACCGATAGCTGATATAGGCTTTTTTTATATACTAAACTAAACAATAAACAATGGACAGTAACACAATTATATATATAGTTGGAGGTGTAGTATTAGGCGTAATACTAGGATATATTATAGCAAAATCTTTAGAGAAAGGAAAAGCATCAAAGCTTATTTCTAATGCAGAAGCCGAATCTAAAACAATTTTAAAACAGGCTAAATCTGACGGAGAATCTATTAAAAAAGATAAAATTCTTCAGGCAAAGGAAAAATTTATTGAGTTAAAGGCAGAACACGAAAAAGTAATTTTATCTCGTGATAAAAAAATGGCTGAAGCCGAAAAACGTATTAGAGATAAAGAATCTCAAATCTCTAATGAACTTAATAAAGCAAAGAAATCTAATCAATCTTTAGAATCTAAAATAAAGGATTACGATTATAGAACTGAGTTTCTTGAGAAAAAACAAGACGAAGTTGAAAAGGCTCATAAGAGCCAAATAAAACAATTAGAAGTGATCTCTGCGTTATCTGCAGAAGAAGCTAAGTCTCAATTGGTAGAATCTTTAAAAGAAGAAGCTAAGACAGATGCCATGGCATTTGTACAAGATAGAGTAGAAGAAGCAAAACTTACCGCTCAGCAAGAAGCTAAAAAGATTATTATTAACACCATTCAGCGTATTGGTACAGAAGAAGCAGTAGATAATTGTGTATCTGTATTTAATATAGAATCTGATGATGTTAAAGGTCGTATTATCGGTAGAGAAGGTAGAAATATTAGAGCTATTGAAGCAGCAACTGGAGTAGAGATTATTGTAGATGATACACCTGAGGCGATTATTTTATCTTGTTTTGATTCTGTAAGACGAGAAATTGCACGTTTATCTTTACATAAGTTAGTGACGGATGGAAGAATACATCCTGCACGTATTGAAGAAGTTGTTAGAAAGACTGAAAAGCAAATAGAGCAAGAAATTATTGAGGTTGGAAAACGCACTGTGATTGACTTAGGAATTCATGGTTTGCATCCAGAATTAATTAAGATGGTTGGTCGTATGAAATACAGATCTTCTTACGGACAAAACTTATTGCAACACTCACGTGAAGTTGCAAAACTATGTGGTGTAATGGCTGCGGAGTTAGGTTTAAACCCGAAGCTAGCTAAAAGAGCAGGTTTGTTACATGATATCGGTAAAGTACCATCATCTGAAACAGATGTAGAAACACCTCACGCTATTTTAGGTATGCAATGGGCAGAGAAACATGGCGAAAAACCAGAAGTATGTAATGCTATTGGTGCTCACCACGATGAGATAGAAATGACGACATTGTTATCACCAATTATTCAGGTTTGTGATGCTATATCAGGAGCAAGACCAGGAGCAAGACGCCAAGTATTAGATTCTTACATACAACGTCTTAAAGATTTAGAAGATGTTGCTTTTGGATTTACAGGTGTTAAGAAAGCATACGCTATTCAAGCTGGTAGAGAATTACGTGTTATTGTAGAAAGTGAAAAAGTATCAGATGAGAAAGCCGCAAGCTTATCTTTTGAGATTTCTCAAAAAATACAAACAGATATGACGTATCCAGGACAAGTAAAAGTTACTGTAATAAGGGAAACAAGAGCAGTGAATATTGCTAAATAATTAAATCAAATTTTCATCAAAAAAGACTGTCAGTTTATGACAGTCTTTTTTTTATTGTAATGTGTAAAAAATTGTAAAACTCATTAATATTTCAGTTTACAGAGGGCGGAAAAGATTAAAGTTATTGTAATGATTTAATCGGATAAATCTTGTATTCTGTCAACTTTAAAGTAAAAATATGTTGGTTGACCTAGTAATTTAAATGAGAAACGTTAAATGATTATATTGCAGCTGTAAATTATTAGACCTAACCTTATAATAATGATTCACGTCTTGTTATTAGTAATTTATTAAGCCATCTATTGATCGATTGAAATATTAAGAAAAGGAAGTTTCAAACATCAATTTTAGAGTATTAAAATAATTATGAATAACATTGCAATTATTGGATCAGCTACTACAGGAACTGCTGTCGCTCAACAATTATCTCTTAACAAAAAGAACAACGTTTCTTTATTTGTGCGAAGTGAAAAACAAAGCAAACGCATTAATAAAAAAAATAGGAATAAAAAGTATTTTCAAAACTTTAGATTAAGTAAAAGAGTCAAATCAGAATTTGATTTTGAATTATTAAAGAATTTTGAAATTATAATTATTACCATTCCGACCAATCGATTTAACGATTATCACAAAATATTTTCAGAAAACATAGATAAGAATTCTCTTATTATCAATATGTCTCGAGGCTTACTTAAGGATGGGATGACTATACATGATCACTTCAAACTAAATCTAAAATTTGAAAAATTTATTAGTTTAAAAGGTCCCGTTTTTAATGTTGAAGTAATTAGAAATGCACCTACACTTTTAACGATGAGTTATACTGATCGAATGGATGTTGTTAAAGTGAAGGAGATTTTTAAAAATACTATTTTCCATTTCGATTTTACAACAGACAATAACGGAGTAGAATATTTAAGTGCTCTAAATAATATCTATGCCGTTTATATGGGTAATATTGATGGTAAATTTAACTCTAATAACACACGGTATTTTATACTAACACAATGTTTTAAAGAAATAAAAATTTTATTAAAATACCTTAAGTGTGATACGAGGACCGCAAATCTTGGTGCTGGCATAGGAGGCCTTTGTATAACTTCATTATCTGAATTAAGTAGAAATAGAACTTTAGGTTCTATTATAGGTAAAGGATTTTTCAATGTAGAAGATAATACAAGTAATGTTGTCTTAGAGGATATTAAAACATTAAAACTTTTAAATAATATTATTGAACCAAGTTTAATTAAAAGCTTACCAATTTTAAATACCCTTTTTAAGTTTTTCATATACAAAACTGCTAAAAAATTGAATGTAGATTTTTCAATGATACTGCAGAATAAGTTTAAAACCGTGTTAACCTATGGAACTTTTGACTTGCTTCATTATGGGCATTTAGAAATTTTAAAACGTGCAAAAGATTATGGTCACAAGCTTATCGTTGGTTTATCTACAGATGAATTTAATAAGGTAAAAGGCAAGACTTGTAAGTTTAATTACAACAAAAGAAAGCGCTATTTAGAATCTTTAGATTTTGTAGATCTCGTAATACCAGAAGATAATTGGGAACAAAAATCACAAGATGTCATTGAGCATAGAGTAGACTTCTTTGTTATGGGAGATGATTGGAAAGACAAATTTAATTATTTAGAGGAATTCTGTGATGTCATTTACCTACCTCGAACTAAAGGTGTCTCTACGTCTCAATTAAAACAATTACTTAATAATGGGTAGTATAAAAGATCTTCATAATGAGTTGTTGGACTTACTAAAAGCGTTAGATGATGTTTGTTCTAAACATAATTTAAAATACAGTTTGTTTGCTGGTACAATGATTGGCGCTATACGTCACAAAGGATTTATACCTTGGGATGATGATGCAGATGTTGTGTTTGAAAGAAGTGAGTATGATAAATTTCTTAAAGTAATTCCAGATGGTTTTGCGATTTCTAGTAATAATCTATGGGTAACACGATTTGTTTCAGTTGATAACCCAAAAATCTGTATTGATATTTTTGTTTTTGATAATATATCAAGTTCTAAGATTTCTCAAAAATTGCAACTATTTGGTTTAATGGCTATTCAAGGAACTTTAAAAGGCCAAGTAACCAAAGATAAAGGCGTATTTGGATTTGTTTTTACTGGAGTATTATATGTGATAGGATTAATATTTAGCAAAAGTATTAAACTAAAGGCTTATGATAAGCTTGCTACATTTTTTAAAAATAAGGATACTGATTATATGTTTTCATCTCTAGATAAGTTTGCCTACCTAGGAAAGATATTACCTAAATCAATATTAAAATCTTATTCTAAAGTTAATTTTGAAGGTGTAGAGTTAATGATATTAGATGGCTACGATTTATATCTAAATAAATTTTATGGCGATTATATGCAATTGCCACCGACTGAAATGCAGGTACCAGAACATGGTAATTTGCAACACATAAGTTAGGATAATTTCAGATTATTTATGTTTATTAAAAGTAATTGAAAATGCTGTTCCTTTACCTAAATCACTTTCAATTTCAATACGTCCTTGTAGTGCTTCGACTTGGGTTTTTGTGATATATAAACCAACTCCTCTGCTATCTTTTCTATCTGTACCATGAAATGTTTGGTACATTTCAAATATTTGACCCTTAAATTTATTGAGGTCAATACCAATACCATTATCAGATATAAGAATTTTTATGATATCCTTAGTATGTATAGATTGAATAATTATCTGCGAATTTTTTTTAGGATCAGAATACTTAATACCATTAGAAATTAGATTGTAAAAAATACTATCTAAATAAGAGGTATTAGATAGAATGACTTCATCCTTCCTTAAAGCATTATGAATTGTAACGCTATGTTTTTCGCATTCGGATTTTAAACTGTCTATGATTTTATTACAACAATTATGAAGGTAAACGCGCTCTTTTATTTGGCTGGTTTGAGCTTTAGATTTTATACTTATTATATCGTCTAAATCTACAATTGTCGTAGTTAATGAATTAGAAATTGTTTTTAAATGATCTATTAAATCGTCTCTTTCTTTTTCAGATTTGGCTTCATCATAGAATTCTAAAAGATTTCTAAAGTTACCTATATGCGTTTTTAAATTGTGTGAAACTATATGCGTAAAGCTATATAATCGCTTATTTTGGTTTGTAATTAACTGTAAGTTTTGGTTAAGCTTATCTTCAGTGTTTTTTAAGTTAGTAATATCTGTGTGAGTACCAATGATGCGAGAGGGTTTTCCTGTGTTATCACTCTCTATAACTTTTCCTTTATGTAATATCCATTTATAGCTTCCATTTTTACATTGAATTCTATATTCGTTTTCATAGAAATCAATTTCGCCTTTTATATGAGATTTAAAACCACTAAAATACGCTTCTTTGTCATCAGGATGAATTTTGTCATTCCAAGCTGTTGATGTGTTTTTAAGATCATCACTAGAGTAGCCAATAATTTCCTTAGATTCCTTTGAGTAAGTTACTTTGTTAGTTTTTACGTCCCAATCCCATATACCAACTTTAGAGATTTCTAAAGCAATTTGATGTTTTTGATCTTCAAAGGACTCGTTAGATAACTTGTTTTTCTCGTAAAATTTTGACTTGTAATTGGTTAGATTAAAATTAGAGAGTTTCATAGTTTATTTCTTTGTGATAAGACACTTTTATAAAGTATTTGTCACTGTTAAGTTAAGTAAAATAAAATTATTTTCTTGGATGAAATTTATTCAAAACTTCACTTAAATGAGAACGATCTACATGCATATATATTTCAGTTGTTGTAATACTTTCATGACCTAACATCATTTGTATAGCTCTTAAGTCTGCTCCGTTTTCTAATAAGTGCGTTGCAAAGGAATGCCTAAAGGTGTGAGGCGAAACTGTTTTTTTTAAACCGGTAATTTTTACCAATTTTTTTATAATGGTAAATATCATCGCTCGCGTTAGTTGTTTGCCTTTATAATTTAAGAAAAGTACATCTTTGGAACTCGTTTGAACGTCAATGTGATTTCTAATGCTAATCCATATATTAATGAATTTTTGAGTTGGAAGACCAATGGGTACAAAACGTTGTTTGTTACCTTTTCCTGTTACTTTAATAAAGCCTTCTTCAAAAAACAAATCAGAAATTTTTAATTCAATAAGTTCACTAACTCTTAAACCACAACTATATAATGTTTCAATGATAGCTCTATTTCGCTCACCAAGATTAACACCATTATATTGGTAACTAAGATCAATGGCATTAATTAAATTATCAATATCTTCTATTGATAGTGTATCAGGTAATTTTCGGCCAATTCTAGGTGATTCTATTAAATCTAATGGATTGGTGGTTCTGTAATTTTCAAAAATTAGATAATCAAAAAAATTTCGAAGACCAGAAATTAAACGTGCTTGAGATCTTGGATTTATAGATTTTGAAACCGAATATATAAAGTCTTTTACGATGCTGTTATCTATTGAAATAGGAGAGTCCTTTATGGCATGTTCTTCCAAAAATGAAACAAGCTTTTTAATATCATAGCTATAATTCTCAATTGAATTTTTAGATAATCCACGTTCAATTTGAAGATAATGTTTATAATCCGTAATGGCTTGTTTCCATTTCATAATTAAAGTTAAGAATAATAGAGTAGAAGTAACAAAATAACTATATTCAATTCTGTTTTATAAAGAAATTAAAACTTACCATATTGTTGCAAACTTGTTTCGGTATGCAAACAGGTTAAGAATAATGTATGGTCTCAAATAGTATTGGTGCTGAGAAAGGAATATGCGTATGTCTAGTTTAATATTTTTGCTTTAATTTAAAGATGTATTTCAACAACCATGCTATTTATTGCATATAAAAGCTTTTTCAGTCTATGGGTTGAAACTCGTTATAGTAAATCTGATAAGATTGCCACGATATTCTCTAGTTTTTGTTTAGACTTCTCTGTGAGAGAAATTGTTGCAGATTCGTCTTCGGTTGTTACCGTAATAAAATGTATTTGATTTAGTAAATAGTTTTGGTAATCGGCATAAGTGGTTTTTATACTTAATCTATGCGAAATCTTTTCATCTTCCTTTTGAGTATAAAATGTTTTAACGGATTCTGTGATGTATTCAGTTTCCCCATTATTAATAACAACTTTATTTACTGTATTGTTTTTGTTTAGTAAAACTGAAAAGTTAACTGTAACAGAATCATTTTTTCTGTCAGCTCTTCTAAAAGTAGCGTCTAGAGTTGCTTTATCTTCGGTTGTACTTATGTAATCTATTGGTTTTACAAAGTATTGCATTTTACCATCGCCAAGAAAAAAATCTTCAACGTATTTAGATATTTTTCCTGTTGCAGCTGGTTTTATACCACCACAACTATAAGTGCTAAGTGCAATGAATGTAATAAATATTACAATAGGAAGCTTATTTAGTTTTAACATCTGCATCAATTGAAATTATAAATCGTTGTTGAGATAAAGAGTCTTTAGAAAATCTATTATTAAATTTATCATTCTTTAAAATCGTAATTCCTGTAATCTCACTTAAAGAATCTACCATGTGTTGATAAAGAATAATTTTGCTCGTATTTATAGACTTGGTTTTGTAAATGTTTTCTTTAACAATAGTAGAGTCTAGGTCTATAAAAAGATAAGTATTGTAATCTTTATGTTTTATTGCTTTATATAAGACTAAGTCATTTTTCGCAAAAAGTGTCTTTAACTCTCCAGACTCATTAACCTCCACACCAGTTTTGGTAATTTCTGTTTCCCCATCTTTTAATAAATAAACGTGACCATCGAAAAGCGTAATTTCTTTTTGAGAAACTTGGCTACAGTTAAAAAAGAAATAAAAAAAAATGGGTAAAGAAACTCTACCCATTTTTAATATGTACTTATAATTACTCACCTGTAATGATAGTTTCATAAGTTACAATAAGACCTAAAACGTTTTTGATTTTAATGTCTACTGTAGAAATTTTAGAAATACCACCTTGCTTAGCAGCAGTTTTGATACTAGCATCTTCGTCAAAAGCGAAACCTAAGACAACAGTTGCAGAAGATTTACCAACTTTAGAACCTACAGAGTTACTAGTTGCAGTAACTGGCATAGTGATTGAACAAGCTGTTAATGATAATGCTGCGAATGCTACGAAAGCACCTTTTAATAAGTTTTTTTTCATAATTATAATTAATTTGATTAGATTTCAAATATAGAATATATTTATAAATATTAAGATGGATTTAAGGTAAAAATATCATCAACTCTTGCCTTAATAAACTAATCAATATTAACTCTAAATTAGAATTTTGAGATTTAATTGAGCGAAATCTTATATTTCTGATATGTAGCATGTTATTTTTTTTGTTGTATGAAAAAACTTATAATTATTAATGGCCCAAATCTCAATCTTTTAGGTAAGCGTGAACCAGAAATATATGGACACCAAACCTTTAAAGATTACTTAGAAATTTTAAAAGAAAAATTCTCTAATGCCGAGCTCCTTTACTTTCAATCTAACATAGAAGGTGAGCTAATATCAAAAATACAAGAGGTTGGTTTTGATTACGATGGTATCATTTTAAATGCAGCTGCTTATACGCATACTTCTGTAGGTATTGGTGATGCAATTAAAGCGATTTCTACACCTGTAGTAGAAGTGCATATTTCTAATACGTTTTCTAGAGAAGAATTTAGACATCAATCTTATATTTCTCCAAACGCTAAAGGTGTAATTTTAGGTTTTGGTATGCAGAGTTACGATTTAGCTATAGAGAGCTTTATATAAGTATTAAGTAATGCGCTAGTAATTAAGATTCATAATTTGATTCATAGTTTAGGTTGTATGAAGTATCAATTTCAAGTTTTCATAATTGTTTTGTTATTTGGCGGTTTGTACAAATCGTTTGCACAAACGGATTTTGGTATAAAAGGCGGAATTAATAAAACCTTTTTTAAAACGGATAATGGTGTATTTGGAGATTTTTCATCTGCAGAAACTGGTTATTATGGTGGCATTTTTGCCGACTTTTATTTGGAAGATAACTTCAATCTGCAAGTAGAATTGCTTTATATTGGGCTTAATGATTTTAAGTTTTTAAATGCTCCAATTTATTTAAAATACCAAATTGCTTATAATTTTAATATTCTTGTCGGCCCAAGTTTAAATTATTTCTTCGATTTCTTTAATGCTAAACTCAAAGTGAGAGCAGACTTAGGATTGGCTTTTAATCTAACCTCAGATGTAGATATTCATATGAAATACGTCATAGGTTTTCAGGAAATTTCACCTAATGGAGTCTTTTTAGGGATGGGACTTAAACTATAGTCTTAAGATTGTATCCATGATCCAAGCCATTATTCTACCTCATTTAAGTCTGTTAGTTATGATTTTTTACCATAAAAATTTAAGAATTTTCACAAGGATTTAACTGTTATTTTCAATTTGATTGTGATTTAGTTAGGATTAATTAACAATTTACCAAGTTAGGTTTGTGATTATTAATTTCTAACAATCAATTAATTATGAGAATTTTTACTTTTATTACAGTGTTTTTGTTTTCCACTTTTATTAGTTCGGCACAAGATGAATTCATAACCTCGAAGAACAAATTTCATTTTGGAATTAGGCATGGTTATAGTGAATTGAATATTTCGAACAGTTATACTTCTATAGGAAGAACAAGTGTTTACGCAGGTTTGTTTTTAAGCAAAAGTTTATCTGAAAAGTTTAGTTTACAATTGGAGGCTAATTACTCGCAATCAGTGCTTTTAGATATTCCGTTGCTTTTAAAATATAAGTTGACCAATAAATTTGATTTGTTTACAGGACCTCAATTAAATTTGTCTATTGACAATGGGAGTTTACGAGGTTTTGAAGATGAAAAATATGGATCGTCATTTTTACTAGGAGCTCAATATAACATAAATTCTCATTGGTTTATTGACGCAAGGTATACTTACGGATTAACTGATCAGTTCTTAATTGATGTCTATGATGAAACACCGCATTATGGAAGTAAAAACAGTTTTAATTTTGGAATAGGTTATAAATTTTAAGTTGTATGAGAGTTTTTAAAAAGAAATCTAGAAATACTTTTATACTTTTTATTTTAACTTCTTCATTTTGTTTTGGTCAATATAAATTTCAATTTAAAAAATTACAGGAGGATTTTGCTTCACAAAATTGGAATTTAACGGTTAATGGAATTTTTTTGAAGGAAGATGTTTCTTTTACAGCAAGCCAGTTTGAGTTTGTTGGTGCAGAGGCTGGATTAATTGAAGTGCCTTTATTACTTAAAATAAAAGTAACCGATAAATTGAGTTTACTGTCTGGTGCCAAATTAGATTTTTACAGATTAGAGAATGGTATTTCTACGGATGTTGGTGTGTCTATTTCAAGCGGCTTGCAATATGATTTTATAGAGAATGCCTTTCTTCGTGCAGGATTTAATTATCAATTAAATAATTCTGGTTCCCACTACAATTATAACTTTGGAAACAGATCGAGTCTTTTTTTTAAATATGGAATAAAGTTCTAAAAAAAATGCGATTCGTAAGAATCGCATTTTTATATTGTACATTATTTAAATGAATTTTGTTTCATTTAGTAATGATTATAAATAGTTATTTATAAATGAATTACTTCATCATAAGCATCAGCTACAGCTTCCATAACAGCTTCACTCATTGTTGGGTGAGGGTGAACCGCTTTTAATACTTCATGGCCAGTAGTTTCTAATTTTCTACCTAATACAGCTTCAGCAATCATATCTGTAACACCTGCACCTACCATATGGCATCCTAACCATTCTCCATACTTAGCGTCAAATATTACTTTTACAAAACCTTCTTTTGCACCACTAGCACTTGCTTTACCAGAAGCAGAGAAAGGAAATTTACCAATCTTTACGTCTAATCCTTGTTCTTTAGCTTGCGCTTCTGTTAAACCTACACTCGCAATTTCTGGTGTACAGTATGTACAACCAGGAATGTTTCCGTAGTCTAATTTGTCTACATGTTGACCAGCAATTTTTTCAACACATATAATTCCTTCAGCAGAAGCAACGTGCGCTAAAGCTTGACCTGGAGTTACATCACCAATAGCATAATAACCAGGAATATTAGTTTGATAAAAATCATTAACCAAGATCTTATCTCTATCAACAACAATACCGACATCTTCTAACCCAATATTTTCAATATTAGATTTTATACCAACAGCAGATAATACTAAGTCAGCTTCTAATATTTCTTCTCCTTTTTTAGTTTTTACTGTTGCTTTTACACCTTTTCCAGATGTATCAACAGAAGTTACCTCTGAAGATGTCATTATTTTAATTCCAGATTTCTTAAAACTACGTTCTAATTGTTTAGATACGTCAGCATCTTCAACTGGTACTATTTTATCTAAGTATTCTACAATTGTCACTTCGGTTCCCATAGAATTGTAGAAGTAAGCAAATTCAACACCTATGGCGCCAGAGCCTACAACTATCATTTTCTTAGGTTGTTTTTTTAAGGTCATCGCTTGTCTGTAGCCAATTACTTTTTCGCCATCTTGTGGTAAACTTGGTAATTCTCTAGAGCGTGCTCCTGTAGCAATAATAATATGATCAGCAGAATAATCTTTACCATCAACTTCGATTTTCTTTCCGGTTTTTAGTTTTCCATAACCTTCAATTACATCGATTTTGTTTTTTTTCATCAAAAACTTAACGCCACCACTCATACCTTCAGCAACACCACGACTTCTTTTTACTACGGCATCAAAATCATGCTCGTAATCTTTTACTTTTAATCCGTAATCTTCAGCATGTTTAAGGTATTCAAAAACTTGAGCAGACTTTAAAAGCGCTTTAGTTGGAATACAACCCCAATTTAAACACACACCACCAAGGCTTTCTTTTTCTACAATAGCAGTTTTAAATCCTAATTGTGATGCTCTAATTGCAGTTACGTAGCCTCCAGGACCACTTCCTAATACTATAATATCGTATTTACTCATGGATAAGTTTTTTTGTTTAAGTTCTTTGAATTACAAAAATATGAAATTCCGAATAGTAAACAGCAAATTCCAATTCAAAAAACACTTTGAAATTTATAGTTATCTGTAGTCTTTTACCTTTTTTTAGTTTTAGTCAAACATCATCTGTAAAATGTTTTCGGCTTTTTTCTCGTTTGAATTTTGAGTTATTAAAATGTTTTGACTCTCCTTTGGGAATAGATAACGATTGCCAATTACTACCTTTAATTAGTTTTCCGATATATACAATTTGTCCTACATGATAGGCGTAATGCATCATTTGTCTATTAATGGCTTCAGTTACAGAATGACCTTGATTTCTAATGTAAACTATATAGTCTAAATCTTTGTTTTTAAGATTTTTAATCGTTGTTAGTAAACAATACCATCCATTTTGCCACGACGTAATTAATTGCTCTTTTGTACTAAAATTGTCAATGAATTCTTCGTCACGTTTACGCCATACTTTTTCGCCATCTTCGGTTAAAAAATTGGTCCAACGACTATGCATATTACCAACAAGATGTTTAACGATGATGGCAATAGAATTTGAATCTTCTGAATGTTCTTTTTTTAATTCAACCGCAGAAAGTTGTTCGATTGTTTTGTCTCCAAGACTTTTGTAATATTCAAATTGTTTAATAACACTAGGTAAATAGGTTTCTTCCATAACTTCTGGATTAGTCCTTTAAATTTAGTGATTCAATTTTAGAATATTAATCTAATGAGATAGTTAGATAAAATATCGTGATTGCTATTTTGAATTATTCATCCTCTTCGGCAACGAATTTTAGTGCTACACCATTTATGCAATGACGCTTGCCAGTAGTCTCTTGTGGTCCATCATTAAAGACGTGTCCAAGGTGTCCTCCACAAGTAGCACAATGTTCCTCGTCTCTAGTATAACCGATTTTAGTATCTGTGCCATAGGCAACATTACCTTTAATTTCTCTATCAAAACTTGGCCAACCAGTTCCTGAATCAAATTTATACTCACTTTTAAATAAAGGTGTATTACAAGCAGCACAATGATAAACGCCTTTTTTATAATTTTTATTAAGTGCACTAGAAAACGGTCGCTCAGTGCCCGCTTCTCTTAAAACGTAGTATTGTTGTTCTGTGAGTATCTCCTTCCACTCAGCCTCAGTCTTTGTTACAGTGAACGTTTCTTTTTCTTTAGTTTCATTTTTTTGAGCAGAACTATTACAACTAAAAAATAGACTAATTACTGTTGTTATTACGATCTTTTTCATATCTTAGAATTACAAAATTTCATTTTGGTTATTCGTCGTAATTAGCTTTCATTAATTACAAAATTGATTTAATATTTTTTTTACGTTAACATATGCCATTATATGTTAGTCTTTGTCTTTTTTATTGTTAATTTAACAGCATAAACAATTAGATATTCCTTGTCAATGAAAATTATACACATAAGTGCAGAGTGTTATCCAATCGCCAAAGTAGGTGGTTTAGCTGATGTTGTAGGAGCTTTGCCTAAGTACCAAAATGAAATTGGAGCTGATAGTTCAGTGATAATGCCGTTCTATAATAATAAATTTACTCAGGCAAATAAATTTACGTCAATATATCAATCTGAAATATTCTTAGGGAATCAAAATGTTAGTTTTAATATTTTAAAAGTAGAGGGTTCAGTTTTAGAATTCGATGTTTTTTTTGTTCATATTGAGTCTTTATTGTATAAAGAATATGTGTATTCAGATGATGACGTAGATCGTTTTTTAGCTTTTCAGATTGCCGCATTAGATTGGATTCTAACTTTAGAAAAGAAACCTAATTATATTCATTGTCACGATCATCATACTGGGCTAATTCCTTTTATGGCTCAAGAGAGTTATAAGTATGAAAGTTTAAATAAAATACCAGTTATAACAACTATCCATAATGCACAATATCAAGGTTGGATGACTTATGATAATTTGTACAAACTTCCTAGATTTAATATTGAAAAAGTGGGCTTAATGCTTTGGGATGGTATGATTAATCCTTTGGCTGCAGCTATAAAATGTGCTTGGCGAGTTACAACTGTTTCGCCTAGTTATATGGAAGAATTAAAGTATAATGCCAATGGACTTGAATCTTTATTAAGTGCAGAAAGTTCTAAAACTATTGGGATTTTAAATGGCATTGATTCTGAAGTTTGGAACCCAAGTACAGATGATTTTATTATTAAAAACTACAAGAAGACATCAGTCGAAGCAGGGAAAAAAGGAAATAAAAAATGGTTGTGCAAAGAGTTTAATTTAGATGAAAACAAACCTTTATTTGCCTTTATAGGTCGTTTAGTTGGCGAGAAAGGAGCTGAACTCCTGCCTTATGCAATAGATTATGCATTGCGCTCCAATGATATATCAGTGCTAGTATTAGGTTCTGGAAATAAAGACACCGAAAAACAATTATTTGATTTAATACCAAAGTATGCGGGAAGTTATAATGCGTTTATTGGGTACGATGAAAGGTTGTCCCATATTATCTACGCAGGAGCAGACTTTTTATTAATGCCTTCTCGTGTAGAACCATGTGGATTAAACCAAATGTATTCACTGAGATATGGAACAGTTCCTATCGTTAGACGAATAGGCGGATTAAAAGATACTGTTGTAGATATTGGCGATAATGGATTTGGAATTTGTCATAACGATGTTTCAGTTCAGGATATTTTAATTTCCATCAATAGAGGAAAAGAATTTTACAACGATAAGAAAGCATTTAAAGTAAATAGGAAGCAAATAATGAGTATTGATCACTCATGGAAAGTTTCTGCAAAAGCATATATAGATTTATATAATTCAATAAGTTAAACTTAAATATTGCGATATAAAATAAATGAATAACTAAAATAATAAATAACTAACTAACTAAATAAATAAATGGTATGATAAACAATGAAGTATTGTCAATTATTCTTGGTGGAGGTCAAGGATCACGTTTATATCCTCTAACTGCAGACAGATCTAAACCTGCTGTACCAATCGCTGGTAAATATAGATTAGTGGATATTCCTATTTCAAATTGTATTAATTCAGATATAAAAAGGATTTACGTTTTAACTCAATTTAATTCTGCTTCTTTAAATCAACATATCAAAAACACATACCACTTTAGCTTTTTTAGTAGTGCATTTGTAGATGTTTTAGCAGCTGAACAAACGATGCATAGTGATAAGTGGTTTCAAGGAACTGCTGATGCTGTGAGACAAAGTATGCACCATTTTTTGCAAAATGATTTTGAGTATGCTCTCATACTATCTGGAGATCAATTGTATAATATGGATTTGGAAGACATGATTGCGAAGCATAAGGCTAGTAATGCAGAAATTACCATTGCAACCTATCCTGTAAACGCAAAAGACGCCACAGGTTTTGGACTTTTAAAAACAAATGAAGAAAATGTAATTACATCATTTATTGAAAAACCAGATGCTTCTTTGTTACCAGATTGGACATCTGATGTTGGAGATGAAATGAGAAGTGAAGGTAGAAATTATCTCGCATCAATGGGTATTTATATTTTTAATAGAGATTTGTTAGCAGAATTAATGAATAACCCAGACACTATTGATTTTGGTAAAGAAATTATTCCGCAATCTATACACAAGCACAAAACCTTAAGTTATCAATACGAAGGCTATTGGACTGATATCGGAACCAT
This sequence comes from uncultured Winogradskyella sp., assembly GCF_947498005.1. Lineage (GTDB taxonomy): Bacteria > Bacteroidota > Bacteroidia > Flavobacteriales > Flavobacteriaceae > Winogradskyella. Next base: position 290,829 of record NZ_CANMIW010000005.1, read on the forward strand.
TGATTCCTTCTTTGAAGCCAATTTAGGATTAACTGATGATATTCCTAAATTTAATCTGTATGATGAAAATAGAGTATATACTAGAGCAAGAATTCTACCAACATCTAAAATTACTAATACGGTTATAAATAAATCAGTAATTTCTGATGGCTGTATAATACATGCGGATAAAATTGATAGATGCGTTATTGGTATTAGATCTAGAATTGGAAAAAACTCAGTTGTTCAAAATACTTATATGATGGGGAATGACTCTTATGAATCTCTAGCAGATATGGAAGCAAATCATATTGAAAACCTATTAGGTATAGGAAATGATTGTAACATCAATTATTGTATCGTTGACAAAAACTGTAGAATAGGAGATAATGTGATAATTGAAGGCGGTAAGCATCTTGAAGATAAGGAAACGGAAAATTATTTCATAAGAGATGGTATCGTGGTTATAAAGAAAGGCGCAACTATTCCTAAAGGTTCAGTAATTAAATAATAAATGGCAGAAGTAATAACACACAGTCTTTTTACCGATTTTGACATTAATCTTTTTAAATCTGGAAAGCATTATCGCTTATACGAAAAATTTGGGTCTCACATCACCACTATAGATGGTGTGGAAGGCGTTTATTTTGCAGTTTGGGCACCTAGTGCTAAGATGGTATCTGTAGTTGGCGATTTTAATTTTTGGTCTGAAGGTGAGCATAAATTAAATGTTCGATGGGATTCTAGTGGAATTTGGGAAGGCTTTATTCCTGGATTAGGAAAAGGAACTAAGTATAAATTTAAGATTCTTAGTAGTAATAATGATATTACTACAGAGAAAGCAGATCCTTACGCTAGACGCGCTGAGCATAACCCAAATACAGCTTCAATTGTTTGGGATGATGATTATAAATGGAGCGATGCAAAATGGTTAAAAAAACGAAAAAAGAACAATGCTTTAGATGCACCGTTTTCTATATATGAAGTTCATTTAGGATCTTGGAAAAAGCAAGTTGAAGAAAATAGATTCATGTCTTACGTGGAGTTGGCTGATGATTTAGTCAATTATGTAAAAGAAATGAATTTTACGCATGTAGAATTAATGCCTGTAATGGAATTTCCGTATGATCCATCTTGGGGTTATCAAGTTACTGGTTATTTTGCCCCAACATCACGTTTTGGTTATCCAGAAGAATTCAAATTATTAGTAGATAAATTACACCAAAATGATATTGGTATTATCTTAGATTGGGTGCCTTCTCATTTTCCAGAAGATGCACATGGTTTAGGCTTTTTTGATGGCTCGGCATTATATGAACATCCAGATCCTAGGAAAGGGTATCATAATGATTGGAAAAGTTTAATTTTTAATTACGGTAGAAACGAGGTAAAATCTTTTTTAATTAGTAATGCTATATTTTGGTTAGATCAATTCCATGCAGATGGTTTACGTGTGGACGCGGTTGCATCCATGTTATTTTTAGATTACAGTAGAGAAGATGGGCAATGGGAACCGAATATGTTTGGAGGACGAGAAAATCTGGAAGCGATGTCATTTTTAAGAGAAATGAATGAAGCCGTGTATTCTGCTTTTCCAGATGTACAAACAATTGCTGAAGAATCTACAGCCTTTCCAATGGTATCTAAACCAACATATATGGGAGGATTAGGTTTTGGTATGAAATGGATGATGGGTTGGATGCATGATACACTTCAATATTTTGCAAAAGAACCAGTTTACAGACAATACCACCAAAATGACTTAACGTTTTCAATGACCTATGCGTTTACAGAAAATTTTATGTTACCCTTAAGTCATGATGAAGTCGTTTATGGTAAGAAATCGATCTTAGGAAGAATGCCTGGAGATGAGTGGCAACGCTTTGCTAATTTAAGACTATTGTATTGCTATATGTTTACACATCCAGGAACTAATTTGTTGTTTCAAGGTGCAGAATTTGGTCAAAGTGGCGAATGGGATTTTGAAAACAGTCTCGATTGGCATTTATTACAATATGATCCACATAAAGGTGTTCAAGAGTTAATTAAAGACTTGAATAAGCTATATAAGAAAGAACCTGCCTTATTTCAAAAACAATTTTCGGCTGACGGATTTGAGTGGATAGATTATAACGATTCTCAAAATTCAGTTTTTACGTACATTAGAAAAGGAAATGAATCTCAAGATGATTTAATTGTAGCTTGCAATATGACACCTGTTCCTAAAGAAAACTATAAATTGGGTTTACCTAAAAAAGGAAAGCTTAAAGAAGTTTTTAATAGTGATTTAAAGAAGTACTTCGGTAGTGGAGAATTTACAAATAAATTAAAAACAACCAAGGAAGAAGCTTGGCATTTTAGAGACCATTCTATAGATATCAATATTCCTCCTTTAGGTATGGTAGTTTTTAAATATGAAAAGCAAGTAAAAGCTAAAAAGAAAGCTCAGCCAAAAGTTAAAGTGAAAGCTAAACCTATTAAAAAGGCGAAGGCAAAACCTAAGAAGATTAAAAAATAAATTAAATAAAAAATGACCTCAAGTGTTTTATAACTATTGAGGTCTTTTGTTAATAGAAAAATTGAAACCATATAAAATATGTCTTCTAGAAGAAATGTTATTTTCTTTAATTACAGTATACCATGTCTTGCAATTATTGTAATTGTAATACAAATGGTTGTTGTTAAAACTCAAAATCTAAGTAAATGGAAAGGTGGAGGTTATGGTATGTACTCAGAAATTCATTATTTCTATAATCAAATTCATATTCCTAATTTATCTGTGGATTCATTGGTGGATGTCAATTCAAATTTAAAAAATTCTTTGGGCTATTTAATGCTAATGCCTAATGATAATAGAATTAAAGAATCAGCACAGCTTATTTTAGAAACAACTAAAAATGATAGTATTTCTGTTCAATTATGGAAGCCAGTAGTAGATTCTAAAAAACAAAGTCTCACGAGGGTTTTGGTCAATGAAATTCAACTAAATAACGGTGATCTTTGAAGTATTGGCAGAACATAAAAGAGCGGTTAGAAAATCATTGGCAGTTAACAGAACAACTATTAATGTTGTTTGCCTTTATCTACATTGTAGTTTTAGCTAATGACTTTAAAATATGGAAATTATGCATACTTTTTAGTGGTTTTTTAGTTTGGTTTTTAATAGGCAAAAATGCGAAGCATCCTATTTCTTGGATAGTAATTTTACTTCTTTTAATCATAGATCTTGTTGGTTCATATTTTTGGGTTGCTAACCATCATTTTTTGCTATTATTTGTAGTGCTATCAATGGTGTTCTATGGTTATCATCAAAGCAACGTTATTCTATATAAAAATGTTCAAGCACTTCTAATCATTGTTTTATGTGCTTCTGTTATTCATAAGTTGTTTTCTTATCAATTTATTAGCGGTAATTTCTATTATCATTCCATTAATCAAGGCACAATTTTTAAATCTTTATTTTATTTCTTTCCAGATAGTTTGGAAATAGCGAATAGTAATGCTGAAAGCATTAAGGAATTGAATGAAACCGATCCAAATTTATTAGGTAAAATTAAATTAGTTGATGTGTTTCCAAACCTGAGAATCATTACTATTGTATTTGCTTGGATGACTATTATAGTAGAATTTCTAGCAGCAGTGGCTTTATTGAGCAAACCAAAAAGTAAGTGGACTCATTTAGTTTTAATTGCAATGATATTAGGTATTCTCTTCACTAAGCTAGAAACAGGGTTTATGTCTTTACTTTCCATTTGTGGTTTGCTATTATGTAATCATTTAAAACTAAAGATCGTTTATCTCATCGTAGCTATAGCATGCTTAACCATGATTATTACAAAAATTGGGTATCACTAATCGAAATTTTGATATTTGGGTGACTCGTAGATTATTAATATTTGAATTCAGCGTTCTACTATTGCGAATAATAATAAATAACACCTAATTTTTCCTATTATCGTAAAAACACAACCCTAAAACGATATAGTTGGTGACAATTTTTAATAAGGCGATTGAACCCTTTTAAATGTTGGATTTTTTCCGTTTTTTTGTACCTGACTTTTGATAAAAAAGACCTATGATTGTAAATACTGAATTAGAAAATAAAGGAAATTTATTTCCTTCAAATATAATAGATTTTAAAAAGGATGTTGATAAACTATATTTCACTGCAGCAAATGATGTTATCCTAGAGTTAACAGTTGTTAGAGATAGTTTATTAAGATTTAGATATACCACAGTTGGAAATTTTGATAATGATTTTTCCTATGCTATAACTAAGTACGCTAGTATTGGTTATAATAAATTAGAAATTGAGGAGCATAAAGAGTATTTTGAAATAACGACATCAAAGTTGCGATGCGAAATTTCAAAAGATGATATGAGAGTATCTATCTATGATGCAAAAGATGGTGTATTGATTAACCAAGATGAAGGTGGTTTTCATTGGGAAGAAAGCTATCAATATGGTGGCAACATCGTTAAAATGAGTAAAACTTCTAACGATGGAGAAAGTTATTATGGTCTTGGAGATAAACCAAACCATTTAAACCTAAAAGGAAAACGCTATAGTAATTGGGCAACAGATTCTTATGCTTATGGCAAGGATACAGATCCTATTTACAAAGCTATTCCATTTTACACGGGTTTACATCATGGTAAAGCTTATGGAATTTTCTTTGATAATACATTTAAGTCTTCTTTTGATTTTGCACAAGAACGTAGAAATGTGACGAGCTTTTGGGCACAAGGAGGTGAAATGAATTATTATTTCTTCTATGGTCCTAAAATGAACGATGTTGTAGAAAGTTATACAGATTTAACTGGTAAGCCTCATCATTTGCCGCCACTTTGGGCATTAGGTTTTCACCAATGCAAATGGAGTTATTACCCAGAAAGTAAAGTAAAAGAAATTACATCGACTTTTAGAAAATTACAAATTCCATGTGACGCTATTTATTTAGATATCGATTATATGGAAGGATTTCGTTGTTTTACTTGGAACAAAGAATACTTTCCAGATCCAAAACGAATGGTAAAAGAATTAATGGATGACGGTTTTAAAACGGTTGCCATTATTGATCCAGGGATTAAAATTGATAAGGAGTACTCTGTATTTAAAGAAGCTTTAGAAAAAGATTATTTCTGTAAACGCGCAGATGGCGACTATATGAAAGGAAAAGTATGGCCAGGAGAATGTTATTTTCCAGATTATACAAATCCAGAAGTAAGAGAATGGTGGTCTGGTTTATTTCAAGAGTTAATTGAAGATATTGGCGTAAAAGGTGTGTGGAATGACATGAATGAACCTGCCGTTATGGAGGTTCCAAATAAAACATTCCCAGATGATGTACGTCATGATTATGATGGTAATCCGTGTAGTCATAGAAAAGCGCATAACATCTATGGAATGCAAATGGCGAGAGCTACATATCAAGGTTTAAAGAAATACTCATACCCAAAACGTCCTTTTGTAATTACACGTTCTGCATATTCTGGTACGCAACGTTATACATCGACATGGACTGGAGATAATGTTGCCACTTGGGAACATTTATGGATTGCAAACATACAAGCGCAGCGTATGGCAATGTCTGGCTTTTCTTTTGCAGGTAGTGATATTGGAGGCTTTGCAGAACAACCACAAGGCGAATTGTTTACACGTTGGATTCAATTAGGTATTTTTCATCCATTCTTCAGAGTGCATTCTTCAGGAGATCATGGTGATCAAGAACCTTGGGCTTTTGATGAAGATGTTACCGATATCGTTAGAAAGTTTATTGAAATTCGTTATCAAATATTACCGTATTTGTACACAGCCTTTTGGAATTATGTACAAAATGGAACACCGCTTCTAAAATCATTAGTTCTATACGATCAAGACGATGTACAAACGCATTATAGAACTGATGAATTTGTGTTTGGTGAGCAAATATTAGCATGTCCAGTTTTAGAGCCAAATGCCAAAGGCAGAAGAATGTATATTCCGCATGGCTATTGGTATAATTACTGGAATGATGAAATAATAAAAGGAGGTAAAGAAATGTGGGTAGATGCAGATATTGATAGTATGCCTATATTTGTTAAAGAAGGTGCTATAATTCCTAAATATCCAATTCAACAATACGTTGGCGAAAAAGAAATTACTGAGATTACCTTAGACGTTTACTATAAGGAAGGTAAAGAGGAAAGCGAACTTTACAGTGACGCTAATGATGGGTTTGATTATACGAAAGGACGTTATAGTTTAAGAAACTTTACGTTGACTGGTAAAACAAATGAACTTATTATTAATCAATATAAAGAAGGAAAGTTTGTAACACCTTACGAAACCTTTAAAATAAAGTTTCACGGATTACCTTTTGATGTTGTAGAAATACAAATAGACAATGAAAAGATCAATCTTAAGAGTTTAAAAGTGAATGGTGTAACCTCTATAGTTGTAGATAAGAATTTTTCTGAGTTACATATCATTGGTAGCAAGGATCAATCCTAAACTTTTAAGTGACTATTATTTTGATTTTGTGTCCTATTAATGCAAATTCATTTTTGTAATTTAGTAATTCGAATTAATCTATTTAATATGAAACATAGTAAAATACTTTTAGGTTTATTAATATTAGGCGTTGTATATGCATGTGCTACGAATCCTTTTACAGGAAAAAAAACGATGGCATTTGTTGGTAATGATCAATTATTTCCATCAGCTTTTGCACAATACAATCAAGTAAAATCGGAAAGTAAAGTAATTACAGGTACTTCAGATGCGGAAATGATTACTAGAGTTGGTCAAAGAATAGCTGCTGCTGCTGAACGTTGGTTAGTAGCGAATGGTCATCATAGTTATTTAGATGATTACCAATGGGAATATACTTTAATTCAAGATGATCAAGTAAATGCATGGTGTATGCCAGGTGGAAAGATTGCATTTTACACTGGTATTTTACCAATTGCAGCAAATGAAACTGGTGTGGCAGCAATTATGGGGCATGAAGTTGTACATGCTTTAGCAAACCATGGTCAGCAACGAATGAGTGCTGCTTATTTACAACAAGGTTTAGCTGTAGCAGGTAATGTTGCATTGGCAAATGATCAACAAGCTTTAGGAATATTTAATCAATCATTTGGTGTGGTTTCTAATGTGGCAGGAATGCTACCTTTTAGTAGAAGCCATGAAACTGAAGCCGATAAAGTTGGCTTAATAATTATGGCAATTGCTGGCTATAATCCAGATGAGGCAGCAGAGTTATGGAAAAGGATGAAGGCTAATAGTGGCTCTTCGTCAACACCAGAATTTTTAAGCACGCATCCAAGTAATGATAGTAGAATTGAAACGCTTGAAGCTTTAGCTCCAAAAGCTAAAGAGGAAGCTGCTAAATTTGGTACAACATCATTTAGACCAATAAATTAAGAATTTAATAATATTTGATTACTTTAGAAGCTGCTCAATTTGAGCAGTTTTTTTTATATAAAATATTATGATTAAACTCGAAAAAGGGAGTAAGAAACTTCTTAACGCATGGGCTTTTTACGATTGGGCTAATTCAGTGTACACCCTTACGATTGCATCGTCTATCTTTCCAATTTTTTATTCAGCCTTATTTTTAGGACAAGCAGAAAAAACGGTTTCTGCATTTGGAATGGATTTTAAAAGTACTGCATTAATTACCTACGTCACAGCATTTACCTTTGGTGTAGTTGCAATTTCTTCGCCTATTCTTTCAGGTATTGCAGATTATGTTGGTAATAAAAAGAATTTCATGAAATTCTTTTGTTATGTTGGTAGTGCAGGTTGTGTAGGTTTGTATTGGTTTAGCTTAGATAGTATTCACCTAAGTTTACTGTTTTATTTTATGGGATTGATTGGGTATTGGGGAAGTTTGGTGTTCTATAACTCGTATTTACCAGATATTGCGTTTCCAGAACAACAAGATCGTATTAGTGCTAAGGGATTTAGTATGGGGTATTTTGGGAGTGTTATTCTATTAGTCATTAATCTTGCAATGGTAATGTTTCCTCATGTCTTTTATATTTCAGATCATATAGCAGAAAATGGAGAGGTTATAGAAACTGCAGCCCAAGTTGGTATGCGCTATTCTTTTATAATGGTAGGTTTATGGTGGATTTTATTTAGTCAATATTCCTTTTATATTTTACCAGATGGAGTTTCTAGCGGTCATAAAGTAACCAAAGATGTCGTTTTTAATGGCTTAAGAGAATTGAAACAAGTTTGGATTCAATTAAAACAGAACCTAAGATTAAAACGTTATTTAGTTGCCTTTTTTGTTTTCAGTATGGCAGTTCAAACCATTATGTTAGTTGCTGTTTATTTTGGCGAGGAAGAAATTGCTTGGGGAGGTGATGACGCTAAAACCTTTGGTCTTATTGTTAGTATATTAATTATTCAGTTAGTAGCAATTTTAGGCGCTTATTTAACATCTCGTGCATCTTCAAAGTTTGGAAATGTTAATACCTTAATTGTTATTAATTTCTTTTGGATGGGGCTTTGCTTATATGCTTATTTTATGGAAACGCCATTACAATTCTATATTGCAGCAGGCTTTGTAGGTTTAGTAATGGGTGGTGTGCAATCCTTAGCAAGATCTACTTACTCTAAGTTTTTACCAGAAACAGAGGATACAACATCATATTTTAGTTTTTATGATGTGGCAGAAAAAATAGGGATTGTAATCGGGATGGGAATATTTGCAACCATAGACCAAATAACAGGGAGCATGCGAAACGCTATTTTATTTTTAGTAATCTTCTTTCTAGCAGGTATTTTGCTTTTATTTAGAGTTCCGAAGTATGCTGAAAAATAACTGTACTTTTTAATATTTAAAGTATTCAAACTAAATAATTCTTAAATATTCTTATATTGCGTTTAACTAATTTTATTTTTATGAAAAAGCTTATTATTCTTTCTGTTTTAACTACTATCTTTTTTACATCATGTAGTAGTAATGTGGATTTAGCTATAGACAATCCAACTGATTTTTCTGTTGAGGTTGTAGTTGATACCCTTAGAGTTGTAGTGCCACCAAAAGAAGTGGTTTGGGTAGAAATGGGCTTAGGAGAGCATCAATTGACATTAGAAAACGATAGTATTATTAAGTTTAATTTTACAGAATCTGTTTACATGATTAATCCGTCTTTATCAGAGTACTTATTATCTGACGAATATTACGGACCAGAAATGTATCAAGACAGTTATGCTGCTAATCTAACTAACAAAGAAGTAACATTTTTAGGTATTCCTATGAATGGAAACTATGATGTTATTAGTGATGTTATCAATGAAGTAACTTGGGATTATGGACCAAGGGAATCTTTACCAGAAATGGTTGAGGTAGATTCTGACGAGTCTTACACAAGTTTAGTAAAGGCCTTTGATCCACAAGAATTTATGGCTTTAATGATGAGTTCATACTCTGGCGAATAATAAATTAGTCCCAATAATCTATCTATTTTGAAAACTTCGCTTGGTACACACATCACTTGGGATGTATACAACTGTAATTCAGATTCTCTATCTTTTATTCCAAAAGTTAAGGAGGTATTAAATGCTATTGTAATGGAGTTGCAACTCTCTAAAGTCAACGAGTCATTTAAACAGTTCGAGCCAATAGGAGTCACTGGGTTTATATTATTAGAAGAAAGTCACGTTAGTATTCATACATGGCCAGAACATCAATTTGCTGCGGTAGATATATTTTCTTGTAAGCCATTTAATGCCGAAAAAATTCAGAAGTTATTAATGTCTTCTTTCAGTTCAGATAAAGTCATTATTAAACAGATTGAAAGGGGAGAAGCTATAGGTGTAATCACAAATTAAACCATTTAACCTTTAGCGAATTACACCAAAAGAATTTTCATCTAACCAAACGATCTTCCAGTTTTAGTTAGTTCTTGAATTATTATCATACAATTCTAAATAGTTTTTATCATTATTGATATGAAAAGTCCCTAATTGGTTCCTTGGACGAATTTCATTTCCACATTTTCTTATATATCTATTACGTCTATTATAATGCACTAAACTATATGTGCCGTTTTCTTTAAAATGATAAAGTGTGGTTTCTTCATCGCTTTGCGCTCTCGTAAATATATGTATTCTATCGTCCGAGTCTGAATTAATGTGATCAAACTATCAATAACCAAATATTTCTGATGAGGTCATTTTATCATCTTGACAAAAGCCAAAAGAGAGCCAAAAAATAAATAATAATAGTATGGCCTGTTTCATTTCAAAATGAAATGAGGATTTGTGCCAATACTTAAATAAAATGATTCTTTAAATTATAAAATGTGACATAAATTCACAATCATCCGTAATGATTTGTGACTCTTGCGCTCGTAAGTTAATTGCGGAAGCCTTTGTAGTGAAAAACATACCAATTTGATAATAGTATTTTTCCATGTCTTGATTTAAAGGGTAATATTTTTGAAAAATCATATCCTGATTTCCAAAATCGCCTTTAGATTCTTGTCTTGCTTTTGTTGCTGTCTCTATAGCAATATTTTCACCTAATCTTCCGTAAACCGGCTTTTTAACGTATTCACCCAATCGTGCTTCTTGTTGCAAATAGGTTTCGGCTAAAATATTGTTAGGAAAGTTTTGAGTAATATACGCTAAGAATTTTTTATTCTGCCAAATGGCAGTGAATGGTGGATTTAAAACAACGACTTTGTCATTAATAATTAATTCAGAAAGCGTTTGCGCCAATTCTGGCTCATCATTAAACATCCAATCCCAAGGTACCATTTTAAAAAGTACATCTATCTCTTCAAACTCACCACCAATTTCATAAAATACACCTTCATCTGAAAAAACTACATTCTCAAGATTAGAATATAAGGGTTTAAAACCTGCTTGGTAAGCTATATCGATAATACAATTAACGTTTTCTACATCTTCAACATAACCAAATGAGGTTCCTAAAAAAGTTGGGTTGGGTTTATTTAATGTCGCTTTTAAATTAGAAAGCGTCATTTTTATATCGTCACTGAGCGTATTAAAACTTTGAGGATTGCCTTTTAATTCAGCTAACTGAAGTGGCTGCCACAAAAGTGTTTCTGGGATTGTACTGCATGTATCAGCATTGAATTCTATAATTCTGCCGTAATCAGATTTTAATCCGCCATTAATATCAAATCGTCCGTAAAGAAAAGAATGCTTAGATTTATTTTTCCAGCTATGAATAATACATTTTTGAAATGATAAAGGAATACCTAAATCACCTAATTTATTATCTGCAATTATTTTGTCTGTTGCACGTTGAAATAAGTAGAAGGCTTCATCAGAAATACGACGCAATTGCTCTACCTCAGAACGGTAAATACCAAGTAATTCTTGAGAAAAATAATCTTCCCCTAAAAACCAATGTAAACGATTAGGTGTGTGTTTCTTTTTAAGGCGTTTAATTTCCTTAAACCGACTATCCTCCAAATGATCTAAACGACTTTCCACTGCCATAACCTTTTGATGATGAACCAGGAACACTCACACGACGTGACGTCGCAGAACTCTTTAAATCATTTTTTAAACCTGTAGACTTGTTGTAAGCTGACGCATTTTTGTAATTACCTTGCTTAGGTGTAACATTACCCATGTTTCTGTTAAAATAAGAAGCAGCTAAAGAGTAGTATAAGATACTTCTAAGACCAGAGTGACGGTAAGACGAAGATTCGTCATTTTTTAGTTTTCTTAAAGATAAAGTATCTACTGTACCTTCCAAAGTGTGAACAATAGCAATAGACTTTTCTTTCTCGTCTATAATACGCTCATCAAGAATTTTATAATCATTTCCAGGTTCAACTTCTTCAACTTCAGTAATTACACCTTTAGTAGATTCGTAAATCGTTTCTTCTTGTGCATCTTTAATTCTTGGGCTCCCGTCTTCTTCCCCACAACTTTGCAGAGTTAAAGCAGCAGTTACCGCAGCTATTAAAGTTATTTTTTTAGTTAAAGCAAGACCTGTTATAAAATTTTTCTTCATCTTTGAGCAGTTATTATACACCAAACATAGTCAAATTTTTATGAAAAAAAAAGCCATAATTCCTTTTGCTGTATTTATTGCAGGATTATGTTCTATAATCTATGAATTATTAATTAGTACAACTGCTACGTATTTTTTAGGTGATGGCGTTAGACAGTTTTCGATAATTATAGGTGTTTACCTTTTTTCAATGGGAATTGGTGCGTTTTTAACTAAATTTCTCAAGCATAAACCACTCATTTTTTTTATTAATGTAGAATACCTCCTAGGATTTATAGGTGGAATTTCGGTTCCGTTGCTTTACATGCTTTTTGTTTATGTATCTCCTACAGTTTTACAAATAAGTTGCTTGGCTATCATTTTTATAATTGGGTTGTTAACAGGTATGGAAGTACCATTGCTAACATTTGCATTAGAGGATAGTAATATAAAGAATAACTTGTCCAATATTTTGTCACTAGATTATATAGGCGGTTTAATAGCTACTCTTATTTTTCCGTTCATTATTCTCCCTTTTGTTGGGTTATATTATTCCTCGTTAATCTTTGGGATAGTTAATATTTTATTAGGCATCGTTTTGAATTATACAATTCTAAAAGATAAAAAACGCAATAGTATTTACGGATTTCTTGTGATTGCAGTTTTATTGGTATTGGTCATATTTGGAGGACGATTCTTAGAGGTTTGGGACCAGAAAATTTATAAAAGACCTATTGTTTTAAATGAACAGACCCCTTACCAAAAAATTGTTATGACTAAAAATAGTGATGATGTCAGGCTTTACTTAAACCGCGTGATTCAGTTTGCATCTTCTGATGAGTATCGTTATCACGAATCCTTAGTCCATGTGCCATTGGCAATGCATAATAATCCTAAGCGTGTTTTAATTTTAGGAGGTGGCGAAAATTTAGCAAGCAGAGAAGTGCTAAAAAATAAAAAAGTACAACAAATTGATGTTGTTGATATTGATAGTACAATGTTTTATTTGGCAAAAGAGAATCAATATTTAAAAGAAATAAACGAAAATGCAGCATTAAATGAAAAAGTAAATCTTATTGCTCAAGATGCTTTTACGTTTTTGTTTAATAATGATGAGAGATACGATATTATAATCGCAGATTTACCAGATCCTACCAATCAAGCAATTGCTAGACTATACAGTAAGCAATTTTTTTTAATGGCGAAAAGAAATCTGAAAAGGGATGGTGTATTTGTAACACAGGCAGGAGAGATATACTTTTCTAACACCGTTTTTAGTTGTATTAATAATACTTTAAAATCTGTTTTTGAAACCGTAGAGCCTTACCATACTTATATTCCATCATTTGGAGATTGGGGATTTATTATTGCTAAAAATAGTAATAATACAAATAGTTTAAGTCCAAATGCGTTACCAAAAGACTTGAAATTTTTAAATCCAAACCAAGTTGAGCAAACTTTTGTCTTCCCTTTAGATATTAAAATCGCAGATACAAAGCTAAATACTTTAGACAACCCAATAATACTAAATTACTTTTTGGATGATTGGGGAAAATGGAAAGCTGATTTTCAAACTGGGACTAAGTAAGGCATTGAACAATTATTATTTTGAATCCTAATTGTCATTTCGACAGAGAGAGGAACGAACGACGAGAAATCTCATAATTAAATCAGAATTCATATATAGAAAACGAATTATTAAACTTGAACGATTAATTAAAATTATAACAACAAAAAAAAAAGGACAAGCAAAGCTTATCCTTTCTTTTGTTTATTTATAACAGTTTAATTGCTCACGCTACCAGAACCCGTAATTTTAGTGTCTTTATTTGTTGGATTACCTGAGTAATTAACATCACCAGAACCTGTGATTCTAACTACCAATTCGCCATCGCAAACGACATCAGCACTACCAGATCCTGTTATTTTAGCTGTAACATTAGTACTATCTAAATCATCGCCTTCAAAATCTCCCGAACCAGCTACTTTTACAATTAAATCTGTTGTGTTTCCTTCTAATTTAATATCGCCAGAACCAGCGATACTACTTTCGGTTATTTTAGAATCTATACTTAATTCAATGTCTCCTGAACCAGCTAAAGAAACTTTTAATTTATCTGCTTCTATCGTTCCCGAATTTTTTACATCTCCCGAACCTGCAAGTGACACAGAATTAATAGATTTGTAAGGTATAGTTACGACAATAGTAGAACTTGGCTTTAAATTATAACCATCTTTGACACGTACAGAAAGTGTGTTGTTTTTAACTTCTACCAAGATATATTCCATAAGGTTGTCATCGCCTTTAACAGTAATGTTACCTTCTTTTCCTGGTACTAAATTAAAGTCCATTGATCCTGCTGTTTTAACACCATCATAAGATGTTGTAGAAAAGGTTTCTGTGGTAATATTGCCATTACCCTTAATTTTTTTCCATTTTCCCCATTGTGCATGAGATAAACTTGTACTTAATAAAATGGCAAGAACTGTGATTGATTGTAATAGTTTCATAATAGTTAATGTTTTATTGATTTATAATTGATTGATGTCTTTAATTAAATTTAATTCTTCTTAAAAGTTACACTTCCATATTCAGAATTTATTTTAATCAAGTTACCAGAATCTTTAGAGCCATGGTAACCGCTGTACTTTTTTTCGGTGTGATCAATTTCTTTATTGGTAAAATTAAAACTATCAGATTCTCGCAAGGATGCAAACTCTAAGTCTATATCGAAGTTGAAATTATAATTAGCGTCATGGCCAATTGTAATACCAGTAAAATCTGCTGTAATATCTATATCGCCAGCTTTAGATGCCATTCGGTCTATTTTTAACGAACCATAATTAGCGTTTAGTCTTACGTTCTTGTACACATTGCCTAGTCGCAGAGTGAGATAATCACCTTTGCCCTCAAAATTATTAACATTATCTACTTTTAAAGATCCATAATCACAGTTGTACTCTACATGCTCTGCAACTTCCACAATAGATTTTGTATAGTCTGCTTTTATCATTAAATCTTTAGTTTTTGCAACGGTAAAGCCACTATAATCCGCTATTATCTCGCCACTTTTTATGTATTCAAAATAACAATTAGAACTATAATCAAAACGGATTTCGTTATTGTCTGCCATTAATTCTTTAGTGGTAATTTTACCATAATCACAACTTAATTTTGCGACGCCATTTAATCGGTCTAAGTTAATGGATCCGTAATCTTGTGATAAGTCTACATTTCCAGAAATAGGCATTTTAATGACATAATTAACTTCAATCTGAAGATTCATGTTTTTTCCCCAATTCCACCAGCTACTTTTGTTTTTACTAATGTGTGTGATGGCCGAAACCAAATCATTTGTAGATGAGAAATCTATATTAATACCTTCAATTTTTTCTTCAACCTTATCGGCATTATTACCTGTAACTTTAATAAGGATATCAAAATCAATACGATTTTCTTCCCAGGTAATTACATCTACACTTCCAAAGCTATTATCTACTTTTAGTGTGGCATTAGATGAGACATTAAACGTCTTTTTTATGCTGCGTTCTTTTGAAGATTTCTTGAGGTCTTCGCCAGAATTTGCGAATACAATACTCGGTAAGAGTAAAAGTAAAAAGGCAATTTTATAATGTATTTTTAGGTTCATTTGTATTTGTTTTAAGTTCTTTAATTACTTCAATCTGTTCTAATACAGTATTTAAAATATCTATTCGGTTTTGAAAATTTGAAATCATCGCATATATAACACGTTGGTTTTTTCCACTTTCGGTTAAATCTGTTTTTAATTTTTGATAATCGTTCTCTAAAAGTTTAATTTGCGCTAAAGCATCACTAATAATCTGCTCCGTTAAAGGTGAGCGTTCTTCGTTTAGTTTTTTTAATTCGTTTTCAATTGTTACTGTAAAGAAGTCTTGTGTTTCAGACATTTCAGGTGATACACTTGCTAAATCTAAATCTTCAGAATCATTTTGTAACGTTGTAAAAAGACCTAAACATATTATTATAGAAGCTGCAATGGCTAAAAAAGGTTTCCAGTTAAAACCAGATGATTTTTTAACTTCTATTGAAGCTATATCGTTAGATTTCAATTTATCTAAAAATCGTTGTTCATGATTGGTTTGTGGGGTTTCAATATCAAATTGACCCTTCAAATTATCAAATAAACTATCTAAATTATCTTTTTCCATAATTAAATTAAGATGCTTTTAGTACTAATTTTTTTCTCAAACTTTCTTTTGCTCTCGATATTAAAGTTCTGCAATTGGCATAAGAGATGTTCATAATCTCGCAGATTTCCTCGTAATCGTAACCTTCTATTAAATGTAGTGTTAGGCTTAAACTGTAATTGGGTTTTAAAGTTTTCATAACGTCTAAAATTTGTTTTACTTTCTCATTATTCTGGTCTGGTTCAACAATGCCGTCGTTATCTTCTACTTTATAAATCACAGCGTCTAAAGGCACTTCATTTTGTCTTACTTTTTTATTGTAATAGCCAATACTATTGTTTATTACAATACGTTTTAACCATGCACCAAACATGTTAGTGTCTTCTAAGGACTTCAATTTTGTAAAAGCGGTTAAAAACGACTCTTGCATAATGTCCTCAGCTTTAAAAGAATCTTTTACAATTCTTATGGCTGTGTTATACATCGCTTTGTTATATCTGTTGTAAATTTCCAACTGTGCACGTTGGTTACCAGATTGACAAAGGATTAATAACTGTTCGATATTTTGATTGGTTGATGTCAAAAAACAATTGCTTTTACTTATAGATGACGTCTTTTTTGAAGTGTTACAGTTTTAATGAAAAAAAAATTAAACTGTGATAAAGGTAATGGCATAACAATTGGAATTACTATAGTGTGAATAACTTTGAATATCTTATAAGTAATTGATATTCAGTATAAAGTTAAATTTTAATACATTTAAAATAATGTTATTCTGTTTGGTTTTATGACAGAATGACCATAATATATATATGAAAAAATCAAAATTTTTAAATTTAGACAATCTGTCATTTCAGGATTTCGATGAGAATTCAGAATTAATTCCATTAATGACTCCTGAAGATGAAGAATTAATAAACAGCGAATCTTTGCCAGAATCGTTACCAATTTTGCCTTTAAGAAATACGGTATTGTTTCCTGGTGTTGTAATTCCTATTACTGCTGGTAGAGATGCTTCTATTAAACTAATTAATGATGCCAATAAAGGTGGAAAAGTAATTGGTGTTGTATCTCAAATAGACGAAACTGTAGAAAACCCAACAGCAAAAGATATCTATAAAACGGGTACAGTGGCACGTATTTTAAAAGTGCTAAAAATGCCAGATGGTAACACAACTGTGGTTATACAAGGTAAAAAGCGTTTTGCTATAAATGAGGTAACTTCAGAGAAACCGTATTTAACAGCAACAATTTCTGATATTCCTGAGGCTAAACCTGCAGCAGATAATGAGGAATTTAAGGCTATTATAGATTCTATAAAAGATTTGTCTTTAGAGATTATTAAGGAAAGTCCAAACATTCCGTCTGAAGCGAGTTTTGCGATTAAGAATATTGAAAGTAATTCGTTTTTAATCAATTTTGTGTCTTCTAACATGAATCTTAAAGTAGAGGAGAAGCAAGAATTATTAAAGATTAACGATTTAAAAGAACGTGCGCTTCAAACATTGAAGTTTATGAATCTAGAATATCAGAAGCTTGAGCTTAAAAATGATATTCAGTCTAAGGTTCAGAGCGATATGAATCAGCAACAACGTGAGTATTTCTTGCATCAACAGATGAAAACTATCCAAGAAGAATTGGGTGGAGGCGTTTCTTCTGGTGAAGAGATTGAAGATATGCGTGCACGTGCTAAAGACAAAAAATGGGACGATAAAGTAAAGGAACATTTTGAAAAAGAATTAGCCAAAATGCAACGTATGAATCCTCAGGTGGCTGAGTATTCTATTCAACGTAACTATTTAGACTTGTTTTTAGATTTACCTTGGAACGAATTTAGCAAGGATAAATTTGACCTTAAACGTGCTCAGAAAATTTTAGATAGAGACCATTTTGGTTTAGAAGATGTAAAGAAAAGAATTATAGAATATTTGGCCGTTTTAAAACTTAGAAACGACATGAAATCGCCAATTCTGTGTTTATATGGACCTCCTGGTGTTGGTAAAACCTCTTTAGGGAAATCTGTAGCTGAAGCTTTGGGTAGAGAATATGTTAGAATTTCTTTGGGTGGTTTAAGAGACGAAGCCGAAATTAGAGGACATAGAAAAACGTACATTGGTGCAATGCCAGGACGTATTATTCAGAGTTTAAAAAAGGCACAGACATCTAACCCAGTTTTTGTATTAGATGAGATAGATAAATTATCTTCAGGTCATCAAGGTGACCCATCGTCTGCTTTATTAGAAGTTTTAGACCCAGAACAAAACAGTGAGTTTTATGATAATTTCCTAGAAATGGGATACGATTTATCTAAAGTTATGTTCATTGCGACCTCTAATAGTTTAAATACAATTCAGCCTGCATTAAGAGACCGAATGGAAATCATTAATGTTACAGGTTATACTATTGAAGAAAAAGTAGAGATTGCTAAACGTCATTTATTACCAAAGCAATTAAAAGAGCATGGTTTAGATGACAAAGCGTTAAAAATTGCTAAACCACAATTAGAAAAAATAGTTGAAGGATATACAAGAGAATCTGGAGTTAGAGGCTTAGAGAAGCAAATTGCAAAAATGGTACGCTATGCTGCCAAGAATATTGCAATGGAAGAAGATTACAATATCAAAATCTCTAATGATGATGTTATTGAAGTTTTAGGAAGCCCTCGATTAGAACGTGATAAGTACGAAAATAATGATGTTGCAGGTGTAGTAACAGGCTTAGCTTGGACAAGTGTTGGTGGAGATATTTTATTTATAGAATCTATTTTATCTAAAGGTAAAGGCGCTTTGTCTATTACTGGTAACTTAGGGAAAGTGATGAAAGAGTCTGCGACTATAGCTATGGAATACATTAAAGCCAATGCAGAAGAGTTTGGTATTAATCCAGAAATATTTGCCAAATACAATGTGCATATTCACGTGCCAGAAGGAGCAACACCAAAAGATGGACCAAGTGCAGGTGTTACTATGTTAACTTCTTTAGTATCTTTGTTTACGCAACGTAAAGTTAAGAAGAGCTTGGCAATGACAGGCGAAATTACATTACGTGGTAAAGTATTACCTGTTGGTGGAATTAAAGAAAAAATCTTAGCAGCTAAACGTGCTCGTATTAAAGAGATTTTGCTTTGTGAAGACAACAGAAGAGATATTGAAGAAATTAAACCTGAATATTTAAAAGGCCTAACGTTTCATTACGTAACAGATATGAGTGATGTGTTAAAGCTGGCTCTTACCAAGCAAAAAGTAAAAAATGCAAAAAAATTATAGATTAATTATATCCATTATTACCCTCGGATTTTCTAGTATATGTGCATTTGCACAAGACTCAATAGTTGCACAAAATACTATTGAGTATAAAGATGTTTTTTTAGACGGGAAACCAGCTAAACTAAATGTTGCAACTGGAGAAGTAAAGCTAGTGCAGCCAAAAGATAAAGTAGAAACAGTTGTAAAAGAATCAGTAGTTAATGCTGCTGATTCTAGCAACAATAATCAAACTGAAAATAGCGTAAGTAATACAGTAAAGGAGTCAGATTTTTATATAGTAAAAGAAGGCGAATCGTTGTTTGATGTTTCTAAAAAGTATAATGTTTCTTTAAGTGAGTTAAAGGCAGCAAATAATTTAGAAACAACTTTAATTAATGTGGGTCAAAAATTAAGAGTAGTTAATTTTGATGCTGTTGAAGCTATCACTTATACTAGTAATTCTAGCTCAGAAAACGCAAATTCAGATTATTATATTGTTGAACGCGGTAATACCTTATTCAGTTTGGCCAATCGATTTAACTTAAGTGTTAATGAGTTGAAGCGAATGAATAATTTAATTTCAAATGTGATTAGGGTTGGTCAAAGACTTCGTGTTAATGGATCGGAAACATCTAATATTACTAATGGCGCTTCATTTTATGTAGTAAAAAATGGAGATAATTTATATCGAATTGCACTCAATAATGGTACAACGGTTAACGAAATAAAGCGTTTAAATGGATTAACGAGTAATCTTATTACTGTTGGCCAAGAATTACAGTTACGATAGAAATATTTTCTACTCAAAAAATAAAAAAATCATATCATCGTTTTAAGATAGATTTAGTTATTTTGCAAAATCTATGATTAAGAGGATTCTCACCTTATTTTTAATGCTATTGGCATTGCCTGTGTTCGCACAATTAGGTGGAGAATCAACTTATCAATTTCTTAACTTAGTATCGTCTCCGAGACAGGCAGCATTAGGAGGGAAAATTATTACTAATTTCGATCATGATGTTACTGAAGCACTATACAATCCGGCTTCAATAAATTATCAAATGAATAATCAGTTGGCCGTGAATTACTCAAATTACTTAGGAGGAATCAGCTACGGAACTGCAGCATATGCTTATACTTGGGATAGACATGTGCAAACTTTTCATTTTGGTGTAACCTATATTAATTATGGCTCGTTTGATGGTTATGATTTAAATGGGAATTCTACAGGAACGTTTAGTGGCAATGAAACAGCAATTTCATTTGGGTATAATTATCAAATTCCATATTCAGATTTTTATGTAGGTGCTAATATTAAGTTTATTACATCTTTATTAGAACAATATAATTCGGTTGGTGGAGCCTTAGATTTTGGCGTAATGTATATTAATGAAAAGTTAGATTTTCATGCGGCATTAACAGTAAGAAATGTTGGGACGCAGTTTTCTACTTATGCTGGTCAACACGAGCCTTTACCATTTGAGATTAATTTTGGCATGTCTCAAACCTTAGAGAATATGCCGTTGCGTTGGCATGTCACTCTAGAGAACTTGCAACAATGGCCAATTTCTGTAGAAAATCCGGCAAGAGCAACCACAGATTTAGATGGTAACCAAACGGAAGAAAAATTAAGCTTTTTTAATAAAGGGTTACGACATCTTATTTTAGGAGCAGAATTATTTCCTGAAGGAGGTTTTAATTTAAGATTTGGTTATAACTTTAGACGCGCAGAAGAATTACGAATAGTTGATCAGAGAAACTTTTCTGGTTTATCGTTTGGCGTAGGTATTAAGCTCAATAAAATGCGTTTAAGTTATACACATGCGAGATATACAGGAGCTTCTAATACGAGTTTTCTAGGACTTCAAATTGATTTAGATGGTAGAAGAAGATAAAACAAACAACACGTCAATGAAAAAAATTGTCATTGCTATAGATGGATTTTCATCTACAGGAAAAAGTACAATTGCTAAACAATTAGCTAAACAACTCAACTATATTTATGTAGATACAGGAGCGATGTATAGAGCTGTTACCTATTTTGCATTAGAAAACGAATGTATTGGAGATAGCTTTTTTAAAGAGGATGATCTTATTAATAAATTAAGTGAAATTACTATTACATTTAAGTTTAATGAAAAAGCGGGATTCGCTGAAGTGTATTTAAACGGAAAAAATATTGAATCAGATATTAGGACACTTAAAGTTTCAAAATATGTAAGTCCTGTGGCTACATTATCTGAGGTAAGACGAAAATTAGTTGAGCAACAACAACTCATGGGCAAAGATAAAGGGATTGTAATGGATGGCAGAGATATTGGAACTGTTGTTTTTCCTGACGCAGAATTAAAAATCTTTATGACGGCCTCTGCAGAAACTAGAGCAAAACGTCGTTATAAAGAATTACTAGATCGTGGTCATAACCTAAGTTACGAAGATGTTTTAGAAAATGTAACAACAAGAGATCATATAGATTCTACAAGAGAGGATTCTCCTCTAGTGAAAGCAAATGATGCTATTGAGATTGATAATTCTAATTTAACTATAGAAAGTCAACTGAATCGATTGATACAATTAGCAGATGACATCATATCGAAATAAAGTATTTTACTATTTTATTGTAATAAAAAAGCGACCCTTAGGTCGCTTTTTCTATAATTATATTTATTCCAAATTATAGGTTAGGAATAATTAATTCTTGATCTGGGTGAATAACATCCGGATTTTTAAGTAAATCAGAGTTAGCAGCAAAAATCTCTTTGTACTTCATTGCATCACCATAGTAGTGCTTAGCAATTTTTCCTAAAGTTTCACCAGAAGCAACAGTATGTCTAGCATATACAGACTCATCTGCAACTTTAATATTTGCCATAATATCAGCTGGATTGTCTCCACCTGCTTCTTTAATCTTATCCCAAATTAGGTTTTTTTCGTACTGAGTTGCTGCAGTTCCAGTTACCTGTAATACACCATCTTTTTCGCTAACATCACCATTCTGAATGTTCAATTTTTCTCCTAAGTCTAATACGCCTTGGTATTTTGCTTTAACCATTGTTTAAATATTTTAATTGTTAATAGTATTGTAAAGATACCAAAATATGTGCCAAGTTTTGTGCTAATTTCATCATTTTGATATTCTATTTAATATGAAACAATAAATAGACTTAGGTCACTTATTTTTAAAATAAAGTTATAGAATGAAATGTATGATTCACTTGTGTTTATCAGTAAAATGTCATTCAAAAGCTAAAAAGACTAAATTTTTTATAAATCATTGTGGCTCAGTGATACTTTTACTTTAATTTGTCTTGTGATAAACTTATAAATGTTGTACTTTTGCGCACCTTTTTAGTGGATAATAGAAAATAAAAAGGATTTGATATAATTTTAATTAATATCTTCTGTAGATTTTTCCACTATTGTTTTCAAAATATACAGAATACAAATTTTAATTCAGCACACATGTCTGAAAAAGAAACAAATCAAGCTGAGGTTGAAGCAACTGAAGCAGTTCAAGCTCCAGTAATCTCTGAAGCTCAAGCAAATCCAGAAAAATTCTTAAAAGAGTTCGATTGGCACAATTACGAAGAAGGAATTGAGCAAGTTGCGGACACTAAATTAGAAGAGTTTGAAAAATTAGTATCAGAAAATTTCGTTGACACTTTAGATGACGAAGTAGTAGAAGGTACTGTTATTACAATCACAGATCGTGATGCAATTATTGATATTAACGCAAAGTCAGAAGGTGTAATTTCTCTTAACGAGTTCCGTTACAACCCTAATTTAGCTGTTGGTGACAAAGTTGAAGTATTAATTGATGTGCGTGAAGATGCAACTGGTCAATTAGTATTATCTCACAGAAAAGCGAGAGTAATTAAAGCATGGGATCGTGTAAACAATGCACATGATACTGGCGAAATCGTTAACGGTTTTGTGAAATGTAGAACTAAAGGTGGTATGATCGTAGATGTATTTGGTATAGAAGCTTTCTTACCAGGTTCTCAAATCGATGTGAAGCCTATTAGAGATTACGATCAGTACGTAAATAAAACTATGGAATTTAAAGTTGTGAAAATCAACCATGAATTCAAAAACATAGTTGTTTCTCATAAAGCTTTAATTGAAGCTGATATTGAAGAACAAAAGAAAGAAATCATTGGTCAACTAGAAAAAGGACAAGTATTAGAAGGTATTGTGAAAAACATTACTTCTTATGGTGTGTTTATCGATCTAGGTGGTGTAGATGGTTTAGTTCATATTACAGATTTATCTTGGTCTCGTATCAACCATCCAAATGAGATTGTTGAGTTAGATCAGAAATTAAATGTTGTAATACTTGATTTTGATGAAAACAAATCAAGAATTCAATTAGGTCTTAAGCAGTTATCTAAGCATCCTTGGGAAGCTTTAGGTGAAACTGTAAAAGTTGGAGATAAAGTAAAAGGTAAAGTTGTAGTTATCGCTGATTACGGTGCTTTTGTTGAAGTAGAAGAAGGTGTAGAAGGATTAGTTCACGTAAGTGAAATGTCTTGGTCAACACATTTACGTTCAGCTCAAGATTTCGTTTCAGTAGGTGATGAAATCGATGCTGTTATCTTAACTTTAGATAGAGAAGATCGTAAAATGTCTCTTGGTATTAAGCAATTAACGCCAGATCCATGGACAGATATTACTACTAAGTATCCTGTAGGTTCTAAGCACACAGGTATTGTACGTAACTTTACAAACTTTGGTGTTTTTGTTGAATTAGAAGAAGGTATTGATGGATTAATTTACATCTCAGATTTATCTTGGACTAAGAAAATTAAGCATCCATCTGAGTTCTGTAACGTAGGTGATAACTTAGACGTAGTGGTATTAGAATTAGACGTAGATGGACGTAAATTATCTTTAGGTCATAAACAAACTACTGATAACCCTTGGGATAAGTACGAAACTGAATTTGCTTTAGGTACTACACATACTGCAGCAATTACAGAAATGGTAGACAAAGGCGCAACTATTGACTTTAACGAAGATATCGTTGCATTTGTACCAGCACGTCACTTAGAGAAAGAAGATGGTTCTAAACTTGGTAAAGGTGAAGAAGCAGAATTCAAGATCATTGAATTTAATAAAGAATTCAAACGTGTTGTAGCATCTCATACAGCAGTATTTAGAGAAGAAGAAGCTAAAATCGTTAAGCAAGCTGTTAGAAAACAGGAAGCTCAAGCGGCAGAAGCTAAGCCAACTTTAGGTGATGCAAATGATGCTTTACAAGCGCTTAAAGATAAAATGGACGGGAAGAAATAATCCCAATTCCTTTGAAAAAAGGAATCACATTAATCTATATGATAAAAGCCTCTCAATTTTTGAGAGGCTTTTTTATATTTAATGATATGAAAAATATATACTACGTTTTATCATCATTGTTACTATTTATAATTGGCTTTTTTTGCTACCAATCTTTTTTTGTAATTGTAATTAACATAGTTGGTCTTCATGATGTTGAATTGGTAAGTAACAGTATTAGTTCTAGGTTTGTTACACGGTTGGTTTTTGCTATAATTTTAAGTTGTATTCCTGCGCTATATTATAATATTCAAAAGATGTTCAAAATTAGCTTTTGGTTTGATGGTGCATATATATTAGTTATTATGGCCTTTTTTGGAAGCTTATTTTCAATTTTAAGAGGCGTATATATTTATGAGAAATTAATGGTTTTAACTAGTATAAAAACTCAAGATCGTTATAAACTATCGTATGCTCTAGATGACTTTAATTTTGAATACTATTTATTGTTTGGGTTTATTGTTGGCGGATTAATAAGTTCAGGACTGTTAAGTTTAAGACCTAGACTAAAAGATGAAAATTAGCTTTTATAAGTTCTAATCTACATTTTGTCTTTGCAAGAAAAACCATTGCAAACAAATATTTTTATCCTAACTTTGTAAACCAACAACGTTTGGAAACTATATGAGTCACAAAGTACTACTTAACTCTAAAGAAGTCAATATTACCCTTCACAGATTGGCTTGTCAACTCATTGAGAATCATGATGATTTTTCTGAAACAGTACTAATAGGTATTCAACCAAGAGGTAAATTTTTAGCTGATCGTTTAGCGGAAATTCTTACCGTAGATTATAAGATAAAAAATATTCAACTTGGCCATTTAGATATTACATTTTTTAGAGATGATTTTAGAAGAGGAGAAAAACCATTAGAAGCTAATACCACTATTATTGATTTTATAGTTGAAGATAAAAACGTGGTTTTTATTGATGATGTTTTATATACCGGTAGAAGTATTAGATCTGCACTAACAGCAATTCAGTCTTTTGGAAGGCCTAAGGATATTGAGTTGTTAACTTTAATTGATAGACGTTTTAGTAGACATTTACCAATACAACCTAATTATAGAGGACGACAAGTAGATGCTATTGATAACCAAAAGGTAATTGTTAAGTGGCTAGAAAATGAAGATGAAGATGCCGTATATTTGGTAAACAAGTAAAGTTATAGCATAATATATAAAGTGAAATGCCAAAGGCGAATAGCTAATAGTTAAAAGCAAATAAAAATGAGCGAATTAAGTGTTAATCACTTATTAGGAATTAAATATCTCACTAAAGAAGATATCAACCTTATTTTTGAAACTGCAGATCAGTTTAAAGAGGTAATCAATAGACCTATCAAAAAAGTGCCATCATTGAGAGATATCACTATTGCTAATCTGTTTTTTGAAAATTCAACCAGAACAAAACTTTCTTTTGAATTAGCAGAAAAACGATTGTCTGCAGATGTAATTAACTTTTCGGCTTCACAATCTTCAGTAAAAAAAGGAGAAACGCTTATAGATACTGTTAATAATATTTTGTCTATGAAAGTAGATATGGTAGTTATGCGTCATCCCAATCCAGGAGCTGGTGTATTTTTATCTAAACATGTTAACGCAAGTATTATTAATGCTGGTGATGGTGCACATGAGCATCCTACACAAGCATTATTAGATTCTTATTCTATACGAGAAAAATTAGGAAGTGTTAAAGGTAAAAATGTGGTTATTGTTGGTGATATTTTGCATAGTAGAGTCGCACTTTCAAATATATATGCTTTGCAATTACAAGGTGCAAACGTGATGGTTTGTGGACCAAAAACGTTATTGCCCAAATACATAAAAGACTTAGGAGTTAAAGTTGAAACCAATCTAAAAAAAGCATTAGAGTGGTGCGATGTCGCTAATATGTTGCGCGTACAAAATGAGCGTATGGATATTAGTTATTTTCCTTCTACTAGAGAATATACACAGCAATTTGGAGTTAATAAAGAACTGTTAGATAGTTTAGATAAAGAGATTGTAATAATGCATCCTGGACCAATAAATAGAGGTGTAGAAATTACAAGTGATGTTGCAGATTCTAAACAAGCCATTATTTTAAATCAAGTTGAAAATGGTGTAGCCGTTAGGATGGCAGTGATTTATTTATTAGCTTCTAAAATTAAACAATAAATTATGATAATAGATAGAGACGGTAATACTACAATTATTGCTCAAGAAAAAGCCTCTGTAAAAACTTTGGTAAATAATATAGAGCAAGCTTACGATAAATATAAAAACTACCACTTAATAGTAAGATTATCTAGTTTAGATAAAATTTCATTAGAAGATGTTATTGAATTTTTAAGATTAAGTAATAATCATCGTGCTGACAAAAAAAGTTTTGTTGTTGTTTCAGCGCAAGTAGAAATAGATCAAATACCAGATGAGATTGTTGTAGTACCTACAATTGAAGAAGCATACGATATTATTGAAATGGAAGATATGGAACGCGATTTAGGGTTTTAAAAACCCTTGATCAGAATGGCAATAAACACTGCTATTCCTTACAATAAAAACATTAAATGAAATTAACCATATTAGGTTGCCATAGCGCAACACCACGTATTAATACTAATCCTACATCTCAAGTACTAGAGATCAAAAATCATATGTTTCTTATAGATTGTGGAGAAGGTACTCAAGTTGAGTTAAGACGTAATAAGGTTAAGTTTTCAAGAATTAAGCATATTTTTATTTCGCATCTTCATGGCGATCATTACTTTGGATTAATTGGTTTAGTGAACACATTTAGTTTATTAACCAGAGAAACCGAGCTTCATATATATGCACCCAAAGGCCTTAAAGAAGTCATAACACTGCAAATGAAATTAGCAGGTGGTTGGACAAGATATGAGCTTATTTTTCATGAATTAAGCGCTACTGATTCTCAATTAATTTACGAGGATGATAAAGTAGAAGTGCATACTATTCCTTTAAAACATAGAATTTATACTAATGGCTTCTTATTTAAGGAAAAAGATAATGAACGTAAGTTAGATATTAACTTGGTAAATGAAGCTAATATAAACAAAGCATATTTCAGGAAATTAAAACAAGGGTTTGACGTAGAAAATGAGGACGGTGTTTTAATCAGTAATGAAAAGGTTACAAAAGATCCCGTAGAGGCAAAGAGCTACGCCTATTGCAGTGATACAGTATATAATGAGGCTATCATTCCTACTATAGAAGAAGCAACTGTTTTGTATCATGAGTCTACATTCTTAGAAAAAGATAAAGCACGTTGTAGTCCAACAAAACATAGTACAGCCAGCCAAGCCGCTACAATTGCCAAGAAGGCAAAGGTAGAAACTTTAATACTTGGTCATTATTCTACCCGCTATAACGACTATAATTTATTTAAAATGGAAGCTGAAACCGTTTTTGATAATGTATTGTTATCAAAAGATGGAAAATCTTTCGAGTTTTAATTCAACTCAGACAATCCTTGTACCCAACCAATAGCTTCTTCTAAGCTTGTAGCTCGTTTCATACTTATGGCTGCTAATTGCTTTTCAATTTTAGCATTCATAAAGGACCTATCCGAATAACTAACAATTGACACAGCGATTAATATGCTATCATCTTTATCAAAATAAGACCATAAAATAGGGTCAATTGAATAAGAATTAACGCGATTGGCAATATAGGCTAGTTTTTTATGATTGCCGTAATGGGCTCTAATTTCGGTTAGCAACTGATTAAGTTTAGATGAATTAAAATGAATACCTTCATTTACTTCCATTATGTAGTAATCTTCAAATAAGTAGATTATGCCAAAATCTAGGGTTAATTTTTCGTAATTAAGGGATTTGGATAAAAGGGAATTTTCAAAATGCATTTAAGGGAATTATATTTTTAAGGGTGGTTATTCGTTAAAGCTACACTTTTTTTGATAGAAACAAAATATTGAATTAACTTCGTATTACTATGGAAAAGGACTTAAGCAATTACAGAAAATCATACGAAAAGGGGGAATTATTATTAAATAATGTACCAGAAAATCCAATGGAATTATTCCGCGATTGGTTTGTAGAAGTAGATACACATTTTAATGTAGATGAAACTAATGCGATGACAATTTCTACCTTAGGATTAGATGGTTATCCTAAAAATAGAGTAGTACTACTTAAGAAATATACGCACGAAGGTTTTATTTTTTACACTAATTATAATAGCGAAAAAGGGAAAGCAATAGCAGCAAATCCTAACGTTTGTTTATCCTTCTTTTGGCATGCCGCAGAACGCCAAATTATAATAAAAGGTAAGGCAGAAAAAATTTTAGAAAATCTTAGTGATGGTTATTTTGAGTCTAGACCAAGAGGAAGTCAATTAGGTGCAATGGCATCTAATCAAAGTGAAGTAGTAAAAAATAGATCTATATTAGAATCTAAGCTAAGAGAGTTAGAAATTAAGTATGAAGGACAAACTATAGAGCGACCAAAAAATTGGGGAGGTTATATTATAAGACCAGAAGAACTAGAATTTTGGCAAGGAAGACCTAATCGGTTACATGATAGAATCAGATATAAACTTCAAAAAGATTATAATTGGAAGATTGAGCGCTTAGAACCATAATCATTGAATAATCTAATAAATGAATTATTATAAGGTCAATTTAAAATTAAGCGATTATTATATCATTATATGTTGTTCTTCACTATTTAAAACATCGATGAAATACATTTAATCAATGTTGTTCTACGTTAAAATTAGAATCAAAAGTGCATTTCGTCGATGTTTTGCATTTTAATTCGACGAATAACATGTAGTTTGTCGTTTTTAACATTTCTTTAACATTTTAATATAAGTGTGAGGTTAATTTAGTATTCCCAAACCTAAATAACCTAGCTTATGAAAGCCCTTAAATTCTTTTCTTTATTGACATTATTTGTACTGTTTAGTTTAACATCTTGTTCATCAGAACCTCTAGAGGATGACTTAAATGCTATTGAAGTACCTGCAGTTCCTCAAGCTAAGCAGATAGAAATTGAGATTATGGAGCTAATTAATGCACATAGAATTTCTATAGGTTTAAATGCGTTAGAGAATCATGATACTGTTAAAGCAGTTGCATTAACTCATACTAATTACATGATTGAAGAAGATAATGTTTCTCATGATTATTTCTATTTAAGAAAGCAAAGTTTACAAGATAATGCAAGTGCAGCTGTTGTTACAGAAAATGTAGGTTATGGTTTTTATACAGCGCAAGGTGTTGTGACAGCATGGTTAAACAGTCCTGGTCATAGAGCTAATATAGAAGGTGATCATACAGATTTTGATGTTTCTGCTGAACAAAATTTAGAAGGCAAATGGTATTTCACTAATATGTTTATTAAGCGATAATACTTATACTTACACAATTAGATATTACTTATAATTTTTAGCATTCAAACAATAAAACAGGTTAGCACCCTAATCTGGTTAATATATATTCATTCCTTAATCTCAGACTATGAAACAAAAATTACTATTCAGTTTACTTTTTTCAATTTTATCTTTTCTGGCGTTTGCTCAGAGCGTAAAGATTACTACAATGGTAGAAGGAGATTGTCCTACAGGTGATGTAGCACCAAGATTTATAGAGTTATATGTTGACGGTACTGTAGATGTCACTAACTTAAAAATACAGTATCAATTTGCTTCGGCAGATAATTGGGTTACAAATAACTCTATTGGTGTTGGGCAATACACTGATACATATTTATATTTAGTTAATGATATTGATGCGTTCGATGTTAATTTTTCTGGTGTCAGAACAGCACAAAACACCACTACAGGTACGTTATTATCTAGCGTAGAAGGAGGTGATAAGATTAGACTCGTAGATTCGTCAAATAACGACCAAGTACTAGATATTTTTGGAATTGATGGAGAAAATGGAGAAACAAAATCTTGGAACTTTTCAAACTCTTATGTGCAAAGAAACAGTGATAGTGGACCTAGTTCTACATTCATTGAATCAGAATGGAATATAACCCCTAAAAATACGCTTTTATTTGCGGGTGTTTGTTGGGGAGAAGATCCTTTAGATACAATTGTTACTCTGCAAAGTAATACACTTTCAGTAAATGATTTAACATTATCTACTAATAGAATTAAATGCTATCCAAATCCAGCAAAAAATTATATTAAGGTTTCAGGTTTAACTACAGCTGAAAATTTTTCGATGTATGATATATTGGGAAATCAAGTTTTTAAAGGAACATTAAAAAATAACGAAAGTTTAGATCTTTCTAACTTAACATCAGGAATCTACCTGCTAAAGACTGAAAATGGTCAAACTTTGAAAATTATTAAAGATTAAGCTCAAAATAGATTATCTATTTTAAATCTCTGGTTAAATTTTAATCGGAGATTTTTTTTGAAATAGATTTAGAATTTAATTCAATCAGCTTCGTATTTTACTTCTACTTTTATAAAAGGAATAGCGAATAATCTCTTTTTAAATACTGACTTTTTTGAATGTTTAACCCAATCTATTGATCGAGAACGTGAGTATTTTATTTTTTGGGTGGTATGTGTATATAGAATGCTAGGTGTTGTTAAATACATTGAACCTTCAATTTTAACTTTATCTGGCTTTATAGTTTCGATACCAACAAATATTCCTTTATCTAAAAAAGGTATATCCAAACCTTCTAAATCAATTTTAAAATTCTTTTGATCTTTTTCAGGTTTAATTATGATGTCTTCATAGTAGATAGGATCGCTAGGAAAGCCCAAGTCATTTACAGCGTAAAAGGCTAATCTATAATAGGTTTGATATGTTTTGAAATCTTTATCATTTATGGTTTTAAACTTTAATTGTAATGAAGTTAGTTTACCTCTTTTCTCTTTAGAATTCTCAATTAGAATTGCTGTCTCTGAGCCATAAGTTGAAGAAGTAGGGAAGGTTTGTTTTCTATTTCCAGTTTTAAGTTTAATTGTATTTTTATTATACTTAATGGCTTCACTTTTTATAAAAACTTCATCTAAAGCTTCATGAATAGTGCGCATTTTAAAATTTAATGTATTGTTGTCAGAATTGAGAAATTGTAACACGGCTATTTTTAGTTTTTTATAGCCTATTAAAGACACAACTAGTGTATCGTTTTTTGAAGACTGAGAAAAATCTATAGAATATTTACCTTTTTCATTGCTATACGTTCCTATGTTCTTACCTTTTACTGAAATGTTTACGTAGGCTAATTTTGCATTAGTAAGACTATCTATAACAGTCCCTTTTAAGGTTTGAGTATGTGCTGAAAAATTTGAAAAAAGAAAAGTTATGATTATTAAATATTTCATACTTATGTATTACTACAATATTACAATAATCTAATTTTAAACAAAAAAGAGCAAGTTCAATACGAACTCACTCTTTTTTCTTAGTAAAACTATGGTTTAGTTAATTTAAGGCTTCTGCTCTTCACCATCCACGATATAGAAGTAAGAACGTCTATTAACTTGGTGTTGTTCTTCCGAACATTTAACACCATTAGCACATTTATTTAACAATCTAGTTTCCCCAAAACCTCTAGCACTTTGTATTC
Source organism: uncultured Winogradskyella sp. (assembly GCF_947498005.1). Lineage (GTDB taxonomy): Bacteria > Bacteroidota > Bacteroidia > Flavobacteriales > Flavobacteriaceae > Winogradskyella. The sequence goes on from NZ_CANMIW010000005.1 coordinate 323,094, forward strand.
TGCTAGGCTCAATACCACGCGATATGATGTATTCTCTAGTGGATTTAGCACGTCTGTCTGATAGTTTTAGGTTATACTTATCACGTCCTCTACTGTCGGTATGGGATTCAATTTTAATGACCATTTCTTTGTGCTTACGTAAAACGTTTACAATATTTTCGAGTTCGTATTGTGCATCGGTTCTAATTGCATCCTTATCATAGTCAAAGAAAATAGGGTTAATAATAATCTGACTTTCTAAGATTAGTGGTTTAAGCACCAGATCAGCGGTTATGGTGTCTTCGTTTTTTCTAGAAGTTGTGATGATTTTCTTGTCCTCTTGGTAATCTTCTTTAGTTCCTAGTATGGTATAGGTTTGGTTACATTCAACCTCAAAGGTGTATGCACCATCCTCATCAGTAATAATTTCATCAATAATTTTCCCGGTTTGGTCAATAAGTTGGACTTTAACCTCACTTAAAATAATTTCGGTTCTGTGTTCTGATGCTATACCAGAAATAATTTGATGGCATTCAGAGATTGTAAAGCCATAGATGTCATCACCGCCTTTACCATCAGGTCTGTTAGAAGAGATGTATCCTTTTTGGGATTCATTATCGATATAAAACGCAAAATCATCATAACCACTGTTAAAAGGGGCACCAATATTTTCAGGTTCAGAAGACTCATTTTTAAGCATATTAGATTTAAATACATCTAATAGTCCTAAATTTAAATGGCCATCAGAAGAGAAATAAAAGGTACTGTCTTTACTTACAAAAGGAAACATTTCACGACCTTCTGTATTAATCGTATTGCCTAGATTTACGGGTTCTCCATAGGAACCATCTTCCTTAATGTCTACAGAATAAATATCTGTTTGTCCCATACCACCTTCGCGATCAGAGACAAAAAATAAAGTTTTGTTATCTACGCTTAGAGACGGATGTCCTGTAGAGAACACATCATCATTAAAAGGTAATTCTTCAGGATTGGTCCATTGTTTACCCACTAAAGATGCTTTGTAAATTTTAAGGTGAGTTGTCCCTTCTTTATCGTATTTTAGGCGTTGACGCTGATTGATATTATCTCTAGTAAAATACATGGTTTTACCATCATTAGTGATGGCAATAGAGGCTTCATGATAGATTGTGTTTACTTGTTCTCCAATAATTTCAGAAGGCGATCCGTAGGTTTCAATGATTTCGCCTTCCTCATTTTCGTCTTGTTTAATGGGGATCTGAAAAATATCTAAAAAAGGTTCTTTGTTCCAGTTATAGACTTTTTTATGTTCGCCTCTGGCGGAAGCAAAGTAGAGCGTACTGTCTTTTACATAAGATCCAAAATCTGATAATTCAGAATTAAAAGGCAGGTTTTCTAAGGTAACTACAAGATCAATATTTTTAGAGGTTAGTTGATCAAAGATATCAATATTGTCGGGATCGTACCCTTTTAAACGGCTATCGCCTTGTTGGGCTTGGCTTAATTTTTTAAACCAAATATTGGCTTCTTTATAATTACCAATACTTCTAAGGGATTGAATATATTTATAAATGTATTCCGCTTCAATATTAGAGTATTTACTTAAAGCTTTTTCATACCAATAGACCGCTTTTTCAGAATTAGAATTGTTGTAATAGGCATCACCAAGTCTCGTTAATACGTGTGCATCTTCTTTTCCTTTCTCGACTACTTTTTCGTATAATTCAATAGCTTTTACGTAGCCGTAATTTTCAAAAAACTTATCTGCTAGTTTGGTTTGAGCAAAGCTCAAAGTACTGACTAAAACTAATAAAAGGGTTAATAATTTAATTTTCATATTAGAATAGTTTTTAGAAATATCTAGGCGATTTAATACGTTTACTTTTAAAGACTTCAAACATTAATAATACTTCGTGTGTACCACTGGTGTATGCTGCTAAATCCGATATAGGATATTCATAGGCATAACCAATTCTCATCTGCTTTGATATTTGAAAATCAGCAATACCACCTATAGCGGCAGCGTTTTCGTTAATTCTGTATGCACCACCAATCCAAAAGACTTCATTAAACAAAAAGTTAGCCGAAATATCAAAAGATAAAGGTGCACCATTAGTTGCTTTAAGTAATACAGAGGGTTTTAGTTTCGTATTTTCACTTAAATTAAAAACGTATCCACTGGTTAAATAATAGCTAATGCGTTCTAAAGCGATGTAATCTAAAGTTCCATTTCGTCCTTTATTATAATCGGTATTTAAAATTCTAGGTGCGGATAACCCGACATACCATTTAGGTGCATGTAAAAATAGGCCAGCACCAAAATTAGGACTCCATCGGTTTGAGACATCATTAAAAAAAGGATCATCAACTACGGATGGATCATTTAATAACGCTTCATCTAAACTGTAATGTGTTACACCACCTTTAATCCCAAAGGCTAGTTTTGTGTTTTCACTTGTTTTAATGGTATAAGAATAATCAGCATATAGGTATGAGAAGTTTTCGTATCCTAACTTATCATTGATAAAGGAGATTCCTAATCCCATGTTTTCATTTCTTAAAGGCGTATGGACAGATAACGTTTGCGTTTCAGGACCACCTTCGAGACCCACCCATTGACTTCTGTGTAGTCCAACGACACTAAGTGTTTCTCTACTCCCAGCATAGGCAGGATTAATAGAAATGGTGTTAAACATATATTGTGTAAACTGTGGTAACTGCTGAGCAAAGCTCATAGATCCACTAAAAAAGAGTACAGCAATACAGATGTATTTAGATAACTTCATTGGTTAAGTTTTAATTTGTTGCTATATAGATAGGACCAGTAAAAGGGGCTAAGCCACTATCTTTTAAATGCACAATATAATAGTATGTACCTGTTGGGACATTACCTGAATTTCCTACAGATGAATTATGAGACAATCCACTCCAATCATTGTTGTAATTATTAGATTTATAAATCTCCGCACCCCAACGATTAAATATTTGTACTTCGATTTCAAAATCACAAACCTCAATTCCTGTAATGGTAAAAAAGTCATTAAATCCATCTCCATTAGCCGTCACAGTTTTAGATATCACTACATCATCTTCACCACAAAGTAAAACCACACAATCATCATCAATAGCAATATTTACTTCTACTTCGGTTTGGCAAGGACCATTAGGAATAGCATATCCGAAGGTATAATTACCAACCTGATGTAATCCTGGGTCAAAATAGCTACCATTAAGAGTGGCATCACCAGCAATAATACTCCAAACACCATCTGTTTCAAAATCACCAGATAATAAATCAAAGAGATCAAATTCAGGATCTAAAGTACAACGTGCGGTATCTACAACATCAATATAGTTCCCGACTTCCACAGCGATATTTTGAGAGAACTCTGTTTGATTACCACAATCATCAGTTACAGTCCATATTCTAGTAATATCATAGAATTCTGGGTCAATACCTTGAGTTGATTCTTCATAAAAAGACACATCAATATTATTAGAACAGGAATCTTCAAACACAAGATTAGGTACCGTTGGTATTTCACTACAAAGTACAGCAATAGAAGTTTCAAGGGGTGTTAATAGTGTAGGTGCATTATTATCTTGAACCGTTATGATTTGTGTATGCACCGCTTCATTATCACAATCATCACTAGTCGTCCATGTTCTTACAATAAGATAATCACCGATACATGAGCCATCAATAATTTCTTCTTCAAAGGTAACCTCTGCAGAACTACAGCTATCAGTAGCTGTTAACGTATCCGCACCAGGTATGGCATCACATTCTGTAGTTAAGTCCGTCGGAAGCGCTTCATTAAAAGTAGGCGCAGTAGTATCTTGTACTGTAATAGTTTGTACTAAAGTAGTGGTGTTATTACACTCATCACTTAAAGTCCAAGTTCTAGTTATGACCGCTTCTCCAGGGCAACTACCAGTTACAGTACTATCTGCAAAGGTCGCTTGTAAACCACTAGAACAATTATCCATTTCATCCGTCACATCACCAGTAATTGAAACATCCGTCACATCAATATCACATTCAACAGTTATATTTTCAGGCACCGTAAAAGTAGGCGCAGTGGTGTCTTCAATGGTTAATGTCGCGCTAATTGTAGATGTATTATTACAATCATCGGCAACGGTATATATTACCGTAATTGTTCCACTAGAACCACAAGTTGCGATTAAATTATTAAAGTCATAGTTTGAAGTTACCACATTTGTAGGGTTAGTATCACAGGCATCTGTACCACAAGTTTCAAGAGCTGTAATATTAGCATTGTTCCATGCAATAACAGAGTTTTCAGTTTCAGAGCCACTACATTCAATAGTTTGATCAACCACAGTACAAGCCGATAAATCAGGACCAGTGGTATCTTCAATGGTAAGTGTAGCTGTTAATGTTGTAGAATTACCAGTAGCATCTGTTAAGGTATAAGTCACTGTAATAGTTCCACTGGATCCACATGTAGAGACAAGGTTTGTAAACGCATAATCAGAAATTACTGTGAAATTATTATCACAAGCATCAGTAGCACAATTTTCTAAAGCAAGAATATTAGCTGCATTCCAAGCATTTGCATTGGTTTCATTATTTAAACCATTACATTCAATGGTTTCATCTTCAACTGTACAATTAGAAGTGTCAGGAGGTGTTGTATCCTCAATTAACTCGGTTGTTGTTTGAGATGTAGAGCTCAGTGTTGTATTATTTACAACCTCTTGTGCCGTTACAGTAGCAGCGTTAATAACTTCTGTGTTATCAATATCTGCTTGAGTAACTAAATAGGTAGCAGTGTATATCCAAGTTTCTGTAGGATCTAATTGATTATCATTATCAGTATCTCCAGAAGTAAAGTTAATACTCACTGCAGGCGTTGAATTATCTAACAAGGGATCCGTAATAGTAAGGTTTGCTAATGCAATATCACCAGTATTAGTAACAGTGAAGGTGTATGTAATAGTCTCACCAACTTCTGTACAACTATTGCCATTATCATTATTGAAAACACCAGTTTTAACGAGCTCTATTCCAGATTCATTACACAATGTTACATCTGTATTACTAGCATCAATGATATAAGTATCTGTAGCTTGAACAGCAGTTGTTCCATCAGGCTGCAGACCATCAGCGGTAACATTGTTGGTAATATTCCCAGCATCAACATTAGCTTGCGTAATAGTATAATCAGGCGCTGTAAAGATCCAAGTTTCTGTAGGATCTAAAAGATCATTCGTATTAGTGTCTCC
>NZ_CANMIW010000006.1 GCF_947498005.1 uncultured Winogradskyella sp.
GCAGTATAACATACCGATCTCTAAATAATAGTTAAACAGAATATAAATGATACTTACTACTCTTTAACTTTTACATTATAAGATAAGACAGTATTTTTATCTTATAGGAAAAAGTCCCAAACTAAACCAAATCGAATTATGAAGTCTCTATATGGGTGATTTGGCGCTGAAAAATAATCATAACCAGTAAAAGAAGAATTAAAATGTTCTGCTTTAAAAAATATTCGTGTTTGCCTAACCTTTGCATTGACAAAAAAATCTAGACGAGGAAAGCCTCCTAATTCAGTTTCGTTCTGTGTATAAAACTCAGCTAATAGAGGATCATAACCATTCATATTATACTTAGTAAAATAATTTAATGTTATACCTGTTTGTAGCATCATGGATTTTTTGAAAATTTGGTTTGAATAATACAATGTATTCCTTGTTATTATCGATGGCACATTTAAAACATCATCATCGCTTACAACATTTTGATACATCAAAGTATTATCTAGAGCGAAATTACCAAACTTAAATTCTCTCTGTAACTTTAAATTTAGATACTGAAGCGGTTTATCATACTGTTTAGGTTTTATAATTTTAAGATCATCAGTGTCATCCTCTAAATTAAAATATGTATAATTATCTATATTAGAAATTGCTAAAGTTGCATTGAACAGTTTTTTAGAATTAATAGCAAACTGCAATTGTTGAGTGTTTACATTATTATAACTATCAAAATTATACCAGTTATAATTGACGTAATCACTTTGATATAACAAATAATTATAGTTCGGTAAACTTGAATTAATAGATATACCACCAGTAAAACCGATATCATCATTAATATGTAGTTTAACTGAACCTTGTAAATAACTACCGGCAAATGAATCTGATATATTTACACCTCCTGATCCAGAAATATTAAATCCTTTATACTTCTTATTATATGCTCCCTCTACTCCTATAAAACTGGATTTTATTCTATTTGGGATATTCTCATCAACTAGTAAAACGATACTATTATACCCATAATTGATATCCGTATAGTTCAATGCAAACATAAAATCTCCTAAAGTCTTATTTTTATATTTTGCACCTAATGTGGCCTTAAAATTCTCTAGAGCAACCTTGTCGTTAATACTACTCGTAAAAAACTCTCCAAAATAGTCATTTGCTGCAGTTGTTTGAGTGTATCTATATGATTTCTTTTCAAAGTTAATGTTATTGAAAACTTCTAATCCATGATTTTGAATTGAATCTTTTACGTTCAATAATCTATAAGATTGTTCAAAATAGTATCGATTTCCCCTTAAAGAATTGTCGGCATCTTCAAAATTAGGATCAAAAACGGATCGGTCTAAAAATTCCTCATCTCCAGTTGTGAAACTTTCAAGATCAACATCCTTTAATCCACCATTTTCTTGATTAAAAATATCTTGAGATACTATGTAACCTTTGGCATTGTATTTACCGTTTTTTGATTTATAATTTGAAGTAAAACGGAAATTACCAGAACTTGTAAGTGCATTTTGATAATTACCTAATGATCTCAGTCCTTTGTATGCAATAGAAAAATTAAACTGTTTTGATAAATTTACCGTAAAAAAAGCATCTAACAGCTGCCCTTGCTCTACTCCTGTTTTGTAAGTAAGTCTAGTCCATGGGGTTGGCACTTCATAATAGTCAATATCATCATGATCGTAATAATTATTATGACGTGCCTGAGCTCCAAACATTGGAACCGTACTATTATTGATATCTTTATAGTATAAAGAATTATAAGTTTGACCAATATTTGCAAATTGCATGAGACCAAAATTATCCTTTTGAAGATAATTAAATTTATATGCTTTGGCAATAGATAACGTTGTATCTACTTGAATTGTGTCTAACTTACTATTAAACTTCAAATACATATCTATTGTAGCTACTTTATCTAATTCTTTAGAACGATTTAATGAAGTTGAATCAGTTATTTGAGAATCTCCTTTTTTAGCATCACTTTTTTTCTTCAATTTACTTTGAGAAACTAAAGGATTAGATGCAAAACATAAAATCAATAAAAACAAAATTCTAATATACATGTGTCTAATTCTAATTTTCAAACCAACTAAAGTACTAAATATTGTACGGTCATTTAATATTACAAATATCTTAACATAAAAAAAGACCAACAAGAATAAATGTTGATCTTTTTATTACAATATAAAATATATAATTATTCAATAATAATTTTACGTGAAGTCGTATTATTTCCGTTTTTAATATTAGCTACATATACTCCCGGCTCAACTCCATTTAAACTAATTGTTTCTGTAAAACGAGAAGCATTATTAGAATAAACATTGTTAAATACCTTTCGACCACTTATGTCATAAATGTCAATTTTAACATCGTCACTATTTGCCTTTGTATCAAAACTTACAGTAAACTCACCTTTGCTTGGGTTTGGAAATACCATTAACGAATTAGAAATTGTATTATCATCCGTACTTAATGTTAAGTTGTTACCAGTTAGGATTAAAGCGAAGTCTTGGCTTTGAGAATCAAAAGGACCACCTTCATTTCCTTGTAGCGTACCTTTATGACTTACTGTTATAGTATAAATACCTGCAGTGGCATTTTCAATTTCTACGATTTCAACATTATCTCTTACATTATCTCCTTTAACTGCTAAAAAATCTGTGCCATTAGAAAAATCTAATTTCCATGGCTCATAAACTTCAGATCCTTTTGTGATTCTTAAGTCTAGATCGTTTACCAAACGAGGTGATGGATTATTTAACTGATTATTTAAAGATCCACCAGGCATATCCGTCCAACAAATTGTAGCCTTTAATACGTCACCTGCACTAGCAGAAAAAGTATAAGTATATGTATCTCCATCATCTAGAGTAAGTTCATCAAGAATTGCATCACTTGCATCACTATCGGTAATTACGTTAGCCGCTTCTTCTACATTTAAAAAACCCCATCCAAATATAGGATCTGGCCCAACATTAGCCGTATCATCAGTAGCGGTATGGCAAACTAAACCTTTAGCTGTTGATGCCATCATAAAAGTATTATTCAACTGCTTATAATATTCTTGTAAAAGCACTATAGAACCAGCTGTATTGGGTGACGACATGGATGTTCCTGAAAACGTAGAATAAGAATCAGTAGGAACTGTAGAAAATAAATTAGTACCATCTGATGCAATATCTGGCTTAATCCTATAGTCATCTGTTGGTCCTTGACTACTACTTGAGTTAATACTTAAATTAGAAATCTCGTATGTAAAAGGTGTTAAGGATGGATTAGCATTTGCTATTACTAAATTATTCTTAGCATTCTTATCAGTTGTTAACTTATCCATTCCATCAACCATTCCATCTGGATAGGTAGTTGTTCCAGAATTACCAGCAGACATTACCACAAGATATTGTGGATTATTTTGAATTAAAGCATCTAAACTAGAAGCGTCAGAGTTATAGCATCCCATTATCCAAGAATCAATAGGACCATTACCATCGTTTGCATCAACAGGTACGCCATATGAATGATTAGATAATAAAATTGGGTTTGTTGCATTATTAACTGCTTGTACCATTTCTGAAGTATCATTAGACCAATTATATGATTTAACGAATACATTTGGTGCCATGCCTAATGCAGCAGGATTAACTCCTTTTGCAGAAATTGTACCAGTGACATGTGTACCATGATCACTAAAACCAGTATCACCATCAACAGTTACATTATCAACAATACTTATACGAGACTGCGTATTTGTTGCGTCCATAAATTCAGGGTGAGCACTTTGAGCTGGTCCTCCATCCCAAACACCAACTGTAATGTTTGACCCGCTAAAATCAAAGCCTAAAGAACCACCTGATCTAAGCGAAGTTGTTTTTGTACCTCTTGCAGCATCTAAATTATCTGTTGATTTGTAAATTGGTTTCCCATTAATAATATCATAAATAGCCATAATACCACCATTATTTAATTTGGTAGCTCTCTTTTTATCAGGATTAGTACTTAAATATTCATTAATCCTTAATTCTCGAAGATTTTCCTGCTCTAAAAGATGTTTTAATAATTCATTATTTTCCTTCGATAAATTATCATCGTACTTATAAGTATCAGTTTGAGCAAAACTAATTTGCATTATAAAACATAACACAGCAAACACAAGTATTTTTTTCATAGTCATAGTTTTAAAAAATAAAAGCCACTTTAAGTAAATACTTAAAGTGGCTAATTAAATATATTATATTAACCTTCTTTAATCAAGAACAAATGTTGTTGAACCAGAAGAAGAAATATTTCCAGGATCTGCCGAAGCACCTACTATTCCACTTGCAATAGTAACTCCATCTAAAGTAATAGTGAAACCACCACCACTGATACCATCACCGTAAGCATCATAAACAATTACACCGTAGTTACCAGCTGGTAAGCAGAATTCAGTAGTCAATGTAGCAAAATCATCATCAGGATTAACAAAAGGTCCTCCTGAAGCAATTAATACTTGACCTGTAGTTAAGTCATATAACTCCCAACTTGTTTCATCTGGCCAATCATCCGTTGTAATATTTAGTGCGATAGAATTATCAGGACAAAATAATACAATATCAATTTGTAAATCTTCACCTGCTAAGATAGAACCCGTTTGAGGTATTGATAACACTAAACTAGCACCATCTTCTGCATCAGTAATATTTGAAAACGTTACAGAAGTAGTACCTACATTAGAATTAGCAGGAATAGTCACTGTATTACTAGCAAGAACGTAACTATTAGCTGGTAGCGTAGATAATTCCGTATCTACAGCAATATCAATAGTTCTAGCAGAACTTGAAACTCTATTAGAATAAACAGTGATTTCTTGAGTAGACTCATCACCTGCCGCAACTAAAACCTCCTGTCCATTAAGAGAATTTTCAAATGAAAAGAAGTTGTTACTTCCAGCCTCAAATGCTTCCTCTTCACAACTTGTAAAAAACAATGCAAATGAAGATAATATAGTAAGGATAAATATTTTTTTCATGTTATTAAAATTAAATTAATTAAGTGTTTTATTATCTACCATCATTAACAGACGGTTCGATGAAATCATTTGCATCTATCTCAGCTTCCGGTATTTTTAATCTATACTCATTACCATCTGCTGGTACATCGAAAAACACTCTGTGGTTACCATCTCTAGTAATCCCTCTTCTTAAACGTTTAGCATCAAACCATTCAACACCTAATTCAGCATATAATTCTTTACGTCTTTCAACTAAAATCTCTTCAATTAAAGCAGCACCTGAATTACCAGAAGCAACTGCAGAAGGATCTCTATCAGACTGAAGTTCAAACAATTTAGCTTGGGCCAATCCAGTTGAACCAGATCTAGCTAAACCTTCAGCTTCGATTAACATCATTTCAGCAGAACGCATTAAACCAAAATCAGAACTAAATTCAAACATAAATTTATCTGTTGTCCAATAGTTCCAAGCCGTTGATGGCACACCGTAGAATCCTCCAATAAATCTATTTCTAACATCTGTAGCAGTAAATCTGTTTACAAAAGTTTCGTTGAAATATGTTCCTTGGTAAGAAAGAACAGAGTGGTCAGCGTGAGAATGAGGAGCTCCCCAATAAAAGTTAGACTGATCACTAGATTGTTGGTAAGCCCAAATCCACTCAGGATTTGAAGCATCTGAAAAACCAGCTCCATATAAAGCAGGTTGTAATGGGTAACCTACGCTTGCAGCACTTGCCGCTGTTGCAGCCCCTGACCAATTTTCAGTTACTAAATAAACACGCGCTAAAATTCCATTTATCACATTTTTATTTAAATAAGATTTACCTAATCTATCATCAACAGCAATATCACGAGCTGTTACTAAATCATTTATGATAAAATCATATACCTCTTGTACCGTAGACATTGCTTTACCTTCAACAGCAGGTTCCGTATAAATAGGTAATGCTGGTAATGAAGCATCATAAGTATAAGTATGTTGGAATTCCATAACTAACTGAAAGTAATAGAAAGCTCTTAAACCATAACCTTGAGCTAGTAATTCATTTTTATCAGCAGCTGATATTGAACTATCAGATACCCCTTTAATGAAAACGTTAAGGTTATTGATTATATCATAACAATAGTTCCAAGTAAATATAGTTCTTCTATAATTTGGCTCTCTATTCTCATGAGCATAGTCAAATAAAAACCATGTTGGTCCTTGAACCACATCATTTCCTTTTACAGCTCTTGCATAGTATAAAGAGTTCACACCAGCAGAATCATTGTTGGTATACTGAGCTCTAGTTCTTCTTAAAATACCTGACATATGTGTCATTGCATTTTCTTTTGAAGAGAAAACTACACTTTCTGTTACTGCATCTTGCGGTGAAGGCTCCTCTAAGAAGTCTTCGTTACACGCGTAAAACAACGGTAAAATTAATGCAACCGTTAATAATTTTTTTAAATTTCCTTTTTTCATAGTATTAAAATTTTAAAGACAGTCCGAAACTGTACGTTTTATTTAATGAAGATCTACTATCAGTAGTTCCTGCTAAACTTTGTTCAGGATCGATTCCCTCATGGCTTTGAGCAGTAAACAAGTTATCTCCTTGTAAATATAATCTTAGGCTAGAAATACCCATATCTTTCACTAACTGAGGTGAAAAATTATAACCTAGTGTTAAAGATTTTAATCTAGCAAAGTCGTTAGCGAATAAGAATCTCGTTGAAGTAGATGCAAAGTTGTTATTACTTTGAATTAAAAGAGGAACATCAGTGATGTCTCCTGGCTGTTGCCATCTATCAGCTAAATCTGCGTGACCTTGACCACCAAAGTTATTAAAACCAGACATTAATCCAGCATACTCACTATCGTATACATAAGAACCAATACTATATACAACTAAAGCTCTAAAGTCCCAGTTCTTATATCTAATATTAGTATTAAAAGCACCTTCTACATCTGGTCTAGATGTTTTATCAGCGTAATATCTTGTAGCTTCGTCATACTGCTTAGTAGTAGTTCTTCCTGTTACTTCACCTGACACAGCGTCAACTTCATCAACATACCACATACCATAACCATCAGCAGGATCAACACCAGCCCATTCACGCATGTAAAAATCATAGATTGAACGACCTTCTTCCCATCTCTTAGTTCCATTTATAAAGAATTCTTCAGGCATTTCAGTAATCACACCATAATCATTATAAAAAGTTGCGTTAGCACCTACAGATAAGTTAAAATCTTCTTTATTAATAATATTCGCATTTAAAGTAACTTCGATACCATTATTCACAACAGAACCTGCATTCGTTGTCACAGAAGTATTACCTGTTGACCCTGGAAGCGGAGTATTATAAAGTAAGTCAATTGACTCTCTATCGAAATAATCAATAGAACCAGTAATTTTATAATCAAATAAAGCAAAATCTAAACCGATGTTTGTACTAGCTGTTTTCTCCCATGTTAAGAAAGGATCAACTGCACCTCCTACAAGAACACCTGGATTATCTAAGTTTGGCCAACCTGCAGTAAATGCAAATACTGACGGGAAATATCCAATTCCTCTATTGTTACCTAGCTCTCCATAAGAACCTCTTAATTTCAAGTTAGAAACTACACTAGAGTTTTCTAAAAACTTCTCATTACTAATGATCCAAGAACCACCTACTGAGAAGAAATCTCCCCATCTTACACTCTCGCTAAATCTTGAAGATCCATCTCTTCTGTAAGATCCTTCTACAAAATACTTATTATCATAATCATATCTCAAACGACCCAATACACCATTAAGCGTTTCTCTACTTAAATTTCCACCTACACCTTCTGGTACAGTACTACCATCTTGCACAGTAACACCTTCTAAGTACCCTGTTGATTGCGCACTTAACTCATCAAATTCTAATTGGTAAGCTTCATATAGTACATCTGCACTTAAAGTATGATCTCCAAATTCTTTAGAGTAGTTTAAAGATTGAATTGCATTTATTGTAGTAGTAAAATCTCTACTTTGAGAAACACGACCACCTACACCTGCTGCATTACCGAACTCAATACTAGAGTACTGGTAATCATCGAAAATATAATGCTCATAAGATAATTGCGTCTTAAACTTTAAATCTTTAGTTATGTCAATTTCAGCATATCCATTCAACGTAGTATTATACCTTCTGTTTTTTACAACATAGTTACTCAATGCACCAAAAGCATTTTCACCAGATAATACTGGTCTACTACCATTTACTGACTGGACATTTTGACCGTAATCAAAAATTAAACCACCATCAGCATCGAAGATAAACCCTCCATCTGTATCTCTTCTGTACACTGGGTAAATAGAAGATACTGAATATGCCCATTGAATAGCACTTTGAAAAGATGATCCAGATTGTGTTGGAACGTTAGAGTTAGATGTAGAGTAAAACATATTACCACCAACTTTTAACCAGTCAGTAATTTGAGAATCTACTCTTAATCTACTTGTTACCCTTTCGTAAGCCGTAGTTTTTACATTACCTTCTTCTTTTAAATAATCAACAGAGAAGAAATACGTTGTTTTATCATCACCACCAGATACATTTAAACCATGGTTTGTTCTGTTACCAGTTGGACGTGTTAAAACGTCTAACCAATCAGTATCCCATAATAAATTTGCTCCAGGAACAATATTACCGTCAGTCCCAACTGGGTTAGCAGTATCATAAGGATTATATCCTATAGAAGAAATTAAGTTAGCAGAAGCAAAAGTCGCTGCATCACTAGCAGAAAGACCATTTACATATTGCTCTCTATTACGAGCAGCCTCCCAAGCATATTTCATCCATTCTTCTGAACCTAATACATCTTGAAAATCTACAGCGTTATCAGAAACACCAAAAGAAGTATTTAATTCAATAACTGGCTTAGAATCTTTCTTACCAGATTTTGTTGTAATAACAACAACACCATTAGATCCACGAGAACCATAAAGTGAAGTAGAAGATGCATCCTTTAATACAGTTAAAGATTCAACTTGATCCTGACTAATAGAGTTTAAGTTACCATTAAATGGAGAACCATCTACGATAATTAATGGATCAGCAGAAGCAATTACAGAACCTACACCTCTAATTCTAATTGTAGGATTCTCCCCAGGAACACCTCCCGATGTTAAAACACTTACACCTGTAACATTACCTTGTAATGCAGCAGTTACTGAAGTTGCTTGCGTTTTTGAAATGATTTCGGAATCTACTAGTTCAACTGCACCTACAAGAGACTCTTTTGTTTGAGTACCATAAGCCACAACTATTACCTCATCTAAAGTACTATCAGACTCAAGTGTTACATCATAAGTGCTAGCACCTGCGATTTTCACTTCAGCATCAACCATACCTACATAAGATATTACCAGTACATCACCTTGATTAACCTTAATGGCAAATTTACCATCAAAATCTGTTTGTTGACCTCTAGAGGTCCCTTTTACAATTACACTTGCACCAGGAAGGGGTAAACCATCTGAAGCTGTTGTAACTGTACCTGTGACAGTTTTCTCTTGTGCAAAAGAAAATTGCATCACGAACGCCATAAATAGCGTTAATAACCATGTTAATTTTAATTTCATAAAACAATTATTTGAGTTAGTCTATTTGCAAACATCTTAATTTAATATTAAATAAACAAGTGTTTTTGCCAAAAAAATGTTAATGCTTTTGAAGATTCTTAATTCGAATTTTCATTTGATTTTTTCAACGTTTTCAGCGTTAACTCACTACTTAGATGTAAAAAGTGTAAAAGGGTTGCGTTAAAATTTTAACTTTGTTCAAAATTTTAACATTTTGAGTCTAAAAACACGATACTCTTCCTTTGATTTTGAATGCGGAACTGATGAAGCAGGACGCGGTTGCCTCGCAGGACCAGTTACTGCCGCTGCAGTTATTCTACCAGATTTATTTAAAAACAAAATATTAAATGACTCAAAACAACTCTCAGAAAAGAAAAGACAACTATTAAAACCTATTATTGAAACGGAAAGTGTTTGCTTCGCTGTTAAGCATATCTTTGAAGATGAAATTGACACAATTAATATATTAAATGCTTCTATAAAGGCGATGCATGAGTCTATTGACCAGTTAACTATTCAACCAGATTATATAATTGTAGATGGAAACAAGTTTAAACCTTATAAATCTGTTCCTTATGAAACTATAGTTAAAGGCGATAGCAAATACTTGAGTATTGCTGCTGCTTCTGTATTGGCCAAAACTTACCGAGATGAGTTTATGGAAAAAATTCACAATGAGTTCCCAATGTACAATTGGAAACAAAATAAAGGCTATCCTACTAAAGCGCATAGAGCTGCCATAAAAAAGTATGGCGTTACAAAATATCATAGAAAATCATTTAGATTATTGCCTGAGCAGTACCAATTGGATTTATAACTTTTTATATTTGTATTCTAATTTTATCTTTAATTTATGAAGCAATTTGGTTTTTTAGTTCTTTTATCATTATTCTTTTTAGGTTGTCAAAATGACTATAATAAAACCAAACTGCCCTATCAATTTATTCCGAGCAATACGCAATCAGTACTATTAATTAATGAATTAAGTGACTTTAGCAATAGTTTAAGCAATAATGAAATACTTTCTAGTATTTACAAAAGCAAGCTAAATTCTATTTCTGAAATATTTAGAAACCTGAATACAACAGATCAAGTTATTCTAGCTTTTCCTGATTCGATCAATTCTAACTACATCGTTCTAACAAAAAACGATAGCACCTTATTTGTTACTGATAGTATTAAAAATCATGTGTCAGAATCACTTGCAGATTCCAAGATTAAAAAAACAACAATTGAATCTTCAATATTTTATCATAAAATAATAGGAAACACATTTGCAGGTTCCAATAATCTAGATCTATTAAAATCTTTAAATTCTGAAAATGAAAATTTACAGATGTCTAAGATGATAGAAACAGCCGATACCAAATCAATTGCTTCAGTTGTCTACAAATCTAAAACAGACGATTACTCAAAACTTATGTTTAGTGATTTTCTGAATGACAACAATTCTAAACTAGCTTTATTAGATTTTAACTTCACAAACAAAAAACTCAATTATAACGGATTATTAAAATCTAAAGATTCTAGCATTAACTATCTAAATAGCTTCAAATCCACTGTTCCTCAAAAAACAAATACCATTTTTATAGCACCAGAAAGCACAAGTTCGTTAACCAGTATTTCTTTTGATGATTTCACAACGTTTAAGCAAAATCTAGACGCTATAAAAAACAGTATTGATGAAGATATACCAACATATCTAAACTTCACAAACGAAATTGCACTTGTAGATAATGCCCTAATACTACACACTCTTGACCCTAATTTAATTATAGAATCTATTGAAGAAAAATCATTTAATAAAACTTTTAGAGATATTGATATTTACTCACTTGAAAATACGGACGTATTTAATTCTATCCTAGAGCCATTCATCTCATTTAACGAGGCTAATTTTTTTACGGTTTACGACAACTTCGTGATATTTACATCTTCAATAGAAAGTTTAGAATCTATTTTAACAAATGCATTAAACGAAAACACATTATCTACTCTAGACAGTTTTATTTCAATAAACGAAAATCTTAGTGACGAATCCTCGGTCTTTATTTTTAAAAATTCTAAAGCGCTTTCTCAAATAATGGGAAATACTTTAAAGGGTTATAATGCAAATGCCGTACAATTTGTACAAGAAGATGACTACACACATATCAATGGAATTATTCAAAAATATAAAAAACGAGCGGCTTCGAATTCTGTGAGCGAAACATTTACGACAGCCCTTGAAGCCGAAATTTTAAATGCACCACAAACTGTTAAGAACCATATAACCAAAGCACATGATATTGCTGTCCAGGATATTAATAATACTCTTTATCTAATTTCTAGCTCAGGTAACATCCTTTGGAAAAAACAATTACAAGGAAAAATTCTTGGACAAATTGAACAAATAGACATCTACAAAAACGGAAGATTACAGCTTGTATTTGCAACAGAAAATAAAGTTTATGTTTTAGATAGAAATGGGAACGACGTATCGCTTTTCCCAATGAAATTTAATGATAAAATCACACAACCACTCTCAATTTTCGATTACGATAAACAAAAAAATTATAGACTTCTCGTTACACAAGGTAAAAACTTGTTGATGTACGATGCTAAAGGGAAACAAGTAAAAGGTTTTGATTATAAAGCCAATGGTTCTAACATAAATACGCAACCAAAACATTTTAGAATTGGGACAAAAGATTATATCGTTTTTGGCGCTGGAGAATCTTTACAAATTTTAAACCGACAAGGTAGTAAAAGAATTAATGTAAAAGATAAAATTAGATTTGCTGAAAATGATATCTTCTTATATCAAAATAAGTTTACTACAACCAACACCTTAGGTCAACTTGTACAAATAGATACACGTGGAAAAGTAGCATCAAAAAATTTAAACCTAACTGATAAACACAAACTTTACACAACTAGTAAAACTTTAGTGACTTTAAGTGAAAATCAATTAAAAATTAAATCGAGAAAGATAGATTTAGATTTTGGCGAATATACAGCCCCAGAAATCTTTTACTTAAATGACAAAATCTACATCACAACAACCGATTTACAATCTAAGAAAGTCTACCTATTTGATAGTCAAGCAAAATCAATTCCTAATTTTCCTGTTTTTGGTACTGCTCCTGCAAAACTTCAGAAACTCGATAATGAAAACGGTTTAGAACTTATTACACAAAGCGACGATAAAACAATTGTTGTGTATAAGCTGCACTAAAAACTCTTTCATTATGATATTTATTTTTTAATACCATTACTTATTGCTAATTTTAGACTCCAAACAATCAACTAGTTAGAATGAGAAAATCTTTTATATTTAAACAAATTATACTTACTTCAATTATAATATGTTTTGTAACTCCCAACTTAGAAGCTCAGACAAAAAAACTTAAACGTCCAAAAAGTAAAGTTGGCATTAATAGTGTAGACCGTTTCGTTAAAGAATCCTTTGACCTCTATGATAAGGTTTACAAATATGATGCCTATGCAGCCACAGGTACACCACTAGAGGACGAAGATTTAGATGTCTTAGAGGATGCTATAGAAGAAATAACAGTTTTAAGCGAAAGTGCACCAGATATTTTAAGTGATTTAGAAGGCAAAGGCGCTGTTAAACAAGCCAAAGCGACTCTTCAAATTAATCGTGCTAAGAAAGCGCTTAAATACAGCATTAAAACAGCTAAAGAATTGCTCCTTGGTCAACGACAATCACAAGAAGAAGAAGAAGAAGAAGAAGAAGAAGAAGAAGAAACGGCACCTCAAACAGATTCTAACAAAGAACCTAAGCAACAACCTCAAGAAACCCAAGAGAACGAAGAAATTGAAAACCTTAACGTATCAGATCAATTAGAAATTTATAGTAAATATGATTTTGTTCCTGGAGACAACGCCTTATTCTTTGATGATTTCTCACAAGATTTTGTTGGCGATTTCCCTTCTAAGTGGAACACTAATGGCTCTGGCGAAGTCATTAGAACTAATAAAGCTGAAGGAAATTGGTTTGAAATGATACATGGCAACAGCATATTTTACATTCCGGACGTCAACCAACTACCAGAAGATTATACAATTGAATTTGATGTACTCACTTCAGGATTATCAAAACACACCTCAATGTTCGCTGCTTTAACAGTAGTAATTAGTGATTCGGATAATTTTGTAAACGGCAAGGAGCATTACGCCAAAATTTCTATCCCTTTTGTTCAAAATTCTAATGGTAAAATTAACTGTCATAACTATTTCAATAGATCAGGTGGAGACATTAATAGCTATATAAAAGCAGACATTTCTAAAGAGGTTTTAAACCAACCACACATTGCAATATCTGTAACAAAAAAACGATTAAGACTTTGGGTAAACGAGACTAAACATGTAGATATCCCAAGATTTATAGAAGAACTCAATGTATTAAATTATTTAAAATTTAGCGTTAGTTCTCTTAAAGATGTAGAACACGTTTTTATTAAAAACTTAAAAGTTGCTGAAGGCGGAGTAGATTTAAGACGAAAACTATTATCAGAAGGTAAAATTTCTACCAATGGTATTTTATTCGATTCTGGCTCATCTAACATTCAACCGCAATCTTTAGGAATTGTTAGACAGATTTCGCAAGTTTTAATGCAAGATGAAACCATAAAACTCAAAATCATTGGCCATACAGATGCAGATGGGCCAGACGACACCAATTTAAAGCTATCAAAAGATAGAGCTCATGCTGTTAAAGACGCTTTAGTTAGCATTTATAAAATATCTAGTGAGCGATTAACAACAGATGGCAAAGGCGAAACACAACCCGTTGACGACAATAATACTGCAGATGGTAAAGCACAAAATAGACGTGTAGAGTTTATTAAAATATAAAGCCAGTGAATGAGAATACAGCGCAAATTAATTAGTACGTTTTCTTATTTTTAACATCTCCATTTTGTAACATTGTAAACTCTAATTAAGTCTAAGATTTTACAAATGATAAAAAGACAAAAAGCTTCACTTAAAAGTTGCATTATCCACAAAGTTGGAAACAAGTTTAATGGCACTAAAAATGCATTTTCAGATGCTATCGTTCATTTTGATGAAGCCACTTACAATCTAATGCTGCCATATCTTCTTAAACCATTTGTTAGTGTTGCTGAGAATTATCGTTTTCATCATCACAGCGACGTCGGACTCAATGAAATTAACACTTATAGCGATCAGCTCTTTAAAGACGATGCTGATTTTGTAGATATCTCTAAACACATCGTCACACACCTATTTGAACAAAGTAATTCTGCACAAATTAAAACAGGCGATGTCCTTATTTGTCATTTTGAAAATGTACAATACGAAGACTATTTTACAGATGCCATAGGCATTTTTAAAATTGAAAATAAAACAGAATTCTTTCAGACGTATTTAGAAGATAACAATTATGACATATTAGTTCAAAAAGGGATTCAAGCAAAGAAAGTAGACAAAGGTTGTTTAATACTCAATACCTCTGATATGGAAGGTAAAATTGTGTTTAGTGTAGATAATAATACTTACGACACCCAATACTGGATCAAAAGTTTCCTAAACATTAGATATCCTGATGATAGCAACCAACACACCAAGAATTGTATTGAGCTTTGTAGAGAGTTTTCAAAAGAAGTTTTACAACCCAATTATGGTGGGCAAGAACAAAGTAATTTCTTGGCAAAAACAGTAGATTTTTTCAAAGAAAATGAAATTGTAAATATTGATACTTTTAAAGAAGAGGTCTTTGAAGAGGAAGATAAAATTCAGTTATTTGAAGACTATAAAAAAACCTATGAAAGCGACAATAAAGTCCTCATTAGAAACCAGTTTGACGTTTCTGAAATTGCATTAAAAAAGCAAAAACAAAAGATAAAAACCGAAATAAAACTAGACACCAACATTCAAATAAAACTGGATGTTGATGCTCCTGATGCTTCGGCAGAATATCTAGAACGCGGTTATGACGAAGAGAAGAAAATGCACTACTACAAAGTGTTTTTTAACGATGAAACGTAATTCACTAAACAAAATCAGCTTCAAAAAGCGCTTCAAAGTGCTTCAAAATTTTTGCTTTAACTTCAGCTTCATCAACAATATCAATACCTAATTCATTATTTAAAGTTGTTACTGCTTTTCCTCGAATACCACATGGAATAATATTATCAAAATAACCTAAATCTGCATTCACGTTAAGCGCAAATCCATGCATCGTTACCCAACGACTTGCTCTAACACCCAATGCGCAAATTTTACGAGCAAATGGCGTACCAACATCTAGCCAAACACCAGTTTCTCCGGGACTACGCTCAGTTTTTAAACCATATTCTGCCAAAGTAAGAATTATAACTTCCTCTAAAAAGCGTAAGTACTTATGAATATCGGTAAAAAAATTATCGAGATCTAAAATAGGATAACCCACAATTTGTCCAGGACCATGATATGTAATATCTCCTCCTCTATTAATCTTGTAAAAAGTAGCTTCCTTTTCTTTAAGTTGAGCTTCAGAAAGCAACAAATTAGACAAGTCACCACTCTTACCTAAAGTGTAAACATGCGGATGCTCTACAAACAGAAAATGATTATCAGTAACTAAGCCTGCATCTTCCCTTCTATTTTTAATTTTAGTATCTAAAATGGCTTTAAAAAGCGTCTCTTGGTAATCCCAAGTTTCCTTAAAATCTTTAGTTCCAAGATCTTTAAGTTGTATGTTTTTATTCAAATCTTAATCCTCTAAAACAACATCTAAATTCATTACAGTTTCATCTTTATTAATTTCGCTCCAAGCGACCTTATAATGTACTGTTTTTCCGTCCCTAGATATTGTTGCATTTGTGTTTGAAACTGATTTCACTTTTCTTGGAAATGTGTAGGTTATGGTATAAAATGAAGCAGAAAAAATCTCCTCAAATTGCATCTCTAACTGCTTACCAAAATCATCCTCTTCTGCTTCAGAATCCATGTCTTGAGTTTCCTCTGTTACTTCGTCTTTTTTAATTAATGAAGCAGGTTGTACTCTACTAAACGTATTATTTACAAATGAATAATTAACTTCTTTAGTTTTTGTTAATTCCTCCATTTGATCCTCTGGTGCAGCACCTTCTTCATTACTAATACTCTTCACTATTCCCATAGCCTCATCCATTTGATCATTAATGGTTTTTAACTCATTTACAGTTTCAAACGGCTTAATCATAGTAAACTCAAACACCTCGTTTGCTTCGTCCATGTTTACATGAACAATCATTCCTTTCAACTTTTCTAAATTAGCCTTTTGCTCACTAGACAACGAGGCAATACTGTCTTTATGAGTTTTAAATAAATCATTAAAAACAATAGTTGTGTCCATTTTTTTCATCTCAGCTTCTGGTTTAGTTGGCCCTTGAGATCCTGCAATTTGCATCATAGGAGACAGATCGAAAGACGATTTATAATCGCCACCCATATTATCATTGAATATAATAGATTCTGTAACATTACAGCTCGTTAAAAAAGCCACAACTGATAGTAATAAGAATACTTTTTTCATTTTCAGGAAAATTTAAATTAGTAGACAACAAAGGTAACCAAAATGAATGTTTCTTATCGTTTAGGATTATTCAAAATAATTAAGGCTGCTATAACACCAGGAACCCAACCGCAAATCCATAGCAAAAATGTAATAAAGATGGAGCCACAACCTTTGTCAAAAACTGCCAAGGGTGGAAAAATAATAGATAAAATAACACGCCAGATACTCATAATTTGTTTTTTGATTTGATGCACACATAGGACGTTGATTCTATTAAATTGTTACATTTTTTATGAATTCATCATATTGAAATCACATTAAAATTATGTAGTTTCGTTCTATGCGAATAAAAATTCTTTTCGTTTTTATAGTTATTTCTTCTGTTTGCAAAGCTCAATATTCATTCTCTGGCTATACAAACCCTGAAGAATGGGATAAATCTGTATACTTATCAATTGTAGATGATTACAGAAAGATGGCTGGCGTTTATTCCGAACAAATTATCGCAAAAACCACTGCGGATTCTACTGGATATTTTGAGTTTAAAGGCAATATTTTAGATTTTGATAATAGAATTTATCGCATCCACGTAGATCGGTGCTCTGATGACAAGCAAGGTGTCAATCATTTTAATGGGCATTGTAGTGATAGTGAGGCATTGTTATTTATTGCAAAAAATACAGACACTTTAAAGCTTCCTTTTTCATTTGGAAAACAAATATTTTGTGAAGTAGAATCTAATAACCCAAAAGCCAATGCGTTTTTAAAAATTGATTCTTTAAAAAACGATATGCGTTTTGCGTACGGCGAATTTAGAAGTGAAGCCAACCGAAGATTAAATAACAAAAAGTGGTTTAAAACACTTCAATCCTATGGCGAAACTTTAAATGAACCTTTAGCAGAACTATATATATTCACATATTTATCTGAAAGAAGTAGTGATTTACACAGTTATTATATTGAAGATTTAAAAAACAATGATTACTATGACAATCTTAAAGCAAGATTAGAACAATCTTACCCAAATACATTATATACTAAGCAGTATAAAAACGAATTAGAAGCGGATCGATATATGCTTGAAAATTCGTCTGGGAAAACCAATTCTAACTTAAATGTACTGTTATATTCCTTTTTAGCGCTTTCTTTAATATTAAATGGATTTTTCTTATTCCGATACTGGAAACAAAATAAATCTAAAATTGAAGATTTAAAAGCTAAATTATCTAAACAAGAGCAAGTGGTTTTAGAACATTTACTCATGGATAAAACAAATAAAGACATTGCAGAATCACTTTTTCTGAGTGTTAGCACTGTAAAAACTCACACCAATAATATCTACAGAAAGTTGAATGTGCAATCTAGAGATGACGCAAAGTCGTTGTTTACCAAGTAATTACAAAATTACAACCAAGTACTAGTACCGATTTCCAACCTAGTTTTATCAAAAAACACATCTAAATCCTTGATGTTTGCTTTCATAGAAATCATAAAAACATTTTATCATGAAACAAACATTAAACATTGCATTCCTTTTAGTTTTTACTTTAAGCTTTTTTAGCGTAGCTCCAACCGAATTTAATAAATACGATAGCAAAGTCGCTATTATGAAATTTGAAACAGAGGTTATAAACTACGGAACTATTGTTCAGAATTCCGAAGGGAAACGACTATTCACTTTTACAAACACTGGTGATGCTCCTTTATTTATTACCAAAGTAAAAACAAGCTGTGGCTGCACAGTACCCAATTACTCAAAAGCTCCAATTCAACCAGGCGACCAAGGCGAATTAGAAATTAAGTACGACACAAAAAGATTAGGCGCTTTTACAAAAACAATAACTGTAACATCTAATGCTGAAGGTGGCAACAAAATATTAAAGATAAAAGGGAACATTGTAGCCGCCAAATAAGCGCTGTCTACATTAAAATCTAGCATTTCATTTTATTCTAAGCTCGTTTCAGCATCTTATAAATTGATGTTAATTTACTTTTAGATCACGAAACGAGTTCAGAATAATCTACTTTTTTAAAACAGCATTTAAGCAAATCATCATCATCATCATCATCATCATCATCATCATCATCATCATCATCATCATGAAAACGAACATCATCACAATCATAATCATAGCATTATTTACATTTCAGATAAATGCACAACTCAATACAGAAATCATTGAAGAAGGCGAAACTCCTTTTTTATTAGGAAAAATCAATAAGAAAGGTTTGGAAGGCGAAAATTATAAGTCTTGGTTTACTTCAAACTACAATAACTACGAACCAAATTCAGAAATAATAGACAAAATTTCTTCAAAATTAAAAACCTACAACATTCAACTTTTTATGGGAACATGGTGTGGCGACAGCAAACAAGAAGTTCCTAAATTATATAGGGTTTTAGAAGCATGTAATTTCCCTATGGAACAATTAACCGTTATCGCTGTTAGCAGAAAGCCAGATATGTACAAACAAAGTCCACAGCACGAAGAAGCAGGCTTAAATATTCACAGAGTACCAACGATAATTTTTTACAAGAATAATATAGAAGTCAATAGAATTGTAGAACACCCAATTGACTCATTTGAAGAAGATATAAAAAACATTATCACGGAAAATAATTATATATCTAATTATCAAATTGTCGCTTCTGTTGATGCCATTTTAGAACAGAAAGGTCAAAAAGGGCTCAATAGAAAACAGAAAAAATTATTAAAAACATATAAAGGCAAGGTCAGTAGCATGTATGAGCTTAATACTTATGGCAGAATATTATACAGTACCAACCGAATTGAAGACGCAATAACTGTTTTCACTTTAAACACCAAACTGTTTCCCGAAGAACCTAGAACACATATGACTTTAGCAAATTCACTAAGCACTAATGGTAACAAAGAAAGGGCAATAGACGTGCTAAATAATGCAATAAAATTACTTCCCAACAACGCTGATTTAAAAGAAAACCTTAAGGTTATAAAATCTAACTAAAAAGGTGCTCTTTAATTTTTGTAAAAATTGTAATTTTGCATCTGCTTACTTCAAAACGAGTAAGACATTAAAAATTAACAAGAATGCAACTTTCAGAACAAGAATTGGTAAGACGCCAAAAGTTAGACAAGCTAAGAGCTTTAGGGATTAACCCTTATCCAGCGGATTTATTTCCGGTAAATCATACTTCTAAACAGATAAAATCTGACTTTGAGGAAGGTAAACAGGTTATCATTGCTGGTCGTTTAATGGCTATTAACATTCAAGGAAAAGCGTCTTTTGCGCAATTACAAGATAGTGAAGGTCGTATTCAAGTTTATTTTAATAGAGATGAAATTTGCGAAGGCGAAGACAAGTCTTTGTATAATGATGTGTTTAAGAAATTATTAGACCTAGGTGATTTTGTGGGTATTGAAGGTACTCTTTTTACAACGCAAGTTGGCGAAAAAACAGTGATGGTTAAAGATTTTAAACTGCTTAGTAAAGCACTAAAACCTTTACCAATTCCTAAGCAAAAAGATGGTGTTACTTATGATGCCTTTACAGATCCTGAATTACGTTATAGACAACGCTACGCAGATTTAGTTGTAAATCCGCATGTAAAAGAAGTATTTGTAAAGCGTACAAAATTGTTTAATGCCATGCGTCAGTTTTTTAATGATGCTGGTTATTTTGAAGTAGAAACTCCGGTTTTACAACCTATTCCAGGAGGCGCAGCAGCACGTCCGTTTATAACACATCACAACAGTTTAGACATTCCATTATACATGAGAATTGCTAACGAGCTATACCTTAAACGATTAATCGTTGGTGGTTTTGATGGTGTTTATGAGTTTTCTAAAAACTTCAGAAATGAAGGTATGGACAGAACGCATAATCCAGAATTTACAGCCATGGAAATCTATGTATCTTACAAAGATTACAATTGGATGATGGATTTCTGTGAGCAACTTTTAGAACATTGTGCACTTGCAGTAAACGGAACTTCTGAAGCTACCTTTGGAGAACATAAAATAAACTTTAAAGCGCCTTATAAGCGTATAACCATGCGCGATTCTATATTAGAATTCACCGGTTTTGATATATACAATAAGTCTGAAGACGAAATAAGAGCAGCTGCAAAAGCCATGCATATTGAAGTTGATGAGACTATGGGTAAAGGGAAATTAATTGATGAAATTTTTGGTGAAAAATGTGAAGGCAACTACATACAACCTAGCTTCATTACAGATTACCCTAAAGAAATGAGTCCTTTATGTAAAGAGCATAGAGAAAACCCAGAATTAACTGAGCGTTTTGAGCTCATGGTTTGTGGTAAAGAAATTGCAAATGCTTACTCTGAGCTTAACGACCCAATTGATCAGCGCGAACGTTTTGAGCATCAATTAAAACTCGCTCAAAAAGGTGATGACGAAGCTACCGAATTTATAGATCATGATTTTTTACGTGCACTAGAATACGGAATGCCTCCAACATCTGGAATGGGAATTGGTATGGACCGTTTAATTATGTTCTTAACCAATAACCAAAGTATACAAGAAGTGTTATTCTTTCCACAGATGCGACCAGAAAAGAAAAAGGTTGACTTAAGTGATAATGAAAAAGCGATTCTTGAAGTTTTAAAAGCTGAAAAACGAATGGATTTAGTAGCCTTAAAATCGCAGTCTGGTTTAAGCAATAAAGGTTGGGATAAAGGCATTAAAGGCTTAGGAAAACATGGTTTAACTAAAGTTGAAAAAACCGATGATGGCTTATTTGTAGAATTGGTATAATCTGCATTACATATTAATTTTAAAAAAGAAGAACCATTGTTATATGGTTCTTCTTTTTTATTAAGATTTCAAACTATCTCCAAGGTTTTTATAATTATTTCTTTTTTGTACATTAGCAACAAACCTAAATCTATGTCTTATCAATTTAAAACCCTATTTGGGCTTCTTGCTATTCTATTGAGTTTCGTTTCCTGTGAAAAAGATGATTCTATAACACCTGTAGAATCTCCTATTGTTGTAGCTCAGTTTCAAACTAACCTATCTGATCTTAACTTATTTCTTGGTAATTTAGACGAATTAAATATTACTGACAAGGCTTTTGAATACAACCTAAACACCACTTTATTTACAGACTATGCACACAAACAAAGACTTATAGCCTTACCAGAAGGGACAAGCATGGCTTTTGATGGTGACGGGTTACCAATATTCCCAGATAACACAGTAATAGCAAAAACGTTTTATTACAACGCTGATGAACGCGATTTGTCTTTAGGCAGAACAATAATTGAAACACGTATTTTAATTAAACTTAACGGCAATTGGGAAACTGGAAATTATAAATGGAATACTGAGCAAACTGATGCCATTTTAGACAACACAGGAGGTGAATTGCCTGTTACTTGGATTGATTTGGATGGTACTAGTAATACTTCAAATTATAAAATACCTGCAGATACAGACTGCTTTACATGCCACTCTAATAGCGAGAACATTTTACCTATTGGTCCTAAACTAAGATCAATGAACTTTGATATTAATGGTGTAAATCAGTTAGAAGAATTTATAACAAATCAACAATTAATAGGTGTAGCAAGTAGTTCTGCTGTTAGAAGCTTACCAAACTGGGAAGACACCTCGCTTCCATTAGATATAAGAGCAAGAGCTTATATTGATATTAACTGTGCGCATTGCCATATTCCTGGAGGCAGTTGCGAGGATCAATCTACACTAAATTTAGCTTTTGAAGTTCCTTTAGAAGACACTAACATGATAGATCAGAGTGTACTTATGGATTACAGAGTCTCTTTTTACTTAGACGGTATTAGCATGCCATACATTGGGACAACAATGAGACATACTGAAGGTTTAGATCTTATTCAACAATACATGAATACCCTTTGAAAATCACGTTAAAAATATACTAAAATCAAGGAAAAAATTAAAAGATTCTCAGCTAAAACCTTATTTTCATCAAAAATTTCTAAAAACCAACTTATTTTGAAACATTTATCCCTCAAACTACTTTTAGTAGTTTCAGCTTTTCTTGCATTTTCTTGCTCTACAGCTAAGAAAGCCGGAAAATCAAAAAGTGCCACTGCAATGGCAAAGCCACCAGCGAAAAAACCTGGTAAAAACGATCCAAAACCTTATAACAAAGTCATTACTAAAGATGCCAAAAGTGATGCAGGTTTATTTACAGTACATACTGTAGATGATAAGTATTATTACGAGATACCAGATTCTCTTTTTAACAGAGAAATGTTAATGGTTACTCGTATTTCTAAAACTGCAGCTGGATTAGGTTTTGGTGGTGGTAAACAAAACGAGCAGGTACTACGTTGGGAGAAAAAAGGCAAAAAAGTGATATTAAGAGTTGTGTCTTATAATGTTGTTGCTGCAGATTCACTTCCGGTTAATGAAGCTGTAAAAAATTCAAACTTCGAACCTGTACTTTACACATTTCCTATTAAAGCATTCAGTAAAGATTCTACAAGTACTGTAATTGATGCTTCGCCTTTATTTCAAAAAGATGTGAAGTCATTGGGTTTACCACAATACAGAAGAAGACCTTACAAGGTAACACGCTTAGAAAGTGATAAATCTTTTATTGAAAACATAAAAAGTTACCCAACAAATATTGAAGCACGTCACGTAAAAACATATGCAGCAGGCGCACCACCTTCTAATTGGAGTACTGGTAGTATTTCTATTGAAATCAATAACTCAATGATTTTATTACCAGAGAATCTTATGAAACGTCGCTATTTTGACGAACGTGTTGGATGGTTTGCTAGAAGCCAAACAGATTACGGACAAGAAGATCAGAAGAGTAAATCATTAACATTTTTAGACCGCTGGAGACTAGAAGTTAAAGATGAAGACATTGAGAAATTTAAACGTGGAGAATTAGTTGTACCGAAAAAGCAAATTATCTATTACATTGATAGAGCTACACCTGTAAAATGGAGAAAGTACATAAAGCAAGGAATTGAAGATTGGCAAGTCGCTTTTGAAGCAGCTGGGTTTAAAGATGCAATTATTGCAAAAGATGCACCAACTGTAGAGGAAGATCCAGAATGGAGTCCTGAAGATGCACGTTACTCTGTGGTACGTTATTTAGCATCTCCTATTCCTAATGCAAATGGTCCTCACGTAAGTGACCCAAGAACTGGAGAAATTTTAGAAAGTGATATCAACTGGTACCATAACGTAATGTCGTTATTACGTGGTTGGTTCTTTGTACAAACTGCAGCGATAAATCCAGATGCACAGAGCCCTCAGTTTAAAGATGAAGTTATGGGACGTTTAATTCGTTTTGTATCTTCTCACGAAGTTGGTCACACATTAGGTTTACCTCATAATATGGGATCTAGTGTTGCCTATCCTGTTGAGAAACTACGTGACGCAGAATTCACTAAAAAATATGGCACAGCACCATCTATTATGGATTACGCGCGTTTCAATTATATAGCGCAACCAGGTGATGAAGGTGTTGCTTTAATGCCAGATATTGGAGTGTATGACAAATATTCTATTGCTTGGGGTTACAAACCTATTTTAGATAAGTCTGCGGAAGATGAAAAGCCAATTTTGAATCAGTGGATTATGGAACATGCTGGTGACCCAATGTACCGTTTTGGACACCAACAAGCTGGTGATGTAGTTGATCCAAGTTCACAAACCGAAGATTTAGGTGATAATGCTATGTTAGCAAGTGAATACGGAATTAAAAACCTTAAGCGTATTGTGCCAAACCTAATAGAATGGACAACTGAAGCAGGAGAAGGTTATGATGACTTAGATGAAATGTATGGTCATGTAATATCTCAGTTCAATCGTTATATGGGACATGTTTCTAATAACATTGGTGGTGTTTATGAACATTATAAGGCTTCAGACCAAGAAGGTGCTGTTTACAGTGCCGTACCAAAAGCTCACCAAAAGGAAGCTATGAAGTTTGTACAAGAGAATTTATTTGATACACCTGATTGGTTAATTGACAAATCTATTTTTGATAGAATTGAATTTACAGGTTCTGTAGAACGCGTTAGAGCATTACAATCTAGAACGCTTAATAACATTATGAGTTTAGGTAAAATGCAACGTTTAACGGAAGCACACACCTACGATAGTAAAGCTTATTCTTTACCAGACATGATCAAAGACCTTCGTTTAGGCGTTTGGAGTGAACTACGTAGCGGTAAGAAAATTGACACTTACAGACGTAACTTACAGCGTGCTCATATTGATAGATTAGGTTATTTAATGACTGCAGAGAACCAAAGCGGAAGATCTCGTAGTCCTTATGTAAAAGCTACTGCTGTTAACACAAGCCAATCAGATATTAGAGCTGTCGTTAGAGCTGAATTAAAATCTTTAAGAAGTTCATTAAGATCTGCTAGAGGTGGCGATTCTATGAGTAGAATTCATATAGCTGATGCTATAGAGCGTATTAATCTTATTTTAGATCCTAAATAAGATTAAACTTTATATAACAACTAAAAGGCTTCAAGATAACTTGAAGCCTTTTTTTATTCTTAAGTTTTTATTAATTTAAAAATTTCAAAAATACGTCTGCAAATGGATCTTGATTAACTACCGTGTAGTAAAACAATGCACCAAGCCAACCATGAAATAATCCTAACGCATATAAATTCTTAACTTTTAAATAAACATAACCATAAAAAATAGCCAATATAAAAGTACCAATCATTAACCAAACAGATGGATAATGAACGACAGAGAACAAAATTGCTGTAATAAAAATAATCGTAGCTTTTTTAATTCTTAACTTCTTTAAGCTATTTAGATTACCTGCAACAATTCCTATAGTTAAAAATTGTTGTACACTTCCCCATATTGGATATGTAAATAGAAGTGGTAAAATATGCCATGTTAAATTTATAGTACCTTGAATA
Organism: uncultured Winogradskyella sp.; assembly: GCF_947498005.1. Lineage (GTDB taxonomy): Bacteria > Bacteroidota > Bacteroidia > Flavobacteriales > Flavobacteriaceae > Winogradskyella. The sequence goes on from NZ_CANMIW010000006.1 coordinate 26,004, forward strand.
TATCCTATGATAAAAAAAGTTAAAACAGATACTACAGCAAAAGGTAACATAAGTTTAATTGCAGGTTTAAAATTATCAGTTCTAAATCCCCAATCTTTAAGAACCATCTTATCTTTTCTGTAGCGATAAATCACGTATATAGACCATGATATAATGGTTACAATAACATAAGTCAACCTGAAATTAAGGAAGTCTACACATATAAATTTGCAAATGGCTGTAATGAAAACTGCAATAATTTCACAAATCCTAATTCTGTCTGTTGTTGGTCTCGTGAGTTTTATATTATAAAACTCTACTAAAAAATTTGTAAGTCTTTGTTTCATGATAATATAAATTTAAAACCTCGCAATATGAATTATTACGAGGTTTTGGGTTACTAACTAACCTATCATCAAAACTAATCTTCGTTTTCTTTAGTTTCTAATTCAGTATTTATATAAGCTACATCACGTGTGTTTTTTTGAACAGCAATTGCCGCAAACAAACTTAATGTAAATGACATTGCATAAAACCCTTTTTCACTTAGCTCTAAAGTGGCATTCCAAAGCCCAATGGCTAATAATACAATTGACGCTATAGATGTAAACCAACTGATTCCAAAATACATCTCTGTGACCTGTATGCCTTCTAATTTATCTCGTACTGCTTTTTGAACTGAAATAACTGAAAATAAGCCAAATAATAAAATGGTAAAATAATAGCCCTTTTCATTGAGTTCCATGTTTGCATTCCAAAGACCAACGCAATATGCAACCATACCAATAAGTACCGCAGACCAAGATGCACCAATAAATGCAGGTGTTGGCTTGTGATTATATACCTTTTTTAAGTTTTTCTTTGCTTTTACTTTTTCTTCGTCTTTTAATGAGACTGTTGTTTGATAATTCATAATGTTTTGTTTTAATGATTATATCGCAAATCTCGAACTAATTAAAAGATACAGAAAACCAAAATAAAACATAACCTGACGATATATTTTAATATATTTATTAAAAATTACATATTTTAAAAGAATTTTAGTATATATTAATGACGATTAAATGATAGAATTAAAATCTATAATTGATACCTTTTCTTATGAAGATCAACAAAAATTTGTTAATTATCTTCAACAAAAGAACAAACGAAAAGACACCAAAAACATTCAATTATTTAAACTCTTATCAAATATTGATTCCGACTCAAAAACAATTTGCCAACAGATATATAAGGTAGATCACAGCAATGCATACCATGCTTTGCGTAAACGTTTATTTCAATCGTTGATAGATTTTACTGCGAATAAAAACCTAGAAGATGAGAACTCTATAGATATGCAGATTGTAAAATATATCTTAGCCGCCAGAACGTTTCTCCTTCAAAACAACTTCAATATTGCTTATAAAATTTTAAACAAAGCAGAACGATTGGCAGATGAGCATTTACTATTCCCAATGCTTAACGAAATCTATCATACACAAATACAGTACGCACCAAGTTTCACTAAAATAGATTTAGACGCTATAATTCTTAAACAAAAAGAAAATCAAAAAAAGCATCAATTAGAAGACCAGCTTAACATTGTTTACGCTAAACTAAAATCAGTTTTAAACAACATAGCACATCAAGGAAATGTTATAAACTTTGAATTAGAACTCGAAACCATCCTTAAAGAACACAGCATTAAAATTGATACTTCACTTTCATTTAAATCCTTATATCAAATTTTAGCTATAGCTCATATATCTGCATTAGTCACAACAAAATATTATTCTATTGAAAATTTTGTTCTAAAAAGTTACAGCTTGTTAAAGCAAAAAAAAGAAACCGATAAACAACTTTTCTATCAAATACATACAGTTTACATCATCGCGAACACCTTGTTTAGAAATAAAAGGTTTGAATCTTCATTATTATATATAAAGGAGATGGAACAGCTTATGCTACTAAAAAAGCGCACGTATTTCAAATCTTTTATTTTAAAGAAAACATTGGTAGAAGCCCTTAACCTCAATTACAACAATAATCAAGACAAAGCCATTTCTTTAGTAGAAAGCATAATGTATAAAAAACATGACGATTTAGAATCTCTTTTAGACTTGCGATTATCCTGTTTTATGTTTCACTTTCAGAAGGCCAATTTTACAAAAGCTAAATCAATTTCTTCTAAGTTTTACCATACTGATAAATGGTATATTGAAAAAGCTAATATGGATTGGGTAATAAAAAAAAATGTGGCTGAAGTATTACTTTATATAGAATTAAGCGAGGATGAGTTGTTTTTTTCAAGATTAAAAAGCTTTAAAAGACGCTATTCTAACTACTTAAAAAAGATAGGTCAAATTAGAATTCTAACTTTTTTAAAATTTGCCGAACAATACTATGTAAATCCTAAAAGCGTAACATCTATTGAATTTAAAACAACTCTTGAAAACTCCTTTAAATGGGTTGCTATCGCTAAAGAAGATATTTTTGTTATTAGTTTTTACGCATGGTTAAAAAGCAAAGTTGAAGAAGAAAATCTATACAGAACCACATTGCAATTACTTAAGGCAAAATGTTAAATTTCTTGTTAAATCTCAATTATTAATTAAACGAATTAAAAATAGTTAGGTCTAAACAGATATAACATAAAAATAAAACAACATGAAAAAATTAGTAATTATTGCCATAGCATTAGTAACCTTAAATGGATTTGCTCAAGAAAAGGGCGACAAAAAAATGAGAAAAGGAAATAGATCTGAAATGCGAAAAGACATGACGCCTAAAGACATTGCAGATTTAAAATCTAAACGATTAACATTAAAATTAGATTTAACAGACGTTCAACAAAAAAAAGTACAAAAGCTTTTCTTAGAAGAAGCAGAAACTAGACAAAAATTTAAAGATAGTCGTAAACTAAAAGAAGGAGAGAAAAGAGAAAGGCCTTCTCAAGAAGAATTTGTAAAAATGCAAAATCTAAGATTAGATCAGCAAATACAAATGAAACGTAACATGAAATCAATCTTATCTGAAGAACAATATGCTAAGTTTGAAAAAATGAAGCCTAGAAAACATAAAAAAAGAGGTGAAAAAGGAAAAAGAGGCGAAAATAAGCGCAGAGAAAAGAGATAAACCCATATTATTACATTAAAAAGTATCGCTTAGTCGATACTTTTTTATTTTATTGAATAAAATTGTTACTTTAGTGACCAATTTAATTAAATAGTCCATAATGAAAAAAGTAATTACTCTATGTTTATTCGCATTTGCACTGTTATTAGGTAGCCAAACTATGGTTGCGCAAAACAGCAAATTAGAATTAATGAAAGAAATAAACGCTGCAGCTAATAAAAAAACTGAAGCGTTAAGAAAATACGTAAAACTAAATAACGAGCAACGCGACGAAATTTACGAAGCATTAAAAGTCTACGGACAAAATAGAGCTAATGTTGCAGACAAGCCAATCAATGAAGAAGATGATGCTAAAATTGAACAGCAATTAAATGATAAAGTTCAAGCAATTTTATCTGAAGAACAATTTGAACGATACAAAACGTTTGTAGCAGAAAATGAATAAATCAAAAAAAGCCTCGCAATTGCGAGGCTTTTTTTTTATAATGTTTTTGCAACCTGCTCAACAGCAGCAATAGTTTCATTTAAATCTTCGTAAGTTAAAGCGTCAGTTATAAACCAAGTTTCAAAAGCACTTGGAGCAATATATATTCCTAGACTTAACATACCGTGAAAAAACTTTTTAAAGGTATCATTATTACCTTTTGCAGCAGAATCAAAATCAACTACTGCCTCATCAGAAAAATGAACCGATATCATAGAACCAATTCTATTTATCGTAAAGATCACATTATTTTTATTTAATGCTTCCTCAATACCATTATGCAGATATTTAGTCTTTTCTTCTAACCTATTCATTAAACCTTTATCAGCATCTATTTCCTTTAACATTGCCAAACCAGCAGCCATTGCCAACGGATTTCCGCTTAAAGTCCCTGCTTGATAAACAGGTCCAATAGGAGCTAAATAATTCATTATTTCATTTCTAGATGCGAACGCACCAACTGGTAATCCTCCACCAACAACTTTACCAAAACAAACAATATCGGCCTTAACACCTTTTAGCTCTTGCACACCTCCTTTTGCAAGCCTAAACCCTGTCATTACCTCATCAAAAATCAACAAAATGTTATTGTCATCACACAGCTTTCTTAAACCTTCTAAAAAGCCATCAACTGGAGGAATACAACCCATATTACCAGCTACAGGTTCAATTATAATCGCTGCAATTGAGTCTTTATTTGCATTTATTAATTCCTTTACATTTTCTATGTCATTATAAGTTGCTAGTAAAGTGTCTTTAGCTGTGCCTTCAGTTACACCTGGACTATTGGGAGTACCAAAAGTAATAGCGCCACTACCAGCTGCAATTAAAAAGGAATCACTATGTCCATGATAGCAGCCAGCAAACTTTATAATTTTGTCTTTTTTAGTATAACCTCTTGCCAATCGAATAGCACTCATACAGGCCTCAGTACCTGAGTTTACAAATCGAATTTTATCTATATTTGGAACCATCGAAACTGCCAATTCTGCAATTTTTGTCTCTATTTCCGTTGGCATACCGAATGAAGTCCCTTGCTTTGCCTTGTCTATAACGGCATCCACAACAGGCGGAAACGCATGACCTAACAGCATTGGTCCCCAAGAATTTATATAATCTATAAAGCGATTGCCATCCTCGTCAAATACATATGCACCTTTAGCTGATTTAGCAAAGATCGGAGTTCCTCCAACCGCATTAAACGCTCTTACCGGTGAATTTACACCTCCTGGAATTACAGATTGAGCTTCTTTAAATAAAGCACTGCTTCTTTGATATAACATAAATTAATTTGGAATAATTAGTTGCTGACCAACTTTAAGGTCATTTGATTTTAGATTGTTCTGAGATTTAATTGCATCAACAGTCGTATTATATTTTCTAGAAAGCGAATACAAGGTATCACCTTGAGAAACTATATGCTTTTTAAAAACCTCTTTCTTCTTTCTACCTTCAATTATTGTTGTTGACTTTCTTTTTTTCTTAGATTTTGAAGCCCCTAATACTTCTGCGTCATATTTATATAATTGATAACGCTCAATTAAACTAATTAACTTTTGAGGATATTTCCTATCCGTGGCATAACCTGCAGCCCTCAAACCTTTTGCCCAACCTTTATAATCATCCGGTTTTAATTTAAAAAGACTTGCATAACGTTTCCTGCCTGTTAAAAATTTAGAATGATCATCATAAGACATTTCTACTTTTTTGTATTTTCTGAAACATTCTTGGGATCGATCATCGTCATGATAGATTTTTGCGCCTTTCCACCCATGACATTTTATTCCGAAGTGATTATTAGCCTTAACTGCCAAACGACCTTTACCTACACCAGATTCTAAAACACCTTGAGCTAGGGTTATGCTCGCCGGTATTTTATGATTTCTCATATTATCTTTTGCTATCTCAGAATAACGATCTAAATAAACCTCAACAGAATTACGTGCGCCCTTATCTTTTACAATAGGTTCCTCCTTAACATCTTCATTTTGTTTTTTTGCTGACTTATCTTTAACTACAACTGTTTTTTGCGGCTTAGTCGTTTTCTTTTTTGTTACAATACCTTTTTTAGGACCACAACTCATAGCGGTCAAAACAATTAATAATATTAAAGTTTTAAATTTCATTACTTATACTTCTATTAAAGGCTGATTTTTAAGTTTCAATTTCTCGTTTACACCAATTATGCCTTGCAATCCACCGGTGTGGACCACTAAAATTTTTGATCCATCAGGAAAATATCCTTTTTCAATTAAATCAAATATACCAAACATCATTTTACCCGTGTAAATTGGGTCTAACGGAATATTATAATCCCTCTTAAATGTATTTATAAACGAAATTAATTCTGGCTTTATTTTACCATAACCACCAAAATGATAATCAGTTATTAACCCCCAATTATCTTGATTTGCAAAATTACGAATATCTTGATTTAAAAAATCACCTTTTAACGCAGGAAAACCTAATATTTTCTGATTCGCATTTGACGAATTAATAATCCCTGAAATTGTACCTCCTGTTCCAACAGCGCAACAAACATAATTAGCCCTAAAATCTTCATTCTTTAAAATTTCCTCACAACCTTTTATTGCTAAATTGTTGGTACCTCCTTCCGGAATTAAATAAAATTCGCCAAACTCATTAATGAGCGTATTAACAAATGAGTCTTTTGTTTTCCGCCTATATTCCTCCCTAGTTACAAATTTAAGCTTCATACCTAAAGATTTAGCCAAAGTTAATGTTGGGTTTAAATTTTCTTTATAAACTAGTTCTTCTCCTCGAATAACACCAATGGTATTTAAGTTATTAAGTTTTCCAGCATAAGCTAAGGCCGCAATATGATTAGAAAACGCACCACCAAAAGTCAATAAAGTATTTTTCTCAAGCGCTTTGGCTTGAGAAACATTGTACTTCAGTTTTCTATATTTATTACCCGAAATAATAGGATGAATTAAATCTTCTCGTTTGACAATAATTTCAATTGAATAATTATCTATAAAAATTTTTTGATTTTGAATACTAACTTTCTCCATTGTAAACAAAGATAAGTAACACATTTTAATTATAAACACACAATATAAGTAAGAAAAAATGTACAAAATACCGTTTATCGGTGTTTTTAATCGTTTTAACGGTAAAAAATTATTTTTTCTGTGATTTTTTTACTACACTTGACGAATTATTTGAACAATTAATCCAAATTAATATTAAGATTAAGCTAATTAGTGATGATTATCGTTGACTAATATTAGTCTAAAACCCTACTTATTATGAAGAATACTTTACATTCTCTTTCCATTAAACAAATCAAAAAAACTAATGGACTTAATAAAAGATCAAGTATCATTTTAATGATAGGTCTACTCCTATTAACCAGTAATTTTGCACACGCCCAATTACCAATAACGTATGACTCAAACGCTGACTTCCAGACTTGGACAAACAATGGAAATAGATCAGGTCGTTTTAATAATAGTAGTTGGTCTTGTTCAGATAGTTACTCCCTATACACTAGAGGTAACAACACCAGTAGAAATATAAATACCTCTCCCGAAATTAACTTAGAAAGTTACAGTGAGGTCACAATAACTTTTTGTCATAAAGCAGTTAATATGGAAAATGGAGAAGGCTTTAGACTTCAGTTCTACAATGGATTTAGCTGGTCTACCGTAGACACGTTTACTCTTGGCACAGATTTCAATGTTCAAGGCTCTAATAGTGAACACACCCTTTCTGCAACACTAACAGATGCCGTATACTCTTTTTCAAATAACTCAAGATTTCGACTATATGGTACAGCTAATAATGACAGTGAATATAATTTTTTTGATGACATAACTATTACTGGAATAGCTGGTACACCTCCTAATGACCTATGTTCTAATGCAATTATGCTAACTTCAGACACCAGTTGCAACCCTATTACGGGCACAACTATTAATGGAACTCAGTCATTACCTGGATGTACTGGCACGGCTAATGATGACGTCTGGTATTCTTTCGTAGCCACAGGACCTGAACATACTATAACTGTAGAAAGGTTATCAATTTTAGACATCGTATTTGAGGTCTTTACTGGTGGATGCAATGGAACTTCTTTAGCCTGCGAAAACAGCACTAGTACGACAGGTGATGAAACTACAACATTGTTAGGTTTAACTACCGGTAGCACATACCACATTAGAGTATATAGTAGATCAAGTAGTACAGGTCATGATGGTACTTTTAACATATGTATTACAGAACCAACAATTCCACCGCCACCAAATGACGATTGCTCAAATGCCATTTCTTTGAACCCAGAAATAACATGTAATCCTGTTACAGGTACCACTATTGGTGGTACGGAGTCACTATCAGGATGTTCAGGTACAGCAAATGATGATGTTTGGTATTCTTTTGTTGCCGAAAGACCAGAACACACCATTATTGTAGATAGATTATCTATACTCGATATTGTTTTTGAAGTTTTTGTTGGAGGATGTAATGGATCTTCATTGATTTGCGAAAACAGCACTGGAATAACCGAATCAGAAACTACAACATTAGTTGGTTTAAATGTGGGTACCACATATCTCATTAGAGTCTACAGTAGATCTAGTAGTACAGGACATAATGGAACTTTTTCAATATGTGTATTACTGCCTTGCGAAGCAACTAATGTCTTAGGAACTTCGAGTTTAGCTTGCCCATCTGTAGATGCTGGAGGGTTAGGTTCTTCCGGTTCAGATGTTAACATCAATTGCTCTATTGGTAGCACAACTTTAGAAGCCAACTACCTTCAGTTAGGAGAAACTTCAAACTATAACGTAAATACCATTGATTACAATCCTCCATATCAGTTCGGGTGTTTAGAAAACCCTGTGAGTGTTAATGTCGATGATGTTTGGTCTCCAGTTGTAAATTTACCATTCGACTTTTGTTTTTATGATAACACCTACAATTCATGCGTTATTGGTTCTAATGGCGTGATATCTTTTAACGATGGATTAGCTGGCACATCATCGGGATGGAGTTTTACAGAAAACATACCAACATTCAATAATACATCAGGTCGCTACTATGGAGCATCAATCTTCGGAGTACATCATGATGTAGATCCAAGTGCTGGTGGCGAGATTGGTTATCAACTCATAACATTAGATACTGGCTGTAGAGCACTAGTTGCTGCGTGGAACGATGTGCCAATGTATGCTGACAACTCTTTGAAATACACAGGAATGATTGTTCTTTATGAAGACACTAATATAATTGAGGTATACATTGAAGAAAAGGTAGCACTTAACAGTTGGAACAATGGTAACGCATCTGTAGCAATTCAAGCAAACTCTGTGACTGGATTAGCCGCTCCAAATAGAAATTCATCTGATACCAATTGGTCTGTAACAAATGAGGCATGGAGATTTACACCATCTGGAAATTCTATCACTACACTAAAATGGTATGAAAACTCAATATCTGCAGCCAATGAAATTATTGATCCAAATAATGATGGTATAATAGTTGTTGAACCAACGGAAACCACAACTTATTTCGCAGAAGTAACATATGATTTGTGTAGTGGTGCAACCTTAGTAGAGTTAGATCCAACAACAGTAACTGTTGAAGGGAAAAAGACCTGGAATGGCTCACAAAGTACAGCCTGGGAAAACCCAAACAATTGGACACCCGTTGGCGTACCTGTAATTACAAATTGTATTACAATCCCAGATACAGCGAACGACCCAATTATGTTAAGCTCTACCGACGGCTTTGGATACAATTTGGCCATAGAAGATAATGCATTATTAACCCAGCAAACCAATGCGTCACTAACAATTGAAGATGTCATTCAAATTGACCCAAATGGAGATTTAGAACTCACTGACGGCTCAAGTATTATACAAATAACAGATGTAAATGTTAATAAAAATACTGGAACAGCAAGAGTACAACGTAAGGTTGATGGACTAAATAATTATGATTATGTTTATTGGTCTTCTCCCGTAGACGTTTTTGATATTGAAGATATTTCTCCTGGCACGTCAAATAGTCTTATTTTCGAATGGATTCCGACTGTAGCTAATGGGACAGCTGGAAATCACGGAAACTGGACAAACACAAGTGAAGATATGGAGTTGGGAAAAGGCTATATTGTACGTGGACTTTCAGGCACATCAATTACCAACACAGCAGAATTTAATGGCACACTAAATAACGGTAAAATATCTTACCCAATATATAGAGGAACTTATACAGGTGCCAATTATGCAGGTACAGCTAACACAGCAACATCAGAAGATGATAACTGGAATTTACTAGGTAACCCATATCCATCTGCTATTTCTCTAAAAGATTTTGTAGACGCTAATCCTGCTATCGATGGCACACTTTATTTTTGGCAACATTCAACACCAGTTAGCAGCTCTATTGACACTCCTTTTTATGAAGGTTATGCATATAATTATTCAGATACGGATTATTTAGCAGCCAATAGCCTAGGATCTACACCTCCTGGTTTCAACGATTACATCGCATCTGGTCAAGGTTTCTTTGCACTAATGTTAGATTCAGCACCTACAAACAGTAATGTTACTTTTAGCAATACTATGAGAGGTAATTATGCCAACGATGGTTTTTATAGAAGTGCAGACACCCAAGAAAAGCATAGAATTTGGTTAGATTTAGTTAGAGAAGACAATACAGCACTATCAACTTTAGTTGGCTATATCACTGATGCAACAGATGGCATTGACAGATTATACGATGGCTACTCCATCAACAAAGGTGGTGATCAATTCTACTCACTAGTAGCAGATGAAAAACTAGCGATACAAGCTAAAGGCATACCGTTTGTTGACACAGATACCATTCCATTAGGATTTAAAACTTCTAATGCTGGCTCGTTAACAATTTCAATAAACCAATTAGACGGAATGTTCATAAACTCTGATGAGAATATTTACTTAGAAGATACACAATTAAATGTTATTCATGATTTAAGAGCAAACCCATATAGCTTTACAACAACAGAAGGGGAAATAAATGATCGATTTATCCTGAGATTTACAAATCAAGCCTTGAGCATAAAGGATGAAGAAATCATTTCTGATTTAGATATTAGATCAATAAATGATTATATCAAAGTCACATCAAACTTAAACTCTATTATATCATTTGAATTATTTGACCTTACCGGAAGATTGATTCATCAGAATCTTAAAATTGACAACACAAATTATAGCCTACCAACTAACAACTTAAGCACTGGGCCTTACTTTGTGAAAATTTCATTACAAAATGGAGCCGCTGTTTCTAAAAAGATAGTTATTCAATAAAATAGTTTACAAAACTGTAAAAAGACTTTGATTTTAAATAATCAAGGTCTTTTTCATTTGCATATGCTTCTCGTTCAAACGAAATATTTTTATAGGCCAAATCCCAATTTCGGTATGTAACCAATTTAATCAAAAATTCAATGACATAAATAATAAAAAAAGGAACAATCAATAATTCAATTTGTTGCTTCAGATGTATTTTCTCATGGTTTAAAAGTGTCTTGCTCCCTCTTAACCCTTCAAATTTTAACAACACAAAAGGAAAAATAGTTATCCCAACATAACCTCTCGGTACCAGATATTTTGATATAATAATCACACCTATTATCCTTTCAAAAATCACACCAAATTACATTATCTTTGTTTAATATGAAGAATTATGTCCCAATTGAAGATGGAGACTACTATCTCACACCAGAAGGCTATCGTTGCTTTACAGAACAATATCACTTAAAACGTGGTTATTGTTGTGAAAGTGGCTGCAGACATTGTCCTTATGGATTCAATAAAAATACTTTAAAAAAAAAGTAATGCAAACATCTACATTATCATTTAAAGATCAGATTTTAGAAGGTATCCCAGAAACATTACCTATCGAGAAACCTTACGACACAAGCATAAACCACGCTCCAAAGCGTAAGTCCGTTTTATCCGAAGAGGAAGAAGAATTAGCACTAAGAAATGCATTGCGCTATTTCGATAAAAAACATCATAAGGTCTTAATTAAGGAGTTTCAAAATGAATTAAAAACATACGGAAGGATATACATGTACAGATTTAGACCTGATTACAAAATGTATGCACGACCAATTGACGAGTATCCTGCAAAATCTAAACAAGCTGCTGCTATCATACTTATGATTCAGAATAATTTAGATTACGCTGTAGCCCAACATCCTCATGAGCTTATTACCTATGGCGGAAATGGAGCTGTTTTCTCAAACTGGGCGCAATACAGGTTAACTGTAAAGTACCTTGCAGAAATGAATGACGATCAAACTCTCGTCATGTACTCAGGTCATCCAATGGGACTATTTCCTTCACATAAAGAAGCTCCTCGTGTAGTTGTTACTAATGGTATGATGATCCCTAATTACTCAAAGCCGGATGATTGGGAAAAATTCAATGCACTCGGCGTTACTCAATATGGCCAAATGACTGCTGGTAGCTATATGTACATTGGACCACAGGGAATTGTTCACGGAACAACTATCACTGTTTTAAACGGGTTTAGAAAAATAAAAAAAGAACCTAAAGGAAGTCTATTTGTAACTTCAGGATTAGGCGGCATGTCTGGTGCACAACCTAAAGCTGGAAATATTGCTGGTTGTATTACGGTGTGCGCAGAAGTAAATCCAAAAATAGCACAAGTAAGGTTAGACCAAGGATGGATCGATGAAAAAATCACAGACTTAAATGAACTCGTTAGCAGAGTTATTAAAGCAAAAACAGAAAAAGAGACGATCTCGTTAGCTTACCTAGGAAATATTGTAGATGTATGGGAAAAATTTGATGAAGCTAATATTCTAATAGACTTAGGTAGTGACCAAACATCACTGCACAATCCATGGGCTGGTGGTTACTACCCTGTAGGTATTTCTTTTGAAGATGCCAATCAAATGATGGCATCCAATCCAGAACTATTTAAGCAAAAAGTTCAAGAAACACTTCGTCGTCACGCAAAAGCAATTAACAAGCATACGGCTAAAGGCACATATTTCTTCGATTATGGTAATGCATTTTTGCTAGAGGCCTCTAGATCTGGCGCAGATATCATGTCTGAAAGTCCTACTATTGGTCGCGAATTTAAATACCCGAGCTACGTGCAAGATATTATGGGACCAATGTGTTTTGATTATGGTTTTGGTCCTTTTAGATGGGTTTGCGCATCTGGTAACCCTCTAGATCTAGCTAAAACGGATAAGATTGCATGTGAAGTTTTAGAAAGCATAATGAAAAATTCTCCAAAAGAGATTCAACAGCAAATGGCAGATAATATTCAATGGATTGAGGGCGCACAAGACAACAATTTAGTCGTTGGCTCTCAAGCTCGAATTCTATATGCAGATGCAGAAGGTCGCGCTAAAATTGCAGAAGCTTTTAATAAAGCCATACAAAAAGGAGATTTAGGATATATTATTCTTGGTAGAGATCATCACGATGTTTCTGGTACAGATTCTCCGTATAGAGAAACTAGCAATATATATGATGGTTCACGTTTTACCGCAGATATGGCAATTCAAAACGTCATTGGAGATAGTTTTAGAGGTGCAACCTGGGTAAGCATCCATAATGGTGGTGGAGTTGGTTGGGGTGAAGTTGTAAACGGAGGTTTTGGTATGGTTCTTGATGGAAGTAAAGAAGCATCTAAAAGACTAAAACAAATGTTATTTTGGGACGTTAATAATGGAATCGCTAGACGTAGTTGGGCCAGAAATGACGGTGCTATTTTCGCTATAAAACGGGCAATGGCAAAAGAACCAAATCTAAAAATTACATTGCCAAATAGTGTTGATGATGCTATATTCAATGAAGTATAACACTTAAATAAAATGACCATGAAAAAACTACTCAAATTCACTCCTATTTTACTTTTATTAGTAATTCTATCTTCTTGTAGCTCAGTAAAAGTTACCGCTGACTATGATAGAGAATCTAATTTTGACGATTACAAAACGTTTGCTTTCTTTAAACCTGGTATTGACAAAGCAGAAATAAATGACATTGATAAGCGCAGGATTTTAAGAGCTATTGAAGCTGAATTATTAGCAAAAGGCTATACAAAATCTGAAAATCCAGATATGCTAGTCAGTATATTTACTAAATCTAATCAACGTGTTGACGTTTACAACAATGCTTGGGGCAATGGTGCTTGGGGTTGGGGCGGTTATGGTGGTTGGGGCTGGCGCTCTGGCTGGAATAACAATCAAGTTTCAGTTTCAACTCAAGGTGTATTATTTATTGACATTTTAAATTCTAAAAAGAAGGAGTTAATATGGCAAGGCTCAGGAACAGGAAATCTTGAAGTGAAAAACACAGATAAAAAAGACGCTCGAATTAAAGAATTTGTATCTGAGATGTTCATGCTATTTCCACCCGAAGTAAAATAATGAAATTTAATTTTAGCATTAAAGCACTAGTATAAAGCTAGTGCTTTTTTTGTTTCAAATCATATTTGATTAGGCATTAAAACTAAAACGTATATCTTTGCCGCCTTTTAGAAGAATAAATTATGAAACTCGGGTCGAAAACAATGAAAAACTTTACTCAAAACCCTAAGAATGATATTCTTTCAGGTATCACAGTGTCATTAGCAATGATCCCAGAAGTTGTTGCTTTTGCATTCGTAGCTCAAATTAGTCCTATTGTTGCACTTTTTGGAGCATTTATCATTGGTATAATTTCTGCTTTATTTGGAGGTAGACCAGGTTTAATTTCTGGAGCAGCAGGCGCTGTGGCTGTTATTTTTGTTCACATGATACAAGAAGGCCACGCCAAAGGCCTCCTATTTGATACTCCCGTAGAAAATATGGGTTATTTTTATTTATTAGCTGCTGTTGTTTTAATGGGAATTATTCAAGTATTGGCAGGCTTATTTAAGCTTGGGAAATTTGTTCGTTTAATTCCTCATCCAGTAATGATGGGCTTTGTTAACGGATTAGCCATAGTAATCTTCATGGCTCAACTAGGTATGTTTAAAGAGAATACAAAAGACATTTTTGGGCAAAACATGCGCAAAACGGAATCTAAAGAGCTAGTCTATAATGTACAAAACAATACTGTTAACGATTTAATTTCTGGCACAGCTATTTTCTCAATAGATAATGAATCGGTAAAAAGCATTAATACTGGTAAAGAAGTATTTGTGATTGCAGATAACCAAGTATACGATATTACTACGAAGAAGGTTGTTTTCAACTTTCAAAATAATGGTTTTTATTCTGTAAAGGATAATGGTGTCGTTAAATCCATTATGCAAGGCAATAAACTTTACATCATGATTGGTCTTGTTTTATTAACCATGTTTATAATTTGGGGCTTACCTAAATTGACAAAAAAGCTACCAGCAGCGCTTACTGCAATCTTAATTGTCACACTAATTTCTATTTTTGGAGGACTGCAATCCATTAATGTTGGTGATTTTATTAGAGATGGTGGAGGTGCTGGACTCAACGGTTTTGATGAATTATCTAGTAAACTAAACCTCGTAGAACTTTGGAGCCATCTACCATTTAATTTAGATACACTAAAATTCATTGCACCTTATGCATTTTTAGCAGCATCTGTTGGCTTAATTGAAACATTGATGACAATGAATCTGGTGGATGAATTAACGGATTCAAGAGGTAATGGAAATAAAGAATGTGTTGCTCAAGGCGCAGGTAACATGTTAAGCGGATTGTTTGGAGGAACTGGTGGTTGCGGAATGATTGGCCAGACCGTAATTAATATTAATGCAGGAGGACGAGGCAGGTTGTCTGGTGTAATGATGGCCATTACATTATTAACCTTTATACTCTTCGCTGATAAATATATTGAACAAGTGCCTATTGCTGCTTTAGTAGGTGTAATGTTTATGATGGTAATAGAAACATTTGCCTGGTCTAGTTTTCGTATCATGAAAAAAATACCAATGTCTGATGCCGTTGTACTAATAATAGTTTCTGTTGTAACTGTAGTCTTTGATTTAGCTATCGCAGTATTTGTAGGTGTTATAATATCTGCATTATCATTTGCATGGGAGAACGCTAAGAAAATTAGAGCCAGAAAACGATTTAAAGAAGATGGTACAAAAACTTATGAAATTTGGGGACCACTTTTCTTTGGAAGTATTACTTCTTTTAATGAAAAATTTGATATAAAAAATGATCCAGATATAGTTGAAATTGATTTTGTTGAAGCTCGAATATCAGACCACTCTGCTATCGAAGCTATTTTTATTTTAGTTGAAAAATATCAAGCTGCTGGCAAGACCATTAAATTAAAACATTTAAGTCAAGACTGTAAAGTTTTGCTTTACAAAGCGAGTCCAAAATTTAAAGACGTAATAGTTGAAGCCATTGATGATCCAAGATATCATTTAGCTGAAAACCCAGAAAAATTTACAAAATCACTTTTTGAATACGATATATAAACATTAAATATGCCTTATTTAATATTCTATAGACTAAGGCTTAGGCACTTACCTTATTTTATAAATTTTAAGACTCAAAATAATTGAATATCAATTAATTAGACTACATTTACCACTTAATTTAATATATTATAATATGAGTACTGGTACAGTAAAATTTTTTAATGACTCTAAAGGTTTTGGATTCATAACAGAAGAAGGAAGCGGCAAAGAGCATTTTGTACACATTTCTGGTTTAGTTGATGAAGTAAGAGAAGGAGATAATGTAGAATTCGATTTAACCGAAGGAAAAAAGGGATTAAATGCAGTTAATGTAAAAGTTATATAATTATATACCTTACAATCTTTTTAAGAATAAAGCCTATCTTTTGGATAGGCTTTTTTAGTTTAATAATTGAATAACTTTTCAATCTTAGCTTTTACTTTTTCAGTTGAAGGAATCATAGTATGCTCTAAGGTAGAATTTAAAGGAATTGCAGGCATATTTTCACTACCAATCGTCATAACTGGAGCATCCAAAAACTTAAAACACTCTTCTTGAATCTTCCCAGATAATGCGCGTGCAAAACTATTATTTGAAGGTTCTTCAGTTACCACTAAACACTTACCTGTTTTCCTAACCGATTTCATAATTGTGTCTTCATCTAAAGGAAATAAAGTTCGTAAATCAATCACTTCAATTTGGTCTTGCATACCTAGTTCTTCACTAGCATTCATAGCCCAATGCACTCCCATTCCATACGTAACAATGGTTATTGTTTCTACATTTTCTTGTTTCCAGATTTCTTGTAAAACCCAAGCTTTACCAAAAGGTAATACATAATCTTCGCTTGGCTCCACAGATGTTGCGCCTTGTGTTCCTGGAACTTTAGACCAATACAAACCTTTATGCTCTAAAATAACTACAGGATTTGGATCATAATACGCAGCTTTCATCAAACCTTTTAAATCGGCTCCATTACTTGGATAGGCTATTTTAATGCCTCTGATATTGGTAACCACACTTTCAACTGAAGATGAATGATAAGGACCACCACTTCCATATGCTCCAATTGGTACACGAAGTATCATACTAACTGGCCATTTTCCGTTAGATAAATAACAACTTCTACTAACTTCTGTAAATAATTGATTTAATCCAGGCCAAATATAATCGGCAAACTGAACCTCAACAATGGGTTTTAATCCAGCAGCACTCATACCAACAGTTGAACCTACAATAAAGGCTTCTTGAATTGGTGTGTTAAAGACTCTGTCGTCCCCAAATTTTTGAGCTAAAGTAGCTGCTTCTCTAAAAACACCACCTAATCTACCTCCAACATCTTGTCCGTAAAGCAAACATTCTTTATGCTTTTTCATCAGTTCTTCAACTGCGAATAGTGCGCAATCTACCATTACAACTTTATCTGCGCCTTCTGGTGAGCGCGTTCCTTTTTCTTCGGTTATTGGTGTTGGTACAAAATCGTTAGTATATAAATCTTCAGGCTTTGGATCTTCAGCTTGTAATGCTTTTTCAAAGTCTAATTGCACTTTCGCTTTTGCAGAATTTTCTATGTCTCCAATTTCTTTTTCTGAAAAACCGACATCTAATAATTGTTGTTTGATAACTGGATAAGGATCGCGAGAACGCGCTTCGTCTAAATCGTCTCGATACCACTCCATTCTTACACCAGACGTATGATGATTTAATAATGGTACTTTGGCATGCACTAAAAATGGTCTACGCTCAGTTCGGATAGTTTCTATTACTTTCTCTAAGGCTTCGTAACTTTCTGTAAAGTTGGCTCCATCAATTGAAATAGCCTCCAAACCGTGAAAACCTGCTGCATATTCTGCTGCGTTCTGTGCTCTGGTTTCAGCCGCATTTGCCGAAATATCCCAACCATTATCTTGCACTAAATATAGGATTGGCATTTGCTTTAATGCTGCCATTTGGAAAGCTTCGGCTATTTCTCCTTCGGTTACTGAAGCATCCCCTAAACTACAAACTGTGATTGGTTTTAAAGCCGTATCCACTGTGTTTGAATTAACAGGATCTGACTGTAAACTATAATCCGCTAAACCTTGTAATTCTTTATACTGCATTCCCATTGCAACTCCAGTTGCAGGAATAGCTTGCATTCCTGTAGCCGAAGATTGATGTGGAATTTTTGGTTTATCGTCGTCCTTTAAACTTGGATGCGAGTAATAGGTTCTTCCAGCCGAAAACGGATCGTCTTTTTTTGCTAATAATTGCAACATTAAATCATAAGGTTCTAAACCAAATGATAACAACATCGCATCGTCTCTGTAATATGGAAATGCATAATCTTGCGGCAATAACTGCATACCTAAAGCAATCTGGATAGCTTCATGACCTCTAGACGTTGCGTGTACATATTTTGAAACCTGTTTAAAATTAGCCTCATATAATTCTGCCATAGCTTGCGCTGTGCAGAGTTTGGAAAATCCTTTTTTTAGTGTTTCTTTTTTCATTTTATGCTGAATTTATTTCAGTATCTATGACCACAAAAGCGGTTGCATTTTGTCATTCCTGCGCAGGCAGGAATCTATTTTGTTCTTTTTATTTTGGATTCCTGCCTTCGCAGGAATGACAATCTCTCGTCAGTTCAAGTGATATTGCTTTTTCTGCAATTTTGTATCGAGAACGTTTTGATGAGCTTCTTGATACAATTCCGATGAAAAAATCGGAATCACTCGAAGTGACGTTATGTACTATTGGACCGTTACTTCCGTGTTAGCGATTGATGTGGCATCCTTTTTTGCCATTAAAAGCAAAAAAGATATAACGGAAAGCGCGACCCTTGTGGTAACGCCCAAATCATATTACGCTAACTGCTTTTCAACTTTAAGCATCCAACCAAATTTATCTTCTGTTTTTCCGGTTTTAATGTCATTTAACGTATTATTCACTTCTAAACCAACTGGACTTTCGTCGGACACATGAATAGTTTTTTCTCCCATAGCAATTTCTTGAATGTAAGCAATACCTACTGCTGTCCCAGTTCCAAAGGCTTCTTCTAAACTACCATCAATCGCAGCATCACGAATTTCTTGAATAGTAATTGCTCTTTCTATTACTTCGTAAC
The DNA here is from genome assembly GCF_947498005.1 of uncultured Winogradskyella sp. Taxonomy (GTDB): domain Bacteria; phylum Bacteroidota; class Bacteroidia; order Flavobacteriales; family Flavobacteriaceae; genus Winogradskyella. The sequence continues at coordinate 45,126 of NZ_CANMIW010000006.1, forward strand.
CTTTATCTCGTAAAATATCAATAACACTCATTCTTGTAATACCATCTAGGATTGAACCATCGCGTTTTGGTGTGATGAATTTTCCATCGACTTTGAAGAAGATATTCATAGTTCCAACTTCCTGAATATAGTTATGTTCTACAGCATCTAACCACAGTACTTGATCATAACCTTTGGCTTTTGCATATTCGGTTGGACGAATGGCTGCTGCGTAATTTCCTGCAGCTTTAGCTTCTCCAGTTCCACCTGATGCTGCGCGTATATACTTGTTTTCTGCCCACAATTTTATGCGTTTTGTAAAAAATGGTCCTGCCGGTGATGCCATAATGATAAATTTAAAATGTGTTGCTGCACGCATTCCAATAAAAGCTTCGTCTGCATACATAAATGGTCTTAAATAGAGTGCACTTCCGTCCATTGGTGGAATCCAATTTCGCTCTATATCAACTAATTTTTTTAAACCTTCCTCGAATAATTCTTCTGGAAATGAAGGCATTCCCATTCTATCTGCACTAAAGTTTAATCTTTGAGCATTTTTGGATGGTCTGAAGAGCATTGGATTTCCATCTGCATCTACTGTTGCTTTCATGCCTTCGAATATGGCTTGTCCATAGTGTAATGCCATGGCTGCTGGATGCGTAGGAATCATTCCCATCGGTTCTATTCTTGGGTTTTCCCAAACGCCATTATTATAATCACATATAAACATGTGGTCTGTGAATGTTGTACCTAGTGGAATGTTATTAAAGTCTATATTTTTGACTTTTGATTTTTCTACTTTAGTGATTGATATTTTGTGTTTCATAATCTTTGTCATTCCTGCGAAGGCAGGAATCTATTTTAATTATTTGGTTTTTGCGGATTCCTGCCTGCGCAGGAATGACAAAACGGGTTATATTATTCTATTGACATCAAATTGCTCAAAATAGTCGGCTACTCTGCGAACAAAACTCCCTCCTAAAAAGCCATCTACAACGCGATGATCGAATGATAAAGATAAATACATCATGCTACGAATAGCGATTTCATCTCCATTTTCGGTTTCGATAACTTCTGGTCTTTTCTTTATAATCCCTAATGCTAAAATGGCAACTTCTGGTTGGTTAATAATTGGTGTTCCCATAACACTACCAAAGGTTCCTACATTAGAAATCGTGAATGTGCTGCCTTTAATATCGTCTCCAGCTAATTTGTTTTCTCTTGCTTTTCCTGCTAATTCATTTACATTGCTAGCGATAGTTTTTAAATTTTTAGTATCTGCATTTTTTACCACAGGAACTATTAAGTTTCCGCTTGGTAATGCAGTTGCCATACCAATATTTATATCTTCTTTTACAATAATATTATTACCATCTACCGAAGCATTAATATTTGGAAAATCTTTTACTGCTTTTGCTACTGCTTCTACAAATAATGGCGTAAAGGTTAAGCGTTCGCCATGTTTTTCTTGAAAAGCGACTTTGTTTGCATTTCGCCAGTTTACCATATTAGTTAAATCTGCTTCAACATAAGCGGTAACATGAGGCGAGGTGTGTTTAGAATACACCATATGGTCGGCAATCATTTGACGCATACGGTCCATCTCGATGACTTTACCTTTGCCTTTATCGAATTGTAATTGTGGAATACGATATGCAGTTGGATCTTTTTCCGATACTGGTTGCGCGAATTTATACGGTCTGCCGTCTTCTATATAGTTGAACACATCGCTTTTGCGTAGTCTGCCTTCGTGACCTGTTGCAGGTATTCTGGCTAATTCTTCAAAACTGATATGCTGTTCTTTTGCTATTTCAAATACTAATGGCGAAAAGAAGGCATTTGTATTTGATGTTGAAAAAGACGTTGAAGTTTGCGGAACAGGTTTTGGTCGTTTTACCGCTGTCTTCGGCTTATGAGATTTCTCACTTTCGTTCGAAATGACAGGCTTCTTATTTGAAGACTTAATTTCCTCTGAAATTACAAGAATTGCCATAACCTCTCCAACAGGAACCACATCTTTAGCTTGAAATAAGGTTTTAACTAATGTTCCAGATGCTGGTGCAGGTACTTCATTATCTACTTTATCTGTGGCAACTTCTAGGATGATGTCTCCTTCTTGGAAAGTATCTCCTTCGGAAATTAACCAATTTATAATGGTGCCTTCAGTTATACTTTCGCCCATTTTAGGCATTTTTAATTCAAACTCTGTCAAAACTTTCAATTTTAAAGAAATAAAGATAATTAATATGAATATTTTCAGTTGTTAAAATCTTAAGATATAAATTTATTCAGCAAAATTTTCTTTATAATTTTTAATAAAAAGAATATTCATCTATTAATTGATATATTTGACACACTAAAAAAATAATTTTTCTTATGCCACATACGCTCGATAAAATTGACACGCAACTGCTCTCTATTCTTCAGAAAAATAGTAACAGAACAACAAAAAGTATTGCTGAAGAACTTGGAATGACGACTTCTCCTATTTTTGAACGAATTAAGAAGCTTGAAAAAGAAGGTTATATTGAGAAATATGTTGCGGTTTTAAATAACAAAAAAATTGGTTTGAAATTGACCGTATTTATTGGTATTACTTTACAAGGTCACACCAGAAGTTATTTAGAAAAATTTGTAAAGGAAATTAACAACTTTCCTGAAGTAATAGAATGCCATAGAGTCAGTGGAAATTTTGACTACTTGCTAAAATTGGTGGTGGAAGACATTGAAGCTTATGAATCTTTTATTATTTCTAAATTGACATTGTTGCCTTATTTGGGTAATGTTCAGAGTTTAATCGCACTTTCTACTAGTAAAGAAACTAATGAGATAGATTTGAGTCGGGTGTTGTGATTCTCAGAAGACCTGACAGGTTTTAAACTATTTACTTCTTAAACGTTTCCCGAAGCGTTTTATATACCTCATCTTGAACTTTCATGTTTTCAGGAATTCCTCGAAGTGGTTCTACTGCTTTTAATGATTCATGGCAATCTGCTGGTAATTGCTGATATAATTGTGTGCCTTTTGTTTTCCATGCTATCATTTCATCGGTAACTCCACGGATGATTTTAGCTGGATTACCAACAACCAAACTTCTGTATGGAATTTTAGTTTCAGCTTTGACGAATGACATGGCTCCAATGACACATTCATCTCCAACTTCGACGTCATCCATTATTACCGTGTTCATACCAATAAGGCAATTACGTCCTAAATTTGCGCCATGGATTATGGCTCCATGTCCAACATGCGCACTTTCTTTTAAAGTGATTGATTTGCCTGGAAACATATGCACTGTACAGTTTTCTTGCACGTTAACTCCATCTTCTAAAATAATTTGTCCCCAATCTCCACGAATAGCTCCTCCTGGACCTATATAACAGTTTTTACCGATAATTACGTTTCCTGTTACAGCAGCTAAAGGATGCACGAAACTTGATTCGTGAACGACTGGTGTGTATCCTTTAAAAGAATAAATTGCCATATTTTTCTAATTACAACTACAAGGTTTTTGAAACCTTGCAAGATTTGGTTATTTATAAGTCTTCAATTTTTCTTTTGTAAAATCGCTCAACACCAATCTTCCACTAGTCGCTGCGCGTTCTGCCAATAAAGCATCCCAATGATCTGTACCTTGCCAAAAGACTTTTTTCATTTCAAGCATAGCATCAGTATTATAAGTACATAAATGTTCTGCTGTATTTTTCACAGCTTCATCTAGTTCTTCTGTTTTATCGAAAACATGTGTAAAAAGTCCTTTTTCTTTCGCAAATTCTGGTGCATAGAATGTATTCGCATCTATTGCAATTTGCGACATGGCGCTTAATCCCATTTTACGTTCAATGGCTGGTCCAACTACAAATGGCCCAATACCAATATTAAGCTCACTTAACTTAATAGCTGCAAATTTAGTCGCCATACAATAATCGGTTGCAGCTGCTAAACCGACACCTCCTCCAACGGTTTTTCCTTGTACGCGACCAATGATGAATTTTGGACATTTACGCATCGCATTAATTACGTTTGCAAATCCAGAAAAGAATACTTTTCCTGTGGCTTCGTCATTAATATTGATAAGTTCATTAAAACTTGCTCCTGCGCAAAAGGTTCTATCTCCTCCACTTTTAAGAACGACAACTTTAATTGCGTCGTTAGTTCCTGCATCAGTAATGGTTTGCGCTAGTTTTGCTAATACATTTCCTGGTAACGAGTTGTGTGCAGGATGGAAAAACTCTATGTATCCTACTTCGTTTATTATTTCTAACTTAACATAAGGTTCACTCATATTTTTGTTTTTTACCGTCATTCCTGCGAAGGCAGGAATCTATTTTTTAAATTATTCTTCTATTGTGGATTCCTGCATTCGCAGGAATGACAAATTATATTAATTCAAATTGTTCAAAATGATGGTTAAGGTGTTTTCTTTCTAATAAATACGCTTCATATTTATTCAATTCTCCGAAAACCAAATTTTTCAATTTAGCCTCTGGATTTTCTTTATAAAATTCTAGATACTTCTTGCGTTGCTCTTTAAATTTTTCAATTGCTGTTTCTAAATCGGTATGCTTTAAAGGCTCGAATGTATCTTTCTCTAACCGCGGAAATTGAGAATTCTTCGGAAATTTATCGTAGTTATATAAACTGTGATGTACTTTTTCTAAGACTTTTTCCGGTGTTGCAATCTCAAAATCTTGAATCTCTCCGGAAGCAATTTTATAGGTATATTCTAGATGCTCAATCATATGCTGAGGCGTCATGATTCCCCATTTTGGTTTTGCATTTTCTTGTAATGTAGAAAGACATGCATCAATTTTTTCTTCTGTCATTTCCACAAAAGTTTCTTGCTTTTTCTCTACCATCGTTAAAATGGTTGCAACAGCAACTAACGGACTATCTTTTTCTGTTTTCTGACTTTCTGGTCGGTTTTCAAAATTAGCATCAAAAACCTCCACATGCCATTTTACAATGCCGCTAGGATGTTCTGCAGAAGCAACATCACGATCTACTTTTTCTTTACACGTTAAACGCACATAAATAGTATCGTTATGATATAATGGTCTTAAAAATCGGATACTATCTAAGCCATAATTGGCTGCTACAGGCCCTTTATTTGGATACACAAATAATCCTGCTGCTGCAGAAATAATGAAATAACCATGTGCTGTTCTTTTTTCAAAAATACTTCCGTCTAAAGATGTAATATCGGTATGTGCATAGAAGTGGTCCCAAGTTAAATTGGCAAAATTCTGAATATCAGTATCTGTTAAGGTACGCTTGTGGGTTTTTAAGGACATTCCTGGTTGAATATCTTCCCAATGGTATTGAAACGGATGCTGTTCAGCTTCCTTATATTTTGCATTTTGTTGGTAAACTCTTGTAATTTCGGTAATGGTTGTTGGCGAACCTTGAATGGCTGTACGTTGTAAATAATGCTTAATACCACGCATGCCTCCCATTTCCTCACCTCCACCAGCACGTCCTGGACCACCATGGACTAAATATGGTAATGGCGAACCATGTCCTGTACTTTGCTTCGCACTTTCTCTATTTAGAACTAAAATCCTACCATGATGCGATGCTGCATTTATAACATAGTCTTTCGCAATTTTATCATCGTTGGTTGCGATGGAAGACACTAGTGACCCTTTTCCCATTTGCGCCAAAGTAATGGCTTCGTCTAAATTTTTATAAGGCATTATGGTACTTACTGGTCCAAATGCTTCACGTTCGTGAATGACTGTATTTTGAAATGGGTTATCTGCTCGTAATAGTATCGGACTAATAAATGCGCCTTTTTTGGCATCTGCTCCAATGGTATTTATGTCGTCTAAATTACCATACACAATTTGTGCTTCTTTTGACAAATCATTTACCGAATCTCGAACTGCTTGTACTTGTTGATGACTGACTAAAGAACCCATTCTAACCTCTTTTAATCTTGGGTCTCCAATAGTTACTTTATCCAATTGTTTTGCTAATGCAGCTTGTACATCGTCAACTAATTTTTCTGGAACAATAATTCGTCTAATGGCTGTACATTTTTGACCAGCTTTAACGGTCATTTCCTTTCTAACTTCTTTGATGAACAAGTCGAATTCTGCCGTTCCTGGAACCGCATCTTCTCCTAAAATAGACGCATTTAAAGAATCGGCTTCCATAGTAAAAGGTACCGATTCTTGAATTAATCTTGGATGCGCTTTTAATAATCGTCCGGTTTGTGCAGAACCTGTAAACGTGACTACATCTTGAGATTCTACAGTATCTAGAATATTTTTAACCGTTCCGTTAATGATTTGCAAAGCACCTTCTGGTAAAATTCCGGAATCAATAATAGTTCTTGCAACGGCTTCTGCTAAATACGAAGAGGAAGGTGCAGGTAACACCACAGCAGGAACTCCTGCCATCCAATTGACCGCACATTTTTCTAACATTCCCCAAACTGGGAAGTTAAAAGCGTTAATATGTACAGCAACGCCTTTTTTAGGCACCATAATATGATGCGCCATAAAGCGTCCGCCACGAGATAAATCGATAGCATCTCCTTCTACGTGATAGGGTTGATTTGGAAATAATTTACGTAACGATGCATTAGCAAACAGGTTACCAAAACCACCTTCAATATCTATCCAACTATCTACTTTAGTTGCTCCTGTTCTATAGCTTAAATCGTAAAAAGCATCTTTTCTTTTAGTTAGATATAATGCTAATTTTTTAAGCATATTTCCACGCTCTTGGAAGGTCATTTTTCTTAGAACTTCTCCTCCTTTGGTTCTTCCGTAGTTTAGAATTTCTGGAACATCTAATCCTTCGATTGCAACGCTAGTGAATGCTTCACCAGTTACTGCATCTAAGATTGGCACTCCTTCTTCTTTTCCTGTGGTCCAAGAACCTTGAACGTAGTGTTGTATTTTATTCATCTTAATGCCCACGAAAGTGGGTATCTATTAAATTAGACTTCTATTCTTTTATTGCGTTACCTATAGGTCGGGCTTTCGGGAGTCGCTTTTTTTGTGAAAAACAAAAAAGAGCTTCAACAAATGCCTCTATCCCTAACGCACTTACTTGCTATGTTCTTTCTTAGCCAAAATTTATTTCCTTTTTACTAAGAGATTCTTGCATTCGCAGGAATGACAAAACTTTAATAAATCACTAACCTCAGCGGATTGCTGCGTTAGCGATTGAACGGTTTGTTTGAGCTCCTTTTTGTTTTTCTCAAAAAGAGCGAGTAGTGAAAGCGCGACCCTTGTGGTAACGCCCAAACTATATTACACATTTACATTTTCAATTATTGCTGCATAACCTTGACCAACGCCAATACACATGGTAATTAAAGCATATTTTATATTTTTCTCCTGCAGTTCTAAAGCTGCCGAATAGGCAACTCTTGCACCTGTTACACCAAGCGGATGACCAATAGCAATAGCTCCTCCGTTTGGATTAATTCTTGGGTCGTTATCTGCTAATCCCCAAGCGCGAATGCACGCCAAAGCTTGTGCTGCAAAGGCTTCGTTTAACTCGATGACATCCATATCATCCATAGTTAAACCAGCTTTTTCTAATGCTTTATTAGAGGCTTGCACAGGACCAATCCCCATAATTCTTGGCTCGACACCAACCACTGCAGAACTTACTATTCTTGCCAATGGATTAAGATTGTATTTTTTTACTGCATCTTCGGATGCGATAATGGTTGCTGCTGCTCCATCGTTTAATCCAGAAGAATTTCCTGCGGTTACGCTTCCACCTTCTTTTTTAAAGGCTGCTCTTAGTTTTCCTAAAACTTCTAAAGAAGAGCTTGGTTTTATAAACTCATCTTTTAAAAATTGGATAGGGTCTTTTTTACGTTGTGGAATTTCGACTGTTACAATTTCTTTTGCTAGTCTTCCGTTTTCTTGTGCTTTGCTTGCCTTTTGCTGACTCCAAAGTGCGAATTTATCTTGGTCTTCACGAGAGATATTATATTTCTCTACTAGGTTTTCGGCAGTCATTCCCATACCGTCTGTTCCATATAATTTCTGCATTTTCGGATTTATAAATCGCCATCCGAAAGTAGAATCGTATAGTTTAGAATCGCCTCCAAATGCGGATGAAGGTTTTGCCATAACGTAGGGTCCGCGTGTCATGTTTTCCACACCACCAGAAATAAATACGTCGCCATCGCCTGCTTTTATTGCTCTATTTGCGTGAATAATTGCTGATAAACCTGAACTACACAATCGGTTTACGGTTTCTCCAGGAACGGTAAATGGTAATCCTGCTAAAAGTGAAGACATACGAGCTACATTACGGTTGTCTTCTCCTGCTTGATTTGCACAACCCATAATAACATCGTCGTATGCTTCTTTTGGGATGTTTAGATTACGTTTTACAACTTCTGAGATTACTAATGCCCCTAAATCGTCTGTACGAACCGCAGACAAGGTTCCTTTGTAGTTTCCTATTGGTGTTCTAATTCCGTCTATTATGTATGCGTTTTTCATAATTATTATTTTATGGATTCCGCATCAAGTGCGGAATGACAAACCGTTTCTATTTTATTCTTCCCAAGATTTACTTGTCCTATAAACTACACCTTTAAAAAGCGCTACTAATTCATCTCCTCTTTTTACTTCAATAATATTGAAGCCTAATTTATTTTTTACGTTTTCTATAACAGATTCTGCGGTTAAATAATCACCTTCTTCTAAAGCCTCAATATGGTTAATACTTGTTTCTATTGATACTGCATATTTACCATGTGTATTTGCTGCAAACCCAAAAGCTGTATCTGCTAAAGAATAGCTAATACCACCATGTGCTTTACCCATACTGTTTAGCATCTCTTTTCTTACTGTCATTGCTACTTTACAGCGACCTATTTCGCATTCTAGAATTTCTATTCCTAGCCAAGTGCTGTAGGCATCTTGAGATAGCATTTTATGAGGAATTTGTTCTGGTTTCATATTTAATTGTTCTCGATACAAAATTGCAAAAAAGCAATTTCACTCGAACTGACGTTATATTAAAAAAACGATTTATTTTCTTTATTCATTTTACGTAATAGAGGACTACAACGATATCTATCTTCGTGGTACTCGCTATATAATTCGTCTAATTTAGAAACGCACCAATCGATTCCTTTTTCGTCTGACCAAGCCAGTAATCCTTTTGGATAATTAACTCCTTTGGTCATGGCATTATCTATGTCTTCTGCGGATGCGATGTTTAAAAATAGTGCATCTGCAGCTTCGTTTATTAGCATAACTAATACTCTGTCGAAAATGGTTTCTGCGAGCTCTTTTTTATGCGATTTCTCACTATCGTTCGAAATGACAGGTTTACCGTTTTCATCATAATCGTAAAAACCTTTTCCCGATTTTCTCCCTAAATATCCTGCTTCACTTAATCGTTTCTGTGTAAAGCTTGGTTTGTATCTTGGGTCGAAATAAAAAGCGGTAAAAACGGTTTCGGTTACGGTGTAATTAACATCGTTTCCTATGAAATCCATAAGTTCGAATGGTCCCATTCTGAAACCACCTAAACTTTTTAAACTATAGTCTATGGTTGCAAAATCTGCAATACCTTCTTCATAAATTCTTAGTGCTTCGCCATAAAAAGGTCTTGCGACTCTGTTTACAATAAACCCTGGTGTGTCTTTGGCAACAGCCACTACTTTTTTCCAGTCTTTAATGGTTTGTATTGATTTCTCAAGAACTTCTTTTGAGGTTTGAATGGCTGGAATAACTTCCACCAATTTCATTAAAGGTGCAGGATTGAAAAAATGAATTCCGACGCAACGCTCTGGTTTTTGTAATGAAGCTGCGATAGAAGCAATAGATAAACTTGATGTGTTTGATGCTATGATGCAATCTTCAGCCACATAGCTTTCTAGCTCTGAAAACACTTTTTTCTTGATGTTAAGGTTTTCAATAATTGCTTCGATAGTTAGATTAGAATCTGCTAAATCTTTTAAACTTTTGACATAAGAAATGTTAGATTGTATTCTATTTTTTTCTTCAAAATCTATTCTTTCTTTTTCGATTAAACGATTTAGTATTTTCTCCAAACTCGCTTTAGCTTTATCTAAAGCTACTTGATTGGTGTCGTATAACTTTACTTTACAACCAGAAGTTGCAGCTACTTGCGCAATACCACTTCCCATGGTTCCAGAACCTATTATTCCTATGTTCATATTTTTTACTTTTATTGTGGATTCCTGCCTACGCAGGAATGACAAAACTGTTTATTTTTTATGAGATCCTGAAACGAGTTCAGGATGACAAACCTAAAATGGTAGATTTGTTACATCTACATTTCCACCAGACAAGATAATGCCGACGTTTTTAGTTGCAAATTCTTCTTTATTTTTTAAAACTGCTGCAAAAGGCACCGCACACGATGGTTCTATAATAATCTTCATGCGCTCCCAAATCAACTTCATCGCGTTTACAATTTCATCTTCTTCAACGCGGATTATCTTATCAACGTGTTTTTGAATAATCGGGAAATTTCGGTCTCCCAAATGTGTTCTTAAGCCATCTGCCACTGTATGGAAACTATCGTTTGTTTCTATTTTACCTGAAATTAATGAACGATATGCATCATCAGCTTCCATGGGTTCTCCACCAATTACTTTGCAATTGTTTGAAAAATGATGCGCAGCCAAAGCCGTCCCTGCAATGAGTCCGCCTCCACCAACTGGTGTTAAAATTACATCTAAATCTGGATATTCCTCGAGTAATTCCATAGCTGCTGTGCTATTACCATAAATGACCTCATCTTGATTAGATGGATGCAAAAATGAAGCTCCTTTTTCTTCCTTTATTTTATTCGCAGTAGCCTCTCTAGCTTGTGGTGTGGATTCGCATTCTATGATTTCTCCACCATAGGTTTTAACTGCATTTTTTTTGACTTGTGGCGCGTTTTCAGGCATTACGATATAAGCTTTCACGCCTAATTTTAACGCTGCTAAAGATACCGCTTGTGCAAAGTTTCCTGAAGAATGTGTTACTACGCCTCGTGCTCTTTCTTCTTCAGTTAATGATAAAATTGCATTTGCTGCGCCTCGCATTTTAAACGCTCCCATTTTTTGAAAGTTTTCACATTTAAACACAATAGTAGCACCTACCATTTCATTTATTAAGCTTGAACTTAAGACAGGTGTCTTGTGAATAAAGGGTTTTATTCTGTTGTGGGATTGTATGAGAGTTTGTTTATTCATTTTAAAATAGATTCCTGCTGACGCAGGAATGACAAAACTTTAGTTGCCTTTGAAATTTGGTTTTCTTTTCTCTATAAATGCTGCAACGCCTTCGGCATAATCATTAGTACTTGCTGCTTCTATCTGTAATTTAGATTCTAAAGCCAGTTGTTGTTCTAAAGTATTGGTTAATGACGCATTGAATGCTTCTTTAATTTTACCTAATGCTAAAGTTGGCATGTTTGCTAATTTTAAAGCGAGCTTGTTTACCGCTTCTTCAAAGTCTTCTAAAGGAATCATTTTATAAATCATTCCCATTTTCTCTGCTTCTTCAGCTCCAATTTTATCCCCTAACATGGCTAATGCTTGTGCTTTTTGAAATCCAATTAATCTTGGTAAAAAATACGTTCCTGCACTATCTGGAATTAAGCCTATTAAACTAAATGCTTGAATAAAATTCACTTTTTCATGTGCTACAACTATATCACAAGCCAAAGCTATATTGGCTGCTGCACCTGCTGCAACACCATTTACTGCTGCGATAATTGGTTTTTTAATCGCTCGGATTTTTGTAATTATTGGGTTGTAATGCTCGTCTAATATTTTTTTGAAGCCAGGATTTAAATTTGGATCTGTAACTTCTTTTAAATCTTGACCAGCACCAAATGCTTTTCCTGCTCCTGTAATTACAATGGCCCTAACATCTGTATTTGTTTCGCAAGCATCTAAAGTATCTTGAAACAGAAATGCCATTTCCCTGTTAATGCTATTGAATACTTCTGGTCTATTTAGCGTGATGTACGCTATTTTATTTTCTATTTTTAAAAGAATGCTTTTACTCATACTTATTTTCTTGTTTGTCTACTTAAGACATTTAAAATAATCAAAAGGTTCCTGGCAATCGTCGCACTGAAATTGTGCTTTGCATGCTGTAGAACCAAACTGACTTACTAATCTTGTATTTTTGGAACCGCAATTAGTACATTTTACTAATCGTTTTCCATTTAGCAACACGTCTTTATCTGCTTCTGCGTTTAAAGGTGCTGCTATACCGTAATCTTCTAAGGCTTTTCTTCCTCTTGGTGTAATCCAATCGGTTGTCCAAGCTGGTGCTAAAATTAATTCGATTTCAGAATCATATCCTGCTATTTTTAATGCTGCTTTTATATCGTCTCCAATAACATCCATTGCTGGACAACCACTATAGGTTGGTGTAATTTCAATTTTTACGATGTTATTTTCGATAACAGCAGAACGTACAACTCCCATATCCATGATAGATAATACTGGAATTTCAGGATCAGACACTTTTTCCAGAATTGACAAAAGAGCCCCATCCACCTTCCCCAAAGGGGAAGAGTTCTCACTCGAACGGGTTATATGTTCTGTTTTATTCATAGTCTAACTTCTTCCCTTTGGGAAGATTAAGATAGGTTTACCATTCCATATTTGGATATGTGCGTTGCATGTATTGCAAATCGCTTAACAAGTATCCTAAGTGTTCTGTATGAATACCTTGTTTCCCTCCTTTTTGAAACCATTTAGATTCCGGAATTTCTAAGGTTGCTTCTTCTAAAATTTCATTTACTTTTTTATAATACACTTCTTTTAACGCGGTAACATCTACTCCAATTCCATCTTTAACCATCGCTTTATCTGCTTCGGTTTGATGAAAAAGCTCGTCTGTGTAGGTCCACAAATCATTAATAGCTTCTTGCATTTTCTCTTTACTTTCTGCTGTTCCATCTCCTAAACGCTTTAACCAATCGGTAGAAAAACGTTGATGATAACTTACCTCTTTAAGCGATTTTGTTGCAATTGCTGAAAGCGTTAAATCCTTACTCTTTTCTAATTCCGTTAAAAACAGAAAGTGATACACATCAAATAAAAACTGACGTGCAATAGTATATGCAAAATTGGTGTTTGGTTGCTCTACCAACAACACATTTACATATTCTCTTTCTTTACGAAGCATTGCAATATTATCTTCGGTTCTCTTATCTCCTGCAATTTTTGCTGCATATTGGTAATAGCTTCGTACTTGACCAAAGAAATCTAAAGAAATATTAGTACAGGCAATATCTGTTTCTAGGCTTGGTCCATGACCTGTAAGTTCTCCTAGTCTTTGACCTAGGATTAGACTGTTATCGGCAATACCTAATATGTAATTATATAAATTCTGATTCATAGTTTCCTAAATGATATTCCTGCATTACTCATCAATTCATATTTTCTTTTATTGAATTCGTGAATCTTCGATTTCGCAGGAATTTGTTACATATGTTTTACTTCATCTGGTAAATCGTAAAATGTTGGATGACGATATACTTTATCGTGAGCAGGCTCAAACATCTCGCCATTATTTTCTGGATTAGATGCTGTGATGTGTTTAGATTCTACAACCCAAATACTAACACCTTCGCTTCTTCTTGTGTAAACATCGCGTGCGTTTTCTAATGCCATATCTTCATCTGCTGCGTGTAAACTTCCGCAGTGTCTGTGTTCTAATCCATTTTTACTTCTTACGAAGACTTCCCATAAGGGCCAATTTTTTGTTGACATAACTATATTTCTTTAAGTAGTTCTCGACTGCGCTCGAACAGACATTATATTATACTGCTTGTTTTTCTTTTCTTTGTTGCTTTTTAGAGGCATGTGCCATTGCTGCATCACGAACCCATTCTCCATTTTCCCAAGCATTTACTCTTGCCTTCATTCGTTCTTTATTCATTGGTCCATGACCTTTTACAACTTGCCAAAACTCATCCCAATCGATTTCGCCAAAGTCGTAACTACCACGCTCTTCGTTCCATTTTAAATCTGTATCTGGAATGGTTAAACCAATTAACTCTGCTTGCGGAACGGTTTGATCTATAAACTGCTGACGTAAATCGTCGTTAGACTTACGTTTTAGTTTCCATTTCATAGATTGTTCGGTATGAATAGACTCTGCATCTGTTGGACCTAACATCATTAAACTTGGCCACCACCAACGGTTTAAAGCATCTTGCGCCATTTCTTTTTGTTCTGGTGTTCCGTTTGCTAACTTAATCATGATTTCATAACCTTGACGTTGATGGAAACTCTCTTCTTTACATACTCGAATCATTGCTCTTGCGTATGGTCCATAAGATGTATTACATAATGGCACTTGATTGATTATTGCTGCACCATCTACTAACCAACCTATGGCTCCCATATCTGCCCAAGTAATTGTTGGGTAATTAAATATGGAAGAATATTTTGCTTTTCCTGTGTGCAACTGCTCGTACATTTCTTCTCTGGAAATGCCTAAAGTTTCGGTTGCAGAATATAGATATAAACCATGTCCTGCTTCGTCTTGTACTTTTGCTAATAGTGCCACTTTACGACGTAAGGAAGGTGCTCTTGTAATCCAGTTTCCTTCTGGAAGCATCCCTACAATTTCGGAATGTGCGTGTTGCGACATCTGCCTGATATGCGTTTTACGATATTTTTCTGGCATCCAATCTTTAGGTTCGATTTTCTCGTCTCTTGCGATACGTGCTTCGAATTGTTCTTCTAAACTTTTTATTTGTTCTTCACTCATGATATATAGTTGTTAGTGAATCGTATTTAGTGATTAGTGGATTCCTGCCTATGCAGGAATGACAAATTGTTATTATACATCAAAATCAACAACGACTTTATCTGATGTTGGTACTGCTTGACAACTTAGCACCAAATTTTGTGATACTTCTTTATCGCTTAACGCATAATTTATTTTCATCTCTACGCTCCCTTCTTTGACTTCGCATTTGCAGGTACTACAAACGCCTCCTTTACATGCAAATGGCAAATCTGCTCCTGCGCCTAAGGCTGCATCGAGAATGTTATCGTATTCTTTGGTCATGGTGAATGCGAATTCTTTTCCACCATCGACAATGGTTACTTCTGTTCCTTCTACTTTTTGTTGTGCTAAGCGTTCTGCTCTTTTAATATCTTCGTCTGACAATCCTGTTACGAACAGTTCGAAATGTACGAGTTCTTTAGGTAAACCTGCGTTTATTAAATACTCGCTTACGTAGTTTACCATTTTTTCTGGACCACAAAGAAAAACTTCGTTAGTATCTGGAATATCGATAAATGTTTTGGTTAAAACTTGCATTTTCTCATCATTAAATCTACCATTGAACAATTCGATATCGCGACGTTCTTTGGTTAAAAAATAATAGATTTCTAGTCTGCCAAAGTATGTATTTCTAAGCTGCTCTAGTTCTTCTTTAAAGATAATGGATTTTGCTGTTTTATTCACATAAAACAACTTACAAGTTGCATTTGTTTCTGCAGACAAATGTGCTTTTAACATGGAAAGCACTGGTGTAATACCACTTCCTGCGGCAAAAAATAGATAGTTTTTTGATGCTTGTGGTTCCACCTCGACACCAAATGTACCGCTTGGCACCATAACTTCTAACTCGTCTCCTGCTTTTAAATTTTCATTGATGTAAGTAGAAAATTTCCCTTCTGGAATTTTCTTTACTGCTACTTTCCATTGGTTGTCATTTGGACTAGAACAAAGCGAGTAGGAACGACGAACATCTTCTCCATTTATATCTGCCTTTAGCGTTAAATGTTGGCCTTGTCTGAAAGAAAAAACTTTCTGCAAATCTGAAGGCACATCAAAAGTAATTACTGATGTGTCCTCTGTTTCTTTATATATATCTGCAACTTTTAAGTTGAAAAATTCTGCCATATTGTTTAATTAAAAACGAAACTAACAGTTGTTAGTTAACATGACAAAGTTATAAAATATAATCTAAATTATTTGTTAATGCCATTAATCAAGATATGACTTAAGGTATTTGTTAAGTCATTAAGATCAATATCATCCTTTTTAGGAATCCAAATGTAAAGTGATCGTAAGGTTGTTAAAATAGAGAACATCATCACATCTGGCTTTACATTTACAATTTCTCCCGAAGCAATGCCAGCATTAAGTATACTTCTAAAATCATTCTCATAATCCGAGCGCAATTTTTGATAATAACCTAACTTTTCTTCTAAATGCATCCAATCATTATTAAGTGATGCCATTCCATAAATATTTTGGCTAGAAATTTTTACGTGTAGTTCAATAATTTTATTTAGTTTGTCTATACAATTATCATTAGAAGACTGAATTAACTGCATTCCTTCAGTAAATTCTTCAGCAAGAGAAATTATTATGGTCTTTAAAATATCTTGCTTAGATTTTATATGATTATATAAGCTTGCCGCTTTGATACCCATCACTTTTGCCAAATCTCTCATGGTTACAGCACTGTAACCTTTTTCCTTAAATAATTTGGCAGCCACTCTTATGATTTCTTCTTGTCTTGTTTCTGATTTCATCTGTTATCTAAACCACTAAAATAAGAAGATTTTTATGTAACTATTATATAATGTAACTTTGGTTACGCATTGGTCTAATTTCTTTTTAGACTTTTGACAAAAATTATATACTATGGGAATATTTAATGCTTTATTTGGAAAATCGACTAACAATGTTGCAGAATATATTGAAAAAGGCGCTGTAATATTAGATGTGAGAAAAAAAAGTGAATATAATGGTGGACATATAGAAAATGCTATTCATATTCCGGTTCAAGAATTAGCAAATAGAATTAATGAAATTAAAAAATTAAATAAACCTGTTATTGCGCATTGTGCAAGTGGCATGCGCTCTGCTAATGCAGCTAATATTTTAAAATCTAACGGAATTGATGCTATAAATGGTGGTGGACTAAGTAGCTTACAGCGCAAGCTAGGTTAATTTAATATGTCTTCTAAATTTTCGAGCTGAATTAAATCGTTAACGGGATTTTCATTGTACTGCAATGTCCAACCTAAAGAGTTCGTTAACATAAAAAATTTAGAAAGCTCACTGATTAATCGATTTTGAGCGTTAGCTTTTAAATCTGAAGCTTCAATCTTTTTCATTAAAGATTTACTAACCGTTTCCTTAATCTTATTATAGTCTTTGGCTTCAAATGGATTGAGATAATCGGCTTGGATATCGTAATACTCAAAATCTGGACTAATTTTTATTTCTTCTTTTGGGATATTTAAGATTTGAAGCGTTTTAGTTGTTTCATCAATATTGTATTCAATTTTACTCAAATCATAAGTCACAGTAACATCTGCGTTTACCACGACTAATGCTTTTTTATCTGCAGAAAGATAGTCTCCAAAAATAGCTTTAGAATTTTTGTAGCTAAACACTTCAGAAAAATGCCCTTCGGTTACAACTAATTTACCTACGTTTTTTATTTGTTCTTGGATTAAAGCACTGTGCTCTTCAATTACAATTTTATCTTCATTTTTATCATCACAATATTTAAAAGTAAAAATGACAATTATTGCGATAATGATACCAAATACTATTTTTTTCATAGGTTATTTTATACATTTTACATATTTAATACTGTAAAATTAATTATTATTAAATCTTGTTTTTTTGCCTTATGTCGTAAACGTGTGTGGGTTAACTAAAAAAAATGCAACATATCACTAAAATTTAAAAGT
Source organism: uncultured Winogradskyella sp. (assembly GCF_947498005.1). Taxonomy (GTDB): domain Bacteria; phylum Bacteroidota; class Bacteroidia; order Flavobacteriales; family Flavobacteriaceae; genus Winogradskyella. The sequence continues at coordinate 62,809 of NZ_CANMIW010000006.1, forward strand.
TTCTTTCTTCTGGTTTTAACTTAGACACAGAATAAGATAGTATTTCTATTAAAACAGAATACTTAAAGAAAGCCCTCTAATCTAAAAAGTGACTATTATGTTTAAAAATATAAGCACACTACTTATCCTATTTACGACTTTAACTAGCTACGGCCAAGACTTCAAGTTAATAAAAAACACACATCCTAAAGCAAAAGAGTTAAAGCATAGTTTAAATCATACCAAAGACAGTTTAATTTTAGAATGTAATAACAAGATTCTAAATGTAGAGTTTTTTAATGAAGATTTTGAAAAAAAAGTAATCGTTGATGACCTTAAGACCAAAATATCACTGAAAGAATTTCCACAGGGAAAATTTGTTATAGAAGCTAAGTTAGCAGATAAAATTATTCTTATGGATTTGATTAGACATGAGAACTATAATGACAACCCTCAAACGGATGTAAATGAACCAGCAGAAGGTAAAGGTATGATGTTAGATGAGAGTTTAAATATTATAAAATCATCACCAAAAAATAGTATTTCATATATTCTTACTCGTGGCAAAATAAAACAAAACAGAACTAATAGTTCTAAATTTTATTGGATAATATCTCATGTAAATAATAAGATAGGATCGAGTAAAACTATGAAATTAGCAGACCAAGAATCAGTGGATAGAATGATATTAAAACATAAGGTAGAACTAAAAAGTGATTGTGGCAAACTTAACGAGTTAACCATTTGGGAAGTGTATGATACTAGTGAATTTATGGAAAACCAAGCCTCTAATCCAAACTTTGTATATACTTCAACTACGGATGTTTTTAATTCTACACCGTATTATACGACAAATCTAAAATCTCAAGATTTATAGTTTATAAGATAATTTTTGGAATAATTTAAGGTTTTTAAGTTTTTGACTTTTCAAATATCACAATTTTTAAACCTCTAGTAATCAAGACAGTTAATATTAAAACATTTACTTTTCATGCCGTTTTTTGTGTTGTTTATCGAAGATCTTTACACATTAACTAAGATTAAAGTAGGCTAACTGATTTATAGAAATTACCAAAATAAAAGCAAATATCTTTGTTTATACCGATGAATTGTACATATTTGTAGTTACATTGGTAATATTGTTTCCCCAAAACAAAAACCTACTTAGACATGAAAACACTTTACACAACAGTGTTCTTACTTTTGGCATCATTAGTTTATGCCCAAAAATCTACATTATATCAAAATGTAAATGTTAGAGCGCAAGAACTTAAACACAACCTTAACAAAACTGGAGATAGTCTCATATTAAAATGTGAGCGAACAGTATACGAAATTGTTATATTCAACGATGATTTTGAACGTGTTATTAAAGTTAGAGATAATGAAGCCATTATACCTATCGCTGATGTCCCTGTTGGAAGATATATTGTAGAAGCCTTGCTAAGTGACAAATTAATAGTAATGACTCTATTAAGAAATGAATCTTTTGGAACACCTCCTCCTAAAGCTCTTATAACGGATAGCTCTGATTTATTTGGAACCAAACAAAAAAAGGAAGCTGTAGCGAGTGTTGAAGTCCCAATTAAGACTCCAGAAAAAGAAGAAATTAAAGTTGCTGCGATTGAAGAGACTCAACCTATGGAAGAACTAACCAGCAGTGAAAATCATATAAAAAAGACAGATTTAGCGGTTGCAGGTAAAAAGTCTGAGCCAGAAAAAGTTAAAAAACCAAGGCTAAAAAGAAAGGTAACTTATACCAAACCTAAAGATCCAACGGAAAGTAGTTTATCATTATTTAAATCTGAAAAACAAACCGCTAGTACTTCATCTAAAAGATCTACCAGAGAAGTCGATGCTGCGAGAGCTAATAGAATTGAGAGTACATATTGGGTAGAATATAGAATTAATAATGGACAGAGCTCTCAAAAAATACAAAAATTAGGAGATCAAGATACGGTTGATCGTATGATTAGAAAAATAGAGATTGATAAGAAAACTAAAGCCGGACGATTAAATGAACTTATTATCTGGACGGTTTATGATCCTCCACAATTTGTAAATCACAAAAAGAACAATAAATCGAACTTTACAACATTACCATCGGAAAGCTTCAATCTAGAACCTTATTACAAGCAAGTAAACGATCCGGATAATTTGTAATTTTCATAACTTAAATACATAAAACGTAATATATAAATCTCAGATTAGTAATTAATCTGAGATTTTTTTTACAATTAATCCAATCACTCTAACGGACTAGCTTAGTGAATCTCTATGAGATAATCACACCTCAACAAAACCCACTTAATCATCTGAAATTAAACAACTTAAGCCAAACAAACGCATTAATAAAAAAATTAACTTTAATACCCTTTTTTTGCACTACGTCGATAGTGAATACAACTCAACAATAAAATAAGTAATGTGTCCATTTATCTAAAATTAGGTTAGTATAATACTTTAATTTTACACTAGCTAAGTGAGTAATCCCTAATTACTTTTTGCTATTAAATTGTTCCCAAAAACAAAAAACCTACTTTATTATGCGACTACAAATTACACTCGTGTATTTGCTTTTGACTTCTTTTGTTTATGGTCAAAAATCCACGTTATTCCAAAATAAAAATTCTAGAGCTTTAGAGCTAAAACACGAACTAAATAAAACTAACGATAGTCTTATTTTAAAATGTGATCGTACCATATTCGAAGTCGTTTTCTTTAACGATGATTTTGAAAGGGTCGTTAGAGTTAGAAAAAAAGAAGCCAAAATCGCTATAACAGATTTGCCAGTAGGTCAGTATATAATTGAAACACTTCTTAGAGATAAACTCATTGTACTTACTTTAGTAAGAAACGAAGAGTTTAAATTACCCAAACAGGATATTATAGCTAATGTTGTAAAGCAGGAAGAAAAAAAACCTACACCCTCTCAACTTTTAAACAGAGAAACGATAACTAAAAAATCTGATTTGGCAGTAGCAGGAAAAAAAGCTGTTAGAACAGTTGAAGTAAAAAGAAAGCAATCCACAGCACTTTATTGGATAGAATACAAAATCAATACAGGTCAAAACACACTTAAAACCGAAAAATTTGGAGATCAAGCAACTATTGACCAAATGATTAGAAAAATTGAAATAGATAAAAAAACTAAAACAGGTCGCTTAAATGAGTTGATAGTTTGGAAAGTGTTTGATTCTTCCAAGTTTTTAAAACATAGAAGAGCAAACAAAAACAATTATTCTACAACAGCATCAGACAGCTACAATACAGAGCCTTATTACAAAGAAGTAAATGAGCTAGACAGCAAATAGTCTACTATTTTTTTAACTCTAATTTCTCAGCAAAATAATCACAAAAATCTTTCATTGTTGCAGTCATTTTTTCATCTTGAGTGGCTCTTAAAAACGTATCACTCATTGTGACTAATGTTTGATGAAAAAACAATTTCATTTCATCTACAGGCATATCCTTTGTCCATAAGTCTATTTTTAGAGTTTCTTGCGCATTACTATCCCAAACAGATAACATTAATGCTTTAGCTTCTTCATTATTAACACCACCATCTTGTGCAGACCAGTTTAATTTTTCTGGCACACGGTTTTCATCAAGTTCTACGTTTAATACTATCTTAGATTTTATAACTTTAGACATTACTTTTTTGGTTTAAAATTTGCGTTTCTAAATATTTCTTCAGGTTCGGTTTGCATTATTTTTAGCACATCATCCTCTACTTTTTCAGCATAAGCTTTAACAATTTGCCAACCTAAATACTGACCTAATCGTCCAGGCGAATCATTATCTAATTCTAGCCCAAATTTTGTAAATGGTGCATCACCAACAAAGCGACTTGGCAATTTACTATTTGTACTATAAAGAAATTCTTTTTCTACAAAATAACTCCATATCTGGCTTTCATTTGCTTCTGCCCATTTTAACTGCGCGTCAGAATATCCTATTTTTTCAGCGTCAGTTTTAAACGGAATCATGATATCTTTAAAGTATAACAACTTACCAAAGTAAATCATCTCATCTAACAGCGTACTTCGCCTAGTTTGAAAATTATATTTTGATGCATACCCATTTGCTACATCAGAGATAATCTGATCTTCTTCCATATTGGCCGCGATATACATTGGTATATTTTGATAAAACGGATGACTAGCTCCTAAATAATTATCTAATGCGATAAGAACAATAGAATCGTTAACAAAGGTTTTATCTCTGTAAGCTACATCGTTAGTTAAAGTTATAACTCTAGGAGCCTTAAAGGTTTTATCATAATATTTTAGATGCTGAAATAAGCCTTCTAACTCTTTTGTAGCCGTATTGACATCTGGAAATTTCTCTTGTACTTCGCCTAGTAATTCATTTTGTAAACTATCATTCATTTTTTCAATCCAGAAAGAATCCGGATCACTTATAAAAAAAAATGGGTAAGCCTCTTTTAATTTTTGAAGATCTTTAGGCTCAGCCTCAAAAAACGCTTTATCAAAACGTTCAACGTAAAAATCTATATCAATCTCAGCAATTTGTTTTTCTAGTTTAGACTCCTCTTCACAAGACCATATAACTAATCCTATCACTAATATTATAAAAAATCTTATCTGCATTTTATAAAACATTTTTAATCCTAACACGTTTGCGTTATTTTTGTTGTGCAAAGGTACACTTCTTTGTTATAAAAACTCAAAAATTATGCAGACAGAAAAGATTGTAAATCATATTGTAGATTGGTTAAAAGACTATGCCACTAAAGCTGGTGTTAATGGTTTTGTAATAGGAATTTCGGGCGGAATTGATTCTGCCGTAACCTCAACTCTTTGTGCAAAAACAGGTTTAGATCTTCTCTGTATTGAAATGCCAATTCACCAAGCCGCTAGCCACGTTACAAGAGCACAAGAGCATATTGCTCAATTAAAAGCGCGTTTTCCTAACGTTAAAGATGCACGAGTAGACTTAACACCTGTGTTTGAAGAATTCAAAACAGAAGTAAATTTAGATGGTAAGGAAGCAATTGTAAATATGGCTTTAGCAAATACGCGAGCGCGTTTAAGAATGACTACGTTGTATTATCACGCTGGTCTTTTAGGTCTTTTAGTTGCAGGCACAGGGAACAAAGTTGAAGATTTTGGTGTTGGGTTTTATACTAAATATGGAGATGGTGGAGTTGACTTAAGTCCGATTGCAGATTTATTAAAGTCTGAAGTATATGAAATTGGATCCTATCTAAAAGTGCCAGAATCTATAATGAATGCAGCGCCTAGTGATGGATTATTTGGTGATGCACGAAGTGATGAAGATCAAATTGGAGCTTCTTACCCAGAATTAGAATGGGCAATGCAAATGAAAGACGAAGGAAAATCAGCAAATGATTTTGAAGGAAGACAACGAGAAGTTTATGAAATCTTTTCTAGATATAATAACTCTAACAAACATAAAATGGTCGCCATACCAGTTTGCGAAATCCCTAATAATTTAAAATAAATTTTGCGTTTTAATATACTAAATAGTGAAATTAATCAATTTTTCACTATTTTTACCTAATTGAATCTACACATTGTATTGATTATAGCCTATTAAATTATTAATAATCCTAACCAACCAAATAAAATACAATAGTAATGATACATATTTTACTAGTTGATAATCATCCCATTATACGCAAGGGATTAGAGCTATATCTTAACAGCAAGCCAGACCTTAAAGTAATAGGAAGTTTAGAAAGCGGAATTGAAATATTTGAATTTGTTAGACGTAATAAAGTAGATGTTATTATATCTGAAGTAGATCTTCCAGAACTTAATGGAATAACTGCACTTAGAGCTATAAAAAAAGAATACAAGTCTGTAAATGTATTAATGTTTAGCCACCAACCCGAAGAAATTTACGCCATAAGCACACTAAAAGCAGGTGCATCTGGTTATTTAAATAAAACTGCTGAAGTCGAAGCTATAGAAACTGCTGTCCGAAAAATTCATGCTGGTGAGACTTCACTTAGTGAAAAAATGGATAAGCACCTTCGTTATGAAGACACTAGAAAAAGCAGAAGTAGAATGTTTAAAAAACTATCAACACGAGAGGTTGAAGTTTTAAAACTATTATCCATTGGTCGTAAGAATAAGGAAATTGCGCAAGAATTAGATATCAATGAAAAAACAGTAAGTACTTATAAAGCACGCTTGTTTAAAAAACTTAATGTAACCAACATTGTAGACTTAATTCACCAAGCTAAACACCATAATTTAGCTTAGATTATAATAATAGAAATAACAGATGTCATGTAACTTTACGTGGCATTTTTTTTTATGTTTTTAGCCAACAACTTTACCCAACTTACGAGACAATAACATCTTAAGTCCTACGTAATCTTTAACATCTTCTATAATGGATCTCGTATCCGCGTTTTCGTTTAATGTTTCATTTTTATATTCTGCCACTTTTTGATCTATAAGATGACATCTTAAACTTAAGATCGTTTGACTTACCAGTTGAGAAACTGCATCCTTCTTTTCTTTAGGCACAATTTGATTACGCTCCCAATCGTGTAGATTATATCTTTCATCTTCCATTAAAATGCTTGTAACTAAACTTGCAGCTTCTTGATCGAGTTGGTTTACAAAGTTTTTAGTTGAAAAATTCTCATCAACATTCAACTTATCAATAATAGAATAATATAAAGCCTTAAACTGAGGGTTAGAAAATTGCATTTCATCTTCTTGAAGGTCTAGATATATTTTTTCGAACACTCTTGTTTCGTGTTGAGTAGGCTCTAAAACTAAATCTCCTGAAGCCTCATCTTCCTTTAATATTAAGTCCTCAAATTGTTCTGTTCTTTCACCATACAACATCAGAATTTCAATAATTTTACGTTCTAACTCAAACTGAACATCTACCTTTTGCTTAGGCTTTTGTTCATTTTTCACAACCTGAAATGCTTGTTGTTCTTGCTTATGACTCTTACTAGCGTCTTGAGTCTCTTTTTTATTTATCTGTGCTAACGTACTAAAAAGTACAGTTTCACTTATATCCATAATTCGAGCACACTCTTGTATATAGATTTCACGCTTTATCTGGTCTGGTATAAGTGCAATACTATTTACAATTTCTCTAATAGTCTCTGCTTTCTTAATAGGATCATTGTTCGCTTCTTTTACCAATAATGACGCTTTAAACTGAATAAAATCCTTTGCATTTGCATTGAGGTATTCCGTAAGTTCTTCTAATGTATTTGATTTTGAAAAACTGTCAGGATCTTCACCGTCTGGAAATGTGCATACTTTTACATTAACACCTTGTTCTAGAATTAAATCTATACCACGAATGGAAGCTCTTATACCTGCTGCATCTCCATCAAATAGTACTGTAATATTATTAGTAAGTCTATTAATTAGCCTTATTTGATCTGAAGACAAAGCAGTTCCAGAAGAGGAAACCACGTTGGTAATTCCGGTTTGATGAAATTGAATAACATCTGTATAACCTTCTACCAAATAACAATTATCTTCTTTAGCAATACTCTGTTTGGCGTGATACAAACCATACAAAACTTTACTTTTGTGATATATTTCACTTTCAGGAGAGTTAAGATATTTAGCTGCTTTTTTATCTGCCACTAAAATACGTCCTCCAAAGCCTAGAATTCTTCCACTCATACTATGAATAGGAAACATAACTCTACCTTTAAATCTATCGAAACGCTTTTCGCCCTTTACAATAGTTAAACCTGTTTGCTCTAAAAAATTGATATTATAACCTTTTCCTAAAGCATCATCAGTAAAGGCTTGCCACTCATCTAACGAATATCCTAATTGAAACTTTTTAATCGTTTCTTCTGTAAAGCCACGCTCTTTAAAATAACTCAAGCCAATTGCCTTACCTTGATTACTATTATGTAATACTTTTTGAAAATAAGTGTTGGCATATTCACTTACCAAATACAAACTTTCTCTGGTATCAGCCTGCGCTTTTTCCTCGTCAGTTTGTTCTGTTTCTTCAATTTCAATATTATACTTTTTTGCTAAATACTTTATAGCTTCAGGATATGTAAAATGCTCATGTTCCATTAAAAAAGTCACAGCATTCCCTCCTTTTCCACTCGAAAAATCTTTCCATATTTGTTTTACAGGTGAAACCATAAAACTTGGTGAACGCTCTTCACTAAATGGACTTAGTCCTTTAAAATTACTACCAGATTTTTTTAATTGTACAAAATCGCCAATAACCTCTTCTACGCGAGCGGTTTCAAAAACTTGTGCTATGGAACTTTGTGAAATCAAATATCTTGGGTATTAAATAGTCTGCAAATTTAAGAAGATAAATTGATAATTAATCAAACTGTAACCGCTCATATGTTAAACAATAGATAATTGAAACTAGGAACATACATCTATTTACTATATTTAAAATATGAATAATGCCGCGGAAAACACTAAAACGAAGTCTTCAGACTCTCATAACAAACGTAAAATATATAAGAAAAAGAGGTATACCCTTCCTATAATTATAATTACTACTCTAATAGCCTTAAGAATTTATTTGCCCTATTTTGTTAAAGATGAAGTTAATAAAGTCTTGGCTGATCTTCCTGGATATTTTGGTAAAGTTAAAGATATAGACATTTCACTATTACGAGGTGCTTATGTTATTGAGGACTTATATCTTAATAAGGTTAATGCTAAAACAGAAGTGCCTTTTCTTAATTTCCCCAAAACAGACATATCTATACAGTGGAAATCAATATTTAAAGGAGAAATTGTGAGTGAGATTATCATGACCAATCCTGAAATTATATATGTTATGGAAGACCAACAAACGGAAGGAAAAACTGCAGATTCTGATGATTGGACAGAAGCCTTAACCGACTTAGTACCTATTGATATTAATAATTTTGAAATTCATAACGGAAAGATGGCGTTTGTAGAATTGCAGGCCGATCCTAATATTGATTTACATTTCAACAAATTAAATTTAACTGCAAAAAATTTGAGAAACGTATCTTCTAAAGAGCACACTTTACCTTCTCCCATTTATGCAACCGCGACTTCTATTGGAAATGGAATGGTCACTTTAGATGGCAATATTAATCTGATAAAGGAAATACCAGATATGAATATTGAATTTGGCCTAAAAGCAGCTGATGTCACTGCTTTAAATCCGTTTACAAAACATTACGCAGGCATTGATTTTAAATCTGGAACATTTGAGCTATTTAGTGAAATAGCAATTGCAGACGGTTATCTTAAAGGCTATATGAAACCTTTAGTAACCGATTCTAAACTAATAAGTAAAGAGGACAGTTTCCTTAGCGTTTTATGGGAAGGTTTTGTTGGTTTTTTTAAATTCATTTTAAAGAATCAAAAGACTGATACCTTAGCCACAAAAATACCTATTGAAGGCGATCTTACTCAAATTAAAACAGGAGTTCTACCTAGTGTCCTTAACATTTTAGAAAATGCCTGGATAAAAGCCTTTAAAGGTGTTGTTGATGATGATATTGAATATAAAGATGCTTTAGACGCCAAGAATTAACGTAAGATGATCTAATTTATAAAAACCAATATAAATTAATGTATTATCACATTCATATTATATAACTTTAACTTCATATTTTGAACTTAAATAGAATGAAATCTAAATACAACGCAACTTCTCTTAGGCTTTATTTTGCCGCTGTAAGCCTATCATTAATCTACATTTCTTGCACAACAAAAAGGGCTGAACCCTTTTCTTTCATTCAATTATGCGATACACAGTTAGGAATGGGTGGTTATGAACATGATATTGCTACTTTTAAACAAGCTGTATCTCAAATAAATGAATTAAACCATGATTTTGTAGTCATTTGTGGTGATCTTGTTAACGACGCTACTGACAGTAGCTATGTTGAATTTAAAAACATTTTGAAAAAATTAAAAACACCTTGTTATGTAGCTGCTGGCAATCATGATGTAGGTAATATCCCAAATGACTCAACACTTCGTTTTTATAGAAATACTATTGGCAAAGATTACTATGATTTTAAACACAAAAACAATGCTTTTGTCGTTATAAATACCCAACTACTTAAAGTTGATGTTGAAAATGAATCTGAAAAGCATTACAACTGGTTTAAAAACAAACTTGAGAGTCATAAAAAAGAACAACATTCTGTATTTGTAATTGGTCATTATCCTTTGTTTACAGAGACACCTAACGAAGAAGAACATTATTTTAATTTACCTTTGGATAAAAGGAAAGAAATATTAGAATTGTTTAAGAACAATAATGTTGCAGCATATTTATCTGGTCATACACATAAGTTAACCATCAATAATTATGAGAACATTCAACTAGTAAGTGGTGAAGCCACAAGTAAAAATCTAGATGATAGACCACTAGGATTTAGGCAATGGGAAGTTTTGGGAGATACAATTGTACATAAGTTTGTTCATCTTAAACCTATTAATCAAATTCAGCAGTAAAAATAAAAAGCCCAAATCTAATAATAGATTTAGGCTTTTAATCTCAACTAAATTGATTGGTTAATCTAAATCAAAACGTAATCCAACAGAAATATTATTCTGATCTACTGCTTGGTCTTTAAATAATGGATTCAGATCATATTTTACGTAAAGTGATATATCATCATAACCTACATATGCACTTAAACCATATACAAAATTAGACGTGTTATAATTTTTTCTGATTTTATCCTTAACACGATCTCCATTCTCTTTATATTTCAATTTTTGCAATGTACCGAGTCTTAAACCTCCATAACCACCAATCCCGAATTTAAATTGGTTTTCCGTTGTATACCTTATTTTATTCTCATATTCTCTTTTTTTAGATGGTCCAAATTCTAAGTGAAGCGGAAACACTAAATTAGTTACTCTAAATTGTGCTTTATCGAGATCTACTGGAAATTCTTGTAATGACGTTACATCTTCTGATTGTACAAAATATTGATTATCCTTCATATTCAATTTGTTCCATTGAAATGAAAACCCATAATTCACTCTCATAAAGTTAGAGTCTTTAAAAAGACGTGTTTGCCATAGCCAACCCAACTCTACAAAACCAGAACCTCCAATCTTATATGGAGAATCGTCTAAGTTTTCGCCATCAATTAATGTGTTATTGAAGCCTATAGCAAAAAGTAATTTATTAGTGGTTCTAAGATCGTACTTAGGAGCTTTATCCTCAGACCCTATATTGATATGCAAACCATTAGATCCAATGTTTAATTCTACCTTCTCGTCATCGTCGCTTCTATATTGATAAGCATCATAGCCATTACGCTTTAGTAAAGCAATTTGCTTATCTATAATAACCGTTCTGTTTTCAATATTTAGCACAGCTACCTTTGCAGCTTCTTTCTTTAGGTTTTCAGCTTCTGCAGCTGTGATTTCATCGGCATCTAACCTATCATTGATTTTTTGAATTTTTAACTTTAAAGCTCCTTTTTCTTGTGCTTCAATTTGAGACCTTTCTTCTTCTAATTTAACAATTTTGTAATCTATTTTTTCCTTTCTAATAGAATCTAAATCCTTTGTTTGTGCTTGTAAATGTGATATTGTAATGCTTAAAATTAGGCATACTAATAGCTTTGTAATTGTGTTCATGACTGTTCGTTTTTTGATTAATGATGATTTATTTTGATTTGATGATTTTAGTTGTTTCGATCTGCAACTGCTGTTTTTACTGTATTATAACTATCCTTTAAAGCTTCAAAGACTTTTGTTCTAAAAGATTGCCCCATTTCATCCTCTACACTTATTAATAAGGCTTCCACATCTGTAACCTTAATGGATTCACTTTTAATATTTTCTTTAAATAGTTCTTTACTTGCTACTTTTAATAAGGAATCTATTTCTCTATCACTTACTTCAGGCTGTTCACTTTTTAATTCTTGCATTGCCACAGCTAGAGCCTCTTTCAACATAGCATTATCTATAATATTCTGTTCTTCTTTTTTAATCACCTTATTTTTTACAGTGACACTTTCAGTTTCTTCGCTATTGTCATGAGACGCGAGTTTAGAATCAATTGTAGCTTGGCCTTTTATTACCTTCTTAAAATCATTATGATTTGAGTTGTTTAGCTCTGGTAATATTTCTGATTTTTCTAGTTTTACCTCTACAACTTTTTCGTGCTCAACTAATTCAATAGCGTTTTTATTTGGCTGAATTTCACTTTTATTTATTTCAACTTCATTATTGTCTTCATTTACAAATTGTGGAAGATTTTTATCTGAATCTACTGTATTAAAAAATTGAACCGCAATTGCCATCATAAGCAATAAGCCTGCAGCAATACTTAACCACCAATACAATGGTTTTTTTGATTTTTTTTGATCTTCATTTAATCGATCAGATAATTTAGACCAACCACCTTGTGATGGCGATAAGATTCTTTTTTCTAACTTATCTTTTATGTTTTCTTCAAATTTAATTGGAGCCATAACTGTTGTTATTTAATTCTTTAATTTTTTTCTGTAGCATTTGACGTGCTTTAAACAATTGCGATTTTGACGTTCCTTCAGAAATCTTTAGTAATTCTGCTATTTCTTGATGCTTGTACCCTTCTATCGCATACATTACAAATACCATTCTGTAACCTTCTGGCAAACTATCTATTACTTGTTGTATTTCTGCAACTTCTATATTTGAATTGATATTATTTGAAGAATCATGTTCTAAGTAATCATCTTCTACAGCAAACTCTATTTTCTTTTTCTGTCTTAAATACGAAATAGATTCGCGAACCATTATTCGCCTTATCCAACCTTCAAAGCTTCCTTCATTTTTAAATGATTTTAAGTATTTAAATACTTTAAAAAAACCATTTAGCATTACCTCTTCTGCCTGATGTACATCTTTTATATAATACCTACATACACTTAACATTTTTGGCGCATGCAACTCATATAAGACATGCTGTGCTTCACGATTTTGTTTCGCTGCACGTTCTATAAGTTTCTTTTCGTTTTTATGAAGCTGAATAACTTTCATTGATTGTAATAAGTACTGATTGTTTACAGATGCCTTTCTATTTATAAAGACGCAATTCTTTATCCAAGGGTTGCCTGGAGAGTTAAAAAAATTAAATTAATTTTTAATATACTGTTTTACAGTGTTTTATATTATTTTTTTCTATCAATAACATAATCCACCATGAGCTTAAGAGATGCTCTGTATGGAGATTCTGGGTAAGTTGCTAATAAGGATAACGCTTCCTCTTGAAACATTTTCATTTTAGAAACCGCATAATCAAGTCCACCATTTTCTTTTACAAAAGTGACAACTTGCTTAACTCGTTGTTTATCTTTGTTATGATTTTTTACCGAATTAATCAACCACGATTTCTCTTTTTTAGTACAGTTGTTTAAGACATATATTAAAGGTAGTGTCATTTTCTGCTCCTTAATATCAATACCTGTTGGTTTACCAATCGCTTCTTGACCATAATCAAATAAATCATCTTTTATTTGAAAAGCCATGCCTATTAGCTCACCAAACTTTCTCATAGTTTCCACTTCTGGAGTGTTAGGCTTAACAGAGGCAGCACCAAGACTACAACAAGCTGCAATTAAAGTTGCTGTTTTTTGCCTTATTATTTCATAATATATATCCTCTGTAATATCTAACTGTCTGGCTTTTTCTATCTGCAATAATTCACCTTCACTCATCTCACGTACTGCGACAGAAATAATCTTAAGTAAATCAAAATCATTATTGTCAATTGACAACAACAATCCTTTAGACAGCAGAAAATCTCCAATTAAAACCGCTATCTTATTTTTCCAAAGTGCATTAATAGAGAAAAAACCACGTCTTCTATTACTATCATCTACAACATCATCGTGGACTAACGTCGCTGTATGAATTAACTCAATAACCGAAGCGCCTCTATAAGTACGTTCACTTACCTCACCATTATTCATCATTTTAGCAACTAAAAAAACAAACATAGGTCGCATTTGTTTTCCTTTTCTGTTAACTATATAATGTGTAATCCGATTAAGAAGTGCAACTTTACTTGCCATGGAGAGTTGAAACTTTTGTTCAAAAAGATCCATCTCGTAGGCAATAGGTTGTTTTATTTGTTCGGTTATTTTCATTTATCTATAAATGATGACTTAATTCACAAAACTACAAATAATGACTATTCTTTATTGCGAAAAATTCAATAATGTAACTTTAACATTTATGGCTCACAAATATTTGTAACTTTATAGCATTAATCCAAAATTTTTAACACATGAAAAAAATTACCTTATTATTTATTTTTTGTTTAGCATTCGCCACAATATCATATGGTCAATGTACTACAAGTACTGGTGGTCAATGGCCAGCATCAGCTGTTACTTTAGCGAATACAGGAGGTGAAGAAGCTATCGCATCTAATAATTGGCCTAACGCCGAATTTTCAGTAATTGAAGGAGTTCAAGTTGGTTCAGACTATACAGTTACCGCTACACCTTCAATGTATATTACTGTTACAAATACTTCTGATGGTACAGTCATAGGCCACGGAGCTGGTAGTGTTTCATTTACCGCTGGATTTGGTGTAACTGGAATTACAATTTTTTGGCATTTAGACGCTGCCTGTGGCACTCAAAACTCAGGGAATACAGTTACTACAATACAATGTACTTCATGTGTTTGTAGTTACACTGTTGCACCAAATTGTGTTACTGAAATTTCACCTGTAGATGCAGATCCATCTGCAACTGTAGGTACTGGAGGTGCTGTAACTTTTGAGTGGAATACAGATCCAGACGCGGAATCTTATGAATTATTTATAAATAACTTTTCTCAAGGATCACGAGAATCTGGAGTTACCTTTACTGGTTTTGACTATGGAACAGCATATACATGGCAAGTGGTACCAACAAATTGTTTTGCAGCAGCTACCGGTTGCGCAACTTGGTCATTTACAACGGAAGCCTGTGCTGAAACAGCTGCACCAAGTGTACCAGCAACAGCACCTTCTCCTGCGGATGGAGCTACTGCTGTTGCGATTGAAGCACCAGACGGAACTTATGATTTTAGCTGGACTGACTCAGGAAGCGATAGCGAAAGTTATACTTTAAATATTGGTACATCTAACCCTCCAACAACTCCACTAGAAAATTTCCCTAATGGCGGAACAATTACAGGTTTAGCTGTTAACACTACTTATTTTTGGAGTATTGATGTAACTAATTGTATTGGAACTACCACTGGAACCTCAGTTTGGAGTTTCACAACTGACACAGTTCTTGGCGTTGAAGATAACTTCAATACAAACGAAACTTTTGCTGTTTACCCTAATCCTACTTCAGGTTTATTAAACATTAAATCTTCACAAGATGTTGATAGCGTTACTGTTTTTAACCTATTAGGTCAAAGTGTTGCAAGTTATACTAAAAATGATATCACTAATTCTTCAATTGATATGTCTGACTTATCGCAAGGTTTATATTTAGTGAAAATTACTTCAGGAGAGAATACTCAAACAGTAAGAGTAACTAAAGATTAATTATTCATAGTTTTAAAACATAAAAAAGCGGCATTAGCCGCTTTTTTTTATTTCCTATTGTTACATGTTTAAATAAAAGGAATTACTAAAAACTAATAACCAGCAAATTTAAAATTTAGCATTTGCCTCATGTATCTATATAACTCTGGAAACTGAGATCTAAATTCATTTGGTGTCTCAATAAAATTTTCGAGGAGAACTGCAAAAAATTCAAAATGATTGGTAAATGCGTAAGTTCTAAAGTATTTAGATGCTAGCAGGTTTTTTCTTACATTCTCATTACTTTGCAGATAGGTTATAAGCTCATTAAATCCTTTATTAAATATATGACTACTTATATCCTTGCTTGTTTTAGCATTTAAGTGTATCGCGTGACCAAATTCATGAATACCAAGATTTAGGTTGTCATTTCCTATCTTATAACCATGATTAAAATCTTCCCAAGAAAAAACAATAGCTTTCATTTTTGGATTAGTCTCCCCTTTGTGATAAGCTTCATTAATACTAGAATAATAAACCTTTGGGTAAATAATAACTGTATCAATTAAATCTAATCTATGCTTTTTAAAACCAAAAGTTAACATGGTAGCTGTAGCAGCAACGATAACTTTCATATGATCTGTTACTACAAGTTCTTGTTTTCCTATAAATTTATTTTCATTTATAAAAACAGCTACTCTATGTTCAAAATGTAGTTGCTGACTATCTTTTAACTTATTGTAAAACTCATACTCCTTTTTTAATATAGCTTGCTGTGTTTCGTTTAATATATTCCGCTTCACATAAAGGTGCGTAAACAAGGGCTTACTAAAACGAGAGGCATATAATACTTGAAGAATTTTAAACAATCTATAAAGTATAAAAAGGACAATTATCACAATCCCTATTGGAATCAAATATTTGGATATTAATTGTCTTTCTAAAATTTCTTGCTCTGTTTGTAGCAACATTCAATATCGAATTTTTAATTAAATAAGGTAAAGTTGAAAATAAGGAAACTATTCTAACTTTCATTTTTAATTTAGACAATAATTTTTCAGAATTAAACGCATCAAAACAAATTAGCAATAAACCAACTATTATAGCTTTAATAAGATTAGAGCGTGTTACTAATGTGGTATAATTATTATATTTACGTCAGAATTCTTAAGACAGCATAATTTCCTAATTTTTTCTAATATTATTTTCTATGAAGGTACGTGAACAATTTTTAATCATTTCTGTAATTATTGTTTTAGCAATTGTTGGCTTTGCTTTTATTTGGCAACCGATTTTATGGGCATTCTTATTAGTAGGACCATTGATTATTATGGGTCTTTTTGATATCATGCAAACCTCACACACCATTAGACGTAATTTTCCTTTATTAGGAAGATTTAGATATCTATTAGAGTCTATTCGACCAGAAATTATGCAATATTTTGTGGAAACAGATACTCAAGGAAGACCACTAAATAGAATACTTAGATCTTTAATTTACCGAAGAGCAAAAGGCGAAAATGACACTGAGCCTTTTGGTACGCAAATGGATTTATATCATTCTGGTTACGAATGGCTAGAACATTCTATGTATGCAAAGCAAAACCCGAAGAATATTGGTGAGTTTCCTAGATTAATTATTGGAGGTAAAGATTGTAAACAACCTTACTCATCTAGCTTATTAAACATATCAGCAATGAGTTTTGGCTCACTTAGTAAAAATGCCGTTTTGGCTTTAAACAAAGGTGCAAAAATGGGAAATTTTGCACATAATACTGGCGAAGGTGGAATTAGTAATTATCATTTAGAAAATGGTGGTGATTTGATTTGGCAAGTAGGAACAGGATATTTTGGTTGTAGGAAAGAAGACGGTACGTTTAACGAAGTTACCTTTAGAGAAAACGCGTTAAGACCTGAGGTTAAAATGATAGAAATAAAATTATCTCAAGGTGCAAAACCCGGTCATGGTGGTATTTTACCAGCTTCTAAAAACACTGAAGAGATTGCTAAAATAAGACATGTAAAACCTGGCGTTGCAGTGCATTCTCCACCATCTCATTCTGCTTTTTCCGACCCTATACAGTTTATGTATTTTATAAAGAAACTAAGAGAATTATCTGATGGAAAACCAATAGGTTTTAAGTTATGCTTAGGGAGAAAACAAGAGTTTATGGATTTTTGTGAGGCTATGATACACACTGGCATTCAACCAGATTTTATCAGCGTAGATGGCGGAGAAGGTGGCACAGGTGCCGCGCCAGTAGAATTCTCCAACTCTATGGGAATGCCATTAAGAGA
Organism: uncultured Winogradskyella sp.; assembly: GCF_947498005.1. Taxonomy (GTDB): domain Bacteria; phylum Bacteroidota; class Bacteroidia; order Flavobacteriales; family Flavobacteriaceae; genus Winogradskyella. Next base: position 80,572 of record NZ_CANMIW010000006.1, read on the forward strand.
GGGTTTAATTTTTGTTCATGATACTTTGATTGGCTTCGACTTAAGAAAAGATATAAAAGTCATTGTTGCCGGAAAAATAATTACTGGTTTCCATATGGCTCGAGCGATAGCTTTAGGAGCAGACGGTTGTAACAGCGCACGTGCTATGATGTTATCTATTGGATGTATTCAAGCTTTACAATGTAACACTAATACTTGTCCCGTTGGTGTGGCAACGCAAAACGCATCCTTAGTAAAAGGCTTAGTAGTAGAAGATAAAGCACCTCGAGCAAAACGTTATCATGAAGCTACAATTCAAAGTTTCCTAGAACTTGTTGCTGCTGCTGGATTGAACAATCCAGGAGAGCTTACAAGAGATCATATTAGCAAAAGAGTTGGCCTATATAATGTACAAACCTATCATGATATTTATCCTCCTATGGAAAAAGGTTCATTACTAAATATTGATACCATACCAGACGATTACAAAAAATTCTTTCAGCTTACAAGAATGATGAAATAGTTAAACTTATAGCATTTTATAGTTAATAAGCATGGTGTCCTTTTTCAAATCGTATCTTTACATAGAACCAGAAAATTATACATCTAATTATAAATTTTATATCAAAACACATCAAAGAATTACTTGAATTCTTTAAAAGCACTAACTTCTCAAAAGCTGTATTAATTAGTGTTGCCGTAACAACGCCAATTGTTTTAGGTATCGTTGTAGATCAACTAGAAATTGGACTTGCCATATGCTTCGGTGCATTTTGGTGCTCTCCAAGCGACATTAGTGGCAACTTAAGACATACACAAATTGGTATTTTATATTCTTCATTAATTGTTGTTTTGATAAGTTTTATTGGTGGATATCTTAATATTTCTAATTACCTACTCTTTCCGGTTTTAGGCACATTAACATTTTGCATAGCCTTTATATCAATTTATGGTTTTAGGGCATCTTTAATTAGTTTCTCTGGTTTACTCGCTCTTGTTTTAAGTTTTGCACACACCTTGGAGACATTAGAAGTCTACCAATACGCATTATTAATTGGTGCTGGAGGTTTATGGTATTTAATATTATCTACAATTTGGTTTTATATTAATCCCAAAGCTCAAACCGAAGAAATCCTAACAGAAATCTTTACTCTCACTGCAGATTTTTTAGATATTAGAAAACAGTTAATTGGCGAACAGCCTAACAGAAGCGACTTACAAGTTCAACTTTTAAATTTACAAAGTGAACTTATAGAGCATCACGAAACATTACGTGAAATTCTAATACTATCAAGAAAAAGCTCAGGGAAATCTAATTACCAAAGTAGGCGTTTGCTTGTTTTTGGGCAGCTTATAGACATTTTAGAAACGGCCATTGCAAATCCTGTTAATTACGATAAAATGGATGATTTCTTTGAAGAGCATCCTATGTTTAAGAATGATTTTCAGAATATCATTTCTAGACTTTCTGAACAACTTAGAAATATTTCTAAAAACCTTAATAAGTCAAAACAATTTTCATCAAATAAAATACTATCTGATTATTTAAAAAGTTTAGACCTTAATATTTCAAAGTTTAAAAATGAAAATGATGTTGAGGCCTACGAACGTTATTTGATGCTACAGAATTATTTAGATTATCAGAAAAAGCAATTCGAAAAAATTAAAAAGATAAAATGGCTTTTAGGTAATCCTGTTTTAACTTCTGATGATTTTATAAAAAATGATAAGCTTAAACGTTTTATTGTATCTAGAGATTACAATCCAAAAATAATCTTAAGAAACTTAAGTTTTAAATCTACAATTTTTAAACACTCCCTAAGATTAGCTGTAGCCGTTATGCTAGGCTATGCTATTGGCTTGTTCTTCGATTTTCAAAATCCATACTGGATCATTCTTACCATTATTGTTATAATGCGACCAAGTTATGGACTAACCAAGGAGCGATCTAAAGACCGAATTATAGGAACAGTTATTGGTGCAGTAATAGCTACAGGTTTAGTTTTTGTAATTAGCGGTCCATATGTATTTGGTGGTCTTGGCGTATTATCTATTGTTGTAGCTTTTTCAATGATTCAAAAGAATTATAAAGCAGCCGCTACATTCATAACATTAAGTGTTATATTAATTTATGGCATCTTAGAACCTAACATTATCAGCGTTATTAAATTTAGAGTTATTGATACTTTAATAGGCGCAGTTATTTCCTATACTGCAATGCGTTGGCTTTGGCCTGCATGGTCTTTCATGGAGATAGGAGACCATATAAAAGACAGTGTAAAAGGAAACACAGAGTTCTTTAAATCAATCAGTAAATTTTATATTAATAAAGGCCCAATTCCTACAAGCTTAAAAATTAATAGAAAGGAAGCTTTTTTGCAAATGTCTAATTTGAGTTCTGCTTTCCAACGTATGGCTCAAGAGCCAGAGTCTAAACAAAACCATATTGATGATATTTACCAACTTGTAGTAATAAACCATAGCTTTTTAGCATCACTAGCATCGTTAAGTACATTTTTCCAAAATAATAGTACTGCTAAAGCCTCTGAGGATTTTAAAATTATTTCAGAAAAAATAAACCATAACCTAGATAAAGCTTGCTCGCATCTAAAGGAAATTAATTTTGAAGATTTTAAACAAAATTTAGTAACTTTTAAACCAGAGCCTTTTATATTTCCCGTTAATCAAATTACTAATGAAGGCGCCATTCAATTAGGTAACGAAAGTACTCATAAAGAAGCCCACTTGGTTTGGGAACAACTTTACTGGCTACATTCCTTAAGTGAAAAAATGCTAAAGCTAACTTTTAAATTTTCACATTAAAAACTATGAAAACCATGAAATCAGCACTTATACTATCTGCTATAGTAATTGTATTGTCTTACTTTGCTTCTATTACATATAAAGATAAAATATCTGAGAAGTCTAAAAACAACCTCACAAAGGTTGAGAACAAATCATCTTCAAATTACACAATTAAAAACACATATAAACTCCCTAAATCGCTTAACGAAATTAGTGGTATTGTATGGCTTAGCTCTAATATGTTTGCTTGTGTTGAAGACGAATCTGGTACAGTTTTCATTTACAACACTAAAGAACAAACTATTACAAAAGAAATAAAATTTGCTGGTAAAGGTGATTATGAAGCTATTGCCATAAATGATAATGACGCTTACATTCTAAGAAGTGATGGATTAATATATGAAGTTAAAAATTATGATTCAGAAAATCTTGAAACCTCTAAAATTGCAACCTCTTTTAAACAATACAATAACATGGAAAGTTTAACTTTAGATAGAGGGAATGACCAATTACTCATCACACCAAAAGATTACGACTTCGGAAAAAAACATATTAAAAGTATCTACAAAATTCCGCTTAGCTCTAAAAAAATGGACGCCAATCCTATCATTAATATTGATTTAAAAGCAAACATTCTAGAAGACTTTAAGAAAAAGAAAATTCGTGAGACATTAAGTCCTTCTGATATTGCAGTGCACCCTAAAACGAAGGATATCTATGTAATAGATGGCAGAAACCCGAAACTTCTAATTCTTAATTCAGAAGGCGAAATAAAAGATGTTTTTGAATTAGATAAACACAAATTTGCGCAACCAGAAGGTATAACTTTTAGCACTGATGGCCGTTTATTTATTTCTAACGAAGCCAATAAAGAAGAGGCTAATATTTTAGAGGTTGAGCTGAAATAGATAGTAAAGCAGCCTCATATGATTTTTAAGCCGCTTAAAACACTTGTTTTGAAAATCAAAAAGTTGCACTTACAAATTCAAGCGAGCTTGATTTGACGTGCAACTTTTTGATTTATTCGTGACCGCGAGAGGATTCGAACCTCCAACCCTCAGAGCCGAAATCTGATATTCTATCCAGTTGAACTACGCAGCCATAATTCCTGTTAAAACAGGAATCCTATTCTTGTATTTTAAGACAACTTAGCTTTAACAATATTAGAAATAGTTTTCCCATCAGCTTGTCCTGCTAATTTCTTATTTACTATTCCCATAACTTTTCCCATATCTTTCATGCCTTCTGCACCAACTGCAGCAATGGTTTTCATTACTTCAACAGTTATCTTCTCTTCAGATAGTTGCTCTGGTAAAAACTGGCTTATAACCTCTGCTTGTGCCAATTCTGGCTCTGCTAAATCATTTCTGTTTTGATCTGCAAAAATCGCAGCACTATCCTTTCTTTGTTTTACTAATTTAGATAAGATTTTTATTTCGTCTTCTTCTGATAACTCAGCTTCAGAACCGGAAGTCTTAGCTAATAATATCTCTGACTTTACAGCTCTCAATGCAGCTAAAGCTGTTTGATTTTTTTCCTTCATTGCTGCTTTCATCGCAGTCATTATATCTACTTGTAAACTCATATTTTTATTCTTTATTTAAGAAGTTCAAAGATACTAAAAACTTTCGCTTAAGGTCGTTTAGAAAAGCGTGAATAAACAAAAAGCCCAAAAAGTTTGAGGGACTTTTTGGGCTTGACTTTAGTGTTTCTACACAATAGCTCAATTTGCTATTAATCTACGTTATCATGTAAAAATGAATTATTACTTCTTAATTGAATATCGTCATTTTCATCCGTTCCTACTGACATTCTAGAAGCTTTAGTTTCAGAAGAATGCTGCGCATCTTCTAAATTTACACCTTGTCTTTTGTAAGCAGGTTCTTTTTCAATCTCATCTATTTTAGCTTTATTAAATTTATAGTTGAAATCTTTCATACTTCTTCTACGATCATCAGCACGAGCTATTAATAAATCTGAGATAGGACTGTTCATAGGATCAATCTCTTCCTCAGTAATTTCTTTAGGCTCATTTATATGAAGCGTTTTCTTCTCAAAAACAATCTCCTCCTTTACTTCGGTTCTTTCGTTTTTTGTATTAATAGACGATTCAAATGTTTCAAAATCATCTAAAGCATAACGCTTTTCACCTTGCTCGTTGACTTCCGCTACAGAAATAACTTCAACCGGCTCCTTAACATCTATATCTTTTACTTCTTCTTCTAAACTAAAAAACATTTTTTCTTCCTCAGCTTTTGGCTCTTCAGCTTCTACTTCAGTTTTTTTGTTCGCTAACGGCAAATCAAAAGAAAACGTAATTTGTTCTTCTGAGGTTTCTTCTATTCTTTCCGCTTTGTTTACAATTGGCGTAATAATAAAATCTTCTGGCTCTATTGTTGGTTCTGGTTCAATTACAGCTACTGGCTCAATGATCTCTGGTTTAGCATCTAAAACCTCATCGTAAACAACATTTATATTTTTAATAATATCTGTAGTTTCAATTAAGTTAGTACCACTATTATTTTCAACTTTATTTACAACTTTAACCTCCTCTACATCTTCTTCTAAAGTATGACGAACAACAGGTTCTGGTTTTTCTACTTCTAAAACAATATCTGGTGTTACAATTGCTGGCTCCTTGTCTGGAACATTGGTTTCAGTGGTTTCCCCTAACGCATGAATTACTTTTTTAGTCTCTGTATTAGAAATTTCATTTTGCTGATCTAAATCAAAACCCGTAGCAATAATAGTTACAGAAATAGATTCTTGTAACTCTTCATCTTCACCAACACCCATAATTATGTTAGCTCCAAATCCAGCTTCAGTTTGAATATGATCATTAATTTCTCCAATCTCATCAATTGTAATTTCTTGAGAACCAGAAACGATTAGCAACAATACGTTTTTAGCTCCTGTGATTTTATTATCGTTGAGTAATGGCGAATCTAAAGCACTCATAATAGCTTCTTGTGCTCTGGTTTGTCCAGACGCTGTAGCAGAACCCATTATTGCTGTACCACTATTACTTAATACCGTTTTAGCATCACGTAAATCAATATTCTGTGTGTAGTGATGTGTTATAACTTCTGCTATTCCGCGAGATGCTGTAGATAATACTTCATCTGCTTTAGAGAAACCAGCTTTAAACCCAAGGTTTCCATAGACTTCACGAAGCTTATTGTTATTTATAACCACTAAAGAATCTACATGAGAACGTAATTTCTCAATACCACGTTGTGCTTGTGCATTACGCATTTTTCCTTCAAACTGAAACGGCATTGTTACAATACCGACCGTAAGAATATCTAACTCTTTAGCCATTTTTGCAATAATTGGCGCAGCACCTGTTCCTGTTCCTCCACCCATTCCTGCAGTGATAAATACCATTTTAGTATTAGTATCTAACATTCTACGGATATCTTCTAAACTTTCAATAGCTGCCTCTTCTCCAACATCTGGGTTGGCACCTGCACCTAATCCTTCTGTTAAAGCTACACCTAATTGAATTTTGTTAGGAACTCCACTGTTTTGAAGTGCTTGTGAATCTGTGTTACAGATTACAAAATCAACACCTTTAATACCTTGCTGAAACATGTGATTGATGGCGTTGCTTCCACCTCCTCCGACACCAATTACCTTGATGACATTAGATTGATGTTTTGGCAAATCAAATGAAATGTTTCCAAATTCGTTGCTGTTACTCATTTTAATTGTAATTATGGGTTTTCAATTTTATTTTAATACTGTATTAGATAATTTGAATGCGCTTATTCCGCATTATCCAAAAAATCTTTTACGCGTTCTGTTAATTTATCTAAGAATGAACGACGCTCTCTTGTTGGTTCCTCTGGTTTAACTTCAACCTCTGGTTCCTCTACTTCTTCTGCTATATTCTCAATAATCAACTCTTCTTCTATTGCTTCTGCTTTTTTACGTTCTTGACGTTTTAAACCGTCCATCACTAAACCTACAGCTGTTGCATAAAGTGGACTTGCTATATCTTCATCACTATCGCCTGCTAAATGCTCATTTGGATAGCCAATTCTAGTATCCATACCTGTAATATATTCTACTAATTGCTTTAGGTGCTTTAATTGGCTTCCTCCACCAGTTAAAACAATACCACCAATAAGTTTTTTCTTTTGCTCCTCGTGACCGTAATTTTTTATTTCAACAAAAACTTGCTCAATAATTTCCACAACTCTAGCGTGGATAATTTTAGACAAATTCTTTAATGTGATCTCTTTTGGCTCTCTTCCTCTTAATCCAGGAATAGATACAATCTCATTATCCTTATTTTCTCCTGGCCATGCTGACCCAAACTTCACTTTTAAAAGCTCAGCTTGTTTTTCGATTATTGAACAGCCTTCTTTGATATCTTCAGTAATTACATTTCCACCAAAAGGAATTACAGCTGTATGACGAATAATACCATCTTTAAAAACAGCCAAATCCGTTGTTCCACCTCCTATATCAATTAATGCTACACCAGCTTCTTTTTCTTCTCTGCTTAACACTGCATTTGCAGACGCTAAAGGTTCTAAAGTGATGCCTTCTAATTCTAAACCAGAACTTTTAATACATCTTCCTATATTTCTGATAGATGATACTTGACCTACAACCACGTGAAAATTAGCTTCTAATCGTCCACCGTACATCCCTATTGGTTCTGTAATTTCGGCTTGACCATCAATCTTAAATTCTTGAGGTAATACATGAATAATTTCTTCACCTGGAAGCATTACTAATTTGTGCACCTGATTGATTAAACGATCAATATCATCTTCATCAATAACGATATCAGAATTTGGACGCGTTATGTAATCGCTATGTTGTAAACTACGTATATGCTGACCAGCAATACCAACCGTTACTTCTTCAATTTTCTCTGCAGCTGCTGCTTCAGCCTCTTGAACCGCTTGTTGTATAGACTGAATCGTTTGGGTAATATTATTTACCACACCACGATGCACTCCCATACTTTTAGCCTTACCTAAGCCTAAAATCTCAACTTTATCATACTCGTTTTTACGACCAATCATGGCCACAATTTTTGTGGTTCCTATATCTAGACCTACCGAAATGTTTTGTTTGTCCATAGTTTACTTTTTGGTGCAAATCACTTGTTTATCAAATTTTAAATTCACTACTGAATACCTATCTAAAATTTGGTCTTTAAAAGCCTTTTGGTAAAACGCTTTAAAATTGTTTATCTTTTTTTCGAGTTGATTTAAAGTTCCTATATGAACAGTAAAATCACTTTTTCGAATTTTAAAATCGATTGTATTATCGTCGTTTTGACGAATCTCAATGACATGTTTCTTTAAGAAATCATCTTCATCTACAATTTTTGCAAATTGAAAGACAGTTTGAAGCTTATTTTTCTTAATATTTCCAGTAACAAGTGGCACTCTTGCAGCGTAATTATAAGACAGAGGCATAAATCCACCTTCATCATCTATATAATAAGACGCATTTGTGTTCACTCTTGCGATAGGTCGTTTCTGTTCAATTTCGGCTGAAAGTGTACCATTTACTGACATAAACACTTCCGCCTGCTTGATCATTGGATTAGATTTCAGGGCAGATTCTAATTCATTCAAATCTATAATATCTTTAGGCTGCTTTGAAACAGGTTCTAAATTTTGTATTAACAATTTACTAACATTCGATTCTGTTATAAATAATTTGTTTTCGCCCAAGAATTTTATACTTGGTTCTCCAACAATTCTATTCTTATTTCTTTGATTTGAAAACGCAAACAAAAAACCAACCAACAGAATTAATACAATGATTTTTATGTAGTTGTAATTAATTTTCAACATAGAACGCTTCTTTTATATGTTTAACTTCAGCTCCTATATCTCCTGCTCCAATAGTTAACACAACTTGAGCATCAGATTTATTAATTTCATTAATTATTTCTGATTTTTGAATTAGTTTTTTATTCGAGTTTTCAATCTTTTCTAAAAGCCATTTTGAGGTTATACCTTCAATTGGTAATTCTCTTGCAGGATAAATATCTAACAACAATAATTCATCGAATTTTGAAAGACTTTCTGCAAATCCATCTACAAAATCTTGTGTTCTGCTGAATAAATGCGGTTGAAAAACTGCCAACACCTTTTTACCTGGATACATTTCTCTTACCGCTTGATGCACTGCTTTAATTTCTTCAGGATGATGCGCATAATCATCTATAAAAACAAAATCACTGGTTTTTATCTGATATGTAAATCTGCGTTTTACACCCTTATAAGTTTCTAAGCCTATAGCCAAATCGTTATAAGAACAACCATACTCAACAGCCATAGCTAATGCAATAATGGCATTAGATAAATTGTGCCTTCCTGGCAAACTAAATTTGAAACCTTTTTGAATGCCTTTTGGTGTTTTTACATCAAAAATATAGCTGCCATTTTCTATTGAAATGTTCTGAGCACTATAATCTGAATCATCTTCAATACCATAAGTAATGCCATTTAACGGCAATCCATTTTTTACAAACAGCTTTCCGTTAGGCTTTATACAATCTGTAAAATCTTTAAACGTTTTTACGAGCTCTTCTGCATTTCCGTAAATATCTAAATGGTCTGCATCCATTGACGTGATGCATGCCAAATCTGGCGATAAGGTTAAAAACGAACGGTCAAATTCATCTGCCTCCACAACTGTAACGTTTGTTCCGTTAAGAATTAAATTAGAATTATAATTCTCACTAATGCCACCTAAAAAAGCCGTAACAGGTACATTACATGTATTTAATAAATGACCTAAAATACTTGTCGTTGTTGTTTTACCATGCGTACCAGCAACTGCCAAACAAACGGTTTGCTTTGTGATTTCACCTAAAACTGCTGAACGTTTTAAAACACTGAAACCATTATCTTTAAAATAATTAAATTCCGAATGACTTTTAGGAATCGCAGGTGTATAAACCACCAATGTGTTTTCAGGATTTAAAAATTCTGAATCAATGTGTTCTATGTTATCTTCAAAATGAATCTGAACACCTAAAGCTTCAAGCGCCTTAGTGATTTCACTTGGTGTTTTGTCATAACCAGCTACTTGCTTACCGTTAGCCACAAAATAGCGCGCAATCGCACTCATTCCGATGCCTCCTATGCCAATGAAATAAACACTAGAAGCCCATCCCAAACCCTTCCCATTAGGAAGGGCTTTTTCACGGTTGCTAATATGTTCGTTATCCATGTTCATTCTTATAATTCCTATTTTTGACTCTTACATTTTGACGCGTCTCAGTTTCTTCCCTTAGGGAAGATTAAGATGGGCCATTTAATAATTTTTCCACCTCATCCACAATATCATTTGTGGCATTAACTAATGCTAAGGCTTCAATATGTTTACTTAATTCTTTTTGTTTGTCTTCGTTTGAAATCAATGCAGAAAATTCATTTTGAAAATCAGCATCTAAATCTTTTTCTCGTATTAAAATCGCTGCGCCTTTATCTGCAACCGACTTTGCATTTTTTGTCTGATGGTCTTCTGCCACATTTGGCGACGGAATAAAAATGACAGGCTTACCAACAATGCATAATTCTGAAACCGAAATTGCTCCTGCTCTAGAAATTATAACATCTGCAGCTGCATAAGCCAAATCCATTTGATTTAAAAACGCATGTACTTGCACTCTATCTAAATCATTGTATTGTTTATACTGATTGTAATACAATTTTCCGCATTGCCATATCACTTGGATATCTTGTGTTTCAAAAAACTCAATATTAGCTTCAATTAATTGATTGATACGTCTTGCCCCTAAACTTCCACCTAAAACTAAAAGTGTTTTTTTATTATGCTTTAACGTAAAGGCATCTTTACCTTCTATCTGTTTATTTTTTACTTCTAACAAATCCTTACGAATGGGATTTCCTGTAAGCTTTACTTTTTCCTTCGGAAAAAATCGTTCTAAACCATCATAAGCCACACAAATGGTATTCACTTTTTTTCCTAGTAACTTATTTGTGATACCAGGAAATGAATTTTGCTCTTGAATTAAACTCGGAATCCCTTTTGACGATGCCACTTGTAACAAAGGACCACTTGCAAAGCCACCTGTTCCGATAACAGCATCTGGCTTGAATTGCTTTATGATTTTTCGAGATTTTAAAAGACTTGAAATCAATTTAAATGGAAAGGCTAAATTCTTTAAGGTTAATTTTCTTTGAATTCCAGAAATCCACAACCCTTCAATTTTATAACCAGCTTGTGGCACTTTATCCATTTCCATTCTATCTGAAGCACCTACAAAAAGGAACTCAGCATCTGGATAGCGCGACTTTAACTCGTCCGCAATTGCAACCGCAGGATAAATATGTCCTCCTGTCCCACCTCCTGACAATATGAATTTATATGGCTTCAAATTTTAATTTCTATTTTTTTAGTCTTTTGTCTTATTTCTTTATTCTTAACTCTCTTTACTAACCTCTTTTCTGTGTATCTAAATCGCTTCGCTTAAAATGGCTAATGGATTATCTTCTGCTTCTTCTTGTTCTTTTAGCTCTTCGCGTTTAGCACTAACACTAAGAATAATTCCAATTGCCATACAGGTCATCCAAATTGATGTTCCACCACTACTAATTAATGGCAAGGTCTGACCAGTTACTGGGAATAACTCCACAGCAACTGCCATATTAATTAAGGCTTGAAAAACGATTGGCAACCCAACACCTAAGACTAATAATTGTCCGAATATGGTATCAGACTTATGGCTTACAACCACTATTCTAAATAAAAACCATAAATATAAAACGAGAATAAACACACCTCCCAACAAACCATATTCTTCAATAATAATAGCAAAAATAAAATCAGACGATGACTGCGGTAAAAAATTCTTTTGAATACTTTTTCCTGGTCCTAACCCTCTAATTTCGCCTGTTGCAATAGCAATTTTTGCTTTTTCAATTTGGTAATCCGCTTCCGTGTCTTCTCCGTTTGTAAAATTTTCAATTCTACTCATCCACGTGTCTACTCTATTTGGCATAGCTTCCGGGAATGCTTTTGCTACCAATATAAAAATAGTTAAGGCTGCAATACCAGATACTATCATTAACGCCAAATATTTTAATGGATAACCACCAATAAATGCCAACATCATAATCATTGTAAATATGATTGCTGTTGTTGAAAAATTAGCAGGAAGTATTAAAATTAGAATCAGAAAGATTGGTGTCCAAAGTGGTAAAATAGTTTCCTTAAATTTAATCTCTTTGTCTCTTATTTTAGACAAATATCTTGCCACATACACCATCAATACCACAGAGGCTAACGTTGATGTTTGAAAAGACATATTCACTATAGGAATCTGAATCCAACGACTTGCATTTGCACCATCAATAGTAGTGCCTTGAAGCATTGTTATTAATAACAAAACAAAAACAATAGGAATCATTACCATAGACAAGCCACGGAAATATTTGTAAGGCACCTTATGTACCCCAAACATTATAACAAAGCCCAACAACAAGTGCATAAAATGTTTAACCAACAAGGAAAATGTATTGGTATGCCCAGCATTAGCTAAGTTACTTGCAGCACTATAAACAGGCATAAATGAGAATATAGCCAACAACGCGACTATAGCCCAAATGGCTTTATCTCCTTTTATTTGTTTGAATATGTTTTGCATTTTCCGCTTTGTCTTTCCTGCGTAGGCAGGAATCTAATTGTTTACCTTATTCTGGATTCCTGCGTTCGCAGGAATGACTACATTTTATAAATTTCTAACCGCATTTTTAAATTGACGACCTCTGTCTTCATAATTTTCGAACAAATCAAAACTAGCACACGCAGGCGACAACAACACATTATCTCCAGCATCAGCCAATTTGTATGCTATTTTCACAGCTTCACTCATATACTCCGTTTCAATAATAACATCGACCATTTTCCCAAATGCATCCATAAGCTTAGCATTATCTGTACCTAAACAAATAATCGCTTTTACTTTTTCATTTACAAACGGAAACAACTCTTTATAGTCGTTACCTTTATCTACGCCTCCAACAATCCAAACCGTTGGTGCATCCATACTTTCTAAAGCAAAATAAGTAGCATTTACATTCGTAGCTTTAGAGTCATTAATGTATTGCACCTTATTAATTTTTAGAACATTTTCTAAACGATGCTCTACACCCTGAAAATTCTCTAAACTCTCACGTATAGTTTGCTTTCTAATTTTAAGTAAATGTGCCACAGTAGAAGCTGCCATTGCATTCTTCACATTGTGTTTTCCTTCTAGTGCTAAATTTTCTGTTGGCATAGTGATTTTATTATTATCTATTGTTATTATTATATTGTTATTGTCTAAATATGCGCCTTGCTCCATAACTCGCGTTAATGAAAAAGGCAGTTTTTTTGATTGAATTTGATGCGTTTTCATGTATTCTAAAATAACGTCATCATCTGCATCGTAAATGAAATAATCATCTTCTGTTTGATTTTCTACCACTCTAAATTTTGAAGCGATATAGTTTTCAAACTTATAATCGTATCTATCTAAATGGTCCGGTGTGATATTCGTTAGAATCGCAATTTTTGGTTTAAAATCGATGATATCATCCAATTGAAAACTACTAATCTCCAACACGTAGTTCTCATGACTTTTTTCTAAAATTTGCTTCGCGAAACTGTCGCCAATATTTCCAGCTAAACCAACATCTAAATCTTGATGCAACAAATGATGTGTTAACGTTGCCGTTGTGGTTTTACCATTACTTCCTGTAATTGCAACCAAAGTTGCTTCTGTAAATTTTGAAGCAAATTCAATTTCTGAAACTACTGTAATACCAGCTTCACGAATCTGTTTTATCAAAGTCACTTTATCTGGAATACCAGGACTTTTCATGATGATGTGTGCATTCAGAATTTTTGATTCCGTATGTTGTTCATCTTCAAATTCAATCTCATTATTTAAAAGAACGTCTTTATACTTGTCTTTAATTTTCCCTTTATCGGATACAAAAACCTCGTAACCTTTTGCCTTTCCTAAAAGCGCTGTTCCTACGCCACTTTCTCCTCCACCAAGAATTACTAATCGAAGCCCCTTCCTGAATTCTTCCCCAGAAGGGAAGGACTTCTTACTCTGCTGGTTATTTGTTGCTTCGTTCATTACTTTCCTTTTTGTCATACCTGCGTAGGCAGGAATCTACTTTTATTCTACTCTGTATTGTGGATTCCTGCCTACGCAGGAATGACAAACTCATCTATCTAATTTTCAAGGTCACTATAGTAATTATCGCAAGTAAGATTCCTACAATCCAAAACCGCGTCACGATTTTACTCTCGTGATAACCTGATTTTTGATAGTGATGATGTAAAGGCGACATTTTAAAAATGCGTCGTCCTTCTCCAAATTTCTTTCTTGTGTATTTAAAATAACTGACTTGCAAAATGACTGATAAATTCTCTGCTAAGAATATGCCACATAGAATAGGAATTAACCATTCCTTTCTAACCGCAATAGCAATAACCGCAATAATTCCTCCTATCGTTAAACTCCCAGTATCTCCCATAAACACTTGTGCTGGATAGGTGTTATACCAAAGAAAACCAACCAATGCACCAACAAAGGCTGCAATGTAAATTGTGATTTCCTCAGCTCTTGGGATGTACATAATATCTAAGTAACCAGAAAAAACGATGTTACTAGAGACCCAAGCAAAAATCCCTAAAGTCAATACAATTATGGCCGAAGTTCCTGCTGCGAGTCCATCTATTCCATCTGTTAGATTTGCACCATTAGATACTGCTGTGATAATAATAATGCTAACCAAAATAAATACTAGCCACGTATATTTTTCTAAACTTGGACTTATCCATGTGATTAAATCTGAATAATCAAACTCATTGTCTTTTAAAAAAGGAATCGTTGTTTTTGTTGATTTCTCTTCTGCCTTAAACAACTTAGTTGCTTGCACGTTTGGGTTCTCAGCCCTAATTTCATTTTGTTGCGCAATTGGCAACTTCTCCTTTAAGGTCACATCTTGATGAAAGAATAAGGTGGCTCCAACTATGATCCCTAATCCAACCTGACCCAAAACTTTAAATTTCCCTTTTAAGCCATCTTTATCATTTTTGAATTTCTTGATATAATCATCAATAAACCCAATGGTTCCCATCCATAGCGTAGTAACGATTAAAAGGATGATATAAATATTTTCAAGCTTCGCTAACAACAATACAGGAATCAAAGTCGCTAGAATAATGATGATTCCACCCATGGTTGGTGTACCAGCTTTCTCAACTTGCCCTTCTAGACCTAAATCTCTAATAGTTTCGCCTACTTGCTGTCTTTGTAAAAAACGAATAATACGCTTACCAAAAATTGTAGAAATCAACAACGACAATATAATTGCCACAGCCGCTCTAAAGGTTATGAACCCAAAAAGTGACGCTCCTGGTAATTGGAACTGTTGTTCTAAATATTCGAATAAGTAATACAGCATTATTGGTTGTTGTTTATTGTAATTGTTTCAAATAGTCTTGAACGATTTTATAATCATCAAAATCAAAGCGTTCGCCTTTAATTTCTTGGTAATTCTCATGGCCTTTTCCAGCGATGAGAATAATATCTTTTGGTCCTGCCAATTGGCAAGCTGTTTTAATGGCTTGTTTTCTATTGGTTATAGACAATGTCTTCTTAAAATTTTGAGGCTCTACGCCTTTTTCCATATCTTCTATAATCGTTTCTGGCACTTCGCTACGTGGATTATCACTTGTAAAGATGGCTTTTGTACTTAAAGCCGAAGCGATATGCGCCATTTTTGGTCGCTTGGTTTTATCCCTATCGCCTCCACAACCTATAACCGTAATTAATTCTTCGTTTTTAGTTCTGATATCGTTTATGGTCTGCAATACGTTTTTTAAAGCATCTGGTGTGTGTGCATAATCTACAATCGCTGTAATTTTTTCATCTGAAATAAAATATTGAAAGCGTCCTGCTACGTTTTCAAGCTCACTAATCAATCTTAAAATTTCATCTTTTTCTAAGCCTAATAATTCGGCGGTTCCGTAAATAGCCAGAATATTGTAGGCGTTAAAACTTCCTATTAAACGTGTCCATAATTCGCTATCATTCAACTTTAATAACAAACCACTGAATTCATTTTCTAAAATCTGAGCTCTATAATCCGCATAGTTTTTTAAAGCGTAAGTATATTTTTTGGCTTGCGTATTTTGAAACATAACCAAACCATTCTTATCATCGATATTAGATAATGCAAAGGCTTCCTTTGGCAATTGGTCAAAGAATTTTTTCTTTACATCTCTGTACTCAGCAAACGTTTCGTGATAATCTAAATGGTCGTGAGAGAGGTTAGTAAAAATACCACCTTCAAACTTTAAGCCTTCGGTTCTACTTTGATGAATACCGTGAGAACTAACTTCCATGAAGCAAAATTCTACACCTTCATCATTCATTAGCTGTAAATATTTATTGATAGTTAAAGAATCTGGCGTGGTATGCGTCGCTTTATACGTGGTATTATCCACCATAATTTTCACTGTAGACAATAAGCCAACTTTATATCCTGCTTTTTTAAATAGTTGATACAGTAAACTTGATACCGTTGTCTTACCATTTGTCCCTGTAACACCAACTAGTTTTAAATTTTCAGATGGTTGACCATAGAAATTATTAGCCATAAAAGCCATCGCCTGATTAGAGTTTGCTACCTCTATATATGTGATGTCATCTTGAAGGTTTTCAGGCAATGTTTCACAAATAATGGCTGTTGCTCCATCTTTAATCGCTCTTTCTATATAATTATGACCATCTGTAATCGTCCCAGAAATAGCCACAAAAACATCATTCGTTTTTATTTGACGCGAATCGAATTCAATTTTGCTAACCGTAATGCTTGTACTACCAACCACTGCGTTTATTGTAACCTTGTATAATATGTCTTTTAATACCATCATGATGCTTCTAAAATGATGGTTTGGTTAGACTCTAATTTCTGATGTTTCTCAACAGACTGTTTCTTTACAATACCACTGCCTGTTAATTTTACGCGCACATCTACTTGTAAGTTTTCTAACAACGCAATCGCATCCATTGCTGGCATACCGACTACGCTTGGCATTAGTTCCTTATATTTTTGAGCGTTATCGTAATAACTTTCAAAATCTTTATTAACTATATTATTTTTGAAATCGAGGGTCTCAATTTCATCTATAATTGGTGTATCTGTATAAATTTTTTGAGCAATTCTCTTAAAAACAGGACCAGAAACATCTGCTCCATAATAACCCACTTTTGTACTTGGTTTATGTATAACCACAATGCAAGAATACTTTGGGTTATCTGCAGGAAAATATCCAGCAAAAGACGATACGTATTTTTTGTCTTTGTACCATTTTTCTAAATCAGCATAATCCGTTCTCGCTGTTCCGGTTTTACCTGCCATAGAAAATGTTTCAGAATACATACGCTTTCCTGTACCACGAATTACCACGTTTTTCAATATATCTTGAACTTCAGACAAGGTTTTATCTGAGCATATTTTATCGATGATAACTTCTTTTTCAAACTCTTCAATATCCTTATCAAAAGACTTAACCGATTTAATAAAACGTGGCTTTATCATTTCGCCATCATTTGCAATCGCATTGTAAAACGTTAATGTTTGCAAAGGCGTAATCGTTAAATTATAGCCATACGCAATAGAAGGCAATGCGTTTCTACTCCAGTTTGAAGCTCCAGGTTCTGGAATATCTGGTATTCCCTCTCCCATTATTGAAATATTAAGAGAATCATTTAGCTTCCAACCTTTTAAATGGTCAATAAATTTTTGTGGTTGTTTAGCATAATTATCATCTATAATTGACGCCAAACCAATATTAGATGACACCTCCAATGCACGAGCTGCAGAAATTTCGCCATAACCACTACCAGAATCCGTAATAACACGACCGTAAAATTTCTTTCTTCCTTTCTTTGTATCTACAACTGTTGATGTGTCGATTACTTTATCTTCTAAAGCTGCCATCATCGCCATAACTTTAAATGTAGAACCTGGCTCATGAGCTTCATAAACCGCATAGTTTCTTTTTTCGTAATAGGTGCCTTTTGAAGTTTTAGCCAAGTTAGCAATAGCTTTAACTTCGCCAGTTTTAACATCCATAACAACAACACAACCGTGTTCTGCTTCGTATAACTCTAATTGCTTTAACAACGAATGATGTGCAATATCTTGAATATTAACATCTATAGTTGTGTACACATCATAGCCATCTTTTGGCTCTACTTGGTCGTAATCTGCAATAGGTTTCCATTGGCCATTTCCTATTCTTTGCTTACGACGCTTACCATTCGTTCCTCTTAAATATTTAACACCAAAAGCACCATCAATACCTGCTCTACTTACATTGCCATCTTCATCAAATCGTTCATAACCAATAGAACGCGACGCAACGCCTCCCATTGGATGCTCTCGTCTAGTAGTTTGTTCTACAATTAAACCACCTTTAATCGCTCCGAGATTTAAGAGAGGAAAATTTCGCATTCTTATATAATCTGAATAGCTAATGTTTCGAGCTAAAAGGAAATATCTGTTTTTGTTTTTTCGTGCTTTGCGAATGATATTTTTATAATATGAAGCAGGTTTTCCTTTATAAACATGAAGCGAATCTGCCAAAGCACCAATATACTTTTCGAAAGTGGCTGGTTTTGCCTGAATAGCATCAATCCTAATATCATATTTAGGAATAGATGTTGCTAACAAACTACCATCTGCAGAATATACATTACCACGATTTGCAGGAATATCGAAATCCTCAAGTGTTCTTTTCTCAGCAAGCGCTCTGTATTCGTCTCCTTGAACAAATTGAATATTCACAAGTTTAAACACCACAGCAATCGCGAACACAAGCAAGCAGCCTGCCACGAAATATAATCTGTGTAATATGTTTTTCTCTGTTATTGCCAAAGTTTGTTTATTATTGCTCTTGTTGCGACTTTACTATTATTTTTGTTGGTGGGTTTAAGGAAATCCCAATTCCTTTTGCTTTCATTTCTACCTCTACAAAAGATTCTTTTTTAAGCTGCATTAGCTTCCCTCTTTTATCTACAAATGCAGAACGTAATTCTTTTACCTCATTGGTTAATTTTGCAATTTCATAAACCTTCTGGTCCGCCTTATGAGAACTAGCAATCATTATTATAGCTAAGACAGAAATTAAAATGATGATACGCCAATTTTTAAACGAATCATCACTGATTAGAAATTTCCCTCTTAGTATGTGATAAATATTTTTTCTCATTTTTACTTCCTACAAAGGCAGGAAACTTTTATAATTTTTTCGCAATTCGAAGCTTAGCACTTCTTGCTCTATTATTTGTTTTTATTTCTTCTTTTGAAGGAATTATTAATCCGCCAACCTTTTTTAGAGGCACTTCAAAATTCCCAAACACATCACGCTCTGGCTCGCCTTCAAAAAGTCCGTTTCTAATAAATCGTTTTACTAACCTATCTTCTAAAGAATGGTATGATATAAAACTTAAGCGACCATCTGGTTTTAAAATTTCTGGTGTTTGAAGCAGTAATTCTTTTAAGACTTCAATTTCTTGATTTACTTCAATTCTTATCGCCTGATAAATCTGAGCCAAGACTTTATTCTCTTTTTGATGGTTTAGAAATTTCTTTAAAACCGTTTTTAACTGTTCACTGGTTTTAATAGCTCCTTCTTTTCTAGCTTCGACAATTACTCTCGCCATAGCAGGCGCTTGCCTTAATTCACCATATTGCAAAAGCACAGTTTTAATTTGCTCTTCTTCGTAATCATTAATGACTTCAAAAGCCGAAAGCTGATTATCTTGATTCATTCGCATATCTAAATCTGCCTCGAACCTTGTAGAAAAACCACGTTCCGCAACATCAAATTGATGAGATGATACACCGAAATCAGCTAAAACACCATCAACTTCTTTTACACCATAAAACCTTAAAAATCGTTTGATGTATCTAAAATTCTCATTAATGAGCACAAAACGGTCGTCATCAATAGTATTTTCTAGTGCATCTTTATCTTGGTCAAAAGCGTATAATCTTCCGTTAGACCCTAAACGTGATAAGATTTCACGACTATGACCTCCGCCACCAAACGTAACATCTACATAAACGCCATCTGGCTTAATTTCTAAACCATCTACGGTTTCCTTAAGTAAAACTGCATTATGATAATCCATTTTCTTCATCGTCTTGTCCCATTACCTCTTCGGCTAAATCAGCAAAATCTGAAGCCGCATCATCAATAGCCTGTTCGTATTTATCTTTATCCCAAATTTCAAGAATATTCACAGCAGATGCCAAAACCACTTGCTTACTTATCCCTGAAAAACTGATTAAATCTTTCGGAATTAATAATCGCCCAGTACTATCTACCTCAACAATTTTAACACCAGCCGTAAAGCGTCGAATAAAATCATTGTTCTTTTTCTTAAAGCGGTTTAGCTTGTTAATCTTCTCCATCATTTTGTTCCATTCAGACATAGGATACAACTCTAAACACGGCTGAAAAACGGCACGCTTCAACACAAAACCATCTTGCAATGCTGATGACAACTGCTTTTTGAGGACAGCAGGTATCATTAGCCTTCCTTTGGCATCAGCTTTACATTCGTATGTTCCTATAAATGAATTCAAAAGGTTTCGTTTACCACTTTAACGATTAAGAATCAAAGATATTGAAAATTTCACCACATTTTACCACAATCTACCACATTTGTTGATAAGTTTTTGATTAATAAATATTTCATTTATAACAACCTTAATGAATTCGACTTTTGACAAAGCATTAACAAGTGGGAATTATTAACAATTCTCATTCTTGAAGTATTTGAATAAAAAATCGATATTTTTTGCATATTATTTTTATTCTAAAGGATTTGGTTATATTTGTTTTTAACACATAACCACTAACTTGTACATGGCACACCTTTTAAAAAAAGAAAAGGATTATAGATATATCGAAGTAGGAGAAGGCACACCAATTATTGTGTTACACGGATTAATGGGTGGACTTAGTAATTTTGATGCTGTTACAGAACACTTTAGTAAAAAGGGTTATAAAGTTATTATTCCTGAATTACCTATTTACACCATGTCGTTAATTAAAACTAACGTCAAAAGTTTCGCCAATTATCTTAAATCATTTATTGAGTTTAAAGGATTGGACGAGGTTATTTTACTCGGAAATTCACTAGGTGGACACATTGGACTATACTATACAAAACTGAACCCTAACAAGGTTAAAGCACTTATCATAACCGGAAGTTCTGGATTATATGAGAGCGCAATGGGTGGAGGCTACACAAAAAGAAGCGATTACGAAGTTATAAAAAAGAAAGCGCAAGACGTATTTTACGATCCTGCTGTTGCCACAAAGGAAATTGTTGATGAAGTTTACGAAACTGTAAATGACCGAAACAAATTGATTAAAACTTTAGCTATTGCTAAAAGTGCAATTAGACATAACATGGCAAAAGATTTACCTAAAATGAATACACCTGTTTGTATTATTTGGGGAAAGAATGATAATGTTACACCTCCTGAAGTTGCAGTTGAATTTGATGAATTATTACCAGATTCTGAATTATTTTGGATTGATAAATGTGGCCATGCAGCTATGATGGAACATCCTGAAGAATTTAATACTATTTTGAATGGGTGGTTGAAAAAACGTGGATTTTAAAGTCCATGCTTAATTCGTGCTAACAAGTAGAGTAATACACTTGACAAAATATCTTCAATAAAAATAAAGTATAACCAAAAAAGATTCCAGCTTTCGCCGGAAGTTCTATGAAAATAAAATCAGCCGAATTTGTAGTTAGTAATTCTGAAGTAGAAAAGTGTCCTAAAAACCAACTACCAGAATATGCCTTTATTGGTCGAAGTAATGTTGGAAAATCTTCATTGATTAATATGCTTACTGACCGTAAGAGTTTAGCTAAAACATCAGGACGACCAGGAAAAACACAACTGATTAACCATTTTTTAATTAATAAAAATTGGTACTTGGTAGATTTACCAGGTTATGGCTATGCACGTGTTTCTAAGTCATCCAAGAAGAAATTTCAAAAATTTATTACAAATTATTTTGAGCAAAGACAGCAACTCGTTTCTGCTTTTGTTTTAGTTGATATAAGACATAAACCTCAGCCAATAGATTTAGAATTTATGCAGTATTTAGGAGAAAGTGGAATTCCTTTTGGTATCATCTTCACTAAAGCAGATAAGTTAAAACCATTAGCGATTGAACGCCATGTAAACGACTATTGCGAAGAACTACTTAAAACATGGGAAGAATTACCACCATATTTTGTCACTTCTTCTTCAAAAAACATTGGGCAAGAGGATGTTTTAGGTTTTATAGGTGGTACTAATGATGAGATAGAACAACTTAAGTCGCATTAAGTTTTTACATCTAAGGCATCTCTTAAAGCATTACCTACCAGCATAAAAGCCATTACCAATAACATAATACAAAGGCCTGGAATTAAAGCCAAGTAAGGCTTACCCAAGATAATATAGTTGTAATGGTCTTTTATCATTGCGCCCCAACTAGCCATTGGTGGCTGTGCTCCAATTCCTAAAAAACTCAATCCACTTTCTATTAAAATAGCTGCCGCAAAATTAGCCGCAGAAATCACAATTAAAGGCCCAAATATATTAGGCAAAATATGTTTAGTTATGATTCTGTAGTCATTATACCCTAATGCTTTTGCTGCCGTAACATATTGCATTTCCTTAGCACTAATAATTTGTCCTCGCACTACTCTAGCCACTTCAACCCACATGGTTAAACCAACAGCAATAAAGACTTGCCAAAATCCTTTACCTAATGCTAAGGTTATAGCAATAACTAATAATAGAGTCGGAATTGACCATGTAATGTTAATAATCCACATAATAAGCGCATCTACCTTACCTCCATAATAACCAGCTAAACTTCCAAATAGAAGCCCAACGATTAATGAAATAAAAACAGCAACAAAACCAATAAAAAATGAAATCCTAGAACCGATTAATACCCGACTTAAATAATCCCTTCCATATTTATCAGTACCAAAAACAAAGCTTCTAGTTTCTATATATTCTTTATAATTAGACTTTGGAAATTTTGATACATCTATTTGCTTTTCAAAACCTTGCAATCCATCTGAAGCATATTCTACATACATCATTTTATCTCCATTGACACTATAAGACTGAATTGGAATTTCTGTATCTGTATTTGTTTTACCAAAGAATAATTTTGAAAAGAAATTTTGTTCTGATTCTATACCTGAAGGAATAGTCAACATTTGCACTTCAAATCCTGGCGATTTAGAATGAATAGACAAATGCATCTGGTTGGCATTCTTTGAAGCATCTGGCGCAAACAAATAGGCAAATATTGAAATGAATCCTATACAGGCAATAATTCCTAAACTAAAAACGCCCCAAAAGTTCTTTTTGAACTTTTGAAGCGCTAACCTTGATAATGAATTATTTTTATTTGCCATTTACATAACCTAATTTGTAATAACAATTACTACAATTGTTGCTTTACCTCAAAGGTATTATAAATTAATTCTTTACAGAATTTACAACTTCAGTTTTAATAGCGTATGCCATTTTTAAATCGTGAAGCACATTGATTGCTTCTTCCACATAAACATCTTTCGCTAAACTCTTATGCCAACGATCACGTTTTTCTTTCAATACAGAGTCTTCATCCATCAACTTAATTTCGTAAGGTAACGAACTAAATGTTAAATTTGTTTGATACTCAGATAACTTAGAAAATCGTTTTGCCTCTTCTTCATTGACTTCCATTTCTTTTTTGTAATCTTCATAATTTAAAGAATACGTTTCACGGTCTCTAATTTTCTTTACCCATTGTGCATTTGCATCAATAAGCTTTAACTGTTCATTATTAGCCATACGAGCCTTACTTTTATTGATGGTAGAATCATAATCAAAATAATTTTCCCAAACTTCGTATTCTGCCGCATCTATTTTATCCCAAGGTAACGGGTTTTCTTGATCCTTTTCTCCTATATCAATATATGAATAACGGTCCGGAACTACAACATCACTCTTGACGCCTTCTAACTGCGTAGAACCACCATTAATTCTATAAAATTTTTGAGTTGTAAATTTCAATGCTCCCATATCTCCATTGGTATTATTTCTTACCATGCGGTTGAGATCAAACACTGTCTGTACAGTGCCTTTTCCATAGGTTTGCTTACTTCCAATAACAATACCTCTTTTATAATCTTGCATTGCAGCAGCCAAAATTTCTGAAGCCGAAGCAGACAATTCATTTACAAGTATAACTAATGGACCATCCCATACAATCGATTTATCTTTATCTCTAAGTACTTCTTTTGCACTTCCTGTTTCTCTAACTTGTACAACAGGTCCTTCTTCAATAAATAAGCCAGCAATATCTACAACTGTTTGCAAAGAACCGCCTCCATTATTTCTTAAATCCATTACAAGACCTTCAACACCTTCTTCTTTTAATCTTAAAATTTCTTGTTTAATATCTGAGGCTGCATTTCGTTTGTTATAGTCTTCAAAATTAATGTAAAACTTAGGTAAATTTATTATCCCAAATTTCTTTCCATCTTTATCTACAGTTGAAGATTTAGCGTAAGTTTCTTCTAATTCCACTATATCTCGTTTTATTGAAATATCTTGAATTGTTCCATCCACCTTTTTCAAAGTTAAGGTTACAATGGTTCCTTTTGGGCCTTTTATAAATTTAATAGCATCATCTAAACGCATACCTACAACGTTTAAAGCTTCCTCTTCATCTTCTTGTTTTACTTTTAAAATTTGGTCTCCTACTTCTAATTCATTAGCTCGCCATGCTGGTCCTCCACTAATAATTTCATTAACCATTATACCATCAACCTTCTTTTGTAATCTCGCACCAATTCCCTCAAACTTACCAGAAATATCTCTATCAAAACGCTCTTTATCTTCTGGTGCGAAGTAAAACGTATGCGGATCAAATCCTTCTACAATTGCATTTATGTAAACAGAAAACCAATCTTCTCGTCGTCTATCTTCAATATAATCGTAGAGTTCATCTAATGATTTTTTTGTCGCTATCCTGGCATCAGATTCTAATACTTTTTCCGATTTCTTTGATTTAGATACTGACTCATCACTTTCTAAATCTAAAACTTGTTGAGCAATTGCATCATCATAATTTGCAATGGTAGAGAACTTAAGCTGCTGTCTCCAACGCTCATTCATCTCTTTCTTATTATTCACAAATACGAGTTTCTCATAATCCGCTGAATAACTTTCATCAATTGAAAAATCGAATGGCTTATCTAAAATATTTCCATAAATCTTTTTTGATTCCTCAATTCGCTGCAACAACCTGTTGTGCGTAAGGTTGAAAAATGTTAAATCGTAAGCTTTAATTTCATCATCAATTTTATCTCTATAAGCTTCAAATTCTTTGATGTCTGAAGCATAAAAATAACGTTTAAATGGATCTATATTATCTATATAGGCATCAAACACGTGTGAAGAAAAATCATCATTTATATCTTTAGGATCAAAATGTCCTTGATCTAACAAATAGGTTATCAATTGTATTAGTAATTTATCCTTATCTGGATCATCAAATTTTTTACTTGTAAAACTACATGAGGCAAATGCGATTAACAATGCAAGTAGTAAAAATTTATAATTCCCTCTCATTTTCTTTTTGTTTTAATTAATTCTTAATTAAGTAGGTGCTCAATTTTTCACTAAAATAGAAGAAAAAATCGTGCCATAAAAAATAGACGCACTAATTTTTTGTTAAACCTAATAATAACCGATTAACGGTAGCTTTTTATTATTTTTACAATTCATTAAAACTTTATGCCAAATGTCTAAACGCCCTTTAATATTAGTTACCAATGACGATGGTATAACTGCCCCTGGAATTAGAACCTTAATTTCAGTTATGAATACCATTGGTGACGTCGTTGTTGTGGCTCCTGATAGTCCTCAGAGCGCAATGGGACACGCCATTACAATTAATTCTACACTTCATATTGAAAAAGTGGTTATCGATGGTAAACAAACAGAATATAGTTGTTCTGGCACTCCTGCAGATTGTGTAAAAATCGCAGTTAATGAGATTTTAGACCGACGACCAGATATTTGTGTGTCTGGTATTAATCATGGTTCAAACTCATCTATAAACGTTATTTATTCTGGTACAATGAGTGCTGCTTTAGAAGCCGGAATTGAAGGTATACCAGCGATTGGTTTTTCGTTATTAGATTTTAATTGGAATGCCAATTTTGAACACACAAAATCCTTTATTAAAACAATCACTAATGAAGTATTAGAAAATGGTCTACCTGATGGCGTAGTTTTAAATGTAAATTTACCTAACCTTGAAAAAAAGGCTATTAAAGGCATTAAAATTTGCAGACAAGCTAAAGCAAATTGGAAAGAAGAATTTGACAAACGTACCAACCCAATGGGACGCGATTATTATTGGTTAACGGGAAAATTTGTAAATATGGATCAAGGCGAAGATACTGATGAATGGGCATTAGAGAACGGTTATGTCTCTGTAGTACCTGTTCATTTTGATTTAACTGCGCATCACACAATACAAAAATTAAATACCTGGAAACTCAATGGGTAATAGAACAAAAATACTTAATGTAAACATAGCTCTGAACTAATGAAGTACTATATCATTTCTGGGGAAGCTTCTGGTGATTTACATGGATCAAATCTCATGAAAGCATTGATTGAACGCGACGAGCAAGCTGAAATTAGATTTTGGGGAGGCGACCTTATGCAACAGGTTGGTGGAGAAATGGTAATGCATTATAAAGAGCGCCAATTTATGGGCTTTGCTGAAGTGATTTTGAACCTCAGAAAAGTCTTAGGCCATATTAAATTTTGCAAGTCTGATATTGAAAAATTTCAACCAGATGTTATTATTTTTATTGATAATTCTGGGTTTAACCTTAGAATTGCGAAATGGGCAAAAGCACTTAATTACAAAACTCATTATTATATTTCGCCTCAGGTTTGGGCTTCTAGAGCAAGTAGAGTGGAAAAAATAAAGCAAGATGTTGATGCTATGTATTGCATTCTACCTTTTGAAAAAGCATTTTATAAAAAATACGATTACGACGTCAATTTTGTTGGTCATCCATTAATTGATGCTATTGCGGATAGACCGCAAGTAAACGAGCAAAAATTTAGAGAAGAACATCAATTAAGCTCACAACCTATAATTGCATTATTACCTGGCAGTAGAAAGCAAGAAATCACAAAAATGCTAGGTGTAATGTTAAGTTTAGTAGATGACTTTAAAGGTTATCAATTCGTTATTGCAGGTGCACCAAGTCAAGATTATAATTTTTACAAAACTTTTATAAAGAAGAAAAACATTAAGTTTATTTCTAATAAAACATACGATTTATTGAGTCTCTCAACTGCTGCATTAGTAACTTCGGGCACTGCTACTTTAGAAACTGCATTATTTAAAGTACCGCAGGTCGTTTGCTATAAAGCAAGCTCCATTTCTTATCAAATTGCTAAACGAATAATTACGCTTAAATATATTTCACTAGTTAATTTAATTATGGATCGTGAAGTTGTAACTGAGTTAATACAAGGTGATTTAAATACTAAACGATTGAAGAATGAATTAACTACAATTCTAGATTCTAAAAAACGAGAGCAACTCTTTTTAGATTATTACGAATTAGAGCAAAAGCTTGGTGGTCGTGGTGCTAGTGAGAACACTGCTAAATTAATATATAACGCTATTAAAAACGATTGATACCGAAACTACTATAGATGAAAAAAATATTACCATTTATATTCTTGCTTTTTATAGTTTCTAGCTGTAAATCAAAAAAGGTTGCACCAAATAAAAAGAAACAAACACGCACTGTAAAGGTTAATACTACGAATAAACCAACAAAAGCTGCAGAATCTATTGTTAAATACGCACAAACTTTTAATGGCACACGCTACAAATATGGTGGTACTACAAAAAAAGGTATGGACTGTTCTGGTTTAATTTTTACAAGTTATAAAAAATACGATATTAATTTGCCAAGAACTACATCTGGACTAAAAAGCACTGGTGATTGGGTAGACTTAAAAGAAGTTAATGTTGGTGATTTAGTCTTTTTTGCGACTAAAAAGAATAGTAGAAGTGTCAACCACGTAGGCATTGTAACAAGAGTAAGAACTGGCAATGTGGAATTTATACATGCTTCTAGTAGTAAAGGTGTAATGACCTCTTCATTAGCAGAAAAGTATTGGTACTTCTCTTTTGTACAAGCTAGGCGCGTTTTGTAAAAACATTTTACATATCTTAGTAACTCATTATCATGAAGTTACTAAATTTTACATTTATAAAGCTAACCTTTTGTTTAGTCTTAGGTATAATTTTAGCCCACTACCTGAAGCCAAGCTTCAACGCAACTTTATATATTACAATTAGCTTAATTATCCTTGTTGGATTTTATTGGTACAAATTAAAATCTAAAATAAATCGTTCTCCTCTTTTTGGATGTCTCGCATTCCTTAGTATGATTGGTGTAGGAATGATATCGTATCAGCTGCAAGACGACACACTACGACCTCAGCATTACACACACTATAATTCTTCAGATAACTATAACAATGTAATTTTTAAAATTGAAGAGCGATTAAAACCAGACACTTACAATTTTAAATACATTGTAGCTATAAGCTCATTTAATAAAAAAGAAACTACAGGGCGATTATTAATAAATATTAGGCGTAATAGTTTAGTGAAACAATACAATGTAGATGATGTTTTGTATGCATCTTTAAAACTTCAACCTATTCAAAAACCATTAAACCCATTTCAGTTTGATTATAGTAATTACTTAGAGTTAAAGCAGGTTTATCATCAAGTTTATCTTAATCATTCAAACATCCTTCCGCTCTCTAGCGATAAGTCTACAATCTATGGATATGCAGACCAATTAAGAACTAAAATCAACAGAAAACTAATAATAGCAGGATTTAAAGGCGATGCACTCAGTATTATGAATGCATTATTACTTGGTCAGCGACAAACCATTGACAAAACTGTTTATAATAATTATGTTAACTCTGGAACTATTCATATTCTGGCTGTATCTGGATTGCATGTTGGAATCATTTTATGGATCTTGAATTTTATTTTTAGTCCACTACTTTACCTAAAACACGGCCACTTTTTAAGGCCATTTATTTTAGTCATTATATTGTGGTGTTTTGCCGTTATCGCAGGTTTATCGCCTTCGGTTACAAGAGCCGTTACAATGTTCAGTATCATTAGCATTGCTATGCATCTCAAACGACCAACCAACATCTACAACACCTTAGTTCTTTCAGCATTTGTAATTTTATTATTTAAGCCTACTTTTTTGTTTTCAGTTGGTTTTCAAATGAGCTACTTAGCCGTATTAGGTATCGTTAGCATACAGCCATTTATCTATAAAATTTGGCAACCAAAATATATAATAACAGATAAATTGTGGCAAATTTTCACAGTTACGCTAGCTGCACAAATTGGTGTAGTCCCTATTAGTTTATTTTATTTTCATCAATTTCCTGGTCTATTTTTCATCTCTAATATGGTTATTATTCCATTTTTGGGGTTAATCCTTGGGTTTGGTCTGCTAATTATTTTACTAGCATTAATTGATTTATTACCTCAGCCCTTTGTTACGACTTACAGTTATATTATTGATAGTTTAAATAGTTTTATAGCTTGGGTTGCTCAATTCGAAAACTTCTTGTTTAGAGATATTCCCTTTACTTTAATTCAAGTTATCACAACCTATCTGATAATTCTAGCATTGATTCAAGTTTACAAAACAAGAAAATATAAATGGGTTGTGCTAAGTTTAATAGGTATAATGGGGTTTCAATTTTTGAATTTTTATAATAAACATAAAACTCAAACTAGTGAATTTGTAATTTTTAATAAAAGTAGATTTACCATTATAGGAGAAAAATTTAATGACGAATTGAGGTTGTTTCATAATTTAGATTCTACTAAACTACAATCTGATTATGTGATAAAGAATTATAAAGTAGGCCAATCCATCACTAAAATTGAAACTAATAATCTTAAGACAGTGTATCAGTTTAAAAATAAAACCATCTTAATTATAGATAGCTTAGCCGTTTATAAACGCCTAACGTTTAAACCAAACTATATTGTACTAAGAAATTCTCCTAAACTAAACTTAAATAGACTCATAGACAGTTTACAACCTCAAAAAATAATTGCAGATGCTAGTAATTACAAATCTTATCTTAAACGTTGGAAAGAAACTTGCTTGCATAAAAAAATCCCTTTTCATCAAACCAATGAAAAGGGAGCTTTTATAATTAAATAAGTCTGTACTTTAATTACTCTTCAAATTCAGCCTCAAAAGTCTTTACATACTCACTAAACTCTTCTTGAGTAGTCATATCCTTATATTTATCAGTTTTAAAGATTTTTAAATATAACTCCAATTGTTGCGGCTTAAGATAACCTTGAATAGGTGCAATTACATTTCCTTCTTCATCAAAAAACACCATTGTAGGATATGCCCTTATTTGCAAGAAACGAGAAAACTCGTGTGCGCTATTTCTTCTATTTGCTTTAGATTCGTCATAGTTAGGATTAGTATATGTTTTTTCCTTGTACGTTATTTCTTCATCACCTTCAGCATTAAACTTAACGGCATAATAATGCTCATTAATGTAAGCAGCCACATCTTTTGTTTGAAATGTATTCTTATCTAACATTTTACATGGACCACACCAATTGGTATACACATCCATAAAAATTTTTTTAGGTGCCTTTTTCTGAAGTTCTAAGGCTTCTTCCATAGTTAACCAGTTAATATCTTGTGCAATTGCTGATATTGAAAAAGCAAAAATTGCAATGAGTCCTAAACTTATTTTTTTCATCATAGTTGATTTGTTGCAAATACTGATCCGAACTTACAAAAAATGCTCCTAAATAGGAGCATTTTATAAATTTTTAACGATTTGTCTTAACGTACACCATGCATTAATTTCTTTAATACTGGGTTTAAAATAAATATTAATAGACCTGCTGCCACAGGCACAATAGTAAAAATTAAGAAGAATGTAGATAAACTATACTCTTTTGTAATATTTTCAATTTGTCCACCAACAACTGCAGCCAATTTGTTTCCAATTGCAATTGCTAAATACCACATACCAAACATTAACGCAATCATTCGGCCAGGCACTAGTTTACTCACATAAGACAAACCAACAGGAGATAAACAAAGTTCTCCAAGTGTATGGAATAGATATGCTAATATCAACCAGACCATACTCACTTTAACACCATCTACAAGACCAAAAGCACCAAAAGCCAATAATCCAAACCCAAGTCCCATTGTAGATAAACCAAGCGCATATTTAGTTGCTGCACTTGGGTTGTATTTACTTTCCCACCATTTAGAAAAGAATGATGCAAATACAATGATAAAGAATGAATTAAGAATACTAAACCATGATACTGTGATTTCTACTTCGTTGTCTCTTACTTTTGTAATAGTAGCATCAACAAAACCATTATCTCTACCAATGCTTGAGGCATGAGCTTTAAGTTCTTCTAATTTTTCATTTGAAGAAACAAAAGAAAACTCGGTTAATTCCTTGTTTTTATTAATGATAATTTTTCTATCTCCTACTTTATAATCAGCATATGGCTCACCTACAGTAATTACTTTGGTCACAATTTTCTGGGACGGCTCAGTACCTGTATTTTGAGTCACTGGTATATATTTATACTGTAATACGCCCTTATCATTTTTAACATGAACACCTTTTTCATCTAATTCTGGTTGCTCAATTGCACTGTAACTTACATCATAAGCTGTAGTGTTAAAATCTCTATTTAACATCCATCCTACAATTCCCCACATTAACACAAAACAGACTACTAATACAATATTTGAACCAGGTATTTTCTTGAACGTTTTCTTCCATAAAATATAAAGAACGTATGAAATGATAATCAATGGTACAACTGTAAGTAATGTATTCACTATATTAAATATCGTTGCTGAACTTCCGCTTAATAATCGATCTACATTATCTCTAGCAAAAATTACTAATGATGATGCTCCTTGCTCAAAAGACATCCAAAAGAATACCGTGAAAAATGCAAAAATGATAAATGCTATCATTCTATCTCTTACAACAGCTGTATATCTTAAAATACGACTAATAACTAATATTAAGAATAATCCCAATGCAAATAATACTGCTGTATATTGACCTTCAAATTCACCTATTTGTAAAAATGAGAACATATCGATACCTGCTATCTTGGACATTGGATCGTTAATAGCATAACCAAGTCCAATGATTGAAGAAATAGCAATTAAAATTTTATCTAAGGTCGTAAACGGATTAGGGCGCTCCTCATTTTCTTCAGTTGTTATTTCAACACTTTCCTCGTTAATGTTTTGAGGTAACTCTACCTCATGTACTTTAGAAGGCTTCGCTCCTATTTTACCGAATAAAGGTCCTGCTAACCAAAATTGGATGGTTCCTAAAAGCATAAAGATTCCTGCTAATCCAAATCCATAAGCCCAACCTACTTTTTCTGCCAAATAACCACAAAGCATCATACCAAAAAACGCACCTGCATTTACTCCCATATAATAAATGGTATAAGCGCCATCTTTTTTCTCTGGATGCGTTTTGTACATATCAGAAATAATAGACGTCATAGTAGGCTTAAAGAATCCTGTTCCAATAACTAATAGGGCCAAACCAAAATACAAAGAAAATTCTGTTTCTAGTGCCATTGAGGCATGGCCAGCTGTCATAATTAGCGAGCCAATAATAACTGCTGCTCTATAACCTGTGTACTTATCTGCAAGCCATCCTCCAATAATTGGCGTAATGTAAAGTAGCATGGCGTATGTACCAAAAAGCGCACCTGCATTTTCTACTGTCCATTCCCAACCTGGATTATAGCCAATAGCTGCCATGGTAAGAAAATTAACTAGTAAAACACGCATTCCGTAGAAGGAGAAACGTTCCCACATTTCAGTAAAGAATAGCACAAAAAGTCCAGCAGGATGACCTAAAACTTTGTCTTTAAATAGATTTTCAATATCTGTATTCATATAAAAATTAATTAGTTAGGAGTAATTATTTAAGCGTTAGTTATTTTAATTATCAGCTAATTCAAAACCTTCGGCTTCATCATCATGCATTTCTACTTCGTTGTCCTCTGCACCATGCGTTAAACGTTTTAAAGGTTTAAGTAATAAGATTACCAATATTCCAAAGATAACAGTGAATATCGTTATTCCAGAAAATATAGCATATTCCCCAAATTCTGAAGCAGATTCTCCAATAACACCAGCGACTTTGTTACCAAGTCCTGTTGCCGCAAAATAAACACCCATCATCAATGAAGCATATTTTACAGGAGCTAATTTTGTTATAAACGATAATGCTACAGGAGATGAACATAACTCTCCAATTGTATGGAATAAATAAGCCAACACCAACCAATACATTGCAGAGCTGCCTTTTGAGTTAAACTCAGCAGCTGCAAATATCATAAACACGAAACCAAGGCCCATTATCATCGTACCAATTGCCATCTTAAATAATGAAGATGCCTCTTTACCTTTCAATTTTCGTTTGGCCCAATAACCCGCAACTAACGTAGCGAAAATAATAATGAAACCAGCGTTTAAACCTTGAAACCAAGTCGCAGGTATTTCCCAACCAAATAATACACGGTCTGTATTTGTTTTCGTGTAAATACTCATTAAACCACCTGCTTGTTCAAATGCTCCCCAAAAAACTATAACTATCAAAAATGAGAGTAATAATACAAGATATCGATCTTTAGATATTTGAGTTTCTAAATTTTTATAAATCATCATCATGATTCCTGCTACTACAGCAATAAATATATATAATGCCGTGTAACCCCAACTATCTACACCATTATAAGTAAATCCTGCATATACAGCATATACCATAATCAACGCAACAATTCCAAGGTTAATTGGAGACTTTAATAAATCACTTAAAAGCTTACCAATAGAAACATCAGAGTTTTTGTCTTCGGCTGTAGGCTTATTTCCAACAGAAACTAAATATTTCTGTCCATATAAATAAACAACTAATCCTAACAGCATGGCAATACCTGCTAATCCAAAGCCATAATGCCAACCAATTTGTTCACCAACATATCCGACAATAAAAGTTGCAAGTAACGACCCCAAATTAATTCCTATATAGAAAATACTAAATCCTTTATCTCTTCTAATATCTCCAGGTTTATATAAACCACCAACCATAGTTGAAATATTTGGCTTTAGTAAACCAACACCTAAAATAATAAGAGCTAAACCTGTGTAAAAAGCCCACATTTCATCAAAAGCTAAAATACCATGACCTGCAACTAATATTAATGCGCCATAAAGAACCGCTTTCTTTTGCCCTAACACTTTATCCGCAATCATTCCGCCAGGAATAGACATTACATATACTAACATGGTATACCATCCATAAAGCATTATTGACTCCGAATCTAACCATCCTAAACCAGGATTATCTGCTGTAGTCTTCTCTACTAAATAGAGTGTTAATAAGGCTCGCATCCCATAATAGGAGAAACGTTCCCACATTTCTGTAAAAAATAATACGTATAAACCTACTGGATGTCCAAATAGCTCCTTTTGATGTGCTTGTTTAATTGCAGTTGACATAATATGTTAGTTAGTGTTAGTTAGTTTTATTTTAACTCGCAAAGATGTTATTCTTTGTCTGATATAATTTTATCACCTAAAGTTCTGTTGATAAAATTGGTCATCTTTTTATATAAATGAAGCCTAGTATTCCCTCCATATATACCGTGGTTTTTATCCGGATAGATCATCCATTCGAATTGCTTATCTGCTTGAATTAAAGCTTCTACCATTCGCATAGTATTCTGTACATGTACGTTATCATCTCCAGATCCGTGAATCAGTAAGAAATCGCCATTAAGTTTGTCTACATGATTAATTGGCGAATTTTCATCATAACCACTTGGGTTTTCTTGAGGCGTTGTCATGTAACGTTCTGTATAAATTGTATCATAAAATCTCCAACTTGTAACAGGTGCAACAGCAATCGCCATTTTAAAGACATCATTTCCTTTAAAAAGAGCATTACTACTCATAAAGCCACCATAACTCCAGCCCCAAATTCCTATTCTCGAAGCATCAATATAATCTAATTTACTTAGTTGTTTTGCTGCTTCTATTTGGTCTTCTACTTCATACTTCCCTAATTCGTTTTGAGTAACTTTTTTAAATTCCGAACCTTTAAAACCAGTTCCTCTACCATCTATACAAACTACAATATAGCCTTGTTGCGCTAACATTTGATACCAGTAATCATTTGCACCATTCCAACGATTAGCTACTTGTTGAGAACCTGGACCTGAATATTGATACATAAACAAAGGATACTGTTTGGTAGCATCAAAGTTTTTAGGTTTGATGGTCCATATGTTTAAATCATTTCCGTTCACTGAAATGGTACTAAACTCTTTTTTAGACATTACATAACCATCTAATGTCTTGGCTAATCCACTATTATCCTTAATGTTTTTTACAATTTTTCCTGATTTTGAATTATACAACGTGTATTCTTGAGGCGTTGTAGCGCTAGAAAATGTATTGATGAAATACGTAAAATCTGCACTAAATGAACCAGCATTAGTACCATCTTTTTCAGTTAAACGTTTTTTACTTTTTCCATTTAATTTTATTGAATAAACATCTCTATTAATCGATCCGTTTTCGGTAGATTGAAAATAGATAGTGTTTGCTTTATCATTAAAACCATAATAATTTGTTACTTCCCAATTTCCTTGAGTCACCTGATTTATTAATTTACCCGTTTTGGCATAATGATAAATATGATTAAACCCATCGTCTTCACTCGTCCAAATAAAACTATGGTCATCTAAAAAGGTTAGGTTATCCGTAACATCGACATAAGCATCATCCTTTTCAGCTAAAATAATTTTAGATGTCATTGATTTTGTATCTATCATCCAAAGGTCTAATTCATTTTGATGACGATTCATAAATTGCGCACTTAGCACGTTTGATTCATTAGTCCATTTAATTCTAGGTATATAAAAATCTTTATAAGCCTTATCAACCTTTATCTCTTGTAGTTTTGCTGATCCTAAGTCATATAAATGCAGTGATACTTTAGAATTAGCTTCACCTGCTTTTGGATATTTAAAAACATGTTGAGTCTGGTATAAATCTGAACCGTAAACGTCCATAGAAAATTCTGGCACGTCAGTTTCATCAAATCTTATAAATGCAATTTTATTACTGTCAGCATTCCAGTCAAAGGCTCTAACAAAAGCAAATTCCTCTTCATAAACCCAATCCGTTATACCATTGATGATTTTATTTTTTTCGCCATCTGTAGTTATCTGTGATATTTTACCCGATTCTAAATCTTTAACGTAAAGATTGTTATCATAGCCATAAGCTACTTTTGTACCATCTGGAGACAACGTTGGTTCTTGCACTAAATCATCAGATACTTTAGTAACTTTTTTTGAAGCTACGTCATAAATGTAGTATTCTCCTAGCGTGGAATGTCTAAAAACAGGTTGTGACTTTGTAGTAAGAATTATTTTAGACTCATCCTTAGTAAACTTATAATCAATAAAATATTGAATCTCTGCAATATCAGATGAAGACACTAAAGTGCTCACTTTTTCTAATGTTTCATAGTCATAAATATCAATAGTAGTCGTTCTACTAACTCTATTAAAATCTAAAACCGAATACTGATTTCCGTTAGCCATTGAATGCAGAGCTTGCATTCCTGAAGTTCTAAATTTTCCTCCCCAAATTTCCTCGAGTGTAATTTGTTTTTCTTGGCAGAAAACTAAAGCAGTGATAAAAAATGTAAAAACTACAGCAAAACGTCTAAAAATCATGGATTTGTGTTTAATTATATTTAAAAAATTACAGGCTTGAGGTTGTCAATAACACGACCTCGAAATTCTATTTTTAGCATGTAAGTTTCATAAAATTCTTATTTCAATAAAGCAATGTCAAGTTTACTAAAAATTATGCAAAAAATCGCTATTATTAACAGTAAATCGGCATTTACAGCCTATTATGCACACATTTTATACCAATCCTAGTATCTTTGTTTTTACTAAACTAAAAACTAAGATGCCAAATACAATTTCTGGCTTTTCAAAGCTGTCTAAATCCGATAAGATTGAATGGCTGTTAGACACGTATTTTAAAGATAAAACCAACGCAAGAGCGCTTGTTAAAGGTTATTGGAATACAGATGATAAACTACAAAAGCTTCACGATGAGTTTATTGAAAACACCATTACCAATTATTATTTACCATTAGGTGTAGCTCCTAATTTTCTAATTAATGGGAGTCATTACACCATTCCAATGGCAATTGAAGAAAGTTCGGTTGTTGCAGCAGCTAGCAAAGCAGCGAAGTTTTGGTTAGAGCGAGGCGGTTTTAAAGCAGAGGTATTATCTACTGAAAAAATTGGGCAGGTACATTTTATGTTTTTAGGTGACTTTAAAAAACTTCAAATCTTTTTTAATTATGTAAAACCTAAATTAATAAGCGAAACGGCTACCATAACAAAGAGTATGGAACGACGAGGTGGTGGAATCTTAGATATTGAATTACGAGATAAATCTGAGGATGTTCCAAATTACTATCAACTGCATGCTACCTTTGAAACCATGGATGCCATGGGAGCAAATTTCATCAATACCTGTTTAGAACAATTTGCTACTACACTGAAATACGAAGCTTCGACTTACGAAGCATTCGATGCCAAGGAAAAAGATATTACCGTTATAATGAGTATCCTTTCTAACTACGTTCCTCAATGTTTAGTGCGCGCAGAAGTCTCTTGTAAGATTGAAGAATTAAAAAGTAAAGATATACCTCACCCTGAAGAGTTTGCTCAAAAATTCAAACAAGCTGTTAGCATTGCTGAAATTGAGCCTTATAGAGCTGTGACACACAATAAAGGTATAATGAATGGTATCGATGCCGTGGTTTTAGCTACAGGCAATGATTTTAGAGCTGTAGAAGCTGGTGTGCATGCTTATGCCGCAAAAGAAGGAACATATTCTAGCTTAACACATTGTACCATTGAAAATGGAGTTTTTAGGTTCTGGATTGAAATTCCCTTAGCATTGGGAACCGTTGGTGGTTTAACCAGCATACATCCCTTAGTTAAGTTTGCTTTAGAAATGTTACAAAAACCGTCTGCTAGAGACTTAATGCAAATTGTTGCGGTTGCTGGATTAGCTCAGAACTTTGGCGCGGTAAAATCGCTTACCACAACAGGCATTCAAGAAGGACATATGAAAATGCACTTAATGAACATCTTAAACCAATTTGAAGCTACAGAAGCCGAAAAAACAAAGCTTATAGAGCATTTTAAAACAAACGTAGTCACACATAGTTTGGTAGTTGAGGCCATTGAGACGTTAAGAAAATAAATTGAGTAAGGAAACCAAAATATATCAAAGCAACGGCAAATTACTCATTACTGGAGAGTATGCTGTTTTAGATGGTGCAAACAGTTTAGCGATTCCCACAAAATACGGGCAGAATTTAGAAATTACGCCTAATGATTCTAATATAATTACATGGAAAAGCTATAATGAACTAAATACCATTTGGTATGAGGACGAATTTTTAATTGAAAATTCATTAGACGCACTAATTATTAGAGCCAAAACTAATAACGAAATATCAGAACGCTTAATACAGATTCTACATTCTAT
Organism: uncultured Winogradskyella sp.; assembly: GCF_947498005.1. Classification (GTDB taxonomy): domain Bacteria; phylum Bacteroidota; class Bacteroidia; order Flavobacteriales; family Flavobacteriaceae; genus Winogradskyella. The sequence goes on from NZ_CANMIW010000006.1 coordinate 119,252, forward strand.
TATGAGTTTGAATCCTGAATTTTTGCATTTAGATCAAGGATACGATGTTAAAACGCACCAAGATTTTAATAGACTATGGGGTTTAGGCACTTCTTCAACCTTAATTAATAATATGGCTGATTGGGGAAATGTTGACGCCTATAAACTATTAGAAAAAACATTTGGAGGTAGTGGTTATGATATCGCTTGTGCGCAAAATAACAGTGCCATTACATTTCAACTTCAAAAAGATAAAACACCAATAGTAGAAACCGTAGATTTTCAACCGCAGTTTAAACAACATCTTTATTTTGTGTATCTCAATCAGAAACAAAATAGTAGAGATGGCATTGCTGCTTATAAAAAATTAGGAAACCTTAATCCTGAAATAATTATAAAAATCAATACTATTACCAAAAAGTTGATTTCTTCAGAATCACTTTCTGAGTTTAACAGTTTAATTGAACTACACGAAACAATTATCTCTAGCCTCATACAGCAAGAACCTATTAAGTTAAGGTTATTTAGGGATTTTAATGGTGCTATTAAGAGTTTAGGTGCTTGGGGAGGCGATTTTGTATTGGTTACTTCAGCGCAAGATCCAACGCCTTATTTTAAATCTAAGGGATTAGACATTGTCATTCCGTATGACCATATGATTTTATAAAAATTAAAATCTGTAGATTTCAAAATCATTTTCATAAAAAAAGGCTTTACATTTCTGTAAAGCCTTTTGATATATAAAAAATATTCAGGTTAATAAACCGTCTTTGCTCTATTATCTTCAATTTCTGCAGCATTTTCTAATGCTTTATAAACTGAAGTTTGTGCTGCTGCACGACGCTCGTTATTTAATCTATTCATTATTGCAGAATAGTTATCCAACTTGGTAGCTTCTGTAATTTTTGTTACTTCTACAACGTAAACACCCTTTTCTCCATCAATTGGCTTAGATGTTGCACCTTGCTCTAATCCAAAAGCAGCACCTACAACTTTAGGCTCAACACCTGCTCCTGAAAGCGTAGTGTTTTTTAATGTGATTGCCGCTGCACTTTTAGGGCTTAATCCTTGATTTTTTGCAATGTCTGCAACTGATGTTCCTGTTATTTTATCACGAATCAATTTCGCTTTTTTCTCATTTCTAATAATAGGTAACGCAGTGATTGATGCATCTTCAGTACTCATTAAGCCTTTGTCTTTTTTCTCAACAACTTTAGCCACTATAAATCCGAAATTAGAAATTGCAAAATTCTTATAATCTCCAGTCTCTGTATCTTCATTAAACGCCCAACGCACAACTTCTCTTTGACTTCCTAAACCTGGAATATTCTCATCTAAAGCTTTAAAAGAAATAGGCTTAACTGTTAATTCTTTTTCTTTAGCTAATTCATTAAAATCGCCATCTTTTGCTGCAATCTCAAACTTAGACATTTTGTTAAACACAGCTTGTAACGTTTCGTCAGATGGTTCAATTTTATCTGCAATAGTCGCTATCTTTAAGGTGTTATTATAACTCTTTTGTTCTAATACTTCAATAATGTGATATCCAAATGACGTTTGCACTACATCAATATCACCAACTTTATTATCAAAAGCATACGCCTTAAATTCTGGAGCCATTCCTGCTCTGTAATCAAATTCTATTTCTCCATCTTGCTCATTACTTACTTTATCAGAAGATAATTCTAATAAATCCATAAACTTCGTTCCTCCTTTAATCGCTGCTAATATACTATCTGCTGTTTTCTTAGCCTCTTCTGGAGTTTTTGTCACTGACGCATCTGCTCTTTGACCTCCAATATTTGGAATTAAGATATGACGTACTTTAACTGAATCTGGTAATTCTTGTTTAGCAACAATCTTAGATAATTTATAATACTCACCATCTTTATATGGTCCGTAATAATCACCTACGTTTAATTTTAATAACGTATCCTTTGCTACAGAAGGTAATTCTGCTGCTCTCAAAAATGAATCATTATATTTAATATCTGAATTTGTATTTACAAACTCTTCAATATTACTAGCATTATCAAATCCTTGAATAGTTTCTTCATTTTTACTACTCTCGTTGTATTCAATCTTATCAGCCTTTAATTCTAATAAACCAGCTTTAATAGCATCTTCATCTGCTTTTGAAGCTTCTTCCTTAAACTCTACGTAAACAACTTCTCTTGTTGCTTCTGTTTCGTAAGTATCTTTATGTTCATTTATGTAAGCTTGAATATCACTTTTAGAAACCTGCACTAAACTATCTGCAATAGTTGTATAAGGAATTTGTACGTAACGTACATCTACAGTTTTTGCATCACCAAAATAATCATTTTCAGCTTCAGAAATTGTAGTGCTTATTCCTGCTTTAATCATATTATAATATGATTGTTGTATTGAGTTTGCAGCGATAGATTGCTCATTGTTTACCCAACTATCAAAGTTTACCATAAAGTTACCTAATGGTGCAGCTCCTCCGTTTAAGTCTTGTAAGTTTGAAATAAAAGCATTTAGACGATTAACATCAAAACTTCCGTTTTCATCCTGAAATTCTGGATAAGAAGAAAAGCTATTCTTCAATAAATCTCTCATTTCATCTTTTTCTACGGACAATCCTAATTTATCAAATTCAGATTGTAATACAATTTTACGAAGTTCTTGACTGTAAATTGTATTCATTGCTTGAGTAGATGTTTGTCTTCCTCCTGAACCATCTTGATAGTTCTTTACCTTCTGCTGAAAATCTAAACGATTAATGTCTTGCCCATTAATAGTTGCAACCACGTCTTGTGATCCTCCAGAAAATGCACTTGAATTTTTGAATAAATCTCCAATTACAAAAGCAAATAATGCCATTGCAATTACAAATATTAATATCAATGATCGTTGTCTAATTTTATTTAAAACTGCCATAGTCTTTTATATATAGTTTATTTTGGTGTAAATAAGTCTGCGAAAATAGTATATTCTTGTAAATAATAAAAGGAGTAACGTAGTTTTTATAAGTGTTACTAATCTATTAATCTACATCGAGCACTTTTAGCTCAACCTCATCTATCTTGGTTGACGAAACTTCTGTAATTGTGAATTTAAAATTACCGATTTGAACATCGTCTTTTTCTTGTGGTATTTCTTCCGTTGCATTAACTATTAAACCGCCTAAAGTTTCATAGTTTTCACTTTCTGGCAGATTTAATTTATAGGTTTCATTAATGTAATCTACTTCAAGCCTTGCTGAAAATTTATAGGTAGATTCATCTATTTGTTCTTCAATCATCTCAATAGTATCGTGCTCATCTTCAATTTCACCAAATAGCTCTTCAATAATATCCTCAACTGTCATTATACCAGATGTTCCGCCATACTCATCAATGACTACCGCCATACTTTTACGTTTCTTATTTAAAATATTTAGAACATCTTTTATAAAAATAGTTTCTGGTACAAATCCTACAGGTATAATAATGGACTTGATAGATTTAGGTTTTTTAAACAATTCAAAGGAATGTACATATCCTAAAATATCATCTATATTGTCTTTATAAACAATAATTTTGGTTCTACCTGTGTCAATAAACAATTGTCTTAAGTTTTCTAAAGACTCTGAGATATCAACAGCGGTTATCTCTGTACGCGGCACCATGACCTCTCTCGCTTTTACATCCGAAAATTCTAAGGCATTCTGAAAAATTTGAATCTCACTATCTACGTCATCATGATCTTCTACCGATTCCATTTGCTCACTAATGTAGTTACCAAGTTCTACTTTGGTCATTGCCAATACCACATCTTCTCCTTCGGTTTTAAAGATATATTTTAAAACTGCATCTGAAATCCATATTACGAAATCAGAAATCCAAGAAAACAATATATAAAATATGTACGTTGGAAGTGCCAATACCTTCAATAATGAATTAGAATAAATCTGAAAAAACACTTTGGGTAAAAACTCTGCTGTTACCAAAATTACAATAGTAGAAATTATAGTTTGGGTTAGCAGCTGTAAATCTGTTAATAAATAGGTTACTGCTGTATTATCTGATGGTAACAAGGACTCAAACCAATGCACCAAAACTTCCCCCATTTTAAAACCATAGATTACCAATGCAATGTTATTACCGATAAGCATTGTGGCAATATACTTTGATGGTCTTGCTGTAAGTTTCCCTAAAATTTTACCTAAAAAATCGCCTTGTTTTTTCTCTAATTCAATATGAATTTTATTAGCAGACACATAAGCAATTTCCATACCCGAAAAGAAGGCTGAAAGAATAAGTGTTGATATAATAATGACTATATCTAGAGTCATATATTACTTTTTATTTCGGTCTTCAATCTTTTTACTAAAGCGTCTTCTAAAAAAAAAGACAAATAATATTAACACCACAAAAAACAATGATGTATAAGATCTATTTCTAGCTACTGACCAGTTAGATACAGCATCCCATAGAAAAAGCACTGCTAAAACAATATAAGCGTATTGAAAAAATTTTAGAATTTTCATTTATTAATTATTCAAAATATTTATTAATCAAAGATAGTTAATTATCAAGCTCAAACTCGCCACCCATTTCTAACATTTGAAAATTCTCGAAATTTTTATCAGAATCAAATCCTATACCATGTAATGTTCCGTATTTCCATGGTTCATTTGTAAACAACCACTCTAACTTCTGATTATAGTATAGCTGTTCTGTAAACAAAGTGTCTTTTTCGGATGTTACAATCCTTACATCACCTTGTAAATCGATGATATTAGTATCTGGATAGTGTATGGCGTAATTAGAGGTTATAGTTGTACGATTACCGTCGTCATCATAAGTTCTTAATTCTATACCTTCAGGAAATTCTGAAAAACCAAACGCTCTATTGGAGTAATCTAACATTTTAGGACTTAACAAATTGGCTATCAACTTAACGGTATCATCAACAAATTTCGTGTATTTTAAATCTATATTATTCGCTTTACCAACAGGTTGATTTTGGTGTACACCAACCTTTTGAACCTCGTTAAAGTCGTTGGTACACGAAAAAAACAAAGTCACAACAATTGCTGTGACTAAGTTTTTAATAATATGTAATTTTTGTTTTGTCATTAAACTTTTGGAACCGTTACTGAGCGACCTATCCAACATCCTATTTTAATTACAGTACCTGAACAGCTACAAGAAAATATATCTGATTTAGATGGCGCACTTGCTCTATAACTTGCTGCTGTTTTAGCTGCTGCAGATCTTAATCTACCATCAACTCTACCAGCTTTTTCAGCTTCATTAGCTGCTAACCAAAATACAGCTCTTTTATTAAAGTTGGTATCTCCACAGTTATTTGCACTTTTAGCATACATTGCTGCTATAGCCAAATAAGGTGATCCATCCGAAGGATTTAATTTTAAAGCCTCCATGTAATACTGTCTTGCTCTACTATAACTTCCCTTAGCCTTTAATTGTTGTGCTAAACCTTTATATAATTTTGCCTTTTTTAAAGGATCTGTAGATAAAGCAATTGTTTGATCTACGTATTTTTGCTCACCAGTTAATACATATAAGTAATATGCCGTATCTGCACTAGGCTCAATAGTATTTTTCTGTTGTACTAATTTTAAGAATAATGGATCTTCTTTACATCCTTTAGCATACATTCTATTCATTGCACGTTGTAACCAAACCCCATTCTCTTTATTTTCTTCAAAATCCTTTTCATATAAAGGTATTAAAACTTCACATGTTGCTCTTTCACCAAGTTTTTGATCCATACTTGGTAGAATTTTAGTTTCAAAAGCATTAATGTAAGATTCGTAACTTGCTTTACGATTAGCCTCTTTTTTAGTTAGTGTTCCTCCTGCTTCTTCTTTAGCCGCATACTTATTTAACTTAACTGTATTAGACTCAATAATTCCTTCAATAATTTCGTTTACATCATCATACTTATCAAACATCTGCTGCGCTGTAAGTTTTTGTGTATCATATAAATCTACTGCTAATGAAAAGTAAGAATATAATCCTTTAGCGTCACTAAAGTTTTTAGCATCCTTTGTGTAAGCTTCATCAAACATAGCATATACTTGCTCATCAGTCTTATTCAATTCTTTCTTGTACTTATAAGCTAAATTCGCCTTATCAACCAAAACGTCTGCAAGATCATATTTAGACTCAAAATGCTCTCTACTTTGATCGTGTAATAACATTAAATCATTGATATGAGCCACTTGCTCTTCACCTGTAGAGTTTTTAATTTTATGTGTTAAGATTTTTTCTCCATGTGCATAAATCGCTCTATTAAATTTAGGGCACATTTCTCTTACTATTTTCCAAGGACCATAGGCATCATCATATTTTTTACTTTTTACGTAACCGTCAAAAAGCGAAAGATTCGTCATGCATTCTTCCTGGCTATCATCTTGAGCAAAGCTCAAGTTAACACTCATAAAAAGGGCTAATACCAGTATTGTAATTCTCGTTTTCATTTTTAAGTTAATTTTATTAGTAATACTTTTTTTGTTGAAACCATCTAGAGTTTAAAGATAAACTAACATTAAAGTTTACAAAATTCTCTAAGATTAAATTTTTCTCTGTTGTTCCTCTTCTTCCAAATTCTAAACCTAAATTAGCATTAGAAAACAAATTTCGAGCTCCAACTGGTAAACCTAGTCCAAAAGATATGCCAAACTCATTTATTGGCTCATCTTTTATAACTAAACCTGTGTTTTCAAATTTAACTCCTGCTCTATAAACTACACGATTAAAATAACCCGAGAAAGCATTATACTTAGGAATATAGAATCCTCCAAGTGAAAATTGAGAACCATCTTGATAGGTTGTTGATGTATCAGAAAAAACGGGATTAGAAAATTCACTAGTATTTAAAAATGTATATTCTGCTCCTACAAACCAAGATTTTGGTTGACCAACTCCTGCTCCAAACGTAAAACGAGAAGGTAAGGTAAGCTCTGTATTTTTAAGATTCTCAGCTTCTAAATCAGCTTCAATAACATTCGAAATCCTAGTGACATTATATTCGGTATCTAAGGTCACTGTTGAAAACGTTCTTTCATTTTCAGATTGCAACTCACTCCCTGGAGCGTATGTTGCTGTTGTAGACAATTCTAATTTATCCGTAATCATGGTTTTATAAGCTAAACCAAAATTTAAGTTTAATCCTCGTAAATCCGATCTATTGAATTCTCTAGTTTGATACTGAGCAATAGTTCCTTCGTTCGTATATGCTATTTCTACTGCCGTATTCTGAATATTACCAAAATTATAGTTAAAATCCACACCAATACTTAGTTTATCCGTTACCTGATACCCTAAGCCTCCAAAAACCTTATTAATTCCGCCTTCACCATTATAACGATTTAATACATCACCATCATCATCAACATCATTTAATCTGTAACCTACAGATGTATAAGGCAATATACCAAACCCAACACCAAACTTACCTATTGGAATAGATAGAGCTAGATAATCAAAAATTGTACTGTTTGTTTTAGCTTTTTCAGAATCGCTATTTAAAGTACTATTAGAGGCCGTACCAGCTACAGAAAATTTAATTGGTCTACTTTCTCCGTTGAAGGGATTAGCGTCAATATTTTTGCCAGCGTAAGAAGCAGGATTTCTTAAATTCAAATGAATACTATCCAAGTAAACTCCCATTTCTCCCATGCTTCGGTTTTCAACTGTACCTCTAAACTTTAAACTCCCAATTCCATAAAATGAATATGGAGAACCTGTTCCTTGTTGAGAAAAAACAGAAGAACTAATAATTGTAATACAAATTACAATGAATCGTTTTATCATTATTTTGAATTATATTCGAGTATAAAATCCAAACCTTCCAAAAGAAAATTTGAATTCGCAAATATGGTATTTTTTAATTGGTTTGACAAAAATTTGGTATCTCCTCCTGTTAAAATAACTGTTAAATCCGAATAATCAGCCATATATTGATCAATTATTCCATCTATTTCCTTAATTACTCCGAAAATGACACCAGAATGAATTGATGATTCTGTGGAGTCACCAATAATATTTTCTGGCATTTTAGAATCTAACAATGGAAGGTTTGCTGTTAAATTATTTAAAGTTTTATAACGCAACCTTATTCCTGGAGAAATTGCACCACCCAAATATTCATTATCTGTATTTACAAAATCGTAAGTTATGCATGTACCAGCATCTATAATTAAAACATTATTATTAGGAAACTGATCTGCAGAAGCACTAGCCAAAGCCATACGATCTACACCTAAAGTTTGAGGTGTAGCATACCTATTCTTATATGGCATTTTTGTCCTTGAGCTAAGTTCAATAACTGGCATATCAGTTTTTATAACTTCAATATCAGTTTTTGACAAAAAACCAACCGATGAAATAATGGCATTATCTACTTTTGGGTAACTTTTTTTGAGCTTTTTATATTGTTTTTTGAACTCATTCAGCTCAAAACTCAGTTTACACATTAAATTTTTGCTATTAAAAACAGCAAACTTAACGTACGTATTTCCCACATCTACAATAAGATTCATATGTATTTTATATTTTACAAATTTATAAAATGAAATTTTAGTAAATTCTTTTTGTGAATAATAAAAATGCATTTATATTTGCACCCGCTTAATTAAGCAATTGGTGCCTTAGCTCAGTTGGTAGAGCAAAGGACTGAAAATCCTTGTGTCCCTGGTTCGATTCCTGGAGGCACCACCACCTAAACCTGTAACTATCTATTTATTAGAATGTTGCAGGTTTTTTGGTTTTAAGAGATACAACATTAGGGACAACTTAATTCTAATATATCAGATTAAGAAAATAATTTCAAGTGCTGGTTAACCGAGAATACTACTTAGCTTAAACATTGGTAAATACATTGCAATTAAAATAAAACCTACAAATAAGCCTACAAATAAAATAATTATTGGCTCCATAACTGTAGATAACAATTTTGAGCGTTGTTGAACTTTAGAATTATATTGCATATTTAACCTTTCGAACATCAATTCTGTCTGATTAGTCTCCTCAGCCACTTTAACTAAAGCAACCATTTTAGCGTCAAACAACTTATGTTGATCTAGACAATCACTTAAAGCATCTCCAATTAATAATTGTTGCTCAACTTTTTCTAAAGCATATGACAATGGATAAAAATCAATCATTTGCTTAACTAAAGTTATGCTCTTAACAATTGGGACTTTTGATGCTGCCAACAAAGAAATTGCTTGAGAAAATTGAGACAAATAAACCGTTTCAACGAAATTACCAACAAATGGAATCTTAGCAACTATAGAGTCCATTAATTTTTTGAACCATTTTTTTTTACTCAATACCATTTTAGCCAAAAGCATTATCATAAAAAATACTAAGATTAACCAACCATAAGTATTAATAAAACTTGATATATTAACCACAAAAACTGTAATAGCTGGTAGCTCTACATTTTGCTGCTTGAAAATATCTTCAAACATAGGCACCACAAATTGCAGCATAAAAACCACTACCAAAATCGCAGTAGTTAAGATAATTATCGGATAGGTCAAAGCATTGATAAGGTGTTTTCGCTGTTCATTTTTTCTATTGTAAAATTCCCCTAACTGTTCAGTGATTTTAGATAAGGTTCCCGTTTCTTCACCTATTTTTAATGAATAATATTCGTAGTCCGAAAACCTATTTCTATCTTTAATAGAACTGGACAAACTTTGACCAGCAACAATACCATCAATCACAGATTGCAATTCTGAATTGTTTTTTTTATTCTTATAAGATGTCTTTATTAGGTCTAATGCTTGTTTTAGGCTAATACCTGCATTAAGCAATACACTTAATTCGGTATAAAAATCTTCTTTTATTTTATTAGAAAACGGTTTTTTAAAAACAATAACCTCTTTCTCTAAAAAAGATAGAGAACTTTTTTGCCCTTTAACGGCAACATCTTGCTTATTTATATTTTCTAGCCGAAATGCCACTAATTAATAAATTGGAATGCATCATTTCGTTTAAAAACAAATATTTTTTGATCTTTAAACTGCTCTGATAATGTTATTTTGACCGCATCAACCTTTCCTCTACTCACTTCAATACCATTAAAAAAAAACAAGGTTTGATCTATCTTTATATTTAATGTATCTTCATCTTTTAAGACAAAGTCTGGCGTAATTCTATATAAAGTAGAATCAATTTCGTTTTTTAATTTTATCTCATTTTCTTTTTCATTAAACCTTATTGAATTATACTTATTAAAATCCACCCATAAGGCTTGTTCCAAATGATTAAATTCAGTTTTTAAACTAAAGTTTTTTTGAATTGACGACATATGCCTTTGTACCATAGACAAAACAGTAAAGGCTAGACCAATAACTATAGTAGAAATAATCATCACTATTACCATTTCATTTAATGTAAATGCTTTAAGCTTAGTTTTCATTTTTATAAATTTCTTTTTCTAAAACTTTTTTAGTAGTTTCATTAGTAGCTGTTATACTATAGAAGCTCGAATTAGAAATAGACTCAACAACAATAATCCAATTCTCATAATTCTCATAAAATGGTAATTCTATTTTAGCACTTTTATACAAATATTCGGTTTCATTTAATTTGGCATTTATAGCTCTTGTACTGTTTTTAATGCTGCTAGAAAATAAATTATTTAAAATCATACTTGCTACCATAAAAATAACCATAATCAATACTGTAGCAACCAGTGTCTCTATTAACGTCGATGCCTTGACTTTTCTCAGTATAACCATTTAGCAATTCCTTTAGTTGACTTTTCTAATGGAAAACTCACAAATTCCGATTCTAGCTCATAACTACTAATTCTGGCATTATAAAGATGGTTTTGGTATATAGATCCTTTTTCTTTTATAATAAAATTATCAGTGTAGACCGTCCCAAAAACAGTACCTCTTAATTCTAGGTTTTGTTCACAATAAACAACACCTCTAATAATAGCATTAGGGTTCACTCTTATTTGTGAATCGTAGTTTGTAGACGTATTTTTTCCTAAGGCCAAAACATTACCTTTTATTTCGGAATAATCATCTATAAAAATCCAATTTGCATCCTTTGGCTCGTCTTCTATATTATCATTGTGCAAAACGAGAGAAGAAGGATATTCTAATCTTACATTTTTTTCTATGTTAATATGCTCTGATGCAAATGCCTGAAAACTCCCAACAACATTGTTTTTAACCACAATCCTGGGTGCAATTAAAATAATATCAGTTAATTTTGCTGTTTCGGTTACCGTTATTTTAGATTCTGATTGAATTATAATTTGCCCAACAATGCTTATTTCAGAAAGTACAATTTCTGAGTTATTATAAATTAGTTTTAGGGGCTTTCTAAAAGAATTTATATGTTTTTTAGAAGCATTTAAATTAATATATTCAATACTATTATTGTTAAAAATACTACTTGTACTAATAGCTGTTAAATAACTTAAAAAATCCATATCTATTTTAGGAAACGACGTAATAGTAGAACTATTTCCATAGATATAATTTCCATTATAATAGGATACTCCTGCTATGTTTCCTGGTTTCACTCCTCGCTTTGGTAATAAAGCTCTACCTTCTATTTTAGTGTTACCAACTAAAACCATAGGCTTATTGTTATCAACAAGCATTAATGCTGTCACATTTAATTTTCCTCTTTTAGCCCCAACGAGGGCGATTTTTTCTACTTCCAAACTTTTAATTTTCGCTTTAGAGATTACTTTCTCAAAAGTTCCCCAATAGCTCTTATGTACTTTTACCGATTTATAATCATCGGTATTAAGTTGTATTGAAATAGTATCATAAACCCGACTCTCATTTTGAAGTAAGTGAGAAATACCTCTATCTGCCAACCCAACAGATTCTATTGCATGATCTGTTTTTATTCTAAATTGCTTATAAACATGAATTAAAATAATAAAAGAAGATAATAGCAATGCAATAATTACCACAATAAATGTAACTAACTGCAACGAACCTGCTTTAAGCTTTATCATCACTATTTTTTTAATTTATATCTCTTTGATTGATTTTTATAACGCACTTTAACATACCTGCTGTTGCCATAAACCAGAGTGACACTATCTTTAATTTGTCCTTTTTTAAGTAAATATTGAACATCGTCTATGTTAACAATAAATATCTGATGTTTAGATTTACCGCTCTTTATTATACCTTGATAGGTAATATTTTTCCACTCAACATCTCTTCTCTTTTTAATAGCCGTTTTCTTGGGTTCATTTTTAAATAACGCTCCTAAAAAAGGATCTCTGTTTTGGGTTGCAATAGAAAAGGTGTCTATTGCGGTATTAACTTTATAATCTAATTTAGCTATAAAATCTTGTTGCTTAACTTCTGGTAATTCTGGATTTAAAGCCGAAATAATCTTAAAACCGATAGTTGCCCATACAGCTGCTACAAGCACCAACAATAGGTATGTTTTCTTTTTAGTCTTCAATTATTAAATTTTGAGTTGAGTAAAGTGTTTGGTAGCCAGAATTAATAGCTTTTATTCGCCATTGATAAGTACCGATAGACAGTGTTTTGGTAAAGTTAGTAGCACTTATTAATGTGTCTTCTAAAATTCCTTCTGCCTCAATAAAACTAGGGTTAGCTATTTGTAACTGATATGTTTCTGCAAAATCTAAAGCCTCCCATGTAAAATTTACAGTTGTATCTTCTACTGATACATTATCTACAGGTGCTAATACATCAACTACTTCATTAGAAATATCTTCTACTTCTATGAGCTCTTCACAACTAAACAGAATAGTTAAAACAAAAAAAACAAGTAACTTTTTAGACATAACAAAAAAATTTAACAGCGTATTTATTCATTAAAGTTACACCTTATGCTATTTAAAAAACTAAGGTTTTAGCTTAGACAAACTAAGCAAAAACCTTAATCCTAAAAACCATTTTATCTATAGGTTAACACTTCACATGATAGAAAACCTTTACAAACGTAATTACCATCCTTTAATTCCTCTTTTTTACACCAAAGGATTATTAAGTAAACAGCAACTAGATAAAATACCTAAACGCACCTTACAACATTGGAAAAAGAACAAAAACAAGCATTACGATTTTGATCATTGGGTACTCCCATTTACAAATGATATAGAAGACATCAAAAAAACGATTGAACGACAGCAATTAAAAAAAGCAATTAGATTAATGATTAGAGTAAGCGACGGCTATCATCAAATTCTTAAAACTGTTGGCAAAAACAAACAACTACAAAAACAGAATGCGAGTTACGTTGTTAACTCAATAGACAGTATCATTAATTTAACCAAAATAAAAACACAACGAGCTTGCAAATTTTATGGTGTATCTAGTGACTGGTACTATCGTGAAAAACGAAAAATTAATTGTTCGCTAAACATTTTCAATAAATGTTTTAAAAAGCATCCTAATCAGTTAAGCTTTGAAGAAACTAATGCTATTGAACAACTTATTAAAGACCCAAAGCACTTTGGTAAAACTAAAGTAACCTTATATTATCATGCTTTGCGCAATGAATTAGTGTCTTGCGGAAAATCTACCTTTAGCAAATATGCCAAAGCTTTAGGCTATAGAAAATCTAAAAAAACCAAAATACCACCAAGAAAAGGACTTAGAGCTACCCGTGTTTTTGAGTGGTTACATGTAGATATTACTTTAGTACCAACCTTAGAAGATGGCATGCAAAAAGTAGCTTTTGTCAAAGATAATTTTTCGAAAGCTATTCTACATTATGCATCTGTTTCTAAAAAAGCGGATAGTAAGTTTATAACAAAACTCTTTAAAGAAGCTTTTGAAAAATATGATTTATGTAACACAAATAAACCCATCAATATTTTAACTGATGGAGGGTCTGAAAACAAAGGCCACTTTACCACTTGGGTAAACCATTTTAATGCGCCTCCTGTGGTTTCTAAAATTACTGCTAGAACTAACGATTTCCCCCTATCTAATTCTATGGCAGAAAGCACGCATAGTATTTATAAAACTGAATTTTTAAAAGGACAGATTTCAAGAACCGTTAAAAACCATTTGGATAGTCTTGAACGATTTGTTCAATATTATAATTTTGAGCGACATCCTGCAGATTTATATGGCTTATATCCTATGGAAGTTATAAACGGAAAATTACCTGACAAGGACTACTTTAAAAACCAAATTGCAGAAGCCAAAGCCAATAGAGTTATTACCAATAAAGCGTTTAACAAATGTGCATTTATAGGATAACTATGTTTAAAAATATCGTTCCCAGCTTATTTTAAATTAATATTTTAAAAACATAAAAATTACCGACTTTCTATTTGAAATGAAACTCAAATATTATAGAAATGGCTTCTATTTATCTAAAAATAGAAGCCTTAATATCTATTAACTCCAATGCGCAAACATTGGCGTAGTTTTGTTGTAGTTTTAAATAGATGTTGCTCCGTAAAGTGCAAAAACTGGCGCAATAAAAAACCACCTTGTCAAAGGTGGCTTCTCTTTGTTTTAAATTAAGTAATCAATTTAAGAAATGTACTCGCTTGATGGAATCATAATAAATTGGTCTGTACTCCCATCTGGTAAAAATGTTAAGTAGTAATACTTAATATCTTTCTTCAATGAAAAAGTATATTTATTAATCAATTTATACACAGATTCATCACTTATAAATAAAACGCTAACATTAATTATATCTCCTTCTTTTAATGATTCTGGAACTCTTATATTATCGCTTTCACTTTCTAAATAAACGAGTTTATTATTAAATAGAATTGCTAGTTCGTATTTGTTTGCAGAGCTAAAAGGCATATTGCATTTAATCAAACTAGAAATTGACGAATTATTTACTTTGAACCCTTCAAACTCTTTTTCCTTTTTCTTATAAAAATTATCTCTGCTTTCAAATATTTTATAATAATCAGAAATTTCTATTCCATCATTTCTATTATTACAACCAAAAAGAGTATTTAGTAACACGATACATATAATTAATTTTATTGTCTTCATTTCTTATTCTTTTACTGACTTCTTCTTTTTGTTAAAATGCCATAGTTTTGATGGCTTTCCATTACTTTGAGTTCCTCCTGTTGGCAAAGAGTAACTACCTGCAGTATTAAATCCGTTCCAATTTCTATTTATTTTCGCAGAAGTTGATTCTCCTTGATTCATTTTAGCATAATCAGACCTTCCTTGATACCCATAAACACTAGAGTTTGTTTGTGTAGCAAGCTGACCTGCGAAAGAACTCCAAAGACCAGGATTGGTAGCATCAGTATTACTAGCATCTCCTTCTGTTGGTGTTGCTGCATTACATGTAAATAAGCAAATAGTTGCATTATCAAAGGCTCCTGCATTTAATCCAGCAATATCACTAATGCCAAAACTTAAACCATCTTGAACGCCTGCTCCTTCTTGTCCGTAGCCAAACTCCATACTTCCTGTTAATCCATGTCCAAAGGCTGAAATATCTGTTATCTTATCATCTGTCCTTGCATCCGATAAGTCACCGTCACTAGTACTTTTCGAATTTAAGTAGTTAGATATCCCTTCTTTTGAATCAACGCCCACAAAACTTACTCCAAGTTTTTTAGCTGCTTTTTTAAACTTTTTGATGTCTTTTTTAGAATAACCTGTAGTTACTAATAACCAAGTTGTTGCCTCGTCTTGTTTAGCATAACTTGTTAATTGATTGAGAGCTGATTCTATAAAATTATATTTATATCTACTGTCACTATCATATTCGCCACCACTTATGACTATATTCTCTTGACCATCTGGGTCTATTACCGAAGTCGGTCTATTGTAGGCATAATGGTAAGGACTGAAATCATCAAATTTACCAGCTTTTGGGTCAATTACAAACCATCTACCAAGTGCTGCATCATAATTTCTTGCTCCATAGTCATACCAATCCAACCCAAGCTCATCATTAAGTTCCTTGCCATTGTACTTATACTTCTGTGCTGCACTATTGCTATTGGCACTCACGATGTTGTTGTACCCTTTGTGTTCAAGCCCAAATGGATAGTAGTTTTTCTCTTCTATGATTTCAGAACTATCTACAGAGCCATCATTATTACTATCTGAGTAGGAAAGTCTTACATTTGAAAGGTGGTCTTTATATTGATAGACATATTTAAAATTAGGTGTTACTGTTACCGTTGTATTATTATTAAATGAATTACTATTTGATCTTGAGGAACGTATCCGTTCTTCAATAGGCTCCGCATAACCCTCTGAATGAGACATGAATTTTAAACTTCCATTCTCATAGATTAAGTTACTAGCATACGTCGTTATTATTTCACCTGCTTCAGATTCCACTATTTTCTTCTGTTTTACACCTGTGGCATCGTAAATATAATCAATTCTTCCGTCTGGCAATGTAACTTGAGTTGGTAAATTTAAATGGTTGTATAATATATCCGTTGATATACCTTTATTATAATCTCGTAACATATTGCCATTACTATCATAGGTGTACTCTGTAGCAATGTTAGAGCCATCTTTAAAACCATAAGTGCCATTTTCATTGTCTATTACTTTTTTTAACCTATTACTTTTGTTTTCGTAGGTATAGACTAAATCATCCATTACATCAAAGCTTGTTGCGGCTTCATCGGTATGGCCTCGTCTAGCTAAATCGGTAATATTACCGTTTTTATCATAACCAACCGAGGTTAAACTATAGTCATTATTACTAGCTATACCACTGGTAATTCTATTGAGGTCATCATAATCGTATTTATACCATCTCAATACATTATCGTTCTTAGTTTTCCATTCAGTTTCTGAGATATTACCATTATATAACTCATTACCACCATGGTCTTTTGTATTATAATTAAGCTTAAATGCAAAGAGATCATTCCCTATTATTGACGGATCATTTATTGTTTTTAACCAACCTCTGACATTATAGCTATAATCTACTTCTTGCAAACGTTTAGCATTTTCTTTACCTCCAACGCCTTTCGCTTCTAATTGACCTAAATCATCATAGATATTAGATATTATAACTTCATCAAGGGCTGCATTATTAATCTTTTGCTTATGCGAGACTAACCTATTGGCATGGTCGTATTCAAATTTATCTATAGTGGTTACAGAAGTCACTTTATTTATGTCGTATTTTGTATGGCTTGTTGTCGTTTCTACTACTCTTCCATCCCATAATAATTGACTCTTAACCTTGTCTGTGGTATTTAAATAAAGGTTTCTATTATAGACGTAGATAGGTCTAGAATTATCGTCATAATAGCTTACTGTAGTAATCCAACTATCTGTACCTAAAACTCTCACCTTACTACCTGTCGCTAAACCAGTGACAGCAGTTGTTGGTGTAATACCATAGGCTGTTTCTGAGTTACCAGCTACCTTATCGAAGGTATAATTATCATAGTAATTGATGGTGTATAATTCAGTAATATTTGTGGTTGGATAACCTGTATTATTATAATATATTGTTGTACCTGCTAAGTTAGTACTTGTATTTTGTTTAGTAACATGTGTATTACTTACTGCATTTGCTGCCGCTTGTAATGAACTTCTAGAACTACCGCTAGTAATAAAACCTGTGTATGCTACTCTACCAAAAACATCGTATTTAGTAAACAACCATTTGTTCTGACTATCTAAATTGGCATCTTGGGTTAAGATAGGTTGATCTAATTTATTGTAAACTATAAACTCCCATCCTTTGCCTGGTATTTTCTTCTCTACCAATCGGTTTAGTTTATCATATTTGTATTGGTAACAAAGTTCACTAAGCTCTGTGGCATCTGGCATAGCTGAGTGTGGTTCTGATTTTGGTGGTAAAACATAGGTTAGATTTCCATAATCATCATAGACGTAATACGTATCGTGCTTTGTTTCATTATTATAAGTTCTTTTTAAAATTACTTGCCCTTGCTTGTTTTTAAACTCTTCAGTGGTGTGATCTTTAGTTGGTGTACCATCGTGATTTTCATCCTTAGTTATAGTTTTGTAAAGTTGGTTAGCACCATAATAACCACTCATATTTAGGCTTGGATTATAAGTAACAACAGTACTATCTGTACTTTTCGTTAAATTCACACTATAATAACGCACATCTGTTGCGGTATTAGTTAAATAATCTATTTCTATTTCATGGTTATTGCCTAGTTTCCAATCTTCGCCTGGTGCTGCTTGCTTCATCACTCTATTCAGTGGCGAGTTATCAAACTCTTTTTCTGAATACGGATTTATATCTACTGCCGAAATAGACGGGAAATCTGCTTCATATTTTGGAGCATCGTAATACGTATGAGTTGCTGTTAGTCCATCTGGTCTGTAAGACCCTATATCTGTTGAAGAACTATAAGGTAAATAATCTTTTACCTGTCTACCAAATTCATCATAACCGACGTGTGTTATTATATCCTCACGGTTTCCTCCTGCTCTTATGGCCACTTGTTGCACAGGTCTTCCTAAGCCATCAAAATAACTAATAGCTTCAACCTTTTCTGTTACTAATAAATTATCTATATCTGTTGTTGGCGTTCTAGGAGATGTATTATGAACATAGTTTCGCTCGGTAATTAAACTTGGCGCATTATCCTCTATAGTTACCACTAAGGTTTCCTTTATAACGTTCTTTTCTTTAAATGCTACTGAACCCGAACCTGAACTACCCCATGAAACAACGACACTGTAAGACGTACCAGATTCAGTATTTGAAACTAGAGATCCTCCTGTGATATTCCATCCATCATAGGAATAAAACATACCATTGTTAAAAGTATAAGTCTCTGTTGAATTTGGTAAAACACTAACAGAGCCTGTAAGGTTTTGAGCAAAGCCTAATGAACTAAATGCTAAAAGTACTAACAATACCAAGCTAATTTTTGAAAAATATTTCTTTTTATTATTTATCATAACTTTTAGTTTTAGAGATTAGTAAGTGACTCAATGTAAAAAGTATAACTCTCAGCTGCAATTTCATTTACGTCATTAATGGATAGAACCACAATAATGCCTTCTGCATTGCCATTGATTATTAAGCTTGCTGTTGAATCTTCCGTCGTTAAATCATATTGAATTTCTCCTGTGTTATCTGAAGTATTCCAGTTTCCTGTAACCAGTGAAATATTAAAACTGCTAGTTTCCGAGGTGTTATTATACCCATTTTGCACCCAAGTAAAGTTTGTGCCTTGCTTGGTTAAATTATTATTTAGTTCTACTTCTGTTCCATTTACACCGACTAAATAACTTTGAGCTGACCAGTCTATATGCTCATTCTGTGAAAATGAAAATAGAGTACCTAGTAAAAAACAAAAGGTTATTAGATTTAATTTATATAGTGATATAGTTTTCATATGATTCTTGTTTTTTAATTATTTAAAAAATAATGGTATTTGTTCTCGTTCAGTATATAACCATCTTTGTCTTTAACTCTTACTAATCGGTTAAACTCATCATATTCATAGTATGCAATGTTCCCATTAGGATCGGTCATACTGGTAACACCTATTAAAGGATCATATGTATAGGTACTTATCATAGCATCAGGTAATGATGACCTCAACGCATTTAATGCTGTTCGCAAATTTTTCTCATTACAACTACCTGAGTCTTGACAATGATCATTGTCTAAATTTGATTTGGATTGAATATTTGCTACATGACCTGAAACTTGTGAATACGTTGCATTTTCTATCTTTGCAACTGGCAGACTGTTACCATAACCATAGATATAAGTTATATCCATGCCATCTGACTTTTTTACTTGTAGAATATTACCGTCTGAGTCATAATCCTTAAATTCAATTCTATTTTCCAACAGATTATCTGCTTTTGAAGTTTGAATGAATTCTGGCTCTATAACTCCTGCTCCCCAATCTTTGTAGTTTGTTCTCGTTGTGTTTTGTGACAAAACTGTTCCGTTGAGATCCTTAACTGTTGTTTTTGTTTGTAATGGCATAGCTATACGATGCTGTCCATTAGTATTTGATAGTGTGGGAGTTTTTAATAAATCTATAGCCGATTTTTCTTGAGTGGTCAATGACTCACCTAACGAAGAGAGACTTGTTACATCTTCTGGGTAATAAGTAAGAACATTAGTCAATGTTTCATTACTATTATGACTATTTACTTCAGATGCTAAAAGTGGATTATTATCATAAAAATAATCAACCGAAGTGGTTACATCACCATTACTTAGATAATCTGTGGTAGTTTGATGTTTTATACGCTGCCACTCTGTAGTATAACCATAATACCTTACGTAAAGATTATTTCCTAAACCGTTATCTGGCATTCTATAAACCTGAATAGCAAACTCTGTAGAAGGTTTATGAAATGTATTCGCTACCTCGTATTCATATAACTGTTCCTTAACTTTTGAACCCACTTTATCATAGTGACTTAATTTTAATAGGTTACCATTTCTCCAATTAGGCAAAATAGATTTATTGTTTACAGAGGGAAAAGGTGAATTATAATAAGTATTACTATATGGGTAAATATTACTTAAAAATTCATTTGAATACTCATATTCTTTATAACCATTAGTATTTACCCCTGATGCTGTAATTTCTGTAACATTAGTATACCCTATGTAACTACTACCATTTATCTTAAATAATGGAGCGTTAGAATTTATCTTAATTGTTCCATTGCTAACATTACCACTGCAAACTGCCTTATAATTATCTATAGAATTAATAGGCAAACTAATAACCATTCCACTAGTTTGATTTGGTGACGCATGGTCGTCGTGAAAGGTATAATCAAAACTACGAGACGATGCTGGTATTGTGGCTAAATAATCGTAAGCATTTATTTCTGCAATTCGCAAGCCTCCAAACAGATATTCTCCAGGAGTAGGATCTACATTATATTTACAAATTACATCCAGTAACCCTTGCATTGCAGAACAACTTGGGTCTGTAAAAGGATCGCAATTAGAACCATTGACAGATTTTGCTGTAATTTTATAAGTTTGCCCAGGTAAAAGCTGTTTATTAAATGAATTTTGTAGAATTGGCTCATTCAATTGAGTCGATATTCCAACTAGCTTAAGAGTAAAATCGCAATTTGTATCACTTAAATTAGGTCCATTACACCCTGACATATTAATTAGAAAACTAACCCATCCATCGCTATTTGGATCTACTGTAAACGTTTTGGAATAATCGACATTCACATCAGAATCTGCGAACAAGGAAGAGTTTTGAAGAAAAAAAGCTGTTTCCTCCTGATAATCCTGAAATGTTGGAATATTATTTTCAAATAAGCTTGCACTATTATTCTCCCAAACAAACTCTTCTGACCCTCCTGTAGGCAATATTATTTTGGTAAGGGTTTCTGCTTGAGTAAAATTAGGTTGCACCATCCTATTAGCATTCCCTATCAATCCCGTTGGCACAGAAGGTCTATGTCTAGCCTTAGGAATTAAATCCGCATTCTGTTGCCCATTGTAATAACCAAAATAGTCTATGGACCTTGAATAACGTTGTGGTAATTTCTGAGTATTATACTCTAAAGTATATCTAGCCTCTTCATTATCATTTTCGTCTACAAGGGACACAGCATCTAATTTTAAGCGGTATTCCGCCTCTGTATTATCTGATAACGCAAAAAATGGCATATTATAAGTACTCCCTGATGAACAAAGAGATTGAGAATGATGTAAATTAATCCCTTTGACATAAGCGTCATTATTATCATACAAAACAATTTTATCCAAAGGATATGAGTTCTTCAAGTCCGTTCTCTCAGTAGTTCCTTTTACAAATAGAACCCTTCCTGAGGGAAAAATAATTTCTTGAAGTCTTGGTTGAGTAAATTTTCTTTCGGCATAATTAATATTATATTCTTCAGGACAGCCTGACCCCAAATTTAAAATCAATTCTTCATCTTGTCGCACTATTGTTTTTACATCAGCCTCCACACCGTATATAAAATCTATTGTCTCGCTAGATGAAGGGAACTCAATATGATGCAACAGCCAACTTTGGTTATAGGGATTATTTGACGCATACAGGCTCGCCGTATTTTCAAATATTCCGTTTTGAGTATGCGTCATACTTTTAACACTCTGTGTTTTCTCTCTATAGGCTGCTGAACCGCCAAAATGGTATCTTATACCATCTGGCGTATTAATTATAAACCCATTTATTCTGCCATTTTGCTCAATCATTTCAATATTAACATTGGTATATGGCACTTGTATAAATTTATCATCCGTTTGATCATAATAAAACGTACCTGAATACCCAGGTATAGAATAATTAAACTCGTCTGGCTCGTAATCCCTTTGATCAGATATATATGATAACAGTTGAGCAGTTTGTTCATTTGAATTACAACAATATTCGGTTGTATCAGGATTATCAGCGAAATGTTCTAAAGTATACGTTGTATTCATATATCCATTTGGAGAATTATCTGGCAGCCAATTTATAGTTCTGGAGACCAAACCTCCTGCATTAAGATTCCATCCTAAACCTACCCAAGAAGCAATATCTTCCACTTTAACTCCGCCAGAATTATATGTTAAACTTATAGGGATCGAGACACCTTTATAATTAATAGAATGAAATGGAATTTGAATACTTGGCAACCCAGTATATGGAGATACTTGAGTTTGGGAATACGATATTAATGAAGAAGCCTCTGGAGACGGAGGAATAACATTAGGAAGCTCCTGCGCCTGCAAGTTCAGAGCTATTAGAAAAATAAAAAAAACAGTCAAACGATTTTTCATTGAAAGAGAGGTTTAATGGATTAACACTTTATCGACGATTTTAACAAACCAATACCAATAAAAGAAATTAGATGCACGTGGTCTAAATCCCACAAATAATTTGAGTTAATGTTTTGATAGTCAAAATTATTGTGAATAAATTTAAAGGACATTTAACTGACACAACTAAGGTTTTTGCTTTGAAAAACTAAGGATTTTACCCAGCCGAACATTCTCATTACAAATTACCTTAGGAGAATTAAAAAAAGTCTTAAGAATAACCCAAAACACTTAAGCGTATTTTATATGAACAAACCTATTAATATCCTTATAATTGAAGATGAGCCTTTGACAATTACAATGTTTATAGCTGCATTTAATTACATAAGCGAGAATAATGGACAATTCGATTTTAGAATCAAATCGGTCAATAATAGTGATAGTGCTTTAATAGAAATTAATAAAGCCATTAACAAAACACCCTTTGACCTAGTCCTTTTAGATATTAACATACCTGCATCTAAAGACAAAAAAATCTTGTGTGGTGAAGATTTAGGAATTGAGCTTATAAACACTTTCCCTAAAGTCAAAATTATGGTTATTACTTCTCACAATAATAATTACAGACTAAACAGTATTTTGAAAGCTATTAATCCTGACGGGTTTTTAATAAAAAGTGAAATCGACTTTTCAATATTAATAGAAGCTTTTAAATCTGTACTTATAGAAATTCCATATTATAGTAAGGCAGTTATAAAGTTAATGCGTAGACACGTGATTAACGACTTCACGTTAGATAAAATAGACCGTCAATTACTATATCAATTATCTAAAGGCGCAAAAATGAAACATTTGTTTGATATTATTCCGCTTTCTAAAAGCGCAATAGAATTAAGAAAAAGAAACTTAAAAGAACTGTTTAATGTTGAAAATGGAGACGACATGCATTTACTTATAAAAGCCGAACAACTTGGATTTATATAATAACATTATGAAAACAAACAATAGATTAAAAACAGAAGCCTTTAGCTTACAAGAAGTTCTCATCGTTCTTCTTATTATTGGTGTTTTTATGCTCATAGCATTACCCAATTTAATGCCACTTGTTGTAAAAGCTAAAAGTATTGAAGCCCAAATGCAACTGAAATACATTTACAATAGCCAAACATCTCATCGATACTTATATTCTAAATATACTACTGACCTATACGAACTAGACTTTGAAGCTCCAAAAACCATTAAAGAAAATGGAACCAGTAATTATACCTATGAAATACTAAGCGCCGGCAGTACTAATTTTATTGCTAGAGCTGCGGCCATAACAGATTTTGATGGCGATGGAATTTATAATGTTTGGGAAATAAATGAAAACGGAACACCTAAACAAATTATAAAAGATTGATGCTCTTACTTAAAATTATATTAATAGGAATTCTAATCTTGATTTTTAATCAAGATATAATGGAACGTCAAGTATATTGGTTTCTATTTCCAATGCTTGGAGCATGCAGCGGAATTTTGTTCTATTCAGAAACAATGCCAGTATTATTTTTCACTTCGGTGAGTATGAATTTTATATTCATTCTCATATTACTGTTCACTTTATTTTTATACGCTAAACTTAAATTAAAATCAAAGTTTCGTGAAGTATTTGGCCTAGGTGATGTCTTACTTTTTATTTGTCTTATTTTTTCGTTTTCAACGGTTTCGTTTTTAATCATATTTGTTTTTGCTTTAATATTCTCCTTGACTACACACTTATTAATAAAACAATTTTCAAAGCTTAAAACCGTTCCACTAGCTGGTTACATTAGCTTGTTTTTCGCCTTTGTTTACTTATCTTCTTGGACAGGTATCACATCTTCTTTATACGCGATTTAAATATGATAAAAGAAGATTTTAAAATACCAGTTCATTTATCCCAACTTATAAGTAGTGAGCAGGCGTATCAGTATGGTATTATACCTATCGATGACGCAAAAGAAATTTATTCTTTTAAGTCTTTTGACACCTCTTTAGACCTAAAGCAAGAATTACAAATAATACTAGGTAAACAAATAAATTTAATTCCAGAATCTGAAGAGAATATTAGACAATACCTTGCTTCAAATTATAGAAAAAGAAATCAAAGCCATTCAGAACATTTTAATTATTCAAATGATTTTTTAGAAAAGCTATTATCTACTGCCAAGCACATAGGTAGTAGTGATATTCATTTTGAAATTTATGAAGAAAAATGTCGTGTAAGATTAAGACTTGATGGTAAGTTAAAAGAGTATTTTATCGTAGAGCAAGACCAGTATCCGATTATAATAAACAAGCTAAAGATTAAGGCTGGTTTAGATATTTCAGAGAAACGTTTACCTCAAGATGGCCGCATTACTATAAAAACGACGACAGAAGAATTTGATATTAGAGTGTCGTCTTTACCCACCTTACATGGAGAAAAAATGGTATTACGAATTCTAAGTAAAGATACTGACCATATTGAAATAAGCGATTTAGGATTTACAGAAAAAGAACTACATGCGTATAAGGAATCTATAAAAAAACCGAATGGGATAGTCCTTATTTCAGGACCAACTGGTTCAGGAAAAACAACCACACTCTATGCGACTTTAAAACTTTTGAATGATGAAAAAACCAACATCCTTACTATAGAAGACCCAATAGAATATACCTTAGAAGGCATTAACCAAGTACAACTTAAAGAAAATATTGGTCTAGATTTCTCTAGCACTTTACGTACATTTTTAAGACAAGATCCTGATGTGATTATGGTTGGTGAGATTAGAGATGCTAAAACGGCTAATATGGCCATCAGAGCTGCCTTAACTGGTCATTTGGTTTTATCTACAATTCACACGAATTCAGCATGGGCAACTATTTCTAGGTTAATTGATATGGATATTCCACCTTTTTTAATTGCGAATACCTTAAATGTTAGTGTTGCCCAACGATTAGTTAGAAAACTATGTTCAAATTGCAAAACAGAACAACCAATAAATAGCTTTGATTTTCCAGAACAATTTGAAATTCCTGAAAGCTTAAATTCGCAATTTGTAGCGGTTGGCTGTAATACCTGTTACCATACTGGATACATAGGACGAAAAGCCATTTATGAAATTATACCAATTACAAAAACGCTGGTAAATTATATTAAAAACAACCAACTTGAAATAGATACCTACTTGATAGAAGAAGAAATTGCAAGTTTAAAATCAAATGCCATTGCTCTAGTTAAAAATGGTATCACATCAGTTGAGGAGGTTTATCCTCTCCTGATTCAATAACAATTAAACAAAATAGATGAAGTTATTATTAAAATTATTACTGATTATATTATTCACGGCTTGTGGCTATGCGCAAAATAATCAGCGTTTATCTGTAATTGAAAATCAAATAGAATTAATATCATCAGAAAACAAGGGGTTTTCAGAATATATTGATGCGACTATTGCTTTAAATGATGTCTCTTTGCCTAATTTTTTACTAGCCGTTTCTGATATACATAAAGTGAATATTAATATTTCTCCTGAACTTTCTACTATTAAAATTAAAAATAATTTCTCAAATGTAATTGTATCAGACATGTTATTGTTCTTATGCAAAGAATACAGTCTTACTATTGAGTTTACTAAGAACATTTTATCTATAAAACCATATGAAGAAATTATGGTACCTGATGTTTATCCAATTCAAATTGATTACAACCCAACCAATGAAATTGTATCAATTGACATTAACAAAAGTAGACTTTACGATGTTTTTATAGAGATTATGGATAAAACTGCAAAAAATCTTTTGTATGCTCCTGGAATGGAAAACTTAGAACTAACCGCTTATATAAAACCCACTAATTTCGATAATGCCATGGATAAAATGGCTTTGACAAATAATTTAGTATTAACTAAGACGAAAGATAATTTTTACGTTTTTGATAAAGTGATTTCCAACAAATCTAACGAACAAAATAATAGATTGAGTAATCGTTTAAACTCTAATCTAAATTTCATTGTTATAGATTCCATTAATCAGCAACTTGAGGTAAATTTTAAAAATACCTCTATTAAAAAAATTGTAACAGATATTGGTAACGCTCTAGATGTTAACATGTTTATGGCTTCTCCGTTAGATAATGCAGGTAATGTTACCATAAAAACAGATTCGATTAGTTTTGACGATTTACTTATTAAAATATTTGAGCCACAAGACTCAAATACTTCCAATCACACAACTACATCTAATCATAACCAAAGGACAAGTAAAAATGCTATAATTGACAAATACACCTTTAAGAAAGAGGATAATATTTACTTTTTCGGAACGGAAAAACAACTTAGTGTTAGGAAAGTAGAAATTATCACTCTTGAACATAGGTCAGTAAATATGATGGCTGACTCTAACCTTACATCGGCTGGGAATGATATGGTTAATAACTATCAAACAGCTGCACAGACCTACTCAAACAATAACGCATTCAACAATAATAATTTAGGCTCTAATAATTATAATAATCAAAGACAAACGAATTCGTCTTCCTATGATAGAAGCGAGAGCTCTAAAACCATTATGGATTTAGTCCCTCAAGAGATTATAGGTAATATAGACTTTAAAATAGATGTAGAATTAAATAGCATTTATGCTACAGGTACAGGTACAGAAATAGAACTTTTTAAAAAATTTATAAAAAGCATAGATAAAGCAATCCCAGTAATCCTTATTGAGGTTATGATAGTGGAAGCACAAACATCGAATACCATAGAAGCTGGTGTTGCTTGGGGATTAGGTAATGAACCGACAACTACGCAAGGCAATTTATTCCCGAGTACTGACTTAACACTTGGCTCAGAAACAATAAATAATATTATTAGTGGATTTAGCAGTGCATCCGTTTTTAATTTCGGTAAAGTGGTACCCAATTTTTTTGCAACAGTTAAAGCCATGGAAACTAATGGAGATTTAAAAATAAAATCAACACCTAAATTGGCCACTTTAAATGGCCATAGAGCATCCTTTTCTAATGGACAAACCTCATATTATGCCATTGTACAAACAAATACAATTGGCTCGGATAACCCACTAACCACTGAAACTAGAAATTACTTCCCTATTGAAGCTAAATTAGGATTAGAAATTAAACCATTTGTAACAGGAAACAAAGAAGTAATTCTAAACATAAATGTTATTCAGTCTAATTTTGGACAAAGAATTGCGGAAGATGCACCACCAGACATAAACTCTCGTGATTTTTCATCTGTAGTTAGAATGAAAGACCAAGATATAGCTGTTCTAGGTGGTTTAGAAGAAAACTATACTAGTAATTCTGGTTCAGGAGTTCCATTTTTAGCAAGAATACCAATTATTAAATGGCTATTCAGTCAACGTGTAAGAGAAGGTAGCAAGTCTAAACTAACTGTATTTATTAAACCAACCGTCATCTATTAATGACTCAAGATTTAAATTCATTTTTAAAATATGGGAATCGCTTTTATAGTGTTGAACAGACACAAGTAAATGGTGAAAACAAATACTATGGCATTGTTTTAAAAAAGAAAAAAAAGCTACTAGATATTGAAAGGAGCTTTGAAACTTCTGATTTTAAAACACTCAAAACAAATATTCCAAAAGGAAAACCTATTATTCTAGTCATTAATACAGATTCTGTATTAACAAAGAAAATTCAAGGTAAGACATATGACGCCTCAAAATTGGCACATTTAGCGTTCCCAAATATTAAAATTGAAGATTTCTATTTTGAAAGCGTAAGTCAAGACACAAATCATTTTGTTTCTATTTGTAGAAAATCTTACGTGGATGAATTATTAAAAGACTACGCTTCTAAACAAATTACAGTTATAGACTTTACTTTAGGAAGTTTAATCTGTTCTTCTATCCTTGGTTTCGTTGCTAATGATGAGATAAACACCTCAAATAGTTTAATTTCTATTCAAAATTCCCAAATTGCGGATATATCATTAGTACGTGAAGCAAAAGAAACAACTTACAACATTAATGGTCTCGACATTAAGAATAATAATGTTTTAGGCTTCGCAGCTGTAATAAATTTGGTTCTAAAAGGAGAACAAATTCAAACCAATTTTAGCGCTACTAAAACTCAATTAAACGAAGCTTTTAAACAGAAACAATTTACTAGTCAATTTCTAAAAATCGGTTTGAGTAGTTTATTCATCATTTTGCTTTTAAACTTTCTTTTTTTTAATCATTATTACAATGAAGTCAACGCCTTGCGTGAAACTGAACAAATATTAGAATCTTCTAAAGCTAATATGGTAAGTCTTAATGAAAAAGTACAAAAAATGGAGAAGATGGTCGATGATGTTTTAAAGAGCAACGCCTCTAAAAGTTCTTTCTTTGTCGATGTTATAATTAACACCTTACCTGAATCTCTTTTATTAAAAGAGTTAAACTACCAACCCTTACTCAAAAAAATCAAAGCGCACAAAGCTATTGAAAACCACAAAAATCAAATCCTCATTTCTGGTCAATCCAATAATAGTATTGAATTTTCACAATGGATCTCTCAGCTCGAAGATATTAAATGGATACAATCCGTTGAAATATTAAGTTTTGAAGACCATACAAAATCATCATCTACCTTTACTATAAAACTCAATATGCGAGATGACACAGAAGACTAAAAATATAATCCTCATTGTAGGCTTTTTGTTTACAGTAATTATAGCCTATAAATATGCTATTGCTAACACCATTCAATTGAAAAGTGAATACAAAACGCTTAAACAAGAAGCTGTAGTTTTTGATAATATGCCTCAACAACTCTCATCACTGAAACAACGTGAAAAATACTACGATTCTTTATTAACAAAATATCAATTGGGTGAAAGCTCTATGCAAAATAGCATGCTCAAAACTATTAACACCTATGCAAAAGCCAACAAATTAAAGGTAGTTGATTTTGTAGAGCCTCATAAAATTGCTAAAAACGATTTAACAATAAACACTTACCAATTTACTTTAGAAGGAGACTATAATGCTATAATTACCCTTATTAACCAGTTAGAACAAAATACTAAGTTTGGTGAAATCATTAATCTTAATTTTAAAAAACTGAAGAATTATAAGACTGGGAAGTTTTATTTACAGGCCGGTGTTTTATTAAAGAGTTTTGGTTAAAACTATATATATTCATTCTTATTTTAAATAAACTATTTTTTTATTTTCAATATCAAAATACGGAAATTCACCATTTCTGTTTTGAGGTAAATTTTTGATTAAAAGATATTTACCAAGTATTAATTCTCTTAATGATTTTATGTCTCCTTTAGTAGCTGGAAGCATATTAGGAGCAAATATTTTCTTAGCCGCAAACACAGCGGTATCAGCAGCCGCAGTGCCAATTGCCACATTAGTGATGGAAGCCGAGTTAAAACTATGATTTCTTTTTGAAACTAAGGATTTATTATTTAATTGTACTTCATCTTTAGTATCTCCTTTCTGATAATGTCCAGGAACATATTTGTAGTTATTTCTTTTATAACTAGCTTTAGTTCTGCAACTAGGTTCACAGTATAAATGATTACTTCTTCGTGACTCGAATTGTAGTCCACAATGCTTGCAAATTCTTGTTTTAGGCATGTTTTCCTTCTTTTTTAATTTATAATCCGTTAAATAAATTGTTATTTAACGTTTTCTATATTCTAAAACTTTTTCCTTTAAACTCTATAATATTGAACATTTCAAAAAATCTATCATAGATTCTAGACCCATAACGTTTCCCCAAATCTATTAAAGTTTGATTTACACAATTTTCAGCATTAGTATAATTAGCAGTCATATAGGTTTTCAACTTATTATCATATCTAATTGATAATATTTCGGGGATTACTTCAACTTTACCATAATTACTACCTTCACGTTCAGAATTTACATCGTCAATAAAAATTAGTTTTCTTTTAACACATTTATAAAATTCTAATTTATCATTTTGATTTACACATTTTTCAAAATTCCTAACTAATTCCATTGACGAATAAAATTTGAATTTGAATACTGGATGGTGTCTAAAAACCGACTCAAATACTTTGAAATAATCTGTTTTACCTAATCCAAAACCTCCTACAATAAGCAATCCTTTTTTAAAAGATGGTTTTGAACTATCACTGAATAAATTTTCACATTCAAAAAATTTATTATCTCTTAAAAAATAGAAAAAAAGTATTTTTAAATTCTCAATTATAGTATCATCATACTGAAGTGATTTACCATACATAGAATAAAATGTGTTTTTAAACATATTCCATAATTCAGATTTTGTAAATCCACTTAAAGGATTATCATGTTCAGTCTGTCTAAATCCCGCTTGAAAATCAAACTCCTTATTTAGATAATTTTGTTGTTGTAAAAAATCTCCTATTTGCGATGTCTTATTTGTTCTCATTATTTACCTATTTGTTAATAAATTCGACTCCTTCTTATCATTTATAAATTTAGGTTTTTCGTTAGCCTCCCATTTTGCTAGTCGTTTTTTAATATTAAAGAACTCATCTTTTTCAAATCTCATTTTAGACTTACTCTTATTCTGCTCACTCCAATATTCATAAAAACTATTTAATAATTGAATATCATAATTAGAGTGTTCAAAAACTTGTTTTTTGAAACTAATACTTCTAACCTCTATTGTTTCTTTATTAATCTTATAATCCTTATTACTTTCTTTAGTTGTTGTTATTCGAGTGTTACTCAATTGTTTTTGGTTTGTTATTAGAATGTTGCTTGATTTGTTAGAATTAGAATCAGATGATTGAGTTTTATCATAATTTACGATAGTTATAAGGGTAAATTTGTTTGTTGATGAAACATTTATATAGCCACTTTCTTTCAATTTAGAAAGAGCTGTTCTAACTGATTGAATTGAAATCATTAATTCAGTAGCTAATCGATTAGATGAACAAATCAATTGACCTCGTCTAACTCTATGTCCTTGCCACCTTTTATCCTTAAAGTTTGCTTTTAGCAATAAATGGATATAAAGCCTAGCAACATTTGGAGATTGATACCACTCCCATTCTAATATATCTCGGTGCATTAATACAAATCCAGTCATAACGTTATTGTTTTACTAGTTTTGATAATATATCCGACTTTTTATAATAGACGCGATTACCTAGGCGATAGCTTGGGAGAATACCATTTTTTCGCCAGTTCCAAAGTGCTTGTTTGGAGCATTTTAAAAACTCTATTGTTTCCTCAACAGTTAAAAGTTCAGTTTCGTCTTTTGAAGATGGATTGTATTTGTTAAAAAACTCTTTTAACTTACTATCAACACCTATCAAGATATTGTCTGTAAGCTCCTCTGGAGTTGTTTGAAAAAAATGTAGTTGTGTTGACTTCATTTAATAATATTTGATACGTTTCTATAACAAAACTACTCTCAAAGATTATTTTTTTACGTACCGCAACGTACAAGTACCTACTCCATTATTTTCGAATTAGGTAAGTGAAATTCACTTTTACTGAACCTTTCCTTTAGTTTAACATATCTCTCAGAATCCGTGTTACAATATTTTTTCAAAGTTTCAATAGATGGCCTCATAGGCTCTACTTTAAAGGAGTTAAGTATAATTTTCGAAAGTTCTTGATTATTAATATCCCCATCGCGCTTTCTAGGAGGGTCAATATAACCTTCTTGAATAAATTGAGCTATAAAAAAAGCCAAATGAGAAGGTTTACCCTTCCAAATTAATCCGCTCTGCTTCTCAGAACTACTATCTAAATCCTTTAAAAAACCCAAAATAATACTAAACCGTTTAACTAAGTCCTTTTGTAAATTCATAGCAGCAACATAATGTAACATGTAAGGGTAATCATAATTCCAATTTTTAATAACCCCTTCAGTCTCAACAAAACCATCATCAAGAATATTTTCTTCAAAATAACCTCTGCCGCCAAGATTAACCTGAGCATTCTCGATTAATTCTTCAATCTTAGGCAAAACCTTAAGATCAAGTAGTTGAACATAATTTTCATTATGATTACAATTATTATAATGATACTCAAGAAACTCCTCTAATTCCATTATATCTGTAACCAGCAATAATTGATGAGTAAAATATTTTAAATAAAAATCATCATCTAGTTTAGGTTCATAATAGTTATAATTGTTGAGTTGATAAATAGCCTCATCTTTGTTTCTTTTTGTTTCTCTCTTATTATAAGCAATACTATCAATTGCAAATACATCTTTGTAATTCATTAAGTAAAGTAATTTTTAGTTTTTGAAGAAAGCACTATCAGCAATTTTTACTGCACGCTCTTGTGGTGTAACTTTAATATATTTATAAAATTCGCGTTCCGTTGAATGACCACTTATTGCCATAATATCGATTGTCGGCATTTTAGACAAGTATGCATTGGTACAAAACGAGCGTCTGGCAGTATGGGACACAATTAAACTATACTTCGGGATGGTCTCCGTTATTTTCCTACCTCCTTTAGTCCTTTGAACTGAAACTGGCTCATTAATTCCTGCAATTCTGCCTGCTTCTTTTATATATTCATTTATATCTGGGGCATTAAATTTTCTGGGGAGTCCACCCCCATATCTTTTGTCTAATATCGATTTAATCCGAGGATGAATTGGAACATAAACTTTTTTTGATGTCTTTTTTTGTTTGAACTCAAAAACATATTTACCTCCAAATGTCTTCAATTGGTCTTCTGTAATGCCGTTATAATCTGAAACTCTCTGACCAGTATAATACCCAATCAAAAATATATCTCGAGCCAGTTCCCAATCTTTTGTTTTTGACAAATTTGCATCATAAAGGGAATCAATCTCAGTTTCAGTAAGATATATTGAAACCGCTTCTTCTGACACCGCTTTAAACTCGTTATGCCTAAATTTAAAGTTAGTATTGAGACCATCTTCAGAAGCTCTATTTAAAATAGTAATCAAGTTTTTTATATGTTTACCAATAGTATTTATTGAGTAATTATTCTCTTCTAAATATTGCAAAAAAGTATAATAAAATTTTAGATCTATTGAGTCAAAATCCAAATTATATTTCATCTTTTTATTGAATTCTTTCAATCTATTAACTGTCTGTTTGTATGACCTTACCGTTATAGGACTCAATTTAACAGCACCAATATTTTTAGCTTGATTCTCTTTAGATTCTATAAAATCATCAGCATATTCAAAAAATGATGCTATGGGCTTTTTAACTTCATCAGAGTCTCTAATAATTTTTTCTAATAAACCTTTTAATACATTTCTATTTTGTTTTTCTAATTCAGTCAATTTTGAAACCTGATAGGCAAAATCAGAAGAATACCTCAATAAGTCATTATTCACGGTTTCTCTATTCTTCAAAGTAGATACAGCTCTTATTCTTTGATTAGACTTATCCCAGTTTTTTGGAGCAACCTTATATCCTGTAGCAAACTTTAAACGATTATTTCTTCCAAAACTATAATCTAAAATTATAGAAGTTTCCGTCTTAGATTTAACATCTTTTAATCGATACTTAATAGTTCCAGAGGTGGAATGAATAGCTTTACTCATAAATTATGATATATTAAAAAAGGGGACAACAAAAGGGACAACATACGCTTTAACTACTGTTATATCAAAAGTAAGTAAATTATTTAAAAAACCTTAAAAAACCAGTTATAATAAGGCATACAAATAATATCAGTTAAAATAAGATAACATACAATAAACCAAAAAGTGGTACTGGAGGCACCACCATCAAAAACCCGATTCAAACGAATCGGGTTTTTTGGTTTTATACCTCAATTAAACATTTAAATTATATTTTTATTAAAATCATATTTTTAAAAATCATTAATCAATGTATTCATCAGTGCTAGATTAAAACGTTAACTAAAAATTTAATTCATTTTGAACATCATATTAATTTGAGTCTAAAAATTTGAATATCAACATTTTAACTACCAGCCTACAACAACTGAATTTAGAAAAAAATAATGAAGTTAATTCCACAACCAACGTTTATCAATTAATTTAGTTTCTGCAAATCAATTTTGCCTAAATAAAACTATGAGTCAACTAAATAAATACAGCAAAACAGTAACCCAAGATCCTACGCAACCTGCAGCACAAGCAATGCTTCATGCAATTGGTTTAACAAAAGAAGATTTCTTTAAACCCATCGTTGGTATTGCAAGTACAGGTTACGAAGGCAATCCATGTAACATGCACCTCAATGATTTAGCTAAATTGGTTAAAGAGGGCACAAAAAATGAAGATGTCGTCGGTTTAATTTTCAATACTATTGGTGTTAGTGATGGCATTTCTATGGGAACACCAGGAATGCGTTATTCATTACCTTCTCGAGATATCATTGCAGATTCTATGGAAACTGTAGTTCAAGCCATGAGCTATGATGGATTAGTAACAGTAGTCGGTTGCGATAAGAATATGCCTGGCGCATTAATGGCAATGATTCGTTTAAACAGACCTTCAATTCTAGTTTATGGTGGTACTATTGATTCTGGTTGCCATAACGGTAAAAAATTAGATGTTGTCTCTGCCTTTGAAGCTTGGGGAAGCAAAGTTGCTGGAACTATGGATGAAGGTGAATACCAAAATATAGTTGAAAAAGCATGTCCTGGCGCTGGAGCTTGTGGTGGAATGTACACCGCAAACACAATGGCATCTGCTATTGAAGCTCTTGGAATGACTTTGCCTTTTAACTCGTCTAATCCCGCACTAAGTGATGCCAAAAAAGAAGAATCAGTAAAAGCTGGTGAAGCTTTACGCCTATTATTAGAAAAAGATATTAAACCTTCAGATATAATAACAAGAAAATCTCTTGAAAATGCCGTTAGACTAGTCACAATTCTAGGTGGTTCTACTAATGCTGTATTACACTTTTTAGCTATTGCTCGAGCTGCTCAAATCGATTTTACTTTAAAAGATTTTCAAGATATAAGTGACAATACACCATTTTTGGCAGATTTAAAACCAAGTGGACAATATTTAATGGAAGATGTACATGCCGTAGGCGGAATTCCTGCTGTATTGAAATATTTATTAAAGAAAGGATTAATTCATGGTGACTGTTTAACCGTTACTGGAAAAACAATTGCAGAAAATCTATTGGACGTTCCAGACTTAAAAGAAGGTCAAGATGTTATAAAACCAATTGAAGAACCCATTAAGATTTCTGGACATTTAAGAATGTTGTATGGAAATTTAGCCACTGAAGGTAGTGTTGCCAAAATTACTGGCAAAGAAGGACTTTGTTTTAGAGGAAAGGCAAAGGTTTTTGAAGGCGAATATGCAGCAAACGATGGCATTAGAGATGGCCTAGTCGAAAAAGGAGATGTCGTCGTCATTAGGTATGAAGGCCCTAAAGGTGGACCTGGAATGCCAGAAATGCTAAAACCAACTGCTGCAATTATGGGCGCAGGTTTAGGTAAAGACGTTGCTTTAATTACTGATGGAAGATTTTCAGGTGGAACGCATGGTTTTGTTGTAGGACACATTACACCAGAAGCACAAGAAGGAGGAACAATAGCTGTCGTAAAAGATGGAGATATTATTACTATTGATGCCGAAACAAATTCAATTTCATTAGAAGTCTCTGAAGTTGAATTACAAAAAAGACGTGCAAAATGGAAAGCACCAGAATTAAAATTTGAACGTGGTGTTTTATACAAATATGCTAAAACAGTCTCATCAGCATCGAAAGGATGTGTAACTGATGAGTTTTAGACAAAGAACAATTATTACAAAAAGTAATCCTTATTTAGATCTTGTTACAAATAAGATTAATTAATGGATATCAAAAATAAATGAGATGAAAGAAACTCAAACTATGAACAACAATTCTAAAGACACTGAAACTACCGAAAGAATTTCTGGCAGTGAAGCAGTTATTAAGTGTCTATTAGCAGAAGGTGTTACAACGCTTTATGGGTATCCAGGAGGAGCGATAATGCCTGTTTATGATGAATTATATAAATATCAAGATCAAATTCATCATGTTTTAACACGTCATGAACAAGGTGCTACTCACGCTGCCCAAGGTTATGCACGAATTTCTGGAAAAGTTGGTGTCGCAATGGCAACTTCAGGACCAGGAGCTACAAATTTAATAACCGGTATTGCAGATGCTCAAATTGACTCTACTCCTTTAGTCTGCATTACTGGTCAAGTAGGATCTCATTTATTAGGAAGTGACGCTTTTCAAGAAACTGACATTGTAGGTATTTCAACACCAGTTACAAAATGGAATTGTCAAATTACAAAAGCATCTCAAATTCCTGGAGCGATAGCAAAAGCATTTTACATTGCAAGAAGCGGAAGACCAGGACCAGTTTTAATAGACATTACTAAAGATGCTCAGTTTGAAGAGTTCGATTTTAAATACGAAAAATGTAAAGGTGTTAGAAGTTACAAACCTGTACCAAAAACTGATGAAACTGCATTAAAAG
Organism: uncultured Winogradskyella sp.; assembly: GCF_947498005.1. Classification (GTDB taxonomy): domain Bacteria; phylum Bacteroidota; class Bacteroidia; order Flavobacteriales; family Flavobacteriaceae; genus Winogradskyella. The sequence continues at coordinate 156,358 of NZ_CANMIW010000006.1, forward strand.
CTGCAGCAGAACTGATTAATAGCGCAAAAAAGCCATTAATAGTTTGGGGACAAGGTGTCATTTTAGGTAAAGCCGAAGAAGAATTTAAAGCGGTTATTGAAAAAGCGGGAATTCCTTCTGCATGGACTATTTTGGGAGCTTCTGCAATACCAACGTCTCATCCACTAAATGTTGGAATGGTTGGTATGCATGGAAATTACGCGCCAAATGTTTTAACAAACCAGTGCGATGTTTTGATTGCTATCGGAATGCGATTTGATGATCGTGTTACTGGTAATTTAGCAACTTATGCAAAGCAGGCTAAAATCGTTCATTTTGAAATAGATCCTGCTGAAATAGATAAAAACGTAAAAACTGATATTGCTGTTCTTGGTAACTCTAAAGACAGCTTAAAAAAGCTTTTGCCACTATTGAATACTAATTCACATACAGATTGGCATCAAGAGTTTAAAGATTTATACCAAATTGAATACGATAAGGTTATTAAAAATGACTTACATCCTACAAAAGAAGGATTAACGATGGGAGAAGTGTTGAAAGAAATCAACATTCAAACAGAAGGAAAAGCCGCTATTGTCAGTGATGTTGGTCAACACCAAATGATTGCTTGTCGTTATGCCGAATTTAATATTTCAAAAAGCAACATTACTTCTGGTGGCCTAGGAACAATGGGATTTGCTTTACCTGCTGCGATTGGAGCAAAAATGGCAGCACCAGACCGTGAGGTTGTAATGATTGCTGGAGATGGTGGTTACCAAATGAATATTCAAGAATTAGGAACCATTTTTCAGCAAAAAGTACCCGTTAAAATTGTGGTATTGAATAACGAATTCCTTGGTATGGTACGTCAGTGGCAACAATTATTTTTTGACAAGCGCTATGCGTCAACAGAAATGGTAAATCCAGATTTTGTTGCTATTGCTAAAGGTTATCACATAGATGCAAAGAAAGTTTCAGAAAGACAAGATTTAAAAGCGGCTGTAAAAGAAATGATAGATTGTGATGGTCCATATTTCTTAGAAGTAAGAGTTGAAAAGGAAGGCAATGTATTCCCAATGATACCAACAGGTGCAAGCGTTTCAGACATCAGATTATCTTAATTATGGAAAACAAACAATATACCGTTTCAATATATACGGAAAACAATATAGGATTACTAAATAGAATTTCTGCAATATTTCAAAGAAGACACATGAATATTGAAAGTCTTAACACATCGCCTTCAGAGATTGAGAGTGTTTCAAGATTTACAATTGTTGTGAATATTACAGAGTCTCAAATGAAAAAAATCATTGGCCAAATTGAAAAGCAGGTTGAAGTCATCAAAGCTTTTTATCATACCGACGATGAAATCATTTATCAAGAATCGTGTTTATTTAAAATAAAATCAGAATTATTATTTGATGAACGTCAAATTCAAAATATTATAAAAGAAAGTAATGCCAGAATTGTCACTGTAAACAAACAATTCTTTGTTCTTGAAAAATCAGGAAGAAAAGAAGAAATTGATTTACTCTACCGAGAATTAAATGTTTTCGGAATTATGCAATTTACGCGCTCTGGACGAGTAGCTGTTACTAAAGACGAAATGAAAATCTCAACATTACTAGAAACATTTCAACATTAATACAAATTAATAGACTAAAATAGGTTTAAAAACAACTAGAAACAATGTCAAATTATTTTAACACATTACCATTAAGAGAACAATTAGAGCAATTAGGAAAGTGTCGTTTTATGGACGCTTCAGAATTTGAAGATGGTGTGAACGCTTTAAAAGGAAAGAAAATCGTAATCGTAGGTTGTGGCGCGCAAGGTCTAAACCAAGGTTTAAATATGAGAGATTCTGGCTTAGATATTTCTTATGCATTACGTCAGGCTGCAATTGATCAGCAACGTGAATCTTACAAAAACGCAACATCAAATGGTTTCACTGTTGGTACTTACGAAGAGTTAATACCAACTGCAGATTTAGTGTTAAACTTAACGCCAGATAAACAGCATACCAATGTAGTAAATACAGTAATGCCTTTAATGAAAAAAGGTGCAACTTTAAGTTATTCTCATGGTTTTAATATTGTTGAAGAAGGTACACAAATCCGTGAGGATTTAACCGTAATTATGGTCGCACCAAAATGTCCTGGTAGTGAAGTTCGTGAAGAGTACAAGCGTGGATTTGGTGTACCAACGCTTACCGCTGTACACCCAGAAAATGATCCAGAAGGAAAAGGTTGGGCACAAGCAAAAGCCTATGCTGTTGCTACAGGTGGACACAGAGCTGGTGTTTTAGAATCGTCGTTTGTTGCTGAAGTTAAATCTGATTTAATGGGAGAGCAAACTATTCTTTGTGGACTATTACAAACAGGCGCAATTTTATCTTTTGATAAAATGGTTGAAGAAGGAATTGAACCAGGTTATGCTGGGAAATTAATTCAGTTTGGTTGGGAAACCATCACTGAAGCTTTAAAACATGGTGGAATTACCAACATGATGGATCGTTTATCTAATCCAGCTAAAATTAAAGCGCACCAATTATCAGAAGAATTAAAAGATATTATGCGTCCTTTATTTGAAAAGCATATGGACGATATTATCTCAGGTCATTTCTCTAAAACAATGATGGAAGATTGGGCAAATGATGATGTTAACTTATTATCATGGAGAGCTGCAACTGGAGAAACTGCTTTTGAAAAAACAGCATTAACTACAGATCATATCTCAGAACAAGAATATTTTGACAATGGCGTATTATTAGTAGCTTTTGTAAAATCTGGAGTAGAATTAGCTTTTGAAGCCATGACAAGCGCAGGTATTATTGAAGATTCTGCTTATTACGAATCGTTACATGAGTTACCATTAATAGCGAATACAATTGCAAGAAAGAAATTATTTGAAATGAATCGCGTAATTTCTGATACTGCAGAATACGGTTGTTATTTATTCGACCATGCCTGTAAGCCATTATTGACTGATTTTATGAAAACAGTAGATACAAGTATTATTGGCAAGCCATTTTCTAGTTCAAACGGAGTAGATAACGGAGAATTAATTGCCGTTAATGATGCTATTAGAAATCATCCAATTGAAGCTGTTGGTCAACGTTTACGTTCAGCAATGACAGCTATGAAAGTTATTAAATCTGATGTTGAAGCAAGTGATTCTGTTTTAGCATAAATTATAATCATCCTGTCAGGTTTAATTAATCTGACAGGTGTTTTTCTAAAATGCAAAATGAATCATGATATTAGAAGTTGCTATTTTATACGTTAAAGACAATTTAGAAAAGCAATTTGAAATCGACTTTTTAAAAGCAGGACAGTATATCAGTTCAATTAAAGGCTACAAAAGTCATTCATTAAAAAAATGTATTGAGCAAAAAAACAAATACATTCTGCTTGTAGATTGGGAAACAATTGAAGATCATAATATAGGATTTAGAACCTCTGAAGCTTATTTAAAATGGAAGGCATTATTACATCATTACTATGATCCTTTCCCTAATGTTGAGCATTATGAAACTGTAATTTAAATATAAAATTTCCACTTTCGTGGGAAGAAAACATGGAAGAAACAAAAACCACATACAGACCAACATTAGAAGCTATTGAGGCTGCAGCAGAAAAACTTAGAGGTATTGCTTCTGTAACACCTTTAGTTAAAAATGCTAGGTATTCTAAAAAATTTGGAGCCAACATTTATTTTAAACGAGAGGATTTGCAAGAAGTCCGATCTTATAAAATTAGAGGTGCTTATAATAAAATCTCTTCTCTTGATGCTGCTCAAATAGAAAACGGAATTGTATGTGCTAGCGCAGGAAATCATGCACAAGGTGTTGCTATTTCTTGTAAACTTCTAAAAATACAAGGTACCATATTTATGCCGTCGCCTACACCTGGTCAAAAAATTGAACAAGTAAAAATGTTTGGCGAAGAATTTATTGATGTTGTTTTAGTTGGCGACACTTTTGACGATGCTTACCATGCAGCTATGCAGCAAAGCGAAGAGATGAGTAAAACTTTTGTTCATCCTTTTGATGATGAAAAAGTCATTGAAGGACAAGCAACCGTTGGTTTAGAAATAATTGACCAAGCAAAAGAGCATCCTATTGATTATGTTTTTGTTCCTGTTGGTGGTGGTGGATTAGCTTCTGGTTTATCTTCGGTTTTTAAATTATTATCGCCTCAAACAAAAATTATTAGTGTAGAACCAAAAGGTGCTGCTGCAATGCTCACTTCAATTAGAGCTAATAAAAATATTAAATTAGAATCTATAGATAGCTTTGTAGATGGAGCAGCTGTAAAGCGAGTGGGCGATTTAAATTTTGCGATTTGCAAAGAAAATTTACATCGTGTTGTTACTGTAGATGAAGGTAAAATATGCCAAACGATATTAGAATTATATAACAAAGATGCCATTGTTGCTGAACCAGCTGGTGCATTAAGTCTCTCTGCTTTAGAACAGTTTAAAGACGAGATTAAAGGAAAAAATATCGTTTGTGTTATTAGTGGAAGTAACAATGATATTACACGTACTGCCGAAATCAAAGAACGTGCACTACTCTACGCTAATCTTAAACATTACTTCATTGTTAAATTCCCACAACGTACAGGTGCTTTGCGTGATTTTGTTGTAGATATATTAGGACCAAACGATGATATCACGCACTTCGAATACACAAAAAAAGCAAATCGCGAAAATGACGTTGCAGTCGTTGGTATACAATTAAAATCGCCCGAAGATTTAGAACCATTAATATCAAAAATGAAACTTCATAAGTTCTTTGGAGATTACCTCAACGATAAACCCGATTTATTTCAATTCTTAGTTTAAAACAACAATCATGAATATTCCAGAAGAGTTTCAAATTAAATCCTTAATTAACCAAAACACCTATTTAGCTGAAGGTGGCTTAATACCTTGGAGAGGAGAAACTTCAAAGGTGTATTCAACTATATCTTCTACTACGGACTATGCACCAACACTACTAGGTACAATTCCTACGCTAGGCAAAAAAGAAGCTTTAAGAGCATTAGATTCTGCAGAATCTGCATACAAGAAAGGACAAGGTTTATGGCCAACAATGAAGGTTGAAGACCGCATTGTTTGCATGGAGAAGTTTGTGGAACAAATGAAAACCAAGCGCGCTGAAGTTGTAAAATTACTAATGTGGGAAATTGGTAAAAACCTTCCAGACTCTGAAAAAGAGTTTGACAGAACTGTGGAGTACATATACGACACCATTGAAGATTATAAACAAATGGATCGTGATAGTGCTAAATTTGTTAAGAGCTCTGGTGTAAATGCACATATCCGAAGAGGGCCTTTAGGTGTTGTACTTTGTTTAGGCCCTTATAATTACCCATTAAATGAAACATTTGCTTTATTGATTCCCGCCTTAATTTTGGGAAACACAGTTGTTTTTAAGCCAGCAAAGCATGGTGTTTTATTAATATCACCTTTACTAGAAGCCTTTAGAGATAGTTTTCCTAAAGGAGCTGTCAATATTATTTATGGACGCGGAAGAACCGTTGCTGCACCAATTATGCAATCCGGAAAAGTTGATGTTTTAGCTTTAATAGGAAATAGCAAATCCGCAAATGCTTTACAAAATCAGCATCCTAAAAGTAATCGGTTACGTTTAGTTTTAGGTTTAGAAGCAAAAAACCCTGCAATTGTCTTACCAGATGCAGATTTAGATTTAGCCATAGACGAATGTATTGCAGGTTCAACTTCATTTAATGGTCAGCGATGTACTGCTTTAAAAGTGCTATACGTACATGAAGCTGTTGTGGAAGAATTTAACAAACGATTTGCAGCAAAAGTAGATGCACTTAAATTTGCAAATCCATGGGAAGATGGCGCTAAACTAACACCATTACCAGAACCAGATAAACCATTATATATTCAAAGTTTAATTGATGATGCTTTAGAAAAAGGAGCTTCAGTCATTAACACCAAAGGAGGAGAAACTACAGAAAATTATATTTTTCCTGCCGTTTTATATCCTGTAACTAAAGAAATGAGAGTGTTTCAAGAAGAACAATTTGGGCCAGTTATTCCAATAGTACCATTTTCAGATATTGAAGAACCTTTAGATGATATGGCAGAGTCAAACTACGGACAACAAGTAAGTTTATTTGGTAAAGATGTAAACACCTTAGCACCATTGATTGATACACTTGTAAATTTAGTATGTAGAGTGAATTTAAACAGTTCTTGTCAGCGCGGACCAGATGTTTATCCATTTACAGGACGAAAAGATTCAGCAGTTGCCACTTTAAGTGTTCATGACGCCTTACGTTCTTTTTCAATTAGAACTTTTGTAGCATCAAAAGACAACGACTACAATAATGATATTTTAAAAGATTTAATGGATTCAAAAGCTTCAAATTTTGTGAGCACTGATTATATTCTATAATTTATAGTACTAAGAATTAATGATTTATATAATATTCACAATTTAATTTAAAAATATTGCGAAATTCCTAATTCTTTTCAAATAACAATAGACACTAAGACCTTTATTCAATATTAATTTATAATTTTACGTAATGATTACAACGACAAATAAAAACGAAAGACCCATTAGTTTGCCAATACGCAGACGACGTCGCTAATGCTATTACTTCAAAAGCCAATTAGTTAATCCGTTTTTATATTTATTAATCATGAATCATTTTCCAAATACATTTTTCTTTTTAGGTACAGTTATTGAAAAATATAACAATGTATTAGTACGTCGCAATTTTCGACGTCGCCCTTAGGGTGTACTTCTATTTATAGAACTTAGGTGTGTCCAGTTCTGCTTATAAAGCCAAATTCCTGACGAAAGGAATCTCAAAACAAAAAATTACAATTTTAATACTAAAACTCAATAACAATGAAAATTGTCATTGCTGATAAATCACATAGCATATACGCAGAAACGATATGCAACACTATTGCAGATGCTGCTCAAGTTAGAGGTACTGGTATTGCAAAGCGAAAACCAGAATATATTATTTCTAAAATGGAAAATGGCAATGCGGTTATCGCATTAGATGACGACAAATTTGCTGGTTTTTGCTACATAGAAGCTTGGGGACACGGCAAATTTGTTGCTAATTCTGGCTTAATTGTTCATCCAGATTTCAGAAATCAAGGGCTAGCTAAGAAAATTAAAAAAGTCATCTTCGAACATTCTAGAACAAAATTCCCAGACTCTAAGGTATTTAGTATCACAACTGGTTTAGCAGTTATGAAAATGAATAGTGAATTAGGTTACAAACCTGTTACGTTTTCAGAATTAACAGACGACCAATCCTTTTGGAAAGGTTGCCAAACCTGCAAGAATTTTGATGTTTTAACAAGAACAGAACAAAAGATGTGCTTATGTACAGGCATGCTATACGACCCTAAAAAAACTGAAGAAACAAAACCAAAAGAACACAATTACGATAAAAAGGCATGGATAAGATTGAAAAATCTAAAACAAACTATGTTCCTAAAAAAAGATAAAAAAGATGAACCTAGCAATTAAATGCGAACTCATTTTACAAGTGAAAACAATATAGTAGAAAAATGAAAAAGAAATTAGTAATAGCATATAGTGGTGGATTAGACACCTCTTATTGCGCAGTAAGTTTATCAAAAGAATACGATGTGCATGCTGTAAGTGTAAACACAGGTGGCTTCAATACTGAAGAGATTAATCACATAGAAAGTAATGCTTATAAAATGGGTGTTTCTACCTATAAAAACATTGATGCAGTAGCTACGTTTTACAATAAAGTAGTCAAGTATTTAATTTTCGGGAATGTCTTAAAAAATGCAACATACCCATTATCTGTAAGTGCAGAACGTATTATTCAAGCCATAGAAATTATTGAATATGCTAAAAGTATTGATGCAGAATACATTGCTCACGGCAGTACAGGCGCAGGAAACGACCAAGTACGTTTTGACATGATTTTTCAAACCTTAGCACCTGGTATTAAAATTATAACACCAATTAGAGATCAAAAATTAACCAGACAAGAAGAAATAGACTATTTAAAATCTGAAGGAATTGACATGAATTGGGAGAAATCTAAATATTCAGTAAACAAAGGACTTTGGGGAACAAGTGTTGGTGGTGTAGAAACTTTAAAATCTGAAAAGCCTTTACCAAGTGAAGCTTATCCATCTCAATTAGTAAAAGAAGGAGAAGAAAAAGTAACACTAACATTTAAAAATGGAGAGTTTGTTGCTTTAAACGGACAAGAAAATGCACCAGAAGTAAATATTGAAAACTTAAATAACATTGCTTCTGCGTATGCTATTGGAAGAGATATTCATGTTGGAGATACTATTGTTGGCACAAAAGGACGCGTTGGTTTTGAAGCTGCTGCCGCTTTAATTACAGTGAAAGCACATCATTTATTAGAAAAACATACGTTGACTAAATGGCAATTGCAGCACAAAGAGTACTTATCTAGTTTTTACGGCATGCATTTGCATGAAGGTCAGTATTTAGATCCAGTAATGCGAGATACTGAAGCTTTTTTACAAAGTTCTCAAAAAATGGTGTCAGGTAATGTGGTAGTGACTTTAAAACCGTATCATTTTTCTTTAGATGGTATTGTGTCTGATCACGACTTAATGTCTAGCGCATTTAGTACCTACGGAGAAGAAAACAAAGCTTGGACGGCAGATGACGCCAAAGGGTTTATTAAAATTATTGGAAACCAAAATAAAATTTATCAACAGGTAAATAATTCAGACTAGACCTAGCAGGTTTATAAAACCTTGTAGGTTTCAAACTAAAAATCAGGTTGAATTAAAAAGATTCCCATTTTCATGGGAAATAGATATGAAAAAATTAGAAACAGGAATCATTGGAGGAGCAGGTTATACAGCTGGAGAGTTGATTAGATTATTACTTAACCATCCTAAAACAAACCTTAATTTTGTTTACAGCACATCTAATGCAGGAAACAAAGTATATAAAGTGCATCAAGATTTAATTGGCTCTACGGATTTAGAATTTACGAGTGAAATTAATTCAGATGTAGATGTATTATTCTTGTGCCTAGGTCATGGAAATTCAACAGCATTTTTAGAAAAAAATAAATTTTCTGATGATACTAAGATTATTGATTTAAGTAATGATTTTAGGTTAGTTGCAGACAAGAATTTTGAAGGAAAAGAATTTGTTTACGGTTTACCAGAATTAGATAAAGAAGCTATAAAAACAGCTAAGTACATCGCAAATCCAGGTTGTTTTGCAACAGCTTTACAACTTGCACTTTTGCCTTTAGCAGCAAAAGGTTTACTAACTAATGACGTACATATTAATGCTGTTACTGGAGCAACTGGCGCAGGAACATCATTATCTGCTACAACGCATTTTACTTGGAGAGACAACAATTTTTCGCACTATAAAGCATTTAATCATCAACATTTAGGAGAAATCAACCAAACGGTAAAACAATTACAGAGTAACTTTAATTCCGAAATCAATTTTATGCCAAATAGAGGCGATTTTTCAAGAGGGATTTTTGCTACAACATACACAAAGTTTGAAGGTTCTCTAGAAGATGCTAAAACACTCTACAAAACCTATTATAAAGACGCAGTATTTACTGTTGTTTCTGATGAAAGTATATTTTTAAAACAAGTGGTAAATACCAATAAATGTATAATTAGTCTTGAAAAACACGGCAATAAATTACTAATCACAAGTGCAATCGATAATTTATTAAAAGGTGCTTCTGGCGCAGCAGTGCAAAACATGAATTTAATGTATGGATATGAAGAAACAGAAGGATTACAATTAAAGGCGAATTATTTTTAAACATCTGTCATTCCTGCGCAGGCAGGAATCCACTCGTAAAAAAAATTAGATTCCTGCCTGCGAAGGAATGACAAAACATCAATAAATTATTTAGACAACAGTAAGCACTAATTACTACTAACTAAAAACTAACAACTATAAAGATGAAAATAGCAATCATAGGAACCGGAAATTTAGGAAAGGCCATTGCAAAAGGATTGATTACAACCAATGCTATTACATCCTTGTATTTAACCAAACGTAATTTAAATTCTATTAGTGAATTTGAAGGCTATAAAGACGTTATCTTAACTTCAGATAATATTGAAGCCGTTAAAAATTCAGACATCTTAATTTTTGCGGTACAACCATCGCACATGGAGAAAATATTGGTCGCTATAAAACCTTTACTTCATGAAAACCATGTACTGATTTCTACCATTACAGGATTTTCAATTGAAAAAATGGAAAACATTGTGGGAGATGATAAGATTTTAATAAGAGCTATGCCAAATACAGCTATTGCTGTTGGTAAATCAATGACGTGTCTGTGTAGTAATGGAAATGGAAAAAACAGAATAAAAGTCGCAGAAGCCATATTTAATAATTTAGGGACTTCTATTGTAATTCCGGAAATTAAAATGCAAGCTGCTACTGTAATTTGCGCTAGCGGAATTGCCTTTTGGATGCGCTTAATTAGAGCAACCACTCAAGCGGCAATTCAACTTGGATTTGAAGCCAAAGAAGCCCAAGAATTAGCCATGCATACTTGCGAAGGAGCTGCAAGTTTATTAATTACAACTGGCAATCATCCAGAACAAGAAATAGACAAAGTAACAACACCAAAGGGCTGTACCATTGAAGGCTTAAATGAAATGGAACATAAAGGATTAAGCTCATCTTTAATTCAGGGAATGATAGCATCATTCGACAAAATTAACAGTATTAAAACCGACCAGTTATGAATTTATTTGATGTTTATCCTTTGTTCAACATAACACCTGTAAAAGGGAAAGATGTCTATGTTTACGATGAAAATAACACAAAATATCTCGACTTATATGGAGGTCATGCTGTAATATCCATAGGGCATTCTCACCCAGAATATGTAAAAAGCATTAGCAATCAAGTCAATCAATTAGGATTTTATAGTAACTCTATTCAAAATCCTTTACAAGTTGAATTAGCTCAGAAATTAGGAAAATTATCTGGTTGCGAAGATTATCAATTGTTCTTATGTAACTCTGGAGCAGAAGCCAATGAAAATGCGTTGAAATTAGCTTCTTTTCATACTAACAAAAGTAAAATAGTTTCATTTAAAAATTCATTTCACGGCAGAACGTCTGCTGCAGTTGCCGCAACTGACAATCCTAAAATAGTAGCACCAATTAATGCACAACAACAGGTTGAGTTTTTAGAATTAGACGATTTAGATAGCCTAAATGCAGTAGTATCAAAAGGAGATGTTTGTGCTGTTATTATAGAAACTATTCAAGGTATTGGTGGATTAGATGAAGTTTCTACCGAATTTTATAAAGAAATTAGTGCTGCATGTAAACAACACGGAACACTTTTAATTGCAGATGAAATTCAATGCGGATTTGGAAGAACCGGAGATTTTTTCGCTTTTCAAAAACATGGTATTGAACCCGATATTATTTCCATAGCAAAAGGAATGGGTAATGGCTTTCCAATTGGAGGCATTTTAATCCACCCGAATATAAAAGCATCTTATGGTTTGTTAGGAACCACTTTTGGTGGCAATCATTTAGCATGTGCAGCATCAATAGCGGTTTTAGATGTATTAGAGAAAGAGAATTTAATGCAACATGCTAAAGAAATTTCAAAATACTTCATTGCACAAGCACAAGGAACTCCACAAATAAAAAACATAAAAGGTAGAGGGTTAATGTTGGGATTAGAATTTGAATTTCCAATTGCAGACTTAAGAAAATCTTTAATTCACGATCAACATATTTTCACAGGAAGCGCTAAAAACCCTAATTTATTAAGAATTCTACCACCATTAACGGTAAAAAAGGAACATGTTGATACATTTTTCGACGCCTTAAAAAAAACACTATAACTATGAATACTTTATTATCCATAGACAAAAGAAATTCAGTTTTACTTAAAATGGCTGCGCTTTTAGAAAAAGAAAGAGCCCAAATAATTGCCATAAATAAAACAGATTTAGACGCTTATAATGGCGACGATATCTCAATGTACGACAGACTAAAGGTTGACGATTCTAAGGTAGATGAAATGATTGCTGCTGCAAAACACCTAGCGTCTCAAGAAGATCCTGTTGGCAAAGAACGTTTTAGTTTTAAGCATGATAATGGCATGCAAGTGTATAATAAAACGGCATCTTTTGGAACGGTTTTAATCATTTATGAGTCTCGACCAGATGTTACTGTTGAAGCAGCCGGAATTGCATTTAAATCTGGAAACAAAATACTTTTAAAAGGTGGAAAGGAATCTTTAAAATCGAACTTAAAAATTGTTGAACTCTGGCATCAAGCATTAATAGCATGCGATGCTTCTACCGATTGGGTAGAATATATGCAATTTAACAGAACAGAAACACAAGCATTCTTAGAAAAACCAACACAAAAGGTCGATTTAATTGTACCTCGTGGAGGCGAACGATTAATCGCTTTTGTAAAAGAACACGCTACATGTCCTGTTATAATCAGTGGTAGAGGCAACAATTTTGTTTATGTGAATAAAGAAGCTGACCTTAAAATTGCACTAGATATTATTATCAACGGTAAAACAGCTAAAATATCGGCTTGTAATGCGGTAGATAAAGTTCTGATTGATAAAAATCTTCCAAATAAAGAAGCATTCATAAAAACATTAATTTCAAAATTGAAAGCGTATAATGTTGAAATCTTAGGAGATGAAAACATTTCAAAATTTGATACTATAGAAACGATAAATTCGGATTCTATTTGGCATGAAGAATTCTTGGATTATAAAATTGTAATTGGAGAAATTGCATCAAATCAAGATGCTATTGCTTGGATAAATACATATTCAGGAGGTCATTCATCCTCTATTATAACAACAAATAAAGACGCAGCGAAACTCTTCATGGAAAATGTAGATACAGCAGCTGTTTATCACAATGCATCTACACGTTTTACTGATGGAGGACAACTAGGTTTAGGTGGAGAATTAGCCATAAGCACAGACAAATTACACCAAAGAGGACCAATAGGATTACAACATTTAGTCACTAATAAATGGTACGTTTTCGGAAATGGACAAACACGATAAATAATGGCTAAAAAGAAAAGAATTTTACTCAAAATCGGCTCTAATACCTTAACCAAAGAAACCGATAATATTTCAAGAGGAAAAATTGAAGATATTGCAAATCAAATTGCGAAGCTTCAAGATTCTCATGAGTTTATTATTGTGAGTTCTGGAGCCATTGCTGTAGCCAAACAGTTTGTAAAATTAGAGAGCAAACGCAAGGAACTCTTTGTAAAACAAGCTTTAGCTTCGATTGGCCAACCACATCTTATTCGGATTTATCAAGAAATTTTTAGAGAACTCGGTTTACTGACATCTCAATGTCTATTATCTTATTCAGATTTTGAAAAACAAGAGAGTAAAACCAATATTGTAAACACCATTAATGTATTGGTTAGCAATAATTACATTCCTATTATTAACGAAAATGACACGGTTGCCACTGACGAAATTAAATTTGGAGACAACGACAAGTTAGGTGCATTAACAGCATCACTTTTAGATGTAGATTTATTTATAATTGCCACCAACACAAACGGCATATACACTAAAGCATCTATGGAAAATAAAGCACCAAAAACCATAGAAGAAGTCAACGATTTTAGCGTATTGATGAATGAAGTGGTAGATTCAAAATCGTCTCATGGCACAGGTGGAATGCAATCTAAAGTGGATGCCATTTCCTTAGCAAAACAATCTAATATTGAAACATGGATTGTCAATGGTTTGGAAGATAATTTTATTATTAATGCCATAGAAAACAAAGTACCTTTTACTAAAATAAAATAGCGACATGAAAAATTATACCACGTTAAAAGACATATCTAATCTGTCGGAAACAATAAGAGAAGCCATTTTATTAAAAATGAGTCCTTTTGAATATTCGCATCTAGGAAAAAACAAGACTTTAATTATGCTGTTTTTCAACTCAAGTTTACGTACACGATTAAGTACTGAAAAAGCAGCAAAAAACTTAGGTATGGACGTTATGATTCTTAACGTAAATGACGCTTGGAATTTAGAGTTTGAAGATGGCACAGTTATGAACATGGACAGGTCTGAACATATAAAAGAAGCCGCACAAGTGATTTCTCAATATGCAGATATTATTGCGGTAAGAGCGTTTCCGACATTACAAGATAAAGCAAAGGATGAATCGGAATTTGTACTAAATAGCTTCAAAAAATACGCAACGGTTCCAATAGTTAATATGGAATCTAGTACAGCCCATCCATTACAAGCGCTAACGGATGCAATCACTATTTCAGAATTAACAGAGAAAAAGAAGCCTAAAGTGGTTTTATCTTGGGCACCACATCCAAAAGCTTTACCACAAGCGGTTGCCAATACTTTTGTTGAGATGATGCAAGATTTAGATGTAGATTTTACAATTACACATCCTAAAGGTTATGAGCTTAACTCAGAAATAACTAAAGACTCGCCAATAAATCACAATCAAGAAGAGGCCCTTAAAGATGCCGATTTTGTTTACGTAAAAAATTGGAGTAGCTATAACGATTATGGAAAAATTCTAAATAACGATAGCAATTGGATGATGACTAAAGCAAAATTAGGTAATGCTAAATTTATGCATTGCCTACCTGTAAGACGGAATGTTGTGGTGGAAGATGCTGTTTTAGATAGTGAGCAATCTGTGGTTATACAACAAGCAAATAACAGAACTTTTGCGGCTCAAGTTGTATTGAAGCAGATTTTAGAGGATTTATAAATAACTTAAGACCTAGCAGGTTTAATTCATTGTCATTCCTGCGCAGGCAGGAATCTATTACTAATAAATGTGGATTCCCGTTTTCAAGGGAATGACAAAAGACTATAAAATGAAAACAATAAAAGTCATAAAAATAGGTGGGAACATCATCGATAATGAAGAAGCACTAGCTGCATTTCTCAAAGATTTTGCGACTATAGTTGGTCCAAAAGTTTTGGTTCATGGAGGTGGCAAATTGGCAACAAAACTGGCCGAACAAATGAATATTCCTGTAAAAATGACTGATGGCAGACGTATCACAGACCCAGAAACTTTAGATATTATCACTATGGTTTATGCAGGCAAAATCAACAAAAATATTGTCGCTCAGTTACAAGCCAATAATTGCAATGCTATTGGATTTTCTGGTGCAGACGGAAATACGATTGTTTCGGAAAAACGACCTATTAAAACTATGGATTACGGTTTTGTTGGCGATGTAAAAAAGGTAAATACAAATGTTTTAGAGATTTTATTAAACAACAATATTACACCTGTCTTTTGCGCAATCTCTCATGATGAAAATGGACAATTATTAAACACGAATGCAGATACGATTGCTTCAGAATTAGCCATCGGATTATCATCAATTTTCAATACAGAATTATATTATTGTTTCGAAAAGAATGGTGTTCTTGAAGATGTAGAAAATGATGATTCTGTTATTGAAAACATCAACACAGAAAACTACAAAACATTAAAAGAAAACAATATCATATTTGAAGGCATGTTGCCGAAATTAGACAACTGTTTTCATGCAATACATAAAAACGTTCAAAAAGTTTGTATCGGAAAATCAGATATGCTTTTCAATACCAACAACAAACATACAACCATTACAAAATGATTGAAAAATTAACAACAGAAGCTATTGCTTTACTGAAGGAACTTATAGAAACACAGTCATTTTCTGCAGAAGAAGACAACACTGCATTGCTTATTGAAGGCTGGTTTACAACACACAATGTGCCTTTCAAAAGAAACAACCACAACATTTGGTCTACCAACAAATATTTTGACGAGAGCAAACCAACCCTATTATTAAACTCGCATCACGATACGGTAAAACCAAATTCTGGTTACACTAAAGACCCATTAAAAGCCATTGTAGAAGATGGTAAATTATATGGTTTAGGCAGTAATGATGCAGGTGGATGCTTGGTATCTTTAATTGCTACGTTCACATATTTCTACAACAAAAAAGACCTCAACTATAATTTAGTCATTGTAGCTTCTGCCGAAGAAGAAAACAGTGGACCAAACGGATTGAATAGTATGTTGTCCATCATTCCAAAAATAGATGTGGCTATTGTTGGCGAACCCACTTTAATGAATTTAGCGGTTGCAGAAAAAGGATTAGTCGTTTTTGACGCTAAAGTAAAAGGAACTGCTAGCCATGCTGCACACCCAAACAATGACAATTCAATATATAACACTATTGATGTTTTAAAATGGTTTCAAGACTATAAATTTGAAAGAAAATCGCCAGTTTTAGGCGATGTAAAAATGACCGTTACGCAGATTAATGCTGGTAAACAACATAATGCGGTTCCTGCAGAAGTGGATTTAGTTGTTGATGTACGTGTGAATGATAAATACACCAATCAACAAATTGCTGATATTTTAACTCAGAAATCGCCATGTACAAGTATTACAGCACGAAGTTTAAGATTAAATTCGTCTTCAATTTCTAGTAATCATGAGCTAGTAAAAGCCGGAATTGAATTAGGAAGAGAAACTTACGGTTCGCCTACACTTTCTGACCAATCTGTTTTAACTTGTCAGTCATTAAAATTAGGACCAGGAGATAGTACACGTTCGCACACCGCAGATGAGTTTATTTATTTGGCTGAGATTGAGGAAGGTGTTGATTTGTATATTAAGTTGTTGGAAAAGGTATTATAACAGTGCTGTCATTCCTGCGAATGCAGGAATCCAAAAACAAACTGAAATTTAAAAATAGATTCCTGCCTTCGCAGGAATGACATAACAATAAAAGTTTAACTAAAAATGAAAGCAGAGATTCCTGCTTTCGCAGGAATATATTATGAAACTTTGGGACAAAGGCTATTCAATAGATAAAAAAATAGAATTATTTACCGTTGGTAACGATAGAGAAATTGACATGCATATCGCAAAATATGATGTTGAAGCATCGAGAGCTCATGCTGTGATGTTAGAGTCTATCGGAATTATAACTTCTGATGAATTGGAGCAATTAAAATCAGGATTAAAAGTTTTAGCCGAATCAATTGATGCTGGAACATTTACAATTGAAGATTCTTTTGAAGATGTACATTCTAAAATAGAACATGAACTCACAAAAACCTTAGGCGACGTCGGAAAGAAAATCCATACAGCACGTTCTAGAAACGATCAAGTTTTAGTTGCACTTCAACTTTACTATAAGGAGAACTTACAAATCATAAATGATAAAACTAAAACGTTTTTTGATACACTATTAGGTCTTGCTGAAACGCATAAAACGAAACTTTTACCAGGTTACACGCATTTGCAAGTTGCTATGCCATCCTCTTTTGGATTATGGTTTTCTGCCTATGCGGAATTACTAATTGATGATGTTTATGTTTTAAATGCGGTTTCAAAAATTACTGACCAAAATGTTTTAGGTTCGGCTGCTGGTTACGGAAGTTCGTTTCCTATTGATAGAGATATCACGACCAAAGAATTAGGGTTTTCAACTTTAAAATATAATGTAGTTGCCGCACAATTAAGTAGAGGAAAGAGTGAGCGTGCTATTGCAAGTGCGCTAGGTGGCTTATGTAATACTATGGCACGTTTTGCTATGGATATTTGCTTGTATATGAGTCAGAATTTTGGGTTTATTACATTTCCAGATGAGTTAACCACAGGAAGTAGCATTATGCCACACAAAAAGAATCCTGATGTGTTTGAATTGATTAGAGGAAAATGTAATAAAATTCAAGCTTTACATTCTGAAATGTTATTGATTACTAATAATTTACCAAGTGGTTACCACAGAGACTTTCAATTACTAAAAGAAAACATTATTAATGCTTTTGAAGACGTAAAGGATATTTTAGACATCTTTACGTATTCCATTCAACAAATCATTGTAAAAGATATTGACCTCAACGATGAGAAATATCAATATTTATTTACAGTAGATAGCATAAACAATTTAGTGGTTGATGGTATGAGCTTTAGAGAAGCGTATCAAAAAATTGGAAGCCAAGTACAAGCAGGAACTTACCAACCCGATTTAGGAAAAGAACATTCACATATTGGAAGTATTCATAATTTGTGTTTAGATGAAATTAGAAAGAAGTTTCCTAATTAAAAAATCCCTTAAAGTCTCCTCAAGGGGACAATCCTAAAAATATACTTCGAGCTATTGTCCTCTTGAGAGGATTTTAGAGATATAAACACAAAAAGCATCCGTTTCCAGATGCTTTTTGTGTTTAAAATATATTCTTCATTTATAGTCCGACTAAATCGCCTTCTTCATTCTTAGTCGCCAAATCCGATTTACCCATTAAGTAAATATCAACTTGTCTGGCAGCTTCTCTTCCTTCTGAAATAGCCCAAACAATTAGAGATTGTCCTCTTCGCATATCTCCTGCTGTGAAAATATTTGGAATGTTAGTTTGGTATTTTCCGTAACTCGCTTTGTAGTTAGAACGTACGTCTCTGTCTAAACCTAATTTATCTGCAATTGTAGATTCCGGACCTGTAAAACCTAAGGCTAATAATGCTAAATCACATTTCCACGTTTTTTCAGTACCAGCAATCTCAACAAGTTTTGGTCGTTCTCCAGGTACCATTTCCCATTCTACATTTACAGTTTTTAAGGCTGTTAATTTACCTTTTGCGTTAGTGACAAACTCTTTTGTGTTTATTAACCAGTTACGTTCTACACCTTCTTTATGAGAAGAGGATGTCTTTAACTGCAATGGCCAATATGGCCAAGGTGTTGTTGGCGAACGATGTCCTGGCGGTTTTGGCATAATTTCAAAATTCACTACCGATTTTGCACCTTGACGATTTGATGTCCCAATACAATCAGATCCTGTATCTCCACCTCCAATGACTATCACATTTTTACCAGTTGCTAAAACTTGATCTTTTATTTTCTGACCAAAAACAACCTTTGTTTGCTGCGTTAAAAAGTCCATAGCTTGTACTACGCCATCTGCATCAATTCCTGGTGTTGGTAAACTACGTCTTTCTGTTGCTCCTCCACAAAGAACCACAGCATCAAACTTTTTTAAATCTTCAACATCATAATTTACACCAACATTAACATTAGTCTTAAATACAATACCTTCAGCTTCAAGAATCGCTAAACGACGATCTATGATACCTTTTTCCATTTTAAAATTTGGAATACCATAACGCAATAGACCTCCAATAGCATCATCACGTTCAAAAACAGTAACTGTATGACCAGCTCTATTTAATTGTTGTGCAGCTGCTAAGCCTGCAGGACCAGAACCTACGACAGCAATCGTTTTTCCTGTTCTTACTTTTGGTGGTTGTGGTTTAATCCAACCTTCTTTAAAAGCACGTTCTACTATATTTTTTTCAATATTCTCTATCGATACTGGATCTTCAATTATACCTAAAACACATGCTTGTTCGCATGGCGCAGGACATAGTCTTCCTGTAAATTCAGGAAAATTATTTGTTGAGTGCAAAATCCAAGAAGCCTTTTGCCATTCGCCTTGGTGCACCATATGATTAAAATCTGGAATTAGATTACCAAGCGGACAACCACTATGACAAAACGGAATTCCACAATCCATGCAACGTGACCCTTGTTCGGTCATGTCCTTATCATTCAATGGCACTGTAAATTCCTTGTAATGTTTTACACGATCCTTTACGGGCTTGTATGACTCATCTTTTCTTTCGAATTCTTTAAAACCTGTTACTTTTCCCATTGTCCTATACTGTTTCTAATTCTTCAACCATTTGTTCTTCTGTCTCTAAACGTTTTAAAGCACGTTTGTATTCCGTAGGCATAACGCGTACAAAATTCTTCAAGCTTGTTTCCCAATCTGCTAATAGAGATTTTCCTAACTCACTGTTAGTATATTTTACATGTTTCTCTATTATCGATTTTAAATCGTTTGCATCTTTCTTCAGAATTTTTTCAAAATCTATAGTTTCGGTATTACACAAACCATTTTTAAACTTGTTTTCTGGATCGTACACATAAGCGATTCCTCCACTCATTCCTGCTGCGAAGTTTCGTCCTGTTTTGCCAAGAACCACTACTTTTCCACCAGTCATGTATTCACAACAGTGATCTCCAACACCTTCTACAACTGCAGTTGCTCCAGAGTTTCTAACTGCAAATCGTTCGCCTGCTATTCCGTTGATATAAGCTTGTCCTTCAACAGCTCCAAATAAACACACATTACCAATGATGATATTATCTTCTGCTTTAAAATCTGCCTTTTCAGGTTTCTTTACAATTAATTTGGCTCCAGATAATCCTTTACCTAAATAATCATTGGTGTTTCCTTGAAGATTAAAAGTTAATCCGTGAGCTCCGAAAGCCCCGAAACTTTGTCCTGCTGAACCTTCAAAATTGATATTTAAGGTATCTTCAGGTAATCCTAAATGGCCATATATTTTTGAAATCTCATTACTCACAATAGCACCTACAGTTCTGTCTGTATTTTTAATTGGATAAGCCAAGGTCATCTGCTCTTTTCTGTATAAAGCACGATGTGAATCTTTTAGAATTTTGAAATCTAAAACATTATCTAAATTATGATCTTGCTTCTCAGTATTCTTAACCGTCATTTGATTGTACACTTCTGGTCTATGTAAAATTGAAGATAAATCTAAGCCTTTAGCTTTGTAATGTTTAATAGCTTTATTGGCATTAATTTTATGTGTTTGACCAACCATTTCTGCCATAGATCTAAACCCTAATTCCGCCATAATGCTTCTCAATTCTTCTGCAATATAATAGAAGAAATTAATCACATGTTCTGGTGTGCCTTTAAAGTTTTTACGCAATTCTTTGTCTTGTGTTGCTATACCTACAGGGCATGTATTTAAATGACATTTTCGCATCATAATACAACCCGAAGCTACTAATGGTGCAGTTGCAAAACCAAATTCCTCAGCTCCTAATAATGCTGCAATAGCAACATCACGACCTGTTTTTAGTTGTCCATCACATTCTACAACAATTCTACTTCTTAGGTTATTAAGCACTAAGGTTTGTTGTGCCTCTGCCAATCCAAGTTCCCAAGGTAAACCAGCATGTTTTAGTGATGTTAAGGGCGAAGCTCCTGTGCCTCCATCATAGCCAGCTATAAGTACTACGTCGGCTTTTGCTTTTGCAACACCAGCCGCAATGGTACCAACACCAACTTCTGAAACTAGTTTCACGTTAATTCTAGCCTCGCGATTAGCATTTTTTAAATCGTAAATTAATTGTGCTAAATCCTCTATAGAATAAATATCGTGATGTGGTGGCGGCGAAATTAAACCAACAAAAGGGGTTGAATTTCTTGCTGCCGCAATCCAAGGCAATACCTTTTCACCTGGCAATTGACCTCCTTCGCCTGGCTTGGCACCTTGCGCCATTTTTATCTGAATCTCTTTAGCATTCGTTAAATAATGTGACGTTACACCAAAACGACCAGAAGCTACTTGCTTAATTGCAGAATTTCTACTATCTCCATTTACATCTGGCTGAAAACGTCTTCTATCTTCTCCTCCTTCTCCAGAATTAGATTTACCTCCAATTCTATTCATGGCAATGGCTAAATTCTCATGCGCTTCACGAGAAATAGACCCATAAGACATCGCTCCTGTTTTAAAACGTTTCACGATTTCCGTCCAAGGCTCTACCTCTTCAATTGGAATTGGATCTATATTATTAAATTCGAATAACCCTCGAATGGTCATTAAATTTTTTGATTGCTCATTGATGGTTTTTGCGTACACATCATAACTCGCCTGGTCGCTTAAACGAACCGCTTGTTGTAATTTGGCAACCGTTGTTGGATTAAATAAATGCTTTTCTCCATTACGTCTCCATCTGTAATCTCCACCAATGTTTAAACCTAAACGCTTGTCTAAGACATTACTTGGATACGCGTGTTGGTAGCGTTTATCAATTTCTTTTTCAATTTCATATAGTCCTATACCTTCAATTCTTGATGCTGTATATGGAAAATATTTTTCTACGAATTGCGAATTGAAACCTACGATTTCGAAAATTTGAGATCCTCTGTAAGAACGTAATGTCGAAATTCCGATTTTGTTCATTACTTTAAGAATCCCTTTTCCGATGGCTTTATTGAAATTATCAACTGCTTTTTGCTCGTCCATATCAGTAATGAAACCATCTGTCACTTGCATTCTAATAATTTCGTTAACCATATATGGATTTACTGCACTTGCTCCATAACCAAATAAGGTTGCGAAATGATGTGGCTCACGTGGTTCTGCAGATTCAATAATAATATCGAAATACGAACGCTTACGCAAACGGTTCATTTGATGACTTACATAAGAACACGCTAACAACGCAGGAATTGGCGCCATTACCTTACTCACACCTCTATCAGATAAAATGATGATATTGGTTTTTCGAGTCAGTGCTTTTTCTATTTGAATAATAATATTGTCTAAAGCATCTTCTAGTCCGTTAAGTCCTTTATCTTTTTGATACAGTAACTCTACTGTTTCAGCTTTAAAACCTTCAACTTGAATGTTTCTAATTTTTGCTAAATCGTCATTTGAAATTACTGGATTCTGAATTTTCAATTTTCTACATTGTCTTTCTGTAATGCTGAAAATATTTCTATCCTTTCCTAAAGATAAACTAATATCTGTTACAATTTCTTCTCTAATTCCGTCTAAAGGCGGATTAGTAACTTGCGCGAATAATTGCTTAAAATAATTTGAAATTAATTGCGGCTTGTTAGACAAAACCGCTAAAGGTGTATCGATTCCCATTGAGCCCAAAGCTTCTTTTGCTTTTTGAGCCATTGGTGTGATAACCTCTTGAATATCTTCGTATGTATAATTAAAGAGACGTTGTCTTGTTTTAATATCTAACAGTTCCACAGGACAAGTTTCGCCTGTGTATGGAATATCTTTTAAATGTAATCTTGTTTTATCTAACCATTCTTGATAAGGTCTTTCCTTAACGATTTTGCTTTTTATTTCTTCGTCATTAATTATACGACCTTGGTTCATGTCTACCAAAAACATTTTACCAGGTTCTAAGCGACCGTGACTTTCTACATCTTCTGGATCAATATCAACCACTCCAATTTCTGAAGACATAATTAGTTTACCACTTTTTGTAACGGTATATCTTGAAGGTCTTAATCCGTTTCTATCTAAAAGCGCACCTATATAATTACCATCCGTAAATGGCACAGAAGCTGGTCCGTCCCAAGGCTCCATAATACAAGCGTTATAATCATAAAAGGCTTTACGCTCTGGCGACATTGTAGCATGTTTCTCCCATGCTTCTGGTATCATCATCATCATAACTTCTGGCAGAGAACGCCCTGTATGCGTTAACAATTCTACTACCATATCCATAGATGCAGAATCTGATTTTCCGGGTAAAATAATCGGAAATAATTTATCTATTTGTGGTCCAAAGACCTCACTTTTCATGATTTCTTCACGAACACGCATTCTACTCACATTGCCACGAAGGGTATTAATTTCTCCATTCTGACACATAAATCGGAATGGCTGCGCCAATTCCCAAGTTGGCATTGTATTAGTAGAAAAACGTTGGTGTACTAAAGCCAATCTAGTAACCAAATCGTCTTCTTGTAAATCTTTATAATAAGGACCTATATCTTCGGGCATGATAATACCTTTATATATAAGTGTATTCATTGACAAGCTAGACACATAGAAATAAGAGCTTTGAGACATCTTAGATTTCCTTACAGTATGCTCCGTAATCTTGCGTGCTGCATAGAGTTTCGCTTTAAAATCAGCTTCAGAAACTTCATTCGATTTACCTACGAAAAGCTGCTCTATATTTGGTTCTGAAGCTAAGGCGATTTCTCCTAATTGAGTAGAATCTACAGGCACTTCTCTCCAACCTATTACAGTCAGTCCTTGAGCGATGATTTCCTTCTCAAAATTATCCTTACAAAACTTATATTGATTTCTGTTTTTAGGCAAGAAAACCATACCTACAGCATACTTCCCTTTTACGGGAACTTTAAAGCCACAAACACGTTTAAAATACGCATGTGGAATATCTATTAAAAGACCTGCTCCATCACCCGTTTTTCCATCGGAACTTACACCACCTCGATGCTCTAATTTTTCTAGTATTTCCAGGGCATCATGTATAATTTGATTTGTCTTTTCTCCCTTTAGATTACATATGAATCCTGCGCCACAATTTTCGTGTTCAAATTCTGGTAAATAAAGTCCTTGTTTCTTAAACATATTCTGATCGTTATTTAAAGGTTTTTTACACCTTATTTCAGCTCTAATATAGATTCAAAAAACAGATAAAAAAAATAGTTGAAACAATTTTCCCAAATCGATAGTAAACAGGATTCTTATTGAAAATTTTGCAATAATATCATAATATACTATGAATTAACTAATGAAAAAAAAACAACAAATTATGTCATTTGTTGCGAAAACGATTTCGACAGTAATAAAACATTAATAATAATTCACAAAATAGACGGTTTTACTTCATTTTATTAAAAACAGAATTATTGATATTTCAATAAAAACACCATATTTAATTTTAACCCCAAAATTTATAGGGTATAAAATTACAAATTCATAAAAATTCAGTTTTTACCCCTTTTTTAAATAGGGTGTATGTAAAGTTTATATAGATTTGACCCGAACTAACTATTTTAAATATATTATAATTATGAAAAAAATCTTCACATTAACACTACTATTTATGTCAGTAGTATTAACAGCACAGGAAACTGAGGCCGTAGAGGAAACAAAATCTTTTACACTTAGTGGAAGTGTGGATGCTTATTATCAAACTTACCTAACAACATCTGATGATTCTGGGCAGTCATATGGAACTGCTTTTGCTGATCAAACTGGATTCGCTTTAGGTATGGGTAACTTAATTGCTAGTTACGAAAGTGGTAAAGTAGGTGCTGTACTTGATTTAGTTGTTGGACCAAGAGGTGCAGGCGCAACTTTTAGCGATGATATTGTTGACGGAATCGTTAATCAAGCTTATGCTTATTGGAATGTCTCAGAAAGCACAACATTAACAATGGGTCGTTTTAATACATTCTTAGGGTACGAAGTAATTGCTCCTGCAGCGAACTTTAACTACAGCACTTCCTATTTATTTTCTCATGGACCATTCTCACATTTAGGTTTAAAAGCTGATTTTGCGATATCAGAAGATTTTAGCTTAATGCTGGCTGTGATGAATCCTTGGGACACTAACAATACATCTACAACTGGAGAGTATTCATTTGGAGCTCAATTAGGATATTCTGGACAATATTTAAACTTATATTACGACAGTGGAAATAACGACGGATTAGGTTTTGAGATTGACTATACTGGTGGATTTGATCTTTCTGACGATTTTTTCTTAGGAATCAACGCTGCGTATAACGATAATGACGGTAGCGGTTTTTATGGAGCTGCATTATACCCACAATTTGCTACATCTGACGAATTCAGCATTGGATTAAGAGGGGAGTATTTTGGCTACCACGATAAAGACATAGATGATTTACCAAGTGTATTTGCTACTACTCTAACAGGAAGTTATACCGTAGAAAGCAATTTGATTATTAAGCCAGAAATCAGATTAGATTCTTGGAGCAATTGGGACGATAGATTTTTTGATGCAGATGGTGAAGATGCAAGTAGTTTAGCTGCTTTTACTTTAGCTGCAATCTACACGTTTTAACCAACAATATTAACTAACACTAACGATTATGATACCTAATATTTTAACGATTCTCCCAAGTCTTATTGCAGTACAAGATGCTGCAGAACCTACTGAAGTTGAAGCTGCTGTTGCCGCGATTAATGGCGACATGGGAATGCTATGGATGCTAATATCAGCAATCCTTGTATTCTTTATGCAAGCTGGTTTTACTCTTGTAGAAACAGGAATGACGCGTTCTAAAAACGCAGCCAACATTGCAATGAAAAACTTATTAGACATTTGTGTTGGATCACTAACATATTGGCTAGTAGGATATTCTTTAATGTATGGAGATACTTCTAATGGATGGTTTTTCTGGAGTGGTTTAATGCAAGGTGAAGGTGCTGATTTATTATTCCAAACAATGTTTGCAGCTACTGCAGCAACAATTGTTTCTGGAGCAATTGCAGGACGAACTAAGTATTCAACTTACGCTATCTTCTCAATTATAATGACTGCTCTTATTTACCCAATAGCTGGTGGATGGCAATGGCAAGGGTCTGGTTGGTTAACCAACTTAGGCTTCATTGATTTTGCAGGATCTTCAATTGTTCACTCTGTAGGAGGATGGGCTGCTTTGGTTGCTGCTTACATGGTGGGACCAAGAATTGGAAAATTTGTTGATGGAAAAGTAATGTCTATACCAGGACACAACCAAATATTAGCTACTTTAGGTGTATTTATCCTTTGGTTAGGATGGTTTGGTTTTAATGGTGGATCTCAATTAGCTTGGGGTGGTGCTGACGCTATTGGCGCTTCTAATGTTGTACTTGTAACAAACCTAGCAGCTGCTGCAGGTGGTCTTGGCGCATTAATCACAACATGGATATGGTACGGTAAACCAAATCTACCACAAACTTTAAACGGTGCCCTTGCCGGTTTAGTAAGTATTACAGCAGGATGTGGAAACATGTCTGCAGTCGGAGCTGTTTTCGCAGGTCTTATTGGTGGTGTAATTGTGGTATTCTCAATAGAATTCATTGAAAAGAAATTAAAAATTGATGACGCTATTGGCGCAGCATCTGTACATGGTGTTGCAGGAGCCTGGGGAACATTAGTAATCGGTCTTTGGGGAATAAACGGTGATGAAGGAATAGGCTTATTTAATGGTGGTGGATTTGCACAACTTGGAACACAAGCTATAGGCGTTTTAGCCTACGCTGTTTGGTCTGTAGTTTTATCATTTATTGTTCTTAAAATCTTGAAATCTACAATGGGGCTTCGAGTTACAAAAGAAGAAGAAACAGTTGGTCTTGACCTTTCTGAACATGGGGAAATTGCTTACCCAGGAAAAAGAGAAAGATAATTACAATCTTTAAATATAGTGTTGATTTAAATAATTCGATTAAAGATTAGATTTAAAAACCTTCAAAGTATTGCACTTTGAAGGTTTTCTCTGTTTAAATAACACCTTCACCCAAAAAGAACGTTGAAAAAACTAAAAGAAAGTAAATAAAAGGGGGTATAAAATAAAATATTCATAAAAATTTAGCCCAAACCCCAAATTTGGTAAGGGTGCGCATAAACTTTATATAAATTTGTCTCTTAACTAACTAAATAATTTTTTTTCATGAAAAAAGTTGAAGCCATTATTAGAAAGTCAAAATTTTCTAAAGTAAAAGACGCACTGCACGAAGTAGGCGTAAACTTCTTTTCGTATTGGGACGTTACAGGTCTTGGAAACGAAAAAGAAGGCCATGTTTACAGAGGTGTTTCTTATAGCACTAGTGATATTCAAAGACGATACTTATCAATAGTTGTTAATGACGACTTTGAAGAGGTTACAATCAAAGCCATACTTGAAGCTGCCTCTACTGGTGATGTTGGAGATGGTAAAATCTTCGTCTCTCACGTTGATGAAGTTTATAGAATAAGAACTGGTGAAAAAGGAGGACAAACTTTAAAATAAAAAAACATGGAATTATTAACTACAAATAATGTATGGATGATGATCTGTACAGCTTTAGTCTTCTTTATGCACTTAGGATTTGCATTTTTAGAAATCGGACTGACTAGACAGAAAAACACAATAAACATCTTATTTAAAAATATATTTATTATCACGGTAGGCTTATTGCTTTACTACATTGGAGGATTTAATCTTATGTATCCAGGGTTTGCTGATGGATCTTCAGGAATTTTAGATTTTGCTGGATTTGGAATTGACTTAGGAGATATGCAAAATTCATTTACTACTGCTGATGGAAGTTTATATGCTGATGGAGGCTATACATGGTACACAGACTTCTTGTTTCAAGGAATGTTTGCTGCAACTGCAGCAACTATTGTTTCAGGTGCTGTGGCTGAACGAATGAAAATTGGACCTTTTATGATTTTCACTGTGATTTATGTTGGACTGATTTACCCAATTGCTGGCTCATGGAAATGGGGTGGCGGATTTTTAGATAAATTAGGTTTCTACGATTTTGCTGGATCGACTTTAGTTCATTCTGTTGGAGGATGGGCAGCTTTAGTTGCTGTTTATTTATTAGGATCTAGAATTGGCAAATTTAAAGATGGAAAACCTCAAGCAATTCCAGGACACAACATACCTTTATCAACTGCAGGCGTCTTAATACTTTGGCTTGGCTGGTTTGGATTTAATGGCGGTTCAGTTTTATCTGCTGACCCAGCGCTAACTTCACTAGTTTTAGTTACTACATGTTTGGCAGCTGCCTCTGGAGGAGTTGTTGCTGCTACAGTTTCATTTTTAAAGTATAAGAACTTAGATTTAACCATGTTCTTAAATGGAATTTTGGGTGGATTAGTAGGAATAACTGCTGGAGCTGACGTTATGTCTCCTGAAAGCGCAATTATTATTGGAGCCATTGCAGGAGTAATTATCGTTTTCGCCGTAGCGTTAGTTGACAAATTAAGATTAGACGACCCTGTGGGAGCAATTGCCGTACATTTAGCATGTGGTATTTGGGGCACACTTGCTGTTGGAATCTTTTCTACAAACCCAGATCATTCATTTTTAACTCAATTAATCGGAGTAGGATGCTACGCTGGTATCTGTCTTGTTTCTTCTTTCTTAATTATATTTACTTTGAAAAAGGCCGTAGGCATAAGAGTATCAGAACGAGAAGAGCTAGAAGGCCTAGATGCACATGAACATGGTATGGATGCTTATCCAGATTTTAGATTAAACGAACATTAATTGATTAATTGAACAATTAGTTCGTTAGAAAAAACCCTCGTAATGTTAACTACGAGGGTTTTTTAATAATAAAAAAAAGCCTGCAACGTATAACATTGCAGGCTTTACACTTTTATAATATTACATTACGCAGAATTACGACTAGCATTAATATTACCAAATAATGATCGCGTTACCATATTAGCGAAAATTTTAATCTGTTCTTCATCCCTTACTTCAGCCTTTTCAAGTTCTTGAATTTTCTTTAATGCATATTGCTGAATAGTTAATAATGGCAAAACAATAGATTCCCTCACAGCAATTGACGCCTTACCAGAAGGTTCTTCTTGCATCAGCTCAGTAAAACCTGTTAACTTAAGTATAAGTCGCTTCGATGTTTCGTATTCTTGATAAATAAGATTCCAGAATTCTCCATATTCTTTATCTTCTGACATATAACGCGTTAAATCAAAAAAGGATTTAGACAAGGACATCATACTGTTTTCTATTAATGTCTTGAAAAAACTAGATGTCTTAAACAAGTGTTGGACTTTTTCAAATTCATTATTATCCTCATAATGCTTTAATGCTGTCCCTACACCAAAAAATCCTGGTACATTTTGCTTTAATTGACTCCAAGAACCTACAAACGGAATTGCCCTTAAATCTTCAAACACTAAACCTTCTGCCTTACCTCGTTTAGATGGTCGACTTCCAATATTCGTTTTTGCATAGTATTTTAAAGTACTCATATGCTCCAAATACGAAATAAATTTAGGATGTGCTTTAAATGCTGAATACGCCTTATAACTGCGTTCTGACAAGTCAGTCATTACATCTCTATTTTCTGGCTCCATACTTAAATCCGTATCAGTTAACCTGTTCCCTATTCCAGAACTAATTAATTGCTCTAAATTATATTGAGACGACTCTAAAGTTCCAAAATTAGAACTAATTGTCTGGCCTTGAATAGTTAACTGCACCTCCTTATCTTCGATAGTTGGACCTAACGACGCATAAAAATTATGTGTTTTTCCACCACCTCTAGCTGGTGGTCCACCACGACCATCAAAAAAGACAACCTTTATTCCATGTTTTCTAGAAACTCTAGTTAAGTTTTCTTTTGCTTTATATATTGCCCAGTTTGCCATTAAATAACCACCATCTTTGGTACCATCACTAAAACCTAACATAATTGTTTGATTGTTGCCTCTCGATTTTAAGTGTGCAGCATAATCTGGATTTGTGTATAACTCCTCCATTACCTTAGGTGCGTTTTCTAAGTCTGTAATTGTTTCAAATAATGGTCCAATATCTACAGTTAGTTTATCATGAAACGCAACTAACTTAAGCATCGCAAACAACTGCATTACATGCAAAGTTGTTTGATTATTACTTATTATATAACGATTAGCCGCTTGCTCACCATTAGTATCTTGTATCGTCTTTATAACCTGCATTGTCTTTAAAGCCTTCAAAGATTCTTCATCCTCTATCAATGACAAATCAACTGAACCTTTAACCGTGGACAATATCTTAATCTGTTCTTGCTCAGGTAAATCATGATAGTCTTTCGGAAAAATATCGCTTCCATTTTCTATCAATGCATTAACCATATCATTAAAGAACTTAGCGTGTTTTCTACTATCTTGTCTTATATCTAAATTAGCAAAGTGAAATCCAAATAAGTGTGTTTTATTAATAAGACTATTGATTTCATCAAAATAAAGAGATTGATGCTTATCTACAATGGTTTGTCTTACAGCTTTTAATTCTGAAACAAAAAACTCTAAGGTTAAATCTGATTTTTCATTAGTTATAATGTTATACAACTCACGCTCTAAATGCGCCATTCTATCTTCAACTCCTTCAAAAGTTAACTTCCGTTTTAGCTGTCTTACATTTCTGTAATAGTTTTTAATAATAGATAGTCTTAATCTACCGGCAACTTTTAATGTTATTTCAGGTGTAACGAATGGATTCCCATCTCTATCACCTCCTGGCCAAAAACCAATATTTATAATATCATTCTCTACATGTTCTCCGTCAAAAATATTTTGTTGTATATAATCATATATACTTCCAAACGATTTATAAAATACGTTTTCTAAATACCAAATTAAACTTACCGCTTCATCAAACGGAGAAGGCTTTGCATGTTTATAAAATGGTGTTTTACCCAATTGAGCTAACAAATCATTAATTTTAAGCAAATCATTATCTCGAATAGCTTCAGTTAAATCTGTAATAATACCTAAAACGGATCCTGGATAAAATTGAGTTGGATGGGCAGTTAAAACAATTCTAACTTTAAATTCTTCTAAATACTGACGAAGCAACTCCATTTTATTACCTGCACTAACAGTCTCTTTTAAACTTCTTAGAGTTCCTATTCCATCCATGTTATTTACAACAGGAAATGCAGCATCCTCAATGGCATCAAACAATACAACTTGTCTTTCTATGTATTGAATAAATCTAAAAAGCAAATTTATTTGACTCTCAGACGAACGTCTTCCTTGGTACTTTTTAAAAAAAGTATCAACTATAGTTGTAGGATCATCTTGATTCGCAAAACCTTTTTTACAAGTCTCATGAAACAAAGGCAAAAGCGCTCCTGTTTTTGTTATAGTGTCAAAAGGAAGTGTCATAAATATACTATTGTATATCTGATATTTTGACAGTACATTCTGATTAAAGCGTGTTAACTTTGGTTGTTTTGACATGTATATTTATATTATTGTGGATTGCCCTAAGTGAATATTTTTGAAGTTTAAATTGGTGTCTTTTGGATTAAAAATAAAGTCCTCAATAAAATCTCCAACATTGGTTGTTGTAACGGTATCAATCACAGCGTTTATATCTGGAGTTGTAATATTTAATTTTAAAGATTTCTCTACAGCCAACTTAATTAACTCAGCTTCATTATGCAATCCAAAATGGCTCAGTAACATTGCTGCAGATAATATAGAAGCAATTGGGTTTGCTATACCTTTATTAGTGGCTTGAGGATAAGAACCATGAATAGGCTCAAACATTGCATATTTGTCTCCAACTGACGCCGAAGCTAACAAACCAATAGAACCACCAATTACACTTGCCTCATCACTGATGATGTCGCCAAACATATTTTCAGTTAAAATCACATCAAACTGTTTTGGGTTTAAAATCATTTGCATTGCCGCATTATCTACAAACAAAAAGTCTAATGCAACATCTGGGTAATCCTCTGCAACTTCTTTTACAACCTTTCTCCAAAGTCTTGAAGATTCTAGCACATTAGCTTTATCCACTAAAGTAACTTTATTCTCTCTATGCTGTGCAGCCGCAAAAGCCAAGTGAGCAATTCGTTCAATTTCTTCTCGAGTATACGCACATAAATCTGAAGCATAATTACCATCTTCAGACAATGCCTTTTCACCGAAATAAATACCACTAGTTAATTCTCTATAAATACAAATATCGGTACCATCAATAATATTCTTTTTTAATGGCGACTTATCTAATAAGGTCTTATACGCTTTAACTGGTCTTATGTTAGCATACAATCCCATTTCTTTTCTAAGTTTAAGCAATCCTTGCTCTGGCCTAACAGGAGCAGAAGGATCATTATCGTACTTCGGATCTCCTATGGCGCCAAACAAAATGGCATCACTCTTTTTACATAATTCTAACGTATCATCTGGTAATGCAGCACCATGCTTATCAATAGCAATTGCTCCTACATCTGCAGTTGTAAATTTAAAATTATGATTAAATTCTGAAGCAATAGCTGTCAATGCTTTAATTGCCTGCTTTGTAACTTCTGGCCCAATACCATCTCCTGGTAAAACTGCTATATTTAATTTCATTAAATCTTCTTTTATATCCGAAATTTCGGGAAACTTATTCTGATTTTTTTACTGTTCTAATTTAGACACTTTGTTTTTCAAAAGCTTCAATTTCTGTTTTTTTACTTAATAAATAATCAATATCATCATAACCATTGATTAAGCATGTTTTTTTATAGGCATCTATTTCAAAATCTTCAGATAAATCGGATTCATTGACTGATATAGTTTGATTTTCTAGATTAACCGTTAAAACCGTCTGTGGGTTGGACTCAATTTGTTGCAATAAGTCACTCAAAAAGGCTTTAGAAACTTGTATTGGTAAGAGCCCATTATTTAAAGCATTACCTTTAAAAATATCTGCAAAGAAACTAGATACTACAACTTTAAACCCATAATCTGTAATAGCCCAAGCAGCATGTTCCCTACTCGATCCGCATCCAAAATTATCTCCAGCCACCAAAATACTGCCAGAATATTTGGAATCATTTAATACAAAACCGGTATTTACAGTTCCATCTTTATGGTATCTCCAATCTCTAAATACATTATCACCAAACCCTTTTCTATCGGTTGCTTTTAAAAAACGCGCAGGTATTATCTGATCTGTATCTACATTCTCAATATTTAATGGAATGGCTTTAGACTGCAATGTTATAAATTTTTCCATTAATTTAATTGTTTTGAAATGTCAATAATCTTACCCTCTACAGCAGTTGCTGCTGCAACTAGCGGACTAGCTAAAATGGTTCTTGAACCTTGCCCTTGTCGTCCTTCAAAATTTCTATTAGACGTTGAGACACAATATTCTCCTTGAGGAATTTTATCATCATTCATTGCCAAACATGCTGAACATCCTGGTTGACGTAACTCAAAACCTGCTTCTTCAAATACTGTTTTTAACCCTTCTTCTATTATCTGAGCTTCAACTTGCTTACTACCTGGAACTAACCAAGCCGTAACATTATCCGCTTTTTTCTTACCTTTTATATAATTTGCTGCAACTCTAAAATCTTCTATTCTAGAATTAGTACAACTCCCTATAAATACATAGTTTATAGGCTTATTGATTAGACTTTCACCAGCTTCAAAATCCATGTAAGCCAATGACTTTTTAAATGACGGGTTTTCATCGACAGGAATATTTTCAGAAATTTTAATTCCCATTCCTGGATTTGTTCCATAAGTAATCATTGGTTCTATATCTTCAGCATTAAAACTGTATTCCAAATCAAACTTAGCACCATCATCTGTTGGCAAAGTTTTCCAATAAGCAACTTTCTTTTCAAAATCTTCTCCTTCTGGAGCGAATTTTCGTCCTTTCACGTAATCAAAAGTAGTTTGATCTGGTGCTATCATTCCACCACGCGCTCCCATTTCAATACTCATATTACAGACAGTCATACGACCTTCCATACTCATCTCTTCAAAAACATTTCCTGCATATTCACAAAAATAACCTGTACCAGAATTTGTTCCTAATTTTGAAATAATAAAAAGAATGACATCTTTTGGTAAGACGCCATTCTTTAATTTGCCATTTACCGATACTCTTAAACTCTTAGGCTTTTTAAGTAGCAAACACTGACTCGCAAAGACTTGCGCGACCTGGCTTGTTCCTATACCAAAAGCAATAGTACCAAAGGCACCATGTGTTGAAGTGTGACTATCTCCACAGACCATGGTCATGCCTGGTTGTGTCACGCCCAACTCTGGAGCCATTACATGGACAATTCCATTATATTGATGTCCTAACTCATATAATGTAATATCGTTTTTTTTACAATTTATAGACAACTGTTCTAGCTGTTGTCTAGATAAATCATCTTTTATGGGTTGATCTTGATTTAATGTTGGTGTATTATGATCTGCCGTAGCTACAATTTGATTTGGTCTATATACAGGAATTCCACGATCTTCTAATTCATTAAAAGCTTGCGGACTTGTAACCTCATGTATTAAGTGTTTATCAATATATAGAATTTGTGGACCGTTTTCTATAGAATCTACGACGTGTGCATCCCAAACTTTATCGAATAATGTTTTTTTTGACATTTAAGCTGAAATTATTTGTTGATAAACTTTACTTTTCTCAATGATTTGATGAATATCATTATCATTAATTTCTTTCTTTTTATCGGCAAAACTCAAAAAATCTGCGTACACTTCGTCTAACTGAAGTTTTGTTAATTCGTATCCTACATTTTTAGCTCTATATGCCAAAGCTGCTCTTCCACTTCTTGCTGTTAAAACAATTGCAGACTCTGTTACCCCAACATCTTTTGGGTCTATAATTTCGTAAGTTTCACGGTTTTTTATAACACCATCTTGGTGAATACCTGAGCTATGCGCAAATGCATTTGATCCTACAATCGCTTTATTTGGCTGCGTATATATTCCCATACTATCACTAACCAATTGGCTCATTCCATAAAGCATTGAGGTATTAATATTGGTATCTAAATTAAGGTAAGGATGTTGTTTTAACACCATAACAACTTCTTCTAAAGCTGTATTACCAGCACGTTCTCCTATTCCATTGATTGTACACTCAATCTGTCTCGCGCCATTAATAACCCCTTCTATAGAATTAGCCGTTGCTAAACCTAAGTCGTTATGACAATGACAAGATAATATGGCTTTTTCAATTCCTTTTACATTTTCTTTAAGGTATTTAATTTTTGCACCATATTCACTAGGCAAACAGTAACCTGTTGTGTCTGGAATATTTAGAACTGTTGCGCCAGCCTTTATTGCAGCTTCGCATACTCTAGCCAAATACTCATTATCTGTTCTACCTGCATCTTCAGCATAGAACTCAACATCCTCTACAAATGACTTTGCATATTTTACAGCCGCAAATGCACGCTCTAAAATATCTTCTTGTGTTGTCTTAAATTTATGAACTATATGAGAATCTGAAGTTCCAATACCTGTATGAATTCTAGGTTTAGCTGCGTATTTCAAAGCCTCTGCAGCAACCTTAATATCATTTTGAACAGATCTAGTTAAACCACAGACGGTCGCATTTTTTACGATTTTAGAAATCTCCTCTACAGATCTAAAATCTCCTGGACTCGAGACGGGAAAACCGGCTTCGATAATATCAACACCAAGCTCGTCTAATTGCTCTGCTATGACTAGTTTCTGCTCTGTGTTTAATTTACAACCAGGCACTTGCTCACCATCGCGTAGTGTTGTATCAAAGATTTGTATATTGTTATTTGACATATATCAAAATATATTTATAGTATTGTCTTACGAATTTATGTTTTGAATTTCATTAATTTGTATTATGATAAATTGATTTTACGATGTTCAAAAGCACTTAAGTACTTTAAAGCATTGAAAAACAGAACAATAAGCCTTTATTCTATTGATAACTAAAGACCAAAAAGATAATTTATTTTCACTTGTAAAATCCTTGACAAAGTCTGAGAAACGACAGTTTAAACTTTACGTAGGACGACTTGGTGTAAATTCTGATTCTAAATTCTTAAAACTATTTAACCTTTTAGATAAAGCTAAGACGTATAACGAAGCTTCAATCTTAAAAAGTGGCATTGTAAAAAAATCACAGTTAGCCAACGTAAAAGCGCATTTGTATAAGCAAATTTTAATTAGTTTAAAATTAAATCCATCACATCAAAACGTACGTTTACAAATTAGAGAGCAATTAGATTTTGCCTCAATATTATATCATAAGGGATTATATAAGCAGAGTCTAAAAATTTTGGATAAGGCCAAAGAATTAGCGATAGTAAATGAAGAAAAAAATTCAGCGTTTGAAATTGTAGAACTCGAAAAAATCATTGAAGCACAATACATTACTCGTAGTATAAATACGCGTGCAGATGAATTAGCGGTACAAGCCAAAGAACTAAGTTCTCAAAATGTAATTGCCAGTAAATTATCTAACTTATCACTCCAACTTTATAGTATTATTTTAAAAACAGGCTATGTTAAAAATGAAGAGGAAAGCCAAATGGTTACTCAATATTTTAACGATAGGCTTCCAAATATTAAGGGTAAAAAAATTGGGTTTAGAGAAAAATTATGGCTCTATAAAGCCTATTTATGGTATAGTTTTTTATTACAAGATTTTTTAAATTGTTATAAATATGCCTCTAAATGGGTTGATTTATTTCATCAAAATCCTAGTATGATAAATCACAATCCTGTTTTTTACTTAAAAGGCAACAA
Organism: uncultured Winogradskyella sp.; assembly: GCF_947498005.1. Taxonomy (GTDB): domain Bacteria; phylum Bacteroidota; class Bacteroidia; order Flavobacteriales; family Flavobacteriaceae; genus Winogradskyella. The sequence continues at coordinate 193,285 of NZ_CANMIW010000006.1, forward strand.
TTATCTACTAGAATCTCTATTTTTTATCGGTAACAAACCAAAATTTATAAAAAAATTAGATCAATTTAAAAGCGTAGTTGATGATACAAAATTTAATAAAGATGAGAATGTTTCTACATTAATATTTTTATATACTAATTTTCACACTATCAACCAACATTTCATAGATGGTAGCTTTGAAGAAGGTCTTAATTTAATTCCTGAAATTGAAAATGATCTTATAACTTATAAAGACAGAACAGATCCGCATCACAAAATGATTTTCTATTACAAGTTTGCGAGTATGCACTTTGGAGCTGGCAACAATAAAACGTGTATTAAATACTTAGACAAAATTATTTCGAACAAAACACTGTCCATGCGCGAGGATTTGCTTTGTTTTTCAAGAGTATTAAATTTAGTCGCTCATTATGAAGCTGGTTTAGACTATCATTTAGAAACCTTATTGAGAAGCACCTATAAATTCTTAATAAAAATGAATGAACTACATGAAGTACAAAAAGAAATGATAAAGTTTATTAGAGGCCTACAAGATATTTACCCTCATGATCTTAAAAATGCTTTTAAAGAATTACACAAAACCCTCAAAACCTTTGAAGACCATCCCTTTGAACGCAGAGCATTCTTGTATTTAGACATTATTTCGTGGTTAGAAAGTAAAATTAATAACAAGCCTGTAAGTGAAATAATAAACGCTAAATATTTATCAAAATACCCATCATAATTACCTGAATCTCATAAAAAAAATATAAAAAGTGCAAATAAATTTGGAATTCTAAGTTTTGTATTGCAATATTTGTGCTCACAAAGTTCAAACACTTACTGAAATGTTATCAAGAAAGGTGGAGGGAAAGACCCATTGAAGCCTTAGCAACCCATAGACTTACTATGAAGGTGCTAAATTCTACTTGAAAGTGCAAGTCATTTTTTGCAAATTCGGATAGATAACTAAAGCCTAATTACTCATTTGTAATTAGCATTTTCTTTATAACATTTTTCTAGTATTGACGCAGCAAATTGCGTTACCAAATCATGGAATAATTATTTCTTTTTTTGGTTTGACTTAATTATTTATTATCTCAAAAAACAAGAAAAATGAGCACACAAAAATTTGCAACACAAGCGTTGCACGCAGGTCACGACACTAAACAAACTGGAGGAACTAGAGCTGTTCCTATTTATCAATCTACAGCATATGTCTTCGATGACTCAGATGATGCTGCCGGACGATTCAATTTATCTGTACCAGGATTTATTTACACAAGGTTAAATAACCCAACAAACGATATTTTAGAACAACGATTAGCGGCTTTAGAAGGTGGAATTGCAGCTGTAGCAACAGCATCTGGTACTGCAGCAATTTCAACAACACTTTTAACGTTATTAAAAGCTGGAGATCATATTGTTGCATCTAGCAGTTTATACGGAGGAACTTATAATTTACTTAGTGTAACATTACCAAGACACGGAATTACAACGACATTTGTAGATCCATCAGACCCTGAAAATTTTGCTAAAGCAGTACAAGAAAATACAAGAACAATTTTTGTAGAATCTTTAGGAAACCCTAAACTAGATGTATTAGATATAGAAGCTATTTCTAAAGCAGCAAAAGCACATAAAGTACCATTAATTGTAGATAATACAGTAGCTACACCATACTTACTAAACCCAATTGAGCATGGCGCTAATATTGTTATTCATTCACTAACTAAATATATCAACGGAAACGGTACATCATTAGGAGGTGTGGTTATTGATGCTGGTACTTTTGATTGGACTAACGGAAAATTCCCAGAATTCACCGAGCCTTCTGCTGGTTATCATGGATTAGTTTATAGTGAGGTTATTGGAGCAGCTGCATTTATTGCCAAAATTAGAATTGAAGGCTTACGTGATTATGGCGGAGCATTAAGCCCATTTAATGCATTTCAAATAATTCAAGGTTTAGAAACTTTAGAATTACGTATAAAAAAGCATAGCGAAAATGCGTTAGAGTTAGCAAAATGGCTACAAGAACAACCAGAAGTCACATGGGTAAATTATCCAGGATTGGAATCTAGCAAATACAATACACTTGCCAAAAAATACTTACCAAATGGACAGAGTGGAATCGTAACATTTGGTGCAGATGGTGGCTATGATGCTGCAAAGACAATAGCAGATACCACTAAGTTGTTTTCATTATTAGCGAATATTGGTGATACAAAATCATTAATTATTCATCCAGCGAGTACAACGCACCAGCAATTAAGTGATGACGCTCAAGAAACCACTGGTATAACAAAAGATTTAATTCGTTTGTCTGTAGGTATAGAAAATATTGAAGACTTAAAAGCTGATTTAAAAGAGGCCTTTTCTGCAGTAAAAAAGAAACAAGCTATCTAAAAAATTTAGCCTAAAACTATATGAAACAGATGTCTTAATTTTAAGGCATCTGTTTAACTATTAAAAAGATTTCTTCAGACGTAAGAAACAGTATGAAAGAATTACAATACATATCAATCCCTAATTTTGTCACCAATTCTGGTAAGATTCATTCTATTAATTTATCATACCAAACTTTTGGTATGGCATTACATTCTGCGCCAATTATACTAGTAAATCATGCACTCACTGGGAACTCTAATGTCATTGGAGAAGATGGTTGGTGGAACGATTTAATTGGAGAGAACAAATGTATTAGCACTAATTCTTATACTATTATAGCATTTAATATTCCTGGAAATGGATATGATAATAAATCTGAAAATCTAATTGAAAATTACAAAGATTTTACTGCTAAGGATATCGCCAAACTTTTCTCTTTAGCCTTAGAAAAATTAAAAATAGAACAACTGTTTGCCGTAATAGGCGGATCAGTTGGTGGTGGATTGGCATGGGAACTAGCTATTATTAAACCCAAATTAATTCAACATTTAATACCTATAGCTACAGATTGGAAATCTACAGATTGGATCATTGCAAACTGCCATATACAAGATGCAATTTTAAACAACTCCAATCAACCTTTGGCAGATGCCAGAATGCATGCAATGACCTTATATCGCACACCAGATTCGTTAACTCAAAAATTTGGACGAACTAAGAAATCAGATACTTTATTCAATATAGAATCTTGGCTTAATTATCATGGTGATAATCTAAACAAACGTTTTAATTTATCTGCTTACAAAACGATGAACCAAGTATTAAAGACGATTGATATCTCTAGTGGAAATGAGAACTTCGTTGAAGTGGCATCTACGATTTCATCAGACATTCACATTATTACAATAAATTCTGATTTATTCTTTAAAGCTGAAGAAAACTGGAACACCTATGTGAACTTAAAAAGTAAAAAAGAGAATGTTTACATTCATGAAATAAAATCTATTCATGGGCATGATGCTTTTTTAATTGAATTCGATCAACTAGAGCGTTTTTTAAAACCAATATTTAAAGTTGATGCTAAGGTTTCTGACCTCAAAGAAAAAAATGTTGCATAAATATATTTTTCATTTTACTTCATAAGGGTTAATAACGGTTGCGTTAAGAGTAATAATTCTTAATTTACTAACTTATCTTAGCACCTTGAATAATCCTGAAAACACAGCATCTAATTCTCCAGTAAAACGAAAGTATCGTTGGTTACGCAGAACGCTACGCGTATTGCTTACCATTATTATCTTTTTGGTTTTCGTAATTTTATTTATTAAAAGTTCTTTTGGTCAAAACATTATTGTAAACAAAACAACGAACTATATTTCTAATAAAACAGGGACTAAGGTTGAGATCAAAAAGCTGTTTATCACTTTTGATGGTAATCTTCAACTCAACGGACTTTATCTTGAAGACAAAAAAGGAGATACGTTGGTCTATTCAAAATCGTTAGAAGCCAACATACCAATTTGGCAAATGATAAAAGGTGAAAGTATTGGAGTTGATGCCTTAAATTGGGACGGATTACGTGCAAATATTGTAAGACATGACTCAATAAATGGTTATAATTTTCAATTTCTAATTGATGCATTCGCAACTACAAATACTACAAGCGTCGCTAGCGATAAGGCTTCCACTCCACTCCAACTAGTCATTGGTAATTTAGACTTTAATAATATAGATATTGTTTTTAACGATGCTGTAGCTGGTATAGATTCTAGATTTAAGATTGGCCATTTAATTGCCAATATGAATACTACTAATGTTGAAGACATGATTTTTGATGCATCGACTATAGAAATAAACAACTCCAATATAAAGTTTATTCAAAAGCCTGTAGCCTTAGACACTACATCTTCAAATGTGCCTCTTCCTAAATTTACTTCAGAGCATATTGCTTTAAATAATGTCATAACCTATTACGAATCACAAGCAAACGGAATCATTGCTGATGTCAATATTTCGGAATTTTCAACCAAAGCACCAAATTTAAATTTAGCAGACAATAATTTTAAACTAGACTTAATTTCGCTGAAAAATTCAGAAATTAAAATAACCACTGAAGCACCAATTAAAAATACAGGAGAAGTAGACAAAACAACAAATAACTCAATTTTTATTTGGCCTCAGATTGAGTTGGACATTTCGGCAATAGATTTTGAAAAAAATAAAATCAGTTACAGTGCTGGCAATGCTAAAACAAAAGAAAATGTTCTTAATCCTAATGCTATATCGCTTACCCAATTAACGCTTCAAGCTAAAAACATCTTACTAAAAGATAAAAGTGCCAGCCTAAACTTAGAACAATTTAAGTTTTATGAAGCTTCAGGTTTAAATCTAAAACAATTGGCCGTTAGACTTAAAGCAAACGACCAAAGCTTAGAATTAAATGATTTAAACTTTCAATTAAATAACAATATAGTCAATGGATTTGCTTCATTAAGTTACGAGTCAGTGTCACAGTTAATAGACTCGCCAAATAAGACGAAAGTTAATCTTAATTTGCCAAGTTACCAAGTGTCATTATCAGACATATTTAAATTTCAACCAACGTTAAAGGACAATGCATATTTAAGTACGTTAAGCCAAAAAGAAATCAAAGGTCAACTAAAAGCGTCCGGCACTTTGGCCTCTATAGATTTAAATAAGGCTGAAGTTATTTGGGGAAAATCAACAAAAATAACTACTTCTGGCTCACTTCAAAACATAACAAATACGGATTCTTTATATTTTAATATTCCAAAATTTTCGTTGGTAACAACGCGAACAGATATTGCTAATTTTATAAGTGAAAAGGATTTAGGAATTAATGTTCCAAAAGCTATTGAATTAACTGGCACACTAAATGGTAGCATCACTAATATTGAAACCAAAACAGAACTCATCTCATCTCAAGGCAATATAACTATCGATGCTCGCTTAAAAAACGAAAATATTATTACATATAATGCAGACGTATCAATTGCAGATTACCACATTAATGAATTGTTAAATGATCCGCAATTTGGCACTTTAAGTTTAAACCTAAAATCCGAAGGACGAGGAAACGATATAAATACACTCAATGCTAATCTTGAGGCTACCATTTTAGAATTTCAGCTAAACAATTATGCCATAAAAAACTTAGATCTAAACGGTAAAATTAAAAATGGAACTGGGAATATCATATCCAAATACAAAGATGAAAATCTAAATATTGATTTAGATGCTTTAGTGGTTTTAGACTCAGTTAAACCAGAAGCTAACGTAAATTTAAATGTCATTGGTGCAGATTTACAAGCGCTTGGCTTAATGAAACGTAATATAAAAACTGCCATGCAAATTGAAGCAGATTTTAAAGGTAATGGCGAAAATTATGAAGCTAATGCAAGCATAGACAATGGTGTGGTAGTTTATGACAACAAAAGCTACTTACTTGGTAATGTAGACGCTTTTGCGTTTGTAGATAAGGATACAACATCCGTCACTGTAAGGAATAAAATAATAAATCTAGACTTACAATCTAACGCTAACCCTCAAGCCTTTAGTACAGCGATAAAAAGACATATTTTCAGTTATTTTTACAGAGATGAAGTAGTGTCTGATACCATTTCAAACTACGTAAACTTAAAACTAGAAGGAAAAATATCTGAATCGCCATTAACCAATGAAGTTTTTCTTGTAAACATCAAGGATTTGGACACTGTAAATCTAAGTGTAGATTTTAATGAAAAAGAACGAAAACTTGCAGCCAACATTACAGCTCCTCATATTAATTATAGTGGAAATACATTAGACAGTTTAGCCTTTTCAATGGACACTAATATAGATAATTTTAATTTCAATCTTGGGTTTAAAAATATATCTGCAGGACCATTAGATGTGCCCAAAACCATTATAAAAGGTAGACAATCTAATCATGAATTACATTTAGATTTTTTAGGCTTCCATAACGGAGAAAAACTAATGAATGTGAATACTAACTTATCAGGAAGCCGAGAGCGCTTAGTATTTTCTGTTGATCCAGATAGCTTAATTCTCAATAAGCAAAAATGGACTATTCCTCAAAACAATGAAGTTGTAATAACCGATAAAAATTTAGATTTCAACGCATTCAAAATCACTAAAGACAACCAATCTATAGAGCTTACGGACAAACTAAACAGTATTACAAAAGAACATATTGCAATCACTTTTAAAGACTTTAATATCAATGAGGTTTTTAATTATTTAAGTCCCAATGCAGAATTAGCAACAGGAAATTTACAAGGGAATTTTATCCTAGAAAATCCTTTTACAAAAACCGGAATTATTGCTGATCTTAATATTGAAGAATTCAAAGTATTAAAAACAGACTTAGGCATTCTGAGTATTAATGGAAATTCATTAGGTGAAAACAACTATGCTTTTAACGCAGGCTTAAAAGGTGGCGATATAGATTTTGATCTTGTAGGTGATTACACCGTGAATAATACTGTGGCGAATTTAGACCTTAATTTTGATATTAATGAGTTTAAAATGAAAGCACTAAATACGCTTTCATTGGGAGAAATTAAAGATACTGATGGTAGCTTTTCGGGTAAATTTAAACTCACAGGAACAACTGAAGATCCACAATATACTGGCTCCATAATTTTTAATAACGCTGGTTTTAACGTTGCCAAACTTAATTCTAAGTTCACTATGGCGAATGAAAAACTTAATGTTGATAATAATGGACTATCAATGTCTAATTTCACTATTAAAGATGAAAACAATAATGCACTAGTACTTTCTGGTGAGATTGGCACTGAAAATTTAATTAATCCAACTTTTGATTTAAATGTAGAAGCAAAAGATTTTCAAATACTAAATGCTACAAAAGATGATAATGAAGCCTTTTATGGCAAAGCTACTTTTAATGCTGACGCTAATTTAACTGGCGATTTGCAAATCCCAAAATTAGATGCAAAACTTACTGTAGGTTCTGATACTGATTTCACTTACATTATGCCATCCGCAGTTGCTAGCGTAGAGGAACGCGATGGTGTTGTTGTTTTTGTAAACCGTGAAAATCCTGATGCTATCCTTACACAAACTGAAGAGCAAACAGCCACTATAAAGGGTTTTGATATTTCTACAATGCTTAATATTGGAAAAAACGCTTCAGTAACTGTTGTTATTGATGAAGAAACAGGAGACAATTTTAAGGTGTCTGGTGAAGGCGATTTTATTTTTACAATGAATCCAAATGGTCGCATTACGCTAACCGGAAGTTATGAAATTTCAGATGGACACTATGAATTAAATCTCTATAATTTGGTAAACAAAAAATTTCTAATAGCAAACGGAAGTAAAATAACATGGTCTGGCGATCCCTTTGACGCTCAACTAAATGTACAAGCAATTTACAACATAGAAACATCTGCTTTAGGGCTGATGGCTTCTCAACTTTCAAATGCAACTTCTACTGTAAAAAACAAGTACAAACAAGTATTACCTTTTAATGTATACCTTAATATTGATGGAGAATTACTTCAACCTAAGATTGCATTTAATTTAGACATGCCGGAGGACGACCAAGGCGCTATTGGAGGACAAGTTTACGGACGAGTACAACAGATTAACCAGCAAGAAGGAGAACTTAATCGTCAAGTGTTTTCTTTATTAGTTCTTAATCGTTTCTATCCAGATTCTGGTAGTGATGGAAGTAGTGGTGGTTTTGCAACCATAGCACGCGATAATTTAAACGATGCTGTTTCAGATCAATTAAACACCTTTTCTAATAAGTTATTAGGCAACTCAGGTGTAGAACTTGATTTTGGCCTCAATAGTTACACCGATTACCAAGGTGATTCACCAACAGACAGAACACAGCTAGATATTGCTGCACAAAAAAAATTATTTAATGATAGATTAACTGTTAGAGTTGGTAGTGAAGTGGACATACAAGGTAGTAGCAGTACAGATGGAGCAACACCTTTAATTGGTAATGTAAGTTTAGAATATACATTAACTGAAGATGGAAGATATATTTTAAAAGGGTTTAGAAAAAGTGAGTTTGAGAACGTAATTGATGGTCAAACCATTGTAAGTGGAATTGCCTTGATATTTACTAAAGAGTTTAACCAATTTAGCGAACTTTGGCAAGCAATGCTTCAAGCTAAAAAAGAACGAAAAGAACAACGCGAAGCTGACGAAAAACTTGAATTAAAACAAGAAGAAACAGATCGAAGTATCGAAAACAAAAAGAATTAGACTTGAATAGATTTTTAAAACATATTATTCTAACAATCCTGGTTATAACAACACTATTCTCGTGTAGTATAAAAAAATATATACCCGAAGGTGAAAGATTATACTCTGGTGCAAACGTTGAAATAAAATCAGATTCTTCTGTTGTCATTTCTAAAAACTTAAAACCAGAACTTGCAACTGTTGTTAGACCTCAACCCAACTCAAAGTTTTTGGGCATGTATCTGGGTTTGTATTATCATTATAAAGCACAAAATAAAAATCCAGGATTCATAAATAGATGGCTAAATAAAAAAATAGGCGAAGAACCGGTATATCAATCTGATGTTAAACCCTTTGAAGTTGAAGAAATATTACGAAATAGGCTAGAAAACAAAGGTTATTTCTACAGTTCATCATCTTCTTCTTTTGAAGAAGATGAATTAGAAGCGTCTGTGACCTACAAGATTAATATTAAAAAAGCGTATCGATTAGCAAGTTTTAAAATTGATTCAATGCCAACACCTTTGTACAGCGATGTACAAAACATAGTGAGTAATTCTCCTTTTAAAAAAGACACACGTTTTGATTTAACATACATGAAATTAGAACGACAGCGCTTAGATTCAGAATTAAAGAAAAGAGGGTATTACAATATGAATTCTGATTTTTTCATTTTTGAAGCAGACACCAATCAGTATGACAATAAGCGCTATAATTTATTTTTAAAACTCAAAGCTGAAGTTCCTAAAAAATCAAAAATACCTTACAAAATAAATAGAATTAACATCTATCCAAATTACGACTTACAAGATTCTACACATTCTAAAATGGAGCGATTTAATGATAAAAACTACTATCAAGATTCGCTATTTATAAAACCAAAATATTTAGACAAATACATTACACTAAAAGAAGGCGAATATTATAATCCCAAAACCTCAAAGAATACAGCCAGACGCTTATCTACGTTAGGAAGTTACAAATACGTGAATATTCAATATAAAGAAATTGATTCTTTACAAACCGATAGTTTAGGCATGCTAGAAGCTAATATTTTTCTATCACCTTTAACCAAACGCGCTATAAGAGCAGAACTACAAGCCGTTACAAAATCTAATAATTTTACAGGCCCTAATCTCGCTCTAACATACAGTAATAGAAATTTATTTAAAGGCGGAGAAGTTTTAAACATTAGTGGTAATGTTGGTTACGAAGTACAATTTGCTAGTGGAGACAATTCAAATTTAAGTAGTGTAGAGTTAGGATTAAAAGCCGAAGTCATATTTCCTAGAGTACTTTTTCCTTGGAAATTCAACGAAAACTTCTTTGAATATTCTATACCAATTACAAAAACGAGTTTAGGTGTAAATTACCTAAGTAGGAGCCAATTATACACCTTAATTTCTGGAAGTGCTCTTTTTGGTTACTCATGGAATGCTAATCGTTATATAACTTATCAGTTTAATCCTATTTCAGTGAATTATACAGAACTCACAAAAACCTCAGCGGAATTTGAAGCCATTTTAGATGAAAACCCATTTCTACAACAAAGCTTCGATCAGCAGTTTATTCCTGGCATGACCTTTTCTTTTACTTACAATGGGATGGTAGATTCAAATAAAACTAACCAATTTTTTGCCAATGCCACATTAGATATCGCAGGTAACTCCGTAAGTCTTTTTGATAAGGAAACTGAGCAAAATGAGCCTAATACATTTCTTGGCTTACAGTACGCACAATATGCAAAAACCGATATTGAAATAAGATACCATTACAATTTTGGTAAAAACAAATCACATACACTCGCTACCAGATTATTTGCTGGTTATGGTTTGCCTTACGGAAACTCTGAGATCATTCCATATGTAAAACAATATTTTTCTGGTGGACCTTATAGTGTTAGAGCCTTCAGAATTCGATCTCTAGGACCAGGAACATATAACTCAGAAAATGACGAAAACAGTGACAATACCTATTTTGATCAAACAGGAAACATACGATTAGAGGCAAATGCAGAATATCGTTTTCCATTGTTTTCATTTTTTAAAGGTGCTATTTTTGCAGATGCAGGTAATGTTTGGAACTCAAAAGCAAATCCTACATTTGATGGTGAAGACAAGTTTACCTCCAATTTTATAAATGAATTGGGAATGGGAGCAGGTTTTGGTTTACACATCGATGTGCAAGGTTTTGTAATTAGGTTTGATTTAGCTGCACCATTTCATGATCCGACAGAGAACGAAGGAAATCGTTTAGATTTTAAAATAGACGAACCTATTCTTAATTTTGCCATTGGCTATTCGTTTTAAGACAAAGTGAAGTTAATCTTGGTTCTTGGTTCTTGGTTCTTGGTTCTTAAAATTATTCAGTCGCCATTCTATTCTCAAAAATTTAATACCTTTAGTAAAACATAAATTTTCAAAAATTAGACCCACAATATTATATGACAGATAAAAAACAATTCATGCATGAAGCTGTAAGGGCTGCCTTAAAAGGAATGAACAACAATGAAGGAGGACCATTTGGTTGCGTCGTAGTAAAAGACGGAAAAATTGTAGGACGAGGTAACAACAAAGTAACCTCAACCAACGATCCAACAGCACATGCCGAAGTTACAGCCATTAGAGATGCTTGTAAAAATTTAGATTCGTTTCAATTAAACGGTTGCGAAATTTACACCTCTTGTGAACCTTGTCCAATGTGTTTAGGTGCTATTTATTGGGCGAGACCAGACAAAGTATATTACGGAAGCAACCAAGTCGATGCTGCAAATATTGGCTTTGATGACGAGTTTATTTATAAAGAAATTCCATTACCCTACGAGAAAAGAAGCATTCCTTTTGAGCAACTAGCCAGAGACATTGCTTTAGAACCGTTTCAAGAATGGAGTAAGAAAGCGGATAAGACTGAGTATTAGTTTTAAATAATTTGAAAAATATTTATCTTTTAACAATTGCGGTCATTTTTACAACTGCTTCTTGTAAATCTAACCCAAAATATTCAGAGTATGATGAGTCTGATTTTTATGAGGTGCAAGGAGTCATAACTTCTGCAGTCCAAAATGACAATTCATTTGATAATTCAATAGTTAAGAATATTAGTTATTCTTATTTTTTAGATCGTGAAAATCCTAAAAAGGGAATTGAAAAGAATTTGGAAATATTTGAAGCAAAAAAAGGATATCCTTTAATAGTACTTGTCCATAAAGATAACGAAGACATAAGCTTTTATGGCAGAGTTGGCATTCTTGATAGTATTAATGAAAATGAAAGGGCATTTTTAAGAAAACATATTAACCATGAAATCAAAAAATTGAATTTAAGAAAATGAAAGCCATCATCATTAATAACAAAATCAACTTCTTTTTAATGATTTTTTCAATTCTTCTCTTGTTGAAATTTTGGATTGGCATATTTTCTCATGATGAATTTAAAGGTCATCATCTTTTCATAAAACATAGACCTATTTGGAAAACATATTTTTATTCGCCTCGTGGCATGAGTGATTTAAAATTATCAGAAATGTCAAAAGAAAAAAAGCATGAACAGACATTATTTAATGAGTTCATAATACGTAATCAAAATTTATAATTAAAATTGATAACCTTCATCCTAAACAATAAAACAATAACCACTTCAGAGAATTCTGGAATGACCTTATTAGATTTCGTACGTTACCAACAACGTCTCACAGGCACCAAAATTGGTTGCCGCGAAGGCGATTGTGGTGCTTGCACATTACTAGTTGGCACATTAGAAAACCATACTATAGAATACAAAAGCATAACCTCTTGTATTTCGCCATTAGGAAATGCACATGGTAAACACGTTGTAACAGTTGAAGGCACAAATCTAACAGATAAATTAACCACTGCACAAGAAGCGATGAAATCAAATTATGCCACACAATGCGGCTTTTGCACACCTGGTTTTGTAGTAGCGCTCACTGGTTTTGCATTGTCAAATTCAGAAAACAATTACTCTAATGCTTTAGATGCTATTAGTGGAAACATTTGTAGATGTACAGGTTACAAGTCTATCAAAAAAGCAGCACATCAAGTTGTTGAAAAATTAGAACATAAAGGAAAGCAATCGATTGATTGGTTAATTAAAAACGAATTTATTCCTGAGTATTTTAAAACTATTCCAAAACGTTTAAAAGATTTAGAAGCACAAGATTTAAACCAATCAAAAGGAAAATTTGTTTCTGGCGGAACGGATTTATATGTACAACAAGCAGACCTTTTAATTGATAATAAGGTTCATCTAATTGCCGAAAAAGACTATCTAAAAGGCATCGCGATTGAAAACGGAGTTTGTACCATTGGAACAAACTCAACCGTTTCCGATTTATGGAATCATACCGAATTGAACCACTATTTTCCAAATTTAAAAAAGCATCTTAAACTAGTCTCTTCAGAGCAAATTAGAAACATGGCTTCCTTTGGTGGTAACTTGGTTAATGCTTCGCCAATTGGAGATATGACTATTTTCTTTTTAGCCTTAAATAGTACTATTACTATTTCAGATGAGAATAATAAAGAACGTAAAATTTCGCTAAAAGATTTTTATCAAGCTTACAAAACTTACGACTTACAGGAAGGCGAACTTATTAAAAATATCAGTTTCAAATTACCAACAAAAACAACATTCTTTAATTTTGAAAAAGTTTGTAAACGAACCCATTTAGATATTGCAAGTGTTAATTCTTCAATTCATATTACTATAGAAAAAGATGTCATTTTAGAAGCACATATTGCTATTGGAGGAGTTGCTGCAATTCCTAAATACTTGCACAAAGCATCGGCTTTTTTAACAGGAAAATCATTAACATCAGCAACTATTTTAGAAACTAACGCCATGCTTCAAAATGAAATTAGTCCAATTAGTGATGTTCGAGGTACAAGTGATTATAAACGCTTATTAGCAAGACAATTATTCTTTGCGCATTTCACGACCTTATTTTCAGAGCAATTCACATTAAACGATTTTATTCAACATGCATAAAAACACAGATAATAAAATCCTAGATTCAAAATTAGATGCTGTTTCAAAGTCTCTAAAAAAGAGTATTAAAAACCTCGATTCTTATACACATGTTCGTGGAGAATCTTTGTACGTAGACGATGTAAATATTAGGCAAGGTACTTTTCACGCTGTGGTTTTTGATTCGCCAAAAGCACACGGAAAAATTAAAAGCATCGATTATTCTCAAGCCGAAGCCTTACAAGGTGTAGAACGAATTTTTACATATAAAGATGTTCCTGGCAAAAACGAAATTGGCGGAATTATTCCTGATGAACCGTTATTCGCAGAACACGAAGTCCATTTTTGGGGCATGCCAATTGCACTAATCGTAGCAGAATCTGAATTTATTGCGAGAAAAGCTAGAGATTTAATAACAATAGATATTGAAGAACTTCCTGTAATTACAACGGCAAAAGAAGCGAAAGCAAAAGGCAGTTTTATCAATGCACCACGTTCTTTTAGTCTAGGAGATACTGATAAAGCATTTGCAGATTGCGATTATATTTTTGAAGGCGAAACGTTCTCAAACGGGCAAGAACATTTATATATTGAAGCGCAAGGTGCGTATGCAGAACCTTTAGAAAATGGCAATATAAAAATCACGTCTTCTACACAAGGTCCTACTGCTGTGCAAAAAACAGTGGCTCAAGTTTTGGGTGTTGCCATGCATAAAATTGAAGTTGATGTCACACGACTTGGTGGTGGATTTGGTGGTAAAGAAGACCAAGCAACACCTTGGGCTGTAATGGCTGCATTAGCAACCTATCATTTAAACCAATCGGTAAAATTGATACTGAATCGTCACGATGACTTACGTATGACGGGAAAACGTCATCCATACGAAAGCACTTATAAAATTGGCTTAACCAAAGACTTAAAAATCTTAGCGTATCAATCTGAATTTTTACAAAATTCTGGTGCTGCAGCAGATTTATCGCCAGCCATTGCAGAACGAACTTTGTTTCACGCTACCAACAGTTATTACGCACCAAACGTAACTACAAAAGTATTAAGTTGTAAAACCAACTTACCACCAAATACAGCTTTTAGAGGTTTTGGCGGACCACAAGGTATGTTTGTTATTGAATCTGCTATTGCAAAAGCAGCTCATAAAATTGGTGTGAGTCCGAGAGAGATTCAAGAAGCTAACTTACTAGATGAAAACGACACCTTTTCTTATGGTCAAATTGCTAAAAAAGTAGAAGCAAAAAACACATGGCATTCAGCAAAACAATTATTTGATATTGAAACTTTAGAACAAGAGGTTTCAGATTTCAATAAAAAAAATACTGCATTCAAAAAAGGACTATCGTTTATGCCAATTACATTTGGTATTTCCTTTACCAATACACCAATGAATCACGCACGTGCTTTGGTTCATATTTATTTAGATGGAAGTATTGGTATTAGCACAGCTGCTGTAGAAATGGGACAAGGTGTAAATACCAAGATGATGCAAATTGCAGCTGATGTTTTCTCTGTTTCAATAGAACATATTAAAATTGAAACCACTAATACAACTAGAGTTGCAAACACCTCGCCTTCTGCTGCGAGTTCTACTGCGGATTTAAACGGAAAAGCAACTTTAATGGCATGTAATGCTTTACTAGATCGACTAAAAAATGTGGCAGCCACACATTTAAAAGTGCGACCAGAAGCCATTGTGTTAAAAGATGAATTCGTTTATATAAATAACGACAAAACAGAAGTTGAATGGAAACATCTGATAAGTATGGCGATGCTAGAGCGTGTCGCATTAACCGAAAATGCACATTACGCCACACCAGAAATTCACTTTGACAAAACCAAAGAAAAAGGACATCCATTCGCTTATCATGTATACGGAACAGCGATTACAACAACAACTATAGATTGTACGCGTGGAACTTATGAATTTGACGCTGTGAAAATCGTTCACGATTATGGAAAAAGTATGAGTGAAGGTATTGATTTAGGTCAGGTTGAAGGTGCACTAATCCAAGGCATTGGTTGGATGACCATGGAAGAAATTGCCTATAATGAAGATGGACGTTTATTATCAAATGCTTTGTCTACTTACAAAGTTCCTGATATTTTTTCCGTACCAAAAACAGTTGAAGTAATTCCTGTTGAAACGGAAGGAAACGACATGGCTATTTTAAAATCGAAAGCCGTTGGCGAACCACCTTTAATGTATGGCATTGGTGCTTATTTTGCGCTTCAGAATGCCATTACAGCTTTTAATCCAAAATACGATTTAGAGTTTCATGCGCCAATGACACCTGAGAAGGTTTTGATGGCATTATATAAAAAATAAATTCTTATCGCACTACACTACAAAAAATCGAACATTACAAAAGGCGCACTAATCTACAGTGCTGGCGACACTATCGCTGCACTTCTGTTAGATGAATTTTCTTGGATGCGCTTATTAGGAATGGTATTGGTTGGTGCTAGTTTTTACGCTTTTGAAATCCCAAATTATTTTGATTGGATTGTAAAAAAGACACATTTCTTAAAAGGAATAAAAGCAACTTTAACCAAAACGGGTTTAGCTATTGCCTATTTCAATCCGCTTTGGATTGCAAGGCATTTACTCTTTATTAAATTATTTTCAGGTCAGTTTGAAGCTATTGGCTTCAACCTCTTAGATATTGCCTTTTGGTCTTTTCTAGTCAATATTCCAATTTCATTTATAGCTAATTATTTAATTCAAAATCGCTTTAAACTAAAGTGGAGGTTTTTAGGAAGCGCCATATTTTCAGCACTAATGGCAATATATTATGCTTTAAGCGAAACCATTTTCAGCTAGAACACTTTATTCGTTTTTAGTGTAATAATGCACTTGTATTAGTTGAGCAACGACACTAATAGCAATTTCCTTTGGTGTATTTCCGCCAATATCTAAACCAATTGGACAAACTACATTACTCATACCTTCTTCAATATTTAGATCGTTAATAAGCATATTATTAAAGCGCACTTTTTTCGTTTTGCTACCAATTAAACCCAAAAATTTTGTTTCGTTTTGTAAAGCCATAGCTATAATATCAAAGTCTATTGCATGGTTATGAGTTAACACTAAAACATAACAATTATTGCCCCATTTTACAACATCCTTAAAGGTTTTAAAATCAGTTTCAGAGGTTTGATGCGTCTTAATAGTTTTATCTAAATCGAGACTAGACAACCAACTATCTCGAGAATCTAATAAATTAACTTGAAAAGGTGTATCCACTAATAATTTTGCAATTTCAACACCTATATGGCCTGCTCCAAACAAAAATAATTCTGGCGATTGATTCATGGGTTCTATTATAAATTCTACTTTTCCTCCGCAACATTGTTCAAACTCTGGACCTAAAGTATATGTTGATTCAATAATTCTATTTTCATTCAAGGCAACAATAGCTTCTTCTATGGCCAAAAATTCTAATTTCCCACCACCAATTGTTCCATAAGTTTTTTTATCACTGGTCATTATCAATCGAGAACCAACAGTACATGGTGTAGAACCTAAACATTTTGTAACGGTCACTAACGCAACAGGAATTTGCTTTTGTTTAAATTCGGCTAAAAGAGTAATCCAATTTTGCATCTACAAGGTTAAAAGAAAATTAAAAGTAATACTTTTTGAGTTTGACATATATGAAATTGAACACAATTGCATCCTTTAAACGTAGATCCTCATACCATTTTATTTTTTTTGACCTAAATTTGGTTTTATGAAACACCTCTTCATCGTCATCTTTATTTTTTCCTATGTCTTTAGCTCTGCGCAAAACGTACAAACCTACACGTATGCTGTCAAAGGTTTAGACACACTTAAAATGGACGTTTATAAGCCAGAAAACATAAAAGAAACAGACAGTTTACCTGTTGTAGTTTGGATGCATGGTGGTGGATTTTCTGGTGGAAGTCGCGCTGGTACAGACGAAACAAACATTGCTAATTTTGCCACTTCAAAAAACTACATTGGTATTTCCATTTCTTATCGTCTATTAAGAAAAGGTATCAAAACGGGATTTGGCTGTAAATGCTCTAAAGAAGACAAACTCTTTACCTTTAATCAAGGTGTCCTCGATTTTTTAGATGCCACCCAATTTATATATGATAATAGTGACACTCTACAAGTAGATACTAGTAAAATAATTGCAGCAGGAAGCAGCGCAGGTGCAGAAATTATTCTACATACTGTTTTTATGAAACGATTTTTCTTGTCTAACGATACGGCTTATGATTCCATTAAATATGCTGCAGCTATTTCTTTTTCTGGTGCCATTTTAAATAGTGAAGATATTATAACTACTAATGCTATACCTACTGTACTTTTCCATGGCACAAACGATACCACAGTACCTTTTAGTACAGCACCACATCACAATTGCCAACCCAATAAAGTGGGTTATATGATGCTAGATGGACCTAACACTATTGTAAAAAAACTTGAAGAATTAGAAACGCCATATTATTTCAATATTGTAAAAGGAGGTGCTCATGAAGTCGCTTCGGTTAACAGTAATGATTTAGATGATATTTTCTACTTTTTAGATAAAACTGTAAGAAAAAATGATGTTCTTCAAATCACTGAATATTCCTTACCAAAACTAACAAAATACTAATCGATAAAATTAATTTCAAATTTTGTTATGTCTTTGAAATCATTTCGACAAAACAATTTTTGATTCAAATCTTAAAAAAACACTATATGTCTAAACCATATTACGACGCTGCAGATTTACGCAAATTTGGAAAAATTACAGAATGGAGTGAAGAACTTGGCAACAAATTCTTTGACTATTACGGAAAAGTTTTTGAAGAAGGCGCGCTTACTGCTCGTGAAAAATCATTGATTGCTTTAGCTGTAGCGCATACAGAACAATGTCCTTATTGCATTGATGCGTACACTAAAGATTCACTTCAAAGAGGTGTAACCAAAGAAGAAATGATGGAAGCCATACATGTTGGTGCTGCTATCAAAAGTGGTGCAACCTTAGTACATGGTGTACAAATGATGAATAAAGTAAATAAATTAGATGGTTAACCTTAAAACCGAAAACTAATTTGTTACGTAAGAATTTTATAAGATAATTTAATTAATGGCAACAAAGTCCCTAAAAAAACTAGGAAGCGATTTAGCACAAAGCAACAAGCAATTAGAAATTCTCTCTAATGGTATTTTTCAGAATGGAGAATTACCAACGTTTAAAGCTAAGATTTCTGAAACGAGTCAATTTCCTTTAAAAGCAAAAAAACTTGAAATTCTGCAAATCAATGTAGGTTACATGTGCAACCAAGTTTGCGACCATTGTCACGTTGATGCTGGTCCGGACCGTAAAGAAATTATGACCAGAGATACTATGAGACAATGTCTTGAGGTGATTAAAAACACTGGCGCACACACATTAGATTTAACAGGAGGCGCACCAGAAATGAATCCCGATTTTAGATGGTTTGTAGAAGAAGCTGCCAAAGCCGGAATTAAAGATTTTATAGTGCGTTCTAACCTTACCATCATTAGAGCCAATAAAAAATATTACGATTTACCTGAGTTTTTTAAAAAACACAACGTACACGTGGTAAGTTCTATGCCACACTGGACACGTGGAAAAACGGACAAACAAAGAGGCGATGGTGTTTTTGATAAGTCAATAAAAGCCTTGCAAGAATTAAATGCCGTTGGTTACGGCATGCCAGGAAGTGATTTACGTCTCGATTTAGTGTACAATCCATCTGGCGCATTTTTACCAGGAGACCAAGCTTCTATGGAAAAGGATTTTAAAAAGGCATTAATGGAAGATTTTGGTATTGAATTTCACAATTTATTTGCCATTACCAATTTACCAATCGCTCGATTTTTAGATTTCCTTATTGCTTCAGAAAATTATGAAGACTATATGTATTCGCTGGTAGAAGCTTATAATCCTGCTGCCGTAGAAAATGTAATGTGTACCAACACCATTTCTATCAGTTGGGATGGATATTTATTTGATTGTGATTTTAACCAAATGTTAGAATTACCAGTAAATAGTAAGTCTAAGCATATTTCAGATTTTAATGAAGAATTATTAGAAGGACGAAATATCGTAATTTCACAACATTGTTACGGTTGTACTGCTGGTGCAGGAAGCAGCTGTCAAGGTGTTGTCGCTTAACCCAATTCCGGCGAAAGCAGGAATCTAGAAAATAAAAGAATCTAAAATATAAGATTCCTGCTGTCGTAGGAATAAAAGATGACCAACCAAACCGCCATATTAATCTTTGCAAATTCTGCAGAAAAAGAATTGATGTCTACATCAAGTTCTTCTGCTGATTTTTTTGAATTGCTTGATACGGAAACGGTAAAAACGGTTAAAAAAACAGGTTTACCTTATTTTCATTATTCTGAAAAGGAACAAACAGGACAGACTTTTGGCGAGCGTTTTACAAATGCTATTGCTACAATTTACAATAAAGGATTCAACCAAGTTATTACACTTGGCAATGATATACCTCATCTTACCGCTAATCACATTTTAAAAGCCAAAGACCAACTAAATCATTCCGATGTCGTTTTAGGACCTTCTACGGATGGTGGTTTTTATTTAATGGGTTTCAAGAAAACGCATTTTAATACAACCAAAATTCAAAATCTTCCTTGGCAAACTAAACAGCTTCGTCATTGTTTAAATTCTGAATTACAGCAGCAACATATAAAAATGGCTTATCTTGAAACCTTATCTGATATCGATGACGCTTCTGATTTTGAACTCATTTTAGAAAGTTTCAAACCGTTAGATTTTAAGATAAAAAAGTTACTCTTAAAACTTCGGAAAACCATACAAATATACTCTAGCTTTACTATTGGTTTTCATGGTAAAACGGTTTTCAAAAAACACTATAATAAAGGTTCGCCTATTTTACTTCATATCTAAAACGGGAATTTAAATTGTTCTAATTCCCACGATTTTTTCATTCAAACCAAAACATCTCAAAAAAATCGCCACACGTTGTGGTCTTAATATGAAGCACATTTACACAGGCTTACTGCTATGCTTATGCTTTTTCAGTAATGCTCAAATTACAATTACCGGAACCGTCACAGATGCGGTTTCTGCAGCACCTTTACCGTTTGTAAACATTACATCAAACACAGGTTTAGGCACTACAACAAATAACGATGGAACATACAGTATTGTCGTGTCGTCTAACTCAGATACACTTACATTTTCGTTTTTAGGTTTTAAATCTCAAACTATTGTGGTTGGCGACCAAACCCAAATTAATATCGCATTACAAGAAGATTCTGCGGCTTTAGATGAAGTTGTTATTACAGCTTTAGGTTTAGAACGCGATACCAAAGAATTAGGTTATGCTGTACAAGCGATTTCCTCAAAAAGTTTAAACGAGGTAAAAACCATCAATTTTTTAGACAACCTACAAGGAAAATTAGCTGGTGTAACCGTTACACAAGGTGCGACAGGTGTTGGGTCGTCTTCTAAAATTACCATTAGAGGCGAAGCATCTTTTTCTAATAACAATCCTTTATTTGTAGTAGATGGTGTTCCCATTAATAACGAAACGGTTTTTAATTTTACGAATGAAGCTGCTGCTGGATTTCAAGAAATTGATTTTGGAAATGGTGGCATGGAAGTAAATCCGGATGATATTGAGTCTGTTACCGTTTTAAAAGGACCAAGTGCTGCTGCTTTATATGGTACAAGAGCCTCAAATGGTGTTATTGTTATAGACACCAAAAATGGCAGTAACAAAAGAGGCTTAGGTATTAGTATTAACACATCATTGTTTGTGGATTCGGCCTTTAGATTACCTGAATTTCAGAATTCTTATGGTCAGGGAAATTCTGGCCAGTTTGGATATGTTGATGGACTTGGTGGTGGTATCAACGATAATATTACCTATTCTTGGGGACCACGTTTAGATACTGGCTTGCTCATTCCACAATTTGATAGCCCTGTGCAATTAGCAAACGGCACTTCAGTAAGAGGTGGAGATATTGCGCTTTATAACGGCTTAGAAATTACAGCAACGCCTTTCGTTTCTAATCCAGATAACCTAAAAGATTTCTATCAAACTGGTACCACAACCATTAATAATATTTCAGTGTCTAATGGATTTGATACCGGAAACTACCGATTATCATTTACTGATTTAAGAAGTGAATCTATAATTCCTGGTGTTAATTTAGATAGACAAACCATTGCTGCTAAATTAAATTTTAATCCAAGTAAAAAGACTGAAATCAATGCTTCTATTAGTTATATAAATTCTAGTAGCGACAACAGACCTTCTAATGGTTACGGAAGTGAAAATGCAAATTATTCACTTGTGGCTTGGGGACCACGCTCTTTAAATATTGAAAATTTAAAGGATTATTGGCAACCTGGTTTAGAAGGCACGCAACAATATTCTTTTAATTATACCTTTTTTGATAATCCGTATTTTATATTAAACGAAAACACCAATGCATTTAATCGGGACCGAATTTTTGGTAATATTTCTATTACACAACAACTCAATAAAAACTTAAACATTTCCTTAAGAACAGGAATGGATTACAGTACAGAAAAGCGTCAATTAAGACGTGCTTATAGTAGCAATCGTTTTAGTAACGGTGCTTATGCTGAGCACGATGTAATGTTTAGAGAAGTGAATACTGATTTTTTAATCAACTATAACAATCAATTTAACGACTTTTCTGTGGATGTGTTTTTAGGTGGAAATAGACTCAACCAAACCGCAACAACAAATCAATCGCAGACTGTAAGTTTGGCGCAACCTGGAATTTATAATCTCAATAATGCAGCTTCACCAATTGAAACGTTTCAGTTTGAAAGTAAAAAACGAATCAATTCATTTTACGGCATTTCAAAATTCGGTTACAAGGACTTTCTGTTTTTAGACATTACTGGCAGAAACGATTGGTCTAGTGCTTTAGCAACACCTTTTTCGGTAGATGGAACATCGTTCTTCTACCCTTCTGTATCTTCAAGTTTTATTCTATCTAATGTTACAGAATTACCAAGTATATTTTCTTTTGCAAAGTTAAGAGCAAGTATTGCACAAGTAGGAAATGACACCAGCGCTTACCAAACATCTGGTGCTTTTATATCCCAAACGCCTTACAATAGCCAACCGACGTTTAGCAACCAAGATTTTATTCCAAATTCTAATTTAAAACCAGAACGTACCACCTCTTATGAATTTGGTACCGATTTACGTTTTTTAGATAATAAATTACGTTTAGATATCACCTACTACAATGCCAACACCGAAGACCAAATCATTTCTTTACCTGTAGCTATTTCTTCTGGTTACAGTCAGCAAGTGGTTAATGGCGGCAAAGTGAATACACAAGGTGTAGAAATCATTTTAGGCATTACACCAATACAAACGGATAATTTTAATTGGAATACCACTTTCAATTTTGCCACAAACCGTTCCGTTATTAAAGATTTACCACAATCTGATGGACGATTAACACTCGCATACAGTAGAATTTACGATAGTTCTAACCAAACCGTTTGGTTTCAAGTTGAAGAAGGCGGACGCGTTGGCGATTTCTATGGAACTGGCTATAAGAAAAACGAAAACGGTCAGTTTTTAATTGATGATAACGGCAATTACATTGCTGATGACAATTTGAAAAAACTAGGAAATTACAATCCAGATTTCACATTAGGTTGGCGCAATAATTTCAACTACAAAAATTGGAACCTAAGCTTTTTATTCGATTGGCGACAAGGTGGAGAAATCGTTTCTAGAACACGCGCTTTAGGAAATGTTGGTGGACAATTAGCCGAAACCAGTTACAGACCAGACGATGGTATTATAGCGCAAGGTGTAAATGTTAATACTGGTGCCGCAAATACGGTTGCCATTACTGCAGAAAGTTATTACAGACAGTTTTACGATAGAAACCATGAAGAAAACAATGTTTACGATGCGTCATTTTTAAAACTGCGTCAATGTGCCATTGGTTACACCTTTAATTTTAAAGATGGCTTTTTAGGCTTAAAAGAAGGTGCAGATTTAAACCTGTCTTTGGTAGGAAATAATTTATTCGCCATTACTGAAAATCCACATTTTGACCCAGAACAATTAGCCGTACAAGGCAACGGATTTGTAAGTGGTGTTGAAGATATGAGTTATGCCACAACACGAAGCATTGGTTTTAAAGCCGGATTTAATTTCTAAAATAGTACGATGAAAAAATTTATATATACCATTTCAATTTTAAGCTTAATTTTTACAACAAGCTGTACCAAAGATTTTGAAGATATCAATACCAATCCTAACTCGCCAAGTTCAGTACAACCGAGTTTATTGCTGCGACAAGTTATTTACGATTTTGGCGAAAACATGAGCTACGAAGGTTTTGTGGCTGGAGATTTATTAGCACAACACAGAACCGCTTTAGATTTTAATTTATTTGATAGACATGCTTTAAAATCACCACAATTAGGTGGTAATCCTTGGCCTATATTTTACACCAATTTAAGAGATAATGAAATCACTTTAAACCAATCGCAAACTGTGGAGACTTTTGCAGTTTATGAAGGTCCTGCGTTAATTTTAAAAGCTTATATGACAGCTGGCTTAACCGATTTATTTGGAGACGTTCCTTATTTTGAAGCCTTTAATGGTGTTGAAGGTTCCGTTACACCAACCTATGATTTACAAGAAGATATTTACCTCAACGATAACGGTATTTTAGATAATTTAGATAAAGGCATTGCAGCCATCGAAGCCTATTCCGATGCTATTCCACTAGAAGGCGATATTTTATTTAATGGCGATTTAGACGCTTGGATAAAATTTGCAAATGCCTTAAAAATTAAACATTTGCTTCGTATTTCAGATAAAGTAGATGTTTCAAGTAATTTACAAACCTTGTATGATGAAGGAAATTACATCACTTCAAACAGTGAGAATGCTATTTTCAACTTTACCAATACAGACCCAAACAGTTTTAGATTAGCACAATTACGCATTGGAGATTTCAACAATTTCGTGTTATCTGAAACTATGGAAGACATCTTATTAAATTTAAACGATACGAGAATTTCAAGTTTATTTCGTCCGTTTTCTAATTCAACTACAAATGAATATAACGGATTATTAAATGGCATTGATGCGTCTTCTACCTCTATTGCCTTAGCCGATTATTCGTTAGCAAGCACAGCTTTTAGAGAAGACACATCCACTTTAGATGCTAATTTTATTACCGCTTGGGAAGTACAATTTGCTTTAGCAGAAGCGGCTGCCAGAAACATAATTTCGGCAGATGCACAAACCTTATACAATAATGGTGTTATTTTAGCATTTGAGTATTGGAACACGGAATTACCAGCGGATTATTTAACTGGTCCTGCAGCTTACAATGCTTTTGGGTCAAATCCAATAGAGCAAATTTTGACTCAAAAATGGATTGCGAATGTTATTAATGGCTATGAAGGTTGGATAGAATACAGAAGAACAGGTTTCCCAGAATTACAAACTATTTCTGCGAGTTTAAATAATGATATCATTCCGGTAAGAATGCCTTATCCTGCGGAAGAAGAAGCTTTAAATTTTGAAAATTATAGTGTTGCTGCATCTGCAACCGACAACAATAGTATTAATGTTCCAGTGTGGTGGAATGAATAAAAACGTATGGATATAATTGACTGGCAATGGCTTTTAATAGTTGCATCGAGTGTTTTGCTCTTTGTGCTTTCGCCATTAGCTAAAACTACTGACCAATTTTTTAAGGCGGTTCATAACCGAAAAGCGCCAAATGCTTTGGTGCTTACTGGTAGCCTTATTATTTCTTGGATTTTTGCTAAGAGTATTACCAATGCAGCAAATTTAGGCTTAAGCTTTGGTATTGTTGGTGGTGTGGCTTATGCTGGTTACTATTTATCTTTTGCTGTGGCAGGTTTATTAATTTATAAGATTAGAACCGTTGGTGGTTTTAAGAGTATTCATGAATTCCTGACGAGCAAATTTGGCAAAGGCGCCATGGCCTTATTTTCAATTTTAATTGCCATTCGTTTGTTTAATGAAGTTTGGAGTAACACCATGGTTATTGGTAGTTATTTTGGAGACATTGGCAGTTCAGCCTACTACAAAGCCATTATTGTTTTTACAGTACTAACCTTAGCCTATGCGATTAAAGGCGGATTGAGTAGTTCTATTTTTACAGATGTCATTCAAATGGTATTGTTTAGCATTTTATTGTTAGTCATTCTTTGGAAAATCTTCTCAGTAGAATCCTTTAGCGTTGGCGATGTTACGTCTTCAGGTACATGGAGTTTTGAGTTGGGTTTAAATCTGTTTTTCGCAGCCATTATTCAATCGTTTAGTTATCCCTTTCACGACCCAGTTTTAACGGATAGAGCTTTTATAAGTTCGCCAAAAGTCACGCGTAAAAGCTTTTTGTGGGCAAGTGTACTAGGTGCTATTTGCATTATTTTATTTAGTATTATTGGTGTTTATGCACAAACGCAAGGCTTTACTGGTCAGGCAGCAGTGCAAGTTGGTAAAGCCTTTGGTGTCGTTATATTATTAGTTATTAATTTTATAATGATAACTTCTGCAGCTTCTACCCTAGACTCAACATTTTCGTCATTTTCCAAATTATTAGCAATTGATTTAGGCATGGTAAATGACCTCACTTTTGGGCGAGCGTCCATGGCTGCTATTGCCATTTTAGGAACTTTGCCTATTTTTCTTGAAGCTGAAATATTATCCGCAACCACCATCTCTGGAACCATGGTTATTGGCTTAACACCTATTTTTCTATTCTGGAAAATGAAAGTCCCAAAAATCAGTTTTTATCTGAGCGTTATTACAGGATTGGTATTTGGTTTCTTATTGGTATTTAACGTATTTCCTGAAGCCTTAATTTTTACAGAAGGGAAATATGCCGACTTGCTATGGGTAAATATTTGGGGCATTTTAAGTTGTAATATTTTATATTTCATACCGAAATGGTTGAAATCAAATCAATAAGACTTCCACTTTAGTAGGAAATAATATGGATAAAAAAATAAATGATATTGGTAAACGCTCTGGCAAAATGCTACTTTTTGGTGGTGTTTACAGTAATCTTCAAGCACTTGAAGCTCTTATTGCTGTAGCAGAAGCGGAAGGTATTCCACCAGAAAACTGTATTTGTACAGGCGATATTATTGGGTATTGCGCTCAGCCAGAAGAAACCATTCAAACATTTAAAAATTGGAACGCAAAAAGCATTGTCGGCAATGTAGAAATACAACTGCGCGATGATGAAGATGATTGTGGTTGCGATTTTAGAGCAGGCTCACGATGTGATAATTTTTCGCAACAATGGTATCCTTATGCCAAGAGTAAATTATCAAAGGATTCTTTAAATTATCTTGAGACGCTTCCAGACCATATTAAATTCACAATTGGGAATCAAAACGCGACGGTTGTTCATGGGTCGTATTTTAATGTTTCAGAATTTATATTTAAATCAACAGATTGGTCAATAAAAGCTGAAAATTTTGAAGCTGCAAAAAGCGATATGATAATTGCTGGTCATTGTGGTTTACCGTTTCAACAAAAAAACAATACTAAACATTGGATAAATCCTGGTGTTATTGGAATGCCTGCTAATGATGGAAATCCTAACGTTTGGTATGCTATTTTAGACGATTCAGAACCATCGACTACCGTAAATTTCCGTAAATTAGATTATGATTATAAACACACAAATCAACTGATGTTAAACGGATTATTACCAGAATCTTATGCAAAAACCATAGTTACTGGTATTTGGGATAACATGGAAATATTACCAGAAACAGAAAAACAATTACAAGGAAAACCAATATTACTGTAAGGTTGGACAAACAAATTATACTAAACCTTTATGAAGAATTTTATTTTACTCTCATTTCTGCTTCTAGGCATTGCAGGACATAGCCAAAGTAGTATAAAAAAGCTGCTAAAAAAACATAACGAAGAAAGTGTTCCTTATATATCAGTTGACGAATTGGCAATGCCAAAAACCGATGTTATTTTGTTAGATGCTAGAGAAGTTTCAGAATTTAATGTGAGCCATTTAGAAGATGCTGTTTGTGTTGGCTATGACGAATTTAATTTAGAAACAACTACGGCATTATTCCCAGATAAATCGGCAACCATTGTAGTATATTGTTCATTGGGTATTCGCTCAGAAGACGTTGCAGAACAGCTTAAAAATGCTGGTTACACCAATGTTTTTAATTTATTTGGTGGTATTTTTGAATGGAAAAATAACGACTTCACAATTTACAATACAGAAGGCGAAACAGATGATGTTCACGCATTTTCTAAAGAATGGAGTAAATGGCTTTTAAAAGGGAATAAAATATACGATAAGCTTGAAAATGATGAATAAGAATGCCCTAATAATCTTTACTCGCAATCCCGAATTGGGAAAATGTAAAACACGTTTAGCAAAAACAATTGGTGATCAAAATGCGCTAGATATTTACAAATACCTATTGCAGCACACAGCGAATATATCTCAAAAGGTAAATGCAGATATTTTTGTGTTTTATTCAGAAAACATAAGTACAAATGACTTGTGGCACAATGAGCATTTTATAAAAAAATTGCAATCTGGTAGTGACCTTGGTAAGCGTATGGAAAATGCCTTTATGGATGTATTTAATAGCGCCTACGAAAAAGCAGTGATAATTGGCAGTGACTTGCTAGATTTAAACGAATTCATAATTGATGAATCTTTTAAAAATTTAGAAAATCAAGATTTTGTAATAGGACCAGCAGAAGATGGAGGCTACTATCTTTTGGGAATGAAACATGCTTACCCTGAAGTGTTTAACATACAAAATTGGGGAGGAGAGACTGTTTACGAGCAAACAATTAACAAACTCTATGATAAAAGTGTGTATGTTTTAAAAACTCTTAACGACATAGATAATGTCGAAGATTTAAAACCATATAAAGTTTTCGAAAAATATTTAACAAACCACCAAATGTGTAAATTATGAAAACAAAATTACTTTTTATTTGCTTTATTTTTTCTGCAATTTCTACTGTTTATTCCCAATGCTCAGTGATGGCTACGGATTTTGAAAACAATAGCAGTATTCCAATGTACAATGTAATGGGAGATGTTACAGTTGTGCTAAACACAAATAATACCGTTACGCTTAACTTAGGAGACAATTTTACTACAGCTGCAGGACCAGACATTAGAGCCTATTTTGTTGCCTCAAATGGAGCTACAGATGCAACCTTAAGAAATTCGTTAATTTCTAATCTTGAAAACTTTGAGTTTGGCTTAGTTGGTTCTAACTCTGTCAATCAAAACGGTTCAAAAATGTTTACCGTAAACATTCCAACTAATGCCAATATATCTAATTACGACCGCGTATTTTTTTACTGCCAACAATTTGATCAATTTTGGGATTTTGGTAAAATAATTCCATTTACAAATACAACCTGTTCTGCATTAAATGTAGTAGAAAACACCTTATCACAACAAATAAGTTTATCACCAAATCCTGCAAATGACATTTTAGAAATTTCTAATAATGCACAAACCAATATTAATTTCTCTGTGTACAATACATTAGGAGACCGTATTTTAGAATATAAAAATCTCACGAAACAAACACAAACCATTGATATTTCTTCATTAAAAACTGGGTTATATTTAATACGTTTTTCAGTTAATGGTAATACCTTTACAAAAAAGCTAATTAAACATTAACTCAATGATTAAATTTATAACAGAAAGCACTGAATATTTACAAAGCAAAGGTTTTGAAAATCCCGAAATAGGCATCATTCTTGGTACTGGTTTAGGACAATTAATTAATGAAATTGAAATCATTGCAGAAGCTAGTTATAATCACATTCCTAATTTTCCAACAGCAACTGTAGAGTTTCATAAAGGCAAACTTATTTATGGAATTCTAGAAGGTAAAAAAGTCGTTGTGATGCAAGGCCGTTTTCATGTTTATGAAGGTTACACCTTGCAAGATGTGACGTTTCCGGTAAGAATTATGGAAAAATTAGGTATTAAAACCTTATTGGTTTCTAATGCTGCAGGTGCAGTAAATTTAGATTTCAAAAAAGGCGAATTAATGCTTATTGACGACCACTTGAATTTACAAGGTGGTTCGCCATTAGCGTTTAAAGGCGTTTCAGAATTAGGCGAACGTTTTACAGATATGAGTGCACCTTATGACGCTGAAATCAACTCAAAATTTGAAAGTATTGCTAAAACACAAAACATTACCTTACACAAAGGTGTTTATGCTAGTGTTGTTGGTCCTCAATTAGAAACTAGAGCAGAATACAGAATGCTAAAAACCATTGGCGCAGATGCTGTTGGTATGAGCACTGTACCAGAAATTATTGTCGCTAATCATTTGAATTTAAAAGCGGCTGCTGTTTCGGTTTTAACTGATGAGTGCGACCCAGACAATCTTAAACCTGTTGATATTGCTGAAATTATCGCCATGGCAGGAAAAGCAGAACCAAACATGATTACGTTGTTTAAAGAATTGATAAAGACACTTTAATAGTTGGCAGTCCTCAGTTTGCAGTCTTCAGTCTCACTGATACGCAACTAAACGCTGAAAACCTTGTAGGTGTAAAGTATAAACTAAATTATTATCGCGAAATATCCTGCAAGGTCATTTTTTCGACCTTGTAGGTATAAACCATAATCAAGACCTAGCAGGTTTTAAAAACCTAGCAGGTCTAAAATGTATAAAAAGAAAAAGAGATTCCTGCCTTCGCAGGAATGACAAAAGAAGATGCCCATTTTCATGGAAACAAAAGATGGAAAAATATCTAGACATATTCACAAAATCCTATTCCGATTACTGGAATTATTTAAAATATGAACTCATTGACATCAATCATTGGGACAATTTTTTCTATGGTTTAATTATAATTTCAATAGTCGTTTGGCTTTTAGAAATTATATTTCCTTGGCGAAAAAACCAAGCCTTAATCCGGAAAGATTTTTGGTTGGATACGTTCTATATGTTCTTCAATTTTTTTCTTCTGAATTTAATTGTCTTCATTGCTTTGTCAAATACAGTTTCAGAATTATTTAATGATATTTTAGGCTTAGTTGGTTTATCGGTTTCTAGTTTTCAATTGTTTGATGTTGATGAGCTACCAAAGTGGTTAGGCTTATTTATCTTTTTTATAGTATCCGATTTTGTACAATGGAACACACATCGACTTTTACATCGTTTTGAATGGCTTTGGAATTTCCATAAAGTACATCACTCTGTAAAGGAAATGGGCTTCGCTGCACACTTGCGTTACCATTGGATGGAACCAGTGATGTACAAGTCTATTTTATACATTCCTATTGCTATTATTGGCGGTTTTGATGCGCAAGATGTGGCTATTGTCTATTTCTTTAGTATTGCTGTTGGCCATTTAAATCATGCTAATTTGGGTTGGGATTATGGATTTTTAAAATACATTTTTAATAATCCTAAAATGCACATTTGGCATCATGTAAAAGAATTGCCAAAAGACGTAAGGTATGGTGTTAACTTCGGACTAACATTAAGTCTTTGGGATTACATTTTTAAAACCGATTACATACCTCACGATGGTAGAGATATTGAACTGGGTTTTGAAGGCGATGAAGAATTTCCTAAGGATTTTATTAGTCAGGAATTGTATCCTGCATTCTCTAAAAAAAGAGAATCTGATGTTTAAAACTTCTACCAATGAAATATCTTTTTATTTTAATTGTACCACTATTTATAATGTCTTGCGCTGCAAAAAAGCAGACTATTAACACAGAAAACAACACTTCTGAAGTGGTTTCTGCAGAAACAAACATAACCGAGTCTACTACAATCATTGAAGAACCTAATTCTCAAAATGAAACGGTTGTTGAGTCAGAAGAAGAATTAATTCCGTTGCCACCAAAACCACCGAAACCATTATCTAATTTTAAATCCATAATGCATAGCAGATGGAATACTATATTGCAAAAGCACGTTTCAGAATCTGGTAATGTTGATTATAAAGGCATAAAAAACGAATCAGAATTTGATGTCTACATAGATTATCTAAGTGAAACATTACCAGATGACACTTGGACTAGAGATGAAAAATTAGCCTATTGGATTAACGCTTACAACGCCTTAACTGTAGATTTAATTCTTAGAAATTATCCTGTAAAAAGCATAAAAGACATTAAAGACCCTTGGGACCAAAGGCTTTGGCAATTTGGCAACAAATGGCAAAACCTTAATGATATTGAACATAAGATTTTAAGAGAAATGAACGAACCTCGTATTCATTTCGCCATTGTTTGTGCATCTATTTCGTGTCCTAAATTACAGAACGAAGCCTTTACAGCTTCAGATTTAGAAACGCAATTAACAAATGCGACTAAAGAATTTTTGAAGGATTCTACTAAAAATGAACTTTCAGAAAGTAATATTAAATTGTCTAAAATTTTTAAATGGTTTAAAAAGGATTTTGAACAAGATGGCGATTTAATCGAATTCTTAAATCAATATTCTGATGTTACAATTTCAAGTTCAGCTAAAAAAAGTTTTAAAGATTATAACTGGAATTTGAATGATTAAAAAACGAAATAAAAAAACTGACTTCAATACTTTTACGTAAATAGTATATGATAAGTATAATAATTCCTGTTTTAAATGAAGCTGATAATATTGGTAATTTATTAAACCATATTAATCACAATACATCTGCTTCAAATATTTCCGAAATTATTATTGTTGATGGCGGAAGTACGGATGGGACTAAAGAGGTTATTTCAAATTTTAATACTTCAAAAGGGATTCAAACTATTTTAATTAATTCTGCAAAAGGTAGAGCAAAACAAATGAATCTTGGTGCAAAACATGCCAAAGGCAGCATTTTATATTTTCTTCATGCAGATTCTTTTCCACCAAAAGATTTTGACCAACTTATAATAAATGAAGTTAACAACGACAATAATGCAGGCTGTTTTAGAATGCAGTTTGATAGTAAACATTGGTGGTTACGTTTAGCCAGTTGGCTCACTCAATTTACTTGGCGTGCTTGTAGAGGAGGCGACCAAAGCCAGTATATAACACGTACACTTTTTGATGATATTGGTGGTTATGATGAAAATTACATCATTTACGAAGACAATATTTTAATTAACGAACTTTACGCAAGGCACCAATTTGTTGTGATTAATAAAAAGCTAAAAACCTCAGCTCGCATGTATAACAAACATGGCATTTGGAAAGTGCAATATCATTTTTGGACGATTTATGTAAAGAAATGGTTTGGTGCTCCTGCTGATGAGATGCTCTTTTATTACAAAAAACACTTAGGTTAATTATCCTTTATTCCTTCCTAATTCATTTGGATATAAATCTTTTACAACATCACTCTGAAAGATTTCTTTGGAGTCGATATCTATAGCAGACAATTTACCTGTAAATGCAGCACCTGTATCAACATTCCAAACATTGACAGCATTCATTGGTTCTGTTTTTTTAAAATTAAGCGTTGGTGTGTGACCAATATAAATTTCGGAGTAATGTTTTAGTCGTTTTGGATATAAGGTGGAGTCTTTATTAATTCTAGTATCCATAGTTAGTGCCATTTCCCACAAGGTTCTATCAAAATAAAACCCTCTAACATCAAATTCTTTTTCTACACCATGCACAGATCTAAAACCGGCATGCACAAAAAGACGTTGTTCACTATCAAGATGATATACTGGCATGGCTTCAAAAAAATCTAGGTGTTCATTTTTTTGTGCTTTAGAAAATCCGTTATAACTTTTTAGCGTGCCTTTTCCGCCATGATTATACCAAATATCATCTATAAATTCTGAAGCTAACCATTGCTCACACCAAGCATCATGATTTCCCTTTATAAACACACAAGTATTAACCTCTGAAAGTTCTATTAAATATTGAATGACTTGTGCAGATTCGCTCCATCCATCTACATAATCACCAAGAAATATTAAATTATCTTCATTGGTAACTTCGGCACGTTTTAAAAGTTGAATTAAGGCTTTTAAGCCTCCATGAATATCTCCTATGACTAATGTTCGCATTTGGGCTTCGTTTTTCAAAATTAAAACTAAGAATAATCTCTTAATTTTTCTTAAAGATGTTAAACTTAAAACAAATCTTACTTAACAAAATTATAAATTGAGTTTCAGAATTATTTCATTCCTCTACTTTGGCTGAACACCAATCAGTTATCAAAATAATGAAAATCAATCAAATCATTATTGCGTTTGTAGTGTTTACTATTTCGCAATCTTACGGACAGCAAACTTTTTCTTCAAAATTATTAGATTCTAAAACGGAGCAACCCATTCCTTTTGCAACTATTCAGTTTAATTCTAAATCTGGAGTCATTAGTAATGACAATGGCGAATTTAGTATTACTATTAAACGTCTTATTAAAGCTAGTGACTCTTTAGTCATTAGCTGTTTGGGTTATGAAGAAAAACGAATTCCTCTTATTAACTATGACAATTCCATTATCTTCCTACAATCCCAATCTGTAGATTTATCTGAAGTTTTAGTCACTAATAAAACCTACACCATCGGCGAGATTCTAGACAAAATTAAAGACGGTCTTTCTACTAACTACGATTATGACTATGCCAAGCGTAAACTCTTTTATAGAACATCATATTACACAAAAATAGACAAGCATAATGTGCAATTAGAAAAATCAACTATACCAGAATTTAATCAACAACTGATTGACAGCCT
Source organism: uncultured Winogradskyella sp. (assembly GCF_947498005.1). Taxonomy (GTDB): domain Bacteria; phylum Bacteroidota; class Bacteroidia; order Flavobacteriales; family Flavobacteriaceae; genus Winogradskyella. The sequence goes on from NZ_CANMIW010000006.1 coordinate 227,657, forward strand.
AATTGATATTATGCCTAAAACTATTGCAGATCACACTGAAATTTTAGGCGAACTTTACGGTAAAATAGAGCCTAAAGAATATCAGAAAATGGAAATTCTTAAAGCATGCCAACTTTATGATGAATCAGCCGACATAAACCTTAACAACTATGAAGAGCGTTTTAATGCTATTTTCAGAAAATATGTGAAACGTGATTCTTACTTTAAGATAAAATCGGGATGGTTTGGTGCCAAAGAACAAATTGATTCGTCATTATTTGGCGATAAAAACGAGAAAGAAAAAGTTGTTACAGACACTATGGCTGAAGCCCAAAAGAAAAAGGATTCTTTACAAAAACTCGGGTTTTTGAACTGGAAAAAAATGATGGTTCATAATTTTGAAAACAACAATTTTATAGATGAAAACAATGATCTCAACTTTATTCATAAATCTAATCGTTATGAGTTTGAAATTTCAGATTATAGGTATATGGATGACATGTTTGTTTATGAAATAAATTTTAAACCCAAACGAAGCGAAGATTATTTTGGTACCATGTACGTTAATACAGAAGATTTTGCTGTGGTGCGCGTAGATTATAAAAACATTAAGCCTTTAAGTAAGTTTTCTATACTTGGCATTTCCATGAATAAGTACTTAAAAGAGGGCACTATTATTTTTCAGAAAAACGAAAACGAAAAGTACACACTAAAATATAGAGATGAAACTTTTGGAGAAAAAACAGGCATTAAACGACCTATAAAAATTGTAGAAAAAAACAAAAATGTAAAAGGCAGACGTAAGCAAAACGAGTTAAAAGCAGATATTCACTTTATAATTAGAAACATTGAAAAAACAGAACTCGTAGTTTTTGAAACCGATATTTTAACAGAAGTCGATTATAAAAATTTTAAAGAAAAGACACTTGTTTCACCCACCAAACTCAGTCAATATAATCCCGATTTTTGGAAAGGTTATAATATCATTGAACCCAACGAAGCCATTAAAGCATTCAAAGCAATTGATGCAAAAGACTAAAAATACTGACCAATACCAAAAACTAAACCTTGTGTAGCATCTGGTGTTATACCAATACCATAATCTATTCTAAATATAGCATTGAAGATTTTCTTATGAATAAAACGTAACCCTAAACCAGGATAAACTCGGATATTTTGAGAATCAGCAAAATTAGCAAAATCGCCACCAGGATTTCGCCATGTACCTGCATCTACAAAAGCATTACCTTGCAGAGAAAACCATTTTTTTTCAAAAAGTGTATGTCTATATTCTGAATTTAAAACTATTGCTGCTGTACCTCTATCAATGGTATTACCAACTCCTCTTAAATTGACATTATTATCAACGGAAAATGGCGCAAAAGGCGTCTTATTATTGGTTGCCATACCTAATCTTAATCTATTAGCCCAATTGCCTTTTTTACCGAATCGTTTATAATATAGAAAATCATTCCAACCAATTAAAAACTCAGGCAATGAATTATCTCTGGTAGTTACATATTGAAAATTTAGAATACTCCTAAAACCCTCTACATATTGATAATCGTAATTAAGGTTATTGTATTCATAGATTAACTTATAAAGTAACTTATGCACTCGTAAAGATTGTGGAACATCAGGACTTGTAGCTCCAAACTTATACTTGTAATCTTCTATAAAATAATTGACTCCAAATTCAAAACGATTAGAAAAATTTAATTGAAACAAGCCTAAAACCTCAAAAGACTCATTATTATACTTGTAATCTGCCATTCTTCCATCAAAGAAAATAGGCTCTTGCGTTGTTAAATCTTGATAATTTAATGCCAAGCCAAATGATCTGTTAAACAAATAAGGCGCTCTAAAGTTTACCGCATAAGAACTGTAAATATCTTTTTGATAAAAGCCTCCAAACGTTATATTTTGCCCTAAGAAATTGAATTCATACAAGCCTAATCGATATGCAAATTCATCATCATTTGTTGTATAAATATTAGCTGATGGAATTATAGTAAAGTTTTCTTCTATGTTATAGAAAACGTTATATTCATTTGGTGTTTCTGCAGGAAACACCTGATAATAAGCATGTGCTATTGACGGTAATCTTTTGAGCAGTTTAATATCTTCTTCAATAACTGCTGTGTCTAGTACAACACCAGGTTTTAAATTAGAAATCTTTTTTACAAATGAAGATCTTAACTTTTTATTTCCTTGAATCTTAAGATCGGCCACTTTGTTTTGCGAAAAAACAGAAGTACATATACTTAAGAAAAGGAAAATAACAATACGATTCATTCTATAGTAAATTGAGAAACAAAAATTTCATTTATCCAATTATCTTCACTCACATCCATAATGGTCATTTTGTAATCTTCACCCTGAACTAAATTTGGAGGTGTCCCGTTTGTAATATTTAAAACGACGTTAGATGTATCGTAATATTGAAATTGAGTTTCAAAGGTATAAGTTCCTGATATTAAATCATTATCGATAGTAGACAAAACCTCAAAAAAGATGGCGTTATTTTCTTCAGAATTTACACTCCAAGTAAAAAGTGGCATTTGAGGTATATCTTGGTTAATTATAATTTGTGTGGAATATAAAGAGGGCTGTGTTTCATTTTTTATTCTAATTGGATTCGATAATTTTATCTCACCATCAATTTCAAAAGAAACAATAAACCATCGTTCTGAATTAAAATCTCCTGTAAATTTTCGTAAATAACCATTAAAAACAGGTGTATCCTCTAAAAAAACGCGATTGTAGTTTAAAACATCATTGGGATCTACTGTAAGACTAGTCGTTTCATATAGTCTAAAGTTAGAAGCGCCATTTTCTGGGTAAAAGAAAATATCAACTGTTTCTATATTATTTTCAGTATTTCCAGCACAGGCAATAACAGCTCCATTTTCAATTATACGTCCCTCAATATAAATACTTAAACTATTTAAATCTTCAATTAGCATTGAGGAATCATCATTACCACAAGACGCTATCAAAAAAATTAATACGAGATACTTTAATGGTTTCATTTGTCTGTTTTATAATAAGCTTTTATTACAGCTTCTGCCGGTTTATTTTGTGGTGTAAATCTCGAATTATCTTCACCTCCAACTTCATCATGTCTATGGAACCATTTCCAAATAAAGCCACCAGCAAACCAAGGTTCCTTCCAAAAAGTTTCGTACAATGCTTTAGTTGTATTTACTTGTGCTTCTAAATTAACCTCATCCATATCTCTATCTGATGCCCAAGGTTCTCTACCTGAAAAATCGACACTTCTATAGCCATATTCTGTAAACAATATAGGTTTATCGTGGTCTTTAGAAACTTTTTCAATAATAGGTTTATGTGTTTTCCAGCCTTCCAAACAATCTTCCAACGTTGGCGTTTTCTCATTACTTACAGGGAAATAGGCATCTACTCCAATAAAATCTAGTTTATCCCAAAATGGCGTGCGCTTAAACTCGTCCCAATTGGCAGCGTATGTTAGTTTACCTGTATAAATAGTCTTAATTTCTTCAATTAAATTAAACCAATATTTAGGTCTATGCTTCACAAATAATTCTAATTCTGTTCCTATACAAAGAATTTCTGCATTAACCTCTTTTGCTAGTTTTGCATATAGCAAAATAAAATTCTTGTAAGTATCTTCTAAAGTTTTCCAATTTTCTTCAGAAGACATTTTAATAAGACCTGTAAATTCACCGCGTCGTACCCAAATTTGCGGTTTAATCATTACTTTAATGTCTTTTTTTCTTAACTCCTCTATATATTGTTTCGTTCCGGGTTTGGTTTCGCCATACCATTGCCTATTTGTATTATGCTGAATTTCTGGATGATCTAAATCACTAATAAAACCAAATGGCATCACTGCAGCAAAATTAGCATTTACCTCAACTATAGGATTGACATGAGTTTCATCTATAACATCTCTAGATGCTACAAAACTTACACCATTAATTTTATCTTCTTGACCTCTACAAGCTGATAAAACGACTACTAAAATTAAAGAAAAAAGACATTTAAAGTTATTCATATAAATATTTAAAAAGTCTAATTTATATAAATCTTACAATAAAGCTCTTAAACCAATACTGAAAGTTTCACCTAAACCTTGAAAATTATTTCCGCGTACAAATTTTCCGTAAGATGCTTCAATATTTAGCGCATTTGTCAACTGGTATTTTCCGCCAAATCCTAATTGCGTGTAATTTTGTTCGAAATTATTACCTAGGTCAATTAAAAAAGCTTGTTGAGCATTTACAAATAAAGTAGATTTACTGGATGGAAAGTAGCTTAAAAAAGCACTTAAAGGTAAAAACAAGCTATTATTTGCAAAACGTTCACTAGAATTTTCTGTTAACACATCTGCATCACTTTGATTTTCTCCAAAATTAAAACCAAAATCTGCTTCTGTAAATATTTGCCAATTTCCTCCTCCAAAAGTTTTGTCATAGAAAAACTTAGTTTCCCAAAATGTACTCCTTTTATCTAAATAAGCAGGCACAGCTTCATCTTTAAAAACAGGTAGATATAGTGAACTCGTAAAAGAGAAATTAGGAACACTCGCAAAAGGTTGTACCCTAATAGAAGGGGCAATTGTTGTTAAACCACTTCGAGAATCAACACCATTGTTTTCAAAATCAAAGACACTAAGCGCGTTTTGACCACCATAATTATTTGCTCTTATCTGAAAAACAAGTCCAACGTTTATTCTAGAATTATTACTTACTCCGGTATAAATCTCTGTAGTATTTGTAAAAAAGTTTTGCCTTTCAATATCAAAAGATTCGCCAGTACCTGCACCTGTCTGCTTTGTTTGTGTATACAAACTATTAAAAAACTTAATATCCCATTGCCCTTTGCTCAAAAGTTTTGATGGTGTAAATTCTTGTACGTTACTTTTCTTTTGTACCTCTTCTTGTGAAAATCCTAGAAATGTAACCATCATTGCTAGGATTGCTAAACTAATTTTTTTCATTGCTTTTTTTTTAAAGTTGATTAATATTTAATTATTGTTTGTTCAAATTCCAGTTATATGTGAAATAACTTAACTTAAAGTTATCAGGAATTTTTTCTGTTCTATATTTATTTATAAACTCAATTTCGGTAATGCCATCCATAGTAAAATCCTCTTTATACCATTTCATAATTTCAGAAGCTTCCACCTTTTTTTTCTTTGTATTAACCTTTAGAAAACTACCATTCAGTGCTTCTTTTGTTTGCTTCTCTAATTGTGCATTTAACGTATTTGGCATATATGCTTCACTAATTAAAGGCGGACAACCCAACGCACCACAAACTAAGACAAAATGAAAACGAGCATCCTTAAAGTTACCTCTTAACAATTTATGTTCAATATCATTTAATGTAATATCCATGCCACCTAAACTATAGGTCGTTTTATCAAAAAAACCAGCATTGTCTAAAGGAGACTTAGTTGGGTAGTTATCTATAATTCCTTTTATAACCGAAATATTATAGGCATTTATCCAAAAAGCTTGAAAGTTTTTTACATCCGTTTTTTCGACTGATATACCTTCAGCAATTTTTAGAATGTCGTTTAAAGACGATTGGTCTTTATGGATTTTATTATATCCTACCTTTCCGTTTTTAACATGTGTTTCAAAGAACGCATCCGTCTTAGAAAAAAACGTTTCTAAATCTTGCGCATTCATACTCGAAGTAATTATAAGGGCAAATAAAAAGCTAAAAATTTTCATAATTCTAAAGTTTAAAGACTTTTAGGTCGCAACAAATTAATAGGACTTACAACAATTTTGAAAAAAACTAACGTCTTACTGAAATACATATCCTTACAAAACACAATTAATTTAAAAAGGATATAAATAAGATTCAAAAATTAAGTTATTACCTTTAGTTGCGACAGACTGCATAACTAACTAACAAATTTCATGGAACACATCGTTATTATAGGCAACGGAATTTCTGGTGTTACACTAGCCAGACATATAAGAAAGCTATCTAATAAAAAGATTACAATTATCTCTGCTGAAACAGATTATTTCTTTTCACGTACAGCATTAATGTATGTGTATATGGGACACATGAAGTTTGAACACACACAACCTTACGAAAACTGGTTTTGGAAAAAGAACAGAATTGAACTTAAAAAAGGTTACGTAAAAAATGTTGAAACAAAATCTAAAACACTTCATTTTGCCGAAGGAGACACGATGCAATATGATAAATTGATTATTGCAACAGGAAGTAAACCCAACAAATTTGGTTGGCCAGGACAAGATTTAAATGGTGTTATGGGCATGTACCACAAACAAGATTTAGATAATCTTGAAAAACATGCACCTAATAAAGAGGTCTGTAAACGTGCTGTAATTGTTGGAGGTGGTTTAATAGGAATTGAATTAGCGGAAATGTTGAATTCTAGAAGTATTCCAGTTACCTTTTTAGTAAGAGAAGATAGTTTTTGGAATGGTGTTTTACCAAAAGGTGAAAGTGAGATGATTAATAGACATATAAAAAATCATCATATAGATTTGAGGCTCTCAACTAATTTAAAAGAAATAAAATCTGACGAAAACGGAAACGTTAAATCTGTCATTATTGAAGAAACAGGAGAAGAAATCCCTTGTAACGTGGTAGGATTAACTGCTGGAGTGACGCCTAACATCGATTTCTTAAAAGGTTCAGAAATTGAATTAGGACGAGGTGTAAAAGTGAATCGTTTTTTAGAAACTAACATTTCAGATGTATATGCAATTGGTGATTGCGCTGAACAACATGAAGCTATTGGCAACCGTAGACCTATTGAAGCCGTTTGGTACACAGGCAGAATGATGGGAGAAACCTTAGCACAAACCATTTGTGGTAATAAAATTGAATACAAACCAGGTCATTGGTTTAACTCTGCTAAATTTTTAGATATTGAATATCAAACCTACGGTTGGGTTTTTGGTGTAAGAGGTCGTCCTGAACACGAAAAACATTTTCACTGGAAACACAATGATGACACTAAATGCATCACAGTAGCTTACCACAAAAACACTAAAGAATTTTTAGGCATCAACACTTTTGGCATACGAATGCGACATGAAACGTTTGATACCTGGTTAACGGAAAAACGCAATGTAGATTACGTAATAAATCATTTATCTGAAGCCAATTTTGATCCTGAGTTTTATTCAAAATTTGAAAATGAAATACTAACAGCCTACAATAAACAACTACAAACCGCTTAATTATGAGTAATAAATTAAATCATAGTATGTCTCTGGCAAAACCAGATGCTGTAGACATTACAAACAAACAAAAAATAGCGTTAGCTGTTGGCGTTATAGGTTTATTCATTTTAGTTTTAGCTTTATTCAACACCAACTTTCCTAACAAAGCCGTTTTCCTATCGCTTTCATTAGGTTTAATTACAGTTGGTACAATTATATATGCTAGAGAAGCCTACCTAACTAAATTAGAAGGCATAAAAAATGATGGCGTTTGGTTTAAATCCATTTCTTCTCGTGGTGTTTGGGGTTGGATTGTTGGTGTAATACTAACTACATTTTATATTGTGCTTTATTTCTTTCCAAAGTATTTAGGTCTAGGCTCAGATGGCGAAGCCAATGCAGGTTTAATCGGTTTATTTGACCCGTTAAGTCAATTACTAAGTGGAAGAAATGCAAGTCAATGGTTTGTTTATGGCACATTATATACGGTTGCAATTTTAGCTTTTGGATACAAGTTTATTCTTAAATACAGACATAATCGCTACCAACAAATACGTACAGTTTCTGTTATGTTCTTTCAGTTAGGTTTTGCCTTTTTGATTCCAGAATTCATGTACGTTATGAATAACGACTTACCTTACTACGACCTTAAAAGTATTTGGCCACTTAACTATTATATTTTTGACGAATGGTCTGTTAATGGCTTCCTATCTAACGGAAATATTGGATTGGCATTAATTCTGTTTGGTATCATATCCATATTTGTAATCACACCAATTCTTACATACAAATACGGAAAGCGTTGGTATTGTTCTTGGGTTTGTGGCTGTGGTGGTTTAGCGGAAACTGCAGGAGATTCATTCAGACAATTATCATCTAAAAAAATGTCGGCTTGGAAATTAGAACGATGGTTAATACATACCGTTTTAGTTTTTTCTGTAGTGATGACAACAGCCATGATTTACACTTATTTAGGTTACGATAAAAATGATTTTTGGCTAACTCGAGATGTATTTATTAGCTTAGTTATTGGCTTTTTAACTTTAGTTTTTGCTGCAGTTATGTTTTTTAGAAGACAAGAACTTGGTAAAGATGCTAAATTTGGTGCTATTGGCTTTTTCTCAGTAATTGCATTATTACTTATTATGCACTTTACAGGTACTACAGAACATATTTTTTACATTAAAGCTGGCGCTTTAAGGTCTGCTTATGGTATATATATTGGTTCTATTTTCTCTGGTGTTATTGGTACTGGCTTCTACCCTATTTTAGGAAATAGATCTTGGTGTCGTTTTGGTTGTCCAATGGCCGCGATTCTAGGGTTTCAACAACGTTTGTTTTCTAAATTTAGAATTACAACAAACGGCGGACAATGTATTTCTTGTGGTAACTGTTCTAACAGTTGCGAGATGGGAATAGACGTACGTGCTTATGCACAGAAAGGCGAAAACATCGTACGTTCTAGTTGTGTTGGTTGTGGTATTTGTTCTGCAGTTTGCCCAAGAGGTGTTCTTAAACTAGAGAATGATAGCATGAAAGGAAGAATTAATCCAACGGAAATTTTATTAGGAAATGATGTTGATTTAATGGATTTAGTAAATCAGAAATAATGCGAGTCTTTCTATTTTTATTGTTGTTTTCATCCTTGGCTTTTGGCCAAAAAAACTACACGAAAAACATTTATGACAATGGAGAAACCAGTTCTAAAGGTTGGCTTCAAAACAATCTAAAAGTTGAATATTGGTACTTTTATCACACCAATGGTCAATTAGAAAAACGTGGTGCTTTTATTAATGGAAAAGAAAATGGGTTTTGGAGCTTTTACGATAAAACCGGAAACATTGAAGCCTATGGATATTTTAAAAATGGACTTAAAATAAATCATTGGAAAATGTTTTATAACAATAGACTATTAGAAGAAGGTCATTACAATAACGGCAAACGTTCTAAATACTGGAAATTCTATTTCTCTAATGGTAGATTAAAAGAAAAGGGACATTACAAAGACAACCTAAAATCAGCTTACTGGAAAACCTATTACAACAACGGCAAACTAGCTAATGAAGGTCAATATTTAAATGGAAAACAAACAGGATATTGGCGCTTTTTCTATAATAATGGCCAAATTAGAAAAGTTGGCGATTATAAGTTAGGAAAACTCAATAGCTATTGGCAATTTTACAGCGAAAATGGTTTTAAGACTTCTGAGGGTCATTTTGTAAATGGTAAAAAAGACAGTTGGTGGTTATTTTATGATGAGAATGAAAAAATTAACCACAAGTGCCAATTAACTAACAATAAAAAAAATGGATATTGCCTTATGTATAAAAATGAAGAATTAATATCTGCTTCAAAATATTCTAAAGGAAAAAAGCTGAAAGAATGGACAGATTTAAAATCATTTAAAAGAGACAATAAACTATCAGATTTAAACTAATGCCCAATATAAAAGTTATTATCCCTGCGTATAATGAAGAAAAATCCATTCCTCATGTTATAAAAGCTATTCCAAAACTAGTTAATGAGATTATTGTTGTTAGTAACAATTCTACTGATAACACAGAGCTAAATGCAAAAAACGCAGGAGCAACCGTTTTAGTTGAAAACCAAAAAGGATACGGTTTTGCCTGCTTAAAAGGCATGAACTATATTTCTCAACAAAAAAACAAACCAGATATTATTGTTTTTTTAGATGGTGATTATAGTGATTACCCAGAAGAACTGACTAAAATAGTGCAACCTATAATTGAAGAAAATATTGATTTCGTTATTGGATCTAGAGTTGAAGAATTACGCGAAGCAGGTTCTATGACCAAACCACAAATTTTTGGTAATTGGCTAGCAACTAGCTTAATGAAATTATTCTTTAAATCAACTTTTACAGATTTGGGCCCTTTTAGAGCTATTAAATACAGTAAATTATTGGATTTAAAAATGGAAGATAAAACTTATGGTTGGACGGTAGAAATGCAACTTAAGGTATTAAAACAAAAAATGAGCTATAAAGAAATTCCTGTTAATTATAGAAACAGAATAGGCCTCTCAAAAGTTTCAGGTACGATAAAAGGTGCTATCTTTGCTGGCGTAAAAATCTTAACTTGGATTTTTAAATATAGTTTTAAGTGATCTACCTTCAATACACCATAATTGTAATATATACTATTGCCATAGTACTGATTTTCATGTATGCTTTGGCACAGTTAAATCTTCTATACAACTATCTTTCTTCAAAAAAGAGAAGAGATGATAGCGAAACTTTTGACTTTTCGAATACTGAAGAAATCCCAATTGTTACCATACAACTTCCTGTTTTTAATGAGATGTATGTTATGGAGCGTTTATTAGACAATATTGCACTTATAGAATATCCTAAAGATAAGTTAGAAATTCAGGTCTTAGATGATTCTACAGACGAAACTGTTGCGACCACAAAAGCACATATAGAGGAACTTGTAAAAACAGGTTTAGATATAAAACATATTACCAGAACAGACCGAAGTGGTTTTAAAGCTGGTGCTCTCAAAGAAGGTTTAGTTATAGCAAAAGGGGAATTTATTGCCATTTTTGATGCTGATTTTTTACCACAGCCCAATTGGTTAAAACGCACTGTGCCTTATTTTAAAAACGAAAAAATTGGTGTTGTGCAAACACGTTGGGGACACATTAATAGAAATTATTCCATACTTACAAAAATTCAAGCTTTTGCTTTAGATGCACATTTTACATTAGAGCAAGTTGGTAGAAACAGTAAAGGGCACTTTATTAATTTTAATGGTACGGCTGGTGTATGGCGTAAAGCATGTATTTTAGATGCTGGTAATTGGGAAGGTGATACACTTACCGAAGATTTAGATTTAAGCTACAGAGCGCAATTAAAAAATTGGGAATTTAAATATTTAGAAGATGTTGAAACTCCTGCAGAATTGCCTATTGTAATAAGTGCTGCACGTTCTCAACAATTCCGCTGGAACAAAGGTGGTGCAGAAAACTTTAGAAAAATGCTTTGGCGCGTTGTAAAATCTGACAATATTTCTGCCAAAACAAAAATTCATGGGTTACTTCACTTATTAAATAGCTCTATGTTTCTAAGCATATTTACAGTGGCTATTTTAAGTATACCAATGTTGTACATTAAAAATGAATACGCTCACCTTAGAAATTACTTCTATGTGATGAGTTTCTTTGTAATGAGTACCATCATTTTCTTTGTTTGCTATTGGTTTATGTACAAAAACATCTATGGTAGTGGGTTTAAAAAATTCTTTAGTTATATAGGTATGTTCTTTACATTCTTTTCAATAGCTATGGGCTTTTCACTTCACAACTCTATTGCCGTTATCGAAGGCCATATTGGTAAGAAAAGTGAATTTGTACGTACACCGAAATTCAATATTAAGAAGTTTAAAGACAACTGGAAAAACAATAAATACTTACGCAAAAAAGTATCGCCTCACGTAATAATTGAGGGATTCTTAATGCTTTATTTCGCCTTTGGAATGTATAGTGCTTTTATTGTTGGTGACCAAGGTGGTGATTTTGGATTGTTTCCTTTTCACTTAATGCTATTTATTGGTTTTGCTTATGTGTTTTTTAAATCACTGACCTCTAAAGTGTGATTGCGCTCTGGAAATATCACAAAATTCCTCTCCTATTTTCTGTTATAAGTAGTTTATTTTATTTGGCTTTCGCCTATGATTTGGTGCGTTCAAATTCCACAAAATTAATATTACTCTACGTTGCACTTTTTCTATTTGCTTATAAAATTATAAAGACCACTGGGTTTAATTTTAAGCTTTTAGTAATGTTCTCTATTGTATTTAGATTATTGTTTCTATTTGCTACTCCGAATTTATCACAAGATTTTTATCGATTTATTTGGGATGGACGGATGGCTTTAGAAGGGTTTAATCCTTACTTATATACACCAGATTACATCATAAATCAAGCTGGAACAAAAATTAAATCAGCACAAGAGCTATATAATGGTATGGGAAGTTTAAGTGCGAAGCATTTTACAAATTATCCGCCAATTAATCAACTCTGTTTTGTAATAGCAAACCTATTTCCTGGACAAAGTATTTTGACCTCAGTTATCGGTTTAAGACTTATAATTATTTCAGCTGACATTGGCACCTTATATTTTGGAAAAAAGCTTTTAGGACGTTTAAAATTGCCATCTTCTAATATCTTTTGGTACATTTTAAATCCATTCATTATCATAGAACTAACAGGTAATCTTCATTTTGAAGGTGTCATGATTTTCTTCCTTGTTTGGTCATTTTACTTATTACACTCTGGCAAATGGAAATGGGCAGCTGTCGTCTTAGCTTGTTCTATTTCAGTAAAATTAATTCCATTGATGTTGTTGCCTTTATTTTTTAATCATTTTAAAAGCTCCCAAGCCCAAAACAAACCAACAACATTTTTAGACACCATTAAACATCTAAATTTCCCACGATTAGTTGCTTTTTACACCATCGTTATCAGTACTATAATTCTGCTTTTTATTCCATTTTTTTCAATGGAATTTGTAAATAATTATTCGAAAACTGTTGGGTTATGGTTTGGGAATTTTGAGTTTAATGCTAGTATTTACTATCTCGCCAGAGCAATAGGATATGCTATTACTGGTTATAATGAAATTGCCATAATTGGTAAGATTTTACCCATTATTTCATTACTAATTATTTTAGGCTTTTCATTCTTTAAAGACAATAGTAATTTACAAAAACTGATAACCTCAATGTTATTAGTATTCACGTTGTATTTATTTTTAAGTACAACTGTTCATCCTTGGTATATTGCAACTTTGGTAATTTTAAGTGTGTTTACCAATTATAAATTTCCATTAGTTTGGTCTGTAGTGGTTATTTTGAGTTATTTGGCTTACACAAGCCCTACATTCTCTGAAAACTTATGGGTTATTAGTATTGAATATATCATAGTTTTCACATTATTTATTTGGGAAGTGACTACAAAAAAAAGACTACTAGTTAACCAGTAGCCTTTTATATATTTCTAATTTAATCATTAAGATTTAACCAAAATCTTCATCTTCTGCTCCAGGTTCTAAATCTGGATCGACAACTGCATTTGGATCATCATCATCAAAGTCTTCATAATCATCTTCATCATAATTTTCCATAGTCTGCTCTAGCTTTGTACTTACTTTTACTAAATACTTAGTGTCTTCAGTAGTAACTTCAACAGCCTCTACAATTTCATTTTTTGCATTTTTAAACGAAATCACATTACCATCATCATAACCATGTGGATATTTCTCCACAAGAAGGGCTAAAATTTCTGGTGTTAATTTTTTAAAATCAACTATAACTCGTTTTAGATGTGCGTCTTTCGGTTTCATTTTCTGATAAAATTTCTAGTGCTAATTTTTTTTAAATATAATACTTATTTGCTTACTCAAATAAAATGATAAACATCTTTTTTAAGTAATTACAAAATTTATATCCTCAACTTACATGCCCAAAATATAAGCAAAAATCAACGGAGCTACAATCGTTGCATCACTCTCAATGATAAATTTTGGGGTATCAATATCTAGTTTTCCCCAAGTTATTTTTTCGTTTGGTACTGCACCAGAATATGAGCCATAACTTGTTGTACTGTCACTAATCTGACAAAAATAACTCCAGAATGGTGTATCTTTTCGCTCCATATCTTGGTATAACATTGGTACTACACAAATAGGGAAATCGCCTGCAATGCCACCTCCAATCTGAAAGAAACCAATACCATCTTTAGAATTATCTGTGTACCAATCTGCTAAAAACGTCATGTATTCTATACCAGATTTCATAGTGCTTGCTTTTAACTCGCCTTTAAGTACGTAGCTTGCAAAAATGTTTCCCATGGTGCTATCTTCCCAACCAGGACAAACGATAGGTAAGTTTTTTTCTGCAGCAGCATACATCCAAGAATCCTTTAAATCTATTTCGTAATGCTCCTCTAAAACACCAGATAATAATAATTTGTACATATACTCATGTGGTAAATAGCGTTCGCCTTTAGCTTCAGCATCTTTCCAAATTTTAACGATATGTTCTTGTATTCTTCTAAAAGCTTCCTCTTCTGGTATACAAGTGTCTGTTACTCGGTTTAAGCCTTTCTCTAGTAAGTCCCACTCATCTTGAGGTGTTAAATCTCTATAGTTTGGCACACGTTTGTAATGCGAATGTGCTACCAAATTCATGATATCTTCTTCTAAATTTGCACCTGTACAAGACACAATTTGCACTTTGTCTTTACGAATCATTTCTGCAAATATCTTTCCTAATTCCGCAGTACTCATAGCACCAGCTAAAGACACTAACATCTTTGCTCCAGAATTTAATTGGTCTTCGTAACCTTTTGCTGCATCAACTAAAGCAGCCGCATTAAAATGTAAATAATACTTTTCAATGAATTTTGAAATTTCGCCTTTATTAGTAGTCATCTTCAGTTTGGAATTTTGATTTCTTCTTTCCTTGGTTATTTGCATCGTTAAAGTTACTCTCAAAAGTATCATCACTATCTTGGTTTTGAAACTTGTAGCTTAACATTTTGTAATAGAGTTTTGCTGCTAAGAAGTCGGATGATTTTTCATTTTCATTCGGACATAATTCAACCATATCAAAGCCAACTACATTCTTTTCTTCAAAGACTTGTTTTAAGAAATCTAACGTTTCGTAATACAATATTCCTCCTGGTTCTGGTGTGCCAGTGCTCGGCATAATTGAAGGGTCTAGTGCATCTAAATCGAATGTAATAAATACATTATCTGTCATTTGGTCTATGGCAGAATCCATCCAACTATCGTCTTCTGCCATCTCGTGCGCAAAGTAGGTTTTATCAGTATCCATAACCGTTTTTTCAATACTATCCATGGAACGAATCCCAACTTGAATTAAATTGGTAGTTTGGCTCGCTTCATATACAGCGCATGCATGGTTACAGGTAGAACCTTCATAGCTTTCACGTAAATCTGCGTGAGCATCGATGTGTAAAACCGTTAAATCTGTGAACATTTCATTGAATGCTCTAATGGTACCAATTGAAATAGAATGTTCGCCACCAAAAACAGTGACAAATTTATTTTTTTTGATGTATTTTTTTGTTGCTAAATGAACCGCTTCTACCATAGATTCTGGCGACGCGTTTTCTGTTACCGCATCTGCTAAGAATACGCCTTGATGGTAAACTTCAGAATCTGTTTCAATATCATAAAGCTCCATATTTTCGGAAGCTTCTAAGAAAGCATCAGGACCTTTGTCTGCGCCTTTTTGCCACGTACTTGTACCATCATAAGGTACAGGAATTAGAACAATTTTAGCAGTTTCTAATTTTGCTAATTCTTCTGGTATACCTGCGTAAGTTTTTGTTTTCATGTTTACTTCCCGTGAAAACGGGAATCTTTTTAATTGTTATACTTTTCTAATACACTCCTAAGAGCTTCGCTCGGTAGCTTCAAAACAAAAAATATTTTGTTTCTCACTAATCCATAAGGGGACAATTTAACCGAGAGGCTTATTTTTTTTACTTTAAAATTTATCTTTTAAAAGTTATTTCAACTTAATCTATTTTCTAACAGTGAAGCAGTCTTAATTCTTGACTCTTCTATCTCTTTTTCCTCTTTAATCTCAGTTTCATACCCCAAAATAACGAGAAGATTTTCACTCTTTTGTTGCTCTGCGAATACATGAGTACTTAGATTTCCTTCTGCATCTTTCTGAATTAAAACATGCTTTGGTGTTGGAATTAAACAATGCTGTAAACCGCCAAAACCTCCAATAGTTTCTTGGTAAGCTCCTGTATTAAAAAAGCCAATGTATAAGGGTTTGTCTTTATTATACTTTGGTAAATAAATGGCATTAACGTGTTGTTCACTGTTGTAATAATCATCGCTATCGCAAGTTAAACCACCTAAAAGCACACGTTCGTAACTATCATTCCAACGGTTAATTGGTAACATCACGAAACGTTTGTTAATTGCCCAAGTATCTGGTAATGTTGTGATGAAAGATGAGTTAATCATGTTCCATTTTTCACGATCGTTCTGTTGCTTCTGATACAGTATTTTATAAATAGCACCTCCACTTTCGCCTACTGTGAAACTGCCAAACTCGGTAAAAATGTTAGGTACATCAACTCCTTCCTCATCACAGACCAATTTAATTTGATTTACAATTTCGTCTACCATATAAGCGTAATCAAAATCGAAAGCCAAAGAATTTTTAATAGGAAAACCTCCTCCAATATTTAAGCTATTTAAAGATGGACAAATCTTTTTTAGAGCTATATAAACCTTTAAACACTTTGTTAATTCGTTCCAGTAGTACGCATTATCTCTAATCCCTGTATTAATAAAAAAGTGTAACATTTTTAGCTCTACTTTTTCATTATCTTGAATTTGAGATTTGTAAAAAGGCACAATATTTTTATAGCCAATTCCTAATCGTGATGTATAGAACTCAAACTTTGGTTCTTCTTCTGAAGCAATCCTAATACCAACTTGAAATTTACATTTAATTTCTTCAGATAATAAATCAATTTCTTCATAATTATCAATTATAGGAATACAGTTTTTGTGACCATCATTGATAAGCTCAGCAATATTAGTGATGTACTTTTCGCGTTTAAAACCGTTACTTAGCACATAGGTTTTATCAGTTATTTTACCCTCTTTTTTAAGCGCACGTACTATATCAATATCAAAAGCAGAAGAGGTTTCAATATGAATATCATTAGTCAACGCTTCATCTAAAACGTGTTTAAAATGTGAACTTTTAGTACAATAGCAATAATTGTATTTGCCTTTATAATTGTGTTTTTCAAACGCATCAGCAAACCAGGTTTTTGCACGCTGAATGTTATTAGAAATTTGAGGTAAATAGGTAAACTTTAAAGGTGCTCCATGTTCTTCAACCAATTTCATTAGGTCAATATTATGGAAGCGTAATGTTTTGTCCTCAAGGGTAAATTCGTCTTGTGGAAAGTGAAAGGATTGATCAATGAGATCAATGTATTTATTGTTCATGATGTTATTCTGGTAAAATTCCCAACGCATGGGACTTAAGTATGTAAAATAAAAAAAATATGTGTAAACTCTGTTAAGGCTACGTTATATCATACTTGAATCTGGTTATGTGTAGTAGGTACAAAACCATAAACATGCTGACTAGCAGCAATTGCAGTAGCGGAAGTTAGCTCTAAAATTCGGTTACTTAACCTGTAAGCTGCTCTTGAATATGACTTCTTAATTATCAAGAACCCGAACATATAAACATGTTTCAATTGTTTAGCTTAAAATGGCTTTTAAAATCTTAAATAGATAATACCAATTTTCGGCACAAATCTATATTATTTATCAATATGAATAACATTTTTTGTTTTTTTTCTAACCGTTATAAACATATGAAAACCAAAAATTTAACTAAAACTATGAGAATCAACAACGTTAAAGCCTATAACAAATTACAGAAAATGAATCTAATAGCACAGGGAATCCGTAATGCTCATAATACCCATAATTTTTTTTATGGAAACCAGATTCTTAATATCTCCGGATAAAATTCTACGCATATAAAATTCCTACAAGCAATCTTTAAAAGTCCAATAGGAATTTACAATTGTTTTTTATTTCTTACCTTAGCACCTAATATCATTGTGAACTAATCACTTTTTCAAGATATAATTCATCCCAAAGAATTTAAAAAAGAATGTTAGTGCTTCCTACGACAGAACGTTAAAAACAAAACTCATGAGTAATTTAGCCAGCATTAAATCTGAAATAGAAAAATATGCTAATCAATCTAATCTAACCGAAACACAAATCGTTGAAAGGTTAGAGAAACACTACTTCAATAAAAAGGTAAACGATAATTTAAAGCTATATAAAAAAGGCAAAAAGAAAGTGAGTGATATAACCAAAGACTTAAAAATTTCGCCAAGAAAATTCTACGCGATTTTAGCAAAAAAGAATATCGTTCATAAAAAATATAATAAAGATTCAAAAAACGCATAACTGCACCACCTTTACTGAATCTCAAATAGAAAAATTTTATTCAATTCCACCGTTTTTCTATAAAAAGGAAAAAATCTCAGGCTTAATTAAACCTTTTGTTACTAATAAAGTCTAATGAGAAACTATTCTCATTTGATGAAAATAAAATTTCAAAGACTATCTTTTCTAGTTTTTTTTATTTGTTTAATAACGAGTTGTAATGCACCTAAAAAAACGGAGATTTCCGAGGTTAAGGTCTATAACTTTGATCAATTAGAACCACAACTCTATACTGAAAGTAGCAATGTAACCATTGTGAACTTTTGGGCTATGTGGTGTGCTCCTTGTGTAAAAGAATTACCTTATTTACAACAATATGCGAATGAAAATACGGATGTAGAATTGTTATTAGTAAGTTTAGATTTCCCAAAAGACATTGACACACAACTCAAACCTTTTTTAATAGAAAATAACATTTCTGCAAATGTTGTTTTACTAGACGATCCTGACTCTAATACTTGGATTGACAAAATAGACCCTAATTGGTCTGGCTCAATTCCTTTTACCATAATCTATAATAATGAAAAGCGTTTATTTTATGAACGCGCTTTCGAAAATATTAACGACTTAGAGAATGAAATTTATCAAAACTTTAATTAATAATTAGAATGAAAAAAATAAGTGTATTAATAGCTGCTGTTGTCTTATCTACAACTGCATTAGTTTCTTGTAAAGACAAGGCTAGCAACTCTGAAGAAACAATAACTGAAAACCAAAAACATGATCCAAATGGGCATCCACCTAAAGGGCATCCACCTAAAGGCAAAGGAGATCGAAAAGGACCTCCTCCAGGTGGTGGACATGGACCAGAGCAAACTAAAACTTTAGAAGAGATTGGTGGCTATAAAATTGGAGATGTTGCTACCGATTTCAGCCTCAAAAACGTAGATGGCGAAATGGTGTCTTTAGCTAGTATAGAAAATGCCAAAGGTTATATCGTAACCTTTACTTGTAATGAATGTCCGTTTGCTAAACTTTACGAAGACCGTTTAATAAAATTACATAACGAATATGCACCTAAAGGCTATTCTGTTATTGCTATTAATCCTAACAGCCCTGAAAACGAAAAAGAAGGTTATGCTGCAATGCAAACACGTGCTAAAGACAAAGGGTTTACATTTGCATATTTAGTTGATGAAGGTCAGAAAATATATCCTCAATATGGTGCTGTAAGAACACCTCATGTGTTTTTATTAGATAACGAAAGAAAAGTACAATACATTGGATCTATTGATGACAACGCTAAATCATCAGAAAATGTAAAGGTAAAATATGTTGAAGATGCAATAGCTGCATTAGAAAAAGGTGAAAAGCCAAGTCCTAATCTTACAAAAGCAATTGGCTGCCCAATTAAAGCAAGCACAATGTAATATAGAAAAATTATAAATTGATTGATTGATAGCAAAGTACTCGAGTTTTAAATGTAACGAGAGTACTTTTTTTTTATTAAAATTTGAAATAGAACTTGGCTAATTTTAATATTACTTTAAAAGCTTCACTGACCAAAAACACTACTTTACTAATTCATTGGTTGCTGTTACTCAAAACTATTATTAACTTGTAAGCATAACATCTAGATTTGAAGGAAACAAAACACAGATATTATGAAACAACATGTTAGATTACCTCAAAAAAATCATTTGACTACTTTTAGTTTTATTGGCCTTTTGCTACTTACTTATTTTATAAGTAATCCTATTTTCGGGCAAACAGAAAACGAAAACAAGGCAACATCAATTACAAAGGAACGCATTATTAAAGGCATCGTTAGCGACGAAACAGATGTACTACTTGGTGTAAACATTGTGCAAGAAGGCACAGTCAATGGCACAACAACCAACGAAAAAGGCGAATTTACATTTCCTAAAAAATTGAATGTAGGAGATGTTTTGCTTTTTAGTTACATAGGTTATGAAACTCAAAAAGTAGTAATAAAAGAAGATACATCGTTTATTACATTAAAGTTGACTTTAGATGCTGTAACTATGATTGGTACTTTAGATGCTGGCAAACCGTACAAATCTAAACGTAAGGATTAATTACAAAACCCATAAACATCTTTAATTTAATTTTAGATTCATTATTTGAAAACGATAATAAAAATCTTGCTCTTCATTACTGCAAATCATTCTTTTGCGCAAATCTCTGATTTTAATCACATAGATTTTAAAAAAGCAGATAGCATAGCTTTGTCTTACACTAATGAAGGGCTTTATAATTTACCAAAATTAGCTTTTCAATTGACAAACGATTTAGATACAGATGCGGAAAAATTCAGATCTATTTATTTTTGGGTTTGTCATAATATTTCTAATAATTATAGTCTATATCTAAGAAATAAACACCAACGTCATCGTCTTAAAAATGATAGCATAAAGCTTAAAAACTGGAATGATAACTTCAAAAAAAAGCTTTTCAAAAAATTACTAAAACATAATACAACAATTTGCACAGGTTACGCTTATTTAGTGCGAGAACTCGCCAATCTTGCCAATATAAAATGCAACATTATTCAAGGATATGGTAGAGTAAGCACAACAAATATTGAAACATTAGACTTACCTAATCATTCTTGGAATGCGGTAAAACTAAATGATAAATGGTATTTATGCGATCCTACTTGGGCTAGTGGTATTCCTAATCCCAAGACAAATAGTTTTAGCTTTCAATATAACAATGGTTTCTTTTTAGCTGAACCAAAACTGTTTGCAGTAAATCATTTTCCGGTTGATGAAAAATGGTCGCTTATAGAAGATAATGCAGCTACCTTTAAAGAATTTTTAGCTGCACCTATTATTTATGGCAAAGCTTATGAAAGATTAGATAATCATATCCTTCCTAAAGAAATGCATCAAACTATTAAACGCTTTGAAAATGTAAGGTTTGAATATCAACTAAAAAAACAGATTCAACCAAAGGCTGTTGTATTTAAAATTGATAATGGCACAAGTATTGAAAAAATCGAACCTATGAATATTTCCGTTCAAAATTCAACCTTAAAAATAGAACACCAATTCACAAAAAAGGGCTTTTATGATGTTCACTTATATCTAGAAGACCATTTAATTGCAACGTATACTTTTAAAATAAAAAGCTGAATATTAAAGCATTTTTAAAGTATTCACTTCTTGCTCAGTTAAATGTTTCCAGTGACCACGAGGAATATCTTTTTTGGTTAAGTGACCAATTGCTACACAATCAATTTTTACGAGGTCGTAATTAAAATGATCAAAAATAGTACGAAGAATAGTGTTACCAGTATTTTTGATCTTTATACCTACTTGGTTTTTAGATTCGCCTTGTATATAACTAATCTCTTCTACTGCAACGAGTTTCCCTTCAACTTTAAATCCTTCTTGTATCTTTTTTAAGTCTTCAAATTTTAAGTTCTTATCTAACTCAACTTGAAACAATCGTGCTACACCATTTTTGGAGTTGGTAAATTTTTGTACCACTTTATCATCGTTGGTAAACAGCAATAACCCTAAAGAATTTCTACCTAACCGACCTATTGGCTTTATATTTGCACTAGTTGCATTTGCAACCAAATCCATTACAGTTCTTCCTTTTCCTTCTGCTGTTGTTGTCGCAAATCCTTTTGGCTTATTTAATAACACATACACTTTTGCTTCTGGTGTAATACGTTGTCCATCAAACTTAACCTCATCAGAACGCTTAACCTTATAACCCATTTCAGTGACAATTTTACCATTAACAGTCACTAAACCAATAGCAATATTTTCATCTGCTTCTCTACGAGAACACATACCAGAATTAGCTATGTACTTATTCAGACGGATTTCATCTGAATTAGATGCTTGCTTCGCAGGTTTCGGTTTCTTTTTAAAAGGAGCATTTCCTCTAGTAAAACTTTTGTTTTTACTATTAGCATTTCCTCTTCCTGAAGTTTTCCCTTTTCCCTTGCTATCTTGATTTCTGCTCATGTTGTAATTTTTCGCAAAGGTATAACAATAGTTGATATTAACTACTTAATTTCTACAGTTGTTTGTCGTTCAGTGTTTACGGTTAGTTTAGTAATATCTGGTCGAGAATAATGACCAACCGGATCAAAATTTTGACGTTCTTCTAAAACACGATTAAAATCTATAGTTTGAATAATTAAACCTTCTTTGTGTAAAACTGGTTCTATAATCCATTCGCCATCTGGTCCTGCAATGCAACTTCCTCCATTCGCTAAATTTTCTGGTGCATTTTTTAGTATGGCATCTAAGTGTGGTGTGTTTTCAGGAAAATCTGTTTTTGACATTAAACTCGATACCGAAACCACAAAAGAGCGTGATTCTTTAGCAATAAAACGCGTAATCTCTTTTGTATTATGATCACTACCTGGCCAAACTGCAATATGTAAATTTTCTCCTTGGCCATATAATGCAGTCCTTGGCAACGGCATCCAATTTTCCCAACAATTAAGTCCGCCAACGGTAAAATCTTTGAGAGCATGCACTTTTAAACCATTACCATCACCTGGTGCCCAAGTTAAACGTTCGTCATAAGTTGGTTGTAATTTTCTATGTACAGACTTGATATCACCTATTTCATTTATATAAACTAAAGAGGCATAAATACTATGACCACCACGATCTATAGGTCGTTCTATTATACCCAAATAAATTGCTATTTTATTAGATTTAGCAAGGTTACAAACCGCATCTAATTCTCCTTTTTCTATGCTAATAGCGTTTTTAACGTAATGTGCATGTAATTCTTTGTTTACTTTTTTATCCCACTCTGCACCACCTGTTAACGCTAACCAAAATGGATAACCTGGTAATAACGCTTCTCCAAAAACAATTAATTCACAATTTTCTTTTGAAGCTTCAACTATTGAACTTTCAATTTTGCGTAATGTAGCTTCTTTGTCTAACCAAACAGGCGCTATTTGAGCCATTGCAATTTTTAAAGTATGATTCATTTATAAACGGTTTAAAACAACTGAAACATCAATTAACAAAATAGATAAAACACCAGCTACGATAATAAATTTTAAGATATTATGAAGTATAAGGTAATGAGTCTTCTTATTTGATTTTAGTAAAATTATGAGATAAATAAGCAATAGTATGATACTAAGATAAAAGTAATAATACATATGACCTATCTTAAAAAATAGTATTAATAAGATCGCAGAAATTATTGTAGAAACGCCAACTACGGTTAACATGAGTTTAGACACTTTTTCTCCGTATACCACTGGAACCGTTCTATAGTTTAGAGCCAAATCACCTTTTATATTTTCTAAATCTTTAGTGAGTTCTCTCATAGAAATGAGCAAAAACAAAAAGATACCATGCGCAAAAACTACTTTTTCAAAATTTTGATAATATATAAAAATAACGAAGAATGGCGTAACCGTTAATATAGCAGAAACCATATTCCCTATAATAGGTTGCTTTTTTAAGCGATGTGAATAAAACCAAATTGCAAAAATATAGAACGCAAAAAATAATACGGCTTTAAACGACACGTAGCTTGCAAAAACAACAGCTAAAAAGTTAAGTGTAAAATAAAAAGATAGCTTGGTATTTTGACTTACCAATCGATCTAACATTGTTTTTCTAGGTTTGTTAATTAAATCCTTCTCCGAATCGTAGAAATTATTAATAATATAACCTGAAGCAATAGTAGCCGTTGATGCTAATACAAGCATAAGCAAACTAACATCTAATAAAACAGATTTTAAGGGTTTGTGATGTGCAAAAATATAAACCGAAGCCAGATATTGAGCAACAACAATAACAAGAATATTATAGCCTCTTACTACAGAAAACAAACTAAAAAATTTAAGAAGAATGTGTTTCTGCCGTCTTGATAACATGGCTTATATATTGGTAAACTGCTAAACTAAATTCAAAAAAGGACCTTGATTAAAAATTATAAACTACTTCTAGCTTTTGTCCTTTTAAAGCTTCTTTTGCTTTTTCAATATTCTCTGTAAAGCCTAAGATATAGCCTCCACCACCAGAACCACAAAGTTTTAAATAATAGTCGTTGGTTTCAATTCCCTTTTTCCAAAGTTCATGAAATTGTGAAGGAATCATTGGTTTGAAGTTATTTAATACAACTTTAGATAGTTGTTTAGTATTATGAAATAATGACTTTATATCACCTTTTAAGAAATCATCTACACAAGCATCTGTGTGCTTTATAAATTGGTCTTTAAGCATACTACGGAAACCTTCATTCTTCATGTTTTCCATAAAAATACTTACCATTGGCGCAGTTTCACCAACAATACCACTATCTAATAAAAATACGGCACCTTTACCATCGGTTTGTTGCGATGGAATACCTGTAGCTTCTATATTATCTTTAGAATTAATTAAGATTGGAAGGCTTAAATAACTATTTAAAGGATCTAATCCAGACGATTTTCCGTGGAAAAAAGATTCCATTTCAGAAAAAATCATTTTTAATTTTAGCAATTTTTCTCGAGTAAGATTTTCTAAAACTGTAATCTTATCTGACGCATATTTATCATAAATCGCAGCCACTAGTGCACCGCTACTACCTACACCATAACCTTGTGGAATGGAAGAATCAAAATACATACCTTTATTTACATCACTCTGCAAAGTAGTAATATCAAAAGACACTAATTCTTTATCTAAATCCTTTAAATATGCAACATAGCGCACTAAACTCTCATTAGATTTCACAGCTTCCTCAGTAGGATTTTTATCTACCTTAAGTGCTCCATTATAGAAATTATAAGGTATTGATAAGCCTTTAGAATCTTTTATAATTCCATATTCTCCGAATAATAGAATTTTTGAATAAAATAGTGGTCCTTTCATGATTTGAGAGCAATTACTTTAACAAATATACGTATTATAATTGTATTTGGTTTGCGCCTTGTCCGATTTGGTCACAAATGTATTGACCGTTTTGGCAATAGCTAACCAATTCATTCTTAATAAATTCTAGCACATTTTCCTTTTCATTTTCAGGATAAAGCACATGAACATTTGCACCAGCATCTAGCGTAAAACAAACTTTAGATTCTGTTTTTTCTCTGTAAGCCCAAATTTTATTTATTACTTCTAAAGTATTAGGTTTCATTAAAATAAAATAAGGCATGCTTGTCATCATCATAGCATGCAATGTAAGTGCTTCACTTTCTACAATTTTAATAAACTCATTTAAATCACCTGAAGCCAAAATGGTTTTCAATTTCGCCAAATTATCATGCGCTTGGGCAAAACGCTCTTTTGCAAAAGGATGACCATACATTAACTGATGACCAACTGTGCTACTCACTTGTTTTTCACCTTTATCTACCAGTAAAATAGCATCTTGATAATTACTAAAATTGGAATGTACATCACCTTCAAACTTTACACCATATAAATCTGAACTTTGAGTAAAAGTTTCATTTTCTCCCCAAACTACAATTTCTCCTTCAATACTGCGGCATGCGCTACCTGATCCTAATCTAGCCAAAAATGAGGCTTTTTGGTTGAAATAAGATTTGTTATCTATTTTAGAATTGCCATCATCAGTTTTTAGCTCTTTTTCAATACTCATTAAACACAACGCAATTGCGCTCATGCCAGAAGCGGAAGAAGCAATACCTGAACTGTGTGGAAATGTATTTGTGGTTTCAATCTTGAAGTGATACTCCTTTAAAAAAGGCATATAGACTTCAATACGCTCAAAAAATGTTTTAATTTTAGGCTTGAAGGCTTCATTCTTCTCTCCTTCAAAATAAACATCAAAACTAAAACCGTCTTCGTTCTTTTTAGAATACGTTATTTCGGTTATGGTTTTACAATCCGAAAGTGTAAAGCTAATCGAAGGGTTTTCTGGAATTTGATGCTTCTTTTTTCCCCAATATTTAACCAAAGCGATATTACTTGGAGAAGCCCATTTTACGGAACCGTTTTCTATTTTAGAATTATAAGTTTTAAGAATAAAGTCTTGTTCAGTCATTGCTTACTATATATCCGACAAAGATAAGAGTTTTAGCATTGTTTTATAATTTCTTGCTGTTGCAATGACATTTAATTTTTTCTCAAAATAATTTAAATTGAATTTTGAACGACCATAGCCGTTAGCACAAAACAAATAAATACAATCATTGAATATCACATACTCGTCATTTGGGTATGTTTTTTCTGAAGCATTTTCCACCACAAGAGCCTCTGGAATTTCGTTAAGTATTACAAAATAACTATCTGTCTTCTTCGAATCTAAAAATGGACAATTATTATAGATTAATAAAAGTTCTGCTCTAGTTTTTATTATTACTAGAACTTGAAAATCAAAATGTTTTAAAATGACTTTTTGAATTGTGTCTTCTAAAATATTACTGCTTCTTTCTAAAGATTGAAAAATAACGTTACCACTTTGTATATATGTCTTTACGTTTTGCAGGCCAGAATTCGTTAATAATTCTCTTAACTCTGCCATTGGCACTTTTTTGTGTCCACCAACATTAATTCCTCTTAACAGTGCGATATAAGTATGCATTATTTGTTAATAGATTGTGACACAATATAAGCGCCTGTCCATGCATTCTGAAAATTAAAACCACCTGTTACCGCATCTACATTTATTACTTCACCTGCAAAATAAAGATTAGGAATTCGTTTACTCTCAAAGGTTTTAAAATTAACATCTTTTAAATCTACACCTCCAGCTGTTACAAATTCTTCTTTAAATGTGCTTTTTCCTGTCACTTCAAAAATTGCTTTGGTTAATTGTGATGCTAAATTTTCTAATTGCTGTTTATTAATATCTGCCCAACGTTCGTTTTCACTAATATTAGAGGCTAAAACCAATTGTTTCCAAAGTCGCTTTGGTATATTGAATTGCGTATAATTGATTAATGTTTTCTTAGCAAATTCTTGTTTGTAATTTTTAAGCTCAGTTAAACAACTATCAAAATCTAAACTGATAAAATTCACTTCAATCTTAAAATTATAATTTCGTTTTGCTAATTCCACTGCACCAAAAGCAGACAATTTTAAAATAGCTGGCGCACTCATACCAACATGCGTAATGAGCAATGGTCCATTAGATTCTAAATCGGTTCCTACGACTTTTATTTCAGTGTTTTTGGCAACAACACCAGGAATATCTTTGATACGTTTATCCTTAATATCAAATGTAAATAGTGATGGCACTGGTTGAATAATTGTATGTCCTAAATCTGCTAGTAGATTCCATATTTTAGGATTACTTCCTGTGGCAATGACGAGTTTATTACAATCTATTGCGTTATGATTTGTTTCAATAGAAAAATTGGTTTCATTGGCTTTTATCGCTTTCACTGAATAATTATAAAGCACCTCAACGTTATGTTTTTGTGCTTCAGAAAGGAAACAATCTATAATCGTTTGAGATGAATTTGAAACCGGAAACATTCTACCATCTTCTTCAATTTTTAATTCTACACCTCGTTCTTCAAACCAAGCGATAGTATCACCAGTCATAAAACTATGAAAAGGTCCTAAAAGTTCTTTTTCTCCTCTTGGATAATTGCGTACCAATTCTGATGGAGTAAATTCCGCATGTGTTACATTACAGCGACCTCCTCCAGAGATTTTTACTTTTTGTAAACCTTCCTTTCCACGTTCTAAAATTGCAACGGATAGTTCTGGGTGTTGCTGCGCAATATTAATAGCGGCGAAAAAGCCTGCTGCTCCTCCTCCTATGATAATTATGTCTCTATGTGAATTCAAATAGCAATTTTAAGAAGTTGTGAGTTAATAATCTTTTCATTTTAAATGAGGAAAATTACCTTAATTAAAAACATAAAATTACGATGATATACATCAAGAGACTAATATTTCCTTTACTAATTATAGCAATATATAAGTCGCCTCTTTAACTATCTTCTCTATGGAGCTCCATAAACTACAGCTTAACTATTGATACTGATGATGGAAAACTCTTCTTTGACATAAACATGATAAACAATGGAGAAAAAAGTTAGAATAAATTTTTCTTAATAGCTTCAAATTGTTGCGTAACATGCTCTAAATCTGAAGTATTTTTAAGACTCCGAGAAGCATCTTCATATAAATTATTGGTTTCTTTCCTTAAGAGTTCTTTATAATATTCTACAACCGAATTTTGACTACTTAGTAACAACTTAATCATTAATAATAGCTTTTGTACAATTATAACATCACCCTTTCCATATGTTCTAAAGGCGACCATGACATTGTAAAGTAAATCTTCAAAATTTATTGTGTTTATTAATATTAGTGGTTTTTCATCGTCATCTAAACAATAAGCACAATCCTTCTTTTTTAATCGAATAAGAAATAATTCTGTAATATAATCTATGGCGTTTAAAGCAGTACCTGGATCATTTATACCTGGTGACATTGCCTTTACTGCAATTTCTGTAAGCTGTTTAAATGCTAACACATAATTATCTGCAACACGCTCACCTTTTGAATAAAGAAAGTTAGATAATATGTCGTCTTTCTGAGTGTCACTGATATCATTATTATACTTTAAAATTGGCATTTCACTTAGTACATATGTACCTTTAGCTGGAATGATTTCGAATTGCAAATTATGTTCTTTTGCAATTTGAGCCATTGCATTTATGGATATGTTCTGAAGATAACCAGACTTTTTTGACCTTAAAGTATTCCAATTCTCTGAATCAGGAAATTCTATCACACTTTCACTTTGACTATCAATTAAATCTACCAATCTATTTTTAGCCGTAGTAAAAATTCTGCTCATTATATTATTTACCTGAATTTCTTGAGAAATAGAATGTATAAAATATATGAAAGCGCCTAAACATACTGTCATGAAAAAAATAGAAATTAGAACCGAAAAACCAGGCAACTGATACTCCTGTCTTACAGGCTCTATACCTACTAACGTAAAAATGCAGTATAATAATGAAGCATTATAAATACCTAAGATAATTTGATGTCGCCTATTAGATATTAAACCTGGCAAAACTCTAGGAGAAAAGTTGCTTGATGCTCGATTTAACAAAATCATTACCATAGAGAAACTAAATACCATGATTGAGATTAGCCCAGCAACAAAGGTTGTTAATAAGCTACGTGCAATATCTGTATCATTAACAACTAAAATAGGCGCGTGTTTAGAAAGCATCTTTGATATGCCATGACTTTCTAAATAAAACATAAAAAATGCAAAAACAATACCTGCTATACTTATAATCGTGGGATAGAATGCAATTTTAGCTTCAAGTTGATATATAAACTTAAATGATTTGCGTAGAAAACTTATCATAAATTTTAAAAATTTAAATTAAATTCAAATAAGAATCTTAAGCCTTCCACACTGTTAAACAAATTAAATGTTCCCGAGAGGCTTTCTGCTGCAGTAATCCAAAAACCACCACCATAATCATTATGCCATTTATCTGAATTTTCATTTTTAAGCCATACTCTACCAACATCAAACCCGCCAAAAACACCAATTTTCAATGGAAGTGTATTTGTTTTAAATTGGTTAAAACTATAACGTAAATCAGTACTACCAACTAATGAGTTTCTTCCGGTAAAACGTTCATTTCTAAACCCTCGTAGTCCATTTCGCCCGCCAATATTTGCAGCTTGATAAAAGATTAAGTCATCTCCAATTCTAAATTGAGTCCTTAAATCTGTTTTTAATACTAATTTTCTATTTTGTGAAAGCGCATTATAAAAACCTAAATTAGAGTTAATATAACCATAAGTATTTTCTGTTTCTGCAAACTCTGTTTTAACGCCTAAATTGAGTAAAAAGGTCATTCCTCTTGTTGGGTTAAGTCGTTCGTCAAAACTATTATATGTGTACTCTCCTTCTATTGCTCCAAATACTCTTCTGTCATAAAATCCATCATTAGTTGCATCACTAAACTCAGAAATGAATCTATCTGAAGACTCATCAATTTCTATAGCTTCAAAAACAGTTCTAAAACCATAATTGCTACCAAAATTACCTTTCTTTAGAATTCCAGCTTTGAGCATATAAATACTTGTTCTTACTCTATTGTAATCTAAATCGAGGTCGTCATCTAAATTGATTGTTTCATTTCCATAACCAAAGAAATTATTTGTGAAATTATCTGAAGTAAATTGCCCTCCAATGTGTAAGTTCCAATCGTCCTTTATGTTGGCAAATTCTCCATCATAATTTAAAGAGAAGCCTTGCGTCGCAAAATAATAACCACCTTTAAATCGATGTTGATGCGAAAATGGATTACGTTGAAAGCCTTTCTTAGTCTTAATAAACTGAACTCCCACTAACATTCCATCATCTGGATTAAAACCAATTGCAGGTGTTATCACACTATTAGTAACTATATTTTTTTTAAAATCGAATAAATTTAAATTATAGACATCTGTTAACCTTACTACTCCTCTATTATTGACTTTTATAGTATTTGGTTTGCTTTTGTGATCATACACCTTTATTCGTCTGCCACTATTTATAATATAGGTATCATTTTGTTGACCGCCAATAAGTCTAGTGAAAATTAAATTATTTGCTTTTCCATTAACTTCAAATATGTCTTTATCGTCTAAACCATAAATCCAGATCTCCTTAGTTGTATCTTTATTAAAAGTTTTATCTACAAGCACTTCACTCTTTTCACCATCTATAATTCTATAAATTTTTACATTGGTTTCATTATCTCTTAATCTAGTGACTTCTATATAGTCATCCTTATCAGTACCTGTTAAAATCACTAACTCATTGAGATATGTATAATAGCGCTCAGCAATATCTATAAGATGAGCTCGTCTTCCCTTTAGTTTAACTTTAATATCTTCTAAAGTTTCATCTTGTACTTCTTTTGGTACTTTTAAAAACGCCTTATCAATGATTTCATCAGTAATATTCTCCTGAATAAATTTGGCATGTTCAAGCCATTTCTCTTTGGTAGATTTCTGAACCAAAATACGATCTAGCTTAACTCCTGCTGCGTTCATCCATTCAATATCTTTTAGCTCTGCATCATAGACTTGCAATTGCTTTGTAGAACCAGATATAACTTTCATAACATCTAATAACGCTCCATCGAAGTTAGAAAACACTTGATCTCTATCTCTTGGAATTGGCCTATATAGTTTATCACCATTTTCTTGATCAAATTGTGCCCATCGCCATTGATCTTGATGTCTATCCCAATCGCCAATTAACATATCAAAAAGTCGTGCTCTTACATAAGAATTTTCATCAATTTTATATTTCTCATCCTCTCTAATTTTCGCAATGATATCATGAGTGCTTTCAATGTCATCAGCGTAACCAAAGTTTCTTTCATCAGTATAATTTTCTTCTGGACGCTCTTCAATCATATAAAGTTCATCACCATACTCATCATTAAACTTTCCTAAGTTTTTATGTTTTGGAATGTAATATATCTTTGGATTTGTATGGTAAACCTGAGCAGCGTCAGATAAGTCTGGAACTACTTTAAATGCATATGGATGTGCTGCTGTATAAAAATCTTGAATTAGATCTTCTACTGCGGTTTTCTCAAACTCATCTTCTATATGAGTATTTTTAAAAACAACAGTTTGTAAATATTGTGTAGCACTTTTTCGTAACGCCCTCATATTTAGCTCCCTTCCATCCTTGGTTTTTAAGCGTAACGATTTTGTTTGGTGACCACCACCTGCTCGCACAACCTCTAAACCACCATATAATGTATCTAGTGTAGCCACCTTAGCTTTTATCTTTGTACCATAAATATCTCTATAATGACTTCCCCAAACCGACTCAAAAAACCCAGTTTTATCAGTTTCCTCAGCAGTATAAATAGATGTTTCAATTTCTTGTGGAAAAGTATCAGGCAAAACAGATACGTCATACGTTTTTGTAGGCTCAAATATCATTTTGGTAAATAACTTTTTAGCCTTACCGTTTTCTTCACCGAAAAATGAAACCCAACTGCTACCATCTTCATAAATGGTTAATTCTGCAAACCCTTGTTTTCCGTAAGAAAACAATCCATTATTATTAAGATTAGCATAAGATTCTTTAGCTCCAGATCCTGAGACAATTTGTTTTACATTTTCATTTTCTATATACTGTAAGGTATGTTCATGGCCTGAAACAAAAACAAGGTTCTTAGTATCAAAAGTTAACGTTTCAATTCGCTTCATTAATTTATTATAACGCTCATTGTAACGGTCTTGAATAGAAACGCCACCTTGAGTTCTTATCTGTGTAGCCAATGAGGCTAATATTGGTAACGGTATTTTTTTCTGGCCAGGAAAAAGGTGTTTAGAAAAAGCATACTGGCCACCATGCACACCATTTGTATACATTGGGTGATGCATCGCAAAGACAATTGTTTTGCCTTGAGCTTTTTTAAGTTCCCCTTCTAATTCTTCAAAAAAGCGTTCTCTAGTCTTTATTTCACACTCATCGTTAATAGTTGGATGATCATTCCAATTTTCTAAATACCATTGCGTATCAATGACTATTAACTGTACAGTTTCACTAACATCAATACTCTCTAAAGGACATCCATTCTCTGGTTGAAACGTATTTTTACCGATAGCATCTTCAATATACTTTTCTTCTCTCTTAACTCCTTTAACTCCATCTGCGTACCAATCATGATTGCCAGGAATAAAAAGAACTTCGCCATCAAACCCTTTGATTGATAATATTTGGCCATCTAATGCATTTTCTGCTTCAGCCCTTCCTTTTTTATCTTTCTTTGGTAAACCCGCTGGATAAATATTATCTCCTAAAAAAATCACAAAGTCCCCTTTAGTACTTTTATTTTTAGTGTAATTGTTAAAAGCTGTAAGACCTTTAGACATTCCGCCTTTAGGAGATTTCCCTGCATCTCCAATTAGATAGAATACCTTATCTACCTTTTTATTAGGCAAAACACCAGATTTATCATCTTCACTTTTATACAAGGCCTTTTCTGTTGCGCAAGCGCTTAATATAATTGACGATAGTATAATAATTGTTTTCTTGATAAAATTTCTCATGTGTATATTTATAATGTAAAGGTATATTAGATTAGTTAATGGATTTAATAACAATCTTAAAATATTAATCCATTTACGCACATTAGCGCGTAGAATTTATAAAATAGTAATTACCATTAGAAAAACAACAAAAATTGAATTGGTTATACCGCATCTTTAAAAAAATTACGACATAAACAACCAAAGTCTAATACTATCAATTCTGACTGTTATCTTTTATAAATAATTCTCTAATCTTGAAGTAATTGCGTTTCAAAGATTAATTCACTCGCTATAGTTTTATGTACAGGACAACGCGACGATATTTCTTTTAATCGCTCTCTTTGATCAGAATCTAAGTTACCAATAAACTTAAGCTTTTTACTGATATGATCTAAGTATTTTGGCTTATCAACTTCTAATTTTAGGTCATCACTGTGCTTTCTAGAATGCGAAACGTAAACATAAACCTCCTTTAAATCCCAATGTTTTCGCTCTGCATACATTTTTAGTGTCATTACAGTACAAGCTGCTAAGGCGGCATTGAGATACTCGTAAGGAGAAGGACCAAAATCATTACCACCAATACTTATGGGTTCATCTGCAATTAAAGCATGGTTTTTAGTTTGAATAGTTGTTGTAAAGTTATCTTCTACAATGTTGAGATGACCGACCAATTGTTCGCCTTCTGTACTAATCATTTTATTTTCTTCTTTAGGAAAATAACGTTTTGCCCAAGTCCCAATCATTTCACCAGCATATTGGCTATCAATTACATCTGTTAATAAATGATCTGCATTATCTAAAGTAATGAAGCTTTTAGGATGTAAGGCCGTTTTATACAACTTCTCAGCGTTTTCTACACCAACAATTTTATCAAAAGGCGAATGCATTATTAATAATGGCTTACGAAGATTTTT
Organism: uncultured Winogradskyella sp.; assembly: GCF_947498005.1. Lineage (GTDB taxonomy): Bacteria > Bacteroidota > Bacteroidia > Flavobacteriales > Flavobacteriaceae > Winogradskyella. The sequence continues at coordinate 261,765 of NZ_CANMIW010000006.1, forward strand.
TACAACTTCTGGTAAATCTATTTTATCAAATTCTTTAACGAAATCATTATTTATCACAAATGGTCGCCCACCAATATTTACCTCTACATCATTGGTTGCGTTATTATCATCTATTTGATGAGAGAACAAATGTTTAACATGATCTACTGTTGCTGGTGCACCAATTGTTGCTACTGCTTTAACATCTGCAATTCTTGAAGCCGCTACAAGTACAGCTGCACCTCCTAAAGAATGCCCAACTAATAAACTTGGTGCTGTATAAGCTTGCGATATATATGCATGAACATCTATTAAATCTTCTACATTAGCAGAAAAATGGCTATCTGCAAATTTGCCTTCACTTTTGCCTAAACCTGTAAAATCAAATCTTATGACTCCAAAACCTTGTTGTGTCAGTGTTCTACTCACATTCCTAGCTGCATTGAGATTACTACTACATGTAAAACAATGCGCAAAAATGGCAAAGTAATTTGGCTTTTGATTTGCAGGCAACTCTAGATGAGCACTTAAAATATCTCCTTTTCTATTTTCAATTTTTAATTTTGTGTTTTTCATAATATACGCGATTCATCTATAGGTCTACAAATAATATGAAACCTTACCCAAATTTTTAAAAATCAAAGCCTAATTTAAATGCAAAACGCACACCTTCATCACTATTAAAAGCTGATAAATTAAGCGTTAATAAGTCTGCTGCAATAGCAAAAACGCCTCCACCAATTGACGTATTCCAATGGTCAGAATTCCCATTACTAATCCAAACTTTACCGTAATCAAAACCTCCATACAACCCAAGTTTCATAGGTGTTATGACAGTCCTTACTTTAGTTAGGTTTAATCTTAAATCTGTACTTTGTACAAAAGCACTTTTACCATTAAATCTTTGGTTTCTATAACCTCTTAAACCGTTATTAGCTCCTATTGTTGCGCCTTGGTAAAACTCATAATTATCTCCAATATTAAAATGTCCTCTAAGCTTTGTTGCCAATACTAATTGACCATTTGGAACCAATTTATAATCTAACCCAAACTCAGATATTACATAACCAAACCCTTTTGAGGTTTCTACATTATTTCTAAATCCGCCATGAATATTAAATAAGAATCCTAATGTTGGAAATACTTCAGTATCTGAATGTGCAAATTGGTAAGTGGCATCTGCTCCATAAAAAACATTTTCAACTTCTATATTATCACCAATTACCGAATTAATAAATCGTCCTTCCGTTTTTTCTACTTCTATAGACTCATAGGTTAAACCAAATTTAAAACTTGCACCATATCTACCTATCCATTTAAGAGACGGTTCAAACTTTAAGGTTTGAAGTTTTACTCTATTGTAATCTAAATTAACATCTAATCCATCTGATGTATCATCTTCTGGGTTTAATGAATCATTTCCATAACCAAAGAAATTAAATGCATAATTAGGGCTAGTAAAACGCAAATCTATACCTAAATTAAAATTACCAACTACTTTCGCAAAATCACCTATATAGTTTAATTCATAACCTTCAGTTGCAAAGTAGTAAGCTGCTGAAAGTTTATGCTGAGCAGTAAACGGATTACGCACAAAGCCATAAGTTGTGTAAACATTTTGAATCCCTAACTTAAATCCGTCATCAGGATTTGCGCCTAATGTTGGGATGATTTGGTTCGTACTATTTTTGAGTTTCTTATAATCGTACACATTTGTTTCATAATCATCAGTTAATATTATACGTCCTTTATCTGTAACAAATGTGTTTTTTTTGGATTTGTAATCATAGCAAATTAAACGTTTTCCATTTTCAATGTTATACTTATCATTATTTTGACCTCCTATTAAAATTACTTTGATATAGCTATCACCTTCTCCTGTGACCTCAAATACATCATCGTCGTCTAATGCATAGATCCAAATTTCTTTAGTTTCATTTTTATTATACGTTCTCTCGTGAAACTTATCCTTTTTTTCTCCTTTTTTAATCCTGTAAACTGTAACTTTTGTTTGTCCATTTGGTAAACGTTGTATATCAAACCAATCGTCTTTATTAGTCCCTTTAATAACGGCATACTCATTGAGTAATTCAAAATAACGATCTGATATCGCTTGAAGATTACCTCGTCTAGCTTTCAATTTTTTCTTAATATCCTTAATAGACTCACTTGGCATTTCATTTGGAATATTTGCAAAAGCTTTTTCTATGACTTCATCCGTGATACCTTCTTGTATAATTTTTACCTGCGCATCCCAATCTACTTTACCAGATCTCACTATAATTTCCATATCTAGCGGATAAGGTTCTACATTAACACCTTTTACATCTACTAAATCATTAGAATACGCCCTCAATAAACGTGCAGTTGGCATTAGTTTAACGGCTGTACCCAAAAGAAAACCATCTGACATTTTTGAGAACGCTTGATCACGATCTCTTGGCATTGGTCTATATATTTTTTTCCCATCTTCCTTAAATTCTATCCAGCGCCATTGATCTTGATGCCTATCCCAATCACCAATTAGCATATCAAACAATCTTGCTTTTATATACGAAGGCTCATCTATGATTATATCTTCATCTTTATGAATTTTTTTCATCATATCAAGCGTTGATAACAATTCATTTTGAAACCCAAAACTTGCTTTGTCATTATGACCTTCAGATGTATGTTCTTCAATCATATAAAGTTCATCACCATAGTCGTTATTATATTCTCCTAATCGTTCTTGTTTTGGTACAAAATAGAGAACCGGATTTGTATGATAAACACCAATTGCATCTGCTAAATCTCCAATAATCAATGGCGCATATGGATAAGAACCTGCAAAAACATCTAAAATTAAATCTTCGGTCGCAGTATTATCAAACTGACCATCAATAAACTGATCTTTAAAAAGTACAGCTTGTAGATATTGAAGAGCTTGTTTACGGACAGCTCGCATCACATATTGTGTTCCGTTTTTATCTTCTAACCTTAAGGATTTAGACTGATTTCCACCACCTTGCCTTACAGGAACTAAACCACCATATAGTGTGTCTAACTTTACATTTGGCACCATAACTTTGGTACTAAACTCTTTTCTATAACGATCTCCCCAAAGGAATTTTCGAAACCCAGTAACATCCGTTTCTTCTGTTGCATAAATAGAAGCCGTTGTATGCGACTCTAAATTTTCTTTATATGTTTTAAGTTCTAATGGTGCATCTTGCGGAAAAACTTCTGTTTCAAATACAATTGCATCTTCATCGGATGAATAGAAGGATACATGGGTAGAACCATCTGTGTAAACACGTAACGTAGCATAACCTGGTGTACTATATCCAAAAATACCAGCACCAACATTTCTTACAGCAGACACATTAGATCCTGAACCAGAAACAATTTGACGTAAATTATCATCAATTAAATATTGCAAACTGTGTTCATGACCAGATACAAAAACAACCTTATCATTTACTTGCGCTAGCGTTACTAAACGCTTTTTTAATTCGTTGTAGTACGCATTTTGTAAATCTGTTTCTACACGACCACTTGTTTTTCTAAAAACATTATTTAAAGTTCCTACAATTGGTGCAGGTGACCAGTTACTTTTTACACTAAACTGACCACCATGAGGACCATTAGTATACATGGGATGATGCAATGCTATAATTGTAGTTTTGCCTCGCGCTTTTTTAACTAAATCACTAAACTCATCTAAAAAATTCTGTCTTGTTTTTAATTCGCAGTCGTCATTAATAGTTGGTTGCTCGTCCCAATTGTTTATGTACCAATGCGTATCAACCAGAATAAGTTCAATGTCATCTGAAACATGAATTTTATCAATAGAACATCCATCTTCAGGTAAAAAACTATCTTTCCCTAATTCTTTTTCAACTATTTTTTCTTGGGCTTTTAAACCTTTGATTCCAGAATACCAATCCTGATTTCCTGGCAGAAAAATAGTTTTACCTTCAAAATTTTTAACTGCTTCCGTTTGCAACAGCAGCCTATGTTTTGCTAAATCATAAAATTTTGATGATTTATTTGGAATACCTTTTGGGTAGACATTATCACCTAAAAAAATAGCCGTACTCTTTTTATCTGCTTTTTCCAATTCAACTTTAAAAGCTTTTAAAGCATCAAAACTTTCGCCTAGGTTTGAGTCACCTGCATTACCAATAAGATAAAATGTATGCGCTAATTCTTTATGTTTTGGCTGGGCAACTTCTGCATCACGTACAACTTGTTTTTTATAAGTTGCACACGCATTAAAAACTAATATTGAGACTAAAAAAATCCCGTACTTGTATACTATTTTCATAAAAAAGGGTTGGTATTCAAAAATACGAATTAATTACCCTATTGTAGAATCTTAAAAAACTGAATTATAAGGTAATTAAATGACTATGAATCGTTGAAACAGGAATTAGTAAGTTAACGAACCTAACAACTGTTAAAAATAAAACGAGAAATAGGATTGCTAACTCAAATATTAACTAAGCTTATAAAAAATTCTTAATTTAGTCTCACAATTTATTATATGAAGAACATTGTAGTAGAAGCAGAAAAATACGTTATAGCTTATTTAAATAGTAATTTAGATGCCTCATTTGTATATCATAACCTTGCGCATACGCAAAGGGTTGTTGGTAAAGTGAACGAACTTTTGGAAGAAGGTCCTTTAAACGAAACCGAAAAAGATCAATTGTTAGTTGCTGCTTGGTTTCATGATACTGGATTTACTAAAACTATCGAAGGGCACGAGCAGGAAAGTGTAAAAATAGCAACGGAATTTTTAAAATCTCAAAATGTTTCTGATAAAACTATTGAAAGCATTTCCGCTATTATTTTAGCTACTACAATGGGTTACCAACCTACTAATAAATTAGAGGGTTATATTAAAGATGCAGATTGTGCACATTTATCTAGTAAAAACTACCGCAAATACGCGTCTTTATTAAGAAAAGAATGGGAACTGACTTTAGGTAAAAAAGTATCTAAGACTGAATGGATAAAAGAAAATATTGCCTTTTTAACCAACCATAGTTTTTACACCGACTTAGCAACAAAGAAATGGGAAGGTCGTAAAGGGAAAAATTTAGCCAACCTTTTACAAAATCAAAATAAAGTAAAAGCAAATACAGAAAAATTAAAACAGAAAAAGGCAGAATTAAATTTTAAGAAAGCAAAGTTAGACTTACCAGATCGTGGTATAGAAACTATGTTTAGAGTTGCATTAAGAAATCACATTACATTAAGTGATATTGCAGACACAAAAGCTAATATTTTATTATCTGTAAATGCCATTATCATCTCGTTAGTCTTATCTAACTTAGTTTCTAAACTAGATAACCCTACAAACGAATATCTTATTTGGCCAACGTTCATTTTTACAATATTTACAGTTGTATCAATTGTTTTGTCTGTAATAGCAACACGACCGAATGTAACTAGCGGAAAATTCACAAAGGAGGATGTCGCTAATAAAAAAGTAAACTTGTTATTCTTTGGAAACTTTCACAAAATGAAACTTGAAGAGTTTGAATGGGCAATGGAGGAAATGATGCAAGACAAGGAATACCTTTACGGATCACTGACTAAAGATCTCTATTTCCTCGGTTTAGTTTTAAATAGAAAGTATAAGATTTTAAGACTGACCTATACCTTTTTTGCGATTGGGATTGTAGTTAGTGTAATATCGTTTGCTATAGCTTTTCAACTATCTGGCCAAGAATCTCCAATAACTACAATTGTAAATTAAGCTTTAATTTCTTTCATTAAATCTTCATAGGTATAAAACTCCTTGTCGTTTTTCGCTTTGTGATACAAAACACTAACTCGTATAGCTTTTAAACCTGTTACAGCCTGTAAATCTTGCAATTCTACAATTTCTACATCTGTATCTAGGTATTTTTTAGCCTGCAAGAATTTTACGTATTGTAAATACTCCATTTCGTCTTCTCTCTGAGAATAAACAATACTCAATTTACCTTTTTGAGTCACGCGTTCGTTGGTACCCTTTATAAAGGCTTTATCCACCCGTTTCTTTACAATTTCATATCTAGCATTGTATGTTCCATCAACATCAAATTGTTTTTCATCCATTCTAAAACTAATAGACAATGGCTGATTGAATACCAAAATCATCGACGCAACATCTAACGCTACTGGAAAATCTGGTTGCATTTGATAATAAGCATTCTCCATTTCTACCATCACTTGTAATTGCCATAACCTTAAATTATATAAGTAAATTGTATTAAAACTATCTTCTTTAGTTAAGGATTCACCGATATACATATTATGTTCTACACCATCAGTTTTAAAACGCTCAAAATAATGCGGATACATTTGTTGTGCTTCTTCTTGTTTAGTATCTAAAATAGAAGCCATTTCTTTATTTATAAGTGATATAGTATCATCGTATTGTTTTCTATGATGATATAAAGTATCTGCTTGCGAATTTATTTTTTCAAAATAGTTATCAATTTCTTCTTTTAATGCATCAACAGTGTACAAATGTTTTAAAACAGGCTCTACTTCCTTTTTAATAAAAACAGAAATTTGATGCTCACTATCAACCTGAAAATGAGAATCAACACTTTCTAAAAAGCTATCAATTTGATATATAAATTGTTCATAAATTGGAAGTGCTTCTAATTGAAAAGCATTAGACAAAACATTCTTTAATGCATTAAGTTGTAATGATAAATCTTTTTGAGTTGCCCAATTTCTAGCTTCTGATGACCCTTTTATGTCTATTTGACCGTAAAGTGGATAGATATTTTCAAAAGCAATTTTATTAAAATTAGTGTCTTTACCATTCATTTGGTCCTTAATAAATTGCTTCGCTTCTTTCTTAAATCTCCACTGTACACTAGAGTGTATTGATGTACATTCTTTTTGTATTATTGCTTCAATTAAATTAGACTCTTCATTTTTAGAACGTTCTACGGCACTTACAATAAAGGGCATAACATCCACCAATTTATTAGCATTGATACTATTTAAGATTTTAGGCTCGTTAGAAACAATCTCTAAAATACCCATTAAACCATCTTTATTAGCAATAGGCGCAAAAATGGCGCTTTTAATTCCTTGCTCATGTAAAACATTTATATGAGGCGCTTGGCCTTGTGACCGTTCAAAAGATTTATCTACATCAGATACTGAAAAATATTTAAACTCTTTTAAAAGCTTATTGTAAGACCACGTACATAAGGCATCTGTACAATTTTGACTTTCTAAATTATTTAGTAAATAACTATTCATGCCAACACCATAAATACGCTCAAAAACATCCTCTTCTGCATTGAAAGTTGAAAAACCAACTTTGATATTTTTAAGCCCAAATAAAGACTGAAAAATGTCATGAAAACCTTCCATAAAACCTTCACTTTTTTGTTGGGTCTCACCTATTAAAGTGGTCTTTACGTTAGAAATGGATTGATCGTCTGTAATATCAAAAATATTAGAAATCACGAAGCCTTTGAAAAGATAACTATTTGGCGGAAACTTCTTTTTCCACAGTTCTATATCTTCAAAATTATCTATTAGCTCATCATAATCTTGCTGAGTAATCTGTGGCGCGTTTTCTGTTGGAATAACTTCTGTAAAATCCGCGTTATACAACATTTTGTAGTAACGCATTACACCATTAGAATCTGGTATTTCATAAAAAAAAGGTCGTTTAAAATTTAAATTATAACCATAACAAAAATTTAAAATTATTGCACAAGCAAAAATATATTTTTGATCCTTAGGCATATTCTGAATTTCCAAATCAAAATTACTTCCGGCTGTATTTATAATAGACTTAAAACGCTCTGAAGAATTGAATGTAAAATTATGAAATGGAATAGATGCCGTTTTAATTTCATTTTTAGTTAATAATGGACTAAAAGCATCTTGGAGTAATCCTTCAATCTCTTTTTCATAAGTATTAAAGATTTCAAAATCACTAAATCCATCTCTTAAAATAGGATTTTTCTCTGCTATACTTAATACACGTCGTGCATTAGCAGCTATAAAATCATTATCAGCAGCTATTAAATTTTCATACTGATTAAGAAGTTTGTTGAAACTTATTTTTATTTCAAAAGGAGATTCTATGTTATCGTTAATATCCAAAAAAAGTAGTTTTTTTATATAGGCAAAGTTACAAATATTAAGAATAGACGTGTATCGAATTAATTTCTTACACCTTGTATTTAATTTAAAACAGTCTGCTATAAGGTCTAAAATCCTAATTGACCGTACGTCCAGTTAGACCCATCACTTATAAATATTAAAGTTTTACTAGTGTTTCCATTACCTACAGTAGTTGTCATATTTACAACTGATACACCTGCAGTACTATCACCAGCAAAAAACAACACACCTGCTCCGAACGTATAAATATAGGCATTTACAGTATCGGTTACATTTCTTAGAATATAAATTCTCCCTGGCACCACTGTAGCATCTGGTAATATAAATTCCTCACTACCAGTTGTTGGTGTTAAATTGATATAAACACCATCATCAATAGGTGTCGCAGATCCACTTGGTCCACCATTTACACTTACTACTTTTAATGATAAATTGCCGTTAATATCCAAGGTGCTTTTTGGGTCTGTTGTTCCTACACCAACTTGAGCATTGGCACCATTAAAACAGAGTGCCAATACTAATATTAGTATTACATTTTTCATAAGGGATAAAAAAATTAATTATTATTTAGTTTTTAGACTCAAAGCAAAACCGCCACCTTTGGCAAGCTTTATAGAGAGCTTTGACTCTTTATTTAGTTCAATTTTTTCAATTTTAAGATCTAGTGGATTATCATCCCAATGCGCCTTTTCGCCATCTTTATATAAAATAGCTTCGTAAGTTGTGTCACTATCTAAAAAACTAAAATCTAAATCTATAGTCCTAGAATTTTCATCTGTAATTCCACCAACAAACCAATTTTCTGTTTCTCGTTCTTGTCTTGCAATAGTCACATAATCACCTACTTCGCCATTTAAAATAAGAGATTTATTCCAATTAACACCAACATCTCTGATGAACTGCAAAGGTTCAGGGTTAGCTTCATAATGTTCTACTAAATCAGCAGCCATTTGCACAGGACTGTATATAACCACATAAAGTGCTAATTGCTGTGCGAGGGTTGTATTAACTTGATTGTCTTGTTTATATTCATCAAATTTAATATTGAAAATTCCAGGTGTATAATCAATTGGTCCTGATAACATTCTAGTAAACGCTACTATTGGCAAATGTTCTGGTGGATTGCCACCATCACTTGCCCAAGCATTAAATTCTTGACCTCGTAAACCTTCTCTAGATATAATATTAGGATACGTTCTTCGTAATCCTGTTGCCTTAATAGGCTCATGAGCATTTACAGCGACTTGATATTTAGCGGCTTTTATAGCTGCATTATTATATTGATTGACCATGTATTGTCCATGATGATATTCCCCTTTTGGTAGAATTTTACCTACGTAACCAGATTTTACAGCATGCATACCATATTTCTGCATCAAAGCATAGGCAGTATCTTGTTGTTTCTCGTAAGTTTCTGTTGCAGCAGAAGTTTCATGATGCATAATAATATCGACACCTTTTTCTTTTCCGTAACGTACAACCTCTGCAATATCATAATCTGGATAAGGTGTTACAAAATCAAACACACCTTCTCTGTCTTCAAAACCAATCCAATGTTCCCAACCAGTATTCCACCCTTCAACTAATACACCACCAATATTATTCTTAGCAGAGAAATCAATAAAATTCTTTACATTTTCTGTTGTAGCACCATGTTTTCCATGCGATTTCCCACCATCTGTCCATGTGTTCATATCTTGAGTCATTCCGTAATCCCATGAGGATTTCCCTAAATGCATTTCCCACCAAACTCCTGTGTATTTCATAGGTTTAAACCAAGATACATCGCCAAGTTTATTTGGCTCGTTAAGGTTCACTATAAGTTTAGATGCAATTAAATCTGGCGCATTGTCTGAAATTTGTATCGTTCGCCAAGGTGTATTAAAAGGCATCGTCTTTTTAACCTTGTAATCCCTATTTTCTGAACCAACCAAATTACTTATTAGGTTTAAGTTTTCGGTATCTACTTTTAAGGTCATACCTGAATAATCTACTAAAGCTGCCTCGTGAAAGCTAAGATGTATTCCATCTTTACCCACCATAGTGACTGGTGTATTAACTGCATTTTCTGGTATATAGGTCTGTGCTAGATTCTTGTGATTCTTAAATTGTAAGGCATCAATTGCTGATAGACTCGTGGTATTGTACAAATGCTCATAAATATCCCAATCTCCAGGAATCCAAAAGGTTTTATAATCTTCTGTAAGGTTAAACTCGGTGTTTTCTTCAGTTATAAAAACATCGTTTTTTAATCGTGCTTGTTCCGGAAATTCGTATCTAAAACCTATGCCATCATCATAAACTTTGAAAATAATGTGCAAAAAACGTTCTGGACTTGTTGTTTCTTGAAGTTCTATCTTTAATTCTGTATAATTATTTACAACCTCTGATTGTTCGCCCCAAGGCATTTGCCATGTTTCGTTGAATGTTGAAATATTTGAATTCTTAATAATGAAATTCTTATTAAAAGCTGGAATATTCTTAAACTCAAAACCTAGATAAGACGTATCTACAATAGTCTCATTATTAAATTTTACCATATAAAATGGTCGACCTTCAGAATTAACATTAAAATCTACCAATACTTTTTCGTTTGGCGATGTGATTTTTGTAATTCGTTTTTCTTCTGAATTACAAGAGAATAATACCAATGCAATTGCAAATATTGAAATGTAGTTTTTCATGCTGTATAAAGTTTTAGACCAACTAATATTAATGCTAACTGAGCATAATCGCAGTCGGCACCTCATAGGTTCGTTTTTTTTATTTTATTACTTTACTAAGAGACTTGCTAGGTTTTAAAAACCTTCTAAGTCTATAATCCATAACTACAAGGCTTTTGAAACCTAGTAGGATAATAAATAGATTATTTTTTTTCTATCAGTACGACTTCAAATTCTGAGTCTATTGTAATCTCACCATTTTCTACTGTTGCCGTTTTGCCTGAATATGTATCATTTAAAACATCTCCTTCTTCAAAAATTTTAGAAACATCTATGACCTTCTTGCCTTTTTCTAAGTCTAACCCTATTAGCACTAAATCCTTAAAATTACCTTTCTGGTAGCTTCTATAAAAATAGTAAGGAGAAGACGTTATCATTTGGTGAGTACCTGCACCAACCGCAGGATGTTTTGCTCTAAATTGACCTAATTTCTGCCAATGTGTTAAAACTTCTTTTGTACGTTTCCTTTTGGCTATAGAATCCCAATTCATCATAGATCGCAATGTAGCATCTCCTTCTGTGTCCGGAACTATTAATGATCTTGAGGATTCGTCTCCATAATAAACTTGTGATGTTCCTGGCGACAATAAAAGTTTATTTGCAGTTTCGTAAGGCTTTTTTCTTTGGGCATCAAATGGACTACCATCATCATGTGAGCTGAGGTAATTTAATGTTCCAAAGTCCTTCAACTCATCATGTAAAATAGCATTATAATGTTTAAATAAGTCTTCGTAATCTTTATCCTTAGAATTATATTTAAATTCAAAATTGATGAGACTTTGAAAACTCGGTGGATTAAAATAATTGACCTTTCTATCGCCAAAATCAAACTCCTGGCCTGAGCTTACGCCATAATTGTATACTTCGCCAACAAGGTAAAAATTGTTGTCATCTAGTACTTTTTCGGCATTATTCTTTTTGTATTCTGCAAATGCAAAATCGCATTCTACTTTGAATTCTGTCCACACATATTCTTCGACATGTTTTACAGTATCTACTCTATACCCATCAACTCCAAATTCGGTAATGTAATCTGTTAACCATTTCATGATATAAAAACGTGGTGCTCTAGGATGGCCCGTTCTTTCAAAAAACGCATCGAGTTCTTTTACTTCTTGTTCGTAACGACCTTCGGCTTTCCACTTTTCTACTAACTGCGGTGGCAATTCTACATTTTCATTACTTTCTGTTCTAATATCAGGAAGATTTGCAACCAACGTACAGCTAATCGTATTATCATAATTATCGTAGGTACATTGCTTATCTGTTCTTACCCATTCTTCTGGCCAAACTGGATCTTTATCTGTAACAGGACCTGTATGATTAATAACGGCATCTAATACTATTCTAATACCTCTTGCATGTGCTTCTTTTATTAACTCACGCAAATCTTCTTTGGTTCCAAAATTAGGATCAATACGAGTCCAATCTTTTGTCCAATACCCATGAAAACCATAAGATACTCCTGTTCCTTCATCTGTTCCTCCATGGATTTGCTCAACAATTGGAGTCATCCAAATTGCGTTAATACCTAATTTTGTAAAATAACCTTCTTTAACTTTTTGAGTAATCCCTTTTATATCACCTCCTTTAAAACCTCTAAGCTTACCAGTTTTTCGAGTTCTATTAAAATTTACATCATTAGATTGATCTCCATTATTAAATCTATCCGTGAGTAAAAAATAAAGATTTGCGCCTTCCCAAACAAAAGGTGTTTCAGTTACTTCTGCTGACGCATCCATACTGCTTCTGTTATCTTCTGCTTTATTTTTACAACTCAAAGTGATTAGAATTATCGTGAATAAAATTAGTTTTTTCATTGTTGTTTATAAATTTATAGAAACTATTATGTCTTGTCGTTTTAATTTTCAATTTTCAAAATAAACGACTCTAAAGGCTTAATATCAATTCTTACATTGGCCTTTCCATCTTTTACTTTTAAAGTTGAAGCGTACGTATTGTATAATTGATCTTCAACGTTGTATTCTCCATCTTTTAGTTGTAATTTTTGAACTAGATCTTCTGGTAACTGCAACTCGAATCCATAGGTGTTATCTGCATTGAAATTTGAAATGACAATTAGTTTTTCATCACTACTCCAACGAACAAACGATAAAACTTTATCGTTATACCATTCTGTGTGTTGATGATTGTAATGTTGAAGATCTTGATAATTGCCCATCAAAGCAGAACTATTTATTGTGAAATTCAATAGACGTTTATAAAAATCACGAAGTTCATCTTCTTGCTTGGTTAATTGTCCGCCATTAAACTTTTTATCGTTTACCCAACGCACTAAACTAGGCACTGAGCCATAATCGAAAATTGAAGTTCTTGTTGGATCTCCAAAACCTAAATCCTCTGCACCAGGTTCACCAAATTCTTGCCCAAAATATATCATTGTTGGTGCAGTAGATGATGTTGCAGAAACCACCATGGCTGGTTTTCCTTTTTCTGCGCTACCAGCAAAATCTGGACTAGCAATTCGTTGCTCATCATGGTTTTCTAAAAAATGAAGCATATGATGTTCAATATCACCTAAATCATTTAAAATTGGTGGAATATTGTCTGTACTTCCGTGACCTTGCATTACGTGTTTAAGGGTATCATAGAGCTGAACTTTATCATATAAATAATCCATTTTACCACGTTTAATGTAATCTCTATACAAACTTGGGTTATAGACCTCAGCTAATAAAAAGGCTTCTGGGTTTTTCATTTTTACATGAGAGTTCATATAACTCCAAAATTCAACTGGCACCATTTCTGCCATATCGTATCTAAAACCATCAACACCTTTTGCCGTCCAATACAACGCAATATCCTTAAATTTAACCCAAGAACTTGGTACGGTTTTATCTTTCCAAAATTCGTAATGCTTTTTGTAATTTTCGTTTTCAAAACCAGCAGGTAATTCATCAAAATCTTTTCTACCTTCTGGACTAATGCCGTAATTTACTTTTACAGTTTCATACCAGTCATTAATATCTGGTTGTGAAGCTCTAGATCCATTACCTGTCCATTTTGCAGGGATTTCTTCAAACTTACTATCTGCTAAACTATTTTTTTCTCCACCTAAGGGTTGGTAACCATGTTTCCATTCTGGTACTGTAAAAGCTTCTCCTGGATTGTAATAAAAGTTATTATTAACATCGTACGTTTTTGTTTTATCATCCTCTGCTCCAAAATCTGTTGATCCTTCAGGATTAGTTAAACTTTGATAATTACGAGCCACGTGATTAGGAACAATATCGATAATAACTTTTAAATTTACCTTGTGAGAACGTTCAATTAAAGCTTCAAATTCTTCGAGTCTGTTTTCAACATTTACAGCTAAATCTGGATTTACATTGTAGTAATCTTTTACTGCATATGGCGAACCTGCTCGACCTTTTACAATATCTGGATCATCATTAGAAATCCCAAATTGTGAATAATCCGTAATCACATCATGATGTGGAACTCCTGTATACCAAATATGTGTTACACCTAAATCCTTTATTTCTTTTAAAGCTTTAACCGTAAAATCATTAAACTTACCTACTCCATTTTCTTGAAGTGTTCCCCAAGGTTTATTAGTGGTATTCGTGTTTCCGAATAAGCGAGTAAAAACTTGATATACGACTTCTTTTTTCTTCATATTAATTTTTGTTTCTTTGGACTCTAAGGGTGTTTTTATTTCATTCTCACATCCAAAAATGCTGAATACAGCTATTAAAATAATACTTTTTCTTATAATTTTCATTTAAACTACTTTTTGAGTTTAACAGTTACAACTGATGTTTCACTTGAATTTCTTTCAATAGGAATTCTTAAAGTTTTAGAACTCTCCGACCAATCAAAAGATGAATACTTACCAACCTTTATACGCTTGGGTTTATGTTCTAAACCATGAATTGTTAAATAAAATCTACGCGATTTTGGATTGAAATTTTTTCCTATTTCATTACTAATTTTAAATTCTAATGTTGAACCCTTTACGTTCATATCTAGCTTTAAAATTTCATAATCATTATTTTTTATGGTCTTGGCAGAAACACCATCATCTGTATAAATCTGTTGACTGCTAGATAGCACGCTGGCATCATGATAATATTCAATCTTATACATGGAGTCATCATAATTATCAGTAGTTTGAATAATTGAAAGATTGGGAATGAAAGCACCAGCTCTAATGTAAGTAGGTATAGAATTTTCATTTAACTCTATTGTTTTTATTTGTCCTCCTTTTATTTTTTCATCTGTATAGAAATCAAACCAAACATTATCTTTTGGAAAATAAACTTCCTGCTCTGTAATTTTTGGTTCTAAAACTGGCGACACCAATATATCATTTCCCCACAAATAGGCTTTTGAATAATTAAACAAATTCTTATTCGTAGGTTCTTCAAAGAACAATGGTCGCATTAAAGGTTTACCTAATTGGCTATTTTCATAAACTAAATTATAATTGTAAGGCAATAATTTATAACGTAATTCTATAGCTTGCTTGGCTAATGCTTTGGCATGTTCACTCCTATAAATTGGCTCACTTGGCACATCTTCTTGTGCATGAGGTCTAAAAATAGGATTGAAAACACCATATTGTAACCAACGCACATACAATTCATCATCTAAATTTGCACCAGCAAAGCCACCTAAATCACTATGCATATATGCCAAACCTTGCATACCCATTTGTAATGCAATTTCTGGTTGCGATTGTAAACCTCCCCAAGTTCTGTTAACATCTCCAGACCATGGAATCATTCCATAGCGTTGTGAGCCAGAATAACCCGCTCGCATTAAAATAAATGGTCTTGTATTTGGAAAATCGCGCTCATAACCTTCATATACTAATCTTGCCCAATCGTGTCCGTATATATTATGAACCTCGTTAGCAGATCCTGTTTTGTGCATTACCCAATCTGGATGTACTTCTGGCTCTCCCAAATCTCCCCAAACACCTGCAACACCTTTATTAGCCAAATCTTTATAGATATTCCAAAACCATTTTTCACCATCAGGATTATATATATCAATGAGTCCAGTGTTGCCAAAGTAGAAATCGTATTTAGCCGGATTTCCCATAGCATCTTTTGCTAAGATTCTATTTTGAACAGCTTCATCCCATTTATTTGATGTTGTTAAAATAAATGGCTCCGTAATAGTTATAGTTTTTACGCCTTTGTCGTTTAAGCGTTTTACCATGCCTTCAAAATCTGGGAAGGAATCTCTAAAAACTTCCAAATTCCCCATAGTGCCTTTTAACTCTTTTCCAAACCAATATAAATCTAGAATAATAGCATCTACCGGAATTTTTTCGTCTTTAAATGTCGCAATGGTCGTCTCCACTTCCTTTTGAGAATGATAACCAAAACGACTAGAAAAATTCCCTAAAGCCCAACGCGGAAGCATAGGTTGCTTACCTGTTAAATCTGTATAATTATTAATTAAATTTAACCATGAATCTCCAACGATGACCTGATAGGTTTTTCTACCAGATATAGTTTCATAAGTTAAGGTGTTATCACTTTTACTATCCAAGTCTAAAAATCCTATTGGTGCATTATCAAAGTGCAACATGTATTGTTTAGATGATACCACAATTGGCATTGTAAAATTCATTAATTCACTATGGGTTTCATAACCATAATGTGCTCTATTGTATAGTTGAAGTCGGTTTCCACGACGATTCATACCTAAAGCTCTTGCGCCTCCGCCATATAATACTTCATCTTTTGTAAGGTTAAATTGAATGGTTTCTAAACTGTCATTTTTCACATAACCTTCTTTTTCTGAAACAATAAATTGATTTTTATAGTAATATGAAATTTGAAATGGGCTCTTTGTAATTGTTACATATAAGCCCTTTGTTTTTAATACAACATCATTACCTCTATCAGTCATCTCAAAATAAGAACCATAAGGTTTTGCTACAACAGCATGAGATTGTGATTTATAATAATCACCTTTTGGAACAAAAGTGGTTTCAATAATATTAGAAGAATATGGCCTTATCAAATAATAACCATCATTGACTTCTATCTTTAAATCTAGTCCTTGTTTTACAGCACTTTTAAAAACACGATTTGTATTTTGGGCCGATAAACAGGCAAAAGAAAAAAGAATTATTATTGATAAAATTAATTGCTTCATAATTTAGTCTTTACCTAACAAAAACATTAGTGGTTGATCTAATCTACTATTCCAAGAATTTTCGGAATGATCTGTTCCTTCAAAAAATAAATTTTTAGAATTTTCTTGGGTGTAGCCTTTTGATTTTAATATGTCATTTACCCTTGGCGCATATTGCGGATAATGCTCGTCTAAGGTTTTATTTCCATAATCAAAATACAACCTGTATCCACCAGCTTGTGGTAAATTAGCGTCCATATATTTAAAAATAGCTTTAGGATACGGATTATTCTCCATTGGCATTGCACCTGGCCAATGCGTAGATAAACATGCTGCACCACTAAAAACTTCAGGATACTCAGAAATGGCATACATAGACATTAATCCTCCCATACTAGAACCCATTACAAACGTGCTTTCTGTCTCAGGATTCACAGCATACGTTTTATCTATTTTTGGCTTCAATTCTTCTACAATAAATTTTAAATAATTATCGCCATTTAGTTTAAAATCCTTTGAACCCGAAAGATCTTTTAAGCTGTCCTTAGTGGCTTCGTTTATATAATCGAAGGCCTTTTGAGGAAATAAGTCTTGCCAACGTAGTTTTGAAATATTATGAACAGCAACTACTATAAAATCCTTAGTTTTCCCTTCTGACATTAATTCTGAAGCCCATTCATCTACTTTCCATTCTTGTTTATTCCAAGTTGATAATGAATCGAATAACATTTGACCATCGTGCATATAAAGTACATCATAAGTTTTGTTTTCTACATAGCTTTCTGGCAGCCAAACATCTACTGGTCTTGGTGTAATATAGTTAGATGGAAAACTATCTATTCTATGGATTTCGCCTTTATAAAGTCTTGCGCTTTTTAAATGCTGAAAATTTAAAGGTGCATCAACACTGTCTATTTCTAAAGTATTCACTTCTTGACTTTTTGTTTCATTTTTACATGAAAACATAAATAAACTAACACTCAATAGTAGTAAAACACTTTTCATGCTATAATGATTTGGTTGTTAAAATAGTACTTCCTTTTGTTTCTAATATTAAACTAGAATTCCAAATTAGGGTTTCTTTTGAAATAATATTAGTTAGCGTTTTTCCGCTTAAACCTAACTCTTCAAATCGAGATAAATCCAAATCTTGGGCCTCATCATTCTTGTTAAGAATATGAACAACAGTTTCGTCATCAATCACTCTTGCTAACATATAAATTCCGTTAAGAGGCGCAAAATGGAGCGTTTTACCGTTATGTAAAGCATCACTAGTTTTTCTGTAATTTAACATCTTACTTAAAAAAGATTGCATCTCTTTTTGAGAATCTGTAAGTCCTTTACCTGTAAACGCATTTATAGAATCGCCTTCCCAACCTCCTGGGAAATCTGTACGGATTACCCCATGATCTCCAGGTTTATCAAAATCGTCCATTAAGATTTCTGTTCCGTAATAAATCTGAGGAATTCTAGGCAATATTAAGAGGTAACTTAGAGCCATTTTAGTATTAGTAATATTCCCATCTAATTGTGTAAAAATGCGACTCATATCATGATTATCTGGAAACACCATAATATCTTTTGGCGACGCATACACAAAATCGTTAGCTAAACCTTCGTACATTTTTACCAGACCTTTATCCCAAGATTCATTTTCTTTTAAAGCTTCAACAATAGTTCTTTGCATGGCGAAATCCATAGTTGATTTTAAATTAGATTCATAACCATCTGCGTTTTTATGACCATCTTGCCAATACGCAATAAGTAAAGGATTGTAACTCCACTCTTCACCTACTATCGAAAAATTTGGGTATTCTGTCATTATTGAACCTGCCCAATCACTCATAAAATCTTTATCAGGATAAGGATATGTGTCTTGACGAATGCCTCCTAATTCTAAAGTTTCTACCCACCAAATACTATTCTGTATAATGTATTTAGCCATAAACGGATTGCGCTGATTTAAATCTGGCATTCCAGATACAAACCAACCATCTGTCATGCCTTCATTATCTTTTTTAGATGCGTATAAATCTTGATTAGAAGTACGTCTATGATTAGAAGTTATGGTTGTTTTACTATCCCAATTATTTATGTTTTTCTCGTAGTTTTCTTGATAATTTACCCAATCTTTAAACGGTAAATCTTTCATCCACCAATGTTCTAAACCACAATGATTTGCTACTTGGTCCATGATGAGTTTCATATCTCTAGACTCTAAATCTGAAGCTAATTTTTTATAGTCTTCTAAAGTTCCGAATCTTGGATCTACCTTATAAAAATCAGTCATTGCATAACCATGATAAGAACCACTTGGCATATCATTTATTAAAACAGGACATGGCCAAACTGCTGTAAACCCAAGGTTTTCTATATAATCTAAATGATCTGTAATTCCTTGTAAATCGCCTCCATGCCTTGCGTAACCATCCTTTCTATCAATTCCTTGTTGTAAAAGTCCATCAACCTCATCATTTTCTGGGTTTGCATTAGCAAAACGATCTGGTGTGATAAGATAAACGGCATCTGAACTATTGAAACCTATGTAATCTTCCGCTGATTTATCTCGTGATTTTAACTCGTAAGTTTGAATTAATTCGGAACTATCTTCGAGCTGAAATGTAATATTGAATTTCCCTGCTTTTGCCGTTTCAGAAATCTCTAAATCTAAGAACAGATAATTTGGACTATCTGCTTTATGTGTTTCCACTAAACTAACACCAGAATAATTAATTTTTGCTATCGACGTACCAATATTAGGATGCTTTACTAATAATTGTAAGTCTTTATTTTTGAAACCAACCCACCAATGTGGTGGCTCCATTTTTTCAATATCATTTAGGATTTCAGTTACAGATTCTGAAACTTCATTTTCTTCAGATTTAGTTTCTTGGCATGAAAACACCGTTGCAACTAATAGTGTTAATAGAGTTAGTTTTAGTGCTTTCATTGTAATTGTATTTTAAAAATGAAACAAGTCCTTGTAGTAAGTTTAAACGAATACCTACAAGGTTTTTGAAACCTTGCAGGATTTTTTATTGATATTTTCGATCTGCTTTTAAAAACCTATTAGGTCTTTTTAGTTAAATAGTAACCATATTATTAGGACTTATAGAAACTTCTTTTCCATCTACATAAATGGTTAATTCTTTATCGCCTTCAAGTTTAAATTGTGTTTCATTTTGGTTAACACTTACAGTGATAACTTGATGTCTAAAATTCACTTTAAATGAATAACCTTCCCATTGCGAAGGAATTTTTGGCTCAAAAGATAAAGTGTCATTTTTAACACGCATACCACCAAAACCTTCAACAATACTCATCCAAGTACCAGCCATTGAAGTAATGTGTAAACCTTCGTGAACTTCGTGATTATAGTCATCTAAATCTAAACGCGATGTTCTTAAATAGAAGGTATAGGCTTGGTCCATTCTATCTAATTTAGCCGCTTGAATACTGTGAACACATGGCGATAATGAACTTTCATGAACCGTAAATGGCTCATAAAAATCAAAATGACGCTCTAGTTCTTCGGTTGTAAATTGATCTTCAAAGAAATACATTCCTTGAAGCAAATCGGCTTGTTTTATATATGGTGAACGTAGAATTCTATCCCAAGACCATTTCTGATTTATTGGTCGTTGCGATTTATCTAAATCAGCAACCGTAATTAATTCTTTATCTAAGAAACCATCTTGTTGCAGATAAACGTTTTCCTCTTCAGAATATGGAAAATACATATTGTCTGCTACCTTTTCCCAAAGTGCTAATTCTTCGTGAGAAATTTTAGTTTTGCCCGAAATCCTAGCGTAATCATCGCTATGACCTTCTTTTACTTTTTTGATCGTTTCTAAAGTATAATCAATACACCATTTTGCAATGTAGTTAGTGTACCAATTATTATTAACGTTGTTTTCGTATTCGTTAGGCCCTGTTACACCAAGGATTACATATTTATTTTTCTTTGTAGAAAAATTAGCTCTTTGATGCCAAAAACGTGCAATACCAATTAAAACTTCTAATCCCATTTCTGGTATGTAACTGAAGTCTCCTGTGTATCTGTAATAATTAAAAATAGCAAAAGCAATGGCTCCATTTCTGTGGATTTCTTCAAATGTAATTTCCCATTCGTTATGGCATTCTTCGCCATTCATAGTTACCATTGGATACAATGCTGCTCCATTAGAAAACCCTAATTTCTCTGCATTTTCTATTGCTTTTTCTAAATGCTTATATCTATACGTTAAAAGATTCCTTGCTACTTCTTGATCTTTAGTAGCCATATAGAAAGGAATACAATATGCTTCTGTGTCCCAGTATGTACTTCCTCCATATTTCTCTCCAGTAAATCCTTTTGGTCCTATATTCAATAATGGATCTGTTCCTAGATAAGTTTGATTAAGATGGAAAATATTAAAACGAATACCTTGTTGAGCTTTAACATCGCCTTCGATAGTGATGTCTGCCATATCCCATATTTTAGCCCAAGCTTGCTTTTGGTCTTCTAACAAATTATTAAAACCTAAAGATTTTGCTTTACTTAATGACGTTTTTGCTACTGCAATTAATTCATTTTTATTGTGATTTCTATCTACGGTGTATCCACCAAATTTATTTATTGCGTATGTTTCGCCTTGCTTAACGTCGTATGCATAACTAAATGAAGCCAAATTAGCATCTGCTTTGAAATTAGGCTCTACCAATATAGATTTCCCATCTATAAAAACTTGAGATTCCATGAAGGTACATGTATAAAAATCTGTTTTCATGGTTTTTGCCTGGATAAAGGCTTGGTTATTCTCATGACTAACCTGTAATGTATCCCAAAACTTATCATCCCAATTGGTATCTTCATTAGTAATACCAGAATCTAAATATGGCTCAAATGTAATTTCTGCATCTGAATTTAGTGGTGTTATACTAAAATCTATTGCACCTACTTCGTCTAAATTTAAACTTAAGAACCGTTTTGTTTTAACTTCAACTTCTATATCATTTTGAAGCGTCGCCACAAAACTTCTTGACAACCAACCCTCTTGCATGTTCAACTCTCTTCTGAATTTTTTGACATATTTACACGCAAATAAATCGAGTTGTTCATTGTTTATAGAAACATTAATACCAATCCAATTTGGTGCGTTTAATACTTTTGCAAAATATTCTGGATAGCCATTTTTCCACCAACCTACTCTGGTTTTGTCGGGATAGTAAACTCCTGCAATATAACTTCCTTGAAAAGTTGGGCCTGAGTATTTTTCTTCAAAATTAGCACGTTGTCCCATAGCACCATTTCCGATACTAAATAAACTTTCTGATGCTTTCACCTGATTTGGGTCAAATCCTTCTTCTATGATTGACCAATTGTTTGGAATGATGTAATCTAGGTTCATTTTAATGATATATTTATTGAATTTTGTTTGGTGTGTTTTCAAAATTTAGAAAAACACCTTTAAAGTCCTTTGACAAGAACAATTCAATCATTTAACTTTTATTTAATTTTCTATTAAGGACTTAATGAGGTCATTAGATATTTCTGTAAAATCTTTAAAGACATAATTTGCGTGACCTAAAACATCCTTACTTCCTATACCAATTGAAATCATATTGGCTGTGTTTGCAGCAGTAACACCAGCTACTGAATCTTCAAAAACAATACAATCTTCTGGTTTCACATCAATTTCTTTAGCGGCAATTAAAAAGACTTCAGGATCTGGTTTTGCTTTTGAAACATCATTACCATCTACTATGGCATTAAAACTAGATTTAAGATTAACGCGTTCTAAAATTGTTCTTGCATTTTTACTCGCAGAACCTAATGAAATAGGTTGATCCATCTCCTTCAAAAACTTCAATACTCTTGGGACATCTAGTAAAATTTCATTTGTATCCATTTCTGCAATGAAGCTGAGATACTCTTCATTCTTCTTACCCATGAGTTCATCAAACAATTCTTGTGAAATAGTTTTATTTCCCCAAGCCAGTATTTTTTCTAGTGAGCGTACTCTACTAACCCCTTTTAATTGTTCGTTTTCTTCTTCAGTAAAATTAATATCTAACCCTTTAGCTAACCTTTGCCACGCTAAAAAGTGATATTTTGCAGTATCTACAATGACACCATCTAAATCGAATATGAATCCTTTTTTGTTCATTTTTAAATTTTATTCTGTAGGTTGATATGATATTGCTGCTTTTTCCGTAATTAAAAAATTACAGAAACCAGCGATAATTAAACTTAAACCTGCTATGGTCATAGCATGTATTGCTTCTTCTCCTAATAGACCAGAAATGAAATTAATGCCACCAAGTGCCGCAATAATTTGAGGGATTACAATAAACATATTGAAAATACCCATAAACATTCCCATTTTCTTTGGGTCTACTGAACTAGAAAGCATGGCGTATGGCATGGACAAAATACTTCCCCAAGCAATACCAATTAATATGAAACAATATTTAAGTTGTTCTGGTGACACAACTGTCATTAATAAGAAACCTGCACCTCCTATTATTAAGGATAGCATGTGCACATATTTTCTATTTATATTTCGTTTTGAAGTATAAAATACTAATAATAAAGCAAAAGCCATTGAGGAAAGTCCGTAAACTCCCATTGCAGAACCAACTGAATTAGATGCTTTTTGAAATGCTGTGTTTTCTAAATCGAATGCTTCTTTATCAATAGCACTTGTCATATCAAAATTAGCTTCTATAGGTGCTGGTGTATTAAATACATGTTCTGTTAAGGCCGGATTTGCCATACTCCACATGGTAAAAAAGGCAAACCAACTAAAGAATTGAATGATGCCCAATTTTTTCATTGTAGATGGCATGTTCCCAATATTATTTAAAATATCTGAAACAAAACTACTTTTTTTAGCTTTCTCTGTTTCGAACTCTTCCATATCCTCAGGCGGATACTCAGTTGTTGTAAATACAGTGTAAAGAATACTTATTAAGAATACAAATGCTCCAATAGCAAAAGCAACCTTAACTGAATCAGTAACAATACCAGGTCCTGCAGAATCGCTTACGCCCATTTTTGAAACCAACCAAGGTAAATTACTAGCTACCCAAGTACCTATTCCAATAATTAAAGTTTGCATTACAAAACCATAAGTTCTTTGGGACTCATCTAATTTATCTGCAACTAAAGCTCTAAATGGCTCCATTGATACGTTAATGGATGCGTCTAGAATCCAAAGAAAACCTGCAGCAACCCATAAGGCTGGCGAGTATGGCACAAAAAATAAAGCTATGGAGCTCAAAACAGCTCCTACAAGAAAATACGGTCGTCGTCTTCCAAAACGAGAGTGCCAAGTTCTATCACTCATATAACCAATAATTGGCTGCACAAGTAAACCTGTTAAAGGTGCTGCAATCCACAATAAAGGGATGTCATGCTTATCTGCACCAAGTGTTTGGAAAATACGTGACATAAAGCCACCTTGCAAAGCAAAACCGAATTGAATTCCTAAAAACCCGAAACTCATGTTCCAAATTTCCCAAAATCCAAGAATACGCTTTTTCATGAAATAGTATATTTAAATTAATACTATTCTGACAAGCTATGCTTATCAAAACTTATGTGAGAAGTGAAAATATAAGTTTTGAATATGGAGCAAATATATGAAAGATTTTAAAATAACAATGATAAAATTCTATTTGGTGGATTCTCGCTCTACTAATTCCGTATTAACAACAACAGTCTGATACTGTTCTTCTTCGGTATCAAACTCCGTTTCAATTTTATCAATTAATAAATCTGCAGCACGTTCTCCCATGAGTTGCGCATGCTGACTAACCGTAGTTAAACTAGGTGTTGAATGCTTTGACAACACACCATCTGTAAAACCAATTACCTGAATATCATTAGGCACATTTAAACCTAATCTCCTTGCTACTTTCATAGCTGATAAAGCATACAATTCATTTACAGCAAATACACCATCAATTTTTTTATGTGCCTTGAAAAGTTGTTCTATTTCTGCTTCAAGTTTTTCTAAATGAACTTCGTAATCTAAAGTATCGTCCATTTTTAAAATTAATTCAGCCTGAGGTGTTATATTACTCTCATGCAAAGCTTCTAGATACCCTTGAGTTCTCAGTTTACCTACACTAACGTAATCTTTAGTAGTTATTAAGGCTATCTGTTTACATTTATTAGCAATCAATTTTTTAACAGCATTTTTTGCGCCATTAAAATCATCCACAATGACTTTATCACATTTAATCTCAGATACCACACGATCAAACATTACAATAGGCATTCCTTGATTTATAGTTTCTGTATAATGGTGATAATCTTGTTGAAGCAAGGTTTCTTTTGACATGGAAAGTATAAACCCATCAATACTACCATTGGCAAGCATTTCCATATTAATTACCTCTTTTGAAAATGACTCATTAGACAACCCAATGATAACATTATAACCTCTTTTGTTAGCCACCAATTCTACACCTCGAATTACTTTAGAGAAAAAATGATGAACTATTTCTGGTATGATAATTCCGATGGTATTTGTCTTTCTGTTTTTTAAACTAAGCGCAATGTTATTGGGTCTGTAATTGTAGAGTTTAGCAAAAGCCTGGACTTTTTGTATTGTATCAGCACTAATTTCCTTACTATTTTTTAAGGCCTTAGACACTGTAGAAATCGATACATCCAATTCCCTTGCAATCTGTTTTAATGTTATTTTCTTTTTCATTTTTAACTTTAAATAAGGAACGAATATAGTTCAAAATTAGAAACTAAATATTGCCAATATCTTAATATTGAAACGAAATAGTGAAAATCACATATTTTTTTTATTATTTTACTGCTAATACCATTTTTTCTTAAAAGTTTTTAACACGCAAACGTTTTCGTGACTTTCGTCATAGTTTTTAACACGCTAATCACATTAAATTTACCTAGATTTAACCCGAGAAGTGAAAATATAAATCAATTAACTAAGTAATTAACTAAAAACATTATATGAAAACATTTTTAAATGCTTTACTATTCTGTCTAATTATTCTACCTGCTTCCATGATGGCGCAATCTACTGCGACAGGTACAGTTACAGATAAAGCAAATGCTATGCCTTTGCCAGGAGTAAATGTCATTATTAAAGGTACCTCAAGAGGAACCTCGACAAATTTTGACGGCAACTATTCAATAGAGGTAAGTAATGGTGAAGTTCTCGTCTTTTCTTATGTTGGTTATACCACACAAGAAATAATATTTAATGGTCAATCTCCTATTGATGTTGCCATTGTAGAAGATGCGTCACAATTAGATGAAGTTGTATTAATCGGATACGGCTCTGTGAAAAAGGAAGATGCAACAGGTTCTGTTGATGTCGTTTCATCAAAAGATTTCAACAAAGGATCGATTGTCTCTACCGATCAATTATTAAACGGTAAGGCTGCAGGTGTAAGGATAACTACATCTGGTGGTTCTCCAGATGCGGCACCGAACATTAGAATTAGAGGTGGTTCATCACTAAATGCGCAAAACAACCCTTTAATTGTTATTGATGGTGTTGCAATTGGTAATGATAATCCGGCTGGTGTATCTAACCCTTTAACATTAGTAAACCCTAACGATATTGAAAGTTTTTCTATACTGAAAGATGCGTCTGCTACTGCAATTTATGGTTCTAGAGCCTCAAATGGTGTAATCATCATTACAACAAAAAAAGGAACTTCAGGTGGTCCACAATTTACGTTCTCTACAGATTACTCAATTAGTAAAATCGGTGATGGTTTAGATATGATGAATGGCGTTGAGTATTCAAGATTCATTCAAGAGTATCATCCAACAAGAGTTGGCCAATTAGGTGTCCCAGCGGGTTCTGTTAGCACAAGTGAAACTGTATCTAGCACACTGAACGGAAGAAACATTTATAATACAGATTGGAGAGATGCTATAACTAGAACAGCTACAACATCTAATACAAACTTTAGTGCAAGAGCAAATTTATTTGACAAGATCCCATTTAGAGGTTCTGTAGGATACACATATGCTGAAGGAATAGTAAAGAACGATGATTATGAGCGTTTAACAATGTCTGTTAAATTAACTCCAAAATTATTAAATGACAATCTTAAGATTGATGTAAATGCTAAAAGTATTTTTGCCTTTAAGAACGCTATTGATTCTGACGGAGCTTTAGGTGAGGCACTAACATTTGATCCTACAAAGCCTATTTTTGACAACTCTGCTGATAATAGATTTGGAGGGTATTACCTCACTACTTTTGATGATGACGACACTTTTAGAAGAATCATTCAATCAAACCCTTTGGCTAGATTAGAACAACGTGAAAGACCTGAAAACGTATATCGTTTTTTAGGAAATGTTGAATTTGATTACACCATGCCTTTCTTTCCTGAACTAAAAGCTGTTGTAAACTTTGGTTTAGATGCTTCTGGATCTAAAATTGAAGAGCGTTTTAGTGAAAATTCTTTTGAAACTTACCAATTTAACGCAGGTAATTCAGATATAGAGAATAATTTCCTTTTCAATCCTGGTGTAAACTATAGAGAAAATCAAAAAATCACAAACACTACTTTAGATGGATTTTTACAGTACACTAAATTACTTACAGGTAAAGTCATCAACAAATGGGATTTACAAGCAGGTTATTCTTATCAGAATTTTAAAAATGATGGTAACCAAGAACGTTATCAGTATGATTTAGATTCGGGTCAAAGAGAACCAGTTTTAAATCCAGCTAATCCAAATTTTAGATATTATAATGTATTAAATCTACAATCATTTTTCGCAAGAGGTAATGTTAGTATTTTAGATCGTTATTTGTTTACAGCATCTATTAGAGCTGATGCCTCTTCTTTATTTACAGAAGAAAACAGATGGGGATATTTTCCTTCTGCAGCATTAGCATGGCAAATAAATGAAGAAGCTTTTTTAGAAAACTCTAAAGTTATTAACTCTTTAAAGTTACGTATAGGATGGGGAGAAACAGGACAGCAAGATATAACTGGCACTGTTGGTTACTATCCATCAATCCCTCTTTTCTTAGCAGGAGATGCTAATAGTCAGTATTTCCCTAATTCATCACTTTATTCTGCAGTTGCCTTTAACCCTAACTTAACTTGGGAAAAAACAAGTACTATTAATTTAGGTTTAGATTTTGACTTATTCAATAACGGATTGCTTTCTGGTTCTTTTGATATTTACAGAAGAAACACAAGAGATTTATTAGCTCAAGCTCCTGTACCTCCAGGACAAGCATTGACCAATTCATTTATTGACAACATTGGAGAAACTGAAAGTGAAGGATTTGAATTAAATCTTAATTTAACTCCTATAAATACAGATGATTTTACACTTAGCTTAGGTGGTAACTTATCTTACAATTCTACAATCGTTACAGACTTAAATAGTTTAGAAACATTAAATGCAGGTGGAACTTTAAGAGGAACTGGTGCTGATTTATTGAGACATGCTATTGATGAACAAGCAGGAAGTGCTTATGTGTTCAAACAAGTTTATGATGCTCAGGGTAATCCTATTCCAAATGCGTTTGTTGATTTAAATGGTGATAACCAAATTACAGATGATGATAGATATTATAAGCAGGTAACACCTAACTGGACATATGGTTTTAACCTAAATGCAAATTACAAAAACTGGGACTTAAGCTCTAGCTTTAGAGGTCAAGTTGGTGGTAACGTCTATAATTTTGCACAATTAAATTTTGGTTTTACCGAAAGCGCAGTGTTTTCTAGTCAAAATAATTTAACTAATGTTTTAAATTTTTATGACGGTTCTGCAAATCCAGTAATTGATAATGTAAATGGAAATGTACAATTCTCAGACTACTATTTAGAGGACGCTACTTTTTTAAGATGTGATAATATAGCTTTAGGTTACCGTTTTAATGAGTTAATTAAAGATGGCTCGTTTAGATTGTATGCTTCTGTAACAAACCCATTCTTAATTACGGACTATTCTGGTGAAGATCCAGAAAATTTTGGAGGTATTGATAGAAACGCTTATCCAAGACCTACCGTTTATACTTTAGGTGTTAATATAGATTTTTAAAAAAAAAATTATGAAAAAAAGATTTTTAATTTTATTGAGTATTGCCATGTTAGGTATTTACACATCTTGTACAGATGACTTAAATACTGAACCAATAGTGGAACTTACTCTTGAAGAGTTATTAGCCTCTGACCCAAATGCAGTTGAAGGATTAGTAGCTAGATTATATGCTTCGTATGCACTAACTGGGCCAAGTGGACCAGGAAGTTCTGACATTGTGAGTCCAGATGCTGGTGAGGGTGCTTTTTTAAGAGCAATTGTTAATTTACAAGACTTTACTGCAGACGGAATGAAAAACAGATGGGGTGATGATGGTTTAGACCAATTAACTACGACATCAAATTGGGACAGAAATAATAAGTTCTTTAGATTATTCTATGACAGAGCGTATTATACTATTCCACAATGTAATAACTTTTTACAAGCATTAGATATTGCTGATTTTCCAGATGAAGAAAACATTGTTGCTGAAACTCGTTTTTTAAGAGCATTGGCTTATTATAACATTATAGATGTATTTGGAAAAGGTGTGCTTGCTACTGAAGTTAATTTTGGACAATCAGAGCCGCTTCCTGAAGCGACAAGATTAGAATTGTTTAACTACACCGAGTCAGAGCTTTTAGCTATTGAACCTGTAATAACAACGACTTCTAGTTATGGTAGAGCCAATAAGTTTGTTGTAGACATGCTTTTAGCTAAACTATATATTAATGCAGAAGTTTACACAGGAACACCAAGATGGGATGATGCTGCAACTTATGTAAATAAAATAATAAATGAAGGAGGTTATTCATTAGATTCTAATTTTGTAAGAATCTTTTCTTCGGATAACAATAGCTCTCCAGAAATTATATTCCCATTACTAGCTGAGTCTTTAACGAGTCAAAGTTATGGTAATACAACTTACATCGTAAATGGAAGCTTAAGTGCTGATACTATGCCTTTAGCGCAGTTTGGTGCCTCTGGAGGTTGGACAGGTCATAGAACAACAAAAGCTTGGTATGGTTTGTTTGGTAACAGCGCAGCTGAATTAGGATCATCTAGTGATGTTAGAGCAAGCTTGTTCTGGACTACAGGTCATAATTATGAAATGAATGATTACAGAGAATGGACAGATGGTTTCCCTTCTACGAAATTTAGAAATACAGCTTCAGATGGCAGTGGAAATCCTGTAGAATTCTCTTCAACTGACTTTCCTTTCTATCGTTTATCTGATGTATACCTAATGTATGCTGAACTTGCGCTTAGAGGAGCAGCTGGTACATCGATGACAGATGCGTTAACTTATGTGAATAATGTAAGAACTAGATCTAATGCTGATGCAGTTGGAATGTCTGATTTAACTTTAGATTTCATAATTGACGAGCGCGCAAGAGAATTAAACTTAGAAGGTATGAGACGAAGTGATTTAATCCGTTTCAACAAATTTACAGGAGGTAGCTATATATGGCCTTGGAAAGGTGGAACAGCAGGTGGTACATCAATATCTGATGACTACAAATTATTTCCAATTCCAGCAACGGCATTACAAGCCAATCCTAACTTAACACAAAATCCAGGTTACTAATACACTAATAAAATAAATAACAATGAAAAAATTAAAATTTATACTACTAGCATTTATTACAGTTGTAAGTTTTACAGCTTGTGAAACGGATGACGATTTAGAATTTGTAGCAAATGAAGCAGAAGGTGTAGCCTTTAACACTTCATTCTTAGAAAACTATGTTTTAAATTCAGCGGTTTCAGCTAATCTTGCTGAGCGTTTTACCTGGAATAATGCAGACTTTGGGGTACCAACTAATATTACGTATTACCTACAAGGTGCCACAGCTGCAGATTTTTCAGATTACATGGCTGGAGACAACTTATATGATTTAGGTAGCAATACTGCTAATCCTGAAGCAAATGAAATCCCTGTTACAGTTGGGCAAATGCTTGCTTTAGCAGAAGTGGCTGGATTAGATAATGATCCTGATACTGCAGAACCTAATACAGGAACACTTTATTTTAGATTAATGGCAGTTATTGGAAATGATGGATTACCATCTTATTCCGAAATAAAAGCTTTAAATGTAGAATTACAAGAACAAACTAGCGTTGGTGGTGGCGGATTTATGCCAGCAACTTGGGGTGTTGTAGGTTCTGGTTACAATGATTGGGGTGGAGCAGGACCTGATGGTCAGTTCTACACTACAAGTGAAGCTGATGTCTATGTCGCTTACGTTACACTTATTGATGGTGAAATTAAATTTAGAGAAAACAACGAGTGGACCAATGATTTTGGTGACAATGATGCAGATGGAACTTTAGATGCAGGTGGATCAAACATCGCTGTAACTGCTGGTACTTATAAAATTGTTCTAGATATTGCTTCTGGTACCTATACAATGGAAGCGTTTTCTTGGGGAGTTGTAGGTTCTGGTTATAATGATTGGGGAGCTTCTCCAGATGCAAAGTTCTATTACGATTATACAACTGATACATTTAAAGTAGGCGTTCAATTAGTAGACGGAGAAATTAAATTTAGACAAAACAACGAATGGACAACTGATTTTGGTGATACTGGAGCTGATGGTACTTTAGATGGTGGTGGTGACAACATCGCTGTTACAGCTGGTCATTATGCTATTACTTTAGATTTTAATGCTAGTACTTATACAATTGAATCTACTGATGTATGGGGAATAGTTGGATCTGGATTTAATGATTGGGGCGGAGCAGGACCAGATTTCGCGCTAACTGAAGTTCAACCTGGTATCTTTTACGGTGATATTGCAACGCTTTTAGATGGTGAAATTAAATTTAGAGCCAATAACGATTGGGCAATGGACTTTGGAGATACAGGAGCAGATGGTACTTTAGATGGTGGTGGAGATAACATCGCTGTTACTGCTGGTTTATACCGCGTTCATATGGACACTGCAAATGGCACTTATATGTTGAATAAAATTCAATAAAAAAGATTTAAAACCCTTAAATCCAAAAAGGGCTGATTAACATCAGCCCTTTTTTTAAACAAAAAAATATGAAAAAGATTTACTTATCCTTTCTATGTATTTGTCTCTCAATATTCGCATTTGCACAGGTCACAATTACTCCGAATCCATTTGAGGTTGATGAAAGTATCACGATTTCGGTTGATATTAATAGTTCAGCTACAGATTGTAATGGACTTAGTAACCCAACTAAAGTATATATGCACTCTGGTGTAGGCGACGGTTCTAATGCGTTTGGTATTAGTGTTGTTGGAAATTGGGGACAAGATGATGGTATTGGTGAAATGACCAATCAAGGCGGAGGAATATTTAGTATTACATTAACGCCTGAAACTTATTATAATTTAACAACTACGCAAGCAGCCAACGTTATACAAATGGGAATGGTCTTCAGAAATGCTGACGGTTCACAAGAAATGAAAGCTAGTGGTTGTAGTGATTTTATATTTGAAGTGGGAACATTTCAAGTTAGTGTTACATCTCCAAGTAGTGACACTACAATTTTAAATTCTGGTGAAGATTTATCGATTACAGCATCAAATATAGGTGGTAATGCAAGCTATACATTGAAGGCAAATGGAACAACGATAGACACAAACGCTTCAACTAATAGTTATAGTTTTGTAGACACTAACATTACAGCTAACAAAAACTACGAACTAACTGCAGTGGCAAATGGCACCACCATTATCAAAACCTTTAGTGTTATAGTAGACCCTGGATCTAATATTGGTATTATGCCAACAACCTATGAAGATGGCATTACATATATTGATGATAATACAGCTGTTTTAGTTTTATACGCAACCGGAAAAGATTTTGTTTATGTAGCAGGTAGCTTTAATAATTGGCAACCAAATTCGGCCTATGCTATGAAGAAAGATCCTACCCGAAATAATAAATTTTGGTTAGAATTAACTGGTTTAACGCCAGGACAAGTTGAAACTTACCAGTATTGGGTTGTAGACAAAACACCTATTGCTAATTCACCATCTTTAGTTAAAACAGCAGATCCGTATTCTACCTTAGTACTTTCTCCATTTGATGACCCTTATATTTCTGCAACAACATATCCTAATTTACCAACATATCCTGCTGGTCAAGAACGAGAAGTTACGGTATTAAAAACAGGGCAAACTGCTTACAATTGGCAGGTTACAAATTTCAATAAACCAAAGAAAGAAGATTTAGTTATCTATGAAGTTTTAGTAAGAGACTTTGATGCTAATAGAAACTATCAAGATATTATAGACAGAATAAATTATTTTAAAAATCTTAATGTCAATGCCATTCAATTAATGCCTGTTATGGAATATGAAGGTAACGAAAGTTGGGGTTATAACACCTCATTTCATATGGCCTTAGATAAGTATTATGGTACTGAGGATAAGCTACGAGAATTAGTAGATGTATGTCATCAAAACGGCATAGCGGTAATTTTAGATATTGCTTTTAACCACGCATTCGGTAGAAACCCAATGGTAAGAATGTGGATGAATGATCCTGATGGAGATGGTTGGGGAGCGCCTAGCTCTGAAAACCCTTACTTTAATGAAGTTGCTTTGCATAGTTATAGCGTTGGTGAAGATTTTGACCACTCTAATCCTAGAACTCAAGATTTTGTAAAACGTACGATTGAACATTGGATTAATGAATTCAATATTGATGGTTTCCGTTGGGATTTAACTAAAGGATTCACTCAAAATTGTACATCTGGAAACGATGGTTGTACGAATGGCTATCAACAAGATCGTGTAGATATTTTAAAAACTTATGCAGATCATTCATGGTCTATAGACACTGATCACTATGCTATTTTTGAGCATTTAGGATCTGATAATGAAGAAAAAGAATGGGCTAACTATCGTTTAGACGAAGGCAAAGGTATTATGATGTGGGGAAAAATGACAGAACCTTATAATGAATTAACTATGGGTCAAAATGGCGATAAGAATATTGACAGAATTGGCCATAATGCTCACACTGGTTTTAATGGACCTAGAGTTGTTGGTTACCCAGAAAGTCATGATGAAGAACGTTTAATGTTTAAAAATCTTACTTATGGAAACACTAGTAATTCTTCCCATAATGTTCAAAATTTAAATATTGCCTTATCTAGAATGTCTGCTTTAGGAGCCGTATCTGCTATGGTTCCTGGACCAAAAATGATTTGGCATTTCGGAGAATTAGGAATGGAGAATTCTATTTTTACCTGTAATAATGGCTCCACTAATTTCCCTGGAGATGGTGATGGCAATGGCGATTGTAAATTAGATACAAAACCACAACCTCAATGGGCAAATAACTGGCTAACTGAAGCATTAAGAGGACAGATCTATGACGATTGGTCTAAACTTCATAAACTAAAAATTGAAGAAGCCGTTTTTGAAGGTGACTACTCAATCACTTCTGGCAGTTTAACACCTAGAATTGATGTATTTGACAATTCAATTCCATCAACGGAATTAAAAAATGTTATTATCCTTGCTAATTTCGATGTATCTACGCAAACAATTAATACAAACTTTCCGAGTGGTGTAACTTCAACTTGGTATGATTTAATGGACCCAACTGGTAATACAACCATTAGCAACTCAACAACTTCCATTTCTATACCTTCAGGTCAGTTTAGAATTTTAGGTAATAAAGCGTCTTCTGTATTAAGTATTGATGACGAAGCTTTCTATGGATTTAGTATTTTCCCAAATCCTTCTGAAAACGCGTTTAGCATAAATGCGAATATTTCAAATGTTGAAATTTACGATTTAACAGGGAAATTAGTAAAGTCATATAACGGCGATTTTACTAAAACAGATTCGTTTGATATTTCATCTTTAAATTCAGGAATATATATGGTTAGAGTTCAAAACGAAAATAATCAAGTATTAACATCAAAATTAATTAAGTCATAAAGATTAAGTGTTTTTTGATTTAAAACAAAAGAGCTTCTTTTATTAGAAGCTCTTTTTTATTTCTTACCATGTTATAATGAATAATTAATGGTACTATCATTTTGAAGGTAATTAGTACTATTGATAAGTTATTGAAACACTAAATTAATATATTTGTTATTTACCTAAAGAATAGTTGTGTAAATTGAGTAAAAATTTCAAACTACATCTCTATAATTAATATAGCGCATATGAGCACAACTTCAAAAACACAAAACAACTTAATCCCAATACTTATAATTGCTGGACTATTTTTTATTTTCGGTTTTGTAACCTGGATAAATGGTGCGTTAATACCTTTTATGAAAACTATAAATGAGCTCACGGATGCACAATCTTATCTTGTAGCTTCGGCATCTTATATTTCTTTTGTCTTGATGGCCTTACCTGCTTCTTATATTCTAAATAAAATTGGTTACAGAAAAGGCATGTCTCTAGGCTTGTTTATTATGGCTATTGGTGCATTAGTATTTATTCCTGCAGCTGAAGCAAGAACCTATTGGGTGTTTTTAACTGGTATTTTTATTCAAGGTTTAGGAATGACTATTTTACAAACCGCTTCAAACCCTTACATTACTATTTTAGGACCTATTGAAAGTGGTGCCAAGCGTATCGCTATAATGGGAATTGCCAATAAAGTGGCTGGTGCGTTAGGTTCTATTATTTTTGGAGCCCTTCTCCTTTCTGGTATTGATGCTGTAAAGGAACAATTAGCTACTGCCTCAGAAGCTGAGAAAGCAACCCTTTTAGATACCATGGCAGACAGTGTTTATTTGCCTTATATAATAATGGCAGCTGTCTTAATTATTTTAGCAATTTTAATTAGAAAAGCGCCTTTACCACATGTTGAACCAACAGAAGAAGAAACAACAACAGAGAACAGTTCTTCCAATAAAAACATATTTCAGTTTCCGCATTTATGGTTAGGTGTAGCTGCTTTATTTGTATATGTTGGTGCAGAAGTTATTGCAGGAGATACAATAATAGCATACGGAATTTCATTAGGTTTTACTGGTGAAGAGGCTAAATATTTCACAACTTATACATTGCTCGCCATGGTAGCAACCTATGCCTTAGGTGTCTTTTTAATTCCAAAATATATTAACCAAAAAACAGCCTTAGTTGCAAGTGCAGTATTAGGAATAGTGTTTAGTCTTTTAATTTTATCAACTTCAGGTTTTATATCTGTTCTATTTGTTGCTGCATTAGGTATCGCAAACGCTTTAGTTTGGCCAGCTATTTGGCCATTAACAATTGATGGTCTTGGCAAACATACCAAAACAGCCTCAGCATTATTAATTATGGCAATATCTGGTGGTGCATTTATTCCGCCCTTATACGGTAGAATTGTAGACAGTTCTAAAAACGAACTTATATCCAAAGGAATTAATGAAACTGAAGCATTAGCAACAGCTTCAACAGAAAGTTACTGGATTTTAATTCCATGCTACGCCATGATATTATTTTTTGCAATTTGGGGACATAAAATGAAAGGTGTATCAAAATAACAAACATGAAAACATATAATTGGGGTATTATTGGATGTGGTGACGTTACAGAACGTAAAAGCGGACCAGCTTATCAAAAAACGGAAGGCTTTGAGTTAACGGCTGTAATGAGAAGAGATGCTGAAAAAGCAGAGGATTATGCTAAGCGGCACAATGTTCCAAAATATTACAGTGATGCTGATAAACTAATCAATGATTCTGAAATTGATGCTATTTACATTGCAACACCTCCAGATTCTCATGAGTATTACGCCTTGAAAGTGGCTGAAGCCGGAAAAATTTGCTGTATAGAAAAACCAATGGCGCCTTCTCACAAAGCTTGTCTGAATATTAATAAAGCCTTTAAATCTAAAAACCTACCACTATTTGTAGCCTATTATAGACGTTCCTTACCACGATTTAATCAAATAAAATCCTGGATTGATGCAAATAAGATTGGTAAAATTAGACATATTAATTGGGTTCTGAATAAGCCTGCAAATGATATCGATTTATCTAAAAAATATAATTGGCGTACAGATGCAACAATTGCGCCTGCCGGATATTTTGATGATTTAGCATCACATGGATTAGACTTATTTGCCTATTTCTTAGGAGACATTAGTAAAGCAAACGGAATTGCTACAAATCAACAAGGTTTATATTCTGCACTCGATGCGATTGAAGGCAATTGGATTCATGAATCTGGAATAACAGGATCTGGAAGTTGGAATTTTGGAACAGAAAAACGAGTAGATTCCGTAAAAATATATGGTGGCAAAGGACAAATCTCTTTTTCGGTATTTAATGAAAACCCTATTGAAATAGAAAGCAACGGAAAAATTGAAAGCTTAGTAATTGAACATCCAGAAAATATTCAACTATATCATGTTGAAAACATTAAGAAACATCTAAATAATACAGCGATACACCCTTCTACTGGAGAAACCGCAGCAAAAGCATCATGGGTAATGGAACAAATATTAGCCATTAACTAATTTTAGGGACAAATAGTAAATCTATTTAAGAATAAAAAAAGCTAACTCGTTAAAGTTAGCTTTTTTTTGATTGTACAGGCGGAGAGACTCGAACTCTCACACCTCGCGGCACTAGATCCTAAGTCTAGCGTGTCTACCAATTCCACCACGCCTGCAACTTTCCAATAATTATTGGGATGCAAATATAAACAATAGTTTCAATATTCAAATAAGATTTTTTTAAGAATATCTTCAAACTAGTTTTCATACTTTTGTTATAAATCAAATACCATCATGCAAACCATACAATCTTATATAAACGACCATAAGGATCGATTTTTAAATGAGCTTATAGAACTTTTAAAAATTCCGTCTATAAGCGCTGATTCAGCCTACAAAACTGATGTTTTAAAAACAGCTGATGCCATTAAAATTAGCTTAAAAAATGCAGGCTGCGACCAAGTTGAAATTTGTGAAACTGAAGGCTATCCTATTGTTTATGGCGAAAAAATAATTGATAAAAATTTACCAACTGTTCTTGTTTATGGTCATTATGATGTGCAACCACCAGATCCGTTAGATTTATGGAACTCACCTCCTTTTGAACCTGTTATTCAAAAAACAGATCTACATCCAGAAGGTGCCATATTTGCAAGAGGTGCCTGTGATGATAAAGGTCAAATGTATATGCATGTTAAAGCTATGGAGTACATGACATCTAACAATGAGTTGCCATGTAACGTTAAGTTTATGATAGAAGGCGAAGAAGAAGTTGGTAGTGTCAACTTAGCTAAATTTGTAGCTGCCAATAGAGAAAAATTAACTAATGATGTTATTTTAATCTCAGACACTGGCATGATAGCTAAAGATGTACCATCAATCACTACTGGTTTAAGAGGTCTTAGTTATGTAGAAGTTGAAGTTACAGGACCAAACAGAGACTTACACTCTGGATTATATGGAGGCGCTGTAGCCAACCCAATAAATGTCTTAACTAAAATGATTGCATCACTTCATGATGAAAACAATCATATTACCATTCCTGGTTTTTATGACAAAGTAGAAAACTTATCTGATGAGGAACGCGCAGAGATGGCCAAAGCGCCTTTTTCACTAGAAGCTTATAAAAAATCATTAGATATTAATGCTGTTTATGGCGAAGCAGGTTATTCTACAAACGAACGAAATTCTATTAGACCTACTCTAGATGTCAACGGAATTTGGGGAGGTTACACTGGTGAAGGTGCCAAAACAGTGATAGCGAGCCAAGCATTTGCAAAAATTTCCATGCGATTAGTACCTAATCAAGATTGGGAAGAGATAACAGATTTATTTAAAACTCATTTTGAAAGTATAGCTCCAGGTGGTGTAACTGTTAAAGTAACACCGCATCATGGCGGACAAGGCTATGTAACACCAATAGATAGTATTGGTTACAGAGCAGCATCTAAAGCTTACGAAGAAACGTTTGGAAAAACACCAATTCCACAGCGAAGTGGAGGAAGTATTCCTATTGTGTCATTATTTGAAAAGGAGCTAAAAAGTAAAACTATTTTAATGGGTTTTGGTTTAGATAGTGATGCCATTCATTCTCCTAATGAACATTTTGGAGTATGGAATTACCTTAAAGGTATAGAAACTATTCCTTGGTTTTACAAGTATTTTACGGAGTCATTCAAATAGAATTAAGTGTAACAAACTCACTATAAACCTTAATAAATCAATACATTAAAAAAATATCCGTTCCGAGTGAGCGGATTTTTTTTACCTTCTTTTTATACTCTACATTTGTAGAATTAAAATTTATATTCTACATTTGTAGAGTTAATTCTAAAAACGTTGAGCATGGAACTTTCAAAAACCGAAGAACAATTAATGCAGCATCTCTGGAAGCTTGAAAAAGCCTTTATGAAAGATTTATTGGAGCGCTACCCAGAACCAAAACCAGCAACCACAACAATTGCGACCTTATTAAAGCGCATGATTGGCAAAGGATTTATAGATTATAAAACCTACGGAAAATCTAGAGAATATTTTCCCTTAGTGAAAAAAGAAGATTATTTCTCAAAACACGTTAATGGTCTCATTAAAACATTTTTTAACGATAGCGCCTCACAGTTTGCTTCATTTTTTACGCGTAAAACAGACTTAACGAAAGAAGAACTAGAAGCTTTAAAAAAAATTATTGATACGGAAATTAAAAACAAGTAATTATGGAAACCTATCTATTAAAATTCTCCGCATGTTTATTTGTCTTTTGGGTAGTTTATATTCTTTTTCTAGAACGCCAAAATATGCATCTGTTTAAGCGCTTTTATCTTTTAGCTGCTTTCATAATTGCATTAGTAATTCCTAATTTAACAATAACAGAATACATAGAACCTGTTGTAACAGATTTTGAAATGGCTCCAAGTTTTATTCCTACAGAGTTTGTGGAAATAACACCTGTAGACACACCTTCAATTTTTACCTTAGTAAATATATTATGGTTTATTTATGGTGTTGGCGCACTATTATTTGCATTACGCTTTATCGTGAATCTTATAAATATGCGTCGTCGTATTTCTAAAAATAAGCAAATTTCTACACCTTCTTTTATATATGTTTTACTTAATGAAGACTTAATTCCACATTCATTTTTTAGATATATCTTTTTTAATAAAGCCAGGTTTGAATCAAATAACATTCCGCAAGAGGTTTTATTACACGAAGAAACCCACGCGAAACAATTGCACAGTATAGATATTATAGTATTAGAGGTATTGCAGATTGTTTTTTGGTTCCATCCACTCATTTACATTCTGAAACATCACGTAAAACTTAATCACGAATTTTTAGCCGATCAAGCCGTTTTAAATCAATGCTCAGATGCTAAAGTTTATCAAAATATTTTATTACAATTTTCATCGAACACTCAAAACCATCAATTAGCGAGTGCCATTAATTATTCATCCATCAAAAAACGATTTACAGTTATGAAAACACAAACATCAAAAACCAGAATTTGGTTAAGTACCTTATTAGTAATGCCTTTAATTGCTATTTTATTTTACAGTTTTGCAGAAAGAGAATATGTTGAAAACAACAAAATTGACACTGTAACTGCCATCGAAAAAGAATTACAAGAAGCTAATAATCT
This sequence comes from uncultured Winogradskyella sp., assembly GCF_947498005.1. Lineage (GTDB taxonomy): Bacteria > Bacteroidota > Bacteroidia > Flavobacteriales > Flavobacteriaceae > Winogradskyella. Next base: position 302,328 of record NZ_CANMIW010000006.1, read on the forward strand.
TAACATAACTTACGTCGGTGATGCAAATGAAAAACTGATGCAAGAATATCGAGATTTTATAAAAGAGTATTCAGAAACTAATACTATTTTTTATTCAAAATATGAACGTGCAGTTATAATATATGACCAATTAATGTCAGATGAGCAACGTTCTTCGGTAAAAAAATATCCAACGCGTATAATACCAGAATCTAATCTTTCTAAGACACAACCAAGGCAACCCTCAGCATCTCAATATGAAGCTTTTAAAAATGCTAATCAATATGCTATTTGGATTGACGGTAAACACGTATCAAATACTGTATTAAATCAATATTCAGTAAATGATTTTGTACATGTAACTGGCTCAATAGTTCATAAAAATGCTCGAAGTATAAAGTTTCCTCAAGCAAATCAATATGATTTATATACAAAAGAAGGGTTTAAATTGACCTATAAAAATTCGCAATTAAATCGCTATAACAAAGCTGTTACAAAATATTCAAATGCAATTTCTAACTACTTACAAGGTAATGAGACTGATAATTCTGAACTTAAAATTATAAAAGCTCAAGCTGATAAGATTTATAAGACATTTACAAAAGATGAAATAGAAAGACTCAATATTAGACAATCTCCTCCTATACCATTATCTAATGAATCGAAAAACACGACTGGTATTAAAGAATACATAACAAAATATAAAATGTACGAAACATTAAGAAGCTCGAAACCTCATTATATAAACAAAACAGAAAAACAGCAAAAAGAATTAGATGTTTTATTTTCTGACTTAGGCGGTATGTATTTTAGACTATCCGAAGAGAATAAAGCAAAAGTAAAACGACCTATTTCACCAATTAAACCTTACGTACAAGTTACTCTTAATGGTAGCATCTATTATAAAAAGTACAAAGATTTAAATGAAGAAGAAAAAGCGACATTGCCTCCTCCACCTCCAGCACCTCAATCTCCTACTAAAAACCTTTCATTCTTAGCATATATAGAAGACATGGAAAAACAAGGCGCAACCTTCTACTTAGATGATAAAAAAATCTCCGCAGAAAAAGCTAAATATATTGCTAAGACTAATAAAGGTAAAAGCACTGAAATGCTAACTCAAAAGGATAAGAATGGAAAATATATTGTGAAATTAAGTACACCTGTTAAAAACAAAAAAGAAAACCCTCTTCCTATTGTAAATGGAAAAACCATAAAATCTGGAGAAATGGCCATGACATTTACAGAACTAAAAAAGTTAACTCTAACTTTACCAGAAGGAGAAATAACGGCTTTTAAACTTAAAATTCCTGGCATTAAAACGGAGCAAATAAACGGTAATAAAATTACCCAAATCACTTTAAAAAATTTAGAATCCGCTAAACTAGGTGATTATATAACAATCTTTGATATTAAAGACGATAACAGCTCAAAATTTTCACCACTCGCTATAGAAATTGTAGAATAGATAGTTCTTAAGAATACATATCATAAGCCTCAATGTTATAAAACAGCATTGAGGCTTTTATTTTCACCCAAAAGTGTAACAAAACCAAACGTTTAGCGTTCTTATTAATAATCAATCACTTTTATTATTATCAGATACTGAGCATAATTTAAGTACAATCAAAAAATCGAACGCTTTATGTTAAAACAATTCTTTATCCTCTGCTCTGGTGCAGATACGGATATTTTAAACGACTGTTCCGTTGGCGAACAAAATAAATATGCTGGTATAGGTGCCACAGTTTTCTTCACCGCTGTTATGGCTACCATTGCAGCAAGTTATGCACTTTACACTGTTTTTGATAACCTCTACACATCCATATTCTTTGGACTAATTTGGGGTTTACTCATTTTTAATTTAGACCGTTATATTGTGTCTACAATTAAAAAAAGAGATCATATTATAGACGAAATTCTTCAAGCAACACCAAGACTTTTCTTAGCGGTAATTATCGCTGTTGTAATCTCTAAACCTTTAGAACTAAAGATTTTTGAAAAAGAAATCAATCAAGTTTTATTAGAGCAAAAAAATGATTTAACCTTAGCCAATCAAAATCAAATTGCAGAACAATTTAATCCTAAGATTGCTGAATTAGAACAGCAGATTGTAAACTTACAGTCTCAAGTTGAAACAAAAGAAACTGAGGTAAATGCCTTGTACAACATTTATATTTCTGAGGCAGAAGGTACAGCTGGCACTAATTTATTAGGAAAAGGACCTGTTTATAAAGAAAAAAGAGATAAGCATGATGCAGCATTAGCAGAGTTACAACAATTAAAGGCTGATAATACTAGTAAAATTGAAGCTATTGAAGTACAAATTACAAGTCTTCAAAATGATTACACAAACAATGTAACCACATCACAACCTATAATTGATAATTTTGATGGCTTAATGGCAAGAGTAACGGCTTTGGACAAATTACCGTGGCTACCCTCTTTTTTTATATTCTTGTTGTTTTTAGCTATTGAAACATCACCAATAATTGCAAAACTTTTAGCTTCTAAAGGCGAATTTGATTTTAGGTTACAAGACCAAGAAACTACCATACAAACTTGGACCATGCAAAAAGTTGCTGAACGACAACTGCTTTTAAAAACGGATAATGACATTAACAATAAAGTATATACCGAAATTGCTGATGAAGAAGCTGTAATTAATTACAAACGTAAAAAAGCAAGGGAATTAATGCAGTTTCAGGCAGATGCCTTTTTTAATAATCAAAAGAATGCCTTATAAAATTATGGTGCTCTTTTGGTTTTAAAATTAAGTCGTTACTTTTAGGACTCTAAAACCTAATTTTAATGAAATCTATATACTTAGTATTTGTAATTCTTTTAATAAGTTGTAATACCCAAAAAACACAAACTGATTCTGTAGAAACTGCCAAAACAGAAATAGCTAAAGTAATGAACGACCAAGAAATTGCTTGGAATAACCATGACATAGAAAGTTTTATGCAAGGGTATTGGAAGAGTGACTCTTTAAAATTTTATGGAAGCAATGGGCTTACCAAAGGTTGGGAACAAACATTGGCTAATTATAAAAAAGGATATCCTACAAAAGCAGAAAGTGGAACACTAAATTTTGTAGTAAACGATGTTTCTAAAATTGAAGGCAATAGCTATTGGGTTATGGGAGAGTATCATTTAAAGCGTGAGGTTGGAAACGCAGATGGCATATTTTTAATCCTATTCAAAAAGATTAATGGTAATTGGAAAATTGTTGCCGATATGTCTTGTTAATCTTAAAAATGAATTAAGTTGAAAAACTAATTAAGCTTAAAATTCCAACAAAAAAATAAAGTGTTACCGAAACATCTATCTATCACCACAAATGCCTGGGAAACACTTTTAAATATCTAATCTAATAAAGCACATAATTATGCCGCAACAATATTACCTGTTACAATACTATTCTTGTCTTGTGGTGCTTCTTGTGGCTCTGCCGCTTTAAAATGTTGGTATAATTCTTTACAACCTAAACCAATAATAGATAATCGTTTAGACTTGGTAATAGACTCGTTATGCAATCTCGCTAAAGCCATTACACCTGCTCTATCTATACTTTTTACACGCTCTATATCTAATAAAACATCATCTAGTTTATCAAAGATATTAGCAAAATAAGCATTGAAAGTTTTTAAATTGAACTTGTTTAAGGTTCCTTCAATTTGATAGCGGTTATTGTAATTTGTAATTTCTAAATCCATAATAAATAATGTTAAAAATGTTCATACTAATTCAGGGCTATTAATCAGTAATCTGGTATTATTAGTTAGAGGGATGATCACAATATCGACCTATTATTTGGGTCTATCTTAAAATATCGACAAACCGTAGAATGACTAGTTTATTTGAAATGGATTGTATATTAATTCGACAAACAACATCACAATATTATTTAGTGGTGTAAGAAAAATAAAATCTAAACTATTTATTATTAAGCTCTTGCAAATGCTTTTTAAAATCCACTGGCTTGTGAATTACGGTTTTAGAAACCGGATATTTTTTTAAGTGATGTTCTGGTCTAATAGGTCGCTTTTCAAATCCACCACCACAATTAGGACAAACGTGCTGAAGTAGACTAACACAATCCATGCAAAAGGTGCATTCAAAAGTACAAATCATTACTTCTGTAGAATCAAAAGGTAATTTTTTATTACAATTTTCGCAAGTTGGTCGTATTTGTAACATTATTGAAAATCTATATTTTTACATTTTATAATTGTATCACAAGACTAAGTAACAATACATTTAAATGAAATATAAGTATAAAGTAGTAATAATGGTAATATTAGCAGGTATTACCCTTTATGGTTTAGCTTCAGGAAAATACTTGTTTATGGTATTTTTAATTCCGTTAAGCTTCGATTTTTTCAATAAAAATAAATCTGATTAGATTTTCTTTACATATTTGGTAATGATAACCGTTAAGGTTGGTCCTACTTTACCTTCAATATATTCTGCATTATCACGATCTAATCTTATGTTTCTTACCGCAACACCTTGTTTGGCAACCAAACTAGATCCTTTTATTTTTAAATCTTTAATTAACACAACAGAATCGCCATGGTTTAAAACAACACCATTAACATCTCTGTGAATTAACTTATCACCTTCTTCTTCACCATCACCAGATGCTTTTGCCAACTCTAATGTATCTTCTTCCATATACATCATTCCTAACAAATCTTGTGTCCAATCTGCTTTAATTCGGTTTAGCATTCGCCATGCCATAATTTTTACAGCATCATGCTCACTCCACATACTATCATTAAGACAACGCCAATGATTAGCATCAATAGCGTCTGCATCGTTCATCTGTTCTATACAAGTTTTAGATGCATACAACGCTGTTTTTAATCCATTTTCTTTTATATCTGGAATGATATATACTGATAGGTTTTCTTCGCTTCCACTTAGCTCACACTTAGAGCCACTTCTTTGTTGTAATTCTCTTTCTAAACTCATAAAATTTTATATATGAGCAAATGTATTGTTATTTCATTAATTTTCGTTTAAGAAGCTATTTTTTTAAGATTAGATTTTTTTGGATCAATATAGACTTCGAGGAATTTAGAACCTTGAGAATTAAATACAACATCTTTGCAATTTGCAGGAATCAAAATAGTTTCTCCCATTGAAACAAACTCTGAATAATTGTCTATAATGATTTCTGCTTTACCTTCTACACACATAAAAATAACAAAGGCATCTAAATCTTTATAAGATCTTTTTTGAGGCCCTTTTACTTCAAATATATTGGTTGTAAAAAAATCACAATTTACAAGGTTACTCGTTTTTTCTTGTTCTAATTGATACTTGCTTTTTCCGTTTGTAAGAAACGTTTTTGTGGCTTTTATTGCAGAATCGGTATGTAACGCTCTATAGTTACCATTATCATCAGTTCTGTCCCAATCGTAAACACGGTAAGTAACATCACTTGTCTGCTGAATTTCTGCTGCTAAAACACCAGCTCCAATAGCATGTATTTTTCCAGCAGGAATAAAGTAACTATCGCCTTGCTTTACTTTTTCGGTATTAAATATGTCATCTACATTAGAAGCATTAATTGCACCTAATACATTTTTATCTACAGTATTATCTTTTAATCCTAAAACAATTTCAGCGTTATCGTCGCTATTCATAATATACCACATCTCTGTTTTACCAAAAGAATTGTGTTGTGCCTTTGCCATTTTATCATCTGGATGTACTTGTACAGATAAATTAGTTTTAGCATCTAAGAATTTAATCAGTAACGGGAAGTTTTCTCCAAACACTTCAATATTCTCTTTTCCTAAGAATTCAGTTGTATGCGTTTTTATTAAATCATTTAAAGATTTACCTTTATATAATCCATTAGAAACAACTGATATATTATCTTGAACTCCAGATATTTCCCAGCTTTCTCCAACATTTTTTAAATCTGTTTTTTTATTTAGAATTTCTGAAAGTTTATTTCCTCCCCAGATTTTCTCTTTCAATATAGGTGCGAATTTAATTGGATATGGTTGCATGTTTTTTATTTTTTAAAGATTTGTTTGAAATTGAAGTTTAATAAAATTGTTATGTTGATTTAATTTTTTTAAATAATCTAACAATGAAAATAAACTCTGAAATAAGGTTTGTTGCTTTTTAATTGATTTAGTTTTATAGTTTAAAATAGCATCTTGGTTATCAGTAATTACTTTAATTAATCCATTAACACCATGTTGCTTTAAGTTCATCATATTAGTTGAGGCATAACCTAAAAATTTTAGATCAAACTCGTTAAACATAAATCTTGCACCAGCCTTCACTGCTGACATGTCAGATTTAAATTTTCTTACATTTACTACAGATACATTAGGACATTCCTCTTTAACATCATTCAGTAAATCATAGGTATTATCTCGACTATTATTATTGACCAAACAGAGTTCTATATTTATGATTTGTTTCATTTGTTCTATAAGTAACTCAGTGTCTATTTCATTTTCATTATTATGAAATATTATGATGATGCCAATTTTCATTCTACAAAAATTATTAAATATTTAATTATGCTATTTTTATATTCATTGAGTTTTCCTGTACAGTAGGTTTCTTTCTATTGTATACCCATGCTATCTGTCCTAATTGAAATACTATTTTCACAGAATCTTTCATAGATAACTTAGAACCATCAGCATGAATCCATCGTTTAAGAGGTTGTTCGCACAACATAGTTTTTGCTTTTTTTAATCCAAAGTGAATACTCATTCTTTTAAAAATTTCTACATCGAAAATCCACTGCGTTACAAACTTTTTACCAAAGGCAATTTTTATAACGTCCTTGTGAAAGATTTTAGCACCACATTGCGTGTCTTTAAAATCCATTTTTAAAATCTTTCTTATTATAAAGTTTATGGTTAAACTAATAATCTTTCTGGCAGATTCTTTGGTAATGTTTGCTCCCATTCTAGCAATACGCGATCCGCTAACAATTGTAAATTCCGAAGTTTCAATAGTCTTAACTAAGTCATCAAAATCTGCTAAGTCCGTACTTAAATCTGCATCTAAAAACCCTATGTAATCTAAATCTTCTTTTTTAGCCATATGCAACATTCCTAATCGCACAGCTTCAGCTTTTCCTCCGTTTTTCTCACAATCGTAAACTGTAATAAAGTCCTCTCTTCCTTTTTGTAAATCTCTTAAAACTTCTAAAGTATTGTCCTTACTGCCATCATTTACAAAACATAAGTGATAACCAGAATTCTTATCTATATAGCTTAAAAATTCATTACTTAATAAACGCTCTTCCTCATTGTAACACGGTATTACTACACCGACACAACGTTCTTGGATCATTACATTACTTGTGGTAACAGGGTTTTTTACTTGTGGTGCACCAACCAAGTTTTTTACACGTGCACTAATTTCATTAAGACTTAATGGCTTTTTCATGTAGTCGTTAATTCCTAATTCAAAAGCTTGAGTAATTGTATCATCTTGTGTGTTACCAGACAATATCATTATTGGCGTATTAGATTCATCTATATTTCTAATATATTTTACAACATCTAATCCAGAGACACCAGGCATATTTATATCTACAATAACTAAGTCTGGGTTAAAAGTTTTATACGACTCTAATCCTTTTGAACCATCAGTTTCTATCTTTACCTTATATCCTAATTCTAATAATCTTTTTTCTAAAGGAAGTAAAACTAATTGTTGATCGTCTATGGCTAATATTTTCATAATAATTGATATTTTGATTCTTAATTACAGTACAAAATTACCAGGTAAGACGCTTGTAAATTTTAAATTTAGCTGAACCTTATATTTAGTGTAGACGAATGGTAGTTTGCTGTAGATAATTAAAAAATGAAGCACTGTTTAAATTATATATATTTGACAAGTTGTTATAACTTAGGCTTTAATTATTTTTATGATTGTAAATAGGCTTAAAACAACTGACCTAAAATCTAATATTGAAAATTAATAATTGAAAGAAACCTCTAACAAATATTTAATTTCTGCACTTCTCTTAGGATTAGCATTTCATGGAAGTTCCATATTCTTTACTTTGGAAACTACCTACGATGCCTTAATCCATTTGTTTTTCGCAGACCATTATGCCAACAGTTGGTTTGAGCCTTGGAACTACGAGTGGTACACTGGCTTTACAGTACAGAGTTATCCACCTTTGGTGCATCAGTCCATTGGTTTACTTTCTATGGTTGGCGGATTAAAGTTTGGTATGTTTAGTGTGGCGCTTATTGCCATTGTACTATTTATAACGGGTACGTATCGATTCTCTTTATTAATGACTGGGAATAAAACTGTTTCTGGTTACGCTTGTCTTTTGGCTGTATTTTCATCCTCATTTGTAGAAACACTGCACATTTTTGGACAACTACCTAGTATTGTTGGTGTTTCAGTATTAATGCATGCTTTGCCAGAAATCTATTTATGGTTAAAAACAGGAAAAAAATGGTACTTAGCCACCAGCTTATCACTCATTGCGGTTACCGTAACTTCGCATCATGTGACACCTATTTTTGGAATGGTTTTTTTCATCTTTCCGTTAATAGGTATGGTTATAATGGATGTTTCTCGAGAGCAGGTAAACACCATGAAAGAAGTCACTTTCAAAATATTTTTGAACACCTTTTTTAAGCTCTTTAAACGTATTGTGAGCTTTGGGATGCTGTCTTTGGTATTAATTATAGGTTGTATTTTTCCGTATTGGTTAAACTCTAAAGCTAACCCAATAACCCAAGTCCCAATTCCTCATGGTTCACGAGATAATTTCTTAGAAATCACGTCTTCTGGTTTAGTGTTCTTTTTAATTCCTTGGGGCATTTTACTCATATTATTACCTTATATATTTTACAGATATTATAGCAAACGTTACTTGTTCTTTGGTTTATCAGTAACTATATGTACCATTTTAGGAACTGGTGGTACAACACCTGTACCTTTAAAAATGTTAGGCGAAACGGCTTTTAATATTTTAACCTTAGACCGCTTTACACTTTGGGCTTCTATTTTATCTATTCCTTTAATGGGTGAATTTGCCTATCGTTTTGTGGAAGGCGATTTAAAAACACTCATTCAAACAAAATTAGGTGCTGTTTACCATAGAATTATTGGTGGTATACTTGCTGGCTTGGCTGTGTTTATGGTCATTTTCACTATGAGTTTAAATTACTTTAGACCATCACAACCACAGAAAATAAAAATGTTGCCTATAGTAAATTTCTTAAACCAAGATGACCACGACAAATGGCGATTTTTAACCCTTGGCTTTGGTGACCAAATGGCTTGGCTTAGTGCGCAAACCGACGCTATGACTGTAGATGGCAATTACCATTCTGCAAGGCGATTGCCTGAGTTAACCACAAGACCTATTGAGCGTTTAGAAAACTCAAAATTTAAAGGTGTAGCTGGTATTGGCTCATTGCAGCAATTTTTAACCACACCAGAAAAATACAATCTTAAATACATTTTTTCTAACGATAAATTTTACGACCCAATTCTCTATTTCTGTGGTTGGCAACGCCTTCGACAATTAGAAAACGGTATTATGGTTTGGGAACGCCTCAACATTCCGCCTGTTTCTGCTATTTTACCAAAAGAAGATGTTGCGAAATGGTTAAAGATTCATTGGGGAATTATACCATTTTTAACCGTTTTAATCGCCTTTGTTTTAAACATACAAATGCTATTTGTGTTGGCTTTGAAAACACGTGTAAAACCAAAACCAGATTTTCTAAAATTCCCAATTGCATATACCAAGTTTAATAGAAATGTATTGCGAATTACGCACCTTTGGTCTTTAATTTTAGCCATTATTGTGTTTTATGGCATTTACTTATTCTATCTAAAAAATGAATCACAAATTAGTCCTGAAAACGCTATTGTAGCGTATTATGATGCTTTAGATTTTAAAGAATTTGAAAAAGCTCATAGCTTAATAGACCCAAATAGTAACATACCTATTGCGCAGTATATGTTAGAGATTTCGGTAACTGATGGTTTGTTGAGTAGTTATGCAAAAATGGATGCGATTGAAACCGAAATTACAGCACTTAACGATAGTACGGTTTCAGCAAAAGTGACCAGCCAATGGATTACACCTTTAGAAAAGATTGAAAAAGTAGATTATAAATCACTTTCAAAAATAAAAGGCAAATGGTTTTTGCAACCCGATGATTTAAACAACGATTTACCACCAGACCAGTTGTATTCTGATAATGTGACTAAATATTTCAATCAAGGTCGACGTAGAATTACAACCGAAGCTACGCACCATGAGGACATTTTAAAACAACCTGTCTTAGAAGTTATTCAGGCAAAACTAGTTCAGTTTGATGGTAGTTATGCCATTATTGGCGAAGTTCAGAACATAGATAATGTACCTGCAGATGTTATTTTAAAAGGGACGCTTTACAACGATGACAATAAGCAATTAGCTACGTACAACGCCAAATACCATGTGAAACATAAATTGATGCCGAAGGAATCGAGTAGTTTTAGAATTAATTTTGAAGGTATTGCCTGGTCTAAAACCCAAGATTCCATTCCAGATACATTTAATCCGGATGAATTTACACCTGTTGAGTTTGAAGAACAACCCACAAAATTCAACTTACAAGTCGCCGGAAATGTTTCGGGTTCAGATTTGTATAAAAACGTTGTTTTAAGTGATGTGAATATTAAAGACTGTATGCTTAATGGGAACTTATTTAATAGTGGTATTCAAGAAATAACGATTCCTCAATTATTGATTACCTATTACGACAATGACCAAAATATGGTTTGGGTAGACCATATGTTTGTGAAAGCTGGTGTGAGACAACAACGTAAGCAACATTTTGAATATCCGATTATAATTGATGGCGATGTGAAGATTATAAACGATGACATGAAAAACATCTTTGTTAACGGGTTACCAAACGAAGATATCTCAGATAAAATAGTACCAAATAGAATTAAAAATCATACCAATGCAGAATTACAACCCATTGACCATCTCGATTTTAGTGGTATTAAAATTGAAATTAACACGTATATAGGAAGTCCTAATTAATGCAAATAAAACGCACATACTTATTACTTTTAGGGTTGATGTTATTATCATCCTTTGCTGTTGTGCAACACACTAAGGTTGTTTCAACTGAAATAAAATTAGTATCTACGGAAACTGAATTTGAAGTCGGCCAACCTATTGTACTAAGATTTTCAACGTCACGTAATGTACCATTAGATTTATACTGTTCTAATAGTTATGGTTCTACGGTTATTTCTTCAAGCTTAAAAAACAATACATTAGAATTTGTTATTCCTGAAAATATCACTAAAAAAATTGGTGCTATAAACTGGACTTTGCTAGATGAGACCAAATCACTTTCAGGAAAACTACATGTTTTACCAAAACCAGAGGTGGTAAGTATGGAAACTTATATTGGTCCACCAAGTATTGAAGCAGGCGGAAAAGATTATACCACACTGGTTGTTATTCCAACGGATTCTTTAGACAATCCTGTGCCAACAAATACTTTGGTTGATGCCAAATTTCAATTTTTAGATTCAGAGGAAGGTTTTGATATTTTTACAAAAAATTTAATAGCCTACAGAAATATATATTCTAAAAGACCTAGTGGTAGAATGTTGGTGTCTTCAGAAAGTATTGGTATCAATTCTAAAGAATATACCATAAACGTAATGCCTTCAATACCAACAGATTTTAAAATTTCTGCAACACGACCACACGATTATGCAGACGGAAATCAGGTAACAACATTTTGGACTACCATTATAAAAGACGAGTATAACAATGTAGTTAGTGATGGTACTTTTGTAACCTTTTTTATTAAAAATAAAAAAGGCCATATGCTTAAAACAACAGGAACCACGATTGATGGTATTGCAAACTCTAAAATTATTCATCCAGATTTTGCAGATAAATGGAGCGTTAAAGCTTACGTAGATGGTATGTCTGAGAGTAATAGCATTTCCATTAGCTACAAACAAGTGATTAAAGATTTTGACGTTGAATTCTCCGAGCATAATCGACTCATAGAAATAGGTCCTTTACAAAGTTTTATGGACCAAATGATACCAGATGGTTTACATATTAAATTAAAGATTTACCAAAAAAATACGCTTATTAATACGTTAACTAAAACCTCGTTTAATGGTTATACCAGTTTTAAACTAAAACCCGCTATTTATCAAAATGACGACTATAATTTTAGTATTGAAACTGCTGGCTTATCAAAAGAGTTTAAATCAATTAAGCTATGGTAAGGATTAACAAAAACATATTACGTTCCATATTATTAGCCTCATATATTATGATTGTAGCCTTAATTATTTCTGGTGTTAGCGCACTATTTAGTTACTTAAATACAGGAGCCGACCGAAGCACAATGCTACATACCGAAATTAAAAAGGTAGACCAATATGCACCAAAAATGGTTTGGGAACCTTTGCAAAATGAAGGCAGACCCATGGACGACCAAACTTTAAATGCTATTCAGCATGATTATTTAGATGCTTGGTACGTAAAACAAATTGCCAACAAGAGTAATAAAACAGCCGGAATTAAAGATTACTATACAGACAGTGCTAGAAAAAATTTATTTGCCTTTATAGATTTAAATAAAGCACAAGATATTAGTATTGAAGCCACAACCTTAAGCCACAATCCTACACTAGAATATTTTAGTCAAGACGGACAATTGGCCGTAGTTACAGACCGTAATGTTATAGAATACAAACGTGTTTTTAAAGCTAAAGAACTCATCTTAGAAACGACAGAAACGTCTACTTACCAAATGGTATTTTTATTAGAAGATGGCTTTTGGCGCATTAGACATTTAGTTAAAGATAGTGCAGATATTTATAACAGTGAACCTCAACAAATAAATGTTGACAGCCTAAATATTAAAGGAATTAACTACTATCCACAAGCCAATCCTTGGAATATGTTTGGTGATGAATTCTCTACTGATACTATTGCAAAAGACTTTAAAATTATTAAAGATGCTGGTTTAAATTCGGTACGTCTTTTTGTGCAATATGAAGACTTTGGAAAAGAACATATTGATGCCAAAAAAATTGAAAAATTAAAACAGACTTTGGATTTAGCAGAAGCGAATAACTTAAAGGTAGTTTTAACGTTGTTTGACTTTTTTGGGGATTACTCAATAATGAATTGGACGTTAAACCAACGCCACGCAGAATCGGTTGTTAATGCTGTAAAAGACCACAATGCTTTATTGGCTTGGGATATTAAAAATGAGCCTAATTTAGATTTTGAGTCTCGAGGAAAAGACAATGTTATTGCCTGGTTAGATAATATGATTGATTTGGTAAAGTCAACAGACAGCATTCATCCCGTAACCATTGGTTGGTCTAATACACAAAGTGCTTCCATATTAAAAGACAAGGTTGATTTTGTGTCGTTTCATTATTATGAAGATTTAGAAAATTTAGATGCTGCAGTAGCAGCTCTGAAAACCGAAATACCAGACAAACCTCTCGTGTTACAAGAATTTGGATTATCTTCTTATTCTGGCTTCTGGAAACCTTTTGGTTCCTCTGATGAAGACCAAGCCAACTATCACAAAAAAATCCAAGAACAAATTGCAGCTAATAACTTACAATTTATGTCTTGGACTTTATATGATTTTACAGATGTACCAACAGATGTAGTAGGTAGTCGTCCTTGGCGTCGTAATACTCAAAAACGTTTTGGGTTTATAGATAAAAATGGGGCAAAAAAGGCTGCTTTTAAATATATTTCTAATTAATGCTTTAAAATTATATAGAACACAGCGAAGAATCTAAGTTCATGTCCTAACTCAATCTTTAAGATTCTTCGGGTCTGCATTCTTATAAATTAGAACTTAGGGGTTTCTAATTATTTGTAGGCTTTTGCTTTTTGGGGCAAAAAGGGTTTATTTAAATATATTTCTAATTAATGCTTTAAAATTATATAGAACACAGTGAAGAATCTAAGTTCATGTCCTAACTCAATCTTTAAGATTCTTCGGGTCTGCATTCTTATAAATTAGAACTTAGGGG
>NZ_CANMIW010000007.1 GCF_947498005.1 uncultured Winogradskyella sp.
AGTTCATGTCCTAACTCAATCTTTAAGATTCTTCGGGTCTGCATTCTTATAAATTAGAACTTAGGGGTTTCTAATTAGTTGTAGGCTTCTACTTTTTGGGGCAAAAAAGGTGATTCAATTATTTAACTAAACAGTAGTGTAGGTTCAATCTGAGTAGGCAGATTACTACTGTTTAGCTTTAATTTATACTGACCAAACAGCGGGTTTAATAGATTTTTTATCCATAATTTTATAAAAATGTTCTATGTACATATTTGCAATTTCTGACATTGGATAAGCCGTCGCTGCTTTAAAGTTTGTTTCTGCTAAATCTAATCTATACTCTTCATTTGTAACAATAGCCTCTATTGCATTTGCTAAACTTTCTGTATTAGTAGGCTCAAAGAACTCTCCTTTATAGCCTTCGTCTTTTACGAGTAACGCTAAATCCCCTAGGTCTGGCATAACTACTGCTTTACCGTAACTTCCTGCTTGATGTAATACACCTGAGCTTCCCGTTGTAGATGTGTAAGGAAATATAACAACTGCACTTTCTTTGAAGATTTTTGGAACTACCTCCTCTTCTACATAACCCGTAAAACGTATCTGTGAAACATGTTTATAATCTTCCTTTACTCTAGCCAAATAACCAGGTACATTTGGGTTATCTGTTCCTGCGATTACAATTTCTAAGTCTAGCCCTGTTCTTTCTCTAACTAATTCTACAGCTTCAATCATACCCTCTACCTTTTTATAGGTGCCAAACTTCCCAAAAGTCATTATTTGTAATGGACCTTTTGGCAACGTATAATCTGGTTCTGCCGGAATCTCAAACGTACCGTGAGGAATTAACTCAACATTTGGCGCATAATATTTATACTCTAAAGAATGAACGTATTTTTGAATTGTAACAGCAACTATATCCGCTTGTAAAATAAGCTTAGTTAAACTAGTTCCTATTAAACCGTAGATTTTTTGCATTAGCTTATTTGAGGTAAATCCTGCGCTTTCTAAATCAACTTCCTCTAAAATATTGTGCAACAATACGATGTTAGGAATATTCTTTAATTTGCAAACCAATGGTAACATTAAACCTAATGCTGCCGCAATTTTCTTATCTCCGAATTTCATAAATTGTAAATTGAATAATACAGCATCTGGTTTAGTATTATTAATAGCCTTTGTTACTGAAAACAAATTTTTGTAGCTATTAAAAGACCAGCACTCTTTTATGGTAATTTTACAACCAGCTTCTGTGAATGTAATGTCCTTTTTACCTTCTGTTTTGTCTGTTAGCAGAACTAGTTCAGTTATTTTTTCGTTTTGTCTAAATTGTTTAACTAAATGGTATGCATACTCGTTTAATGTTACTTTGCTTGGAGGGAATGCTGTTACTATTGCTAGTTTCATGGTAATGGATTTTATAAATGTTTTAATTAATTACACTACAAATTTGGCATTTAAAATCACTGGTTTTTGAAAGTTTCGATAGGTTAACTTTTACTGTAGACGAATGGAATAAATCTTAAGACAAAGGTTTTTCAGTTTTAGTATTATTGCTAAAAATCAATTAAAGTCTGGATCTACCAACACCTAATTATTTTGATCTGGATAGTAAGAATACTAATCTATTGAATTGAAGAATAAGTTAGAACATCTTCAAAATACAATCTATGTAACATTTGTATTAATAGGGTGCGAACAAAAAACCCAAAAACTCAATTGCACATAATAAATTGCAATTGAGTTTTTGGGTTTTACTAATAAAACAGAGACCTACAATAGGTAAACTATTTTGAATAATTATATTTTTCTATTATACAGAAGCCGTTGCTATTCCTGTAGATTTTTTTTCGATAATAGTACTAAAAGTATGCAAATATAATTCTGCAATCTGAGACATAGGATGAGCTGTAGCGGCTTTATAATTTGTTTTTGCAAGTTCTAATCTATAAGCATCATTAGTAACAATTGCTTCGATAGCCTTTGCTAAACTCTCAACGCTTGTGGGTTCAAAAAATTCGCCTCTATAACCTTCATCTTGTACCAATAAAGCTAAGTCTCCTAAATCTGGCATTACCACTGCTTTTCCGTAACTTCCAGCTTGGTGTAAAACTCCTGAGCTACCTGTTGTAGATGTATAAGGAAAAACGACAACTGCACTCTCATTAAATAAAATTGGCACTTCGTATTCTTCAACATAACCTGTAAAACGTACTTGTGGTACATGTTTATAATCTTCTTTAACTTTTGACAAATAACCTGGAACATTTGGGTTGTCTGTACCAGCAACAACAACTTCTAAATTTAATCCTGTTGATGCACGCACTAACTCAACGGCTTCAATCATTCCTTCTACTTTTTTGTAGGTTCCAAATTTTCCAAAAGTCATTACTTGCAATGGACCTTCTGGTAATTTATAATCTGGTTCAGCAGGAATTTCGAAAGTACCATGTGGTATCAATTTTACATTATTGGCACCATATTTATCCTGTAATATGTTCACATATTTCTGCATAGTAACCGCTACTGTATCAGCTTGAAGAATTAGTTTAGTTAACGATGTACCTATAAATCCATAAATTTTTTGCATTAATTTATTGGATGTAAAACCAGCACTGCCTAAATCAACTTCTTCAAGTATATTGTGTAGTAATACTATATTAGGAATTTTTTTCAACTTGCATACTAAAGGTAACATTAATCCTAAAGCAGCGGCAATTTTTTTATCGCCAAATTTCATAAATTGTAGGTTAAACAAAACTGAATCTGGCTTAGTTTGGTTAATCGCTTTAGTTACTGAAAAAATATTCTTATAACTATTAAAAGACCAGCACTCCTTTACTGTTATCTTACAACCAGATTCGTTAAACTCAATATCCTTTGCGCCTTCTGTTTTATCGGTTAACAATATAAGTTCTGTTACTTTTTCATTTTTTCTAAATTGCTTGACTAAATGATATGCATATTCATTTAAAGTAACTTTACTAGGCGGATATGCCGTTACGATTACTAATTTCATAATTTCTGTGGTTTTAGTATTGGGACAAGTTTTTAATTTTTATTTGATCGTATTTAAAAAAGGCTAATTGAATTGTTAACAACAATAGCATAGCTATTATTTGCATATGTACTACTTGTTCTAAACTCTCGTGATAGAAAATTACCAAACCCATTTGAAGCATGCCAAATACTCCAGAAATAACAACTGGAATATATTTGTCTAAAGACAGGTAGTAGTAAGCGAAAATATTAGAAATGGCAAACATTGAGGTTGCTAATGCATATTTCCATAGTAATGGTGCCATAGCTATATAACTCTCTCCAAATAGTAATGTGATTATGGTTTCTGGAAAAATTAAACAACCTATTATAATTGTAATTGATATAGCGGCTATATACCCAATGTACTTAAAAAGAGTTGATGCAGTTTCTTTGCCCTCTTTTTTAAGTTGAACCACTGTAGGCAATAGCAACATTACAAACATCCAAGCTATGAAGTATACTATTCTACCTATTAAGGCCAAAGAGGCATATAAACCAGCTTCGTATGACTCAAAGTAATGTTTAACTAAAAGTATATCACTATTATTTATAATAATTTGAGTTAACTCATAAAAAGCAGTTATCACAAAAAAGCTTTTAATTTCTTTTGAATGCGTTTTACTTAATACTAAAGCTTTCTTTGAAATTAGTTTTGGAAACTTAAACGGAAATAATCCAAATACAAATGAAGCTAGTATACCAGCAGCAATAACAACAGATGATTGAATATTAAAAATTAAAATTAGTCCTAAAGTAATTATTAAACGGCTTAACATTTCACTTTGATAAGTAATAGATAAAGACTTAAAAGACTTTTTTCCTTGAAAAACTCCTCGATTTACACTCATTAAAAAATATAGAGGAACACCAAACCCAAAAACAACAAACATATTAGATGATGATGATGTGTTAAACACGCTTTGCAGTTGGTCTGCAAAAACGATTATCAATAATCCCATTATTACACCAACCGCAAGCGAATTTTTATATATTTTAGAAACAAAGCTCTCGAAAACCTCATTTTCAAAAAGCACAGAGAATTTAGCAGTTACAAGTTGAAATGTCATCGCAGCAAAACTTAGTACCAATAAAAATGTAATTAATACGGCAGCATCTGCAAATTGAGCTGGCCCTAAAACACGACCTAGAATTAAATTATATAAATAGTTCCCACCATTTACGGCTAACACACTCAGCATAAAAAGTTGCTCTGGTGTAATTTTTCTAGATTTTAAAATTGCTAATATTTGCATGATTCTATAATAATGTATTTGTATAATTTATAATACAAATATCTAATTTGAAACAGTGGAGGGAGATTAAATTTCGTTCAGATACGCTTTGCATAAGACGAATCTACTATTAGTGTCGTTTTATTAATTGTTATAAATTAATAGTCCATTTTACTAGCATTTAACACCATTTTCTCAGTGTAACAAAGTAATTTTGACGCACTTAAGCAGGCAAATATAGCATTTAATCGGTAAAAAATTAAGGTTTATCATAGTTTTCTTTCAAAAATAGTTTACATTTACGCCTTTAAACGACTGAAAAAGAGTTTGTTTAACTAAAAATCAACCCCAAAAACCTACTATTATGATTAAAATACTTGCCATTGATGATCAACAATTAATATTGTTATCATTAGAAAAACACTTAGGCGATTTAGGATTTGAAATACAATGTGCTCAATCTGGCGAAGAAGGACTCGCCTTGTTTGACAGTTTTAAACCAGATATTGTAATTGTAGATATTAATATGGACGGCATGTCTGGGTTAGAGGTCGTAAAGAATATTAGAAACGAAAAGCAATCTGATACTAAAATCTTAGTACTTTCTGGAAACACTAATGAAGATACTGTTATTGATGGATTTGACTTAGGTATAGATGACTACATGAAAAAACCCGTATCACTGAATGAGGTAACTGTGAGAATTAATAGACTTTTTGGTATTAAAACTAATAAAGCACAAAATAAAACTACTAAAGATCAAATACTACAAGAGCGTTGTGTTGGTGTTGTTATACCTTGCTACAATGAAGAGGACAGACTTTCTAGTAAAGAATTTCTCAATTTTATTGATAGTAATTTAGGTTACCAATTGTGTTTTGTAAATGACGGTAGTACCGATAAAACATTAGAGGTTTTAAATTCATTGAAAAAAGGTAGAGAAAACAATATTCTTGTATACGATTGTGAAAAAAATGGTGGTAAAGCTGAAGCTGTAAGACAAGGTGTATTGCACTTAGCTAAAGATCCTCAATTAGATTATATTGGTTATTTAGATGCCGACTTGTCAACCGATTTTAGAGATTTTGACGATTTAGTAAAAACTATTGAAGATTCAGACTTTAAAATTGTAAGTGGTTCTAGAATGAGCAGAATGGGTGCAGACATCACTAAAGAATCTGCACGTAAAATTATAAGTAAAACTATAAACCTTATTATCCGTACTATATTAGGTATGCCTTTTAACGATACCCAATGTGGCGCAAAAATTATGGATAAAGACATAGTTAATCTTATGTTTAAAGATAAGTTTATTACACGATGGATTTTTGATGTTGAAATCTTTATTAGAATGCGAAAACATTATGGCAAGAAAAAAGCAATTTCATACATCTGCGAACAACCACTAAAACGATGGATACATGCAGATGGTTCTAAATTGTCTATGAAAGATTCTGTAAAAATTGTAGGGCAACTTGGTCAAATTGCAATACACTATAGATAGAAATATTTAATAATTAAGAGCCCTAAACTCTATATAAAGTACCAATGGGCTTTTTGTGTAGATGAATGGTTAGTTACTACAGATTAATAAAATAATACTTAAAGCTAACTTGCACTTGTAATTAATTAAATATAATATGTCACGTAAAAAATTGTTATTCTTAATATCCTTATTTATCATACAGTGGATTTTTGCTCAAGATATGAAAGAAGGATTCACGTATTTAGAGACTGGAAAATATGCCCAAGCAGAAACTTTCTTTAATGATATTCTTAATGATTTTCCAGATAACAAAACGGCACGCTTATGTTATGGACGTGCTATAGGGCTTAATGGAAAAGCTGCCGAAGCAAATACATTGTTTACAGATTTACTCGCTGAATATCCTGATGATTTTGAAGTAAAATTAAATTATGGCGAGTCTCTATTATGGAATAGTAATTTTACAGATGCCAAAGTCTACTACAATAGCTTGGTAACTGAAGACTCTCAAAGTTTCGCAGCGCTTCTTGGTTTTGCCAATACGCTTTCTAATTTAAAGGAATACGAAGATGCATTAGCTATGGTTAATAAAGCTTTAGAGGTATCACCAGGAAACCCTAACGCTATGGTTTCTAAAAAATATATTTATTTAGGCTACGCATACCAAAACCAACAAGCACAAAATTATGACAAAGCTGAAGCATTATTAACCAAAAACTTAGAGCTTTACGGTGATGATAAGGATACACTATTAAACTTAGCTAATCTCTATTTAATTTGGAACAAACTAGACAGTGCAAAAACTATGTATAATAGGTTAGCAGAGCAACCAGAACATAAAATTATTGCTCTCAACGGGTTGGCTTTAGTAGAACACTTAAACGGAAAAGAAAAAAAAGCTTTAAGTATAAGTACAGAAGCCTTTAATAGTATAAATAAAACAACAGATAAAAACATTGCTAAGCAAACAACAGAGCGCTATGCACAAGCACTAATCTGGAATAAAAAATTTAAAACTGCCACAAACTTAATTAACACTTTAATTACTGACAACCCAAATGAAAATTGGGTTTTGGCATTACGCGCTACTTTAAATATATACAAGAGTAATTTTAAAAAGAGTTTAACCGATTACAATCAAATATTAGTAAACGATAGCACCTCCTTTGATGGAAACCTCGGAAAAGCAAACGTATTAAAGGCTTTAGGTTATACAGACGAAGCTTATACTTCTGCTGAAAACACTTTAAAATTTTACGATCAACAAAAAGATGCTACCAATTTTATTAATCAATTAAACAATAGCTTTGCACCCACTTTAGAGTCTAAAGCATCGCATACATTTGATAACGGAGACAATAAAGCCTTTGCCTTTAATAACAATGTTATATTTCCATTATCTACAAAATTTGCATTATTAGGAAACTATAACTACCGAACAACAAACAATACAATAACTAATAATAGTGCAACCTCAAATAACCTATCTTTAGGGTTATCTTACAAATTTATACCTAGTATTACTTTTAAAGGTACTGCAGGTATGACATCAGCACAAGCAGAAACTATTGATTATACACAACTCTTAACAGATCTTTCATTTAATATTAAATCCTTTAAACTTCAAACATTAGATATTGGTTATAAAAGGCAAATCGAAAGTTTTAATGCCGATTTATTAGATAGAGAATTAGTTCAAAACAATTATTACGCAAATTATAATTTAGGTACAAACTTCAATTTAGGTTGGTTTACACAATTAATGCATACCTCCCAAAATGATGGTAATAGTAGAAATCTATTATTTACTTCATTATATTATAACCTATTACCAAAACCATCTGTAAAGGTTGGTTTTAACTACCAATATATTACGTTTAAAGACCAAGTACCAACGGTTTATTTTAGCCCAGAAAAGTTCAATGCCTACGAAATATTTGTAAACCTTATAAAAGATGAAGCTGCAGCAAAACCAAAAGAATGGTTTTATAATTTAACAGGTGCGTTTGGTTACCAATACATTGAAGACGATCCTAAAATAACAGCTTATAGAATACAAGGTGCGTTTGGGTATAGATTCTCTGAGCGCAGTTTATTAAATGTTTATGGAACACGCAGTAATATAGCATCAGCAACAGCTGCTGGTTTTACATTTACTGAAATTGGGTTGCGTTTTAAGTGGCAATTCTTGAAGAAAGCGGTTTTTAATAGATAAACAAAAAATTGTAACCTAGCTTAGGTATATAGGTAACTAATCTGCATAAAAACCCATTAGATTATCTAACTTCTTAATTACAGACATTCATTTAATGCCACAACTATATATTAAATCAACTGAGTTGTTATTCTATTCACTTGGTCTTCCGTTAAAATAGGATCAAAATATTTGATGTAATTATTCAATTCTTTCAATAATTTTACACTGACATATTTAAAATTCTCTGCTGGTCTATGGTTAATCATCACTATTAGATTTCGTATAGGAATT
Source organism: uncultured Winogradskyella sp. (assembly GCF_947498005.1). GTDB lineage: Bacteria > Bacteroidota > Bacteroidia > Flavobacteriales > Flavobacteriaceae > Winogradskyella. The sequence goes on from NZ_CANMIW010000007.1 coordinate 8,231, forward strand.
TTTTGTTCTCCCCAATGATGTTCATTTAAAATTATGCTTTCTGAAACATGTATATAAAGCGCAAAATTTGACCTTTCAATTTGCTCTATTGGTGATCTTAAATTACGGGAATTAACTGAGGATTTACTCCAGTTTTTAGTTTCTATAATAAAAATACCAGCCTTTGTAATTAAGAGATGATCAATCTGAATAGATTTAATTCTTTGATTATATTTTTTAAAATAAATTGGATCAGAAAAGTTTAAATTAAAATCATTAATTAAAACATAATCATCTGATAACTTCTTTATTTCTTTAACCACTAAATTTTCTCCTATTGCCCCTGAAATTAGATTCATTGAATTCTCAACAACCTCACGTGTATACTCTAACTTTTCAATTTTAGCCTTTGCTCTTTGTTCAATGAGTTGCTGCCTTTTATTTTCATATCTATTTATAAAAACTCCATCAATTTCAATCTTTCTTGAGATGTCTTTTACAATTGCTCTGATATGCTCTGCTTTACTTTTTATTAAGCGTTTAGATCTATATTTAAGAGAGTAGAGCCTTACATTTAAAAATAGTTTTTTTAGAACATTTTTGCTTTTATCATTTTGAATTAGAGCAATTTTCTTCAGTAAATCAGAAATCTTATTATCCTTATTTTCTGTTTCTAAATTGATTATTTCAGCTCTATTCTGAATTCTTTGTTCATTATCAAAACACTTTTCAGAATATTCTTTATCCAGTTTAATCTTAATATCATCATAAATATTTTCTCTTTCATAATTGTAATTTTTTATAAAGTCCTTTATCTGCCCTATAGAATTAAATCTTGTTATTCCTTTATCCTCTAATTCAGTTTTTAGAGATTTTAATGATTCTATGGTTCCATATATTCTCGCCATTTAAAGGGTTTAAAACATTTCTAATTAAAACTTACGCACATCGTCATCGATAACATATTATTGAAATATAAAATTAAGTATTTATCTTCTTAAAAAGAAGCTAAACATCTCATAAAGATAGCATTAAAACCCAAACTAACATAAAAAAGAAAAGGCAAAAGCTTTCGCTTTTGCCTTTTCTTATAGCTATTAATTAAGGGTTATTTTATGATAAGTTTTATTGGTGTAAAATTGTATTGATTACTAACAATTTTACAGAAGTAAAGACCAGAGCTCAAGTTTTCTCTGTTAATTTCTATGCTATTACTTCCTGGTATTGTTGTATATATTGTGCTATATACTTGCTTGCCTAGTTGGTTGTACATTTCAAAACGTACAGTTTCACTTTGATTTACTGAGAAGTTAATTGTAGCTTTTGAACTCATAGGATTAGGAAAAACAGTTAAGGTTTCTAAATCCTTAGTATAATCATTAATAGATAATGACGATGGCGCTGTAAATCTTAGATCGTTAATATTTAACGATTTTGAAGTCATTGTTCCATTTTCTGCTACCATAGTAAATACTATAGTCACTACATCATTTAATTCAGCAGTATCAAAAGAATTATTTTCTAAGTCTTCTATTTGTATAGTAAAATCTTGTATTTCGTTTGTTAAAGCCACATTAGTTTTAAACTGTTCTGCCCAGTTTTCTATACTTTCTTTTACAAAAGTAATTTCTAAATTACCTGTTCCTTGTGCGCTAAATTGAAAACTTGCGAAATCTGATACATCTACAGCTTGAAATCTAGGCGTTAAAGCTCTATAAGCTGCAACGTAAGAATCTGTAGTTGCATTTAAAGTTACATTTCTTTCTATCGGAAAATCTTCTTCTGCAAACGTATTTGTGTTTGTAGACACTTCGTAAAGACTTACATTAGTACCAGATTGAGAATCATCAACTCCCCAAGGACCATCAGACATAAATAAGTCATCTGGTGTTGCAACACCATCACCAATTCTAAATCCTATATCAAATAAATTACCTGTTTCTACTCTAAGATTTGTAATGTAATTTCCGTTTAAGTTAATTGTAGAATTAAGATTTTGAAATGCTTCCGTTTCTGTTGTTCTATAACCTGCATCTAGCGTAATACTTTGTGTACCATTAGTATTTACAATCTGTAAATCTAATCCACCATCTGAGTAACCTCCACTTTTTACAAATACTGTTGGTGGTGTAGAAAGTTCATAAGATGAAATTGGCTTTTCTACTTCTAATAAGTTTAACAGTTCTTGTCCTAACAAATACAAATCATCAATAGAATTAGACCATATTTGAAAGTTATAAAACGTTACGTTAGCTTCATACTGATCTAAATTCCAGTGGCTTTCTATCGCAAAATTAGCATCACTGTTTACCACTTTCGCAGATAAACTTAAGACAAACTCAAAAGTTCCATCTTCGTTCTTTATAATAGATTTTATAAATTGTTGTTCGTTAATATCCATTGTAGAAACATTAACTAACTCTCCACCCAATAGACGATCACAGATATATTTAGTATGCTCGTAAACACCATTTTCCGTTTTTAATGCTAATACAGAAGCAATAGGACTATTGTCTTTTATGTAATCTATTGCATAAATTTCTGTTGCATTGGTAATGCCTATTAAGTCTGAAGGTGAAGCCTCAACCGCTTCATCTTCATTAATAGTAGTTAATGGTATAAAATCTTCTAATGTAAAGTTTGAATTCGCATTTTTAGTTGCATAGCTAGGTCTTTTTACCGCTCTTGGTGCTGTTGTAGGATCAAACTTATAACCAGTTTTTGCTCTCTTAAAATTACGTGCGTTAATTTGCTCTGCTAACCTGTTATTACTTTCTAAACCTCCATTATTAGAACTTGATGTTGGTGCTGCAATTACTTCACAAGACCCAAAACCAGAACAAGAAGGATCTTCACAATCTATAAGTCCATCACCATCATCATCAATTCCATTATCACAAATTTCTTGTAATACTGGTGCTGTTGGGCAACGTGCACCGTCATTACTTGCGCTCGATGGTCCAAAAGCAAATAAGTTAGATTCAATATCTGCTACTGTGTGTATAGTTTGTACTGCTTGAATCACATATATAGTACCTGTTTGGTTTGCAGAAATGTAAAAACGACCTTCATTATCAAAATAAACGGCTCCATAGGTGTAGCTTAAACCCGATAAAATTGGCACTTCTCCTAGGGCAGATACTTGTCCGTTTGTAGGATTAATACGGTATAAAATATTTGAACTCTTAGCTACTGCATATATCTGACCATCTACTGCATTAAATGCCCAATCATGAATACTTATATTTTGAGACAAAGTCCCAGTCGCCTCGAATTGTGTATAATTTTCAGACTCTGGATTTAGGTTTATTTTATAAAAAGTTGTTCCTCCACCTTTTAAATAATAAATACCATCTGCACTGACATCACCCACATAACGACCACTATCTGGTAACTCATCTATATAGTAAGTGGTGGTTGTAAAATCTGTTCCTATTTTTACAATAGATTTTGCTGGTGTACTTAAAGAGCCCCAAATAAAACCATCTGCAGGATTATATGCTGTGGCATTAATACTACCTGGCGTTACATCAGCCGCTACTTGGTAAGAATTTCCTGAGGCTAAATCAATAGCATACACATCGTTGTACTGAAATAAGTAGGCATTATAATCGCAATTAAAAGGATTATTCTGAGCTTGAGCTCCAATACTCATTATTGTAAAAACAATAATTATGAATTGATTTTTGTTTTGGGTAAAGTAATTCATGTTTATTTTAAATTTAATTTCGAAACAAATATATCTGAATATCAGACTGTAAGCTGATATTTTCGGTTAAATATGCAAAAAACACCCTTGATTAACGGCTAAGTATCGACGAATGCTATTAATATGTAAGATTTTTATTTTAACGTAAAAAAAAAGGCAAAAGATTTCTCTTTTGCCTCACACTATAGATGATAATTAAGGGTTAGGAAGTAATCAATTTTAGGGATAAAATTTAATGATTACTACGATTATTAATAGTTCTCTACAGTTTAACAAAAATGTTTGTAAAATAATATTTGCCATTTTCATCATGAGTTGATGAAATTCCAATATTTGTAACATTTGGATTTTCTATATTTTGTCTGTGACCATCGCTATCTAACCAAGCATCTACAACAGATTGTGCATTGTAAAAGCCGAACCCTACATTTTCTAACACCTTTTTTGCGTCAACAGCATCAATCAGGTTCTGAGATCTTAAAAAGAAAAAGTCATGACTAACAGTGCCTTCATCTATCATATAGTAATTATGAGAAATAGCTTCTTTTGATGCCTCATTTAAAAGCTCTAATGGCTGTAGGTTTAACATAGCTCTATGAATATTTATAAATTCTAAAATTTCATAATCTATAGGTTCGTATACTACGTTAAAATTGTCTGAATTATAGGCTTCAGAAATGGAATAATCTTCTTCTACTGAACAAGAAAAAAGTAGTAGATTAAATACTAATACAGTAAATGTGAGGGATAAATTTTTCATGATTTTGTTGTTTATTACATGACAAAAATATTGGGAATAACACTCCGTTTTTGGATATTTCGATTAAATCAAACCAAAGTATAGACGAAAGGTAACCATATAAGGTTAAGCAGATTAGCTGTGTTTTTATAACAAAAAAAAGGGCAAAAGATTTCTCTTTTGCCCATAAGCCTAACCAATAAACCTATATCATTATTATGTAATTATAGTACAAAGATAATAGTACTAATTAGTTGTATTTTTTTATTTCGTTCGATGCCACTTTTGGCTCGACGAAAAGATATTACGTATCGACTAATGAATTTAAACAATTACAAAATGAAGTCAAATAGCGTTGCGGAATGTTTGCTTATGTTTTAACCTAAAGATTAGAGCAAGTTAAGACGCTTCATTAACTCTGGTCTATTAGAACGACTTACAGGAATTACATCTTTCTTAATTAACACACTATTGTCCTCAATATCAATTATCTTATCTACATTAATAATATAAGAACGGTGGATTTTTAAGAATAAATCATTTGGAAGCTTCTCTTCGATTTTTTTTAATGTAGAGTGAACAGTATAGTTTTTATCCTCTGTTTTCACCTGAATATAATCACCTTTTGCTTCAACTAAATAAATACTTGGAATATCTATTTTAATTAATCGTCTATCAATATTTACATACAGATCATTACCAGAGCTCGTTTCTACTTGCCCTGACTGCTTACTTTTAGACTCAACTGGTTTAGGCTTGATCGCTTCTGCCTTATCAATAGCTTTTTTAAACCGTTCTGGAGAAATCGGTTTCACTAAATAATCTACAATACAATCATAACCAAAAGCCTGGATAGCAAAATTTGGATCTGATGTCGTAAGAATAATTTTAGGTGGATTTTTAATAGTATCTATGAAATCGAAACCAGTAAAATCTGGCATGTGTATATCTAGAAATATTAAATCAATTTCATTAGAGTTTAAATATTTTATGGCTTGCATTGCGTTGGGAAAATCCTCTAACACTTTCAAGCTAGGTATATTTGTACATAATTGGCCAATAATAGCTCTTGCTGTGGCTTCATCATCAATAATAATGCAATTCATAAAATAACTTTATAAGGTCTCTAAAAAATCTGTCATGGTTTGCAGAATAGATTCAAACTCAATTCTTCCTTCAGTTTTGCCGTCTATGAGACTATTCTCGTAATCTACAGCAACATCATAACTTTTCTCAAGGCCTAAAATACTAATTTTATGTTTAAGTTTATGAACGTTCTCAGCAGTAAGTTTGTAGTTTTCAGCTTCGAAGTTTTTAAAATATACATTTTTCTCCTCTGGAAACTCAAGTTTTATTATGTTAATTAACTTTTGCTCAAAGGCTTTATCTCCTCCGGACATGCTGGTAATATATGAAAGATTAGGCTGTTCCATTAGGCTGTTTTTTTAATGTGAAATAAAAGGTTGTACCTTGATTAAGTTTTGATGTTAACCAAATTTCTCCTCCGTACAAATCTACTATTTTTTTAACTATAGCTAAGCCTATACCTGTGGATTCTCCATTGTTTTCTAACTTCTCAAAAGTTTTAAAGATCTTATCAAAATAGGCCTCGTCAATACCCATTCCATTATCTTCAATTGAAAATTCCCAGAAATTATTTTTCTCTTTAAAGGAAATATTAATTTTACCTTCTTCTTTATCATTATAAGCAATAGCGTTACCAATAAGGTTCTGAAACAACTGTTGTAATCTATACTTATCACCTCTTATTGTAGGCAAATTTGCTTTATTGATACTGATATTTTGAGGTATCCTTAAGATACTTACAACATTATTAACAAGGTTATTTAAATCTACGTCATATATTTCAATTTGATTTTTACCGATGGTAGAATACTCTAAAATACCATTAATTAAGGCATCCATTTTTTCTACATTAGTCCTAATAAGGTCTAAAGTTTTTTCTCCATTAGCATCAAAAGCTTCTTTATAATCTTCTTTTAGCCACGCTGTTAATGTATCTATACTTCTAAGAGGCGACTTTAAGTCGTGAGACACCATGTGCGCGTAATCACTCAATTCTTGATTTTGATAGGCAAGTTCATTTAATAAAGACTCTCGCTGTTTATTCATTTCAATAATCTCCTTGGTTTGATTATCAATAAAATCAACTAAATCTGTACTTTTTAATTCTACAGCATCTGCCTTGTCTTCTTCATTGAGATTATAAAATTTTAGCGTATTAATAACATCTTTTAACTTATCTATTAACTCTTGCTGCTCCTTTGCTTCTTGTTGTAATTTTCTATTGGCAGTATATAATTCATCTGAGCTGATTGCCATAGCTCTTTGAATCATTGCAGATTGCTCATCAAAATTATTATAGGAACTATCTACAGCGTCAAGAAATGTTGATAATTCTCCATTTGACTTTAATTCTTCACTTAAGTATTTACGCAACTGGCGACTAAGTAATGAATTCATTATTCACTGATTAACGTTATGGTCATTGTTTGGTTGTGTAATTGACATGCCATTTCTCCGTGGAATGGCGCAATCTCTCCATAGGAATAAAAACCACTCACAGCAGTTCCTTCTCCTAAAATTTCTATAACCTCGTCAATCTCTTCTTCTACACGTTGGTCTAAAACCAATTTTCGACCAATACAACTTACTAACATGGCTAATTCTGGTTTATTTTTCCTAAACTCTAATGCCTGCGTTGCGGCACGTTCTGATGCATTAGCAATATTGTCAACGTTTGTCATCATCAATTGAACTTTTGAATTTTGCTTAATATCACCAGCCAATATAACGGCATTTTCTTCTTCATTAATGTTGAGAATAGACCTTACTATAGATTGCTCTTCATCTTCAGATTTTACATTTAACGGGTATAATAATGCCGCTCCTGGCAAATCTTTAGCTTTATCTCCTAAGTAAGTTTTGTATAAGTCTAATGCTGGTAAACCGTCTAACTCATAAAGTGTATTGCCTTTAGACTTCGTTACGATTCGCTCAGGTCCAAAAGGTGTCCAACCACCATGAATTGAAAAGGTAATTTCTAATGAGTCACCGTAAAAACCAATTGCAACAATTTCTCCTTCCTTTGGATTTTCATTATATGATGCTAGTGTTTTTTCAAATCGCGTATCATCACCACATAAACCACCCGTAATTAGAAGGTTTCCACTATTTATTGTACTCATGCCTTGTGTAAGTTGACTACCATTTATAAAACTACCTTCTGATACTACAAAAACATATTTTAAACCCTCTTCTGGAAACTGTTTTATAAGATCATTTCCTGTTTTGTAACTATCTAAATCCCGATTTAAAACATTACTAGTTTTTATAACAAACTGACTCCTTTCAAACTCCATAGCAGTTATAGTTATGCTATTTTCATTTACAGTTCTCGATGAAATTTCCGCACATGCTGAACCAAATACAATATGACCATCTGGAAATATCGTTCTAATTTCATCATAAACAGAAGTATCTTCTAAAAGTAATCGATTTCCAAAAACGACAACTAAAGGCTCCTTTAGTTCTTGATTTTCGCCAATATAAGTCCAATCTTTATTGTTCTGTTTTACAAGCTGTACTATTTTCATGTTTATTTTTTAAGTGTGAAATAAAATGTAGTTCCTACATTTACTTGGCTTTCTAACCAGATTTGACCTTCGTGTAAATCAACAATTTTTTTAACTATTGACAGTCCTATTCCTGTAGAATCTTTACTTTTATTTAGAGCATGGAAAATTTTAAAAATCTTATCATGAAATTGCTTATCTATACCAATTCCATTATCTTCTATTGAGAATTTGTAGTGGCTTTTTAAATCTTCTACGTCTATAGTTATTAATCCTTTTTCTTTATCAATAAACTTAACTGCATTGCTTATTAAATTTTGAAACAATTGCTGTAATTTAGTAGGATCTCCCTGTATTGTAGGTAATGGATTTAATGTATTTATTACTATATGTTCTGGAATGTAAAGAATAGTTGTAAGGTCAGTTAACATTTGATCTAAATTAACATCTGCTTTGTCATTACTATCTGTACCAACACTAGAATAATCTAAAACATCTGAAATTAATTGCTCCATCTTCTCTAAAGTCGATTCAATAAGTTCAAAATTCTTTAAACTCATCTCATCTAACTTACCTTTATTATCTTCTTTTAGCCAACTAACTAAGGCATCTATACTTCGTAGAGGCGATTTTAAATCGTGTGAAACAATATGTGCATATTCTTGTAATTCATTATTACTTCGCTCTAATTTAGATAATAGACTTTCTTTCTGTATTTGCAGGCTTTTTAAATCTGTTATATCTAAATAAACACCTATTGATCCAACTATATTACCATTTAAATCATAGTTAGGTGCACCACTAATTAAACAGTATCTAATATCATTTTCTTTTGTTTTTACTTTAACTTCGTAAGAATTTGATATCCCTTTTATCCTTTTTTCATTTTCCGCTTTAATTATATCTAAACCGCCTTCAACAGGAAATAACATCTGATCACTTTTACCTAATAATTCTTCTTCGGAGTAACCAGACATCTCTATAAAACTCTGGTTAACCATTAATATTTCGTCTTCAAGGTTCACTTCAATTAACCCTAAATGCATGTTGGCAATTATGCTGTAATATTTTTCTTTTTGGATTTCTAGTGATTTTCTATAAGTTCTATTTAAGGTTACATCTTTAAAGGTCCATAAATAGCCCTTATTAAAACCACCTTCTTGTATGGGTATATAATTTCGCTCTAAAATTTTACCGTCTAACATTTCTAATTCGTCACCTAGTACAGTTTCTTTAGCTGCATCAATAGATCGCATTCTCTCAATGAAGTCCTCGGGATTTTTAAATAAAACTTTGTTCTTCTCTGAGGAATATGTACAATCTAAGCCATACAAATCAGACGGATTTGATTTAATATTAAAAAGTTCGCAAAATTTATTATTGGTAAGTACTATTTTTCTGTTTTCGTCTTCTAAGACAACACCACTATCAAGGTTTAATATAAGCGTAGATAACCTATTTTCTGATGCTTTTAACTTTTCTTCTGAAGCTTTTTCGGCTGTAATATCTCTTACTATTCCTTGCGCTGCAATGGGTTTTTGGTGCCTATCAAAAATAATACTTCCATTTACATGCACCCATTTTACTTCTTTTGACTTGGTATAAACTCTAGTTTCGTAATCTTTAAAAAAGCCTTTTTCAGTTAGTTGGGCAAAACAATCTATTGCATATTGAAAATCTTCTTTATAGATGAGGCTCGCGACTTTTATTTCCTCATTATCAATATCATATCCAAATAATTTTGTTGCGGCTTCATTAAATTTTAAAATATTGCCATTAAAATCCATAACTACGTAAGCATCAATGATATTTTCAAAGACACCTTGTAATTCTGATGATTTTTCATCTAATAAGTTTTCGAGTTTTTGAGATGTGAAGTAGAGCTCCCTAGATTTTTCTTCAAGGATTCTTTCAGCTGCTTTTCGAGCTTCTTTTTCTCTTTTGAGAGCACGGTTTAATATCTCAACGCTTTGGTCCATTAATTTTTATTAATCACAAACCTCACTTTTGTTCCGTCTTCTTTTATTTTTTCTAATTCTATTGTGGCCGTAGAATTAAAATGTTCAAATGTTTTATTCATTAATCCAAGTCCAAAATGATGCATTGCTCTGCTAGAAGTATAATCTAAAACTAAATGATTCTCTGCTTTTTCTATAACTTCAAAAGTTGGCAATTCAGCATCTGGATAAATTTTTCTAACCTCAACATGTATATGATTTTCTATAGAAGATATCATTTCTATTGGGTCTTTGTATGTTGCTAAAAGTCCTGGATAACTCTTTTCAATAACGCTGAAAAAATGTTCTGCATAGACTAATAATAAATTATCAATTGAAATACCTGTGTTTTCACTTAAATGCTGTAATAATTGTAGCATTTCAGAAAAACTATAAGTACCTACCGAAGTATAAACACCATGAGAATCTAAATCTGAGCTTGAAATGATCCTATCTACCATTTCTAATCCAAACTTATCTTCAACGAGTTCTAAAAACTCTGTAAAAACGATTCCTTTCATTTCTAAGTGGTTATTAATTGATTTATGCTCCAATATGATAATAATTTTTCAATTTTTGAAACATATTCTTCATATTTTAAGGGCTTTAACACATATCCTGCTACACCAACCTTATAACATTCTAATAAATCACGCTGATTATTAGATGTTGTGAGAATAATTGTTGGTATATACATTAGCCTATCATCAGATTTTAAAATTTTCAAAAATTCTATTCCATTAATTTTTGGCATGTTTAAATCTAATAAAATAATATCTGGAAGATTATCTTTTTGCTCTAATATTTTAAGTGCATCTTCTCCGTTATTCGCTTCCGTAATTTTGTGATTTAATTGAAGTGATGTTACAGCTCTATTTAACTTCATTACTTCAATCATATCATCTTCTATCAATAAAATATTAAGGGTTTTCATTAATTACTGTGTTTTATATTCGGCTAAATTACAGCAATAAACATGTTCTATATTTAACATTCGCTTAGTCGTAAATAAGTGTCGGCAGATGGCAGATAAGTGTCGACGAACGGTAATTAATCCTAAAGTAAATTTATGCTGCTATTTTCACTTGACTATTAATAAGATTAGTTGTTTTTAGCGTAGATAGCTGTGCTTCCATTTTTATCTTACTAAATTCTTGAAGAAATTCTAAAGAATAATTTTTTAGAGTATTTTCTTCTAAGTACATTTCAAACTCTGAAATAAATTCTAACTGTCTAAGACTTTTATTTAATAAAACGAACGTATTGTCTACAGCGTTTGTTGACTGATTTTTAGATCTAAAATACTCAGGAGATTTTGGTTTTTCAATTTTTAAAGTCTCTTTACTTGAAGAATTCAAGAAGCTTTTAAAGTTATTTCTGAAATAGAAATAAACACACAAATGTCCTAATAATAATGTTCCATAAATTAGTAAAGTTGTCATAGTCTTGAGGTATATTAATTAATTATACGACAAAGCTAAATGTTATATTAAGCGAAAAAATCGTTTTTCGGTAAGTCAACTTTTTGAATAGACGAATGGAGGCTAAGCTTCTTTGAACAAAAACAATAGTCTTTAAAATAAATGCTTAAATATGTTCTCTCAATCTCTTAGGTAAACCTTTAACTACCAATTCATAAGAATGATCTATCAGTTTTGTAATTAGTGTTGGAGATAGCTCACCGGTAAGCACGTAAACACTATTCCAAAGCTTCTTATGCATATGATAACCTGGCTTAACACTATCGAATTCTGCTCTTAGTTCTTGCGCGTAATCTGGATCGCATTTTAAGTTTATAAATGCTTCACCGTTTTCCCATCGCTTTAGAGATGCGAGGGCAAACATTTTATTACATACTTTGAAAACAAGGGTATCATTATCAAATGGAAAATGCTCGGTAACCCCTTTTTTATTTAAACAATAACTTCTGTAGTCTTCTATATTCATTATAAGAGTCTTTCCATTACCTTCTCTGGATGTTGTAATTCAGTATAGCCAAACTGCTTATACAAATTATGTGCATCTGCGGTCTTTAGCATCCATACTTTGCATAGACTTAACTTTGATTCTTCATTTATCGTCTTCATTAACTGCTTCGCGTATCCCTTTCCTCGATGTTCAGGTAAAATAAACACATCCATGATATAAGCAAACACAGCATAGTCTGTTGCTACTCTTGCAAAGCCAATTTGTTTATTATCTATATAAACGCCAAAACACAGACAGTGCTCAATAGTTGTTTTTACGTCTTCTATAGTTCTCCCTTTTGCCCAATAACTATGTGTTAAAAAGCCATGAATAACATCTAACTGTAATCGATCTTTAAGAGTTGATATTTCTATCATTTCTCAATTTTCTTTATTTCTTTAGCTTCAATTTTTAGCGCAGAATAATCTAACTTCCATCCTATGGTTTCTACCAAATTCTCTATAAGATGAATCGCTTCTAAAGCTTCTTGTTTGGCTATGTTATACAAACCACTTTCTGGAATTTTATCCATAATATGGGTTTTTGCTTTAGTATGAAGATCAGTTAAGTCCGAAGCTTCAAACCTATTGAACATACCATCTTGCTTATCGTAATAATTAATATTACTTTCTATTGACAGTACTTCTGGTTGTGGAAAATGTGTTAAACTAACAGTTTTATTTTTTGGGTTTGAAACCATTTGTACTTTACCTAAATCAAAACCAACATGCGCTTTAGCATTTATAACAACCAGTGCCTTTTTGCGACTAGAAATTAATTTTAGAAATTTTTCTTTTACGTCTTCATAATGGTAAATTTCTGCAAAATCGCCTTCTACAGTTATAAATTTACAAACGCGTTTTATTTTATCTAAAATAAGAATTGACTGCTCGCTAGCTACCTTCTTAGTTTTCCATTGTTTATATACAGTAACAATACCTAAAGTAACAAGAATACTAATGATGATGATAAAAAAAGTTTCCATTTAAATTATTTTATTCTACTTATATAATGTGACCCTCAGTGCGTTTTATGGTCACATGTCAGTTTCAATCAATCTAATACTTTATACAGTATAGGTTTACTTGGGCTTGCATCATTCTCAAAAGGTGCGATCTGTAGATTTAACATATAATTACCATCATCTATTTTGTTAGACACATATATAAACTCGGTTATTGTAGCATCTAAACGCAGTTTTCCGCTGGTGTTCCAAAACGCATTATGGGCTAATAGCTCACCCCCATCTTGCTCTTTATCTACACTTGGTAAATCTATAAGTAAATGTTTTACACCTTTGGATTTAAGATATTCCGCAGCTTCGACTTTTAAATAAGTTGGATTGGTGTTAGAGTACTGACGCGATAATTTATCGCGTGTATTTGGCATCGTTCTTATTACAACCGCTTCTCGTTTTTTATTTCCTAATGCAAATTGCAATTGCTTTTTAGAAATCACATAGTCATCTCCTAATTTTTCTGGCGCAACCGTTATCACTTCTGCTAGAAAGAAAAACTGAGTTAAATGTTTATTTATAGAATAGACTTTTTCTGTTATGTGGCCAACTGTTTCTGTATGCGTGCCATGAGAATGTGGATTAAAGTTAATGGTATTAAAATTGACCACAGCACCTTTTTCTACACTAATAGTATCGCCATCTATAACTTCGGGCTCAATCTTAGGTGGTCCAATATACCATGCGTTTACATTAGAAACATCTCCTTTTAGTGGTATGGATATATCTAAAGGTTGCGATAAATCTATTTTTAATTTTCTTGAATTGTATTGTATGGTTGTTAACACGTTTAGTTGATTTTAAATAATTCTGATGCAATACCATCACTTAAAAATTGTCCTTTTTTTGTGACTCGAATATGTGCATCATCAATATACAATAATTGTTGATTTATAAAAATTTCAGACTGCTCAATTAAATAATCTTTGTAGTCTAAACCAAAGTCATTTTCTACTTTTTGTATTGAAACGCCCCAAATAGTCCTTAAACCTGTCATTATATACTCGTTATATTGGTCGGTTTGGGTTAAGGTTTCAATTTCTATTGGAAGTACATTTAATTCTAATGCTCTTATATATTTTGAATTGTTTCTCACATTCCAACCACGTTGCGTGCCATTAAAAGAATGTGCCGAAGGACCAATACCTAAATAAGATTTCTCTTGCCAATATGCTGTATTGTTTTTACTAAAAAATCCATCTTTACCAAAGTTAGACAACTCATAATGTACAAAACCTGAAGCCTCTAACTTATCTTTTAAAATATGAAATTGTTCGTGTGCTTGCTCATCATTTACATCTTCTATAACACCTTTTTCTATAAAAGAGGCTAAAGCCGTTTTAGGCTCAACGGTTAGCGCATAACTCGAAATATGAGGCACACCAAAACTCAATGCCATTTCTATATTTTGTAACCATTGTGCATTTGACGCACCAGGAATGCCATAAATTAAGTCTAAAGAAATATTGTTAAAATACTTTGTAGCTTCTTCTAAACAGGCTTTTGCTTCGGTTGCATTGTGTGCGCGATTCATCAGTTTTAAATCGGCTTCAAAAAAAGATTGAATACCGATGGATAAACGATTGATTTTACTTTTAGATAATTTAATGATTCTATCTACAGTTAAATCATCCGGATTTGCTTCTAGTGTAATTTCTGGATTTTCTGAAACTTGATAGTTGTTATAAACCGAATCAATTAAAAATTGCAACTCCTCATTGGTTAATAATGAAGGGGTTCCGCCTCCAAAATAAATGGTTTCAACGGTTGTGTTTTTAAACTCGGTTTTTCTAAGTTCTATTTCTTTAGATAAAGCATTTATGAGTTCATCTTTTTTCTTCAATGATGTTGAAAAATGAAAATCGCAATAATGACATGCTTGTTTGCAAAATGGTATGTGAATGTAGATGCCTGCCATTTAGTTTTATTCTTCAAACAAATTATACAAGGTAGCAATTCTTAAATCGCAATACTGTTTTAAAAATTGATAATAAAGCATATCAAATTGGCTTCCATAAATTGCTCGTCTGGTTTCCCAAGATTCGTATTCAGGGAACTTTAGATTAAATTGTTCTTCTACAAAATTATCCCAAAGTTTCTCTGTGTTTTTAAATGCTGAAATAAATGTAGAATCTGATTCATTAACTTGCAACAACGCTATTACTAAGGAATCTTTAATTTTTTGAGATTGATACCAGTCTTCATGTGCTATATCATTTAATTCCACTTGCCCTTGACTGTAGGACAAGAGTGATAAGCTAAAAACTAATAATATAATTATGTATTTCATTTAGTAGTATAGATTTTTGCGTTCGCAGAAATGACAAATCAGTTTACTTTTTTACGCGTCCTTCATTCTGCTTAACAAAAGATGCCCAACCTGAATAACTTTTACCAACTTCTACTCTACCTTGATTATAAAAATGACAAACCGCAGCAGCCAAACCATCCATAGAATCTAGATTTTTTGGTATGGTTTTTAGTCCTAACATGCTTTGTAACATTTTAGCCACTTGCTCTTTACTGGCATTTCCGTTTCCGGTAATTGCCATTTTAATTTTTTTAGGAGCATATTCCGTAATTGGTACTTCGCGAGATAAACCTGCTGCCATAGCAACACCTTGTGCTCGTCCCAACTTAAGCATACTTTGTACGTTTTTCCCAAAGAATGGTGCTTCAATTGCTATTTCATCTGGATGATACGTATCAATTAATTCTACTGTACGTTCAAAAATGAGTTTCAGCTTTAGATAATGATCGTCATATTTTTTAAGCATAAGCTCATTGAGCTGCAAAAATTCCATTTTTTTGCCCACCACTTTTATGAGTCCAAAACCCATAATGGTGGTACCAGGATCAATGCCTAAAATTATTTTTTCTTCGCTCATGTATTCTATTGCTTAGTCGCAAAATTGACAACCACTAAGTGACACTGCCAACCCAAAGGTAAGGTTAAAAACACTACCATTAAAAGCACCAAGACCATTTAAAGCAGGATCATAAACATCTAATGACGTTACACCATAGATATAAGCAATATCTGTAAAAAGTGAAACCTTTTCGTTTATCGCATAATGAATTTCTAGACCGCCAAGTAGATTTAAAAATGTCTGTTTATTTTCTTTTAAAATCCCTAAAGGCTTTGCAAATGTAATTCCTGGTCCTGCATGCAAAACGGTTCGTAATCTTGATGGTAAAAACCCAATAAAGTTTGAAGGATCATATACAAATTGTGCATTAATTCTTGAATAATTTAATTTAAATTCCGGAGTGTCTTTATGATTTTTAAAACGATTAAAACCATAGTCTAACTTTACACCATATGCCGATTTAAACATATGCTGAACACCTAAATTTACTGTCGGAAAATTTACAGACTGCGCATAAGATCCAGTTACAAAACCATCTGTTGTTGGGTAATTAATACCTACAGCAAAAAGTGCTTTCCACTTTGCCGTATCTCTTAACTGTGCCTCACTACTAAAGGTTATAATTACAAGCGTAAAAAAGAAAAGGTATTGTTTAAAATTGTATTGCATCTCTAAGTTTTTGATTTTATTTGCAGTATGAATGTTACAATGCATTACAAAACTAAACAATTCTTCTTTGTACTTATTAAATTGAGCATTGTAGTTGGTGCATTTTATTTTATTTATTCTAAAATTACTGATAATGAGAATTTAAAATTTGTTGATTTTCTCTCATTTTTAAACAAAAGCAGTGTTTTTTCGATAAAAAACATACTTTTTTTAATCATTTTAAGCACTTTTAATTGGTTTTTCGAAATTTTAAAATGGCAACATTTAGTTAAAACAATAAATTCTATTTCCTTTAATTCTGCTTTTGTTCAAAGTTTTTCAGCGCTTACAACATCATTAATAACACCTAACCGAATTGGCGATTATGGCGCTAAAGCCATGTACTACTTACAACCCTTAAGAACTAAAATTATACTGCTAAATCTCATTGGTAATTTGTCCCAAATGATTATCACGATGATAGCTGGCTCTATTGGCTTTTTGCTTTTCACTAATCGATATAATATTGACCTTAATTATTTTAAAATCGCTAAAATCGCTCTAGTATTTGTAATCGTGATTTTGTTTACCTTTTTAGGTATAAAGCAAAAACGTTTTAAAATAAAAGGATTTTCAATGGCTACCATAGTAGCATTTACCAAATCAATTTCTATAAAAACGAAGAGCATAACTTTATTATTGTCTCTATTTCGTTATGCGATTTTCTCATTTCAGTTTTTCGTTTTATTACGAATTTTTGGAGTAGATATCATCTATACAGACGCTATGATTGTTATCTCTTGTTTCTATTTATTATCTTCAATCATCCCAACAATAGTCCTTTTTGATGTTATTGTTAAAGGTAGTATTGCCGTTTATTTGTTTAGTTACCTTGGCATTGATGAATTGACCATTTTATCAATAACCACCTTAATGTGGTTTCTCAATTTTGTATTCCCAAGTCTTATTGGGAGTTATTTTGTGCTTAATTTTAAACTTCCAAAACCTGTTACACAATGCTAACTTTACTTTTTATTGTAATTACTATTTGTTACTTACTAGTTATTGGTGTTCTTATTTTAGGATTTGACAAGGTGGATGAATTTAAGCTTCAAGATTTACCAGCTAAAACAAGATTTTCTGTTATTATTCCCTTTAGAAATGAAGCCAAAAACCTAGAAGTATTATTAAAATCTTTAAATCAATTAAATTACTCACGCTCCTATTTTGAGGTTATTTTAGTTAACGATCAATCTGAAGACAATTCAGTAGAAATTATTGAGAAAATGATGTCTAAAAAACCATTTTTGGATTTAAATCTTCAAATTATAGATAATCAAAGAAGTTCTAATGCACCAAAAAAAGATGCAATTACCTCAGGCATTGCCATAGCTAAAAACGAATGGATTTTAACTACAGATGCCGACTGTATTCTACCAAAATATTGGTTAGATAGTTTTGATGAATACATTCAACTTAACCAACCAAAATGTATTGTTGCGCCAGTAATCTATAAGGGAGAAACCTCATTTTTTAATCGCTTTCAGACCTTAGATTTTTTAAGCTTACAAGGCGTAACTATTGGTAGTTTTGGGATCCGTAAACCAATGTTATGTAATGGCGCAAACTTTGCGTATCTGAAAGCAGAATTTAAAAATCTTAATGGTTTTGAGGGTAATGACAGTATAGCCAGTGGAGATGATGTTTTTCTCCTCGAAAAATTAGTAAAAAGCAATAAAAAGAAAGTCCAATATTTAAAATGTAAGAAAGCTATAGTTACTACTCGTCCTGCAGAAAACTTCAAAATATTAATAAACCAACGTATTCGATGGGCTGCTAAAACGAGTCATTTAAAGCAATGGACACCCAAACTCATTGGTTCAATTGTTATTCTCAGCAATTTAATATGTTTAGCTTTTTTACCTACTGCTTTGTTTGGGCTTATACCAATAAATGTAGCCCTTGCCTTATTTGTAAATAAGTTTAGTATTGACTTTTTGTTAGTATTTAAAACAGCTCGATTCTTTAAACAAGAAACTCTTTTACTTTCTTATATTATTTCTAGCCTACTTTATCCTGTCTTTAATATTGGTGTTTTCATCCTATCATTCTTTAAATCATACCGTTGGAAAGGTAGAACATCGAAAAAATAACGTCACATAAAATATTTCATATAGTTTTACCGTAACCAAATCTTATTACGCATGAAGACTTTATACTTATTTATACTATTGTGTTTTACTTTTCAATTTAACTACAGTCAAGACAACTACACAATTAAAGGCGAATCATTGGAGTTAAACACCGAAATTGAAGGTAAAATAGGATTACTCTGGACGAGCAAAAATGGTAATTTTAGGTACTTTGTAAAGAAGAATAATTCTATTACAGAACTAAAAAACACCAAAGGTGATGACAAAAATTATCGTGCAGAATACAAAACAACTTTAAGTAAGCTTACCAATGGTAAAACTACAGAATCTCTAAATTTTAGACTTTACGACATTAAGTCTTATGTAGATTCTTATAATGTCTCTGAAGACAAATCTTATAATGCAACTGTGAAAAAAGCTAAAATGGCTTTTAGATTAGGTGTATTTGGTGGCTTAACAAATAGTCCTTTTGTTGAAAATTCTGAAAACGCGATGGGCTTTCTTTTAGGTGGAGAATTAGAATTTTTTGAAGCTGATTCATTACCAAGGCATTCTGGCTTTTTACAAGCACGTCAAGTATTTGAAACCGATGAATTTGATTACAGCACCACTGAATTTTCTTTAGGTTATCGCTATAGAATAATTAATAAGTCAAACTATTCTATTTATGGTCAGGTAAAACTAGTCACAGTAAATATTTTTGATTCTACTCTTAAAGATGCTGATAATAATGACGTTGACAATAGTGCAACCTCATTTGATGCGCCTTTTATTTTTGGAATTGGTTCTGATATTAAAGTTGGAAAAAATGGCTATATTACTCTAGCTTACGGTGAATTATTTGGTATATTCATAAAAAATCAAGGTAACTTTTCTACCGATTTTTCATTAGGATATAAGTTTAATTTATAATGAATGTCTTTACGCAATTTTAAAACTTCTAATCCAATTTTTAATCGTTATTTCTGGGATGACAGAAAATCTACGACCAAAAAAATGACCGTTTTTGGTATTTTTTTTAAATCTATTTTCGGAATTTTAATTATTGCTGGTATCACAACTTATTTATGGAAACTAAATGAAACTGGTGTTTCTATGCAATGGTATACTTTAGGAGGTATGCTAGCAGCTGCAATTATCAGTGTACTCATTTCCGTAAGACAACATTGGTCGCCTTTTTTGGTGCCGCTTTATGTTGTAGCTAAAGGTTGTTTTCTTGGCGGTTTTTCTGCATACGCACATCGTCATTACCCTGAATTGCCTTACCAAGCCATTGGTGTTACTATAGTTACCTTCTTTGTAATGTTACTCTTATATCAGCTTAGAATTATAGTTGTTACTAAAAAACTAAAAAGTGTAGTAATTACTGCAACTGTAAGCATTATGGTGGTGTATTTAGTGTCTTGGATCCTCAGTTTTTTTAGCATCAAGAATTATATTTGGGGAACATCTTGGTTTGCAATTGCTTTTAATATATTGGCCGCCATCGTTGCCTCGTTTGCATTACTATTAGACTTTGATTACATAGAACGTTATAAAAACAAAGCACCAAAATATAAGGAATGGATTGCAACTTGGGGACTTTTAGCAACTTTAATATGGTTGTATATTGAAGTGTTACGACTAATGCAAAAATTCGCTATCCGATTTTAAGAACAGCTCTCTACATTAATTAATCTGAATAATTACAGGTAACTCAAAGGCCGTTGTAACTTGTTGACCTCTTTTTATCGCAGGATATATTTTTGGAATACTTTCTAAGCTTTGACGTAAAAGGCTGTCAATTTCTGGAATTTCAATAACGGTTTCTGGATGAATCTTCATCGATTCAATTACTAAATCGCCTTGTTTATCTATAATAATATTAAGCTTTATAGTATCAAAAACATCATTTGCAACGATAATATTCTGTTCTGCCAAAAACTTATTTACACTTGATATTAAAGTATGCTGAAAACAAACTTTACTTTCTTCCTTTTCGGTTAAAGAGTCACAGCCTTCAAAGGTTGGATAAGTGTCTACTTCATTCCAATTAAACGTTTGTAGTTCCTCCTCAAGTAAATCTTCAGGATAAACTTTCTTCTTTTCAAAGTAATTGCAAGAGGTTGCAAAAAGTAAGATTAAAAGACAAACTATTCGGTTCATTTATAGAATTCTGAAGCCGAAAAGTACGAATATTTTATTTAAAACGTGCTTGATCGCTTCGCTTTTAGAATCAATAACTTAGACAACTATCTTTGCCTAATTAATAAGATCTAAATTAATTTTCCTCTAAGAGTTTTTCGCGTTTCAACTCTTGCAATCGATTTTGAGCATATTCTATAAAATAACTTTTTTTATGCTTAGCTATAAATTGCTCGTAGAGTTTAATTTTACTATCTAAATCTGCATAATACTCATCTTTTGTTCTCAAGATATAAAA
Organism: uncultured Winogradskyella sp.; assembly: GCF_947498005.1. Lineage (GTDB taxonomy): Bacteria > Bacteroidota > Bacteroidia > Flavobacteriales > Flavobacteriaceae > Winogradskyella. Next base: position 29,327 of record NZ_CANMIW010000007.1, read on the forward strand.
CTCAACCATAGGATTAGTAGGATCTTCTTTTAAGGACTTCTGAAAAGCTTTTATAGCGTCTTCGTATTTCTTCTGTCTATTTAGCAGTGTTCCGAGCTTCTGATATTCTTTATCAAGTGGCTGATCTTGGATAAACAATGATTTTTTAACGTAATCTTCAGCATCTTCAAATTGCTTTAAACTTTCATAATATGTGCCAATGACATACATAGCATTGGCATCGTAAGGATTATATTTCAAAGCTTGTTTTCTATGATAAATAGCATCCTCGTAATCGGAATTATGGCTATAAGAAAGACTTAATTTTTCGTGAATAAATTCTGATTTCTCTCCTAATGCTAACAGTTTTTTAAACCAAACTATTGCATGTGTATAAAACTCTTGATGATAGTACGTTTGAGCTTTTAAACTAATAAGTTCTACATTATTTTCATAACTATCAAGGCCTCTGTCCACATAACTATGAACGTCTGTGAAATTTCGCTTTCGCAAATGATGCTTAGCAATTTTAAAGATTGCTTTTTGGTGTGTACCATCTAAGTCGTACGTTTTTATAAATTGCTGCAACGCTGTTGTATCTTTTTGCTTTTCTAAAACAACTCCTAATTCATAGTAATAATTGGGATTAACACTATCTGATTCTATTAAACTTAAAAACATCACATTAGCAAGATCATACTTTTTAGTTTTAGTTAAAAGTTTAGCGTATTCATACTGAATTAGTAAATTATCCTCATTAGCTATGTTTGCTTTCTCGTAATATTTTAAGGCCTCACCATAGTTTCCAATAGCCATGTATGCCTTAGCGATTTCATCATAAACATCATCTAAATTATCTAACGATTTGTAAATCTCAATAGCCTTAGAAAAATTTCCGCTTGCATATAAATGATCGGCTTTGACTTTTTGGTTTTGTGCATGAACACTAAACGTAATAACCAGACTGAATAGAAACCCAAGTAATCTCATACGTAACTTAATTAATCTTTTTTAGTATCATGGATTTGAAAAACAATTGGTAAAGAATAGCGCACATCAACCGAATTGCCATCTTGTTTTCCTGGCTTAAATTGAGGCAGTAACTTCAAAACTCTTACGGTTTCTTCTTCTAATTTTGGATGTTGACCTTTAGCTACTATGTGATCAACCTCTCCATTTCTACCGATAGTAAAGTAGGTGTATATACGCTTTTTACCACCAGATAAACCCAAAGAATCTGCTATTTGCATATTAAAATTCTGTCCAACATGTTTATTGATGGCTGCTGCAAAACAGCTTTTCTTGTCTTCTTCTAAAGCTATAGCATCACAATCTGGATGCATTGGAGCGATTTCTACCTCACTAAAAGGAATATCTACAGAGCCATCTTTTAAGCTTCTTTCAATCAATTTTTCTTCACGCTTTCTTAAAATTTCTAGATATAAACTATCCATGTTACGATCTAAATTTTGCTCTAATTCTGAGATCTGTTTATTTAGTTGCGTTACAACCGGATTGTTTTCATCTGAGCTTTGTAAAATTCGGTCTCTCTTGGCAACAAGCTCTTTATAGGTTTTGGTTTCTTGAGTGATTTTATCATTGCCTTCCACTTGAAAAACAATAGGTATTGAAAAAGGTACTATAACCGCTTTCCCTTTTTGTTTGCCAGGAATAAACTGTGGCAACGTTGCAATAACACGTTTTGCCTCTACTTCTAATGCTTTACTTGGCCCTCTTGCTTTTATATCCTTTACAATACCATCTTTACCTATTTTAAACTGTACAAAAATGCGCTTTTTACCAGCCGTTAAACTATCTCCAATACTTGTATTAAATTTTTTAGCTATGTGCTTATTTACAAACATATTCATACAGTTTTTTCTATCTGAATTGCTTTCTAAATCTTTACAATCTACTGTCGTTGGTGTTTCATCTACGACTGAAAAAGGCACTTCCATTTCTTCTATTTCTTCCTTATGTGCTATAGGACTTTGGTAATCTTCAATTATAAATGTTGACTGACCATCAGTCATTACTATTTTTTCATAATCTCCTTTTTCTAATTGTTTTAATAAGTCATCTAAAAGCTTTTTTTCCTTTGATGTGTGATTACCTATTTCTTCTACAAATAGTCTTAAAATACCATCATCGGCATTAGCTACCCAACGTTCTTTCGCTTCTTTTGTGTTTTTGAAAGCCTTATAGTCATTATAGGTTTCAAATTTTGACATTCTCATAAGGTCAGTGGTCTCAATGTCCTTTTGCGTTAAGGTGCCTTTATTTGATTTACTTTTTAATATTCCATCAGCTATATATTCCAAATAAGCTTTCAACTTTAAGAATTCAGTTCTTGAACTTAAATATTTCATTTTGTCATAACTACCAAATCCTGCATAATCTATAATTTCAAAAAATGTTGAGCCTTTTTTCTCCATGGCTACATATTCATCATAATACTTTTTAATTAATTCTGCATCAGTTAATTCTTGAACCTGCTCTTGATTTATTGAGTTAGTTTTCTGTGCTCTAACTTCTGTAGAGGTATAAATCAACATTGCAAATACCATAGGAATTAATACAGCATATTTAATTAAATGAAGTTGTTTAGATTTTGATTTTTGTAACATGGTAATTCGTTTTTTGATTAATGATTTGTTGAAAAAAGTATTGGTGAATGAGACATGATTAACGTCTAATACTTGATTAAGTAAACTGGTATAATATTCTGATTTTCCTGTTTCCTTTACAGCTTTGGCATCTGCAATATATTCGTGTAATTCTTTTATTCTATTTTGATAGATATACACTAAAGGGTTAAACCAAAACACGATTCTTAGCAACTCAAAAAACAATAGATCGATGGTATGATATTCTTTAATATGCACTAACTCGTGTTGATAAATGGTAGGTTTTTCGGTTTCAGAAATATGATCACCTAAAAATATGGTATTGAAAAAAGAAAAGGCAGCACTGCTTTTTATTAAGTTTACGATGAGTATGTTGCCATTCCAACGTTTTGGGTTTTTATGCTTTAACCAATATATTTTTGTGAGCTTTATCAAAAAAATTAAAGCGCTAACTACAATACCAGAAACTGCAACGATCTGCCAAATTGGTGTCTGAGGTTGCTCTATTATAATACCTACTTGTTCTGCAATTTCAATATCATAAGATGTTGGTGTTTTTACACCAATAAATACTTCTGGAAGATGTATAACTACATCTTTAGAGGTCATTGTTTTTAATTCTGGAAACTTTATAAATGGTAAAACCAATGACAAAATTGAGGTTACAATTAAGTAAGCTCTATTGTTATTAAAAAAGGTTTCTCGCTTAAGAGAAACATCATAGACTAATAAAAACAAGGCCTGAAAAGCGACAATTTGTAGAATAGTATGTAGCATAATTAATTGTTTTTATTAATTTCATTTAATAAAGTTTCAATGTCTTTTATGTCTACATCATTCTTTTTTACAAAAAACGAAACCATACTTTGAAATGAGCCTTGAAAATAATTATCTACCAGTTTGTTTATAGATTGATTACTATAAGATTCTTTTGCCACAATAGGAAAATAAACATGTCCTTTGCCTCTTTTTTCATAATCCACAAAACCTTTGCTTTCTAATATTCTCACAATTGTAGAAACTGTATTATATGCTGGTTTTGGTTCTGGAAGCGTATCTATAATTGTTTTAACATTTGCCATTTGCAACTGCCATAAGACTTGCATTATTTCCTCTTCTGCTTTTGTTAACTGCCTCATAATTGGATATTTATTTTCTCAAATATAACTAAATATTTAGTTCAAACTAATTTTTTAGTTACAAAACTGTAACTTTGGTCTACTTTTTGCGTCTTATTATTAAATATTATTAAAACATTTTATGGAAATTTTTTTGGTGCTTGCTGCACTTCTTTTAATCATTTTGGGTATCGTTGGTAGTTTTTTACCGATTTTACCTGGACCTCTTACGAGTTGGGCAGGTCTTCTGGTACTTGATTTTACTGATGGTGTAGAAATGAGTCAGACCTTTTTAATCGCTACATTAGTGTTTGCCATCTTTATATATATACTAGATTATATTATACCTGCCATTGGCACTAAACGTTTTGGAGGAAGCAAAGCAGGAATGATTGGTACAACTCTAGGTTTAATTATAGGTATCTTATCACCTATACCTTTCGGAATTATAATTGGTCCTTTTATTGGCGCACTTATAGGTGAAATGATTCATAGGAACGATATTGATAAAGCATTAAAAGCAGCTTTTGGATCATTTTTAGGATTCATTGCTTCAACATTTATGAAATTTGTTGTTGCAATTATTTACCTAGGTTTTTTTATCGTGAAGTTATCACAACATAATACAGCTTGGTATTAAATAAATAAAAAAACCTAGCTACATAATTGTAACTAGGTTTAATCTTCTTGCTATTAATTCAACAAATACTTAATGAGGGATCAATTAATTCTTGTTGATGCGGTAAATATATGTAAGTGAATTCTTTTTTTGCTGTGGTAAAACCGCAAACTTGTTGTGGTAAAACCGTACTTTCTTTATTTTACAGTAGTTTCAAGCTTATATTTTTCACTAAAAAACACCACAATTACTATAAATAACCTTTTTCTCGAGCTTCTTTTAACAAAGATTCGTCTTTTCCATCCTCTATTCCAAATAATAATTTGAGGTGTTTTTTTCGCTTTTCGATAGCACTTTTTGAAATACTTATGTACTCAGATAGGTTTTTAGTTTTTATACCTTGAGATAATAAATGTAAAATTTTTCTGTTAATATCGTCTACATATATATCACTAGAAATAGTTTGCTTGAGGTAATTACTAACTGTAGAACTGTAATAAGGAGGTGATTTTATGATTTGCTGAAAACCATCAGCTAATTCCATTGAGGTAAGATCGCTTTTAATTAAAAAGCCATCAGGATCTATTTCTTTAATTATATTATGTATTCTAAAAGTTTCATTAAACATCGTTAGAATTACAATTTTTGCTCTTGGCATTAATTCTTTTGCCAATAAAGCTAAATCTTCTCCGGAGGCATATTTTCCGTCTTTAGATCCAGGAAGACTTATATCAAAAAAACAGACATTATATGGATATTTCTTTGAAGCTCTTTCTATCATTGCAACAGCTTCATCACAATTATTTGCAGTTTCTACGTGTAGTTCTTGATCGTCATGCTTTGTAGCCATTAATACATTTTGGTATCCCTCAATAATGATTGGGTGATCGTCTACCATTAAAATGCTGATGTGATTCATAAGTTATTCTGATTGATTTAAATAGGGAATCTTAACGTTAACTGTTGTACCATTACCAGATTGGGAAGACCAATTGATTTCACCACTAAAATCCTCAACTCGAGACTTCATGTTTTTTAATCCGATACCTTTTTTACTTTTAGTAGTATCAAAGCCCTCGCCATCATCAATGATATCTAAGCAAATTAACTCTTTTTCTAGTGAAATACTAATTTTTATGATATTTGCATTGGCATGTTTATAGATGTTCTGCATGCACTCTTGAATAATTCTATAAATATTTATTTTAGTTTTATTTGGCACCAACTCCCAACTTATAGTGTCAGTATAAATGAATTCTTTTTCTATATTATAGGCTTGTGCCTGGGTGTCAATAAGTTCTGAAACTATATCCATAAAACTAGATCCAGATTCAAAATCTACACTAAGATCGTGAGATATCTTTCTAATATCTTGTTCTATAGTTTGAAGCTGACTTATATATTTTGCCCTAGTCATCATCGCTTCTTTTCCTTCGTTAAAATTTATACTATCTAAACTTAGTCTTACGCCAAAAAGTCCTCCTAAAACACCATCGTGTAATTCTTTAGACACTCTAATTTTTTCTTTAGCACGTGCTTCATCAACTTTATCTTGTTGACCAAGCATTAAATTATAAATATCTTCATTTGCCTTTTGCTGAACTTGAATCAGTTTTAATTTTCTGTTTTTGGCACGCTGAGAAATAAATAGATAAGTTAAAACAGCGGTAACAAATAAACCTAAGGATATAAAGATGAGATATACATTTTCTTGTGAAATTTGCTCGTTTTCTGCTTCTAACTGGTCTGTTTCTAGCTCAATCCTTGCGAATTTGTTTCTAACGTTTCGTTCTACTTGCAATAAGCTATCGCTTACCCTTATATACTCATATAGGTAATTTTTCCCTTCCTCACCTTTATCTAATTTAGAAAGAATTTTCATTGACTCTAAATAAATTTCATTAGACTCTGTTTCTTTAGCTAAATCGTACGCCACTTTTGCATAAATTTTGGCCTTTTTAGTGTCGCCAATACCTTTATAAAATTTAGACATGCTAACAGCTGCACCTGTTCTTGTAATTCTATCATTAATACTATCGGTTATTTTATTGGATTGCTCAAAAAGTGCAATTACATTTTCTTCAGTATAAGAACCTGTTAAGTAAGTTGTATAAGCCAAATTCTCTAGTATTAGAGCATAAAAAGAAGGATCCTCTTGTTGTAAGTCTTTACTCTGCAAAACATCGGCAAAAATATTTTTCGCTTCTTCAAAATACCCTTGTTCTCTTTTGACGAATGCAATGTTATTTAAACTATATATGCCATTGTTAAAATCCTCATCCATACGATTTGCCGTAACTAAGGCTTCTTCATGATACTCTAATGATTTATCATAATTTTTTAATGAACCTGCTATGCTTCCTAAATTAGTATTTAAGATCCATTTTTGATCTAGAATATCGTTAGTTTCCTCTACATTATCTAAAGCTTTAATCGCTCTAACCGTATTTTCCTCAGCTCCATAGTAATCTTTACTTTCAAATTGTAATGCTGATAAGCTACCTAAACTATAAGAAAGTTGTTCATTATCATTTAACCCATCAAAAACTTTAACTGCTGTTGAATAATAATAGTAGGCACTATCATTTAACTGCTGTACATGGTATGAATAACCAAGTGCATAATTTGCATTACCAAGAGAAAGAGAATCGTTTAAAGATTTAGATAGTTTAAGAATCCTATGGTTAGTTTGAATGTACGCGTTTGGATCATTGTCAAAATAGAAACTAAGAATATTTCTATTTGTTATTAAAGAAAGAGAATCATCACTAATTTTCTTTGCAAGAGAATTAGCCTTTTTCGCAAAAGTGAACCTACCCTCTTCTGAAATATTTTTGTTTTTAGAATTTCTTATTAATTCAAAAACACTATCTGATAAGGTTTTATTAGCTGTTGTTTGAGCGCTACTATACGTAACGAAAAACAATAATAGTAGAATCATTAAAACACTTAATCTCAATATCCGGATTTTAATATGTCTCTCAAAGTTAAAATAAAATATTTTCTTTTTCTACTAAACTAAAAATAACAAACAAAAAAAGTCCTCATCATAATGATGAGGACTTTTTATTCCATATTATATTTACTAATTAACCATTGTTTGGCTTCTTTAGCTTTGTTTTTACGTGAGCTAATAATTCAATCTTAGTTGGTTGCTTAATTTCATCGTTCTCAGCAGTTGTAGCAACAACACCATCAGATTGCACTCCAGATACAGTTAATAATAAAACAGCAGCTAAAGCAAAAGTAATTTTAAGGGTTTTCATAAGTATTTAATTTAGGGTTAACGTTTATTCAATTTCAAAATTTGTAACGCAAAGCGATACATAGAGGGAAGGGAATGGATTATTAACTGCTCTAGGCAATACCTAAAACTATACTAAATTAAAAACGAGGGAAGTTTTCTAGACAAGTTAATGCCTAACTAGTAAAATGGACTAAACTTTTCCTTTATAAGCGATTTGAGGTCTTAAGAAGGACGACAAAGATAGAAGTATTTTTATAATATCCTAATAAATCATCGATAAACAACGTTTTTATAACGACAAAAAACAAACAACAAACCTGCAAAGCGCTGATTAATAGATGATTAAGTCATGCTTAAAAATTAAGACGAATTGAGATAAATAAGCTAAAAACTATAGAAAATAAAAAAGGACTACAATTTCTTGTAATCCAATTTTCCCTAACGATTAATAGCACTTATAAGACACTCAGATATAAAAGGCGTCACATGTTATAAGTTATAAAAAGTAATCATTCATACAATTTCTATTAAACATTTTGAAAATCAGTGTTTTAAAAATTTAATTTTTTACAATTATTTTTAGAATTAATTCATAACAAGTAACTAGACCCCTTAATTCTACCAAATAATTGTAAAAAATGAATAGAGATAAGAGTTTGTTAAAGATCTAGCAGCGTGAAACTCCAATTTCCTTTAATATACTGCCCATTATTTCCTCTTATAATTCCTACTTGAAAATCTCTCTTGGTTCTAAAAAGATAACCAATGGCTGTAAAATAATGGTCTTGATCGCCATCATCTACCAACTCTTGTGTAAGTTGAATGGTATAGTCATTGTGTAGAACCAAACCTCGTGGTAATTCCACCTTATACATATTACCATCATAAACATCTCTAGTGTTTATTGTAATTCCAGGAGTTGAACTATAAATAGTTCCATCAGACTTAACATTACCTACTGCGATTATTCTTGCCATGATATTCTTGAATTAATTGGTTACACCAGATAAAATTACAACCAAAATATCATAAAAGATATACGTAGAACTACGTATTTTTAGAACTAACTTGTTGATTTTTAGACATATTAACAGAAATAGACTTGCTAAAAAACAAAAAAGCATCCCAATCTTCTTATTCAGAAAGAAAGGAAAGCTTCTCATTGGAATACCAAATTACTTTGGTAAACTACTTCTCAGATTCCTCTGAGAACAACACAACATCGTTATATTGCTTAAAAAAAGCCTCAATTTCTTGAAGCTTTATTTTGCAATTTTAGCGGTCTGGACGGGACTCGAACCCGCGACCTTCGCCGTGACAGGGCGACATTCTAACCAACTGAACTACCAGACCGTTGCTTAATTGCGAGTGCAAATATACACTGCATTTTTAATTTGACAAATAAAAAACTGAAAAAATAAAAATTGATTCTACATTATAATCCCCTTTTAAACTAAAACACTAATAATTAGCACTTTAATAAAAGTCATTTTCCTTTCATATTCTGTATTATATCACAATAAGTGAGCAAATTGAGATAAATCATAATACTAAATTGGTTAGCTAAACGAATTTTTGACGTTCTATCATATATGTAGTAAGTATGTTATCAAAACCTGCATTTATATCGGCTTCTACATACTTTATGCGGTATTGTCCACACTTAATCTTTAAGTCTGTAAAGTATTCTTTTACAGCTTTTTCATAATTTATTTTTACGTTATCTGCGTATAAATTTATATAATCACCTGTTTCTACGTCAATAAAACGCTTTGGCCTATTATCAAAATCAAAGGCTACTTCTTTTTCATTATCATACACATGAAATAATACGACTTCATGCTTATTATGTTTTAAATGCCTTAAGGCTTCAAACAGTTTCTCATCATCCTCGGATGTTTGAAACATATCCGTAAATATAAATATCAACGATCTTCGGTGCATTTTTTCAGCAATCTGATGCAAGTATCTATATGTTTCGGTCGTTTTTGTATCAGGCTTAGACTTTACAGCATCGTCTAATTTATGCATTAACATCTGGTGATGACGTTCACTCCCTTTTTCTGGAGAATAAAAATCATACTTATCACTATATATACTTAAGCCAACTGCATCGCGTTGTTTTTTTAAAATATGCATTAGCGATGCACTCGCTAAGGCTGAAAATGCAATTTTATTAAGGTTTTCAATTGTGGCACCAGCAGATTCCGGATAGTGCATTGAACTACTATTATCTAAAATAATGTGGCAACGCAAATTTGTTTCCTCATCGTAGCGTTTGGTGTATAATCGATCGGTTCTTGCGTATAATTTCCAATCAATATGTTTTGTGCTTTCTCCTGGATTGTAAACCTTATGCTCAGCAAACTCCGCAGAGAATCCATGAAACGGACTTTTATGCATACCAGCAATGAAGCCTTCTACAACTTGCTTTGCCAATAATTCTAGGTTTTTAAAACCTCCTGTTTTGTTGAGTTCTTGTTGTAAATCCATTCGTTACCGAAACTAAAAAAGGTTCACCATATAGGCAAACCTTTTATCATTTCTTTTAGAAACTTATTTTAATTTCAGACTATAATAATGCGTCAATTGCGTCTGAATATGCATTTTTAGGTGCAACACCAACTTGGCGACCAACAACTTCTCCGTTTTGAAAAATTAAAACCGTTGGTATGTTTCTTACACCATATTTTGCTGCAAATTCTTGGTTAGCATCTACATCTACTTTACCAACTACAGCTTTACCATCGTATTCTGTACTGATCTCATCAATGATTGGTCCTACCATACGACATGGTCCACACCAAGCAGCCCAGAAATCAACCATTACTGGCTTCTCACTTTTTAAAACTGTTTCTTCAAAATTTGCATCTGTTATTTCTAATGCCATAATATTTATTTTTTATAATATTCTACTTCGTTTTTTTACCATTGCTCTACCAATGGAACTACAAAATTAGTCAAAATATTTGTCAAACCTTACAATGGCTGTATAGGATTTGACTATACATGTATTTTCTAGGCTTATCAAATTTAAACATACTTTCTAAATTTAATCATAGATGTCAATTAAACAATTAGGAAGCATCTTATGTAATCAACAAGTATAATTCTTTAAATCTACTCGATAGATGATTAATTTTCACAATTTAAACGTAACCATCACATTACTACCTGAAAATGTTCATTTAAGCACTCAAATATTTATATATATTTGTTGCATAAGAAACAAATTGACCACCTACTTATGAAAAACACAATTACTCTAATTTTTATTATTTTCACTTATACTTTTGCATTTTCTCAAAGTGCAAATCTAGACAGAGAATACTTCAATGTATCTTATGTAAAACTCCCTACACATCCTATTTTAGATGATCTCAAAAGAACTTTCTCAACGAATAAAAGAGCAATTGCGTTATCTGGCTTTTCTAGAGTAAATGAAAACGGAACATTAGATATCAACTACCGTTTTAATGGCACAAACGTTGGAGAAGTTGAAATAAAAAAGACCAAACACGAAAAAAAAGACGATGATGGTAACGTTATTTCTACTACCTATTCTTACAAAGTACACGTTACTTACACTTCATCTGCCAGCATTTCTGTTAGTAATTCAGAAAATATTGAAAATGATTATCAAAATGATTTTTCCGAAAAAGATAATTATCAAAGTAAAAAGTTTTCAACCTATAAAGCCGCGCAAAACTATTACAATAACAATCGTAGTAATTTGAGAAACACCCATAATTCTCAACACCAAAAACTTATACTCAATACAATTAATAGTAATTTAAATAATATTTATGGTTATCAAATTATAAATAAAAAAAGTGAACATTTCTGGATTTTAGGCAAAAAGAAACATCCAGAATATGGTAAGCACATGGAAGCTTTTGAATCGATGAAAGCAGCTTTCTCTAAAATGAGATCTGACGAATCTGTAGACAACTTAAAAAACGAATTAGCACCTATTATAGACTACTTTAATAGTTTAGTACCTAAATATACTGGCACCAAAAAGAAAGAGGTAAAAATGAGATATGCCAGTTATTATAACATTGCTAAAATGTATTACTATTTAGACATGCCAGAAGATACCAAACTGTATGCTCAAAAATTAATTGATAATGACTACGATAAATCTGATGGTAAATATTTAATTCGTATAGCAAATGAATTAATAGAACGATTTAATGCCAACCAAACTAATACAAGACACTTTGATGTACTTACTGAAGACTTAAGTAATATAGTGGCAGAACCAATTGTAGAACAACCTGAAAACAGCTCTACATTAAGCTTAGAATTAATTAAAGCCTACATCGTCACTAAAACTAGCGATACCACTCTAGTAGAAATGGACACTAAAGACATTAAGAATATTGCCTATAAAATTAATACGGTAAGATATGCTGATAATGGCACACCAATTGGAACTGAAATAAGAAGCGCCAAAGAATTAAATGAGGTCTTGTTTATCGATGGTACACATTATAAAAATATAAATTTTGAAGAGACAACAGGAAACCAAGATCCTCTCAATACTACACAAGAAAAACTTTGTAAAGTATTAGTTGAGTCTGATAAAATAAATCTATATCTTTTTTATAATGAAGAACCTGTAATTGTATTACCAGATAGTGAAACCGGAACATCTACGTTATCAAAATCTTATATTTTTAGCTTTACCAAGAACCTTGAGAGATTGGCTAAAGGAAACGCCGAATTGATTAAAAAAGTAAATAACAAAGTTTTTAAAAACAATGCCGAAGACTTAATCAAATTCTGCCAAGAATTAGCTTTTACCAAATAGTTCAATTATTATTTTATTACGACAAAGTAATCTAGGCTAAGCATCTATAGATACTTTTCAACTTTAATTAAAACTAATTCAGCTATTTTACTTTTGGGCTCATTTCAGGAGTCGGGTAATGCAATGTATCTTTTTTATTCATGTACAGATGTAAAAAAATGTTGCCAACAGACTTTAAATAAAACAACACTACTATATTAATTGACTATTATATACCATGTTTAGATAAAAATTCTAAAATAAGTTTGGCGATATCTCGAGTCTTTTCCTCTGCAGCAAAATGACCGGCATCTAGCAAGTGTATTTCGGCATCTGGCACATCTCTTAAATAAGCTTCCGCTCCTTTATAATTGAATTTCAAATCCTTTTTCCCCCAAGCAATTAAGATTTTAGGCTGATGGGTTTTCAACATCTTTTGCCATTTTGGGTAACGGATTAAGTTGGTATTATAATCCTGAAACAGCTGCACCTGAATTTCTCTATCTTTCTCAGAACTCAGAAATGCCAAATCGTGTGTCCATGCATCCGGACTTTGTATATTGATATTCGTACTGTCTAAATCAAATAAGTATTGCTTGTTAATTATAGCCTCCTTTCCTGTTAAACTGTATAAGAAATCGTGCTTCACTTGTGAGCTATCGGTTTGTGCGGTTCTAAAAAAAACCTGTCGCTGTGGTGTTAAACCATCTAAATAGGCATTGGCATTCTGTACAATTAAGGCTTCTATGCGTTTGGGATTTTTCATCATCATTCTATAACCTACAGGAGCACCAAAATCTTGCATATACATTACGTACGTGTCAATTTGTAAGGTGTCGATTAATTTTTGGGTATAATCGGCTAATAAATCAAACGTATAGGTCGTTGTGGTCGGATCTAAATGCGTACTATAACCCGAACCCAAATTATCGGGTGCAATCACATAATAATGTGTTGCTAACATTGGAATAAGGTTTCTATATGAATGCGACGAGGACGGATAACCATGTAATAATACGATGGTTGGATTGCTCTTATCGCCTGCCGCTCTATAAAATAATTTTACGCCATCGATGTCTACATTATTATAGGTGGTTGCAGGTGGTAAAAAATAGTGTTTTTCAGTTGTTTTAGTAGTCGTCTCACAACCATAAAAATTTAAACAAACCGTAATAAGTATTAATAAATGTTTCATTCTTAAATTCTATTTCATTTGAGCGTTCATAAAAGATCTAATCTTTTCAATAATTGCATCCCCTTCTTCTTCTAATGCAAAATGGCCTGTATCATATATATTATAATCAATATCTTCTACGTCTTTCTTAAAGGCTTTAGCACCACTTTCAGGAAAAAACGCATCATTTTTGCCCCAAACAATTAGTAATGGCGGTTGGTGATCTCTTAAATATTGTTGCCACTTGGGATACAATTTTACGTTATTCTGATAATCGTAAAACAAATCTAAATTTACAGCATGTGCATTGGGTCTAGACAATCTCAAGTAATCTAAGTTATAAGCATCAGGATCTACAGTCTCAATATCTCTTACACCATGTGTGTATTGCCATTTTAAACCTTCTAAAGAAAAAGCAGATAACAGGGCGTCTTCATTAGCTTTAGTTCTGTCTTTCCAAAGTGCTCTAATACCAGCCCAAGCTTCTCCTAAACCTTCCTCATAAGCATTACCATTTTGATTAATTATAGCCGTAATACGCTCGGGATGGTCAGTCGCTAAACGAAATCCAATTGGCGCGCCATAATCTTGAATCATTATCGCATAAGAATTCACATGTAACTGCTCCAAAAAGGCATCGATTGTTTCAGCTATATGATCAAAAGTATACTTAAAAGTATTAGCATCGGGAAAATCACTATTACCAAAACCAGGATAGTCCGGTGCTATTAAGTGATACGCATCAGAAAGTTGTGCCAATACTTTACGGTATTGATAAGAGGATGCCGGAAAACCATGTAATAACACAATGGTTGGGTTTTTAGGATTACCAGCTTCTCTATAAGCGATAGTGACACCATTAACCTCTAATGATTTGTATTTTACAGGTGCTGTTTTGCTAGTTTCTATTGTTGTTGAACCTTGAGACAAAGAATTCTCTTTTACAACGTCTTGGTCATTACACGAGACAAACAGTAACAATAGACTCCCTATTAATAAGAACTTTTTCATAGTTAAATTTTATTTAATGCATCAAGATTTTGTGACACTTGTAATACAGAAAAGCCATAACCAAAGCAACTGTAGTTATGGCTCTTTACTTATAATTTTTAGTTTTTAGTTTCTTCCAGCCATAACACCACCATCGGTATCCCAAATAGCACCTGTTACCCAAGCGGCTTTATCTGATAATAAAAAGACAATGCTATGCGCAATATCCTCAGACTCTCCAAAACGACCTATAGGATGAAAACCGTTAAAGCCAACTAAAGCTTCTTTAGCTGCTGCTTCACCACCAAAAACGCCATGATAAACTGGTGTGTTTACTAAAGCTGGAGACACCGCATTAACACGAATGTTATCCTCGGCCAACTCCATCGCTAAATGCTGTGTTAGAGAATGTAAACCTGCTTTTTGCATAGAATATGCAGATGACGGCGTCGCTTTTACCGCTTGTTTTGCCCACATGGATCCTACATTAACGATAGATCCACCTTTGGTGGCTTTCATTTTTTTAGCCGCACTTTGGGTTAAGAAGAAAAAACCTCTGTTTAAATCTAAATACGAATTGTAATCTTCCATCGTATGATCTAAGAATGGCTTAGGGCCAAAAATTCCCGATGCGTTTACTAAGTAGTCTAAATTATCTAAGCCATCTATTTCAGCCACTAAAGCATCGACGTCTGTGGTATTAGAAATATTGGCCGTATGTTTTACCAGGTTTGGTGCATCAGCCACTTTTGCTGTATTTCTACCTACAATATGTACAGTTGCTCCTCCTTCTAAAAGTGCATTTGTCGTTGCTGCACCTATTCCACTTGTTCCGCCTATAACTAAGGCAACTTTGTTTTCAAATTCTTTCATTTTATTTTTTTATTTAAGTGTTAAAATTAGACAGACAAGTCTGTCTTTGTTTGTGTAAATTTTTTTAGGTTATTATTTTTTCACATAAATTTTTAGACTCCACAATAGGCCAGTCTTCTTGATGTAGGTGGCTCTCTCCTACTGCACTTTCGTACAGTAAATAAATTTGCCTAGCTAGAGAATTGACTTGCGCGCTTTTAACGGTTTCTAAATTATTCGTAATCAGTTTAGCAATAAGTACTATAAAATCGTTTTTTTGAGATTGAATTTCATTTCTAATACTCTCGTTATCTTTAGGAATTTCTGAAACCGTTTTTATACACCAACAGCCATTAAAATCTTTATCTTGATAAAACAATTGCAAGAAATCAAATATTGCCAAAATCTGGGCTTTCCCCTTCGGTTTTGACGTCGTAAACACTTCAAAATCTTTTAGAAAATTGATATTCTTATGCTGAAGATAAGCCAAACAAATCTCCTCTTTGGATTTAAAATGATTGTAAAGGGTTGCCTTAGCAATGCCCGCTTCTGCTATAATTTGATTGATACCTGTAGAATTATACCCATTCTTATAAAATAAAAATGAGGCCGTTTCTGTAATTCTATCTTTGACTTCGGCATGTTTCATGATGCAAATATATACAATATTTTTAAAAACAGACAGGTCTGTCTGTTTTTATTTGTATTACAATAAAAATAGATGATAAATGACCTCAATTAGAAGTAAGAGGAAAAATTTAATTCAACTTATAAACAACATCATGTTCCTTTAAACCATTTAACAATTCCTGAGAAATCTTAATTTTATTCTTCCGGCTTGGCATTACAACTTTTATTTTTTCAGCATTATCATAAACAATAAAATTTAAGGTTTGATTACCTTCATGAAATTTAATTAAATCGTACAGTACAGAAATGGTGTTGGTTTCTAAATCCCTAATGTTAATTTGAATAGATAACTTTTTAGCATAAGTATCCATAACATCATGTAACAACTGGAAACTATTAAACTGAATTCTTGGATCACCTTTTTTACCTGTATCTCTGTTTACCCAACCTTCGCGAACAAAAGCGCGTACATACACAAATGAGTTAATGACAAAAAAGTGTCTAAACTTTAGATAATCTTCACCAAATATGCGGAATTCATGACTGTCCGTATAATCCTCTATTGTAAAAATAGCCCAACCTTTGCCTTGCTTGCTTACACGATGCTGCACATCAGTGACCACGCCTCCAAAAGTTACTTCTTTATTAACTATAGCTTCCAAGTTACTAAAATGCGCAACCACTCCGTTACAAAAGGTTTTCATTTCAGTTGAAAAATCATCTAATGGATGCCCAGAAATGTAAATACCAACTACTTCTCTTTCGCGAGATAATTTTTCCATGGTGCCCCAATCTTCACAAGGTGGAACCACTGGTTCTGCTATTTGGACATCACTAGCTTCACCAAATAAACTTACTTGAGCAGAATTTTCATTTTCTTGATGTTTAGCACCATATTTTACAGCCTTTTCTAAAAAGGTAATTCCATCACCTTCGTGTGCAAAATATTGTGCTCTATGCGTTTCTGGCCAACAATCAAATCCACCTGCATTTGCTAAACCTTCAAAGGCTTTTTTATTGGCTGCACGTAAATCTATACGTTTTGCTAAATCGAAAATAGATTTGTAATGTCCATCTTCTTTTCTATTATCTACAATGGTTTGCACTGCACCATGACCAACACCTTTAATGGCTCCCATTCCAAAACGAACCGCATTATCTTTATTTACCGAAAACTTATAAAAACTTTCATTAACACTTGGACCTAAAACTGGTAATCTCATCCGCTTACATTCTTCCATAAAGAAGGTAACGGATTTAATATCATTCATGTTATTAGATAAAACTGCAGCCATATATTCTGCAGGATAGTGTGCTTTTAAGTAGGCCGTTTGGTAGGCAATCCAAGCATAGCATGTTGAGTGCGATTTATTAAAGGCGTAACTTGCAAAGGCTTCCCAATCTTTCCAGATTTTTTCTAATTTTTTAGCATCTAGACCTTTCGCGCTTGCTTGCTCTATAAATTTTGGTTTCATTTTGTCCAAAACCGCAATCTGCTTTTTACCCATTGCTTTTCTCAAAACATCGGCTTCACCTTTGGTAAAATCTGCTAATTTTTGAGACAAAAGCATTACTTGCTCTTGGTAAACGGTAATACCATAAGTTTCTTTAAGGTACTCTTCCATTTCTGGCAAATCGTATACAATCTCTTCATCACCATGTTTACGCGCAATAAAACTTGGAATATATTCCATTGGACCAGGACGATACAAGGCATTCATGGCAATTAAATCATCAAAAACCGTTGGTTTAAGATTCTTCATGTGTTTTTGCATTCCTGGCGATTCATACTGAAACACACCAACCGTTTCTCCACGTTGGAATAACTCGTAGGTTTTTACATCATCTAGCGGAAAATTTTCTGGGTCGAGCAAAATATCGTGCTTTGCTTTTACAATCTTAACCGTATCTTTAATTAAAGTTAAGGTTTTTAGACCCAAGAAATCCATCTTCAATAAACCTGCATCTTCAACGACAGAATTATCAAATTGAGTGACATATAAATCGGAATCTTTTGCCAATGACACCGGAACATAATTGGTAATATCACCTGGAGTAATAATTACTCCACAGGCATGAATACCAGTATTTCTTACCGAACCCTCTAAAATTCTGGCTTGGTTAATGGTTTCGGCTTGTAAGTCGTCACCATCTGAAATATTTAATAATTCATTAATTTTTTCTAAATCCTCAGCCCTAAATTTTTTAGCGAGTTCCTTTTCATCTAAACCAAAAATCTTTCCGAGTTTAGACATTAAAGGAATTAATTTAGCAATATGATCCGCTTCATTTAATGGCAAATCTAAAACTCTGGCTGTATCTCTAATAGATGATTTAGCTGCCATGGTGCCGTAAGTAATAATCTGCGCTACTTGGTTGGCACCATATTTTTCAATTACATAATCCATAACACGACCACGACCTTCATCATCAAAATCGATATCGATATCTGGCATACTTACACGATCCGGATTTAAGAAACGCTCAAAAAGTAAATCGTATTTAATTGGATCTATATTGGTAATCCATAAACAATAAGCCACTACAGAACCTGCTGCAGAACCACGACCAGGACCAACGGAAACATCCATATTTCTGGCTTCGCGAATAAAATCTTCAACAATCAGAAAGTAACCAGGATAACCTGTTTTTTCAATAACAGCCAATTCAAAATCTAAACGTTCTTCAATTTCTGGTGTAATGTCGCCATATCGAATTTTAGCGCCTTTGTATGTTAAGTGTCTTAAGAAAGCATTTTCACCACGCTTTCCGTTATCTGCTAAATCTTCTTCAAACTTAAATTCCTCAGGAATATCAAAAGCAGGTAATAATACATCTCTTGCTAACTCGTAAGGTTCAATTTTATCAACAACCTCTTGAATGTTTACAATCGCTTCAGGCACATCTTTAAACAAGGCCTTCATTTCTTCAGACGACTTAAAATAATATTCCTGATTAGGTAAACCATAACGATAACCACGTCCGCGACCAATTGGTGTGGCTTGCTTTTCTCCATCTTTTACACAGAGTAAAATATCGTGCGCATTGGCATTTTCTTGGTCAACATAGTAGGTGTTATTTGTGGCAACCAACTTAACATCGTGCTTTTTTGAAAACTGAATCAACACAGGATTTACACGATTTTCATCCTCCTGATTGTGACGCATTATTTCTAAATATAAATCGTCACCAAATGTTTCTTTCCACCACAATAATGCTTCTTCGGCTTGGTTCTCACCAACATTTAAGACCTTACTTGGTACTTCTCCATAAAGATTTCCTGTTAAGCAAATTAAGTCTTCCTTATATTGTTCTATAAGTTTTCTATCTATTCTTGGTACATAATAAAAACCATCTGTAAAAGCGGCAGACGATAATTTAGCCAAATTGTGATAGCCCTTTTTATTTTTAGCCATTAACACAATTTGGTAGCCATTGTCTTTTCTTGTTTTATCTGCATGATTTTCGCACACAAAAAACTCACAACCAATAATTGGTTTTATGATTTTACCTTTCTTTTCTAAACCCGCTTCTTCTGCCTCTTTATGCTGTGCTTTTACTTTTTTATTATGTCCAGAAACTGCACTAACAAAGTGAAAAGCGCCCATCATATTTCCATGATCCGTCATCGCAACAGCTGGCATATTTTCTCTAGCTGCAGCAGCTACTAAATCCTTAACACTAATAGTAGATTGAAGAATGGAATACTGCGAATGGTTATGCAAATGCGCAAAATCTACATCCTTTATTTGCGATGCTGCTTCTTTATCTACAACAATTGGTGTAGCTTCAGATTGCTCTTTTTGAAGGCGTGCGTTAATTTTTGCACTTGCCTTCTTTAAATTTATATGTTTTAAGTTGATGAGCTGAATCTCCGCAGGATTCTCTTGTGTATATTTTTCAAAATATTCTGGCTCAACATCTAATTGCTCTTTAGTGTATTGCTTACGTCTTATTAACTCTAAAAAACAACGTGTAGTCGCTTCAACATCGGCAGTTGCATTGTGCGCTTCTGCAAATGGCTGATTAAATAAATACTCATGTAATTCCGTTAAAGTTGGTAATTTAAACTTTCCGTATCGTCCACCTGGCAACTGACATAGTTCTGCTGTATGTTCTGTACAGGTATCTAAAACTGGTAATTCTTGGAGTGGATTTGTAACGTCTTCACGTACAAATTCGGCTCCCATAATATTTAAATCGAACTTTACATTCTGTCCAACAACAAATTTGGTTTTTGATAAAGCAATATTGAATTTCTCTAATACTTCTGCCAATGGAACACCTTGCTCTTGGGCTAGTTCAGTTGAAATGCCATGGATTTTCTCAGCATCATACGGAATATTAAATCCTTCTGGCTGTACCAAATAGTCTTGGTGCTCAATACAGTTTCCCATACCATCATGCAATTGCCATGCAATTTGGATACATCTTGGCCAATTATCCGTATCTGTAATTGGTGCATCCCAACGTTTTGGTAATCCTGTGGTTTCTGTATCGAATATTAAGTACATATTGTAGCGTTCAAAAAAATTATGGTTTTAAGCTTTATAACAAGCTATAAACCAAGTACTGAAGCACGTTCAGCATCTCAAAATAAAATAGCATATAAAATTACATAGAATTTCAACTTATCTGCAATGAATTTATAAAGAGTTTTAAACATAAAAAAAGCCAGCTCTTAGAGCTGACTTCTTTATTAAATTTAATGCTTATTAAGACACTAATTCCTCGTGGACTTTTTCGGTATTAATAGCGGCTTGAATTGCATTTTTATGCTTAATTAATAAGCTATCGATAGATGGTGGTAAATGTCGTTCTTGTAACAAATCATTATACTCATCTAAACTTGCTTCTTCGCCTCTAATAGCCTCTTCTAAAATGGACTCTTCATTATTAGAACTGAAAGTAGATTTTAAACTCATCCAATTACGGTGTAAAGTTCCTTTTAAGCTACCTGTTTCTTCTGGTATTTCTCCATACCTTAATATTTCTAACCTTAATTCTTTAGCGAAATCACTTCGTTCTGAAGCTCTACGTTTAAAATACATCTTCAATCGGTCGCTATCTACATTATCAATAGCGTTGAGATATCCTTTTTCGGCATCGTAATTTTTAATTAATAATTCGTTTAACTTATTTGAAATTTCTTCTGAATACTTCATTCTATCTTTTATCATTTTAATTTCAATACCATTATTTTTTGATGCGTATTGTTTAACATCTAGTTATTCCAATATAACCATCATATAAGCCTACAACAAATGAATTAACATCTTTAACAAAGGTTTGATAAGTCTTTAACAAAAAAAAAGCGCTACTCCTAGAAGTAACGCTTTTTAAATATGTCTAAAGTGTATTTATGCTTGTAAATAGTCTGGTACACCATCGCCATTTGTATCTGTAGCATCGTCTGGATTACCGTCTGCATTAGGATCTGGATTCTCATTGATAGTCAATATGCCATCGCCATCATCATCGTTATCTAAATAATCCACATCGCCATCACCATCTGTGTCTGCCGGATTTCCATCGACGTCAACAGCTTCATATTGCGTTAAGACACCGTCACCATCATCATCATTGTCTAAATAATTTGGTATTCCATCGCCATCTGTATCGTCATCTTCAAAATCATCGTTACCATTGAAATCTTCAAATACATTTGGTATTCCATCACCATCATCGTCACCACAATCTAAAGCATCAATTTTTCCTTGAATACTACCATCTTCATCTCCACAAAATTCAATTTGTTCTAATAAATATAGTTCGTATTGTGCACACTTCTCGTTATAGTTACCAATTGTAGCATTTGCGTATTGGGTATTTGCTTCTTCTACATTTGAGGTAGCATGATCACAAGTAATTGTACAATCACCTAAATCATCTATTTGAGCTTGTATCAAATTATTTTGGTCACCACAATAGCTTTGTTGGCTAATTAATGCTTCAGTATAAGAATTACAAGCAGCAGAATAAGCATCACTTGAAATAAATTCTAAACTAGAAGCAGTTGTAGCTTCAAATGCTAAAAGAGCAGCATCTACCGTAACCTGAATATCGTCACATGTAATTGGATTGGTTGGTATTTCACCAGATACTAAAGGAACTTTGTAAAAAATACCGTTTGTAAAGCCTACGGAGTTTAATCCATCTTCATCAAAAGCCAAAAACTTATAAGATCCTGTAAACGTTTTATTTACTAAATCAATATCACTTATATAAATCTCGCCAAGCTCTGGATATATTGAAACACTTTCATCTGGTCTATTATTAGTAGAGTAAATGGTTCCGAAAGCATCTTCATACTGTGCTTCAATAGCATCTACATCTCCGACCACAAAAGGCGCATTCTCAGAAGTTTCTACAACTGAAGGAACAGTTAACCTAACTACTTCATAATTATTAGTACCAGTTATTGTTAAAAATCCATTAGATTCTATACTAGCTGAAAAAGCACTAGCTCTCCACAATGCATTTTCGCGATCACCTTGAAATGCAGGCGAATTAAATTGCACTTCGTCACCACAACTAAAGACAGTTAAAAAAACAAGAGATAGGAGGATTAGTTTCTTCATGTGTAAATTGGTCTTTTATCTTTGTCTCATATAACGAAACAAGAGTCCCAAAAGTATAATAATTTTTTATATTGAGCATAACTAGATTTTTTCTTTTAGTTAAAAAGAGGTTCTTTTAGTTAAAATGTATTTAATACATTGAGTTTCCTAAAATTATAGTATCTTTGCGCCCTCATTAATAACAGAGGTCGAGAACCTCACTAATTAATTATTATGCCTGTAAAAATTAGATTACAAAGACACGGTAAAAAAGGAAAACCTTATTACTGGATCGTAGCAGCGGATTCACGCTCAAAAAGAGATGGTAAATACCTTGAGAAATTAGGTGCTTACAATCCTAACACAAATCCTGCAACTATTGAATTAGACGTTGATGGTGCCGTAACATGGTTACAAAATGGTGCACAACCAACTGACACAGCAAAAGCAATTTTATCTTATAAAGGTGCTATGTTGAAAAATCATTTAGCTGGTGGTGTTAGAAAAGGTGCTTTAACTGAAGAGCAAGCGCAAGCGAAGTTTGATGCTTGGTTAGAAGAAAAAACAGCTAAAATCGCAGCTAAAACTGATGGTTTATCTAAAGCTGATGCAGAAGCGAGAGCTAAAGCATTAGAAGCAGAAAAAGCAGTAAACGAAGCGCGTATCGCAGCAGCAGCTCCTGTTGTTGAAGAAGTAGCTGAAGAAACTGCAACGGAAGAAGCAGCAGCTTCTAACGAAGAAGAATAAAAAAATATTTTTTATACTTTTAAACCCAGACTATTTTAGTCTGGGTTTTTTATTGCATAAAATCCCATAATGATTTTATATCATAATTATCATAATAATGAGGATCATATAAAGTATTGAAATAACTATTATAAGGTTTCCGTCTTCACGGGAATAACACACCAAGAAATTGTCATGAAAAAAGAAGATTGTTTTTATTTAGGAAAAATTGTAAAAAAATACAGTTTTAAAGGCGAACTCTTAGCCAAGCTAGACACAGACGAACCAGATTTATATGATAATCTAGAGGCTATTTTTATAGACCTTAGAGGGAATTTAGTGCCTTTTTTTATTGAATCTTCTCAATTACACAAATCAGATTTATTGCGTTTAAAGTTTGAAGATGTCAACTCTGAAGAAGATGCAGACGCTTTAATAAAAACTGAATTGTATTTACCATTAGATTTACTACCTAAACTTGAAGGTGACAAATTCTATTTTCATGAAGTTATTGGTTTTAACATTAAGGACAAAAATTTTGGAACAGTTGGTACCATTACCGGAATTAACGACACCACAGCTCAAGCCTTATTTGAAATTGATAGAGATGGTATTGAAATTTTGATTCCGATGAATGATGAATTTATTGTTAAAGTAGACCGAGAAAATAATACTATAGAAGTAGATACACCTGAAGGATTAATTGACTTGTATCTCGAAGAATAATGAGTTCATTTCCTTTTAAATTTAAACAATTCTCAATCCTCCAAGATAAGTGTGCCATGAAAATTGGCACAGATGGTGTTTTACTTGGCGCATGGACATCCGTTAAAAAAAATCCTTATTCCGTATTAGATATAGGATCTGGTACAGGCGTTTTATCTCTTATGATTGCTCAACGAAGTAACGCTCAAAATTTAGAGGCTATTGAAATAGATGCTGATGCTTACGAGCAGTGTGCAGAAAATTTTGAAAATTCATTGTGGGCAGATCGTCTATTTTGCTATCATGCGTCATTATTAGAATTTGTCGAAGAAGTAGAAGACAAATTTGATCTTATTATTTGTAATCCTCCTTTTTATACAGATGATTTCAAATCTAAAAATGAATCTAGAGATTTGGCACGCTTTAACGATGCTATGCCTTTTGAACATTTAATCTACGCTGTAGCCAATTTACTTTCTGAAGATGGCATTTTTTCGGTAGTTATTCCTAAAAAAGAAGAAATTCATTTCATAAAACTAGCATCAGATCTTCAATTATTTCCTCAGCGAATACTTCATGTTAAAGGGAATCCTGAATCAGATATAAAAAGGAGTTTAATCGAATTTTCATTTATAAAAAATGAAATCAAAACTTCAGAATTAATTATAGAAACAAATAGACATCAATATACTGAAGCCTATATAAAACTAACTAAAGAATTTTATCTGAAAATGTAATCTAGCTTTTGCACCATGAAAACGTTTTCGTTACTTTTGTTGAACTTATAAAATAACAGCTTTTATTTTATTAAATTATCAAATTTAGAAGCTATAAATATCAAATTTAGAATGAAACCAGATTTATTCGAAGCACCAGATTATTATAACCTTGATGAATTACTAACTGAAGAGCACAAATTGGTTCGTGATGCAGCAAGAGAATGGGTAAAACGTGACGTTTCTCCTATTATTGAAGAATATGCTCAAAAAGCAGAATTTCCTAAACAAATTGTAAAAGGTTTAGCGGAAATTGGTGCTTTTGGCCCTTACATTCCTGAAGAATATGGTGGTGCAGGTCTAGATCAAATTTCTTACGGATTAATAATGCAAGAAATTGAACGCGGTGACTCTGGCGTACGTAGCACAGCATCTGTTCAGTCTTCATTGGTAATGTATCCTATTTGGAAATATGGTAACGAAGAACAACGCCAAAAATATTTACCAAAATTAGCTTCTGGTGAATGGATTGGCTCTTTTGGATTAACAGAACCAGATCATGGTTCTAATCCTGGTGGCATGGTTACTAACTTTAAAGACAATGGTGATCATTACCTTTTAAATGGTGCGAAAATGTGGATTAGTAATTCACCATTTTGTGACGTTGCTGTTGTTTGGGCTAAAAATGAAGAAGGAAGAATCCATGGTCTTATCGTAGAACGTGGTATGGAAGGTTTTTCTACTCCAGAAACTCATAATAAATGGTCACTACGAGCAAGTGCAACTGGTGAACTTATTTTTGATAATGTAAAAGTACCTAAGGAAAATTTGTTACCAAACAAATCTGGTTTAGGTGCTCCATTAGGTTGTTTAGATTCAGCACGTTTTGGTATTGCTTGGGGAGCAATTGGAGCAGCTATGGATTGTTACGATACAGCGCTACGCTACAGTAAGGAACGTATGCAATTTGGTAAACCGATTGGACAGTTTCAGCTTCAGCAAAAGAAATTAGCCGAAATGATTACAGAAATCACTAAAGCGCAATTATTAGCTTGGCGACTTGGTGTAATGCGAGAAAATGGTACTGCAACTTCTGCACAAATATCAATGGCAAAACGAAATAATGTAGAGATGGCAATTAACATAGCTCGTGAAGCAAGACAAATGTTAGGAGGCATGGGAATATCTGGTGAATACAGCATTATGCGTCATTCTATGAACCTCGAAAGTGTAATCACTTACGAAGGCACACACGATATTCATTTACTTATTACTGGCTTAGATATTACTGGGCTAAATGCATTTAAATAGATAAAAAATATTTTTTATTAAATAAGGCTTACGTTAATAACGTAGGCCTTTTTTAATTTTCATAAACTGATTTTTGACAGCTTTTTTGATTCTTCTCTATCCTAAATTTGTACAGAATTAAATTATCAAGTAACATTTAACAGTATGGAATACACAAGGAAAGAGCTTATTCAATTTATTAATTTACAATTAGCCGCAATAGGACAACCCATATATAAAGATGCAGAAAACAGTGAAGAAAAATTCTGTGATTCAGAGTTTGAATTGTTATCTCAAGGTTTAATTAGAAGTTTACGTGAAAAGTCTAGACTGTTAGCAAGTCATTTATGTCCTGCAGATGCAAGAATTCAAAACTTTATAGATGACTATTTAAAAGATATTGATTTAGGCAATTCATTTGTACTTCCAAATAACACACTAGTATTATCAAGAAAAGGACAAGCTAGAGAAGCTAGTTTACCACCAGATGGCACATCATTTGAAAGTGATTTAATTACGTCTAAACGCATTAAACAAGGTGTACTAAATAATCCGTTGCATGATAAAAGAACAACTAAAGGTACATTTCATATCGTTGAAGGTAATTTACCTGTTCCTTTAGATAAAAAAGAAGTACCCAAAGTCGTTTTAGCTCATTTCTTGCGTGCTTCCTTTAATCCTTCAAAAGAGCTTACAACTTTACCATTTACTGCAAACCAAGACACAAAAGCAGAAACCATGGTTTCTATGTTATTAAGACCTGTTGTTAGCCCTGAAGTTAAAGGTGTAATTTCACAAAAATCCTTAGAAGTTCGCTTTTTCGCTCCAGGTACTTTAGTCAGTAATTTAGACTTTGTTGAGTCAATATTTGGTAATGCAGGTGATCCTAATTTAGCACATAATGATGCGGCTTTGGATCCTGAACATTGGACAGGTCACACAGGATGTATTGTTTTAGCACCGCAACTTTTAACCTTAAAAAAGAAAGATGTAGGACTTCCTCACTACGACCTTGCAACAGAACGTCAAAGAAAAGATGGTATGTGTTGGACAAATGAAAATGAACTTTATAATGATGGAGGCGCATTTAAAATAACGTGTAGAGACGAGAGAGGTGTTGTGG
Organism: uncultured Winogradskyella sp.; assembly: GCF_947498005.1. Classification (GTDB taxonomy): domain Bacteria; phylum Bacteroidota; class Bacteroidia; order Flavobacteriales; family Flavobacteriaceae; genus Winogradskyella. Next base: position 56,478 of record NZ_CANMIW010000007.1, read on the forward strand.
TAACACTAATTGCAGATAATTATTTTGGTTACTCTAAAAAAGAAATAAAAACTCAAATTAGTTATTCTGCTAACTTATACGGTTTAGCCGAAGAGGAACATGCTGGTGGTGCAATTGCTTATGCAAGACGCGTTATGGGAGAAACTGTAGACAGCACTGATTATGCTACATATTATGGTTTAGATCATACTTTTGAAGAAGTAAAAAACTTAATTTCAGATAGAATTGACGTTCAACCAGAAAACTATGCGATAGATAAAAATTATCCTAATATCATTTACATACCTGAATCATCATATTTTAACATTGCAACTAATAGTATTTCATGGGACTTTAAAGGTCAAAAACAAAAACTTACTTTATCACCACTAAAAACATATATTCATCCGTCTGGAAATAAATTAAGACTAGAAAAACATAAGTCTATTAATTTATGGCGTATGGTTGAAACGTATCCTGAAGGTGTTTTCTGCCATAAACCATGTACAGTATCGGGAGGCGGAAAATCAGAGATTTCAAAATCAATGCAGAATGCCATTACTTATAGTCCTTTCAATATTCATAATATAGAGGAAGACTTTAAGAAAGCTGATGAAATTATAGAGTTTAATTATTCAACTCGTTGGAAAACTAAAGATCCCAACAGACCAATTTCTAGATCTCTATTAAGTGAAAAAAGAACATTAGGATCTGTAGTAAAATTATTAACGCCTAATGAGGAAAACTCAGACGAATTCAATGCATTTTTAAATAACATTCCTGTTCATATTCGTTCATTAGTGCTGTTTGTAAAACGATTATTCAGACAAGCTCATGGTGCAAATTTAAATTGGAAAGACATGATGTCTGTGGAATTCATCAATGGTGTAAAAGGCACTTCACTAATTTATAACCATACGCCTGTTGTTGGTAGCTATGTGAGAATTGGATTTAATGGAGATGGCAACTGGATGCTAAACAAACTCCGTTCTGATTTCTCTGCATGTGAGAAAATTCAAACCGAGGACGACATAACGGCTTCTATTACGTTACCAAAAGAACAATTTAAGAACCTAAATCCAGAATACACCAATAAAAGTGTAAAGGTATTAACCAATTGTGAGGCCCATTTATTCCAAAGACCAGATGAAGCTATTGTGAGAGGTTATGATAAACTTGCCGAGTTAGATATTATTACTGACGGAAGGTTTTTAACCAATTACGAAATGTTGAATAAACAAGACGCAATTGCTATCTATGAAGACACCATAAATTATGACAAATACACACAACCTGTAAAAGATTTTATCAAAGAAATAATTGATTCTAATGAAGAAGATGTACAATTTGTGTTGCCTTCTCATCCAAGAATTGTAAATGGAGAACCAACCAAAAACCCACGTTATTTAGAGCCTAATAAATTCTATTCAGAAACCGAAGCCACTTATATTTCAGATATTGGAGTTCGTTTGTGTAGAAGAATTAAGCCTGAAGACCCAGTAATTCATGTTGTCAATGCTGTTTTACCTGGCAGAAGAAATAATCCTGCAGATAGAGAAGCAGGCATTAGACCTTTGGCTGTGTACAACCCAATTCATTATCAAGAAACTCCAGAATTGTTTATGGACTTTATCTGTAGCTTAACAGGTAAATCACCATCTACTACAGGAGCTGGTTCTGAAGGTGCGTTAACTAAAGCGCCATTTAATATGCTAACACCAACAACGGATTTAAACAATGCGCTTTTATCTCATATTTTAACAGAGTCTAACGGATTTAGTACTGCTGCTGGTTATGTTGGTGCAGAAAACAAAATAGATCATGATGTGAGTCTATTGATTCCTGAAATTTGGGCAAGAATGGCACCAGAAGATAGAGATCCTAAAAATTTAATTACAAATGGATCTTTAGAAAAACTCGAAGACTTTGAGCACAATGGAGAAATAGTATTAGCAAGTCGATTAGGCTACAGAATAACAAAGCGATTCTCTTTATTGTGTTTAAACAGATTGTTTGATGAGCCTACTGCTGTATTCAATGAAAGAATGCTTAAACCAGAATTGCAAAATTTTGAAGATTTCGTAGATGGTATTAACAACATCGTTGAAGCTCAACAAAAAGTGGCTTTAAATTATTTTGAAGATGGTAGTATTGAAGCGGCAATTCCACCATTAAAAATCTTACTGAACATTATGGCGTATGGACATTATGAAGGTAAGTCTATAAGTGATCCTGAATTACGTCAATATTTCAATAGAGATTATGTAATTAATTCAGACTGGTATAAAGAACGATTAGCTTTAAAACAACAAAAAGATATAGCATACTATAGTTCTCAAATTGCCTATTTAGAGGCTTTTATTAAAGAACCAATTAATGATGTTTTAGTAGAAGAAATGCAATTGAATAATCGTTTAAATACAACGAAGCAATTATTCGAAAACATTAAATCTACTGACTATTTAAATCATTTAGCAGGTACAATTGGTGTAGATCCTTTATATAAAAAATAATGTGATACCTTAATTTTGTTAAACACATTATTCAAATAAAAAATGCTTCCTCTAAACGGGAAGCATTTTTTGTTTAAATTTACTTTATGTCTTCAAAAACCAGATTAGATCGCGCTTATAAAAATGCAAAACGCATTAGATTTAATGATGCTTCTAAGTTTATTTTATTTAGTGATTGTCATCGTGGAGATAATAGCTTTGCCGATGATTTTGCAAATAATCGTAATATATATTTCCATGCCTTAAGACACTATTATTCTGAAGGTTTTGAGTATTGTGAATTAGGTGATGGTGATGAATTGTGGGAAAACTTATCATTTGAATCTATCTTCCATGCTCACAAAAACGTTTATATGCTTATGAAGCAGTTTCATGATGAAGAACGTTTACATATGATTTGGGGAAATCATGATATGGTGTATCGGGATCCCAACTATGTTGAAAAACATTTATCTACTTATTTCGACCCAAAGACAGGTAATGATGAAGATCTATTTTGTGGCATAAACTATCATGAAGGTATTGTTTTAGAACATGCTGAAACACAACAAGAGTTATTCTTAACTCATGGTCATCAAGCCGATTGGTGGAATTTCTTATTCTGGAAATGGAGTAGATTTATGGTTCGTGTGCTATGGAAACCGCTAAACGTAATGGGAATTGCAGACCCTACAAGTCCGGCAAAAAACTATACAGAGTTAATTAAAATAGAACGACGAACTAAACGTTGGATCACAGAAAACAATAATCTTATCACTATCGTTGGCCACACACATAGACCACGTTTTCCTGAACCAGGAGACATCGCTTATTTTAATGATGGTAGTTGTGTACACCCAAGAAGTATTACAGGTCTTGAAATTGAGAATGGCGCTATTTCGTTAATTAAATGGCAAATTATTACCTCTGAAGATGGTAATTTAAAAATTGATCGGTTTTTACTTGAAGGACCTACTAAGTTGATTGATTATAAGACTAAATAACCTGAGTAAATATATATTCTAATTTACTCTAGCTCTTTTAACTAAAATATCTGTAGAACTATCTTGAGAAGATTTCTCTTTGAAACTTAAGTTATCGAAGGCAATTAGAATTCTACCTTTATCTAATTTTTTTTAAGTCATATTTGGTTAATGAATTTAACTCTCAGGCGCTAACTCTACAACTAGACCTTCCATGCCTGGCGTCATCTGAATTTGGCATCCTAAACGCGAATTATCCTTTACATCGAACGCCTCAGAAAGCATCGCCTCTTCATCATCTTGCATTTCTGGTAGTTTTGTATCGCTTAACACGTAACACTGACAAGATGCACACATTGCCATACCACCACACACACCTATAGTTCCTTCTGGAGCCAGCTCATAAGAACGAACGACTTCCATTAGATTCATTGCCATATCTGTAGGCGCTTCAATGTGATGCTTTTCACCTTCTCTATCAATGATTGTAATATTTATATCAACATTTTCCATTACTCAATTGACTTTACAACAGCTTTGGGTGCTTCTTTTCGCGTACCATCAAAACCATCTACTCCTGAAACCGTGGTGTACTTTAATACAAAACGTTTTCCTGGATTAATAATTTGATAAGCAGACTGACACATTAACGTTGCTTCATGAAAACCACAAAGGATTAATTTTAATTTTCCTGGATAGGTGTTTACATCACCTATAGCATAAATTCCCGATATATTAGTTTGGTAATCTAATGCATTATTTACTTTAATAGCATTTTTTTCTATCTCAAGTCCCCAATTTGCAATAGGTCCTAACTTAGGAGATAAGCCAAATAAAGGAATGAAATGATCACAATTTAGTTCAAACTCTTTTTCAATATGCTGTGCTTGTTTTACAACTACTGCTTTTACTTTATGATCTCCAACAATACCTACAACTTCTGCAGGAGTAATTAAATTTATTTTTCCTTTATTCTTTAACTCTTGTACTTTTTCTACAGAATCTAAATGCCCTCTAAATTCAGTTCGTCTATGAATTAATGTAACCTCAGCTGCTACGTCACTTAAAAATATACTCCAATCTAAAGCTGAATCTCCTCCTCCTGCAATAACAACTTTTTTATCTCTGTAAATTTCGGGATCTTTTATAATGTATTCTACACCTTTATCTTCAAAATCAGTAATATTATGAATTTTAGGTTTGCGAGGCTCAAAACTTCCTAATCCACCTGCAATAGCAACAACTGGCGCATGGTGTTTAGTTCCTTTGTTTGTGGTTACAATAAAAGTTCCGTCGTCTTGTTTATCTATTGTTTCTGCACGTTCTCCCAGCGTAAATCCTGGTTCAAACTGTTTACACTGTTCTAATAATCGTTCTGTAAGATCACCAGCTAAGATTTCTGGATAAGCCGGTATATCATAAATTGGCTTTTTAGGATAAATCTCAGAACATTGTCCACCAGCTTGTGGTAATGCATCAATTAAATGGCATTTTAGTTTTAAAAGACCAGCTTCAAATACAGTAAAAAGTCCTGTTGGTCCTGCACCAATGATAAGTATATCTGTTGTAATCATGAAAATAAAATTGAATACTAAATTAATAATGTCAATTTGATGGTAATGTGACAATTGTCACATTACTTTTCTACATTAATAACTTTTTCTATTTGAGGAGCATATTTTTTTATAGTCATCTCAACTCCAGATTTTAAAGTCATTTGGTTAACACTACAAGATGTGCATGCACCAACCAATTGAACCCTTACAAACTTATCATCGTCAATAGACAATAAATTAATATCTCCACCGTCACTTTGTAAAAACGGACGGATTTCGTCTAATGCTTTTTCAACATTTAATCTTAGATCTTCTGAGTTCATTTATTTCTTTTTAACTGCAGAGCAACCTGCCATTGTTGTTATTTTTATTGCTTCCGTTGCTGGTAAATCTTCGTTTCTATTAACAACTTCTTCAACAACATTTCTTGTAATAGCTTCAAAAGCTTCTTCTATAGGCGTAGCAGTTTGTAACGCAGCTGGCCTTCCAACATCTCCTGCTTCTCTAATACTTTGTACAATTGGCACTTCTCCGATAAATGGAACTTTAAGGTCTTCTGCTAAATGTTTAGCACCTTCTTTACCAAAAATATAGTACTTATTATCAGGTAGTTCTTCTGGTGTAAAATAAGCCATGTTTTCAATAATACCTAAAACTGGTACATTAATACTATCTTGTTGAAACATTGCCACACCTTTTTTAGCATCTGCTAAGGCTACATTTTGAGGTGTACTCACAATCACTGCTCCCGTTATTGGCAATGCTTGCATAATACTTAGATGAATATCACCAGTTCCTGGAGGTAAATCGAGAAGTAAAAAATCTAATTCGCCCCAAGCTGCATCAAAAATCATTTGATTTAATGCCTTAGACGCCATTGGTCCTCTCCAAATAACCGCCTGATCTGGTTTTGTAAAAAAGCCTATTGACAGCACTTTTACTCCATAATTCTCTACGGGCTTCATTTTAGATTTTCCATCTACGTTAACAGATAGAGGTCTTTCGTTAGCTACATCGAACATTATAGGGATCGAAGGGCCATAAATATCAGCATCTAAGACACCAACTTTAAATCCCATTTTTGCTAAAGTAACAGCTAAATTCGCTGTTACTGTAGATTTACCTACACCACCTTTACCAGAAGCAACGGCCACTATATTTTTAATTCCAGGAATAGCCTTACCTTTTATCTCATTCTTAGGTTGAGCAGTTGCTGCATCAACTTTGATATTCACTTTTATTTTTGCCTTTTCATAAACCTCTTTGTGAATGGTTTGTAAAATCTCAACTTCGGTCTTTTTTCTTGCTTGAAGACTTGGATTTTTAATAGTAATATCTACAATGACTTCATCTGCAAAAGTGACAACATTAGTTACCGCTCCACTATCTACCATATTCTCACCTTCTCCTGGTGCTGTTATAGTTTTGAGTGCGTTAAGTATATCTTGTTTGTTTAGTTTCATATTATTTTGACAATGAAAATATTAAATCTTTAAATTAGAAGACTTTAGTTTATTCTCAAACTAGAAATATTTGCATTCTTATTAAGATTAATTCTAAAAGCAAAGATACTGCTAATAGTTTAGATTTTGAAGTAGATAAATTGAATTGTATTATGGATTTATTCAGTTTATGAATAATGAGAAAATGCGATAGCTTATAACGATAATCTGTCAATTAATTTATTTTAATTCCTGTAAAGGATCCCAATAAACAGCCTCTAAATTCTGAATTTGATTTTCTACCACTTCTATACCTTCACTCTCTAAAAGTTGTTGCATTAAGTTGGTGCCTTCAAAATGATGTTTGCCTGTTAAAAGGCCTTTTCGGTTTACTACTCTGTGTGCTGGCACATCTTTTCCGTGAGAACCATTCATGGCATAGCCCACAATTCTTGCACTTTTGCCTGCTCCTAGATATTTCGCAATTGCGCCATAACTTGTAACTCTACCAAATGGTATTTGCTTAGCTACGTCATAGACTTTTTCAAAAAATCCTAGAGTTTCAGGTTTCATTTATAATTCTCTTATAATATTAATAAATGTAATTAATGCTACTAGACCTGTAATGATTCCTATACTAAGATTCATACTTTTTTGTGAGGTAAACTTTCGGTCTTTAATCCTATCAAAGAAGAAAATATAAAAATATAGCATCGCAAATGTGCCGGTTGCAGCTCCTGTAACGTAAGTAACGATGCTTAATTTTTCAAAATTCATCCAACCAAAAGACACCAATGTTATGGTCATGTAAGCTTGGTAAGGTATCGGAAAAACATTGAGAGCAGATAATAACATGCCATGCAATAATCTGCCATGTTTACTTTTAATCTCTTTCTCTTTTTTGGCTTCTTTTTGCTTAGATGCTAAAACTAAAAAATAGATGGTTATCAGCACAAAAATTACAAATGCAACTCGTTGAAGAATCTCAACTATATCTTGATTCATTGATAAATACCTCGCAAATATTGCTGCTAAATAGGTTTGAATATATACAATAATACAAACACCTGTAGAAAACATAATACCTCGACCTGCTCCTTCTTTTAAACTAATTCTAGCTGCTGTCATATTGAGCAATCCCGGCGGAATAACTCCGATTAATGCCACAATAAAACCTAGAAAGAAAATGACCGTTATACTCAAGCCTAATTGATTTTGAATCTAATATACGTAATTGCTTTGTCTTTTTCTAAATACTGGTTTTCATAAAACGTTTGAATTTCTGTAACATCGTCTGGACTACCTTCTAATTTATAAACATTATGATTGGCATATAATACCTTGTAACCAGAACCATGCAACAAACCTAATGTATAGCCATGCATAAATTCACTATCGGTTTTAAGATGCATTAAACCTCCTGGTTTTAGAATCTTTTTATAGCGTTCAATAAACTTAAGGTTAGTCATTCTATGCTTTGTTCTCTGGTATTTAATTTGTGGATCTGGAAATGTAATCCAGATTTCATCGACTTCATTTTCCTCAAAAACATGTTCTACAAGTTCTATTTGAGTTCTTATAAATACCGCGTTTGGTATATTTTCTTCAATTGCTGTTTTAGCACCTCTCCAGAATCTAGCGCCTTTAATATCTATGCCAATAAAATTTTTATTTGGATAGCGTTTTGCCAAACCAACAGTGTATTCTCCTTTTCCACAACCTAATTCTAAAACTACAGGATTATCGTTTTTAAAAACTTCTGTTTTCCAATTTCCTTTTAATTTATAGGTTGCATCAACTAATTCCTCACGAGATGGTTGATATACATTATGAAAAGTTTCATTTTCTCTAAAGCGTTTCTGTTTATTTTTACTTCCCACTAGTTTTAGATTTATTAATAATTTGGTAAAATTAAGCAAACATTTTAGGTTTATCTTTGTAAAGTACCATCTAATCTAAAATTAAAAACACTTACTTAGGTTGAAATCAAAAAAAAGGATTTTAGTTGCGCCTTTAAATTGGGGCTTAGGGCATTCCACAAGATGTATTCCCATAATAAACGCGTTAATTACACATAACTTTGAACCTGTTATTGCTAGTGATGGTGTTGCCATTGAGTTATTAAAAAAAGAGTTTCCAAATCTCAGTGCTTTTGAACTCCCTTCTTATAACATTACCTACTCTAAAAATGCAAATGGTTTTAAAACCAAATTATTAAAAGATTCTCCGCATTTGATGAAAACGATAAAAAGGGAAAAGAAAATTGTAGAAACTTTAATAAAAGATGAAAATATCTCTGGTATTATTTCAGACAACCGATTTGGAGTAAGAAATAAAACAATCCCTTCTGTTTTTATTACACACCAATTGCGTGTATTGAGCGGTAATACGACTTGGATTAGCAGTAAACTTCATCAAAAAATCATTCTAAAATATAACGAATGTTGGGTTCCTGACCATATAGGAATGAACAATTTAAGTGGTAAACTGGGTCATGTTAATGGCTTTAAAGCTCCAATAAAATATTTAGGTCCTTTAACCAGATTTAAAAAATCAGATTTAGAAACTCGTTATAATTTATTTGTTCTATTATCTGGACCAGAACCTCAGCGCACATTTTTAGAAGAAAAATTGCTAAAAGAATTAAAACTATTTAAAGGTAATGTTCTATTTGTTAAAGGTAAAGTAGAAGATCAACAGCAAAAAGAAATCATTGACAATATAGAATTGTATAATTTTATGACAAGTAGTGAGCTTGAAGTCGCTATCAATGAAAGTGAACTTATATTAAGTCGATCTGGTTATACCACAATAATGGATTTAGCAAAATTAGAGAAGAAAGCCTTTTTTATACCAACTCCAGGGCAATTTGAGCAAGAATATTTAGCAATTAAGTTTCAGGCTGAAGGCATAGCTCCTTTTTGTAGCCAAGACGAATTTAACATTGAAGCACTCTCTAAAACCGACGACTACAAGGGATTCAAATTTGAAGATTTTGAATTGAATTATAAAAAATTATTTGGTCTTTTCTAAGGTAAAAGAAAACTCACTTCCTACGCCTAGTTGACTTTCAATATATATTTTTTCTTCATGAGCCTCTATAATATGTTTTACTATAGATAAGCCTAAGCCAGAACCTCCTTCTTTTCTAGAACCACTTTTATCTACGCGGTAAAAGCGCTCAAACAAACGCTGAAGATTTGCTTTGGCAATCCCTTCACCATTATCGGTAACTCTTATAATAGCTTTATTTTTTATTAGATTTTCTATACTAACTTCAGTAGTTCCTCTTTCTCTACCATATTTTATAGAATTGACAATAAGATTTGTTAATACTTGCTGAATTCTTTCTTTATCTGCAAAAACCATGATAGGTTCAAAGTAATCAATATCAAACGTTAATGTAATATCTTTTTTTGCTGCTTTCATTTCAAACAGATCAAACACATTTTGTACCAATTGCACAATATCAAAATTTTCTTTATTTAGACTTAGATCACCAACCTCTAGTTTCGTAATCATATCTAAATCTTTAATAATGTATGTTAATCGTTCTACGCCTTTACTTGCCCTAGCGAGGTACTTATTCTTAACTTTTTCGTCTTCAATCGCTCCATCTAATAATGTAAGTAAATAACTCTGAACAGAAAATAATGGCGTCTTAAGCTCATGAGAAACATTACCAATAAACTCCTTTCTATATTCTTCTCTTACCTTTAATGTTTCAATCTCTATTTTTTTGTTTTTGGCATATTTATCAATTTCCTTTGTTAAGGTTCCCATATCTGTAGTTATGGGCTGTTGCCTGAGACTTGTAGATTCTAACAACGTTAAATCATCGTATATTTTTTTTACACGCTTATAAATGAATCGTTCAACTCTATACTGAATAATTACAACACATAATGGAAAACAAATAAGTGGATAAAAAATAACTTGCCAATGCAATGAATGCAAGACATATAAAAATACACAAACTAGTAATGAAGAAAACAACGTAATGTATAACGCTGTTCGCAGTGCGAATTTATAAGATTTCTTAAAATTAGTATTTTGCATTAGTCTACAAACTTGTACCCAACACCTTTAACAGTTTTAAAAGATTTATCGCCAATTTTTTCTCGAAGCTTCCTGATATGCACATCTATGGTTCTTCCGCCAACTACGACTTCATTTCCCCAGACTTTATCTAAAATTTCATCGCGTTTAAAAACCTTTCCTGGCTTGGTTGCTAGCAAAGATAACAATTCAAACTCTTTTCTTGGTAAGGTAATTTCTTTACCTTTTAATGTGATTTTATATTCTTCTTTGTAGATAACTAAATCTCCTATTTTCACAATTGATTCAGCAGTTTCATCTGTTTTCTTTAATCGTCTTAGTAACGATTTAACCTTGCTAATTAAAACCTTTGGCGTAATAGGTTTAGCGATGTAATCATCCGCACCAGCATCAAAACCAGCAACCTGAGAATAATCTTCTCCTCTTGCTGTTAAAAAGGTAATAATGGTATCACTCAACTCTGGTAACTCTCTTAAACGTTCACAAGCTTCAATACCATCCATTTTGGGCATCATAACGTCTAAAATTATTAAATGTGGCTTGTTTTTCTTTGCCAATTCAATAGCTTCTAAACCATTTTCACCTTTTATAACTTGATAACCTTCTGAAGATAAATTGTAACCAACTATTTCTAAAATGTCTGGCTCATCATCTACTAATAGTATTTTAATGTCTTTCTTTTTCAATGGAATTTCTATATTTTAAGAATTGTAAATATAAAATATATCTGTATAACTGTTTAAATTTAGTGAATTGATAACAATTACCTAACATTAAAAACGTAATTCGTTGCTGGTGAGAAGCGCCTGATATTAACCATATTATGTTATTGTAAATATGCTAAGTATTAACTATCACGATTCTTAGTAATTCAGATTTGTTGTTATATTTGTATTCTAACTTTAATAAAAATTCAATTATGAAGAAAATTTACTTTCTATTTATTGCCTTATTAATTTCTTCCATTTCTTTTGGACAGAATTTATTAGTGAATGGTGATTTTGAAACTTGGACAGATGTTAATACTCCTGACGGATGGACAAAAGTTGAAAACATTACTCAAGAAACTACCACAATTCATGGTGGCACTAATGCTGCAAAGCACACTGCAGATGGAACAAAAGATTTAGGTCAAACTATTACAGGTATTACACCTGGTAACATGTACACGATAACTATGTGGTTTAATGTTGAATCTGGTGATGGTACAGATGCTAGAATCTGGAGTTATTGGAGAGATGCATCTGATGGAAACATTACAGATAATGCAGATGAATTAAGAGGCGGTGGAGCCGGAAACGCTTATTTCGTTGCTACGGATGGTGTTTGGACTGAATATACAGTAACAATACCTGCTCCTGCTACAGCAACTAGTTTATACTTTGAAGTAAGAGCATATGGTTCTTCAGTTATATCTTGGGATGATTTTTCAGTTGTAGAACAAGCTGTAACTACACCAACAGTTAACATTACTGCACCAGCTGATGGAGAAGTTTTAGATTCTGGTACTACATCTGTAGATGTTACGACTTCTGTTTTAAACTTTAACGTTGGAAATACAGGTACTGATGATGGTTACATTAAAACAACTTTAGTTAGTCCTGGTGGAACTTTTAATATGGATAAGTTTGACACTAACCCAGAAACTATTTCTGTTGCTGATGGAGAAGCTTACACTGTAACTTATGAGTTAGTAGATCCTTCTGGTGCATCTTTAAGTCCAGCACAATCTACTACAATTTCGTTCTCAGTTGCAGGTATTTCTCAAGTTGCAGATATTACTGCATTAAGAGCTGGAACTGTTGGAGATTTCTACGAATTAACAGGTGAAGCTATTATCTCTTACATTGTTACGGAAGGTACAAGAAATCAAAAGTACATTCAAGATGCTGGTGCTGGAATCTTAATTGATGACACTGCTGGTACTATAACTACTGTATTTAACAATGGTGATGGTATTACTGGTTTAAAAGGTCAACTTACAGAATTTGCTGGCACTTTGCAATTTGTGCCTACAGAGAATGTAGCTTCTGCCTCTTCTACTGGTACGCTTTTAAATCCAATAGTAGTAAGTGCATCAGAATTAATTAATAATGGAGAAACTTATGAAAGTAGATTAATCACGCTAAACAATGTAACTTTTGCAGATTCAGGAATGTTCGCAGACAACACAAATTATGATGTTGCTGATGGTACTGATGTAACTGTTGCAAGAGTTGCTTTTGGTGATGAAGATATTATTGGTACTGCAATCCCAACTACTGTTTCAAGTATTACAGGATTAGGTGGTGAGTTTAATGGTGTTTACCAAATTTTCCCTAGATATGCTAGTGATATTGCAGCGCCTTTAAGTGTAAACAACTTCAACAATGCTTCATTTAGCTTATACCCTAACCCAACTAACACTGGTTCGGTTTCAATTTCTTCTACAAATAGCGAAGCTATCTCTGTACAAGTTTATGATATTTTAGGAAAGCAAGTTAAAAACGAGACATTATCTAACAACACGTTAAATGTTTCTAACTTAAAATCTGGTGTTTACATCATAAAAATTACTCAAAACAATGCTTCTACTACTAAGAAATTAGTAATTAACTAAGCATTATTAGTTTTAATACAAATTATAAGCGTAACTCAATTTTAGAGTTACGCTTTTTTTTATCCCTTACTTTTTAAGCCTTAAATTATAACTAAAAGAAAAAGGTTAAATCACTTCTTTGCATATTTTTGCATTATGAAATTAAAGGAAGATATTTTTAATATAAAAACTGATGCCGATTTTGAAGCATTAGCCTTAAAAGTGTTTAAGTTTCAGTTTGAGAAAAACAACGTATATCGTTCCTTTTGTGATTTGCTCTACAAGCATCCTTCTGATGTTAAACAGGTTTCAGATATTCCCTTTCTACCCATTCAATTTTTTAAAACTAGAGATGTTGTTAGCAATTCAAATACTATTGAAAAAACGTTTTCAAGCTCTGGCACGACAGGAAGTATTACAAGTAACCATTTAGTTACAGATCTAAAATTATACGAGGAGAGTTATTTAAAGGCTTTTAAGCACTTCTATGGAAATATTGAGGACTATGTTGTTTTAGCCTTGTTACCTTCTTATTTAGAACGTGATGGTTCTTCCTTAATCTATATGGTTAATGATTTAATTGAAAAATCTAACCAAACGGAAAGCGGATTCTATCTTAATAATCTTGACGAGTTAGCAAACACATTAAAATCACTTGAAGCAAAACAAAAGAAAACGCTACTCATTGGTGTTTCTTTTGCGTTATTAGATTTAGTTGAAGCATACCAACTGAATTTAAAGCATACCACAATAATGGAAACAGGTGGCATGAAAGGCAGACGAAAAGAAATTATAAGACAAGAGTTGCATCAAATTCTACAATCAGGTTTTAGTGTAGAACAAATTCATAGTGAATACGGCATGACAGAATTATTAAGCCAAGCGTACTCTAAAGGCAATGGTGTTTTTGAAAGTCCACCTTGGATGAAAATCTTAACGCGAGATACAGAAGATGCGCTGACCATACAACAACCAAACAAAACAGGAGGCATTAATGTTATCGATTTAGCTAATATTAATTCTTGCTCATTTATAGCTACACAAGATCTAGGAAAGGCTTACAATAACGGTCAGTTTGAAATCATTGGTCGTTTTGATAATTCAGACATCAGAGGCTGTAATTTAATGGCACTTTAAAATTATTTTTAAATTTTTGTAAGGACTTAAACTCATCTACGACTTAACTATCGCTATGAAAAAGAAAGATTTTCAATAGTTGATTGATTGGTTAGAAAGTGCTCAAAATTATTTTTGGGCACTTTTTTTATTCACAACATTTTTTGTTTAGCTAAAATTAATTTCTTAACTAATACTATTTGTCCTAGATGGTAGTAACTATGCTCGAGCATTCCGTTGAGATTACGAGTGTAATTTCCATATTTCACATCAACAAACTCCTTTTCTAAATCTTCTTCAGGCATGTTTTCAACATGCTGCATCAATAATTCCACATCATCCCAAAAGCGCAATAAGAAAGATTCCCATGCTTGTTGAGATTCAATTGGTGGAAAATCAAAACTAAACGCATCTCTTACTTCTAATTTATTATTGATATATACATTTAGAATTCCTGCTGTATAGTAATGAATATGTTGCGCTAAAACTGAAATTGAGTTCAGTTCGTCCTTTTTTTTATTGGCTATTTTATAATCTAAATTCTCTAACTCATTTTTATAGTTAGTATTAGCAATCCATGTTCCACTAAGAAATACTTCCCTAATTCTACTTGCTATTTGTTGAGCCTGATTCATTGGTTGTAAAAACTTATACATTGGAATTTAAAGATAAAAAAAAAGACCTCACATGTTACAAAACAATGAGGTCTTAAGTTGTTATTTAAGGAAGTCTTAAACTACTTTTAAAAGAAAGTTAGTTTTCTTCCCTCTACTTATAATAATGTATTTATCGTGGATTAAATCTTCAGAAGACAACATATAATCTTCCTTAATCTTTTCTTTATTTACTGCAACTGCATTTTCTTTTAATGCACGTCTTGCATCGCCATTAGAATTTAAGAAATTAGTTTTTGCAGCTAATGCACCAATCATATCTATACCTTCTTTAAATTCTGCCTCAGATATTTCAGCATGTTTTACGCCTTCAAAAACATCTAAGAATAAAGATTCTGGCAATTGTTTTATTTCATTTTTAAAATCTTTACTAAATAATATTGAAGATGCTTTTACTGCATTATCAAACTCTTCTCGGCTATGCACAAAAACAGTTACTTCTTCCGCTAAACGTTTCTGTAATAAACGTAAATGAGGTGTTTCTTTATGTTCTTCAATTAGAGCTTCAATAGCCTCTTTATCTATAAATGTAAAGATTTTGATATACTTTTCCGCATCTTCATCAGTAGCATTTAACCAAAACTGGTAAAACTTAAATACTGATGTTTTATCAGCATCTAACCAAACGTTTCCACCTTCAGATTTTCCAAATTTAGAACCATCTGCTTTTGTAATTAACGGGCAAGTCATAGCATAAGCTTTAGCTTGGTCTTCACCATCATGCATACGCCTTACTAATTCTGTACCTGTCGTGATATTTCCCCATTGATCACTTCCACCCATTTGTAATTTACAGCCCATGGTTTTGTACAAATGATGAAAATCGTATCCTTGTATTAATTGGTAAGTAAATTCTGTAAAAGACATACCTACACTGCCTTCATCTCCACTCAAACGCTTTTTAACAGAATCTTTAGCCATCATATAATTTACAGTAATACGTTTACCAACGTCTCTTGCAAAATCAATAAAGCTAAAATCCTTCATCCAATCATAGTTATTTACAAGTACTGGCGCATTTTTGTTTGTAGAACTAAAATCTAAAAACCGAGATAAGACAACTTTAATACCAGCAACGTTATGAGCTAGTGCTGCCTCATCTAATAAATTTCTTTCATCACTTTTACCAGAAGGATCTCCAATCATACCTGTAGCACCACCTACCAAAGCTACTGGTTTATGGCCAGCTCTTTCTAAATGTACTAATAAAATAATTGGCACTAAACTACCAATATGCAATGAATCTGAAGTAGGATCAAAACCTATATAAGCTGTGGTCATTTCCTTATCTAATTGCTCTTCTGTTCCTGGCATGATATCATGTACCATTCCTCTCCAACGTAATTCTTCTACAAACTTATTTGCCATTGCTTATTTAGTTTCAAATTTTAATTGCACAAAGATATGTTTCCGATGTTAAAGACAAAAGACAATTTTAATTCAATTTAGATTATCTTAGTAACCCTTATTAACAACTTTCTATCATCGAATTAAGCTTAAGATTTGTATTTTCGCGTAATGATTTTAGTAACAGGAGGAACAGGTTTAGTTGGCTCGCATTTACTTTTTCAACTGTTGAAAAGTAATGCAACAATTAGAGCTATTTACAGAAATGACAACACACTTACAGATGTAAAAAAAGTGTTCTCCTATTATTCTGAAGACTATGATACCCTGTTTAATAATATTGAATGGGTGAAAGCAGATTTAAATGATGTTCCTCAACTTCAAATAGCATTTACAGATATAACTCACGTTTACCATTGCGCTGCTCTTGTTTCTTTCGAGCCAAAAGCATACAAATTACTTAGAAAAGTAAATATAGAAGGTACAGCAAACATTGTTAACCTCTGTTTAACTTCTAAGGTGGAAAAGCTTTGTTACGTGAGCTCAATTGCCACTATGGGAAAGCATGCTGATTCAGAAAAACTAATTGACGAACAAACGGAATGGAATGCAGAAAATGACAATAGCGTTTATGCCATTACCAAATATGGTGCTGAACTAGAAGTCTGGAGAGGTACACAAGAAGGTTTAGATGCTATTATTGTAAATCCTGGTATTATCGTAGGACCTGGCTTTTGGGAAAGCACTGGTAGTAGCAGTCTTTTTAATAAGATTTACAATGGATTGCCTTATTATACAAACGGCGTAACAGGTTTTATAGACGTTTGGGATGTAATTAATGTGATGCTAAAATTAATGAACGGCAACAGTACAAACGAAAATTTTATTTTAGTTTCAGAAAACCTAAGTTTTAAATCATTTTTTAAAAGAGTTGCAAGTGCCTTAAACACTAAACCACCGAAAAAGGAGGCAAAACCTTGGTTAATAAATTTAGTTTGGCGATTAGACTGGTTAAAGGGTAAAGTATTAGGTCAACCAAGAAAGTTAACTAAGCATACAGCGAAATCAATATTAAGTATTGATAAATATGATGCCTCAAAAATTAAAAGCACTATAGATTTTCAATTTACACCTATAAACGATACCATTAAAAGCGTTAGTAAGTTGTATTTACAAGATATTAAGAACTCAAGCCTTTAAAACCTATACTATCTATAATTTTTTTTATAGAATCCTTACGTCTTTTCGCGTTTTTCTTTAGTGAATCAGTACGTGTTTTAGTCTTTTTGTTTTCTTCGCTTCTTATATTTTCGTATTCCTTTTTCTCCTTCTCTATTCGTTCTTTTACCTGCTCTACAATAGCTTTGTACACATCAGTATCATAGCTATAATAGGCATTACTCTCTGCAAATTGAGAACTATCAATATTGTGTTTTTCTAAAACATATTCTCTGGGAACAATACCGTTTTTTTCAAGGGTTTTTCTATTAATTCCCTTGGCAGCATTAACTACATAAATATCAAATAAAAGATCAGACATTTGAGCTTTAGATATCAAATTATCTGGTTTTTTGGGTTTATCCATACCATCGCATGCAATAACCAAAAGTCCTAAAACCAATACTATGCTTAGATTCTTTAACATTTATCTATCAAAAGTTAATCGTTGTCCTGCTTTAACGTCTAAAACCTTAAAATTGTTATATGCCAATTGGCCATTGACAAAAGTGTGAGTTATTCTACTTTTAAATGTGTTACCTTCAAAAGGTGACCAACCACATTTGTATAAAATGTTACTTTTATTAACGGTCCAAGGACTTTGAGGATCTACAATAACAAGATCTGCATAATAACCTTCTTTTACATAACCACGTTTCGCTACATTAAATAATATTGCAGGATTATGACATGCCTTTTCTACTAGTTTTTCAACAGTGATTTTACCTTGATGATGTGCTTCAAACAAAGCCACCAAAGCATGCTGAACCAATGGGCCACCAGAAGGCGCTTTAGTATATGGGTTTGTTTTTTCTTCGAGCGTGTGAGGTGCATGATCTGTTGCAATAACATCAATTCTATCGTCTAATAGAGCTTTCCAAAGCTGATCTCTATCGTTAGCTGTTTTAACCGCAGGATTCCATTTTATATGGCTTCCTTTTTTGGCATAATCCTCATCAGAAAACCACAAATGGTGTACACAAACCTCAGCCGTTATCTTCTTATCCTTCAATGGTATTTTGTTTGAAAACAGATTTGTTTCTTTACCTGTAGACAAATGAAACACGTGCAATCTTGCTCCTGTTTTCTTAGCTAACTCAATAGCTTTTGAAGAAGATAAATAACAAGCTTCTTCACTTCTAATTATAGGATGCATTTCCATAGGAATATCATCACCATATTCCGCTTTATATTTAGCTAAATTTGTTTTTATAGTGGCTTCATCTTCACAATGTACGGAAATAACCATATCTGTACTCGAGAATATTTTCTCAATAACTTTAGGGTCGTCAACGAGCATATTTCCTGTAGACGAACCTAAAAACAATTTTAAACCTGCAACAGTTTTTGGATCTACCTTTAAAATTTCCTCTAAATTATCATTTGTTCCGCCAAACATAAACGAATAGTTAGCGTGCGATGTGTTTGCTGCAATAGCAAATTTCTCGTCTAACTTTTCTACTGTTGTAGTTTGTGGATTAGTATTTGGCATTTCAATAAAAGACGTAATTCCACCAGCTAATGCTGCCTTAGATTCAGTCTCTATATTTGCTTTATGCGTTAATCCAGGCTCTCTAAAGTGTACCTGATCATCAATCATTCCTGGAATAACATAATTTCCTTCTACATCAATGACAGTCATATCCGCAGATTTAACACTTATGGAAAGGTCTATTTCTTTTATAATGTTTCCTTCTATTAGAATATCACCTTCAACAATTTTTCCTTCGTTGACGATTCTTGCATTTTTAATAAGAGTCTGTCCGTTCATAATCTTCTACTTTGCAAATAAACTTGTTAATTTTAAACTCACTACACCGAATATAGCTTCGGAAATAATGCTTCCACTCATTTTTGAATTTCCTTTAGTTCTATCTTTAAATATAACTGGTATTTCAACTATTTTAAATCCTTTTTTATGGGCTTTAAATTTCATTTCTATTTGAAACGCATAACCAACAAATTTTACTTTATTAAGATTAATAGTTTCTAAAACTTTTCTTTTATAACAAACAAAACCAGCTGTGGAATCCTTTACCTTCATCCTAGTAATAAATCTAACATAACGAGATGCACCATAAGATAATAAAATACGAGACAAAGGCCAGTTCACAACCGTAATCCCTCTTACGTACCTAGAGCCAACAGAAATATCCGCACCATTTTTTGCACAAGCCTCATATAACTTTATTAAATCGTTTGGATTGTGTGAGAAATCTGCATCCATTTCAAAAATATACTGATAGTCATTCTCTAAAGCCCACTTAAAACCAGCAATGTAAGCTGTACCTAAGCCACTTTTTTCCGTTCGTTCTAATAAGAATAACTGATCTTTAAAAACCTCTTGCAACTCTCTAACCTTATTACCTGTTTTATCTGGCGAGTTATCATCTACAATAAGTACATTAAAGTCTTTGCTTTGAGAAAACACAGCACTAATAATAGATACTATATTTTCAATCTCATTATATGTAGGGATTATTACTAGTGCGTCAGACATTAATTCAATTTTAAAATACGCTATTTAGCAGGTTTTGAATTTTAACAAAAGTAAAGTTTTTAATGAGATAATAATTGAAATTAACGTTTTTGATAGATTCGTTTTATGTATATCTTTATAATTAAGATAAATTTAGAATAATACTTAATATTGTACTTTAATTTTCATGATTTTAGAATTTAAAATAAGAATAAATTATCCTTTAGAAATTTAATTAAATATTGCTTAAATTTCTTTATAACTTAGCGGTATGCGAAATTTCATAACATTCGATTGGTTTACTATTTTTACAATTATAAGCTTGTGCACTATTGTTGTCGCTAAATATATTAACACATTGAGATTTAATGATTTTCTGTATGTTATTGGTAATTCTAAATATTTAAAGATTTACTCTAAAGAACAAAAGTTTATTGATCAATTTGATAGTTTCCTTTTTGTAAACCTTAGTTTATCGTTAAGCATTTTTATTTACTTCGTATATTCTACATACGTTTCTCCTTTAACCTTTGATCTTGTTACTTTCTTAAAATTACTTTTTACGATTTCAACAATAATTATTATAAAAACTTTAATTGAAAGGCTTATTGGTAGTCTGTTTGAAATGGATCATATAATTGATTACTACCTATTTCAGAAAACCACCTTTAAAAACCTATCTGGTTTGGTATTTTTCATTGCTAATTTGTTTTTCTTATACACTAAGGTTTCTATTGAAATTATTTTCATTATTGCTTTTTCATTGGTCTGTATCATAAATACGATTGGATTTTTAACATCTTTCAAAACCTATCAAAAAATAATTAATCTTAATTTTTTCTATTTTTTGTTGTATCTTTGCGCTCTCGAAATTGGGCCTTATGTACTTTTATATAAGGTTATTAGAGAGTATAACGGTTAAAACACAAGGTTTACGTATGAAAGTGAAAACGATTTTAGTATCACAACCAGAGCCTAAAGTAGAGAACTCTCCGTACTTTGACTTGCAAGAGAAGCAAAAAGTTAAAGTAGACTTTAGACCCTTTATTCATGTGGAAGGCGTATCCTCAAAGGATATAAGACAACAAAAAGTTGATCTAAGCAAAATTACTGCCATCATTCTTACCAGTAGAAATTCTGTAGATCATTTCTTTAGAGTAGCCGATGAAATGCGCTTTAAAGTACCAGATGCCATGAAATACTTTTGTCAGTCTGAAGCTGTTGCCTATTATTTACAGAAGTACGTAGTTTACAGAAAACGTAAAATTTATGTTGGTAAGCGTACGTTTGCAGATTTAATGCCGTTAATTAAAAAATATAAAGACGAATCGTTTTTATTACCAACAACGGACAAAGTAAAACCTATTATACCTGAAACATTAGACGAACTTGGTATAAAATGGAAACAGGCTACTTTTTACAAAACCGTAATTAGTGATTTATCAGATTTATCTAATGTAACTTATGATATATTAGTATTCTTTAGTCCTTCTGGTATAGAATCATTATTCCATAATTTCCCAGATTTTAAGCAGAACGAAACACGTATTGCTGTATTTGGTAATACAACAGTAAAGGCTGTCAAGGAAAAAGGATTGCGAGTAGATATTTCTGCACCGACACCGGAAACACCTTCTATGACAATGGCTTTACAGAAATATATTGACTCTGTTAATAAAGGAAAATAGTAATAAACTATTAAGATTATAACATAAAAAAAGCGATTCTAAATTTAGAATCGCTTTTTTGGTTTTTATAACTTTTACTAAAATGCATAACGTTGAGGTCCTCCTCTACGTATATCTTCATTAGCATCATCTTGAAACTTCTTAAAGTTTTCTCTAAAAGCATTAGATAATTTAAATGCCATTTTATAATATGCTTCGTCATCATTCCAAGTAGCTCTAGGACTTAAAACTTCTGTTGGTACTCCAGGGCAAGTTCTTGGTTGTGCCACTCCAAATACAGAATGAATATGGTAATCTTCGTATGTGTATGCACCTAAATCTCCATTAAGCACTGCATTAATCATAGCACGCGTATACTTTAATTTCATACGTGTACCAACACCGTAAGGTCCGCCTGTCCAACCTGTATTAACTAACCAAACATTTACGCCTGCTTCTTTCATCTTTGTACTAAGCATTTCAGCATACTTAGTTGGGTGTAATGGCATAAATGGTGCGCCAAAACAAGCAGAAAAACTAGGTACTGGTTCTACTACACCTGCTTCTGTACCAGCAACTTTAGCTGTATAACCAGAAATAAAGTGATATGCAGACTGATTAGGTGTTAATTTTGAAATTGGAGGCAGTACACCAAAAGCATCTGCTGTTAAGAAAAAGATATTCTTTGGGTTTTCACCTACTGAAGGCTTTCTAATATTATCTATATGGTAAATTGGGTAACTTACTCTTGTATTTTGTGTTATTGAAGTATCAGCAAAATCAACTTTGCCATTATCATCCATAACTACATTTTCGAGGATAGCTCCTTTTTTAATAGCTGCATAAATTTCTGGCTCTTGCTCTTGTGAAAGATTAATAACTTTAGCGTAGCAACCACCTTCAAAATTAAAAACAGTGTTTTCATTTGTCCAACCATGCTCATCATCACCAATTAAACTACGATTGGGATCTGTAGAAAGTGTTGTCTTCCCTGTTCCTGATAATCCAAAGAAAATAGCAGTATCGCCATCTTTACCAACGTTAGCACTACAGTGCATAGGTAAAGTGTTTTTAAATACAGGAAGAATAAAGTTTAAAGCAGAAAAAATACCTTTTTTAATTTCACCTGTATAACCAGTTCCTCCTATTAAAGCAATTTTACGCGTAAAATCTAAAATAGCAAAGTTATGTTGACGTGTACCATCTACTTCTGGATCTGCCATAAAACCTGGAGCATTGACTATAGTCCATTCTGGAGAAAAGTTTTCTAACTCCGCTTCTGTAGGACGTAAAAACATGTTATAAGCAAACATATTGCTCCAAGGGTACTCATTGATTACCCTAATATTTAACTTGTAGTTCTCGTCTGCACAAGCATAACTATCTCTTACATATAATTCCTTCTCAGATAAATAATCACTTACTTTATCATAAAGCTTCTGAAACTTATCACTATCAAAAGGAATATTGATATTTCCCCACCAAATTTTATCTTCGGTAATGGCATCTTTAACAATAAAACGATCCATTGGAGAACGACCAGTAAACTCACCAGTATTAACTGCGATAGCACCAGACGAAGATTCTACACCTTGTCCCTTTGCAATGGTTTCAGCATGAAGCTCTTCTGAAGATAATTGAAAATTAACTTTTGCATTTTTAATTCCATATTGATCTAACGAAATCGTTTTCGAAAATTGTGTATGGTTTACCATAATTATTGTGTTGTTTTAGATCACAAAATTATGATTTTATTTTAAAACTACAGCGCAGAATATCAATTATCGTCCTTTGTCTTTAATATTCCGATTAACATAACAATCCAACCAATTATTAACGATAAACCACCAAATGGTGTTAAAATTGCGAAAATCTTAAAATTAAAGCTATAAATTGTGTTAGTTGATAATCCGTAAATAGATCCTGAGAACAAAAAAACACCTAAAATCACTAAAAAAAACACTGCTTTTTTCGCTCTTAAATTGATAAAATTTGTGCTCCCTAAAATCAAAAATAAAAACGAATGATACATTTGATAGCGCACTCCGGTTTCAAAGGATTTAACGGCATTTTCATCAACTAATTTCTCTAATCCATGAGCAGCCCAAGCGCCTAAAATTATCCCTAAAATTCCTAAAAATGATCCAGTAATTAATAACTTTTTGTTCATATTAAAACTCAATTTTGGTTTAAAGTCGATTTTCTATTTGTTACATTCGTACCAACAAAATTAGTTATAATGCGCAAAATTTTAATCATAGGAGCAGGTAAATCCTGTTCTTATCTTATAAAATATTTACTTGATAAGTCAGAAACAGAACAACTACAAATTACCGTTGGAGATCTTAATATAGAAAATGCCAAAAAATTAGTTGGCAACCACCCAAATACAAACATTATTCATTTAGATGTATTTGATGCTCAATCTAGAGTTGCGGCTGTAAAAAATGCCGATATTGTAGTCTCAATGCTACCTGCACGCTTTCATATTGAAGTGGCCAAAGACTGTATTACTTATAAAAAACATATGGTAACGGCTTCTTATGTCAGTCCAGAAATGCATGCTTTAAATGAAGATGCTATTGCCAATAATCTCGTTTTTATGAATGAGATTGGTGTAGATCCTGGTATTGATCACATGAGTGCCATGCAAGTCATAGACCGCATTAGAGATAAAGGTGGTAAAATGATTTTGTTTGAATCTTTTACTGGTGGCCTAGTGGCTCCCGAAAGTGACAACAATCTTTGGAATTACAAATTTACATGGAACCCAAGAAATGTTGTTGTTGCAGGACAAGGTGGTGCTGCCAAATTTTTACAAGAAGACCAATTTAAATACATTCCGTATCACAGATTATTTAGACGTACTGAATTTTTAGATGTTGATGGTTTTGGCCGTTTTGAAGCTTATGCCAACAGAGATTCATTAAAATATCAAACCGTATATGGTTTAGATCATATAAAGACGCTTTATCGAGGCACTATGAGACGTGTTGGTTTTAGTAGAGCCTGGAATGTTTTTGTGCAGTTAGGAATGACAGACGACAGCTACACTATTGACGACAGTATTAATATGAGTTATCGTGATTTTGTTAATTCATTTTTGCCATACAGTCCTACAGATTCTGTTGAACTTAAATTTAGACATGCACTTAAGATTGATCAAGATGATATCGTTTGGGATAAGTTTTTAGAACTCGATATTTTCAACTCTGAAAAAATGGTTAATCTAGACAAAGCGACGCCTGCTCAAATTCTTCAAAAAATATTAATGGATAGTTGGTCACTGAGCTCTGATGATAAAGACATGATAGTTATGTATCATAAATTTGGCTATGAACTTGATGGAAAAAAATATCAAATTGATGCCACTATGGTAACGTTAGGCACGGATCAAACTTATACAGCAATGGCAAAAACAGTAGGTTTACCAGTAGCAATTGCAACATTAGCAATACTAAACGGAAAGATTAAAACACCAGGCGTTCAAATTCCTATTACAAATGAAGTTTATACACCCATTTTAAAAGAATTAGAATCTTATGATATTGTTTTCAAAGAACACGAAGTCCCATATTTAGGTTACAACCCATTAAATTTATAATTTAAATAGAAAATTAGCACAAGGCGTTTCAATATGAAACGCTTTTTTTATCTTTAACTTTCAAATTACAATCTTTTCGAAACATGAAAGTAAGCGACAACGGCATTTATATTGACGGAATAGACAAAAAAATTTTAAGAGCATTAATGGAAGATGCCAGAACACCAATTCTTGAAATTGCTCGTAATGTTGGCATTTCTGGCGCAGCCATTCATCAACGATTAAAAAAATTAGAAAAATCTGGTCTTTTAGCTGGTTCAAAATTTATTATAAACCCAAAAGCTTTAGGTTATACCACAATGGCTTTTGTTGGTGTGTATTTAGATAAAGCTATTAGTAATCCAGAAGCCGTAAAGCAATTACAAAAAATACCAGAAGTTATTGAGTGCCATTACACCACAGGAAATTGGTCTATTTTTATTAAAATCCTTACCAAGGATAATGAGCATTTAATGCATGTACTTAATTCTGAAATTCAAAGTATAAAAGGGGTTTCTAGAACGGAAACGTTTATTTCTTTGCAACAACAGATCAATCGTCAAATTAAGATATAACTTAGGTCTTTAACCTCTTGCCATACTTCCACCTCCAAATTAAAGCATGCCATTTACGCTTTAATTTTTGATGCTTCCAATTAATATTAAACCTTTCACCTTTTATATACCAAGGTGGCAAAGGAATTTTAATACTAAATGGAGGAAATTTATTGACTATCTTATTTAAATCATTCTCATTTCTAAATCGTCGAGAACAAGTAAGTTTAATTATAGTTTTTCTTTTTGTAGAATAATGAATTTCTGCGTTCACCCATAATGGAACTCGTCCAAAATCATACAAACTATCTACAACTTGTTTATGAAATTGAGGTTTACCTTCTAATAGATTAATTTCATTTAGTTTATCTAATTCTTGTTCATTCAAATGAGTACTTACTTCTCTTGAATTAGGTTCTATTAGATATTCAACATTAGTAGAAATTGAATTAACAACCAATGTTTGCGTAAACTCAATTAATTCTTTCGTTGATTCTGTTAATCTATATTTAAATTCTGATTGTTCCATCTAATTTAAGAAGGACTAAGGCGCAGGATTAGGGATTTCAGCGTGTACAGCATCTATGGCTTTCATTACCTCATCGGATAACGACATATTAATACTATCAATATTTTCTTTGAGCTGTTCTATACTTGTTGCACCAATAATATTACTTGTTAAAAAAGGTCTTTCATTCACAAAAGCTAATGACATTTGAGCCAATGACATATTATGGTCTTCTGCTATTTTTAAATAACGCTTTGTAGCCTCTGTAGCTTGATCATTACTGTAACGTGCAAATCTTGGAAACAATTTCAACCTCGCATTTTCTCCTGCCGTTCCTTTTATATATTTGCCAGATAATACACCAAAAGCCATTGGTGAATAGGCTAGTAATCCAATATTTTCTCTATGTGACACCTCTGATAACTGGCTTTCAAATACTCTATTAATTAAAGAATAAGCATTTTGAATGGTTATCATTCGAGGTAAATTATGTTGTTTCGATTCTTGTAAATAACGCATCGTTCCCCAAGAATTTTCATTAGAAATACCAACTTGTCTTATTTTACCAGATTTAATAATGTCATTTAAATTATGTAGAATTTCATTAAAATTATCATCCCATTGTTCATCTTCAATACGCTTGTAATCTCTAACACCAAAAAAATTAGTTTTACGTTCTGGCCAATGCAATTGATAAAGATCTAAATAATCCGTTTGTAAACGTTTTAAACTATTGTTTACGGCTTCATTTAATGCCTCTTTACTAAAACCACTAGTTCTAATATGAGCGGTATAATCGCCTGTTCCTGCAATTTTAGATGCTAAAACTACTTTGTCTCTATGACCTGTTTTGGCAAACCAATTACCAATAATACGTTCAGTTTCGGCATAAGTTTCTGCTGTAGCTGGCACAGGATATAATTCTGCACAATCAAAGAAATTCACACCTTTATCTAAAGCATAATCCATTTGAGCAAAACCTTCTTCTTGGGTATTTTGATTTCCCCAAGTCATAGTGCCAAGGCATATTTTACTAACTTTTATATCTGTGTTTGGTAGTGTTGTGTATTTCATATCAAATTCTGCGAAAGCAGAAATCATTTTTTGTTAAACGGATCTTTCACTGTAAAAATAAGAAGACCTTTTAGGTTTTGAAAACCTGAAAGGTCTATTTCTTAATTAAATATAGATGTCTTGTTATTATTACAAATGATTATATATCATTCAATAGTTTAGAAATCTCATCTAATTTTGGTGTTAAAATAACTTCAATTCGTCTATTCTTTGCTTTGCCTTCAGATGTTTCATTTGAAGCTATTGGTGCAAATTCACCTCGACCAGCTGCTGTTAAGTTTTCAGGATTGATAGCTTCATTTTCTCTGAGGATATTTACAATCGCTGTTGCGCGTTTTGCAGATAAATCCCAGTTTCCACTTAATTGATCATTTCCTTTATATGGCACGTTATCCGTATGACCCTCAATTAATACTGAAATTTCTGGGTTTTCGGCTAATACGTTTCCTAATTGGTTTACGGCTTGTTTTCCTTGAGAACCAACATACCAACTACCTGATTGAAACAACAACTTGTTTTCCATAGAAATGTAAACCTTTCCATTACGTTGCTCTACAGTTAATCCTTTACCTTCAAAATTGGTTAATGCTTTAGAAATAGCGTCTTTTAAACTATTCATTGCAGCATCTTTTGATGCTATTACATTTTCTAATTCTGCAACACGTTTAGAACGACTTTCTAATTCTTGTTTTAAAGAATTTAAACGTTCGTTCTCTGCAGCCAATGCTAATTCCTTAGCTTCTAATTGGGCTAATAGCTCTCTGTTTTTTTGAGAATTTTTAGCAATTGAAGCTGAACTATTTTCTTCTAACGCTTTGTATGATGCTTTTAAAGTTTCAAGATTTGATTGTGAAGCTGCATAATCTGCTTGAAGCTTATCTCTTTCGGAAACAGCAGACTCATAAGCAGATTGCAACGCATTTAAATCGTTATAAATCTTTGTTTTTTCTTGAGATAAGGCTTCCATTTCATCAGTTAAACTGCGATTCTCTTTTTTAAGATTCGCATATTTATCTTCGAGATCTGTATAAATTTGCTTAGACACACAAGATGTAAATAATGTAATTGTAAGGACTAGTATTGAGAGTTTTTTCATGATGTTTTTATAGTCTTTAAGTTGTTTCGTTTTTTTAAAATTTGATTTCAGCATTTAACATCCAATTCCAATAAAATAGGACAGTGATCACTATGAACGGCTTCTGTTAAGATAACGCTACGTTTTATTTTATCTTGTAAAGGTGCGCTTACCATGGCATAATCTAAACGCCAACCTTTATTATTTGCTCTAGAGTTTGCTCTGTAACTCCACCAAGAATATTCCTGACGTTCTGGATGCAAGTATCTAAAACTATCTGTAAATCCGCTATCTATAAAATTACCAAGCCACTCACGCTCTTCTGGTAAAAAACCAGAAACACCTTTCATTTTTGGGTTATGGATATCTATAGCTTCATGGCAAATATTATAATCGCCACAGACAACTAAGTTTGGCTTTTCCTTTTGTAATTCGTTTAAATAATCATGTATTAAATCCATGTATTCAAACTTATGAGATAATCTAGCTGCATTGGTACCAGATGGCAAATACATGCTCATTACAGATACCTCATCGTAATCTACACGAATATTTCTACCTTCAAAATCCATAGATTCAATACCAGTACCAAATTCTATATGATTCGGTTTCGTTTTACATAAAACCGCAACACCACTGTAACCCTTTTTCTGTGCACTAAACCAATAATTATACTCGTAACCCGCTTCTGTAAATAAACTCAGGTCTAGTTGTTCTTCCATAGCTTTAATTTCTTGCAGACAAACTACATCTGCATCTGTTGCTACTAACCATTCTATAAAACCTTTTTTTAAAGCTGCTCTAATTCCGTTGACGTTATAAGAAACTATTTTCATACCCATTTTCTACCTTAGTAAAAATCTCTTTTTAAGTTAAACATTCCGTGAACTGCTAAATTAAATAATACTGTACTTTTACCCTATAAATTTATACTGCTTTTAACGATAAAATAATTTAAGTATTCCGCAGTTATTACAATACATGAAGAATTCGTTACTTATTATATTATTACTTACCACATTTTTGGGTTTTTCTCAAGAGCAGGATAGTAATCTTAGGCAAAAGAAAGTAGCGGTTTCAGATTCGATTAAAATTGATTCCATTAGCATTAATCCTTCGAGATTTAAAGTTAAAACAAAAGACAACAAACTCATAGATTCTACGTTGTATTCGGTTGATTTTGCAAAAGCCATTTTACGGTTTAAGCAACCAATAGAAATCGATACAATTCATATTGAATACTTACGTTATCCTAAATTTTTAACTCAAGTATATAGACAATTAGATGATGGTGTTATTGTAGACCGTTCGTCTCAAAATCAACAATTGTATACGTTACAAAACGCTTCTAATAAAAGTACGTATACGCCTTTTGATGGCTTAACCACGTCTGGAAGCATTTCGAGAGGTGTAACGATAGGAAACAATCAAAACTCAGTACTGAATAGTGAACTCGATTTACAGATTTCAGGTAAATTGAGCGATAAAGTTTCACTACGTGCTTCAATTCAAGATGCTAATATTCCGCTGCAAGAAAGTGGGTATTCGCAACGTTTAGATGAGTTTGACCAAGTGTTTATTGAACTCTATAGTGACGATTGGAATATAAGAGCAGGAGACATTGATTTAGTAAACACTAATAGTTATTTCGCTAATTTTTCTAAACGTGTGCAAGGCTTACTAGTCAATGCTAATTTAAGTGAAAAAACCTCCGTTTTTGCTTCTGGTGCTTTGGTTAGAGGTCAATTTACAACCACACAATTTACAGCAGAAGAGGGTAACCAAGGACCATACAAATTACGTGGATCTAATAATGAATTGTATGTCCTTGTGGTTTCGGGAAGTGAAACCGTTTACGTCAATGGAGTACCTTTAGAACGTGGCGAAAACAATGATTATATTATTGATTACAATGCTGGAGAAATTATTTTTAATTCCACATATCCTATCACTTCCGAAATGCGAATTACAGTAGATTACCAGTTTAGCGAACGGAATTACTCAAGATTTACCGTTTTTGGAGGTGCCAAATATGAAACCAAAAAATTAAAACTGAATGTTTCTGTGTATTCCGAGAGTGATGCTAAAAATCAACCTTTACAACAAAACTTATCTACAGAACAAACCCAAATTTTAGCTGAAGCAGGAGATGATGTAGATTTAATGACAGCACCTTCTGAAACCCTAACCTCCTATTCTGAAAACCGAATTCTCTATAAAAAAGAAGTATTTGGCACTGAAGAAATTTTTGTGTTTTCTAATGATCCTGAAGACGAATTGTACAATGTTCGTTTTACATTAGTTGGTACCAACCAAGGAAATTATATACTAAGCAATACCAATGCTATTACTAATATTTATGAATACATTGCGCCAATTGCAGGTGTTCCGCAAGGAAATTACGAACCTATTACACAATTAATAGCACCAGAACGTTTACAAATTGCCGTTATAAATGGTCAATATAAACCAAGCGAAAAAACAGCTGTCTTTTTTGAATTAGCAGGAAGTAAAAAGGATGAGAATTTATTTTCGAGTTTAGATGATGCCAACAATGATGGTTATGCTGGAAAATTTACATTGAAACAAAATTTAATTAAATCGGATAGTCTCTGGAATCTTTCTGCTCTTGTTGATGCCGATTATATTCAGAAAAATTTTAATACCATTCAACGTTTGTACAGAGCAGAATTTAATCGTGATTGGAATTTAGATACCTCTGAAATCACAGATGATAGTAATATTGACTATGGCAACCAACTTCTTTTTACTTCTGGCTTAAAATTATCGCATTTAAAAAAAGGTTATGCTACTTATAATTTTGAACATCTCAACTATTCTGAAAACTTTAATGGAAATCGTCATAACATTGCAGCCAATTTGCATTTGGGAAATTTTAAAATATTTTCAAACTCTAGTGTTTTAAATAATGAAAGCACCATAAATCAATCCACTTTTGTAAGGTCTTTTAATAGCGTTGTATATGGAAAAGACAAAAAATGGGCTGGCGTAAAATTCTCTACAGAAGACAACGAACAACGCGCAATATCTAATGATTCACTAACTCCTTTGAGTCAAAAATATAAAGCCTACGAAGCTTTTGTTGGTATTGGAGATAGCACTAAAGTTTTTGCAGAAGTCGGGTATATAAAACGTTTTAATGACAGTTTACGCAACAATAGTCTAGAACGTGTTAATAGCTCTAATACCTATTATTTAAATTCGAGATTAATTCAGAATAAAAATACAACGCTTCAATTGTATGCTAATTATAGAGATTTAAAGTCTGAGGACACTAATATAGAGGATGAACAAAGTTTAAACAGCCGCTTAACTTTTAATCAGAAATTATTCAAAAACCTTATTATTCTTAACACAAATTTTGAAACCAATTCTGGCACCTTAGCACAGCAAGATTTTACTTATGTTGAAGTAGAAGCTGGTCAAGGAGCTTACACATGGATAGATTATAATGAAAACAACATTCAAGAATTAGACGAATTTGAAATTGCGCAATTTGCAGACCAAGGCAGTTATATTAGAGTCTTATTGCCAAATCAAGTTTATGTGCAAACGCATCAGAATAGATTTGGGCAAACGGTAACTATAAATCCGCAAATCTGGAGTGTTTCTAAAGACAAATCGAAACAATTTTGGTCGCATTTCTATGACCAAGCCTCTTTTATTGTGGATAGTAAAACCTTTAAAAATGGAAATTCTTTTAACTTAAATCCGTTTGAAGCTTTAAAAGACGATTTAGACACTGAAGACTATGTATCCTTAAATTACAGTTTAAGGAATGTGTTGTTTTTAAATAGAGGAAAACAACGCTACACCACGTCTTATACCTTTTTAACCAATAAGAGCCGTAATCTATTATCTATAGGATTTCAGCAAAACAAAACGAATAGTCATCAACTCAATTTTACTCATAAATTTAATGCGAACTGGCTAGTAAACTCCATAGCAAGTTTAGGAACAGACGATAGCAGAAGTGAAAATTACACGAGCCGAAATTACACTATAGACAACTACCAATTTAAACCTAAACTGAGTTATTTGTTCAGCGAAAATGCGCAGTTTGATGTCTTTTACCAATACACATCAAAAGAAAATACCATTGGTAGTTTAGAGTCCTTAGCTCAGAATAATTACGGTTTATCATTCACATACAATAGCACTCAGAAAATAGCATTAACAGGTGAGTTTAATTTCTTTCAAAATGATTTTGAAGGTGATACAAACACACCTGTTGGTTACCAAATGTTAGAAGGTCTACAAGCTGGTAAAAACTATACTTGGAGTTTATTAGCTCAGAAAAAACTAACTAAATATTTAGATTTAAATTTAACTTACTTCGGAAGAAAATCTGAAACTTCAAAAACCATTCATACAGGAACCGTTCAGTTGAAAGCTTATTTTTAGAACAAAAAAACACCCAAACAATTAAGTTTGGGCGTTTTTATTTTGAGATTCCTACTTTCGCAGGAATTAGTGTTACATCTTCTGGAGCCAATGTTTCACATCAACCTCAGCTTTTATAATATCTTTTAAATCTTCAATTTTAACACGCTTCTGTTCCATAGTATCTCTATGACGTATAGTAACTGAATTATCTTCTAAAGTATCATGATCTACTGTGATACAAAATGGTGTTCCGTTAGCATCTTGTCTTCTGTAACGTCTACCTACTGCATCTTTTTCATCGTAAGTAACGTTGAAATCCCACTTTAAATCTTCAACAATTTTCTTGGCAACATCTGGTAAACCGTCCTTTTTAACTAAAGGTAAAATGGCTGCTTTTGTTGGTGCTAACACTGCTGGTAACTTTAAAACTGTTCTTGTTGTATTGTTTTCTAATTCTTCTTCCATTAAAGCATTAGAAAATACCGCTAAAAACATTCTATCTAAACCAATAGAGGTTTCTAAAACGTAAGGTGTATAACTTGCGTTATCTTCATGATCAAAATACTGTAATTTTTTACCTGAAAATTCTTCGTGTTGTTTAAGATCAAAATCAGTACGTGAGTGAATTCCTTCTAATTCTTTAAAACCAAATGGGAATTTAAATTCTATATCAGTAGCTGCATCTGCGTAATGTGCTAATTTTTCATGATCGTGAAAACGGTAATTATCTTCTCCTAAACCAAGTGACTTATGCCATTTTAAACGTGCGTCTTTCCAATAATCAAACCACTCTTTTTGAGTACCTGGTTTAATAAAAAATTGCATTTCCATTTGTTCAAACTCCCGCATTCTAAAAATGAATTGTCTTGCTACAATTTCATTTCTAAATGCTTTACCTGTTTGTGCAATACCAAAAGGAATCTTCATACGTCCTGTTTTCTGAACGTTTAAGAAATTTACAAAAATACCTTGTGCTGTTTCTGGTCTTAAATACAAATCCATAGCAGATTCTGCTGAAGCGCCTAATTTAGTCCCAAACATTAGGTTAAATTGCTTAACGTCTGTCCAGTTTCTGCTTCCACTTAAAGGACAAGCTATTTCTAACTCTTCAATTAAAGCCTTAACATCTGCTAAATCTTCTTTTTCTAAAGATTGACCTAAACGTTTTAATATAGTATCAATTTTTTCTTGATAACCAACAACACGACCATTGGTAGAAACAAATTCTTCTTTATTAAAAGCGTCGCCAAAACGTTTTTGTGCTTTTTTAACTTCTTTTTCTATCTTGTTTTCAATTTTAGCACAATAATCTTCTACTAAAACATCTGCTCTATATCGTTTTTTAGAATCCTTATTATCTATTAAGGGGTCGCTAAAAGCGTCTACGTGGCCAGAAGCTTTCCAAGTTGTAGGATGCATAAATATTGCAGCATCAAGACCTACAATATTATCATTCATCTGTACCATAGCTCTCCACCAATAGTCTCTAATATTCTTCTTTAATTCTACTCCGTTTTGAGCATAATCATATACTGCGCTTAGTCCATCGTAGATTTCACTACTCTGAAACACGTAACCATACTCCTTTGCGTGAGAGATTACCTTTTTAAATTGATCTTCGTTTGCCATAATGTTGCAAAAATAGAAAACCGCTCTGATTAACAGAACGGTTTTTTAAAAATTATATCGTTAATTAATTTCTTCTTTTAATTTAAGAGAATACTGGTACCTCCTAACTTATCGTTTCTATGAAATACACTGATAAAATAATAGCCTTTTTGAAATGGCTTATCATCCTCGTCCGCTACAATTTCTGTACAAACTTCTAAGTTTTCATTTTTATAATCTATAATTTCCTTTTTACTATAAATTAACGAAGTATTACCAAAAGTAATTTCGCCTTTATCTGAAACCACATTACCATCAGGACCAACAATTTGTATATAAATATCTTTTTTTCCTTTAGATGTTAATGGATTTTCATTTAAAGTAAGACAAACATCGATAGCATTAGCACGTTTAGCACGTTCTGTTAATCGTTTTTTACCTGACTTTAATTTGTAAGATTGCGCAATAAGATTGCTCGCTTTTAAGATGGCGGCATTGTCGATTGAAATATGCAAAGAATCATTAGCAGCAGATAAATTACCATTAATTTCCTCTAAACCAGTAATCTCTAGCTTATTGTTTTTAATTGTGTTTAAAGCATAACGATTTTCTGACTGCAATTTTATATTCGCAGAATTCAAAGAATCTATGGTGTTTAAAAGCACCTTACTTTTAGACCTTAAAACTATAAGTTGATCTTTAAACCTAGTGATAATTGGTAAATCACTATTTAATAATCTTAAAGAATCTAGGGCATTCCTAGTTTCTAATTTAGCTTCTTGGAGCTGCGAAGCCATAAGATTATAGTCTTTGCTTAAATCGTCGTAACTCGATAATAATTCTGACAGTTCAGTTTCTATCAAAACTTTTTCTTGTTTTAAAAATGCTTCGTAGGATTCATTAGACTTATATTTAGTATAGCTATATATGCCTAAAACAGTTAAAACGACCAATAAAGAACTTATAATTAATCTGTAGTTAAATAATTGAGGGTTAACTATCATTAATTTTTTTCTTAATTTAATGCGAAATTATAATTATTTATAAACCAGTATTGTTTTAATCGATTAAGTGATGAAATACTTGTTAAACTTGATTTTTCCTAAGGTTTGTGAAGCTTGCAACTCGTCTTTATCAGATAATGAGATCACCTTATGCACATCTTGTAGACATCATTTACCGACAACCAATTATCATTTTGACAATCCAGAGGCTGTAAAAAAAATACTTTACGGTAGAGTTAAATTAGAAAATGCTTCGGCTTTATTGCATTTTTCTAAAAAAGGAATTGTGCAACAAATACTTCATAATTTAAAGTATCGTGGTCATGAAGAAATTGGTGCTTTTTTTGGCCAATGGTTTGGTGCAGAATTAGCGACTATAGATGACTATGCAGATATTGATGTTGTTATACCTGTGCCTTTATACAAAACTAAACTTAGAAAACGTGGTTATAACCAAGTGGCAAAATTTGGAAAAAATATTGCCAAAGCATTACATGCAGATTATAACGACACTGTACTTATTAAAACTAAATCAACTAAAACGCAAGTCTTTAAAGAACGTATAACGCGTTGGAACAATGATGGCGCCATTTTTGATATTTCTGAAAATAAATCTTTAGTGGGTAAGCACATATTGTTAGTAGATGATATTATAACAAGTGGCGCAACCATAGAAGCATGTACTACCGTTTTGTTAAAAATTGATAATATTAAGTTAAGTGTTGCTACAATGGCAATTGCAGATTGATTTTTTCGTTTCAATGCTTTAAACTTATTGAATTTGAGTAATAATATTGTTTCTTTGTGCTAAATTATATTGAATAGATGCGTGTACCTTTAATACGAATTTTTTATCTTGTCTTACTTACAATAACCTTGGCCAGTTGTGCAAATCGTGGTACACCTAATGGAGGCGAAATAGATACTGAACCACCTGAAATTTTAAAATCGCAACCAGAAAATTATTCAACAAATTTTAAAAGCGATGAGATCATTATTAATTTTAACGAGTATGTAAAAATAAAGGATCTTAGAAAACAGCTTATTATTTCTCCACCTATGGATAATACACCTATTGTTACACCTGCAAGTGGAGCAAGTAAAACTATTACCATTAAAATCATAGATACGCTAAAAGCAAATACGACTTATGCGTTTAATTTTGGAGAAAGTATTGTAGATAATAATGAAAGTAATCCTTTTCCGTATTATCGCTATGTGTTTTCTACAGGAAATGTTATTGACTCACTGTCAGTAAAGGGTTTTGTAGAAGATGCATTACTCAAGGAGCCAGACACATTTATTTCTGTGATGCTTTATGAAAAAGACTCTACTTATTCAGATTCTATAGTATTTAAAGAAAAACCAAGATACATCACTAATACGCTAGATAGTGTAACAACATTTAGTATTGATAATATAAAAGCAGGCACTTACAAGTTGATTGCCTTAAAGGATGAAAATTCCAATTACCTATTCAATCAAAAAAAGGATAAGATTGGTTTTCACGAAGGGTTTATTACTGTACCAACAGACACAACTTATAAATTAAAACTCTTTAACGAGAAAGTAAACTTTAAGGCGATTAAGCCTATACAAGATGGCGAATCTAGAATTATTTTTCCGTACGAAGGAAGCTATGAAGATATTCGCATAAGTGTTTTAGGCGAAAAACCAAACGATTATAAAACCCGAAAAATAAAAGATACACAAACAGACACGCTTTACTATTGGTATAAACCAAAATTTGAAGCAGACTCCACGTTTTTCATCGTTACAAACGGCGTAAAGGTTGATACCTTTAAACATCGCTTTAGAACCATAAAAAAAGATTCGTTAAAAATAAAATCTTTGCTTTCAGGTACATTAAATTTTAATGAAGATTTTTCTTTAGAGGGTAATATTCCTTTATCAAAAATTGATACGACCAAAATAACTCTTATTGATAAAGATTCCTTAGCTGTTCCTTACACTGTAAAATACGATTCAATTTACAACAGATATAAATTTCTGATTGATAAACAAGAAGGACAAACCTATAAATTTAGATTATTACCAGGTACTCTAACCGATTTTTATGATGACACACATAAAGACACTTTAATTTATTCATTAAATACCAAATTAAAATCTGAATACGGAAATATTAGAGTAAACCTTAGAAATGCAAAACTCCCATTAATTGTACAATTAATAAATAGTAAAGGAGACATAAAATATGAGAAATATGCTAGTGATTCTCCTGTAGTAGATTTTACAGACCTTTCTCCTAGTAAATATGAATTGCGTGTAATTGTGGATACTAATAAAAATAAGATATTTGATACTGGAAATTTCTTATTAGGTATTCAACCAGAAAGAGTTATATATTCTGAACCAATTGAGGAAGTTAGAGCAAATTTTGATTGGATTATAGAATTTCAATTTACAGACTAAAATCATCTCTATCATTAAGAAAATTTAATTTTTCTCTGTATTTTTTAATCGCAGCTTTTTCTAAAGTTACAATTTCTATAGTGTCTTCATTGTGAGATAGATTGCTTAATCGTTTTCCTAATATATCATAAGCCGCAGAATGGCCTGAATACTGATAATTATTACCATCTAACCCTACTCTATTAACACCAATACAATACGTCATATTCTCAATAGCTCTGGCTTTTAGTAAAGCATCCCAAGCATCAATTCTTATTTTTGGCCAATTGGCTACGTAGATTAACAAATCATAATCTTCTGTGTTTCTTGCCCAAACTGGAAACCGTAAATCGTAACAAACCAATGGACAAATTTCCCAACCTTTATAATCAAAAACTACCCTTTCGGTACCAGCTGTATAAACTTTATGTTCGCCTGCTAAAGTAAATGTATGACGTTTATTGTAACTCGTAATTTTACCTGAAGGCTCTACACATACCAAGCGGTTATAATAGTTAGTATTTTCTGCAATTACCAAACTTCCCATAATTGCAGCTTGGTGTTCTTTCGCTTTTTCTTTAAGCCACACTATGGTTTTACCTTCCATAGTTTCTGCAACAGCTTCAGGATTCATAGTAAAACCAGATGTAAACATTTCTGGTAAAACAATAAGGTCTGCATCTTGCGAAACAGCATTTATCTTATCATTTAACATTCGCCTATTCTCTGATGGATTTTCCCAAACCAATTCGGTTTGAATAAGAGCTACTTTTAAATCTGTATTCATATTTTAAAATTACAAATTACATTTAAGAAAAAGGCATAAAAAAGGCGTGCTAAAACGTAAACCTAAGTTTTTGTTTTAGCGCGCTCAATAATAGAACTCTATTATTTATTATAGTTTGCTCTTCGCTTTAGTTACTTTATCTGTTAACTTTTCAATTTTATCCATCCATTTGTTTTCGTCAACTGGAGATAATTTACCTTTTCTTTTAAGCTTCTCGTACTTCTTTTGTGCTTTTTCAAGATTGCTTTCTGCTTTCTCAAAATTACTTTGAAGCTTCTCCTCTTTCTTAATAGCTTTTTCTGCCTTCTTTTGCTCTTTTTCGGCTTTTTTCTGTGCCTTTTCTGCTTTTTTAGTCTCTTTTTCTAATTTTTCAGCTAATTCTTCTTTTTCCTTTAAGGCCTTTGCTTCTTCTTTCTTTAGCTTTTCAGCTTCTTTTTGAGCCTTCTCTTCTTCCTTTTTTAACTTCTCAGCTTCAATCTTTGCCTTCTCTTCAGTTTTTTTAGCTGCTTCTAATTCCTTCTGTGCTGCTTCTGCTTCCATTTTTGCTTTCTCTTCTGCTTTTTTGGCAATTTCTGCAGCCTTCATTTTTTCCGTAATTAAAGCAGCCTCTTTAAAAATTAAAGTTCTTTCTTCTAATTTTAAAGTTTCGGTAACGTCAACACCTTCTAAAAAGATTTTTTCGTTTTTTACTTCGTAAATTTTCCCTTCTTTTGTTACCTCTTGTGCAAATGTTGAAAGTGATAAACTTAAGAATAATAAGACGATATAATATTTCATTGTTTTTGTTTTAATTGTTCAGTATTAAGACACACAAAATTACAAAAGGTAACAGCTTGTTTTAATTATTTTAAACTGTTTTTTGCTTCTCTTACCTTGTCCTTTAAATCTTTTAATTTTCCCTTCCAATCTTCAATATCATTAGGAGAGAGTTTACCTTCTTTTTTTAGTTTTTTAAACTTAGCTTTTTTGTTATTATAACGCTCTTTCGCAGTCGCATAATCATCTCTGCTATCTTGTTTTTCTTCAAGATAAGATTCTAAATTTTTTAATTTTTCTTCTAATTTTTTCTGATTGTTTTCAGCTTCTTCTTTAACCTTTTTTTGCTTTTCAATAGCTTTTTCTAATTCTTCATACTGTTTATCATAAGCCTTTTTCACTTCTTCTTTCTCCTTAATCAAGTTATTTATGGATGCTTTTTCTGCCGCACTTAAATCATCAGTAACATCTACACCATTACTTTTTATGGCTTTTTTCTCCACTTCATACACTTTGCCATCATCTGTAATAACTCGTTGACTGCTTCCACATGATGCAAAAACAATAAGTAATAAAAGTATCGCTGGTCTCTTTAAAATTTTCATAGTTTCTTATTTTTTAATTATATTTTCAATATAAACCAAGGCTAAAAACTATGTTAACTGATATAAAACTTATATGTGCTTTAATACGTTTGCGGCTTGTATTAGGGTATCGTCAGTTTTAGCAAAACAAAATCGCAACACTTTATCATCTTTGCTATTTTCGTTAAAAACGGAAAGTGGAATAGACGCAATTTTGAATTCTTTAGTGAGTCGCTTGGCAAAATCAACATCATATTCATCAGTGATTTCAGAATAATCTAAAACTTGAAAATAAGTCCCTTTTGAAGGTTGGAATTTAAAACGGGATTCTGAAATTAAGCTTAAAAACAAATCGCGCTTACGCTCAAAAAAGGTATTCAAACCTAAATACGTTGATTCATCTTGCATATAATCGGCAATTCCTTTTTGTGCGGGATGATTCACAGAAAACACATTAAACTGATGCACTTTTCTAAACTCATACATTAAATAGTCTGGCGCACAGCAATACCCAATTTTCCAACCTGTGTTGTGAAATGTCTTCCCAAAAGACGCCGTTATAAAACTGCGCTGCTTTAAATCATTAAATAAGCATGTGCTTTGGTGTTGAGCTTCATCAAATACAATATGCTCATAGACCTCATCACTTAATACTATAATATCAGTGTCTTTGGTTAATTTTTGAAGTTGAAGCATATCATCCTTAGACCAAATAGTTCCACTAGGATTATGAGGTGTGTTTATAATTATCATCTTGGTTTTAGAGGAAACTTTTGAAGCCACCTCATCCCAATTCACATTATAATTTGGCGCAGATAATTGAATGGAAATCGTTTTTCCACCATTAAGTTCTATGGCTGGTTGGTAACAATCGTATGCTGGTTTAAAAATGATAACTTCATCATTTGGTCTTACAAATGCGGAAATTATAGTGTAAATAGCTTGTGTGGCACCTGCTGTTACTGTGATTTCTTTTTCAGGATGATAGGTGCTTTTATACAACAACTCATATTTATGAGCAATTACCAAACGCAAATCTAAATTGCCTGCCATTGGTGCATATTGATTGTAACCATTATTCATAGCATTGGTTACCAAATCATTCAATTTTTGAGAACTCGGATAATTAGGAAAACCTTGAGACAAGTTAATAGCACTATACTCGTTCGCCAAAGCACTCATAACAGTAAATATTGTGGTGCCTACGTCTGGTAATTTTGATTGGTGATTCATATGCATACTTTAACTAGTAAAACATTAAAGATATAAAACAAGCTTTTCTATCTTTACAAAAACTAATAAAATATAGGTTATGCGCTTTATAAAAATTCTATTATTATTCTTTGTTTTTCAAGTGTCTGCCCAACAAGGTGGCATGTGGATTCCTTCGCTTTTAGGAGGTATGAACGAAACTGAAATGCAAAGTTTGGGCAGTAAATTAACAGCTCAAGATATTTACGATGTTAACAATTCTAGTTTAAAGGATGCCATTGGTCACTTTAATGGTGGCTGTACAAGTGAGGTGATTTCAGACCAAGGTTTGGTGTTAACGAATCATCATTGTGGATTTGGACAAATTCAATCACATTCCTCTTTAGAAAACGATTATTTAAAAGACGGTTTTTGGGCAATGTCTCTTGAAGACGAATTGCCAAATAAAGGTTTATTTATTGAATTTATTGTCAGTATTCACGATGTAACAGAAGTTGCTTTAAAAGGCATCACTGATAGCATGACGGAAACTGAAAAGCAATCATTAATCTCAAAAAACACAAACGCAGCTTTAAAAACCTGGCCGAAAGAAGCTTGGCAAGATGTAAAAACAAAAGCGTTTTACGAAGGTAATCAGTACTTCCTTTTTGTTACTGAACGTTTTGAAGATATTCGTTTAGTTGGTGCACCACCAACAAGTATTGGTAAATTTGGCAGCGACACAGACAACTGGGTTTTCCCGAGACATACTGGCGATTTTTCTATGTTTAGAATTTATGCTGATGCCAATAATAGACCTGCAAAATATAGTAAAGATAATAAGCCATATAAGCCAAAACATTACCTTCCAGTGTCTTTAGATGGTGTTGAAGAAGGCGATTTTACAATGGTTTTTGGTTTCCCTGGAACAACAAGCGAGTATTTACCTGCTGTTGCCATTGAGCATATTA
The DNA here is from genome assembly GCF_947498005.1 of uncultured Winogradskyella sp. Classification (GTDB taxonomy): domain Bacteria; phylum Bacteroidota; class Bacteroidia; order Flavobacteriales; family Flavobacteriaceae; genus Winogradskyella. The sequence continues at coordinate 98,585 of NZ_CANMIW010000007.1, forward strand.
CAAAAGAATTTAATCCTACAAATATTGCCATACGAGAAGCGGCTTTAAAAGTCATTGACCAAAAAATGAAAGAAAGTGATGACGTACGAATTAAATACGCATCTAAACAAGCACGAATTGCGAATGCTTGGAAAAAATGGATTGGCGAAAACTTAGGTATTGAGAAAAGTAATGCTGTTGAAAAACGAAAAGCATTTGAAGCTACATTTACTAAAGCCTTGAAAGAAAAAGGACTAGAGGATAAATATGGAAACATTCTTCCGGAATTTGATAGACTTTACAAGGACTTCGCGCCAATAAATATTAAACGTAGAAACTTTATTGAAGTCTTTTTAATTACCAATGAATTAATGCAAATGACCTTTAGAGCTTACCAAGTTGAACAAGCTCTAGTTGCTAATCCTGATAATTTAGAAAGAGGAAAAGAAGTTCTAACTGGTCAATTACAAGGCATTCATAAAAATTACAACGCTGAATTAGACAAAGGTGTTTACCTCAATGTGATGCCTTTATATGGCAAAGACGTTGATGCTTCTATCTATGATAAAACAGCTTTCACTAATTTAGATTCTGCTTTAAGTTTACTTGAAGGCGATGCAAAAACCGTTATAAAAAACCTAAACAATGATGCTGCTTTTGCGTATGCAAAACCAATTATTGATGAATTTTTTAATACACTAAATCCTGAATACCAACAAAAAAACGAACCAATTACAGCATTACAAACTAAGTATATGACGGCATTAATGGAAGCCTTACCAAATGCACGTTATTTCCCTGATGCTAATAGCACGCTTCGTGTGACTTACGGACAAGTGAGAGGTTACTCGCCTAGAGATGCGGTGTATTACAATCCTGTGAGTTATTTAGATGGTGTTATTGAAAAATACATTCCTGGCGATTATGAGTTTGATGTACCACAAAAATTAAGAGATTTATACGATGCTAAAGATTACGGACAATATGCAGATAAAAATGGAAAAGTACCAGTTTGCTTTTTAGGTACCAACCACACCACTGGTGGAAACTCTGGAAGTCCTGCTATTGATGCCGAAGGGAATTTAGTAGGTTTAAACTTTGACCGTGTTTGGGAAGGTACAATGAGCGACATGAACTACGATTCAGAAATCTGCCGAAACATTATGGTAGATATACGCTACGTCCTTTTTATTGTCGATAAATATGCAGGTGCCACCCATTTAATTGACGAAATGACTTTGGTGCATCCTAAAGAGGATGATTCTAGTTCTAAGAAAAAGAAGAAGAAAAATCGTAAGAAACGCGATTAGTTGTTGGTAACTAGTTTATAGTTAATACATTTTTAATATAAGACCTCATTGTTTTTTGAACTTTGAGGTCTTTTTACATTTCAATACGAAATCAATTTATTTTTCGTTTCGTAAATATGAAAAATATATTACTCGCTATTTTTTGCCTACTATCAATTAATAAATATTCCGAACAAGAAAAACCTATAAAAACCGTACATGTTTTTGTCGCTTTATGTGATAATGAAAATCAAGGCATAGTTCCTGTTCCAAGTAAAATAGGTAATGGCCAAGACCCTAAAAACAATTTATATTGGGGCGCATTATATGGTGTAAAAACCCATTTTAAAAACAGTAAAGATTGGTCATTGATAAAAACTATTACATCAGATAATCCAAATATTTTAGAGCGTCTTTTATTTAAACACAAAACATCCAATACCTATATGCTTGCTGATGCTTATGACGGAAAATATATAAAGCAAACTACCATAGATTTTATTGAAGCAACAGCAGGAAAAAACCCTATTTCTGTTTCATACAATGAAACAGAATTACAATTTGGCGGAAAATCAAGTCTTCTATCTTACGTTGGCCACGATGGTTTAATGGAATTTAACGTAGAAGGTAATTTTTCTCCTATTAATAATATAAAACGCGATGCAATTGTATTGGCATGCATCAGTAAATCTTACTTTAAACCTTATTTTGAAAAAACTAAAGTCAATCCATTAATCTGGACCACAGGTTTAATGGCTCCAGAAGCTTATACTTTAAAATCTGCGATTGATGGTTGGATATTAGATGAAACTGATGGTCAAGTTAAAGAACGTGCTGCACAAGCTTATCATAAATATCAGAAGTGTGGCATAAATGGCGCTAGAAGATTGTTGGTTACAGGTAATTAATCTATTTCAGTATACTCTTAACAATCTTAAGATGATGATTTGTATGTGCATCTAAAAATTGAATAACTCGTGTTGTATTTACATTTCCAAACAAAGGATGTTTAAAATAAGCGTTTTTATCTAAACTTGGAATTAACTTAATGTTCTGTCTTGCCTTTACCAATTGAGTTTTTATATCATCTATAAAAATTGTTTCTGATGGCATTACATGTTTTGGTGCTTTCGCTTTTCCTCTTGGAAAAAACCGAAATGTTAACAGTAACTTACCTAAAAAGCTAAAATCATCTTTATATAATTCTGGATTAGAGTTTTGCATATTAGTTATAACAGCGTTAAAAACTTTTAAACTATGATCTAAATGCCAAGCGACTTTAACTTTTGAAATCTTAGAGTTCATAACCTCACTATTCGGTAAATAACTCTCAATATCATTTAGTGCCTTTTGTAAAACTGCAATATCTAATGCCTTCATTATGGTTAATTTTACCGAAAGATAATTAAAATAAAAACCCTCACATTTCTGTAAGGGTTTTATTTATAATTAGGTTTCAATTAATAAGATTCCTGCTTTCGCAGGAATAACATTAATAACGATAATGCTCAGGCTTGTAAGGACCTTCAACAGTTACACCAATATATTCTGCTTGGTAATCTGCTAATTCAGTAAGCTCAACACCAATTTTTTCTAAGTGTAATTTTGCTACTTTTTCGTCTAAATGTTTTGGTAACATATACACATCGTTTCCGTAGGCTTCTTTGTTGTTCCAAAGTTCAATTTGTGCCAACGTTTGGTTTGTAAATGAGTTACTCATTACAAAACTTGGATGACCAGTTGCACAACCTAAGTTTACTAAACGACCTTCAGCAAGAATAATAATTTCTTTTCCGTTAACCGTATATTTATCAACTTGTGGTTTAATAGTATCTTTAGTATCGCCAAAGTTTTCATTTAACCAAGCCATTTGAATTTCGTTATCAAAGTGTCCGATGTTACAAACAATAGTTTTGTCTTTCATCGCTTCAAAATGTTCAGCTCTAACGATATCTTTATTTCCTGTTGTAGTAATAACGATGTCGCTATTTCCAACTACAGTTTCTAATTTCTTCACTTCAAAACCATCCATTGCAGCTTGTAATGCACAAATTGGGTCAATTTCAGTAACAGTAACAATAGAACCAGCACCTTTAAAAGAAGCCGCTGTACCTTTACCTACATCACCATAACCACAAACAGTAACACGTTTACCTGCTAACATAATATCTGTTGCTCTACGAATTGCATCTACTGCAGATTCTTTACAACCATATTTATTATCAAATTTCGATTTCGTTACAGAATCGTTTACGTTAATCGCTGGCATTGGTAACGTTCCATTCTTTACACGTTCGTAAAGTCTGTGAACACCAGTTGTTGTTTCTTCTGATAAACCGTTAATTCCATCAGCTAATTCTGGATATTTATCTAAAACCATGTTTGTTAAATCTCCACCATCATCAAGAATCATGTTTAATGGTTTTCTGTCTTCACCAAAAAATAAAGTTTGCTCAATACACCAATCAAACTCTTCTTCTGTCATGTCTTTCCATGCATACACAGCAGTACCCGCATCTGCAATTGCAGCAGCAGCCTGATCTTGTGTAGAAAAAATGTTACAAGAACTCCAAGTCACTTCTGCACCTAAAGCTTGTAATGTTTCAATTAAAACCGCAGTTTGAATCGTCATATGTAAACAACCAGCAATACGTGCACCTTTTAAAGGTTGCTCGTTTTTATATTCTTCACGTAAACTCATTAAACCTGGCATCTCTGCTTCGGCTAAATTAATTTCTTTTCTTCCCCAAGCCGCAAGCGACATATCTTTTACCTTGTTAGGTACGTAAGCAACAGTTTTTGTACTCATATCTTTTTTATCTTTTTTTAAAATTGTACTTGCCTTTGGGTTTTTGGCTTAAATAACTAAATTCGCTATATTAAAAAAAGCCAAATTCGCCTTAGGCGATGCAAAGATAATCATTAGGATTCAGAATATTAAATGCCACTGTACAAATCCATTAGTGTAAACTCACAAACTACTGTTAAAATCTGGAAGATTGAAGAATCCTACGATGCTTTATTTCAACCTTTAGACTTAAAACCACAAAGTTTATCTCGTGTTTTAGGCATGAAAAGTGAACTTCATCAGCGAGGATTTTTAAGCGTAAGACATTTATTGCATGAATTTGGCTATTCAGATCATGACTTGTATTATGATGAAAACGGAAAACCTCATCTAAAAGATGGTAAACAAATTTCCGTAACGCATTCTTTTACGTTTGCTGGCGTTATTGTTAGTGATAAAGAAGTTGGTATAGATATAGAAAAGCAGCGTGATAAAATAGGTGTCATCGCTCACAAATTTATAGATTATGAATACAATTATTTAAAATCTACTGATACTGATTACATAAATAAACTCACTGTTATTTGGGGAATTAAAGAATCACTCTACAAACTTTTTGCTACGCCAGGCATGTTATTTAAAGAACATTTTCTTGTCATTCCATTTGTTATGAAAGATGGCACTACTGTTGCTTGGATAGATTATAAAGATAAAAAGTACAGGTATAATACAGCATTTTTAGAATTTGAAGGATTTACTTGTGCATACGTAATCCCTTAATGAATACTATATTCCTAAATATAATAAACTCTAAAGCTAAGGACGAAAAATTGTTAGCCGTTCTTATCGATCCAGATAAGATGTCTCCAACTAATGTTTCATGCTTTATAGCCAAGGTAAATCAATCCGTAGCAACTCACATTTTTGTTGGAGGAAGTGAAGTCCGTGAAAATGCAACTGAGGTTTTAGTTATTGAAATTAAAAAACACACCAATCTACCTGTTGTCATTTTCCCTGGCGATGTCACTCAAATAACTCAAAAAGCGGATGCGATTTTGTTTCTTTCTTTATTATCTGGTCGTAATCCAGATTATTTAATAGGAAAACATGTTGAAGCGGTTTCAAAATTAAAAAATTCTAATCTTGAAGTTATACCAACAGGCTATATCCTAATTCAAAATGGAAAGAAAACATCTGTGCAACGCGTTAGTAAAACTGAACCAATAAAAAGAGAGGATATAACCCAAATAGTTCATACAGCAAAAGCCGGAGAATTACTTGGTAAAAAACTGATTTATCTAGAAGCCGGAAGTGGTGCAACACACGCCATTGATACTAATATCATTGAAAAAGTAGCTGAACAGATTAATATTCCACTTATTGTTGGTGGAGGAATTAGAAATAAAGCGACAATGAATGCAATTTATAAAGCTGGTGCAGATTTAATAGTTATTGGAAACGCTTTTGAAGAAGACGAAACTTTCTTTAATGAACTGAAAAAGAAATCAGACTGAGTTTTTACCTATTGTAAATGTAGGCAGTCGAAGTCAATTTATAACCTATTGTTTAATTAAAAAGATTACCGTTTTTACGGCAAAAAACATGGAAATATCAGTAGATTTAACACTTTCACCTTTACAAAATGATTACGAAATACATGTAATTAATTTTATAAAAGCCTTACGAGATTCTAAATTTAAAGTTTTAGAAAATCCTTTAAGCACTCAAATTTTTGGACATTACGATGAGCTAATGCCTTTTTTAACCAAAGAAATAAAACGATCTTTTGAAGAAGTAGATATTTCTGTATTAACCATTAAGTTGGTTAAAACTAATAGAAGTGATTATGAACCAGATTTTTGATTTCTTTTTCGGTCAATATGCCGATTACCAAACCGCGGATATTATACTAGAAATTGTTGCTGTAATTTTCGGTTTTCTTTCAGTTTGGTTTTCCAAAAAGAATAATATTTTGGTGTTTCCAACAGGTATGATAAGCACATGTATTTTTGTATATCTGTTACTAAAATGGCAACTTTTAGGAGACATGATGATTAATGCTTATTATTTTATTATGAGCGTATATGGTTGGTATGTATGGACAAGAATGGTAGATGCAAAACACGAAACACCCATATCTAGAACCACAAAAAAGGAAAAACAAATTAGTCTCGCTATATTTATAGCAACATTAGTATTTGTTTTTGTAGTTTATAAAGCCTTTGATAAATGGACAGGCTGGGTTGCTTATGTTGATACCATTACAACAGCTACCTTTTTTGTAGGTATGTGGTTAATGGCAAAACGAAAACTAGAAAACTGGATTTATTGGATAATTGGAGACCTTATCTCAATTCCTTTGTATTTTTACAAAGGTTTTACATTCACAAGTTTTCAATATTTAGGATTCACAGTAATTGCCATTTTTGGATATTTAGCATGGAAGAAAAGCTTAAACAACAACCCAGTAGCTGCGTAAAAGTAGTTTTATTTGGCCCAGAATCAACAGGAAAGACAACTTTGTCTCGTCAACTAGCAAGGCATTATCATTCCGTTTGGGTTCCCGAATATGCTCGAGAATATCTTCAAAACAAGTGGAATAATGAGCGTAAAACTTGCGAACCCAATGATTTATTGCCAATAGCAATAGGGCAAATGAACCTTGAAAACAGTTTAGCCCAAAAAACCAACTCAGTATTAATTTGTGACACAGACTTACTTGAAACTAAAGTATATAGCGAAGCATATTACTTAGGTACTTGTGACCCGATTTTAGATACATATGCTCTAAAAAATTCTTACGACCTTTATTTTTTAACATATATTGACACGCCTTGGGAAGCAGATGACCTTAGAGATAAACCCAATGAGAGAGAACGTATGTTTAAAGCTTTTCAATCAGCTTTAGAAATGCATAATAGACCTTATATACTTTTAAAAGGAAACAAAAAAGAGCGTTTAGAATTAGCGACTAAACATATCGATAAATTATTAGAAAACAACAGATGAAATTCACTAAAGAAGATATAAATCAGATTGCGTCTAAAGGATTAAATTCCGAAAAGATAAAAGCACAAATTGAACTTTTTAAAACAGGAATTCCGTTTACTAATATTTCTAAAGCAGCAACTATAAACAATGGAATCATTGCTTTAAATGACGACACTATTAAAACATACCTTGAGGAATTCAATAACGAAAAGGATAATAAATCGTTACTAAAATTTGTACCTGCATCTGGTGCAGCTACTAGAATGTTTAAGTTTTTATTTCAATTTGTAAATGAATATAATGCAGATGAACAATCTCTTAATGCTTACATCAATAAGAACAAAATAAAGGAATTATCTCTATTTATGGTTGGTATGGAGAAATTTCCATTTTACAATCAAATATTAGAAGTACTTAAGTCTAAAGGCACTGATTTTGAAACCTTACCAAAACATGAACAAGTTTGGCTTTTTGCTAAAACTATGCTAGATGAAGATGAATTGAATTTTGGAAACCAGCCCAAAGGTTTATTACCATTCCATGAGTATAAAACAGACCATGTTTCTACAGCTTTTGAAGAACATTTATACGAAGCCGCATTGTATGCTTCTAGCAAAGGTTTAGCAAAATTACACTTTACAATTTCAGAAACGCATAAAGATAAATTTACAGACGAATTTCTTAAAATTCAGAAAGACGTTGAAGAGAATACTGGTGTAACTTTTGATATCTCATTCTCTTACCAACAGCAATCTACAGACACCATTGCTGTAACTTTAGACAACCAACCGTTTAGAGAATCTAATGGTTCTATTTTATTTAGACCATCTGGTCATGGTGCTCTTTTAAAAAATCTAAACACCTTAGATGCTGATATCATTTTTGTAAAAAACATTGATAATGTTGTAGTCTATAAATACAAAGAAGACATTGCGAAATACAAAAAGGTATTAGCTGGTATACTTCTAAAATTACAAGCTAAAACTTTTGAATATTTACATACTTTAGATGCTAATACTATTTCTGAAGCTACATTTAAATCTATTGAAGAATTCTTAACTTCAGGTTTAAACATTAAGATAACTGATGAGTATAAAAAATATGCTGATCAATATAAAATTGAATATTTACAAGAGAAACTAAATCGTCCAATCCGTATTTGTGGTATGGTTAAAAACGAAGGCGAACCAGGAGGAGGACCATTTTGGGTTAAAGATGAAAAATCTAATCAATCGCTTCAAATTGTAGAATCTGCACAAATAAATTTAGAGGACTCTCAGCAAGCCAATCTACTTAAAAATGCAACTCACTTTAATCCTGTAGATTTAGTTTGTGGTGTAAAAAACTACAAAGGAGAAAAGTTTGATTTAGAAAATTACGTAGATTACAATGCTGCTTTTATAACTCAGAAAACTAAAAACGGAAAAGATTTAAAAGCATTAGAATTACCAGGACTTTGGAACGGAAGTATGGCAGATTGGACCACCATATTTGTTGAAGTACCCATTATTACTTTCAATCCTGTAAAAACAGTAAACGATTTGCTAAAAGCACCACATCAAATTAAAAAATAGTGGACACTAGCTTACTAAAATCTGAAATAACCTATAAATACGTCCGAAGCTCAGGAAGTGGAGGACAACACGTTAATAAGGTATCTTCTAAAGCAGCATTGTATTTTGACCTAAAAAATTCAAATGCTTTAACTGAAGAAGAACGCGAAAAACTCTCAGAATTCTTTAATACGCGTTTAACAAAAGACGGAGTTTTAATGTTGGCTTGTTCTGACAGTAGAAGTCAGTTTAGAAATAAAGCTTTAGTAACACAACGCTTTTTAGAACTAATTAAAGAAGGCTTAAAAGAAGATAAAATCCGTATTGCAACAAGAGTTCCAAGAAGTGTAAAAAAGAAACGTTTAAAAAATAAACGAATCAATGCAGATAAAAAGGCAAATCGTAAACGACCAATTATTGAATAAGATTAAAGTTATCTCACAAAGGCGCAAAGCAAAGCTTTACAGATATTATTAGAGAAGCCACGCCTTTAAGATAAAAATGGCACATAAACTTTATAGCTTCTTCATACAATTTTGGGTTGCAACAAAAAAATCATCATTCATAATTCGAAATTATAAATTCTACCTTATCTTTGCCGCGTTCTCAAAAAAGGGGTGCCTATTTGCGGCTGAGATCATACCCATTGAACCTAGAACAGGTAATGCTGTTTAGGAAACGAGCGTAAAGAAAACGATAGTATATTGTTTTTGGTAAACGCAACAGTTATCAATGTTTATTTTTCTACTTCTAATTTATTGTCATTGTATATGCAATGAATAAATTTCAAAAGAAAAAGACATTTTTTAGCTTTGCTTATACCTGTAGCTCAAAACAATTAATTATTAATAATAAAGAATAATTACCTCTTTTTATTCGATTTTAAAACAATCGTAATGAAAAATTTATTTCTTTTTTTAACACTCTTAGTGTTATCAGTCAGCGCTACAGCGCAAGAAAACCAAAAACAACACAAAAAAGATTCAACCAAAGTTGAAAAACTAGACGAAGTCTTAGTAAAAGCAGTACGTGTAGATGCTAAAGCACCAATTACCCATAGCAATGTGAGTAAAGAAGGTTTAGCAAAACGTAATTTGGGACAAGACATCCCAATGCTGCTTAACTTTTTACCATCAGTGGTTACCACAACAGATGCAGGTGCAGGTGTAGGCTACACTGGCATTAGAGTTAGAGGTATTAGCTCACAATCTACCAATGTAACTATTAATGGAATTCCGTACAATGATGCTGAATCTTTAGGGACGTTTTGGGTTAATTTAGGTGATTTTGCGTCATCAACAGAAAGTCTACAATTGCAACGTGGTGTTGGTACATCTACCAATGGTTCTGGTGCTTTCGGAGCAAGTATCAATGTTTTAACAGATGCTGTTTCTAAAACTTCATTTGGAGAAATTTCAAATTCTTTTGGTAGTTATAACACAAGAAAGCACACGGTTAAATTTAGTACAGGTTTAATGAATGATCACTTTGAAATTGCTGGTCGTTTATCTAACATTGTTTCAGATGGTTATATAGATCGTGCGTCTTCAGACTTAAAATCTTACTTTTTGCAAGGCTCTTATGTAGATGATAATACCTTAATAAAAGCCATCACTTTTGGTGGAAAGGAAATTACATACCAAGCTTGGAATGGACTTGAAGATTTAGATAAATTAGAAAACGATCGTACTTACAATACTGCAGGAGAGTACACAGATTATGACGGCGTTACTCGTTTTCATGACAATCAAGTAGATAATTATACGCAAAACCATTATCAGTTGCATTGGAATCAACGTATTACCAACCAATGGTCTACAACACTTGGACTAAACTACACAAAAGGAAGTGGTTATTTTGAACAATATAAAGAAGGTGAGGACTTTGCAGATTACGGTCTTGAACCTTTAGATTTTAATGGCGAAATAGTAGACGAAACCAATTTAATTAGAAGACGTTGGTTAGATAATGATTTTTACGTTTTTAATGCCAATGCCAACTATAAAAATGACATGATCAACCTTATTTTTGGTGGATCTTATAGCCATTACGATGGTGACCATTTTGGTGAAGTGATATGGGCTCAGTATGCAAGTCAGTCTCAAATTAGAGATCGTTATTACGATGGAAACAGTGTTAAGAATGACCTTTCTGTTTTTACTAAAGCTAACTATAAGCTAAACGATAAAATAAGTCTGTATGGCGATTTGCAAGTGAGAAATGTAACTTATAAAACGACAGGAACAACATCTGACTTAGTAGAATTTGCTGTAGATAAAGACTTTACATTTTTTAATCCTAAAGCCGGAATTACTTACGAATTAAACAATGAAAACAACCTATATTTCTCTTATGCTAGAGCTAACAGAGAGCCAAACAGAACTGATTTTGAAAGCAACGAAAATATAGAAGCAGAACAATTAAATGATTTTGAATTAGGCTGGAGACACAACAAAGGCAACTTCACGTTTAATGCCAATGCTTATTATATGAGTTATAATGAGCAATTAGTGTTATCCGGAAGATTAGATGACGTTGGTAACCCAATTAGAACAAACAGTGGTAAAAGTTACCGTTTAGGTTTAGAATTAGAAGCTATAATACCAGTAACTTCAAAATTAACATTGCAACCTAATGTAACAATTAGCACTAATAAAAATCAAGAAACGATAATTGACTTTGATGGTGAATTACAAAACCTAGGAAAAACTGACATTTCGTTTTCTCCAGATTTAGTTGCTGCAAATGCTATTGTTTTTCAACCTGTAGCCAATCTTCAAATGTCATTATTAAGCAAATTTGTTGGTGAACAATTTATGAGTAATACTCAAGCTAAATCATCTTTATTAGATGATTATTTTATCAATGACTTTAACATTAATTACACATTAAAAACAAATTCTATTTTTAAAGAAATTGTATTTTCTGGCCTAGTGAATAATATATTTAATGAAGAATATATTTCTAATGGATACTACTATACTTATGATGACAGCTGGTCTAATCCAGGAAGTATTACTACTATAGAAGGTGCTGGTTTTTATCCACAAGCCACTAGAAACTTTTTGGTTGGTGTAACTTTAAAATTTTAATTACTTACCAAATACGTATTATTACCAATATTCTCAACCCTGTACGGCAACAACGTGCAGGAGTGAGAATTATTATTAAATCCTACTCCAGTTGCTAAACTAAATTGATTGGCGTCATTACAATTGTTTTCTACAATATCGCCAACGCCTGTTGACACTAAGGTGGTACAAGAAGAAGGCACTAATCCTGGATCTGCTGCATCCCAAGCGTAAAGAATTGATGTACTAGCTCTGTAGAGCCAAATACCGCTATTTCCATATCCAGAGACATAAACAGCATTTCCTGTAAATTGCAATTGACTAAATTGAGGAAAATTAGTATTTACGGTTAGGTTAACACCTACATCTAACAAAAAATTACAGTTGTTATTATCATCTGTATTACTACACGAAAATATCACGATGCAACTAAGCGCTAAGAGTATTTTTTTCATCTTCAATTTTAAAAGGCAATTTACGATTAATTCAACTATGCCGTAAATATTTTATATATTTGTATAACAATCTCGTCAGCGCGAGATTTTTTTTATGTTGATTGTATTTCAACATCTTATGATAATAAACGAAGGAATTATGAGTAAAGTATCTTATTACACAGCTGAAGGTTTAAAAAAATTAAGAGAAGAGTTAAACCAACTTAAGGACGTTGAGCGTCCAAAGGCTTCACAGGCCATTGCAGAAGCAAGAGATAAAGGTGATTTAAGTGAAAATGCAGAATATGATGCTGCAAAAGAAGCGCAAGGTATGTTAGAAATGAAAATTTCTAAAATGGAAGAAACCTTATCTGGTGCTCGCGTTATAGATGAATCTCAATTAGACACTTCTAAAGTATTAGCATTATCTATTGTAAAAATAAAAAACCAAGTTAATGGTATGGAAATGACCTATACTTTGGTGGCAGAAAGTGAAGCAGATTTAGCTTCAGGTAAAATATCTATCAATTCACCAATTGGTAAAGGTTTATTAGGAAAATCTGTTGGAGATGTTGCCGAAATACAAGTACCTAGTGGCACAATGAAGTTTGATATATTAGAAATTTCGAGATAATAAATCACTAATAAAGTAATATTACCATAGTTATAACGTAAAAAGATTCCTTATTAGAGGAATCTTTTTATATTTATAAAAGACTCAACATTTAAAATTATGGCAACACTTTTTACAAAAATAATTTCTGGCGAAATACCATCTTATAAAGTTGCCGAAACTGAAGATTTCTATGCTTTTTTAGATATTAATCCCAACTCAAAAGGCCACACACTATGCATACCTAAAAAGGAAGTTGATAAAATTTTTGATTTAGATGAAGATACATATGCACGATTAATGCAGTTTTCGAGGAAAGTAGCCATTGCTTTAGAAAAATCTATTCCTTGTGAGCGCATTGGCTTGTCTGTTATTGGTCTAGAAGTTCCACATGCACATGTTCACTTAATTCCATTACACAGTATGGATGATGCACGTTTTTCTAACAAACAAAAATTAGAACCTCAAGAATTTGAGGACATCGCAAAAAAGATCGCATCAAACTTATAATTTAAATAGAAATTACGCCACTTATTAATAAAATAATGGCAATTAGCACGACCAACACAAATGTGATTATTGCCCAAGAAATTGGTTTTAATTTTAGCGATTTAGGTTTTGTATGTAAACCTCTTTTATGGTAATCTACAACTTGTTCTATTCCGTCTGTCCACATTACAGGAAAAATTTGAACTTCACAATTTAGACATCTTATCTCGCTGCGTGTTTCGTTTGTAATTGCTTTATAAAACCTTGTTTCTGTTAACTTTTGCTCAAAAATAAGTTCTAAACTATCGTTAGAATAACACTCAGGGCAATTGTTGTTAATTCTGGCTTCTTTTAATGTGAAAAAATTGAACGAATTCATGTTCAAATTTAGGTAATTTTTCGATACACCGTTCAAAATTATTAAAGTCTATTATCTGATTTATAATTACTTAAACCTGCTTTAACACTATTTGAATTGTTGACCCCTTGCCTATTTCAGAAGTTAAGACTTTAATTTTACCTCTGTGATAATCTTCAATAATTCGTTTTGCTAAAGACAAGCCAAGTCCCCAACCTCGCTTTTTAGTCGTATAGCCAGGTTCAAAAATCTTAGTATAAGACGATTTTGGAATTCCTTTTCCTGTATCAGAAATATTAATAAATATTTGACTTTCTTGTTGTGATAATTCTAGTTTTAAATCGCCTTTTCCTTTCATAGCATCGATAGCATTTTTAACTAAATTTTCTATCGTCCAGCTAAAGAGTTGTTCATTTAAGTTAACATGAATTTGGTTATCAGGAATTACGATATCAAAATTTATAAGTTTGGAAGAACGTGACTTTAGATACTCGTAAGACGATTTTGTTACCTCTACAATATCCATTTGTTTTAACGTCGGTGCAGAACCTATTTTACTAAAACGCTCAGTAATGGTTTGTAGTCTGTCTATATCCTTCTCGATTTCTACTATATATTCAGGGTTAACCTGTTCGGATTTTAAAATTTCTGCCCAACCTACAAGTGAGGATAATGGTGTACCTATTTGATGTGCTGTTTCCTTTGCCATCCCAGTCCATAATTTGTTTTGTTCAGCAATTTTAGAACTTCTGTAAAAGAAAAACACAACGGCAGCAAATAGAAAAATTATGAGTAATAGGGCTAATGGATAATATTTAAGTTTATTTAATAAAGGAGAATTACCATAATAAATTGTTTGCTTTACTTTTTTACCTATAACAACAGGTATTGGTTGATTTTCATTTTTAAACTTATTGACCAGCGACTCCAATTTTTTCGGACTCGTTAGAGTTAAACTATCAATATTCCTAGATCTATTAACTTCTCCGTTCTCATCAAGCACAATAACTGGTGTACTAATTATGGTTTGAGTAACGACGTGTGATGTAACAGGATTGACGTCTGTATCTAAATTATCCATGCTGTTGAGATCTATTTGAGCGACAGACCACGTTTTCATTTTTGATCGTTCTTCAATCTTAAAATTTTGAAAAAACGTATAGGTATTCCAAAGAATAAGGGAAATAATAACAAAAGAAGATATAATTATAACCCAACGGATTACATTTCGGTTTAAGCTAAAAGTCATTAGAGAGAATAATTTCAATTTTAAATATAATGTAAATATGTTAATATTATTGTTCTTTAATAAGCACTAAATACTTTTATTGGCTATCGATATTAATTATATTTGTTGAAAATCAGTCAAATACATGGTTTCATTTATCCCTCAAGACTTAAAAACAAGCACATTACACGGTTATTTATTAAGTGCTGTTGCGCCGAGACCTATTGCTTTTGCAAGCACTATGGATGCAGACGGCAATCCTAATCTTTCGCCATTTAGCTTTTTTAATGTCTTTAGTGCTAATCCTCCAATTCTAATATTTTCGCCTGCTAGACGTGTTAGAGACAACACAATAAAACATACTTTAGAGAATGTTGAAGCCACAAAGGAAGTGGTTATAAATGTTGTAAATTATGATATTGTTCAGCAAATGTCTTTATCAAGCACTGAGTATCCTAAAGGGACTAATGAGTTTGACAAAGCCGGTTTAACAATGGTAGCATCAGACCTTATAAAACCATTTAGAGTTGCAGAATCACCTATACAATTAGAATGTAAAGTCAATGAAATTGTAAAATTAGGAACTGAAGGTGGCGCAGGTAATTTAGTAATTTGCGAAGTCGTAAAACTTCATATTACTGAAGAGGTTTTAAATGACGACCAAACAGTTAACCAAGAAGCATTAGATTTGGTTGCTAGAGCTGGTGGAAGTTATTACAGTAGGGCAAAAAAAGGCTTTTTTGAAATCCCTAAACCACTACAAAAAATGGGAATTGGTGTAGATAATATACCAGAACATGTAAGGAATAGCATGATTTTAACTGGTAATAATCTTGGTATGCTTGCTAATGTAGAAGCTTTGCCAACTAAAGAAGAAATAAATAAATTTGTTGATGATATTTCTGAACGTTATCCAGACATTAAATCAGCATCGCATAGAGAGAAACATAAATTGGCTCGAAATTATTTGAGCTTTGGAGACGTAAAAAGTGCTTGGAAGTTATTACTTTCGTAGCCTCAAATTAAAAAAGAATTATATAAATTATAGATTAAGCAAAAATGGAAGTACAAGGACGTATTAAAATGGTAGGAGAGACTCAAACTTTTGGTAGTAATGGGTTTAGAAAAAGAGAAGTTGTAGTCACTACAGAAGAGCAATACCCACAACACATTATGGTGGAGTTTGTTCAAGATAAGTGTGATTTACTTAACAGCTATAAAGAAGGACAACAAGTTAAAATAAACATCAACTTAAGAGGAAGAGAATGGGTTAATCCACAAGGAGAAACTAAATACTTTAACTCTATCCAAGGTTGGAGAATAGAAGCTTTACAAGCGGCTGCAAGTGGAGATATGCCACCTGTACCACCAACGGAAGCTTTTGAGCCAGTAAGTGATTTAAACGAAGGTGATAACGACGATTTACCATTCTAAGTCGTTAATCAAATAGATATAAGTAAGACTTGTTTTTTATAAAAACAAGTCTTTTTTTATGCCGTTTAACTAGGAAAGGTCATTAAAATAAAAAAGTCCCGATGGTTAGTCAGGACTTAGTATTTTGGTTTTAGGTTTAACCTTTATAAGTAAATTAAAAAAAGCAATGATGAACAAAAATTTAATTTATAAAGATTAACTCAAATATGGTGAAAATTCTGTTAGTTTCAAAGCTAAAAAAGCCTTAATTTCACTAATAGGCAACGAATTCCGTTAATAACAATGCACTTTTTAACTCAAAAAATAGAATTTCCTGATATTACTGAAGCCTCTGCAGATGGGCTTTTGGCTGTTGGAGGCGATTTATCTACGGAGCGCCTTATAAATGCATATAACAACGGAATTTTTCCGTGGTTTGATCCTGCAGAACCTATTCTTTGGTGGTCACCAGATCCTCGATTTGTATTATTTCCAGAAGACTTAAAAGTCTCTAAAAGCATGAAGCAAATTTTAAAGAAAGACACTTTTAAGGTGACCATAAATAAAGCTTTTAAAGCTGTTATTGAAAATTGCGCAATAGCTAAACGCGAAAATCAGCATGGCACATGGATTACTGACGATATGATAAAAGCATACTTAAAATTACATGAACTCGGTTACGCAAAATCCATAGAAGTATGGCAAAATGATGAACTTGTTGGCGGATTATATGGCATAGAAACCAACGATTCCGTTTTCTGTGGAGAAAGTATGTTTGCTAAAGTTAGTAATGCTAGTAAGGTTGGCTTTATTACTTTTATTCAAAACTCTAATTACAAACTGATTGACTGTCAATTACACACCAAGCATTTAGAAAGTTTAGGTGCTAAGCATATTTCGCGATCAGAATTTATTCAATTTCTTTAAAATAAGCTTTCAATTTAGTTTCAATTTTGCTTGAAGCAAATAGTTTAAACTTCATCATATCTAAAACAAGATGTTTCATGGTCGTTTACCATACCTGTCGCCTGCATGTGCGCATAGATAACCGTAGAACCAACAAATTTAAAACCTCGCTTTTTTAAATCTTTACTTATAGCATCACTAATTGGCGTATTTGCAGGTGCATTTTTATAATTTCCAACCTTATTTTTAATAGGTTTTCCATCTACAAAATCCCAAATATATTTTGAAAAAGAACCATAATCTTCCTGAATTTTCATATAAGCCTGAGCATTAGTTACGGTGGCATTTACCTTTAATTTATTTCTAATTATGCCAGCATCTTGCAATAAAGCTTCAACTTTATCAGCTTTATAATTGGCAATTTTTTTGTAGTCGAAATCATCAAAAGCCTTTCTAAAATTCTCTCGCTTTTTTAAAACAGTAATCCAGCTTAAACCAGCTTGAAATGTTTCTAACATTAAAAACTCAAACAACGTATCATCATCATAAACAGGTTTTCCCCATTCTTCATCATGATAGGTTTCATATAAATCGTTACCAACGCACCAACCACATCTGTTTTTATTCATATTGTAAGGATTTTAAAATAGTGCTACTAATGTAACAACAGTTGCACAAAAAAATGCAATGCAATCTTATTTTTGTTATATGAACACAGATACACTCGCAATAAATACAATTATTTCAGAAAGTCTAGAAAAAAGTATGACTTATCCTGAATACAGAGCATTAGTTATAAACTTAGTTGAAGAAAACTCTTCCACTGGTAATGACAAATCTGAAGCAATGGCAAATTACACACAGTTAAACGATAGACGAATGAGACGTTGGGATAAAACTGGAAAAGTTGCTGAAGACTTAAAGACCAAATTTAAAGATTTTGATAAGAAAATCACTTGGTTAGTTATTTCGGAAAGTTGGTGTGGTGATGCTGCTCACATAATGCCAATTATTCATAAAGCTGCAGAACTCAATGATAATATTGATTATAAAGTGGTACTAAGAGATGAAAATGAGTCTTTAATGAATCAGTTTTTAACTAATGGCGGAAAAGCAATACCTAAGTTAATAATGCTAGATTCTGAAACCAATGAGGTCTTAAATACTTTTGGTCCAAGACCAACAGTTGCAACTAATATGGTTAAAGCTTATAAAGAAGCGCATGGTGTTATTACTGCAGAATTTAAAGAAGACCTTCAACGTTGGTATAATAAAGACAAAGGGCAATCTACTTTAGAAGATTTGGCAAATTTGATTGGTTAAATTCTATTTGCCTTTAAACAAAAATGTTATTGTTCCAAATTGATCGTTTCTATCAGAACTATTAAACTCAACAGACTTTGCGTAAGCAATTGCATGGTCTACTAAACACTTATTACTAGAGTTAGACGAACCATTGACATAAGCATCATAAACATTACCAGAGCCGTTAACTTTAATATTAACTACTATTTTTCCGCCAACCTCACAGAGATAACGCGGAATCTTATAATATGCTAAAGTTCTCCCTTTGAGCGAATAGGTTAATGTACCTTTATTTTTAGCATGCTCATCAGCTTGCTTTTTGTTTTTTAAGCGCTGTTGTAATTCTTCTTGTAGTTTTTTGTAAGAACTGGTTTCATCAGTATTTAAAGCATATTCACCTGAATTAGCATACGATTTACTAGCACTCGTTTCTTCAGTCTCTTCTGCGCTTTCTCTTGCCTCTTCTATGGCTTTAGTCGTTCGCTCAAAATCATTTGCACTAACTGATTTAAAGTTGCGCATCATGTCCTTGTATTCCTGATCTTCGTTAAAAGCTTTATTGGTAGACTCAGCATTTAAATCTTCAAGCTTTTTAATGTCTTCTTCCGTTTTTTCTGGTTCGGGTTCTAGAAGATAATAGCTTTCACTTATGAGATCTCCTTTAAGTTTTAACTGCGCACTAAACAATACAAGAACTACAATTCCTGAAAGAAGAATTGTAATAATTAATGCCTTATGTTTATCAAGTAAGTTCAGAGTAGTAAGCGATTTATATGATATTTTATATACGAATATAACAACGAAATAGTTTAAATACCAATATTAAACCCTTGTTAAATCAATCTTTAGAAGGTAAACCGGCTATAAATTCTTCAGGAGTTAATCCATCTTCAACTTTAAAATCTCCAATCCTTGTGCGACGTAGAGCCGATAAATGAGCACCAGAGTTTAAGGCTTTACCAAAATCATTTGCCAAAGATCTTATGTAAGTTCCTTTACTACAAACCACTCTAAAATGGAGTTCTAAACCATCAATCTTTGTAATTTCAAATTCTGAGATTTCTACTTGTCTCGATTTAATTTCAACCTCTTCTCCTGCTCTTGCAAACTCGTATAATCGCTTTCCGTCCTTTTTAAGCGCTGAAAAAACTGGAGGATATTGATCTATCTTTCCTATAAATTGGTGCGTAGCCTCGTGAATTAATTCGTCTGTTATATGCTCTGTTGGAAAAGTTTCCGTGACTTCTGTTTCTAAATCATAAGAAGGTGTTGTTCCACCTAAAACAAAAGTCCCTGTATATTCTTTTTCTTGTCCTTGAAACGTATTAATTTGCTTAGTCATTTTACCTGTGCAAATCACTAACAAACCTGTTGCTAAAGGATCTAAAGTCCCAGCATGACCGACTTTTATTTTTTTAATATTGAAAGCATGCCTTATTTCCCAACGCAGTTTATTTACAGCCTGAAAAGAAGTCCAGGTCAATGGCTTATCTATAAGTAAGACTTGGCCGTTTAAAAAATCGTCTTTTGTTTGCATTAAATTTGAGTCCAGATTATTGCTATTACACCTACAACTACACAATAGATAGCAAAATAGGTTAATTTACTTTTCTTAACCAAAGCAATCATCCAGGTACAAGCGAATAAACCCGAAACAAAAGCTGCAATAAAACCAACGCTTAAATAAGTAAAACTTGTACTACTATAGGTTAATTCGCCAGATAAAACATCTTTAGCTATTTTTCCAAATATTAATGGCACAACCATTAAAAATGAAAATCGAGCCGCTTTGGTTTTGTCAATTCCTAGAAGAACTGAAGTAGAGATAGTAGCACCAGATCTAGAAATACCTGGTAACATGGCTATGCCTTGAGCAATCCCAATTATAAATCCGTCTGCTAATGATACTTTTTTATGTGTTTTCTTAGCTCTATCTGCTAAAAACAGTAATAATGCTGTGACTATAAGCATTGCACCTACTAACAGAATATTATTACCAAAGAGTTGTTCAAAAACGCGTTCGTATTTGTAACCAATAATCACTGCAGGAATCATGGATACAATAATCTTGAGTGAAAACTTAGATTCTTCTGTCCACTTTAATGTCGTTATGCTAGTAATTATACCTTTAATAATCTCTAGAATATCTTTTCTAAAGATAACCATAGTACTTAATGCCGTAGCAAAATGAAGAACTACGGTAAACATTAAACTTTCTTCTGGTATAGCATCACTGCCAAGAATGGCTTTTCCTAGCTCTAAATGACCACTAGATGATACAGGCAAAAACTCGGTAAGTCCTTGGATAATTCCTAAAATAACAGCGTCTATAATTTCCATGGGACTAAAGTATCAATTAAGGGAAGATACGTAGCAAAAGTAAACAAATTGAGTGTTATTTTTTGGATTCTTTATTTGGATTTAAAAGAATAGCATAAACCTGAATACCAAAACCAATAAGCACTAAAGTTGGTGCTAAACGAATACGTCTCCAGCTGTAAATAGATTCATCAAAAACGTTAGGATCATCGCTTCCTCCACCAGACATTAGGATAAACCCAATAACGATAAATGCTAAACCTATAAATAAGAATTTGTAGTTTTTCTTTCCAAAGATAAATTCGGATTTAGATTCTTCTTTTCTTTTTTGCTCTCCCATTAGTTTTTAAATTCTGAATAAAGGATTTGACCATCAATCTCCAACTGTGCTATATGTCTTGTTGGTCCATACAGTAAAATTGGTAGATGCAAAGTAACGGTTTTATTTAAAACTTTTGCGTTAAGGGAATCTAAATTTAAACCAGACTCTATACCTCTATTAATATAAAATCGTTCTCCTTGATCTCCTGTGAAACCAATATCGAATGTTGGTCCTGCTCTAAGTTCGATTATTTTTGCTGTTACCACCTTACATTCTGATGGTTTTGGGTTTTGAATTACACACGACTTAAAAAAGAGAACTGGTACTAAAACTAAAGACAAAACAATAATAATGGCATTTCTAACTGAGGATTTCATTGTTGGCGTTTTCAGTAATAACGAAAAGCAAACATTTTTATTTTCTCTCTTAGTAATACAACTGATCTGTTTTTAAGTTCAAGAAACGTTGTGTTGCAATAAACGTACTAATCCAAGTGATAAGAATACCTAACAAGAAAATTCCAACAAAAAGAGCAACAATTAAAACAGTGTTTTTAAGTAATTCTAATTCTGGAAATGAAATATCTAAATAATACAAAACCACAGCCATACCAGCTAAAGCTACTAAAGCACCAATAATGCCCAGTTGTACACTTTTCCAAACAAATGGTTTACGAATAAAGCGTTTTGTTGCGCCAACCATTTGCATCGTTTTAATTATAAATCGTTTAGAATAAACTGCCAAACGGATTGAACTATTAATCAGCAGAACAGCAATTAAGGTAAATATGCCACTTATGAGCAATACCCAAAATGTAATTTTCTTTACGTTATCGTTCATTAATTCAACCAAATCATTATCATATCTAATTTCTTCAATAAAAGCTTTATTAGATAAACTCTCTGTAATTTCTGTTAATTGTTCTGTGGTTACAAAATCGGCTTTTAAATGCACGTCTATTGAATTCTTTAATGGATTGTATCCTACAAAATCCATAAAATCTTCACCAGTTTCAGCTTTCATAAACTCGGCAGCTTCTTCTTTTGAGACATAAAGGGCATCTTTAGTATAATCTGCCATCGCTAAACTCTTTTTTAGCTGATTTACCTCGACCTCTTTTGCTGTATCGTTTAAGTAAATCGTCATTATCACCTGCTCTTTAAAGTGATCTGCTACTTTTTTAGAATTAATTACTAAAAGGCCTAAACAACCTAAAAGAAACAATACCAAAGCAATACTAATTACCACAGATATGTAAGAAGATATAAGTTTACGTTTTTGATATTTGTCAAAAGATGATGCCATATTTTTATTCTGTAAATTTTATTATTTAATTCGCAAACCTCGCAATCATTCTAACTATAAATAGAATTACAAGAATAACGGTTATTATTACGTATTTATTAGATGATGATTTCGATTTAGAAATACATGCATCATAACGCACTTGTTGTTCTGGGTTTAGTTTAATACTTTTTAGTCTATCCAAAATACCATTAAACATCTGAAATTCTACTTCCCTCGATGCTTTATATTGTTTTAGTTCTTCACAAACAGCCAAACTATTATCTAAAATTTCATCCTTTTTCTTTGTAATTACAGGAAGGTTTTTTTCAAAAATGGCCTTATTAATGTAATTTAAAACATCGTTTACCATTGCTGCACTGACATTAATAATGTCTTCAAGGTTTTTATTTCCTGTAATTTTTTTATTTAATTGTTTTGATAATTCTACCGTAGCATCTAAACGCTCAGATAAAAATTCTACAATTCGATTTGTTGTTTCTGCATTACAAAACCAAGTAGAATTAATAAGCTTAACAACCTTTGCTTCTTTCTTTGTACCTAAATGCGTGTTGTATATTTCAACAAAAGCCTCATAATATTTAGGGCTTAGCCAATCAATAAATTCTGTACTAAACGTATCAAAAGATGGAAATTTCACAAACGTATTCAGGTCTTTTTCCGTGATAAGCTTGTTTAGAGTCTCGTGCTCTAAAAGAATAGATTCAAATTTTTCGCTCATTTTTATGCGCTAAGGTTACGTACCACGAAATTAATAAATATTATAGCCACGCAAGTAATAATCTCTATAATTTTGAATGAAATCGATACTATAATTTTTACGCTTCTCCCTTTAATTATCAGTCAATAAGTTTAAATTTGCGACTTCAATACAAGGCAAAATATAATGATGTACGATTTCAATACCATTGAAAAAAAATGGCAAGACCATTGGGCAAAAAACCAAACGTTTAAAGCTTCAAATACAAGCGACAAACCAAAATACTACGTATTAGATATGTTTCCTTATCCTTCTGGTGCAGGTTTACACGTTGGTCATCCCTTAGGTTATATTGCTAGTGATATCTATGCACGTTATAAACGCCATAAAGGATTTAACGTCTTACATCCACAAGGTTACGATAGTTTTGGGTTGCCAGCAGAGCAATATGCCATTCAAACTGGTCAGCATCCTGCAGTAACAACAGAGGCTAATATTGCAACTTACAGAAGACAGTTAGACCAAATTGGTTTTTCTTTTGATTGGAGCCGAGAAGTAAGAACTAGTAATCCTGAATATTACAAATGGACGCAGTGGATTTTTATTCAATTATTTGAATCTTGGTACAACAACGAATCAAATAAAGCTGAAGACATAAAAACTTTAATTTCAAAATTTGAAGCTGAAGGTAATACCACAGTAAATGCTGCTTGCGATGAAAATATAGAACCGTTCACTGCTGAAGCATGGAACGCTTTTTCTGAAGTTGAAAAACAAAACATTCTTTTAAAATACAGATTAACCTATTTAGCAGAAACTGAAGTTAACTGGTGCCCAGAATTAGGAACCGTTTTAGCCAATGACGAAATTGTAAACGGAGTTTCAGAACGAGGAGGACATCCTGTTGTGCGTAAAAAAATGACACAATGGAGCATGCGAATTTCAGCTTACGCAGAACGTTTATTGCAAGGTTTAGATACTATTGACTGGACAGATGCTTTAAAAGACATTCAGAAAAACTGGATAGGAAAATCAGTTGGAGCCTCTGTTACTTTTAATGTGAATGGTCATGATGATACCATAGACGTATTTACCACAAGACCAGATACCATTTTTGGAGTATCATTTATGACCTTAGCACCAGAGCACGAATTAGTATCAAAAATTACAACCGAAGCACAAAAAGCAGAAGTTGAAGCTTACATAGAAAAAACAGCAAAACGAAGCGAACGCGATCGTATGGCAGATGTAAAAACCATTTCTGGTGTATTTACAGGCGCTTATGCAGAGCATCCGTTTTCTAAAGAACCTATTCCAATCTGGATTGGCGATTACGTCTTAGCCAGCTACGGAACAGGAGCAGTTATGGCTGTACCTTGTGGCGACCAACGCGATTTTGATTTTGCAAAACATTTTGACATAGCAATACCAAATATATTTGAAGGTGTAGATATTTCTGAAGAAGCCTTTGCTTCTAAAGACAATGTAAAAATTGCCAATAGCGATTTCCTTAACGGAATGAACTATAAAAAAGCAAGCAAACGAGCTATCTATGAACTTGAGCAATTAGGACAAGGCGAAGGTAAAACCAATTACCGTTTACGAGATGCAGTATTTTCTCGTCAACGTTATTGGGGCGAACCGTTCCCAGTATATTATGTTGATGGCATGCCTCAAATGATTGATAAAGCACATTTACCAATTGTATTGCCAGAAGTTGAAAAATATTTACCAACAGAAGAAGGCGAACCACCTTTAGGACGTGCAGACGTTTGGGCTTGGGATACAGAAAATAATGCTGTGGTTTCTAATGATAAGATAAACCATACAACTATTCATCCTTTAGAACTCAACACCATGCCAGGTTGGGCAGGAAGTTCTTGGTATTTTTTCCGTTATATGGAAGATGCAGCCAATAGAGATGGCGTTTTTGCAAGTGAAGAAGCCTTAAAGTATTGGGAAAATGTAGACTTATACATTGGAGGAAGCGAACATGCAACAGGTCATTTATTGTACTCTCGTTTTTGGGTAAAATTATTGAAAGATAGAGGTTTTGTAAATGTTGAAGAACCTTTTAAAAAGCTAATTAACCAAGGAATGATTTTGGGGACTAGTGCTTTTGTTTATAGAGAAGAAAACACAAATACATACTTATCTAAAGGATTAACTGAAGATAAAAATGTGCTTCCAATTCATGTAAAGGTTAAATACATCAACGCTTCAGATGAATTAGATATTGAAGGGTTAAAACAAGATTCTGAATTCGGAGACGATTATGCTGATGCTGAATTTATTCTTGAAGACGGTGTTTACAAAGTTGGAAGAGACGTTGAAAAAATGTCGAAATCAAAATACAACGTCGTTAATCCAGATGATATTGTAGCAGATTATGGCGCAGACAGCCTAAGACTTTATGAAATGTTCCTTGGTCCATTAGAACAATACAAACCTTGGAATACGGCTGGTATTACAGGAGTTCACGGTTTCCTTAAGAAACTATGGAAATTATATGTTAGCGAAGATGGTTTAAAAGTTAACGATGCAGAACCAACAAAAGACAACTTAAAGACCTTACATAAAACCATAAAGAAAGTACAAGAAGATATTGAGAATTTCTCTTTTAACACCTCTGTTTCTACCTTTATGATTGCTGTAAACGAATTAACGGCTCAAAAGTGTACAAGTAAAGATATATTAGAACCAGTATTGGTTTTAATTTCGCCTTATGCACCGCATATTGCTGAAGAATTATGGTCGCAATTAGGACATGAAGGCTCTATATCCACTGTAGATTTTCCGGAATTTGAAGCCAGTCATTTAGTAGAAAGCAGTAAAAAATATCCTATTTCATTTAATGGTAAAATGCGTTTTACTTTAGAGTTACCAATGGATATGAGCAAAGACGATATCGAAAAAACCGTTATGGCACACGAGAAAACCATAGCGCAATTAGATGGCAGAACACCTAAAAAGGTCATCGTAGTGCCTGGTAAAATTGTAAATATTGTTGGGTAAACTGATAAAACATATCATCATAACTTTGTTACCAATTATAGGTTGGTCTCAAAGTTATGTTGGTACTATTGGTAATTATCCTATTCATTTAGAAGTCAACGTTTATCCACATGAAAAAGACTCAACCTCTGGCGAATTAGAAGGTTATTATTTTTACGATTCTAAATTAATAAGTATTCCTATTTGTGGTCGTTTTAATAAAGAAAGTGTCGCTTTAATTGATGGATATTACTTCTCACATGAAAAGGTTTTTGATGCCGACGAAGTTTTTGACTTAACAAAAAAAGGCAATCAACTTATAGGCAATTTCACTTTAAAAGATGATACTTATAAAGTCATTTTAACCGAAACAGAACAAGAACCATTAGAAGATTTTAGAAATCCTAAACTAACTTTTGTAAAAGATAGTGTTGTTAATTTCAAGGACAAACAGTTGGTTTGGTTTACAGAGAAATATTCAAAATTACCATTATTTAGATTAGGCAACGGTTTTACAAAAGCACAAAGAGCTAAGTTCAATCCTATTTTAGATGCTATTCACCTTGAAGATGCTAAAGATAATTTAGACTGTAATTCTTGGTTTGAGATTTCATACGAAATCAACCTCGTCAATGATAAATTTATAAGTTATTTAAAACAATACAGTGTCTATTGTGGTGGAGCACATCCTTCGCATGGCAACGTAGGTTATAATTTTAACCTTAAAACATTAGAGGTCCTTGAGGACGTAGAATCTTTATATCCAAAGGTTGATTTCTTTCAGAAATTAAAAGACAAATATCAAGATTCTGAAAATGATGTTGCAGATGAAGAGTGTGAAACTTTTGTAGACGACAGTTATTGGCAATACAAGACATGGAATTTAACCTCAGAAGGTGTTATTCTTATACCG
The DNA here is from genome assembly GCF_947498005.1 of uncultured Winogradskyella sp. Classification (GTDB taxonomy): domain Bacteria; phylum Bacteroidota; class Bacteroidia; order Flavobacteriales; family Flavobacteriaceae; genus Winogradskyella. Next base: position 125,555 of record NZ_CANMIW010000007.1, read on the forward strand.
AATTATCCGCATGCAATGACGCCTTGCGAAGATCACTATTTTCTGAGTTACGCTGAACTTATAAAAGCGTAATGTTATGTATTTAGACAAACCCTCGGAAGAAGAATCACCAATTAAAAAAAAACGAAAAAGTTTCAAAGATTATTTTGAATATGGCAACAGTCAAATTAATCAAGTAGGTCTCATTTTATTTATATCTTTTATAATAAGCAGTTCGCTCATATATGTATTTGACGAACGCTTTTCTGAAAAAAGTTGGAAACAAAGTCCTATGAAACGCTACCAAATGGTAGATGATATTATCGATCGAGATCTTTTTATAAATGATTCTAAACAAGTCGTGATTTCTAAATTAGGGCAACCCAGAATATTAAATTCTTCTACAAACAAGCAATATAATTATTATATCGGTACAGGTCTTAAAGTTTCTAACGACCAAACCGCAATGCTTAGTTTAATCTTTCAAAATAACAAGGTTATCAAGGTCTTATTATTACCAAGCACTAACTAACTCAATATGAGCACTTTTACGGTAATCGAAACTTTTTAACTTTGGTCGAATATCACTTTACACTAAAAATCTACACGGTTTTTAGAAGTCTCTAAAATATTAACACAATAATACTAATTTCGTAAAAATGGAATCAAATTCATACTCAAATTTGGAAATACGCCTTATTTAATAGTAATTTTCAAAAGCTATTAATCTATTAAAATCTACAAAAATGAAAATTGGAGTCCCAAAAGAAATTAAAAACAATGAAAACAGAGTTGGTATGACACCAGCTGGTGTTTTTGAATTAACAAAAAACAAACATGTTGTTTATGTTCAAAAAAGTGCTGGTTTTGGCAGTGGCTTTTCAGACTTAGACTATATTGATGCAGGTGCTATTGTCTTAGACACTATTGAAGACGTTTACGCATCTAGTGATATGATTGTAAAAGTAAAAGAACCTATTGCTGAAGAGTATCCTTTAATACAATCACACCATGTCGTGTTTACATATTTTCATTTTGCCTCTAGCGAACCGTTAACAAAGGCTATGTTAAAAAGCAAAGCCGTTTGTATTGCCTATGAAACTGTAGAAGATGAAGATGGTTCTTTACCATTATTAACACCAATGTCTGAAGTTGCCGGAAGAATGGCCATACAACAAGGTGCAAAATATTTAGAAAAACCAATTAAAGGTCGTGGTGTATTATTAGGAGGTGTTCCTGGTGTACCTCCAGGACGTGTATTAGTTTTAGGAGCTGGTGTTGTTGGCATCCAAGCTGCAAAAATGGCGGCAGGATTAGGAGCACATGTAACCGTTATGGATATTAACATGAAACAATTACGTTATGTAAATGACGTAATGCCTAGTCATGTAGTTACGGAATTTTCTAGTGAATACAATATAAGAAAACGTATTAAAGACCACGATTTAATTGTTGGTGGTGTTTTACTTAAAGGTGCAAAAGCGCCTAAATTGATATCGAGAGATATGCTTAAAGATATGCGACCAGGAACTGTTTTGGTAGATGTTGCCGTTGACCAAGGTGGTTGTATGGAAACTACGAAAGCGACGACACATGAAGATCCAACTTATATCATTGATGATGTTGTACATTATTGTGTGGCAAACATGCCAGGTGCTGTACCTTACACATCAACATTAGCCTTAACTAATGTAACTTTACCTTATGTGCTTCGTTTAGCCAACCAAGGTTGGAAGCAGGCTTGTGAAAAAGATGCCATGTTAGCAAAAGGATTAAATATCGTTGATGGCAAAATAGTATATGAAGAGATCGCAGAAGCTTTTAACTGGTCAGTAGACGCTATGTAATAAATTTATCCTGTCATAATTTTAACTGACAATATTACCTAACTCAAATTTGGCTTACTATTTGTTATCTTTACAATTGTAAATTCAAAATTCGATTAAAATTATGATGGGTTATTATATCATTGCAGGAGTTATCTTCTTAGTAAGTACTTTTGTAAGTAGAAAATTAAAAAGTAAGTTTGAGTATTACTCTAAAGTAAGTCTTAGAAATGGACTTAGTGGTAGAGAAATAGCAGAAAAAATGCTTGCTGATAATGGCATTTATGATGTAGAGGTAATTTCTACTCCTGGTCAACTTACAGATCATTACAATCCTGCAAATAAAACCGTTAACTTAAGTGAAGTTGTATATAATCAACGTAATGCTTCTGCTGCAGCCGTTGCTGCTCATGAGGTTGGTCACGCTGTACAACACGCAACAGCTTATAACTGGTTAAAAATGAGATCTGCTATTGTACCTGCAGTTGGTATTAGTAGTAAACTCTCTAACATTGTGATTATGGCTGGTTTATTTTTATCTGCCTCTGGTACTGTATTTGGAAGTACAGTGTTCTTAATTGGTATTGTATTGTTTGGTGTTACTACGTTGTTTACATTTATTACTTTACCCGTAGAATACGATGCTAGTAACAGAGCTTTAGCTTGGCTAAAGAACAAAAACATGGTTACACCAGAAGAATATAAAGGTTCTGAAGATGCACTTAGATGGGCCGCAAGAACATATTTAGTAGCCGCATTAGGCTCTTTGGCAACACTACTCTACTTTGTAAGTATATTTTTAAACAGAAGATAATGGTTTAAAAAAAATCAATTTAAATATTAATAATATCTTTAAAAGCTTTGATTTTTTCAAAGCTTTTATTTTGTTTTCAATACCGAAAACACCTACATTTATATCAATTCTTACCTAAACAAATAAATTTATGGAAAATCAAATCCCAAACCATCCAACTGGAAAAGTTCTGATTGGGCACCTTTCAGACGTAGAGCGTGCTGCATTTTATAAAAAAACTTATGCTCATGTTGCGGGCGGTGTACTTGTTTTTGTATTATTTGAATACTTATTACTTCAAAGTGACACTATAGTAAACTTTATGTTTTCTATGACCGAAGGTTATAAATGGCTATTAATGTTAGGTGGCTTTATGCTAGCAACAAACTATGCGGAAAGTATGGCTATGAAAACTACCGATAAAAATATACAGTACTTAGCCTATGGTATTTATATATTTTTTGAAGCCTTAATTTTTATTCCTATGATTGCAATAGCCGCAGGATATATGGAATCTGGACCAGAAATCCTTCAGCAAGCCGCAATAGTTACTTTAGCACTATTCACAGGCTTATCTGCCGCAGTTTTACTAACCAAAACTGATTTTTCGTTCTTAAAAACAGGCTTAACCATTGGTTTCTTTATTGCTATTGGTTTAATTATAGCAGGATCACTTTTCGGATTTAATTTAGGTTTATGGTTCTCTGTTGGTATGTGTTTACTCGCAGGAGGTTCTATTTTATACCAAACATCTAATTTAGTAAACACGTATGGTGTTGAGGATTATATACCTGCAGCATTAGGCTTATTTGCTTCTTTAATGTTGTTGTTTTGGTACATTCTTAGAATATTTATGTCTAGAGATTAAAATAGAAATCCAAAAATATATAAAAGCCCAACTAAAAATATTAGTTGGGCTTTTTCTATAAATATTTTATTTTAACCCAAAACAAGCAAAAAACCGATATAAAAGTTAAAATAACACACAATCTTGTCAATTCTATTGTTTTCTAAAGCTTACATCATTCATAAATTTGCACCCGAATTTATTTAACCCCAAACAAAGGAATAAACAATTAGATTATGAAAACAAATAACAGAGTAGTTGTAGAAAGTAAAGTAGGAACTAAGACATTAAAATTTGGAAATGCTAGTTCTATGGTATGGAATACTAAACGACGTTTTAAATAAGTATAGAAATTACTTTAAAAACAAAAAGCCCAATTGAAAATTCAATTGGGCTTTGTTAATAGATATTATTTGATTTTGTTACCATCTTTATCATAAAAATGGTATTCAAGATAAGTGTAAGCATCTCTAGGTAAAACTTTTACCCATTTTTTGTGTTCAACAAACCACTTTGAACGTACTGATGGAAACCCTTTGGTTAAAAAGGCTGCTATAAAAGGGTGTGTATTGAGTGTTACCTTTTTATAGTCTTTTTTGAAAACACGCTCTAGGTCTTGATTTATTCGTTCTACCACTTTTATTGGTGCTTCGATTTCATCACCTCCTACAAGGTTTGGGTTTTCTTCTTTTGTTTTAATATTGCGCTCTGGCCTAACGCGTTGTCTGGTTATTTGCACTAATCCAAACTTACTCGGCGGCAATATTTTGTGCTTTGCTTTGTCATCCTTCATCTCATCTCTAAGATAATTGAAAAGCTTTTTTCTGTTCTCTGCTTTACCCATATCAATAAAATCGATAACAATTATTCCTCCCATATCACGTAAGCGCAATTGGCGAGCAATTTCTTGGGCAGAAATCATATTGACTTCTAAAGCAGTATCTTCTTGGTTCTTCTCTTTGTTAGAGCGATTACCACTGTTTACATCTACAACATGAAGGGCTTCGGTGTGTTCAATAACCAAATAAGCGCCTTTTGCCATAGATACGGTTCGTCCGAATGATGTTTTTATTTGGCGTTCAATGCCAAATTTTTCGAAAATAGGAACACCATTTTTATAGTATTTTACTATGGACTCTTTGTTTGGTGCAATTTGCTGCACATAATCTTTTACTTGTATGTACAATTCTTCATCATCTACAACAATACCAGAGAATGAATCATTAAATATATCTCTCAAAATTGAGGATGCTTTGTTCATTTCTCCCAATACTTTAGTTGGGTGATGTGCTTTATACAATTTTTTACACATTGCTGTCCATCGATCCAGCAAATTTTGTAAATCACTATCGAGCTCGGCAACTTTTTTGCCTTCTGCTACTGTACGTATAATAACTCCAAATCCCTTAGGTGTAATACTTTTAACAAGTCTTTTTAAGCGATCTTTTTCTTCTTGCGATTCAATTTTTTGAGAGATTGAAATACGATTAGAAAAAGGTACTAAGACAATGTATCTACCTGCAATAGACAATTCTGAGCTAATGCGAGGTCCTTTAGTTGAGATTGGTTCTTTTACTACTTGTACTAATATGGATTGATTAGATTTAATAGCATTAGCAATAGTGCCATTTTTATCTAAATCTTTCTCCATAGGAAAGTCTTTAAGGGTGTAATCCCTTAATTTCCCTGTGCTTACACGTTTAATGAATTTCATAAGCGAAGGTAATTGTGGTCCTAGATCATGATAGTGTAAAAAACCATCTTTCTCGTAGCCAACGTTAACAAACGCAGCGTTTAGACCAGACATAACTTTGCGTATTTTGGCAATAAAAATATCACCAACAGCAAAGTCATTATCCTCTTCGTCTTTATGTAATTCAATAAGTTTTCCATCTTTTAATAAGGCAAAATCAACAATATCTGAACTCGATCTTACGATTAATTCTTTGTTCATAATGTTAATTTATATCTAACTCTTCATTGAGGTAGATGGATTTTACTAAATTATTTGACACAGGATTAATATCCAACAAATTATACAACACTCTATTAAATGTTGTCAATTCTATATCAAAGAACGTTTCTTTAAAAATGAAAAAAGTAGTTCTAAAACTACTTTTAACAATTTATTTCTTTTTATGACGATTAGCGCGTCTACGTTTTTTACGCTTATGCGTCGCTACCTTGTGTCTTTTTCTTTTTTTACCACTTGGCATAATAAATAATGCTTTTTAATTAATATTTAGTTTAAATTCTTTCTAGTTAACCTCAACATTAGATTTAACACCTTCTAAAAATACTTTTGCAGGCTTAAATGCTGGTATGTTGTGAGCTGGAATTTTTATTGTAGTATTCTTTGAAATATTACGACCTGTTTTTTCAGCTCTTGTTTTAATGATGAAACTTCCGAAACCTCTTAAATAAACGTTATCTCCACTTTCTAAAGATGTTTTTACTTCTTCCATAAAAGTTTCAACTGTCGCTTGAACGTCTCCTTTTTCAATACCTAACTTATCAGATATTTTTGCTACCAAATCGGCTTTTGTCATTACTATTAGTTTTAGGGTTACTTTTTAATTCTAAGGGATTGCAAATATATGTAATTTAATTTCAATATTTCAAACGTAATTAATTAAAATTTAAGATGATAAACATTTAATTTTGCTTTAACACTTAAAATGAAAAATGGATTTCAAATACAAATTAATTAACTGGTACTCAGATAACAAGAGAAAACTGCCTTGGCGAGAGACTAAGAATCCATATTATATTTGGCTTTCAGAAATTATTTTACAGCAAACTCAAGTAAAACAAGGTCTTCCATATTATGAAAATTTCGTCGCAAAATACCCAACAATATTTGACCTTGCATCTGCCTCTGAAACTGAGGTACTAAAATTATGGCAAGGTTTGGGATATTACTCTAGAGCAAGGAACCTTCATGCCACTGCAAAACATATTGTAAATACCTTTAATGGTGTTTTTCCTAACAACTATAAAGATTTATTAAAATTAAAAGGTATTGGCGATTATACAGCTAGTGCTATTTCATCAATTGCATTTAAAGAAGTTGCCGCTGTTGTTGATGGTAATGTATACAGAGTTTTATCGCGCTACTTTGGTATTGACACACCAATAAACTCAACTTTAGGAATTAAAGAATTTAAAACTTTAGCTTCTACTTTAATAGATAAGGAGGAACCTGACACCTATAACCAAGCCATTATGGAGTTTGGCGCGTTGCAATGCAAACCTAAAAATCCAGATTGCAATTCTTGCCCTATTAATGAAAGCTGTATTGCTCTTCAGAAAAAAAAGGTTGATACACTTCCTATAAAGTTAAAGAAAACCAAAGTGTCCGTTAAGCATTTTAACTTTTTAGTGTATATAGACAATAACGGTAAAACGCTTTTTGAAAAACGAACCCATAAGGGCATTTGGCAAAACCTCTACCAGTTTCCGTTGATTGAATCTAAAAAAAGTCTTTCTTCAAGTGATTTTGATGTTTTAGATCTAACAGACACTATTTTAAATCATATTGATTTTGATTACTCATTATATAATGATGAAGATATTGTACACAAATTATCGCATCAACATCTTTATACTAAGTTTTGGATTATAAATGTTAAGGAACTACCAAACGATGCTGTCTCAATTAAATCATTAAAAAAATTACCTACACCAGTACTTATTAGTGAGTTTATAGAAAAATTCAATTTTTAGAACCCTAAAGAAATCACATTTTTTTACTACTTTTAAAGTAGTGATTGCTCAATTGAGTAACTTTGCTACTTAAAACTACAATATTATGGCTGGAACATTGAATAAAGTAATGCTTATAGGAAACTTAGGTGACGAAGTAAAAATGCATTATTTTGATGATAAAAATTGTGTTGGTCGTTTTCCTATCGCTACTAGCGAATCTTATGTTAGTAAGCAAACCAATGAACGTATTACCAATACTGAATGGCACAATATTGTAGTAAGAAATAAGGCCGCAGAAATTTGCGAAAAATATTTATCTAAAGGAGATAAGGTATACATTGAAGGTAAAATAAAAACTAGAAAGTGGACAGACGACAAAGGTATGGAACGCTATTCTACAGAAATACAATGTGATGAATTTACGTTTTTAACACCTAAAAACGACCAACAGCCCAATCAATCGCAAAAACCTAATTTACCAAAGGCCAATCCTCAATCGCAGCAATCGGCTAAAAATGCTGACATTGCAGAAGATAATGATGATTTACCATTTTAATTTTTAATCTAACGTTATCTTGGACCCAGAACCCACGGTTTTAATAATTAATTTAATTGTAAATAGTACTTCATTTATTTCGAGTATTCTATTACTTATAATATTACTTATTTGCTCAGCATTAATTTCTGGTGCAGAGGTTGCTTTATTTTCACTTACAAAATCTGATCTCAAAGAAGGTTTAGAAAATGAATTACCAGCCATGCAAATCATTGTTACGCTATTAGAACGTCCCAAAAAATTATTAGCTACAATTTTGGTTGCCAATAACTTTATAAATATTGCCGTAGTTTTACTGTTTGCTTTTATAGGAGAAACCATTTTTAGTAGTATTTCTAGTACACTATTAAGGTTTTTGGTTGAAGTGGTTTCTGCTACGTTTTTAATCTTATTGTTTGGAGAAATAATTCCAAAAATTTATGCGAGTAGAAATAGTGTGAAATTTTCTTCGTTTATGTCTAGACCTTTAAAGGTATTAGATGTTTTATTTTCGCCTATTAGCTTACCTATGCGCTTTGTAACTATAAAAATACAAGACAATTTTGGTAAGCAACGTTCTAATCTTAGTGTAGACCAATTGTCACAAGCGTTAGAATTGACAAATAATGACGATACTACACAAGAAGAACAAAAAATATTACAAGGTATTGTTTCCTTCGGAAATACAGATACAAAGCAAGTAATGCGTCCTAGGATGGATTTATTTGCTCTTAAAATTGATACTCCTTTTGAAACTATTATTAAGGAAATTATTGCCAATGGCTATTCTAGAATTCCTGTATACGAAGAAAGTATAGATACTATTACTGGTGTACTTTATGTAAAAGATTTACTTCCACATATAAACAAGAAAAAATTTAATTGGACCACCATTTTACGTGAACCCTTTTTTGTACCTGCCAATAAAAAATTAGATGATCTAATGGTTGAGTTTCAAACCAAAAAAGTTCATCTCGCTGTTGTGGTAGATGAGTATGGTGGTACTTCTGGTTTAGTTTCATTAGAAGATATTATTGAAGAAATAGTAGGTGATATTAGCGATGAATACGACGATGATGATTTAATATATTCTAAATTAGACGATAACAACTATAGTTTTGAAGGTAAAACACCTCTAAAGGATGTATATAAAATAATTGGAATTGATACAAATAATGAGCTTTTTGAATCTAAGAAAGGAGAAGCAGAAACACTCGCAGGCTTTGTATTAGAAATTTCAGGTGGATTTCCTAGAGTTGGAAGTAAAATAAATTTTCATAATTACGTTTTTACTATAGAGTCTCTAGAACGAAAACGCATTAAACAAATTAAACTCACTTTATTAGAATAACCATAATGAAACGATTAGCTCTTCCTATATTAAGTTTATTAATGTTAAGCTGTGGTAATGACCCATTACCAAAACCTAAAGGCTATTTACGATTAGAATACCCTAATGCCAACTATAAAAAAGCTATTGTGCCTTTGCCTTTTTCTTTTGAAAAAAATGAATTAGCCAACCCAATTAGTGCGGTAAAATCTACGCCTAATTCTAAAGGTGTTGATATTAAATATCCAGCTTTAAAAGCTACTATTTACCTTACGTATAAAGAAGTTAATAATGGAAATTTAGATAGCCTACTGCGAGATGCTCAAAACCTTACTCAAAAGCACACCATTAAGGCTGATGAAATTTCTAGCAATTTGTATGAAAACAAAACTCAGAATGTTTATGGAATGATATACGAAATTGGAGGCGATGCAGCCTCTCAATCTCAATTTTATGTTACTGATAGCATCAACCACTTTTTAAGTGGCTCACTTTACTTTTATGCTAAACCTAATTATGATATCTATCCAGCTGCAGAGTATCTAAAAAAGGATATTAGACACATTATGGAAAGTGTTCATTGGAAAGAATAAGCTTCAATTTATAACATAAAAAATGCCACTGAAATTCAGTGGCATTTTTTTTTATTATTTAATAGGATGTTCTGCTTACCTTAATCTTGGTAAACCCATTCTCCTCCCATTTTTATTACTGCGAAATCTTCAGTGGTATTACTACCATTATAAACTTCTATAGTAACAATATACTTTTGCTCTTCAGCAGCACTAGGATCTAAATTATCTAAGACTACTGCAGCTGCTTCAAGTACCATTGGATTTGTCCACTCCGCTGCATTACCAGCTCTTCTATCCATGTTTCCGTAGTTACTCATACTAGCTGTTGCATTAGGGTAAACATCTCCTAATTCTGTTGCTACTAATACGTAATCATCTGCAGAAAATGTATATCTAATAGTGTTATCTGGCACCCAAATTCCATCTTCAAAACCAAACTGTAAAGTTGTAGATATTGTAGACTCATGACCAACAAACTCACCGTTAGTGACAGTATAAAGATTACCTCTTCTTTGTGCTCCACTAGAACTAGAGTAATAATCATAAATTATAAATAACTCTTCTTCTTCCTGTGCATAAGGGAACGTTAGGTCTAAAAACGTTGGTAAATAGTTATCTGGTGGTACAGAACTACCAAAGTTATCGTATTGACCAGGTTGGTTAAAATCTTCACCCATTGAATCAAAATCTTTAGAACTTAAGTAATAAACACCTTCAACTGCTTCCCAAGAACCACCAGAATACATAAAGTACTCACCTTTAGAGTTTATATCTCCCGTTGCTCCTAAAGCTTTTATCGCCATGCTTTCTATTCTCCATCTTGCAGCATCTGAATCAGTAGATTCATATTTAAAAGCCACATTAATTGTTTCACCATCATATGCCGAAAAATCGTAATCTTCAGATGAAGCCATATCTCCTGTAGCTGGATTTGCTAAAGTAATTTCATCCCAAGTTGTTGTTAAAACATCACCTGTATAATCTGTTGTAACCATTATTTTCAATAATGATGCGTCACCAGCGTAATCAAGTTCGTGAGTAATTTGAAATTTAAGATCACTCTCAGCAGATAAATCTATAGTAGGTGATACAATCCATTCTGTATTTGCTACTTGTCCGCCAAAATAACTGTTTCCTTGAACATAACCTGTTTCAGATGTCCAAACAGCATCATCACCAAACTCTTCACCAACAGTCCATCCTTCCATGCTTCCTGCAAAATTGTAAGAAACTAAGTCAGCTAAACCAACTACAGGATCTTGAGTATATTGGTCATACTTAGCTAATATTAATTGCCCCTCTACAGGATCTGTAACCTGAGCATCTAAAATAGCTGGTATTTGATCTGCTGCATTTACATCTGGATAAAACCCAAAAGCATCACTACCAGTTGTAGCATAATCAGAGTTTGTAAACTCATAAATATCAGAATAAGTAAAATCACTTACACCTTCTGCATTACCAATATATAGATCATAACCTACTACAACTGATGAACCTTCTCCCCAAAACGGATATTTATCAGCTAAAAATCCTGGTAATAAAACTTTGGCTTCATCAACTGAATTGAAACTTCCATAAGTCAATTCTAATTCGTCATAATCATCACTAACAAGAGTATATGATTCTGAACCTACAATTGGTTCTGCACTTGAATCTAATCCGTCATAAATGTCATCCATAGGATCACAACCGTAAAAGGCTAATCCTAAAATTGCTAAACAATAAATTATTCTTTTCATTTTCAATATTTTTTAAAAATTAACTTTCAATCCAACACTATAAGTTCTTCCTGGACCAAAATAAACTTGAGCAGTAGAAGAAGTCCCGTCTAAATCATTTGCATCAGATACATATTCTGTATTAAAAGCATTATTTACTTTTCCTATTAACTGAGCATCAAACGATCCCATTACAAAACTATGTCTTAAACCTATATCAAATAAACCAAAATCAGGAAGCTTCCATACATCTGGTAAATCTAAACTACCTCTGTTAGTAACATCGTAAGAAGAATAGTTATCTCCTGCAAAGTTATAATCTACATAGATATTAGATTTTGGCGCTAATTTATAATCAACACCTAATGCAAATGTAGTTTGAGCAACGTCACCTACTTTTAAATCTTCAGCATATACTTCTACTACATCAACAACATCACCTGCTTGATCTCTAATATCTGCAGAAACATTACTTTTCCATTGCCAATCACCTAAAGATGCCATACCTGTTACAGTTAATTTATCAGTTGCTCTATATCTAAAGTCAACTTCGATACCTTGGTGTAATGCATCAATTCCTTGTAAGTTATAGAAAAATAAGTCTTCACCTGTTCCTATAGAACCACCTAAAGATTTATCTAACCAATTTGTATAATAAACATTTACATTGGCACTTAATTTTTCTCCACGGAAACCGTATCCTAATTCTGCACTAAATACTTTTTCGTTTACTGCGTCTTCATTTGGAATAATTCCGTCTTCATCTAAAAATACATCATCTAAAAATGGTGCTTTAGAGAAATATCCAACATTTACAAATACATTATTATTACCATCAAGATTATAGTTACCACCACCTTTAATTCCGTATCCTGTAAAGTTTACAGCTTCAGATAATCTATCACCTGTGATAGTATTGTTCATAAACTCCTCTTGCTTATAGTTACTATTAGAAACGTCTGCAGCAACAAATAAATTCACTGATTCATTTACTTGATATTCTGCTTGTCCAAAAAGTCCATATCTTAATACAATACCATCATAATCTTTATTGTATCTATCACCTACTTTTAAGGGCTGACCAAAAGCAAATGTATCACTTTCATTATCAAGGAAAAACTGACCTCCTAATAAATCATCTACTTGGTACCAGTGAGAACCTACATAATAACGTCCATCTAAACCACCAGAAATTGTTAACTGATCGTTCACTTTGTTTTTATACGTTGATAAAACACCATACCATTCGTGAGAGTTTCTAGAAGACGAAATAATATCCGTTGATCCATTTACACCGTTTGCTTGATTCTCTGCAATTACCCTATCAAAATCAATAGGAGTTAATCCAGAAGACCCTATTCTATATTCATCAGATCCAATTTTAGAACCTTCATCTCTACGTCCACCACCTGAACCAAATGATGCATAAACTGCTGTAGATAATGCAGAAGCGTCATTAATTTTCCATAAATGGTTTATAGACATTTGAGGTTTGTGATAGAAGTTGTAAGATTGATGATAAACTTCACCGTTCTTGTAACCCCAATCTCTGTTGGCTTTTTGTGGACCAGAATCAGTATCCTTTAAATCAGCAATTGTAGAACGATTAAAACGTTGACCGTGTTCTTGTTGCGCACCAAAAGCTGTAAATGATAATCTGTGAGCATCATTTATTTGTTGCGTTAAACTTACAAAGTAATTGTATCCTGAAAACTCAGTTCCGTCTACATAACCGTCACCATCAATTTTAGATGCGCTAACTGTTGCAGCAAATCCTTTATCTGATAAACCAGTAGAATATGTCATTCCATATTTTAAATAGCCATCATTAGCAATACTTGTAAGTACGTTTCCACCTTTTTCAGCGTCTGTCGTTTTTGTGATAATATTAATTGTACCACCAACTGATGCTACAGCTACTTTAGATGCACCTAAACCTCTCTGAACCTGCATTGTAGAAGTTACATCTCCTAAACCTGCCCAGTTACTCCAATAAACAGCTCCATTCTCCATGTCGTTTACTGGTACACCGTTAATCATTACAGCGACATTTTCAGAACTAAACCCTCTAAGGTTAATTCTACTATCACCATATCCACCACCTTGTCTCGTTGCGTAAACACCTGGAGTAGATTTTAAAATTTCAGGAAATTCTTGCGTTCCTAATTTAATTGCAATTTCTTCTGCCTTAATTGTAGAAACAGCTACTGGAGTTTTTCTATCCACAGCTACAGAAGCAACAATCATAATTTCATCTAAACCTACATTACTAGACATTAAAGTAATTGTACCTAAATCAGTATCTCCACTAAAGGCTATAGTTTGAGATATAAAACCTACATAAGAGATTACCACTTCACCTGATTTTGAATCAGTTGTTAAAGTAAAATCACCATCAAAATTTGTAGTTGCACCATTTGAAGTTCCTTTCACTATGATATTAGCACCAGGAAGCGGTGAGCTCATGTCACTATCAATAATTTTACCCGTAATAGTGGTTTGGGCATATGCAAATGTTGTTAAGCATGTTAATACAACAAAGCATAAATAAAGATTAAATTTTTTCATATAAAATTTAAGTTAATTGGTTTTATAATTATCGCAAAATTACACAGCTCAATGAGCTAGTATATTAACTTAATGTTAACAATTAAGCAAAACGAAGTTAATTATAAAATCCTTAAATTTTATGCATGCATAATAGATTTTATCAAATGTTTTTAACAATTTTTAACAATTGTTCTTATAAAATGATATTAAATTTTGAGTCGATGAATCATGATTTGCCGTAACATCATCATTTGAGAGTTCATTTAGTATAGATTTAGCAAGTTGTTTACCCAATTCTACACCAAATTGGTCATAGCTATAAATATTCCAAATTATACCTTGTACAAAAATCTTATGTTCATACATAGCTATCAATTTTCCTAAACTCTTAGGAGATAATTTCTGAATTAATATTGATGTCGTTGGCTTATTTCCTTCAAACACTTTAAAAGCTAACAGTTGTTCTATTTCTTCAGCTGAAGCAGATTGCCCTTTTAATTCAGACATTACTTCCTCTTCCGTTTTACCATTCATTAACGCTTCAGTTTGAGCAAAATAATTAGACATCAATTTATCATGATGATCTTTATCTCCATACAATGACTCTACATACCCAATAAAATCGGTTGGTATTAATTTAGTGCCTTGATGTATTAATTGAAAAAATGCGTGTTGTGAGTTGGTTCCTGGTTCTCCCCAAATCAATGTCCCTGTTTGGTAATTTACTTTATTACCACCTCTATCTACACTCTTACCATTACTTTCCATTATACCTTGTTGAAGGTAGGTCGCAAATTGATTTAGATATTGCGTGTAGGGAATAATTGCTTCACTTTCAGATTTAAAAAAGTTATTATACCAGATGGTCAATAATGCTGAAATTACAGGAATATTATTATTAAAATCTGCAGTTCTAAAATGCTCATCCATTTGATGCGCTCCATCTAACAGACTTTCAAAATTTTTATAACCTACAGCCAAACTAATTGAAAGACCTACTGCACTCCACAATGAAAAACGACCACCAACCCAATCTTTCATTGGAAATATATTAGCTTCATCAATCCCAAAGTTTTTTACGCTTTCAATATTTGTAGAAACAGCTACAAAATGATTAGCAACAGCCTCTTTTGGTTGCGATTTTAAAAACCAAGTTCTAATTGAATTGGCATTAGACAAAGTTTCTTGCGTTGTAAATGTTTTAGATACAATTACAAATAGAGTTGTTTCAGGATTTAAGTTTTTAATGACTTCTTGATAATGATCACCATCTACATTGCTTACAAAATGCGTGTTTAATTGATTTTTATAAAACTGTAGCGAATCTACAACCATTGCTGGTCCTAAATCTGAACCACCAATGCCTATATTTACAACATCTGTTATACTTTTACCCGAATACCCTTTATGATTACCACTTACTACAGAATCCGTAAATTTTTCTATTTTCTTCTTTACATCATGTACTTCAGGAATTACATTTTCACCATCTACTAAAACCTTAGCATCTTTTGGTGCACGTAATGCAGTATGTAAAACAGCTCTTCCTTCTGTCGCGTTTATAATATCTCCTTCAAAATATTTTGCTATAGCATTTTTCAAATCTAGTTCATTTGCTAGTTCAACTAACAAACCAACCGTTTCTGTTGTCATTCTGTTTTTTGAAAAATCGACATAAAAATCTTCCCATTTTATAGTTAAATCATTTGCTCTATTGGCATCTGCTTTAAACAAATCTTTTAAATGCTCTGTTTTAATGCTGTCAAAATGTGCTTGTAATTTTTTCCAAGCATTTGATGTTGTTGGGTTAGTTGCTTTTAATGCCATATTTTGTTATTATAAAATCGGATCTTCCGTTATTGTGTTTTCTGTTTCTTTTGGTTCTGCTTCTAAAAAGAATATATTATCTAATCTTTGCTTTATAGGTTTTATATGTTCTAAAAACTTAACTTTTAAACTATCAGAAATCGGTTTCGCTTCTGGTAACTTTTGCTTAAACGGATCTACTTGTTTTCCATTTTTCCAAAAACGGTAACAGACATGTGGTCCACCTGTATTTCCAGTCATTCCTACCTTACCTATTATATCTCCTTGTTTTACGTAGTCACCTTTTTTAACAAGGCGTTTACTCATATGGAGGTATTGTGTAGTATAAGTATCGTTATGCCTAATTTTTACATATTTACCATTACCGCCTCTTCGTGTAGATTCTATAACAGTACCATTAGCTGTTGCCATAATTGGCGTACCTACCGCAGCAGCGAAGTCGGTTCCTTTATGCGGACGAACTTTGTATCCATAAACCGCTATTCTTCTTTTTAAATTATATCGTGACGATATTCTACTAAATTGAACGGGTGCTTTTAAGAAGGCTCTTCTTAAGTTTTTTGCATCTTCATTAAAATAATCCACAATTCCTTTTATAGAATCTGTTTCAAACTGAAAGGCATACAGAGAATCACTATTGTGCTCAAAATAAGCAGCCTTTACATTGTGTACACCTGCATAAATTGAATCGTCTATATATTTATCTGTGTAAATAACTTTAAAACGGTCTCCTTTTTGCAATCTTCTAAAATCTATAGTCCATGCATATATATCATCAGCCATTTTATAGGCCAATTTCTGGCTTAATCCTTTTTCCTCTAAGGTCTTTGAAATACTACTTTCTATTACACCTGTAGCTGTTTTTTCAATATAGGTTACTGGTTTTTTATTTGAATATGCGTAGATAGAATCTTTTAAATTTACAACGACATATTTTACTTGATCTGCTTGATAAATAAATGTTTCTGGACTAGGAAGACTATCAGTGGATGATTCTTTTGAAAACAATAAAGTATATGGTTTTCCTGGATGAAGTTTTCTGGTATCAAAACTGTCTTTTGTTTTTTCAGCTATCTGAAAAATCTGTGGATACCCAATATTATTGCGTTGTAAAATCTCGCCAAAACTATCCCCTTTTTTAATAGTATCTCGTTTAACAATGTAGTTATTTATATCAAAGCCAAACTCAAGAATTTTTTCTTCTTCTACAATTTCTGCGAGTTCATTTTCATATTCAATTTCTGCTGAGTTATCCTCTTTACAAGCAAGAATACTCATTGCAATCACTAGTACTGCGATTAATGGTTTTAATTGCATTAATTAAGCTAATTATAAATTATTTCCCCAATTTTCTATTTCTTCTTTACTCCATAATTCCGGAAAGAAGATACGCTTTTGATATTTTGGATGCATGTATTTTTTCCAATCACTTCCTCCTGTAGCTTCACCATCACCAATACCACTATCGATATAGTGTTTTGCTGCATTATAATGACACATTACCCACGATACATTTACTGTATAATCGTAATGACGCATTGCTTTTACTAACTCCTCATCCTTTTGATCTTTTTCTGGAAGTTCTTTGAAGCGTGTCCAAAGGTTTTTAGTGTTATATGTTTCCATAAACCTTAAAAACTCATCTTTATAACGTTTCTCAAAATTAACTAAAAGGGTGGATTTCTTTCCTGTTTTATGATCTTTCCCTGCGGCTTGCCAATATAAATGCTCAAATGCATGCATAAAAGGCGTATTTCTATCTATATCCTTTCTAAACCTGTAATCAATAAGGTTAATTAACTCTGTTGATGCAAATTCAACGAGTCTGTACTGTGCACTTTGAAATCCACTAGCTGGTGTAAGCGTATATCTAAACTTCATATACTGCTCTACTTCCATCCCTTCTCTCATAATATCAAAAGAAGTTGATAACATATCAAAATAGCGACTAATACGCATTAGTTTACTTTCAAAAAAAATAACATCTAAATCTTCCTTTTCTGCTACCTGAGAAATTTCCCAGAGTATCATTTTAAAAATTAGCTCATTAATTTGGTGATACGCAATAAACACCATCTCATCAGGTAGAGTTGTACGCTGAATTTGAAGATTTAACAATGCATCTGTTTGTATGTAGTCCCAATACGTTATAGGCTTACTATATAATAAACCATGTAAATGGTCGTCGGTGTCTTGATCTATTTTTTCGTACTTCTCTTGAAGTGCTTTTATAACCTCATCATAGTTAGGTTGATCTGTCATATTATCAATAATATCTTAGAATTCTATTTTAAAAGAGTGCTTTAAACCTTTAAACTCTATAAGATCTGCACGTAAGGAACCTACTGCCAAATCTGCTTTAATTTTTAAAGGAATTTTATTCTTATCTGCACTTACCCAAAGGGTTAAACTTTCTTCTTCTTTAAACACTCGGCCAGCCATTACATAAGGTCTAAACTTAAGCGTTTTTACTTTTACATCAGATCCGTTAACGTCTACCTCTATCGTTTCTCTACCTAAAAACTTTAGTTTAAAACCATAGTTTTCTTCATCAAAAAACATGTTTGTTTTAATCTCATCACCTGTTCTTAAAGCATCTATATCAATCTTATTTCTTAGATAATAATACATAGACACCATATCCTGAACATCTTGTTCAGTAGTAACAGTGGTTACTTTCTTTTTCTTTTTATTATAAACCTCGGCTTTCTGTTTAACATGATCAAATTTTATTTCAATATCCTTAGTATGTCCACCTTCATCAATTTTACGAATAAACTTGTATGGTACTCCTGTGTCTTTATCAAAATAACTTTCGTAACGATCCTTTACTTTAAAAAACCATTTTATTGCACCTGTTGTCCACCCTTTGCCAACAACATGAAAAACTTCTTTTCCATCTAAATTGGTTTCTTTTACTGACATTGTAGCGTTTCCTGCTTTTACAAAGCCACTATAACTCATTTCAAATTTAAACCACTCTCCTTCTTGAAAAGAGGATTCCTTTTCAAGGTCTGAGGCCTGAAATCCAACAAAAAATAATATGATTGTAAATAAATATTTCATGTGTTTTATGTTTTAATATTTACGGTCACATGTGATTTCTATAAATCTTTTACCATCAGCACTTAATACTTAAGTCTCAAAGCATAAACTTTATAGATTGTAAATATAATTAATGTAACGCATTTTTTGTGTTACAATTATCTTAAATACAATTACTATTCCAAATATTAGAAACAGTTAAAAAACTAAAAACACCTCTTGATATTTAACCAAATCAATAAAAACTTATTTAAGTCAGTTTATAGCGTACCTCTTTTAGCTTGTTCGCGCTCAATAGACTCAAATAAGGCCTTAAAATTACCTGCACCAAATCCACGTGCTCCCATTCTTTGTATTATTTCAAAAAACAAAGTTGGCCTGTCTTCTACTGGTTTTGTAAATATTTGAAGTAAGTAGCCTTCTTCATCTGCATCTATCATAATACCTAAGCCTTTTAAGGTTTCAATATCTTCTCTTAATGCATGACTATGCTCTTCTAAACGACCTGGTACAGCGCTGTAGTATTCTTCTGGTGGTGTAGATAAAAATTCTACACCTCTAGATTTTAATTGCGAAACTGTTTTAATAATATCATCTGTTGCTACAGCGATATGCTGTACTCCTGCGCCTTCGTAAAAGTCTAAATATTCTTCAATTTGAGAACGCTTTTTACCTTCTGCTGGTTCATTAATAGGAAATTTAATTCTACCATTTCCATTACTCATTACCTTACTCATCAATGCTGAATATTCTGTATGAATCTGTTTATCATCAAAAGACAAGAAATTAACAAAGCCCATAACATCTTCATACCATTTTACCCAAGTATTCATTTCACCCCAACCAACATTACCAACCATGTGGTCTATATACTTTAAGCCTGCTGGTTCTGGATTGTAATCACTTTTCCACGCTACAAAACCTGGCATAAATGCGCCTTTGTAGTTTTTACGCTCCACAAACATATGTACTGTTTCTCCGTAAGTATATATACCTGCTCTAACGACTTCACCAAATTCGTCTTTTTCTACAGTAGGTTCCATATACGATTTTGCACCTCGCTTTGTAGTTTCTTCATAAGATTTACGCGCATCCTCTACCCAAAGTGCAACTACCTTTACGCCATCACCATGCTTAACGATGTGGTTATTAATTTCTGATTTACTATTTAATGGTGTGGTTAAAACTAATCGGATTTTATCTTGCTTTAAGACATAACTTACCGAATCCGTAGAACCCGTCTCCAACCCTTTATATGCATACGACTGAAAACCAAATGCGGTTTTATAAAAATGTGCAGATTGCTTGGCATTACCAACATAAAACTCTACATAATCTGTACCTAAAAGCGGTAGGAAATCTTGAGCGTCTTCAAATATTTTTTCTAAACCGTAGTTAACGTTTTCTATTTCTTTAGTCATAATTTTATATTTTAAAAATTATATGCTTTTTAATTATCTTATTAGTTTTTTAATCTATTATATAGAATCTACTTCAGATTCTAGAATGTAATCGTCTTCCTCCCAATCTTCAATACTATCTGTTTCGTATTCATAATGAAAGTCATCTTCTTCGTAATTTCCACTTCTTATACCATCTAACACGGCTGAAGATATAATGGTTCCGTAAAAAATTAATGCTGCAAAAGCAACAAGAAAAATTATTCCGTTTAAAATAACCGCTATTATATTTAAGATTTTGGCTGTATTAACATTGCTTAGTGATTGCGGATCATAAGCTTCAGGATTGTTATGAAATTCTCTAATACTTTTATTAGCAGTTACTAACCCAATAATTGCCATAACAAGCGGTACAATCGCTGTTACTCCATAACAACAGCAACCCACTAAACCAATAATTAATGCCAATACGCCTAAAATAAGAGATAATGGATCAGCCGATAATTTATTTTTATACATTTATTTTTTCTTTTAATGCTCTAACCACGATTTATAATAATCCTCATCTGCAATTTTCATTGCCTCTTCCGTAACTTGTAATGGTTTAAACGTATCTACCATTACAGCCAATTCGTCTGTTTTTACTTTACCAATACTACGTTCCATTGCTCCTGGATGTGGACCATGAGGAATACCTGCTGGATGCAACGAAATATGACCTGCAGCTATATCGTTTCTGCTCATAAAATCGCCATCTACATAATACAATACCTCATCACTATCTATGTTACTATGGTTGTATGGCGCTGGCACAGCTAATGGATGATAATCATACAGCCTTGGCACAAAACTACAGACTACAAACGCATCAGTTTCAAAAGTTTGATGCACAGGTGGTGGCTGATGCACACGACCTGTTATGGGTTCGAAATCATGAATTGAAAAGGCATATGGATAATTATAACCGTCATAACCCACCACATCAAAAGGATGCGAGGCATATATCATATCAAAAATATCGCCTTGTTTTTTTATTTTAATTAAAAATTCTCCAGATTCATTATACGTTTCTAGCTCTTGTGGCTGACGTAAATCGCGTTCACAAAATGGCGAATGTTCTAGCAACTGACCAAACCAATTTCGGTAGCGTTTTGGTGTATAAATTGGTCTACGAGATTCTACAATAAACAGGCGATTGTCTTCTGTATCAAAATCGATTTTATAAATAACACCTCTTGGTACTAAAAGATAATCGCCATATTTAAAATCTAAGTTTCCTAAGTGTGTTCGTAATTTCCCTGTGCCTTTATGAATAAAAATTAACTCGTCTGCATCTGTATTTTTGTAAAAATAATCTCGTGTCGATTCTTTTGGTGCGGCCAAAATAATATGACAATCACTGTTAGTGAGGACGATTTTTCTACTCTCTAAATAATCGTTTTCTGGCTTTGTTTTAAAACCATGTAAGCGATAGGATTGCATATTGTTTGCTTTCGCAATTTTAGGTGCAACACTATATTGTTTTTTTATGTCTTTTACTTGTGTTGGACGTTGCTCGTGGTAACTGTTGGTAGACATGCCGTCAAAACCAATAGTGCCGAACAATTGCTCGTAATAAAAATCGCCGTTTGGTTTTTTAAACTGTGTGTGGCGTTTTGGTGGAATTTTCCCTAATTTATGATAGAATGGCATTTGCTTTTTGTTTTAAGTTCAAAAGTTGAGCTTATTATTAACTGTGGTAATTTGCAGTTAACTATAGACTACATCTAAAGGTACAAAATTTGTAGAGATTCCTGTCTTCACAAGAATTAGGCGTGCTATTCTGGATTCCTCTTAATAAGGAAGTGTAAGTGAAGTTTTATGTTTTGCCAGAATGGTTTCATGTTCTACAAATATCGAAAAATTATTTGAGATATTGAAACGAGATAATAAAGGGTAGCATAAACCAATAAGAAATATTTTTGTTAAACTCCAAATAGAAAATTGTTGAAGTTTAAGTTTTATTAATCAGCTAATTACGGTTTTCACGTAATTAAAAAAATTTTAGAAAATTCTCACATTTCCTTTGGTGGTTCCTATTTTTTTTTTCTAGATTTACAGAGTTGCAAGCATGATTATAAGATATTTAGAAGTTACTTACAAGATTGCAATCAACAAAAATGTTAACATATAGCTTGTGCAAGCTTTTTTAATTTTATCCCTTAAAAATAATACAGATAGCACAAAATAACTTCTACCTCTCATACCCTTAATATGAGACAACAAATAACTTCTAAAATTTAAAAAACTTCTATTCCCTAAATTTTAGGGCGAATTTATTTATTAACCAACCTATCTTAAAAAATGTGATGGGTTTAAAGTTTTAAATTATGAAGAAAAAAGTATTTAGCCTTATGGCTGTGGTAATGTTTATGAGCACAATAGTAAGTGCAACTCCAAAAGTAGAGTTCGAAGAGTTTGGAAGGGCATCTGATTGCGCAAGGTATTGGAGAAATGCAATACTAACTTTAGCAGCTAACAATGGAGCCGATGCTAATACAGATATTATAAATCCAACTATGAGTTATATGGAAGCTTATATGATTGGTTATAATGGCTGTCTAAATGATTAAGACAAAATATTTGTCAATATTTATTTTGACCTTGTATATGAGCATTCAAGGTCAAAATAATAAATGCGGAGAAGTTACTTACGAAGTAACTTATGACAACACATTAATTTCATTAGATAGCGAGTTTGGAGATAAAGAAGGAATTGAAGGTGCAAACAAACTAATTAGTGACGCAGAAAGTATTACTGCTACATTAAGTTTTAATGAAAATGAATCTTCCTATTCGACCGATAAAAAACTAAATATTGACAAAGAAGGAGGAATAAATATTACCTTTTTATTTGCTGGTGGAAATAATGTCTTTTATCACTCTAAAGATTCTTTAAGTTTACTTCAATCAAATTCTTCACTTGGCAAGACATATCTCATAAAACGTGATGCGCCTAAATGGATTATAACTAAAGAAACAAAAAAAATTGATGACTTAACCTGTTATAAAGCATATACCATTAAATCTAACAATAAAAATGATGATGAAAATATAACTGATAAAATTGGTGCAATAGCCTGGTTTTGCCCAAGTATTCCATTAAGTTATGGTCCTGTAGAATTTTTTGGTTTACCAGGATTGATTATTGAATTGAAATATTCAAAGATGACTTACATTGCAAAAAAAATTAAATTAAACAAAAAAAATGTTCGTGTCGAAAAGCCAATTGATGCAGAAATTATAACCATTAAGGAGTTTAATCTTTTGGCTAAGAAAAAAGTTCCCTCATTTTTTGATAATTAAAAATTTAAATAACAATTTATTTTATTTGTCAATCCTACTTATTAAAGTAGGGTTTTCTTCTATGATTAATGCTCAAGAAATCCAAGTTACAGGCAAAGTAACTGACTCATCTCAAAACCAACTTCCCTATGCTAATATCCTTGCTGTACCAAATACCGAGAATCAGGAAATAAGATTTGCCATTACAGAAAAAGACGGCAGCTATAAATTAAGCTTAGTAAAAAATATTTCTTACGACATAACAGTTAGTTATTTGGGCTATAAACCCAATATTCATTCCTTAATTTCAATCAACCAGGATTTAATTAAAAATTTTGTTTTAATCGAAAAACCAAACCAATTGGATGAGGTTACTATCAATTATATACCACCAGTTGTAGTAAAAACAGATACTACTACCTATGATATAACAAAATTTGTAACTGGCGAAGAACGTAAACTACGAGATGCCTTAAAAAAATTACCTGGTGTAGAAGTAGATAGGGAAGGTAATGTAATGGTACAGGGTAAAAAAGTAACCAAAGTCTTAGTAGAAAATAAAACCTTTTTTACTGGCAACAGTAAACTCGCTGTAAATAATATACCTGCAGATGCTGTAGAAAAAGTAGAGGTCTTAGACAACTATAATGAGGTTGCCATGCTTAAAGGTTTGCAAAACTCTGAGGATATGGCAATGAATATATTACTAAAAGAAGATAAAAAGAAGTTTGTGTTTGGCGATATTGAGGTTGGTGCTGGTATTAAGGAACGTTACCTTGTGCATCCTAATCTTTTTTATTATAGCCCAAAAACGAATCTAAACTTTATTGGAGACTTAAATAACCAAGGTATAAAAAGCTTTAGTTTCAGTGATTACTTAGAGTTTGAAGGAGGTTTTGGCAAACTCTTAGATGATGCTGGTAGTTATTTTAGTCTTTTTAATAGTGATTTTGCGCAATACCTCAACAACCAAGATTTTACAGATAATATTAACCAATTTGGCGCTTTAAATATTAGGCAGTCGGTTTCTAAACATACAGATGTTAGTGGGTATTTAATTACCTCTAACTCTAAAACCCAAACAGTTAGTAACACTTTAAATACTTACCAAAATATTAGCGACCCTTTTACAGAAGACAGAACGGTTACTAACAACCTAAACAACTTTTTTACCATTGGTAAACTAACCATAGATTATGACCCAAGTTATAAAGAAGACTTTGCGTATAATGCTTTTGTGAAAGTGACCAATAATGATAGTTATGGCTTAATAAATACTATAAGCTTAGATGATACTAATAATATTACTACACTAACTGATGTCACCTCTTTTAATCTAAAACAAAATATAAGTTATAGCCGTAAACTATCAAAAGTACATACTGCTACTTTAGAAGCTACTTATAATTTTCAGAATGACAAACCATTAACAGAATGGCTGACTAATCAGCAAATATTGCAAGGTTTAATTCCTTTAGAAGATGAAGATGTGTTTAATATTCTTCAAACTAAAAAATCAACGTCGCACAATTTTAATGCCATTGTTAAAGATTATTGGGTGCTTAATAACTTTAATCATCTATACACAAGTGTTGGTGTTAATTTATCTTTTAATGATTTCTACAATAAAGACGTACAGTTACTAAATGATGGCACTAGCAATGATTTTAGCTCTGCTGGTTTTGGGAATGATTTCATATATAGTTTTGCTGATACGTATTTAGGCTTAGAATATAAATTTCAAATTGGTAATGCTACTTTTAAACCTGCGCTATTTTATCATGGTTATCTATGGCGTACACAACAGTTTGAGAATGCAGAAACATTTTCTAAAAATCTACTTTTACCACAATTTACAACCAAAGTAGATTTTAATAATAGTGAGAAACTAAATTTTAGGTATAAACTAAATGCGCGTTTTCCTGGTATTAACCAATTAGCTAATAATTTTCTATTATCTAGTTTTAATAGCGTTTACAAAGGGAATAGCGACTTAGAAAATCAATTGTATCATTCCGCAACCCTTAGTTACTATAAATTTAGTTTATTTAGAAACTTAAATTTTAACCTTAATACTAGTTTTAACAAACGTACAAAAAGCATAAAAACAGTTACAGAACTCAATGGTATAGAATCCTTTAATACAGCAATTATGTTTAATCAACCAGAACATAATTGGACCGTTAGTGGACGTGTTTCAAAAAAGATAAAAAAAATACGTTATAACTTGAGTGGTCGTTATAGTTATAATGATGTTTATCAAATCTTAAATGAGGACACCAATCTTAATATTTCAAAATCTATATCCTCAACAGTTGGTATTGAAACTTTTTTTAAAAATCATCCCAATATAGAAATTAATTACACTAAAGATTTCAGTAATTATAAAGCTTCTAACAACACGTCTAAGTTTGAAAACGACAAATTAGAAATCATTCTAGAATACGATTTTTTACAAGACTTTATCTTTAAGGCAGACTACACCTTTGATAATTACAACAATAAAAATCAAAGTATTAACAACACTTTTGATACTGCAAATGCATCCCTATTTTACCAAAAAGAAGATAGCCCTTGGGGTTTTGAGATTAATGGGACTAATTTATTTGATGTAACATTTAAACAACAAAATTCATTTAATTCTTATCTTATAAGTGATAACAAAACATTTGTATTACCTAGAATTTTGATGTTTAAGATTAGTTATAATCTTTAGTGAGATGCTGAAAACAAGTTCAGCATGACAAAACATTCTTTTTATTAAAACCAAAACCCAAGATTAAAATACCAATAGCCATTACCAGTTTCTGGTGAATAAGAATACTTCCCTTCTAATGGCCCAATAAATGTTTCGAGGGAATAGCCTAAAGCGTAACCTGTGTAATCTGGAGATGAGAAAAACTGACCTGTTTCAAACAAATCATCATCAATATTAGCAAAATTAGCTGCGCCAAGGATATGATGCCCTTTATGAAATTCGTAATCTAAGGTAAAAGTGGATTTTACAAAACTATTACCTATAATGGAGATAAAATCATAGCCATAAAATGAATAAAAGTTACTTATAAAATTGGCGCCATAACCTCCAAAGGCAAAATCTAAAGTATTCGTAGATTTATTTCCTATTTTAAATCCGCCATTAACTTCTGTTTTCAAGGCTAGTTTATCATTAAAACTAAAGGCATATCCTAAATCTGCTTTAGCTATAGAAAACTCATTAAAGTCCTTATTAAAACCATAAGCATTTAAGTACAAATGAAAATTAGCATTAACATAAAATCCACTTTTTGGGAAATGCGCATTGTCATAATCATCATACAGCAAATTACCATAAACACTAAAGTAGTTTGTGTTATCAAAAGTTATCCTGTCGGATTGATCATCTTCCGTAATAGTTTCAGATGTAATTTTAAAACGACGATGCTCTCCTCCTAAACGTAAAGCAAAATCTTTCTGAAAAATAGTTTGTAAAAACAATTGGTTTGTAAAATCTGACGCTCTAGCATCTAATTTATTTACCCCTTCTAATAATGGCGAATCTTCATCTAGAGCTAAAGATGGACTAATGCTCTTACGAAATTGGTTATAACGCGATTTTGCTCCTAAACTTATATAATATCCTTTATCTATAAAGTAATCGAAATTATACCTCGAATTATCGCCTAGAATAATATCCAAAGAAGCAATATCATTACTAAACAGCAACTTTTTCTTTGTTAAGTTGGCCAATATGGCACTTTTGTAAAGTTCATCGAAATGTATACCTAATCGGAGAAAGGTAGATGTTTCCGACTCTATTACTTTCCCTGCGAAATTATACTCGCCTTCATTTTCTGTTGGCTCTAAATGATATCTAAATGTATCAAAATTATTTGTAGCAATAAGACTGTTTATACCATCCTTAAAATCTTTATAACTTATTTTCTCATTACCTTTTAATTTTAGTTTTCCAATTAAATAAGATCTTGTATAACGTTCATTACCGTCTAAACTAACCTTATTTATTTTAAGACTATCCAATACAGTTAATTCTTTATACTCTCTAGTTTTTACCTGTTGTCTTTTTACTTCTTCTAGTTTTAAAAGCTGAACTCTTGCCGCTGCCTCTCCATTACTTATTATATTTTCGCCTTCATTAAATGAAATTACGGAGTAATTAGTAATATCTGGTTTAACAATAACATCTGCTAACTTCGATTTAGTTCTCATAGCATTAATGGTTCTAAAATTACTAATCTGAAATAAAATATCTGGAGCTGATTTTAATAATTTCCGATCCTTTAAACCGTCTTGCACGTCAACTCCAATAATTATATCCATGCCTTTTGCACGTAATTCTTCAACTGGAAAATTATTTGTTACACCTCCATCCACAAGAATCCTATCGTCAATTATAACGGGCTGAAACAAGGATGGTAATGCTGCACTAGCTGAGACTGCTTCTGCCAGTTTGCCTCTTTCTAGAACAAGAGATTCACCTGTTTCTATATCTGTAGCAATACAAAAAAATGGAATTGGTAATTTGCTAAAATCCTCAGTAGAATCAACAGGAAGCATTAAATGATACAAAAGATTATACACATTTTGACCACGAGATAATGCAGACGGCAGACTAATTTTAAAATTATCAAATGGCAAGGTTACTGCATATTTCTCAGCATTTTCTCTCTCATAGAATGATTTAGATCCTCTAGGAAATGAGTCATTAATTAGCTCATCAAAATTTTGAGCCTCAAACATTACTTCTAATTGCTTACCAGAATATCCCGACGCATACAATGAGCCAATAATGGCTCCCATACTTGTACCTGCAACGTAATCTACTTTTATACCTAAGCTATCAATAACCTTTAAAACACCAATATGTGCAAAACCTTTAGCTCCTCCTCCACTTAACACCAAACCTACTTTGGGTTCTTTTTTAACTATAGAATCCTGAGCTTTTACATTTAAAAAAGCCGTAAGTAATATGAATAATATAAGGTATTTTATTTTCATTGATTATAAACCGATTGATTATTCACGGTAGCGTTTTACTAGTTACAATTTATTCTTTATGGTAATAGTTATAAACTTTATTTGCGCGAGAAACGCCTACAATGGACTCTAACTCGTCTACTTTTGCATTAGCGATACGCTTAACGGTTTTAAATTGCTTCATTAAATCTATAATGGTTTGCTCTCCTATACCAGGTATGTTCTCCAACTCAGTTGTTAGCGCTCCTTTGCTTCTTCTATTTCTGTGATGTTCTATACCAAAACGATGCGCTTCGTTTCTTAATTGTTGAATTATTTTTAATGTTTCACTTTTCTTGTCTAAATACAATGGAATTGGATCATCTGGATAAAATAATTCTTCTAATCGTTTGGCTATACCAATAATAGCAATTTTACCTCGCAATCCTAAAACATCTAAACTTTTTAACGCTGATGATAATTGGCCTTTTCCTCCATCGATAATAATCAATTGTGGTAATGGCTGCTCTTCTTCAACTAAGCGTTTATAACGTCTATAAACAACTTCTTCCATAGACGCAAAATCATCTGGGCCTTCAACTGTTTTTATAATAAAGTTACGATAATCTTTTTTGCTTGGTTTTCCGTTTTTAAAAACCACACATGCAGCAACCGGATTTGTACCTTGTATATTAGAATTATCAAAACATTCGATATGTCTTGGCTCTTCAGACAAACGCAGATCTGCTTTCATTTGAGCCATTATTCTATTAGCGTGCCTATCTGGATCCACAAGTTTTACTTGCTTAAATTTATCCATCCTAAAATATTTGGCATTTCTAAGCGATAAATCTAGGATACTTTTTTTATCGCCAAGTTTTGGGATTGTAACCTTTATATCATCTCCCAAATTAACTTTAAAAGGCACGTATATTTCCTTAGATCTTGAATCAAAACGTTGTCTTATTTCTGTAATTGCCAACTCTAATAATTCTGCATCAGATTCTTGCAGTTTTTTCTTCAATTCTAGCGTATGAGACCTTATAATAGAGCCATAACTTAGCTGTAAAAAATTAACATATGCATACGTCTCATCGCTAACAATAGAGAATACATCTACATTACTAATTTTAGGATTTACAATAGTTGATTTGGCTTGGTAATTCTCTAGTACCTCAAGTTTTTCTTTTATTTTTTGAGCATCTTCAAACTGCATAGCTTCTGCATGACGCCTCATTTGTATTTTAAATTGTTGTAAAGAATCTTTAAAATTTCCTTTTAAAATCTCTCTAATAGCAATGATATTTGCCTGATATTCTTCCTCAGTTTCATAACCCTCACAAGCACCTTTGCAATTACCTAAATGATACTCTAAACATACTTTGTATTTGCCTGCTTCTATTTTTGCTTCAGATAAATCATAATTGCAAGTGCGTAGTTGATATAATCCTTTTATTAATCCTAAGAGTGTTTTTACCGTTTTCATGCTGGTATATGGTCCAAAATATTCTGATCCATCTTTTATAACACGCCTAGTTGGAAAAACTCTTGGAAAACTTTCTTTCTTTATACAAATCCACGGATAAGATTTGTCATCTTTTAATAGAACATTATACTTTGGTCTATACTTTTTAATTAGATTATTCTCTAGAAGTAAAGCGTCATTTTCAGTCTCTACAACAATATGTTTTACTGACGCTATGTTTTTTACAAGAACACGTGTTTTACCATAATCGTGGCGTTTATTAAAATAACTGCTTACACGCTTTTTTATATCTTTAGCCTTACCAACATATATTATGCGCTCATCTGCATCAAAATATTGATACACACCAGGTTGATGAGGAAGGGTTTTAATTTGTATTTCTAAAGGAGAATCTGGCATATAACCAAAGGTAAATAAAACTTATAAGTTAAGAGTTACAAGTACTTAAAGTTATTATATCTTGCGCCTCTTTTTTATATAATTAAGTTATGACAAAAAAAATCTTAGGACGTGTTGATAGAGTTAATTTTCCGGATTTACAGCTTAACAATATTGATATTAAAATAGATACTGGCGCATATACGTCTGCCATTCATTGCTCTAAAATCAGAGAAGTAGATGGTAAACTATATTGTATTTTTGATAGTAATAGGCATCCAAACTTTAAAAGCGATGAAGTTGTTTTTAACACCTATACATATACGGATGTAAAAAGTAGTAATGGGCACAAAGAAAACCGATACAAAATTAAAACTACCGTTATATTCTTTGGAAAAACTTATAAGATTAACTTAACTTTAAGCACTAGAGACGATATGAAGTTTCCTGTTTTAATTGGTCGTCAATTTTTAAAACTAAAATTTATGGTCGATGTTGATTTAGAAAACCAATCCTTTAAAAAATCCTTTATTAAATGAACATTGTAATTCTTTCTAGAAACCCTGAACTTTACTCGACAAGACGGCTTGTTGAAGAAGGCGAAAAAAGAGGTCATTCTATAGAAATAATAGACCCCTTAAAATGCGATATTATAATAGAAAAAGAAAAGCCAACTATTTATTATAGAGATAGATATCTCGATTATGTTGATGCCATTATTCCTAGAATTGGAGCTTCTGTAACGTTTTATGGTTGCGCTGTTGTACGTCAATTTGAAGAAATGGGTGTATTTACCATTGCATCCTCTGAGGCTATTTTAAGATCTAGAGATAAACTAAAAAGTTTACAACGGCTAAGTAAAGCCGGAATTGGAATGCCAAAAACTGTTTTTACTAATTACTCTAGAGATGTAGAAGAGGTTATTGAGCATGTTGGCGGAACACCAGTAATTATTAAGTTACTAGAAGGTACACAAGGTCTTGGTGTTGTTTTAGCAGAAAGTAAAAACGCTGCTGAATCCGTTTTAGAGGCGTTTAATGGCTTACAAGCTAGAGTCATTGTACAAGAATTTATAAAAGAAGCTAAAGGCGCAGACTTAAGAGCTCTAGTTGTAGATGGCCAGGTTGTTGGCGCTATGAAACGCCAAGGTAAGGAAGGTGAATTTAGATCTAACTTGCATCGTGGTGGATCTGCTAATATTATAAAACTAGACCAAGACGAACTAAAGCTAGCGATGAATGCTGCGAAGGTTTTAAAACTCCCTGTTTGTGGTGTAGACATGCTACAATCTGCTCGTGGTCCTTTATTATTAGAAGTGAATTCCACACCAGGACTAGAAGGTATTGAAGGTGCAACACATAAAAATATTGCTAGAGCTATAATTACATTTATAGAACGTAGTAAAAACTAAAATTTTACCAATAATTAAATATGAGCCAAAAAGACATACTTCATATATTAGGTAAAGAAGTGGCATTAGGCGAAAGCGCTCAAGTGAGTTTTAATGTCGCAAAACTGCATACGCAGAATACTATTGATGTTCCTGTAATTATTGAACGGTCTAAAAAACCAGGACCTACTGTTTTAATTACAGCTGGTATTCATGGTGACGAAGTGAATGGTGTAGAAATAGTACGTCAAATTATTTCTAAAGGTATTAACAAACCAAAAAGAGGTACAATAATCTGTGTGCCTGTGATTAATGTTTTTGGATTTTTAAATATGAATCGTGAATTTCCCGATGGTCGTGATCTCAATCGTGTTTTTCCAGGAATTAAAGGTGGTTCTTTAGCGAGCAGAGTTGCTTTTAAATTGGTAACGGAAATTTTGCCTCATGCAGATTTAGTAATGGACTTTCATACTGGTGGTGCAGATCGCTTTAATGCGGCACAAATTAGAATCATAAAAGACGAAAAAACTTTAGATGAACTGGCTAAAATTTTTGGCGCTCCCTTTATTTATTACTCTAAAAACCTAAGTAAATCTTTTAGAAACACCTGTCACAAATTAGGAATCCCTATTTTATTATTTGAAGGCGGAAAATCTTTTAATATAGACAATACTATCACTAACACTGGTGTAAATGGCGTTAAACGTGTTTTACATCATCTTGAAATGCTTAGCAGTAAATTTAAAGTTTCGCCACCTAAACAAACTTGCATTCATCTGTTAGAAAGCAAATGGATAAGAGCAAAATATTCTGGCATGTTTAAAGCTACAGTTGCTATTAATTCTGAAGTTAAAAAAGGGGATGACTTAGGCAATATTACAGATCCTTATGGTAGTTTTAACCATTTTGTGAAAGCGCCAAATGATGGCTATGTTTTTAATATTAATGAATCACCTATCATCTATCAAGGCGATGCTATTTTTCATATTTCTACAAAAGTAAAAAAGTGACTAAAAAACAATTAAGACTAAAGTATAAAGCATTACGGCAATCACTTACAGAATCTGAGATTGATGAGCATAGCATAGCTATAGCCAATCGGTTATTAAATTTAGACATATGGAATAAATCATTCTACCATATATTTTTAACTATTGAAGAACAAAAGGAAATTAACACTGATTTTATCCTCAATATATTGGCTGGTAAAGACAAGCATATTATTATCTCAAAAAGTAATTTTGAAGATTACAGTATGTCTCACTACTTACTAACTGATAGCACAACTATTAAAAAAAACAGTTATAATATTCCAGAACCTGTAGATGGCATTTCTATTGCTTCAAACCAATTACAAGTTGTTTTTATTCCACTTTTAGCTTTTGATGAGATTGGAAACAGAATTGGCTATGGTAAAGGATTTTACGACCGTTTTTTAAATCAATGTCAACCAGAAACTTTAAAAATTGGACTGTCCTTCTTTGAAGTAGAAACCGAAATTTTCAATAGTTCCACAGATGATGTTGCACTAGATTTCTGCATAACACCCAATAAAATTTACAAATTTTAACATATTTTTTATCGTCGAAATGCACTTTAATTAGATTAAGTGTAAAATTGTTGTATATTGCAATACGAAAAAATACATTTCTTTAAAATTTAAGTTGTAGAATGCTGGAATCTGACCTGACACAACATATTATCTCTAGCAGAAAACTAGAAGAGGACAATTTCTATTACCGAGAATCAGCCCTAATGACCTCTACAGGAAGTTGGTACATAGACTTTGTTAACAAAAAAAGTTACTGGGATGATATTACTAGAAATTTATTAGAATATCCAGTAGATTTTGTTCCTTCGCTAAAAATAGCGATGACTTTATATGCAGAAGAACATCATAGTTTTATTGCCAATACATTTAAAGAATGTGCAATTTCTGGTATTCCTTTTGATACAGAAGTATTAATGTTAACGGCCAACAAAAGAAAGTTTTGGGCGAGAGCAATTGGTAAACCTGTATATAATGACGATCAAAAAATTATTGGTGTACGCGGAATCTTTCAAGATATAGACTACATTATACAAAAGGAAATTAATTTAGAGAAAGCCTCAGAAATTGTGGCGTCTCAAAACTCTAGATTATTCAATTTTGCTCACATTGTTTCACACAACTTAAGATCACATTCTAGTAATTTAACGTTAATAGTTCAACTTATAAACGATTTAAATACAGTAGAGGAAAAACTAGAACTGCTTGATAATATTTCTCATGTTTCAGAGAGTCTAAATACTACTATAGAACATTTAAACGAAGTGGTTTCTATTCAAACCAATTCTAACCAGCTTAAAGTTGAAGTTAATTTTGCCGATACTTTAGAGCAAGTTACAACATCAATTAATCAAATTATTGACAATAATAATGTAACAATAAATGCTGATTTTAGCAAAGCAGAATTTATTAAGTATATTCCCGCATATTTAGATAGTATTTTTTTAAATTTAATCACTAATGCTATTAAATATAAACACCAAGACAGAGATCCAGTAATTAATATCTCTGCATCTAGAGACTATAAAAATTATGACCGTGTAGTTTTAAAAATCTCTGATAACGGTTCTGGTATTAACATGAAGAAGTTTGGAGACAAAATTTTTGGTATGTACAAAACGTTTCATTATAATGAAGACGCTAGAGGTATAGGCTTATTTATAACTAAAAACCAAATAGAGTCATTAGATGGCGAAATACAAGTAGAAAGTGAACTAAATATCGGTACAACCTTCACAATTAAATTTTAAATAACATGAAGAATAAAATAAAACTCGCTTGTATAATTGATGATGACAAAATCTATGTGAATTTGGTTAAAAAAATCATTGAGACTAAAAAACTCTGTGATCACTTACTCATATTTAAAGATGGAAAAGAAGGAATCGATTATTTTGAAACCTTACTTCAAAACTTTAAAGAAGAACAAATACCAGAAGTGATTTTACTCGATCTAAATATGCCAATTATGGACGGATGGGAATTTTTAGAGCGTTTCACAAAAATTAAAAATAAGTTTAATAACCCAATTACACTATATGTGGTTAGTTCTTCCATTAACGCAATAGATATAGACAAAGCTAAATCATTGTCTACAGTCCATAATTACCTTGTAAAACCTGTAAGAATAGATGAATTAGAAGCTGTATTTAATAAAACAGCATAATTTATTTAAATGCCTTTTTATTAAATACAATTAAAATCCCAATTCCCGTGCTTATTGCAACATCTGCGATGTTAAAAACAGGATCGAAAAACGAAAAGTATTTACCACCAATTAAAGGAATACCTTCTGGTAAAACACCACTCCACAAAGGAAAATATAACATATCTACTACATTACCATGAAAAACACTTTCATAACCACCATCTGCTGGTAAAAAAGTAGCAACCTGCATAATACTATCACTAAATAAAAATCCGTAAAACACAGAATCTAATATATTCCCTAAAGCGCCAGCAAATATTATAGAAATAGCGAATACTAAAGTCTTAGATTTCTTCTTTTTTATAACATCTAGCAACCAAAAGGCAATACCTGTAACGGCTATAATTCTAAACAAAGTTAAAATAAGCTTTGCAGAACGGTCTGAAATTAAGGTTGTGAAATCGCTCAATTTTGTTCCCCAAGCCATACCATCATTTTCTATAAATGCAATATGAAACCATGAGAATACTTTAACATCCTCACCTAATTGAAAATGAGTTTTGATGTAGATTTTACTGATTTGATCAATCAGTAGAATTAAAACGATGAGAATTGAGGCTTTTTTTAAGGACATATTTAAAAATAATGAAAGGCAAAAATAAAGGATTATTCCTGTTTAAGCACTGTAATATCACCATGAATTGAAATCAATGTCCAAATAGAAATTTTACTAAAAAATGTATCTAAATCTATTTCTCCATGATTAGAATTTGCTTCAATTGTAGCATTATTAGTAGTAACGCGAATATTTCCTTCCAACGTATTCACAGTTGCTGTTTTAACCTTTCCTTTTAAAAACCTCTACCATAGTACTGAGCTTCATGTTCAAAGATGTTATCATAATGAGTCTCTGCTTTATTAGCTTCAAAAATATAAAGTGGTCTTAAGATTAAATAATGATATTCCGTATATAAATGTTCGTTTAACCATTTAACCGTTTTGTTTTCTGCAGACCATTTCGTTAATGGCTTATTAAGATAAGTGTTGAAAATAGAAAAGTCATTAGATTGATATAAGTGTATTATTTCGTGTACATTAATATCTATTTGATTTAAATATGATTTATTAAAAACCATATAGCCAGCGGTAGCAGAAGCCACAATTTCGTCATAATTACTATTTTCTAATCTTCGATTAATTGAATAAACAAACTCACCAACACGCAGACTATGTTTTAATTCAAATTTATACCTAAATAGAGCATCTACATTATACACAAATGCTACAGGCATCAATTTATACTTTACAGAGAACTCATCCTTTGTATTAAATTCTAGTCTACTAAAACCAATATTTAAGTGCCATTTCTCGTAAAAATTCTTATTTAACGCTGTATTTTCCTTAATAGAAGTGCCAGCCGCATTAATCAATTTAGCCATCCAAAAATATTCCCACTGTTCTTGTCTTCTTGCTTCTCTTAAAACACGCTTACTCTCAAAAGTAATATAACCGCCTAAAGCGCCTTGCCATAAAGATTTTTTAATCACTTTACCTAAAGGCTCATCTGGAGATTTATTGATTATTGCTCCTACAGTACCAAATACAGCTCCAAAACCTACATTGTACAAGGCGGCTTCAGTATCGTTGGCTTGGGCTTTTGTTGTGAAACTTATTAGTATTAATAAAAAAGTTAATATTAAGTTTCTCATATATAATTAGCTATTTACTACTCTAATATCACCATGAATTGACCTCAATATCCAAACAGAAGATGTATTAAAAAATTCATCTAGTTCTATTTCACCATGATTAGAATTTGCTTCAATTGTAGCACTATTAGTAATAACGTGAATATTTCCGTCTAACGTATTTACAGTTGCTGTTTTAACTTTTCCTTTTATATTAAATTGTCCTCGTAATAATTCAACATTTAGCGTATTAAAAGTCCCTAATAAGCTCACAGAGCCAATATCGCTAAGAATATTTACTTTAAGAGATTCAGGAATTTCAAGGTGTAATGTGGCTGCAATTACCTTATGCGCATTACGTTTATCGTCTGGTATTTCTTCTAAGGATACGTGTTCTAAGCTTAGATTTAATGTTGATTTTCCTTCTTTTACAACAATTTGAAAATCATTTTGGTATTCGCCATCTAAAGTTGAAGTAATCTTAATTTGATCTGTTTCTGAAGTTGACACCGAAATATTAAAAATATCATTTCCATTAATAGAAACAGAAGTGATACCATCGGCTTGTATAGTATTCTCTATAACATTCTGAGATTCTATAGCTGTAAGGTTAAATATAAAAAGCAAAAAAAAAGCCATGAAATTAAAATTCCACGGCTTTATGATTTCTGTATTATTCAAAATAAGTCCTCAATTATAGAGATTCCTACCTTCGTAGGAATTGGTTACTGCATATTCTTAGCTTCAATACTTAATGTAGCATGAGGCACTAACTTTAAACGCTCTTTTTTAATTAATTTACCAGTTACACGACATACACCATAAGTCTTATTTTCAATACGAATTAAAGCATTCTTTAAGTCTCTAATAAACTTCTCTTGACGTATAGCCAAAGCCGAATTCGCTTCTTTACTCATCGTCGCACTTCCTTCTTCGAATGCTTTAAATGTGGGTGAAGTATCATCTGTACCATTATTATGGTCATTCATATATGCACTTTTAATTAACTCTAAATCGTGCTCTGCCTTTTTAATTTTATCTAAAACGATAGTTCTAAATTCCTCTAAATCTTTATCAGAGTATCTGCTTGTAGTATCTGTTGCCATATTTTTTAATGTTTTTTAATAAACAATTTAGTATTTACGTTATCGAACGCAATTTCTATACCATTGTCTACGGTGTCCATAATTTTTAAATCTTCAGTTAATGTTTCTGATTTAATATACGCCTCATTTGAAACAATTGCTGCTGCTACTTGAGAATCATTTTGAAGTTGTACGTCAATTCTGTCTGTAACCTCAAATCCTGAATCCTTACGTAAATTTTGAATACGATTTACAAGCTCTCTTGCAATTCCTTCTTTACGTAATTCTTCATTGATTGTAACATCTAAAGCCACAGTTAATGCACCTTCGT
The DNA here is from genome assembly GCF_947498005.1 of uncultured Winogradskyella sp. GTDB lineage: Bacteria > Bacteroidota > Bacteroidia > Flavobacteriales > Flavobacteriaceae > Winogradskyella. The sequence goes on from NZ_CANMIW010000007.1 coordinate 163,526, forward strand.
TAGCAACAAGCCATCCTTCAATATCTTGCGATGTAATCTCAACATCATCAAGTCCCAAATTAATCTTTTTTCCGTTAACTTCAACGTCAATATTACCGTTTTGCTCGATATTTTTAATGTCATTTGCATCAAAAGCACTTATCGCACTAGCAATCAACTTCATATCCTTACCAAACTTAGGTCCTAAAGCCTTAAAATTTGGTTTTATTTGTTTCACTAATATATCTGAAGCATCCTCTAAAAGTTCAACTTCTTTTATATTTACTTCGTGTTTAATTAAATCTGCAACTGCTTCAATTTCTTCCTTTTGTTGCTGATTATCAACAGGAATCATAATTTTCTGTAACGGCTGACGTACTTTAATTTTCTCCTTAGCTCTTAACGATAATACTAGTGAACATATTGTTTGCGCACTTTCCATTTTTCGTTCTAATACCTTGTCTATAATAGTGGTATTTGCAACAGGGAAATCTGCTAAGTGTACACTCTCAAACGTTTCTTTTTTAGTCACTGCATTTAAATCTAAATACAAACGATCCATAAAGAAAGGTGCTATTGGTGCGCCTAACTTTGCAATGGTTTCCATACATGTATAAAGTGTTTGATATGCCGAAATCTTATCTGTTTGGTAATCGCCTTTCCAGAATCGTCTTCTACTTAAACGTACATACCAGTTACTTAAATAATCTTGTGTAAAGTCTGAAATTGCTCGCGCAGCTTTGGTTGGTTCGTATTCTGCATAATAATCGTCTACTTTCTGAATTAAAGTATTCAACTCAGATAAAATCCAACGGTCTATTTCTGGTCTTTCATTTAAAGCAATATCTGCTTCACTATAATTGAAACCATCAATGTTTGTATACAACGTGAAGAATGAATAGGTGTTATACAATGTTCCGAAGAATTTTCTGCTTACCTCAGCAATCCCTTCGCTATCAAATTTTAAGTTATCCCAAGGATTGGCATTACTAATCATGTACCAACGTGTAGCATCTGCTCCATATTTAGATAAGGTTTCAAATGGATCTACGGCATTACCTAAACGCTTAGACATTTTTTGACCGTTTTTATCTAAAACTAATCCGTTTGAAACGACATTTTTGTAAGCCACAGAATCGAAAACCATAGTTCCGATAGCATGCAATGTATAGAACCATCCACGTGTTTGGTCAACACCTTCTGCAATAAAATCCGCAGGAAATGCTTCATTTTTATCAATTAAGTTTTTATTCTCAAATGGATAATGCCATTGTGCGTAAGGCATAGAACCAGAATCGAACCAAACATCTATTAAATCGCTTTCGCGTTTCATGGGTTGACCTGATGCTGAAACTAATACAATTTTATCAACTACATTTTTATGTAAATCGATAGTTTCGTAATTCGCATCAGACATGTTACCAACTTCAAACTCCGCAAAAATATCTTCAGACATTACGCCTGCTTCCACAGACTTTGCCATTTCTTCTTTTAACTCAGCAACGGAACCAATACATAATTGTTCTTTTCCGTCTTCTGTTCTCCATATAGGTAATGGAATTCCCCAGAAACGAGAACGCGATAAATTCCAGTCGTTTGCATTTGCTAACCAATTACCAAAACGCCCTTCTCCTGTAGATTTAGGTTTCCAGTTAATCGTGGTATTTAGCTCGTGCATTCTCCCTTTTACATCAGTGATTTTAATAAACCACGAATCTAATGGGTAGTATAAAATTGGCTTATCAGTTCGCCAACAATTTGGGTAACTGTGCTTATATTTTTCAACCTTAAAGGCTTTGTTTTCTGTTTTTAATTTAATGGCTAATTCAACATCAATAGAACGTTCTGGTGCTTCGCCATCATCGTAATATTCGTTTTTCACATATTTACCTGCAAATTCGCCTAATTCTGGTCTGAATTTCCCTTGTAAATCTACTAATGGCACTAAATTTCCATTCTCATCTTTAACTAATAATGGTGGAATTTCTGGTGTTGCTTGTTTTGCAACCATAGCATCATCTGCTCCAAATGTTGGTGCTGTGTGTACAATACCTGTTCCGTCTTCAACCGTTACGAAATCTCCAGAAATCACTCTAAAGGCATCTTGAGGATTGTCGTTTGGTAGCGCATATGGTAAAAGCTGCTCGTATGTGATTCCAACTAAATCTTTACCTACAAAATCTTTAACTACGAAGTAAGGAATCTTTTTATCTCCTTCTTTGTATTCAATTAATTCTGGTTTTGTTTCAACACGTTTAAATTTTCCATCGAATTGTTTGTTGACTAAATTCTTAGCCAAAACCACATTCATAGGTTTAAATGTGTATTGATTATAGGTTTCAACTAAGACATATTCAATCTTTGGCCCAACAGTTAATGCAGTATTACTTGGCAAGGTCCAAGGTGTTGTTGTCCAAGCTAAAAAGAAAATATCGCCTTCATTTTGAAGAAAATCTGGTAATGACTCTGCATTCGCCTTAAACTGTGCTACAACCGTTGTGTCTGTAACATCTTGGTATGTTCCTGGCTGGTTCAACTCATGCGAGCTTAAACCCGTTCCTGCCTTTGGTGAATATGGCTGAATAGTGTAACCTTTGTAGATTAAATCTTTCTCATAAATCTGTTTTAGTAACCACCAAACAGATTCCATATATTTGGATTTGTAAGTAATATATGGATCGTCCATATCTACCCAATACCCCATTTTTTGAGTTAGGTCGTTCCAAATATCAGTGTAACGCATAACGGCTTTTTTACAAGCTTCGTTATATTCCTCTACAGTGATTTTTTTACCAATATCTTCTTTGGTAATTCCGAGTTCTTTTTCTACTCCAAGTTCAACTGGCAGTCCGTGCGTATCCCAACCGGCTTTACGTTTAACCTGAAACCCTTTCATGGTTTTGTAACGTGGAAAAATATCTTTAATAGCACGTGCTAAAACGTGATGCACACCAGGCAAACCGTTTGCAGAAGGTGGTCCTTCAAAAAACACAAAAGGTGGTTTTCCTTCTCTTGTAGTTACACTTTTATCGAAGATATTATTAGCTTCCCAATAGTTACCGATTTCATCGGCAACGTTTGGCAAGTTAAGTCCTTTATATTCAGGGAACTTTGTACTCATTATTCTGTTTTCTTTTCGAGGTGCGAAATTACAGAATTTTGTGGAAATAGTTAAAGGTTTTATATGCTATGTATAGATTACTAAATTTTTAGGTTTTTAGTTTAAAATATTTGTAGAATAATTGATGATTTTTTGAAGGATAATAAGGATTTACATATATAATGTTCTCTATGCCATCATGGAAATATGTGATTTTTCCATCTTCTATATTTTGAATTCGGGATAATTCAACTTTAGATTGGTCTTTAAAATAGAAATAGTTTTCATCAAAAGTTATGGCTTGTGTTCTGAATAATTTTCTTCCAAAGATGATATAATTGAATGTTCCAAATAAAATTCCGGCAATTATTCCTGGCCAGTCCTTAACCACCAATGAATATGCTATAATGCCAATAGAAGCTGCCAATAAAGCATAACAAATAAATGCGAATAATTGTCCTAATGTAGATGATAGTGGCTTTTTCATCTTCGTGAATTGTAAATAACTGTGAGATTCCTTTTTTCAAAGGAATTTTAAACTAAAAATCCAACCAAATCTTCAATCTTAGAAATCAATTGAATCTTAATAACCGTATTCTTTAAGGCTATTTTATTGTACTTGGAAACAAATATGGTAGAAAACCCTAATTTTTCAGCTTCTAAAATACGTTGCTCTACACGTTGTACTGGTCTTATCTCACCAGATAAACCTACTTCTGCTGCAAAACAAAAATCACTTTGTAATGCTACATCTTCGTTAGAAGACAAAATAGCTGCAACAACGGCTAAATCTATTGCAGGATCATCCACAGTGATGCCTCCAGTAATATTTAAAAATACATCTTTTGCTCCCAAACGGAAACCTGCACGTTTCTCTAAAACGGCTAATAACATATTTAAACGCTTAGCATTAAAACCTGTGGCAGAACGTTGTGGTGTTCCATAAACTGCTGTACTTACCAAAGCCTGTACTTCTATCATTAAAGGTCGTAAGCCTTCTAAAGTTGCAGCGATGGCGTTACCTGAAAGCTCGCCATCTTTTTCTGAAATTAGTATTTCAGAAGGATTAGAAACTTCTCTTAATCCTTTGCCTTGCATTTCGTAGATACCGAGTTCATTAGTAGAACCAAATCGGTTTTTATTAGCTCTTAAAATTCTGAACACATGATTGCGGTCGCCTTCAAACTGCAAAACCGTATCTACCATATGCTCTAAAATTTTTGGACCTGCAATATTTCCATCTTTAGTAATATGACCAATTAATAAAACTGGTGTTGACGTTTCTTTGGCAAATTTTATAAGTTCGGTTGTGCATTCCTTAATCTGAGAAATACTTCCTGCAGACGATTCTATATAATCGCTATGTAAGGTTTGAATTGAATCTATTACCACAATATCTGGCTCTAAAGCTTCAATCTGTTTAAATATATTTTGAGTTTTAGTCTCTGTAAGAATGTAACAATTATTGCTATTAGGATTAATACGTTCTGCACGCATTCTAATTTGCTTCTGACTTTCTTCTCCAGAAACATAAAGTGTTTTGTATTGTAATTTTAAAGCAATTTGAAGTAAAAGCGTACTTTTTCCTATACCTGGTTCGCCACCTAAAAGTGTTAAGGATCCATTAACCATTCCGCCTCCAAGAACACGATTAAACTCGCCATCTTGCATATCTAAACGTGCCTCTTGGGAGGTATCAATTTCATTAATAAGTAATGGTTTTGATACGCGCTTAGTGGTTGTTGTCGGAGTTTTCCAATCGCTTTTTTCAGGTTTCTGAATAACTTCTTCTGCAATGGTATTCCATTCCTTACAAGACGTGCACTGCCCTTGCCATTTTGCATACTGACTTCCACAATTCTGACAAAAAAAAGTTGTTTTTACTTTAGCCATGTTCTTTTGCTGCTTACACAACAATCAATTTTTAAATTAAGAACAGCTAAATTAAAACAATTTTAGTTGATGTCTCTAAACCAAGATATAATTGCCATAATTTTTAATGCCGCTAATTTTGAAGGTAAGTTAAATAACAAGAATTGCTTAGATTTTCTAAATATTGATTCAAAAAAATAATCTGTTGAAGGTGTTTTCTTTTTATTTTTCATCTTCAACCTCCTCCTCTTCTTCGGCATCCTCATCGTCTGTATCGACTAATGTCAATGCAAGTTCATCAATTTTAGAGAAAATAAAATCTCTATTAATATGACTTACATCATTTAAAGTTAATGCATCTTCATAAAGCTTTTTTGCCTTCTTAGTTTTTCCCAATTTTTCAGCAGATTGAGCCAAGTAAAATGTACCTAATAAGGTCTCTGGATGCAATTTATTTGCCAAAATTCCTAACTTAAATAAAGATTTATAATCTTCTCTTTGCTCGGCTACTTTTGCCACTTTTTCTAACTCTTCTTCACTAATATCTTTTTCAATTCCAAATAGTTTCTCTATTCTTCTATATCTATCAACTAAATACTCATCTAAAGTCCCTTCATATGTTAAGACCTTTTCCTCTAATTCTTTTTCACGAAGTGGATTATAGATTGAGAAAATTTTATCAAAAGATCTTGATATGGCTCCTGTTACTAAAGTATAATGTGTTTCGCCTTTAAAATCATCAAAATAGTACGTTAAGTTTTTATTTTCAACGGTTTTAATTAATTCGTTTGTAGATAGTATATTCTCTCTTATTGCTGGAATATCTTTTTCTGCAGTTGCCATATAATAAAAGACATCGCTCTTATAAAGTGCTAACCGCTTAGATACAAAATTTCTCAAGGAACCAACGAAATCAGGACTAATACATACATAGGCCTGAAACTCTAGGTCTTCTTTAAATAAATATGAGTTTATAAAATTACCCATTATATCATGACCTACGGCAACTCTAAATTTGCTTGTTTTGTATTTGTCATCTAAATACGGTAATAATTCTTCTGATACGAACTCGTGGAATCTTATACCAGACTCTGTAGGTAATCCTGTTTGTGGTTCGTAGTAACTATCGTAAACTCGTTCTTCACCTTGCATTACACCAACGACAATTGAGCTTGGCATATCATCAAAATAGGTTTGAAAATCTACTTGACCAGTTACGGGTTCAAATAAGTAATCACCATCAAAAACGATAATAAGCGGATACTTTTTATCTGCTTTAGAATCATAATCGGTTGGTAACTTAATTTTTAATTGTCGAATAGAGTTTAAGCGAGACGAAGAAATCTCTTCGTATGAAATTTGCGCATAGGATAGCACGCAAATAAAACAAGTAAGAACTACTAAGATAGTTTTTCTCATAATTAAGTAGGTTTAGTTTTGGGACACCAAACATAGTTAATTATCGTCAAATAGTCAATTTTTTTCGATGAAATGCACTTAATCGTTTAATGCTTCTTGCGTATCGTACATTTTTTCGAGCATAATTTCCTTATCTATAAATTGTGAAGGCTGCAATAATAATCCAGATTTATATTGAATTAAGGCCTTTCGCAGATTACCTTCTTTTTCATATAACATACCTGAGTAATAAGAACTTAGCATCGATTTTGGAAAATTTTTCTTAACCAACTTCGTTAATTTTTCTAAAGATTCTAAATCGTCTTTTTTATTGCTTGCTGCTGCTATGGCTCTAATATCATTTTCAATCAACTTTTTTTCAAATCCGTAGAAATATTCTATGTCTTCGTATTTTTTAACCAGATACTCGTACGGAGAACCTTCATAAGTGAGAACTTTTTCTTTATATTCTTTGGCATTTATAGGTTTAAAGAGCCCAAAAATTTGATTTAAAGCCTTGGGAATTCCTCTACCTACTAAACCGTAGTGGTTGGCATCTTCAAAATCATCAAATGTGTAAAGTAATTTTTCATTTTCTATGGTAGAAATAATGGAATCACTTTCTATAATTGAAGATCTTAAACTTTTTAAATCCGCATCACCAGTTGCTAGATAATAAAATGTTTCTTGTTGCAGAATTTCTAAACGCTGTTTCAATCTATCTTTCATCTCTGGTGCAAAATCTGGACTCAAGGCCACATATGCTCTAAAAAGGGGCTCGTTTTTAAACAAATAATAATTAATAAAATTAGCACTAAGGTCGTGCCCTACAATTATTCTAAAGTTTGATGCCTTGTAGTTATCCTCAATATATGGTAATAATTCAGCTGCCATAAACTCGTAGAAAGCGGCACCTTCATGCGCTGGAAAAAAAGATTCATCGTCATAGAAGAAATCATCATTTCTGGTAGTTCCTTGTTTAATACCAACTACAATACAATCTGGTATGTCTTCCCAATAAGACTGATAATCAATGTTACCAGCTATTGGCTCAAACAAATAATCTCCATCTAAAACGATAATTAATGGATAGGTTCGTTTTTCTTCAGGATCATAATTTCTCGGTAACTGAATTTTTAATTCACGTTTTCCTTCAAGTTTATAAGAATCTATTGTTTTATAAATAGCTTGTGCTTGAAGATTATACACAAAAAAGAAACTTATTAGAAGTAGGTAAAAATTCTTCATATTTATATTGATAATATTAGCAAGTTAAAAAATATTTCTAAGCTGCCGTTTTATTTCTATTATAGATAGGCAAATATAATAACGATAGGCCACCTATCACAATAATAACTAAAGTTTGAGTTGACCACATTATCCAACCAAATGCTCTACTTGGTTCTTCTAACATACTAAATAACGAAAAAGCAATGACTACTGCCTCAGGGAATGATCCAATTCCGCCATTAGTGGCTGCAATACTAAAGCTTGCAAGAATGAAGCCAATTAATATAGCTGCTATAGAAATGTTCTGTAATTCTGGCAACGCAAATGTTGTGATATAGAACATTAGCACATACATAACCCAAATAAATATGGTGTGACCTATAAAAGCCCATTTCTTTTTCATTTTAAAAATACTCAACGCACCTTGAATGAGACCAGAAACGAATCCTTTTACTTTTAAGGCAAACTTTCTGTGGCTTTTTTTTATTAAGAGAAACACAATCAATGCACCAATAAAGAGCACAGCAATACCAACTAAAATCAAGGTCGAATTAAATTTTGAAGCGAAAAAATCATAGATAAATTCAAATTCTAAAAAAAATGCTATTGCAATAATTAACAATAACATTATAGTATCTGCCACGCGTTCTGCAACTATAGATCCTATACCTTTATCAAATGGAATTTCTTCATAATTTGTTAATATGGATGCTCTTGCAATTTCTCCTGCTCTTGGAATGGTAAAATTAATGAGATATGCGGCGTACACTGCCATAAAACTGTTTCCAAATTTTGGTTTATAACCCAATGGTTCTGCCATAAAAAGCCAACGGTAGGCTCTAGATGCATGACTTAAAAGGCCCATAAACACACCCAGAATTATCCAAGAATAGTCCGCATCTTTAAAATACTGTAATAACGTTGGTACAGAAATTTTAGATAGTGAATACCATACCAAACCTACACCTAATAGAAGAGGAATGACAACTTTTAGGATGGATTTAGGGGAAGCCAACTTCTTAGTTTAGAAGATTTGTAGCTTCATCAGGAAATACTAAAGATGGTTTAAAAACTTTAGCGTCCTCAATATCCATAAAGGCATATGTAATAAGAATTAATGTATCACCTATGGAAACTTTTCTAGCTGCAGCTCCATTTAAAGTAATTTCTCCACTTTTTCTAGGACCAGGAATACAATAGGTTTCTAAACGTTCACCATTGTCATTATTTACAATCTGAACTTTTTCACCTTGAATAATGTTAGCTGCATCCATTAAATCTTCATCAATAGTAATACTACCAATATAATTTAGTGCTGCACCTGTAACCTTTACACGGTGAATTTTTGATTTTACGACTTGTATTTGCATTTTACAAAGATAATTAATTTAATGCGATATTATCAATTAGTCTAATATCGCCTGCATATACCGCAATAAATGCTCTATATTTCTTTTTCAACGATTTTCTTTTTACAGTTTTTAAGGTATCAATACTTGCAATTATGATATACTCTAACTCTAAAAGTTCTTGTGTTTTGAATTGTATTTCTACCCATTCTGTCACATTTTGTGCACTTCTAGTTTCAAACTTATTTTTAGCTTCAACTAAAGTTTTATATATAAATGGTGCTGCATTTCTATGCGCTGAAGTTAACCTCGTATTTCTAGAGCTCATTGCCAAACCATCTTTAGCTCTGTGGATTGGGCAGCCAATTATATTTACTGGCAGATTGTATAATTCTACTAGCTTTCTAATTATTTGTAGTTGTTGAAAATCCTTTTCTCCAAAATAAGCGCTTTTAGGCTCAACAATTTCAAACAATCGTTTAACAATAGTTCCTACACCATCAAAATGACCTGCTCTAAAAGCACCTTCCATTTGATGTTCTAAACCATCAAATTTAAAAGATTTAGATTCTATTTTATCGCCGTAAATATCGTCTACAGTTGGTGCGTAGACAATAATTGCATTTTCATTAACCGTTTTTAATAAATTAACATCTGCTTCTAAAGTTCTTGGGTATTTTACGAGATCTTCTTGATTATCAAACTGTGTAGGGTTTACAAAAATACTAACTACAAGAAAGTCGTTTTCGCTAAGCGCTTTATTAACTAAAGATAAATGACCGTTATGTAATGCTCCCATTGTAGGAACAAACCCTATGGAGTTTCCGTTTTCTCTTAGGCTGTCTAAATATTTAGATAATTCGGATTTATTGTAATATACTTTCACAATTCTAACAAAAAATTAACGCGTGCAAACATAATATAATACTAGCAATCTGCCCAAAATTTTGTAATTTTGCATGTTTTTTACTCTTAATTTTCAAAAGAAGCAGATTTATGAAAGATAAACGAATATTGTATGTGTCCTCGGAAGTAGTTCCATATTTACCAGAAACAGAGATTTCTTCAATGTCATTTGAAGCGCCTCGAATGGTAAACAAACAAGGAGGTCAGATAAGAATATTTATGCCTCGTTTTGGAAACATTAACGAAAGAAGACACCAACTTCATGAAGTGATTAGACTATCTGGTATAAACTTAGTGATTAATGACTTAGATATGCCATTGATAATTAAAGTAGCTTCTATACCTAAAGAAAGAATTCAAGTTTACTTTATAGATAACGAAGATTATTTTAAAAGAAAAGCCACTTTAACTGACGAAAATGGAAAGTTGTTTTCAGATAATGATGAACGTGCTATTTTCTTTGCTAAAGGTGTAATAGAAACTGTAAAAAAATTAAATTGGGCTCCAGATATTATTCATGTAAATGGATGGTTAGCCTCACTATTACCTTTATATCTAAAGGAATTTTACAAAACGGAACCTCTTTTTACTGAAAGCAAAATTGTAACCTCTGTATACAATCAATCTTTTGATGGTACGTTAGATAAAAACATGATCTCTAAAATTAACTTTGACGGACTAGACACTGAATCGACTAAATTATTAGAGCAGCCAGATTATAATAATTTAATGAAAATTGCAATTGATAATTCTGATGCAATTATTAGAGGATCTGAAAATTTATCTGAAGAGTTAGATACCTATTTAAACGATTTATCAAAACCAGTTTTAGATTATTTTTCTATTGAAGAATTTGCAGATCCATATACTGATTTTTATACCAATACTGTACTTAACAGTAAATAATTACTATGAAAAGAAATAAATTTGCCTTACAATTATTAGTTTTTGGATTAATTGTATTTAGTTTTATTGCATGTGATAATGATTTTGCAGCGATCGAATCAGATGTTGTTAATTCAGATAATGCAACAAACTTCACTATAGAAGATTTTACAAGCAACATTATCACTTACACAAAGCCTTTGGGCCCTGTACAAACCAATGATTTTGGAACAGGTTTAAGTACTTTAGGTATTTATGATGATGTATATGGTAGAACCACAGCTAGTTTCGTAACCCAATTATCGCCTGAAACTTTTGATCCAGATTTTGGCAACGAAACAATAATAGATTCCGTGGTTGTAACTATTCCATTTTTCAGTACAGCTTCTAGTTTTGATGATGATGGAAACGTTGTTTACGATGTAGATTCAATTATACCAAATGGTGATACTTATAAAGATTTAAAATTGCGAATCTATGAGAATGAATATTTCATTAGAGATTTTGATCCTGAAGGCGATTTTAATGAAAGTCAAGCTTATTTTTCAAATAAAACAGCGTCTAATACTGAGACTATTACAACGCTAATGGGTGAAGAATTAGAATTTACTGATAATGAAGATCCTGAAGGCAGTGTTGTGGGTAACACTATTAAAATCAATTCAGACCCTTTTATTCTAACTGATGTTAATGATGTAGATGATGATGGTATTGAAACTATATTAGAAACCCAAAATCCAGGTATTAGAATTAAATTAGATCATGCATTTTGGCAAAACAAAATTATAGACAAAGAAGGTGATGCGGTTTTAAGTAGTCAAAACAATTTTGAGGACTATTTTAGAGGTTTATATTTTGTAGCAGAACCTAATGAAGATAACGATGGTGATTTCTTTATTTTAAATACAAATAATGCTAACGCCAATATTACCATTTATTACAGTAACACAACAACATCTACTGATGGTGTGGATTCTACAAACTCAGATACTTATGTTTTAAACTTTGGCCCAAATAAAATCAATTTTTTCGACAACGATTTTACGCAACCAATAGCTGAAGGTAATTCAGAAACAGGTGATAGTGAAATTTACTTAAAAGGAGGTGAAGGAGCTGTAGCCGGAATTAAATTGTTTCAAGGTTTCTACGATGAAGGTGCTGGTATTACAAACTTTGATAAATTTAGAAGTGATTTTGTAAATCTCGATGAAAACAATGAGTTTGAAAGTTCTAAACGTTTAGTCAATGAAGCTAACCTAATATTTTACTTAGTTGACCAAAATAATGAGCAGAACAACGAACCTAATCGCCTCTATTTGTATGATATAGATAATAAGTCACCGTTGGTAGATTATTATTTAGATGGTATTAATAATACGTTACCTTCGTTTTCAATAGTAAACCATCTTGGTCCATTAGAACGAGTTGATAACGATGATCCAAATAGTGAAGGTGTTAAATATAAATTTAGAATTACAGAGCATATAAATAATCTTCTTTTGAGGGATTCTACTAATGTAGAACTAGGTTTGGCTGTTTCTTTAAATGTTAATATTGAAGAAGCGATCACACAAAGAGAAGTACAAACCCCAACTAATTTAGATTTTAATATACCTGCAAGTTCTACCGTTTCACCGAGAGGTTTAATATTACATGGTAACGCTACAAGCGATGCCGATAAGCGTGTTTATTTAGAAATTTATTATACAGAACCAAATAACTAAAAAATTAACCTATGTGTGGAATTGTTGGATATATTGGCCATAGAGAGGCCTATCCTATTGTAATAAAAGGACTCCAAAGATTAGAATATCGTGGCTACGACAGTGCTGGTATTGCTCTTTACGACGGAAAAGAAATTAAACTTTCTAAAACCAAAGGTAAAGTCGTTGATTTAAAAGAGAAACTTGAAAATGAAATTTCTATTGATGGTACTTTAGGAATAGGACATACGCGTTGGGCAACACATGGTGTGCCTAATGATGTAAACTCTCACCCACACTATTCTAACTCAGGTGATCTTGTGATTATTCACAACGGGATAATTGAAAATTATGATTCACTTAAGAAAGAATTAATAAAACGTGGTTACACTTTTAAGTCCGATACTGACACTGAAGTATTAGTCAACCTCATTGAAGATGTAAAGAAAAACGAAAACATTAAACTTGGTAAAGCTATTCAAATTGCATTAAATCAAGTTGTAGGAGCTTATGCTATTGCGGTTTTTGATAAAAACAAACCTAATGAAATTGTAGTAGCAAAACTTGGTAGCCCTTTGGCTATTGGTGTTGGTGAAGATGAATTTTTTATTGCTAGTGATGCATCGCCTTTTATCGAATATACTAAGAATGCCATTTATCTTGAAGACGAAGAGATGGCTATTATTAGACGAGGAAAAGACATCAAGATTAGAAAAATCAAAAATGATAGCTTAGTTGATCCTTACGTACAAGAATTGCAATTAAATTTAGAGCAAATTGAAAAAGGTGGTTATGATCATTTTATGCTTAAAGAAATTTATGAACAACCTGAAGCTATTTTAGATACATTTAGGGGTCGTTTATTAAGTAACGAAGCCATAATAAAAATGGCAGGAGTTGAGGATAATATGAAAAAATTCTTAGCTGCAGATAGGATTATCGTAGTTGCCTGCGGTACATCTTGGCATGCTGGCTTAGTAGCCGAATATATATTTGAAGATTTAGCAAGAATTCCTGTAGAAGTGGAATATGCCTCAGAGTTTAGATATAGAAATCCGGTAATTACAGAAAAGGATATTGTAATTGCAATTTCTCAATCTGGTGAGACAGCAGATACTTTAGCTGCAATAAAGTTAGCAAAATCTAAAGGTGCATTTGTATTTGGTGTTTGTAATGTTGTAGGATCTTCTATTGCAAGAGAATCAGATGCAGGCGCATACACACATGCAGGACCTGAGATTGGAGTTGCTTCTACAAAGGCATTTACAACTCAAATTACTGTCTTAACGTTAATTGCTTTACGTTTAGCTCGTGCAAAAGGAACTATGTCAAGTTCAGAATTTAGACATCACTTAATAGAATTAGAAACTATTCCAGGTAAAGTAGAAGAAGCCTTAAAGTCAGATGCTTATGTAAAAACCGTAGCAGAGATTTACAAGGATTCTAAAAATTGTCTTTACTTAGGTAGAGGTTTTAATTTTCCTGTTGCATTAGAAGGTGCATTAAAACTAAAAGAGATTTCTTATATACATGCAGAAGGTTATCCTGCTGCTGAAATGAAGCATGGCCCTATTGCATTAATAGATGAGCAAATGCCAGTATTTGTAATTGCAACTAAGAAAGGACATTACGAAAAAGTTGTAAGTAATATTCAAGAAATTAAATCTAGAAAAGGTAAGATTATTGGCATAGTTACTAAAGGCGATGAGAGTGTAAAGGAATTAGCTGATCACGTTATTGAAGTACCTGAAACACTAGAATGCCTTACACCACTGTTAACTACAATTCCATTACAATTATTATCTTATCATATCGCAGTCTTGTTAGATAAAAACGTGGATCAACCAAGAAATTTAGCAAAATCAGTTACTGTAGAATAGTAACATTTAGACTATTAAATTTTCATTAAAACGCCTTTAAATTGAGAAATCATCAATTTAAAGGCGTTTATTTTTTTAAATTTTCCTATGCGTGCATAATTTTTTATGGATTTCTTACCGAATTATCATATATTTAATTAAATTGCTCGTCTAATAAATTAACTAATTTTCTAACATGAAGACAATCTTAAAGCTTTTCACAATGCTTTTTTGCGTGGTATCTTTTGCACAAACCACAGTAAAAGGTAAAATTACTGACAATACTGGGTTACCCTTACCTGGAGCAAATATTGTTGTTTTAGGTACCAGTTCGGGTACTATAACTGATTTTGATGGTAACTATTCTTTAACCGTAAATCAAGATCCTCCTTTTTCAATCCAAATAAGTTATGCAGGATTCGAAACAGCAACCGTTGAGATAACTACAAATAATCAAACTGTGGATATTTCTTTAAAAGAAGGGAATGAGCTAGATGAAGTCGTAATTTCAGCTTCTCGTACTCCAGAACGAATTTTTGAATCTCCTGTAACAGTAGAGCGTTTTGGGCTTAAAGAGATAAAAAATACGGCATCTGCAGATTTTTATGGAGGTCTTGAGAACTTAAAGGGCGTAGATGTTAATACGAGTAGTTTAACATTTAAGTCCGTAAACACAAGAGGCTTCGCAACTACAGCTAATACACGTTTCATGCAATTAGTTGATGGTATGGATAACTCTACTCCAGCCTTAAACTTTCCAATTGGAAATTTAGTTGGTATGATTGAAACTGATGTTCAAAGTGTTGAATTACTTCCAGGAGCTTCATCGGCATTATATGGTGCCAACGCTTTTAATGGTATACTTTTTATGAGAAGTAAAAGCCCTTTTGATCATCAAGGTATAAGTGCTTTTGTAAAAAGAGGAATTACTTCACAAGAAGCTGCTGGAGATAATGCGTATACTGACTTAGGTGTTAGAATGGCATATAAGTTTAGTGATAAATTTGCTGCAAAGGTTAACTTTGGTTACTTACATGGTAAGGATTGGGCAGCAACTAGCGAAGTTGATAGTGATATGCCAGGTGGTACGAGAGCAACCAACAGAAATTATAACGGTATTAACGTATATGGCGATGAAGTATCTGCAAACCTTAACGATTTAGCAGGTGGTACCGGAATTGTACCAGACGTGTTTGTTAGTAGAACAGGTTATAACGAAAGTGACCTTACAGAACATAAAGCTGAAAGTGTTAAAGCTGATTGGGGCTTATATTACCGTCCGATTACTGATAGCAATTTTGAAATCCAATATGTTGGTAAAGTAGGTACAGGTACAACTATTTACCAAGGAACTAACCGATATAACATTGACGGTTTCTTTCAACAACAACACAAATTAGAAGTAAAAAACGATAATTACTTTTTAAGAGGTTATGTCGTAGCTGATAGAGCGGGAGATTCATATGATATGGTATTTACTGGAATTAACATTAACAGATCTTGGAAAAGTGATGAAGAATGGTTTGGTGATTACATAAACACATATGTTGCCGCAACCTTAGGTGGTGGCGCAACAGATGAACAAGCGCATGCCGCGGCAAGAGCAGCAGCTGAAAACGGAAGATTTGAACCAGGATCAGAAGAATTTAACAATGCTTTTGATAGAATTATTAAAGACCCAGATTTAGCAACAGGATCTAAATTTCAAGATCAATCTAAGTATTATCATGCAGATGGTAACTACAATTTTAGTGAGTTAATAGATTTTGCAGATATTCAAGTTGGTGGTTCATTTAGACAATATGATTTAAATTCTTTAGGGTCAATCTACACAGATTATGATGGTCCTATTAAATATAGTGAATTCGGTGTTTATACTCAGATACAGAAAAACCTAGAATTAAGTGAAATGATGGCTTTAAAAGTTACTGCTTCTGCACGTTACGATAAGTCTGAATTCTTTGACGGTTTCGTTTCACCAAGACTTTCTCTAGGTTTAACTTTAAATGAAAATCATAACATTAGAGCTTCCGCTCAGACAGGATTTAGAAATCCAACTACACAAGATTTATTTATTGGTTTAGATGCAGGTAGAGCTATATTAGTTGGTTCTTCACCAGATAACCTAGATCGTTATTCTAGAGATTTTGTAGCCAATGATGGTAATACTTATACGCAAACTGGTGCTGCGGCATATAACAATTCTTATACTGCAACGTCTGTACAACAATTAGGTGCAACAGGTGATCCTTCCGTTTTAGAGATTGCAAACCCAGATCTTGTTTCTCCTGAAAAAGTCACTTCTTTTGAAATTGGTTATAGAGGTAAAATTAATAAGTTAACAGTAGATTTCAGTACGTATTATAATAAATATGAAGACTTTATCTCGTCTGAAGTTGTTATTGCTCCTTTATATGGTTCAGTAGCTGATGGTTCGGCAATTGCAGCAATAGCTAATAGTGATTTCAGAACTTACAGCACATATACAAATTCCGAAGCTGATGTTAATTCTTATGGTGCATCTATTGGGTTATCTGCAAAGGTATTTGGTGATTTTGACCTAGGAGGAAGCTATACGTTCACAAAACAAGATTTTGATCAAGCTGCAAATCCAAATTTTGAAACTAATTTTAATACTCCAGAACACAAATTTAAAGCGCATTTTGGAAATACTGAGTTATTTAAAAACTTCGGATTCAACATCGCTTACAAATTCAGTGATGATTATTTTTGGCAAGCAACATTTGGTGACGGTATAGTACCTGAATTCCATACGGTAGATGCACAGATTAACTATAAGATCCCAAGCCTAAAATCTATTATAAAAGTAGGCGGTACAAATATTGGAGGTAAGGAATATTTCACAATATTTGGTTCTGGATATATTGGTTCAATGTATTATGTATCATGGACGATTAATAACTTATAAAAAACGCAAAATGAAAAATATTAAATATATATTATTATCGGCTGTTCTAATAGGATTTACGGCATGTAATGATGAAAGTGATTTTGAAGACCAATTAGATAATCCATTAACAGAAGAAGTATTGCCACCTTTAACTGCTGGCTCTGCCAATTTTTCAAATTATGTATCTATTGGTAATTCTCTAACTGCGGGTTTTACAGATAATGCCTTATTTATTCAAGGACAAGTAAACTCAATACCAAATATGTTATCGCAACAATTCGCATCGATAGGTGGCGGTAGTTTTACTCAACCATTAATGGATGATAATATTGGTGGATTACTTTTTGGTGGAATGCAAAATGTTGACGGAAGTTTTGGACCTCGACTCTTTTTTGACGGTTCAGGACCATCTGGTTTACCTGCTGTTTCTACAACTGAGGCCTTTGCTCCTTCTGTTGGTAGTCAAAATAATATGGGAGTTCCTGGTGCCGCAAGTTATCACTTGTTGTATGACGGTTATGGTAATCCAGGTAACTTATTGACAACTCCGCCAACTGCAAACCCTTATTATGTTCGTATGGCTTCAGCTCCAAACGCAACTGTTTTAGGAGATGCATTAGCACAACAACCAACTTTCGTTTCTTTATGGATTGGAAATAACGACGTATTAGGTTATGCAACTTCTGGTGGAGATCAAACTGCAGCAGCTATAACTCCAATCGATGGTCCTCCAGGTGTAGGGTTCGACCAAACTATAGGTGCTATTGTAAATTCAATACAAGCATCTGGCGCACAAGGCGTAATGGCAAATATTCCTTATGTAACAACTATTCCACATTTTACAACTGTTCCTCATAACCCTGTTCCTTTAGATGCCGCTACTGCAGGCTTTTTAAACAGTGCAAGTGCTTATGGAGCATATAACGGCGGACTTGATGCGACATTAGCGTTTCTAATGGCCAATCCTGCTCAACTTGCTTTCTTCTTTCCTCCTAATGATAGTATGACATCTGAGGAATTAGCAACGGCTGAAATAGCTAAAAGAAAAATTTACTTTTCTGAAGGCGCTGGCAATGCAGTTGTTATTATGGATGAAAACTTAACCGATTTAACGGCTATAAACGCTGCTTTGGTTAGTATGCGTCAAGCTACTGAAGATGATTTATTAGTATTACCTGCCTCTAGTTTTATTGGTACAGAGGCTATACCAGGAAATCCAACCACTGTTAATGGTGTTGCGATACCTTTAGCAGATAAGTGGGTTTTAACTCCAGAAGAACAAGCCGAAATTATAACTGCAACGGATAGTTTTAATGCGACATTACAATCTGCAGCAACATCTGCAGGATTTGCTTTTGTAGATGCTAATACGTTAATGCAACAATTAGATAATGGTGGTTATTCAGATGGAGATTTTATATTAACATCAAGTTTAGTAACAGGAGGTGCATTTTCATTAGATGGTGTTCATCCAACAGCTCGAGGTTACGCATTATTGGCAAATGAATTTATGAAAGCTATAGATGCTACGTATGGTTCTAACTTTGAAGCTTCGGGTAGCTTATTAGATATTGGTAATTACCCAACAAATTACCCGCCAACTTTACAGTAAAATCAGATTAAATACAATTATAAAAACGCTCTCAAATTGGGAGCGTTTTCTATGCTTAAAAAAGCCGAAATTTTGATATGTTTTTTAAATTAAAACTCCTATCTTTGCAGCGCGAAAAACGCATGCACTCAACTTGATTAGGTAAGCTAATTTTTCGCATTTAAACTATTGCAAAACAAAAACATATAAGTAATGTCAAAAGTTACAGGTAAAGTTGCACAAATCGTAGGCCCAGTTATCGATGTAGAATTCGCTGCTGGTTCAGAGCTTCCAAAGATTTATGATTCGTTAGAAATTAACAACCAAGATGGTTCTAAATTAGTATTAGAAGTACAATCTCACATTGGTGAAGATACAGTACGTACTATTGCTATGGACTCTTCAGATGGTTTAAGTAGAGGAACAGAAGTTCATTCAACTGGTGCTCCAATTCAAATGCCAATCGGTGATGATGTTTACGGACGTCTTTTCAATGTTATTGGTGATGCTATTGATGGATTAGGTGATTTACCTAAAGCTGGTGAAGCTGGTTTACCTATTCACAGACAAGCTCCTAAATTTGAGGATTTATCAACATCTACTGAAGTTTTATTTACTGGTATTAAAGTAATCGATTTAATTGAGCCTTATGCAAAAGGTGGTAAAATTGGTTTATTTGGTGGTGCTGGTGTTGGTAAAACAGTATTAATTCAAGAGTTGATTAACAATATTGCAAAAGGTCACGGTGGACTTTCTGTATTTGCAGGTGTTGGTGAAAGAACACGTGAAGGAAACGATTTACTTCGTGAAATGTTAGAGTCAGGAATTATCAAATATGGTGATGACTTTATGCATTCTATGGAAGATGGTGGATGGGATCTTCAAAAGGTTGATAAATCAGCTATGAAAGATTCTAAAGCAACTTTCGTATTCGGACAAATGAATGAGCCTCCTGGAGCTCGTGCTCGTGTGGCACTTTCAGGATTAACTATAGCAGAATATTTCCGTGATGGTGCTGGTGAAGGACAAGGAAAAGATGTATTATTTTTCGTAGATAATATCTTCCGTTTCACACAAGCTGGTTCTGAGGTATCTGCATTATTAGGTCGTATGCCTTCTGCGGTAGGTTACCAACCAACATTAGCAACCGAAATGGGTGCTATGCAAGAGCGTATTACATCAACTAAAAGAGGATCTATTACATCTGTACAAGCGGTTTACGTACCTGCGGATGATTTAACGGATCCAGCTCCAGCAACAACGTTTGCTCACTTAGATGCAACAACAGTATTATCTCGTAAAATTGCAGAGTTAGGTATTTATCCTGCTGTAGACCCATTAGATTCTACATCAAGAATTCTTACTGCTGATATTTTAGGTGATGAGCACTATGCTTGTGCACAACGTGTAAAAGAGTTATTACAACGTTATAAAGAATTACAAGATATTATTGCCATCTTAGGTATGGAAGAATTATCTGAAGAAGATAAAATGGCTGTAGGTAGAGCAAGACGTGTACAACGTTTCTTATCACAACCTTTCCACGTAGCTGAGCAGTTTACAGGTATTCCTGGTGTATTAGTAGATATTAAAGAAACGATTAAAGGTTTTAACCAAATTATGGATGGTGAATTAGATCACTTACCAGAAGCGGCATTTAACCTTAAAGGTTCTATTGAAGAAGCTATTGAAGCAGGAGAGAAAATGTTAGCTGAAGCGTAAATCAGTTAGTAGTATTCAGTATTCAGCCCAAAGTGTGACTGCAAACTGCAAACTGCGACTGCAAACTTAAAAGATTATGTATTTAGAAATTGTATCACCAGAAGCAACATTATTTAGCGGAGAAGTTACTTCAGTAACGGTTCCTGGTGTAAATGGTGAGTTTGAAATGTTAACCAACCACGCTCCTATTGTCTCTATTCTTAAAGAAGGACATGTAAAAGTTGCTGGTTCAGTTACTCTTGAAAAAGAGGTTGAAGAAAAGTTCACTAAATCTGATAAAGGTGTTTGGTTAGCTATCAATTCTGGAACATTAGAAATGAAAGATAATAAGCTAATTATTTTAGCCGATTAATCTCTTCATTATATAAATTAAAAAAGCGCGAAATATTAATTTCGCGCTTTTTTTATGTCTAATCTTTTTCGACGACAGTTAATCTGTTGAAATTACATCTGCTTCACAGCCTCCAACTCAACTTTCAATTCTTGAAACAACATCATAATACTACTCAATTTCAATTCCTTTTCATCATATTCTTGAGTGTTAATACAACAAGTAAATTCCCAAACCTCTAAAATAGTTTCACGCTTAACCAAATACGGTTGATACGTTTTATTATCTGAACTTAATAATAAACTCGTTATATCTCCTTCCGGAATATAAACCCTTTTATAAACCAAACCATCATCCTTAGTTAATATAATATACGTGCGTCCATTTTTAATATCAGCAATGTCTTCCAAAAATTTTGCAACTATAAAAGCACCATCTTTTACTGGCAACATAGAATCGCCTTTAATAGGAAATGCCCTGTGCGTACCTGTGGGCAAAAACGGCAATTTAATTTTTTGAAGTTGCTCTATATATTCTGGGTCATCATAACCAGATAAATATCCTGCAGAGGTCTTTGCTGGTATAATTTCAATGAGATCTTCATTGTTTTCACTAACCGTTACCGGAAACAACACACGCTTATTTCCTACTTCTATAAACGAGGTGTCCTTTGCCTTACGTAAATCGTTTTTTACTAAAATATCAATAGGAATATCAAAGAAGTTAGACAAGTCTATTAAACGGTCTATTGGTGGCTCAGAACGCCCTTCTTCATAAGAACCCACAACTGAGCGTGTCCAGTTGAGTTCGTCTGCAAAACGCTCTTGAGACAGCTTTCTAAGCGCGCGTAAATGTTTTATGTTGGCCTGAATAGGTTTCATTACAATTTGAGATTTATTTAATATTACTACAAATGTAAGCAATAAAAACTACACATAGTAGCTAATTTTACAATCTGCTAATAGAAATAATCAAGGGTAGAACGCAAATATTTTTAGCAATCCATTGATATCTCTTTATCAGTTCGTTAAAATTTAGTCTTTGTTCTTATCTCTAAAAGCAAAGCGGTCTTTTATCAAAAAAACAGCGTTTTTATGTATTTAAATTGTCACACCTATTTTAGTCTTCGTTATGGCACCATAAAGCCAGAGCAACTACTCGCTATTGCTTCAGAAAATGGCGTACAAACCCTTGCATTAACTGATATCAACAGCACATCGGCATGCCTAGATGTGATGCGTTTATCTAAGAAATATAAAATCAAATCCGTCCTTGGTGTCGATTTTAGAAACCGCGCCAAACAACAATTTATTCTTATTGCTAAAAATAATAATGGCTTTCACAATATCAATAATTACCTTTCAAAGTTTCTTCATAATTCAGACGTACAAATTCCTGAACGACCAGATGAAGCGATACCAGATAGTTTCGTGATTTATCCGTATCAATCCGGAAAAGATTTCGAATTAAAACCCAATGAATTTTTAGGCATCACACCTCAAAACCTTAATCGCCTTAAATTTTCAAAATGGAATCAATTCAAACACAAACTCGTGGTTTTAAAAACAGTATCCTTTCAAAATAAAAAAGGATTCAACACACATCGTTTATTACGCGCTATTAATAATAATACCTTATTAAGCAAACTTCCAAAGTCTGAAGAAGGGAGCATAAACGACATGATGTTACCTTATAACGAACTCTGCGAAACCTATGCCGAATTCCCAAAACTCATTAGTAATACCGAACAACTTTTACAACGCTGTAAGACAGATTTTAATTTTGAAAACGTAACCCCTAAAAACCAAAAATGCCTGACAGACAATAAAACGTCAGATTATCAACTGTTGAGACAATTAACCTACGATGGCATTCCGTATCGCTACGGAACTGATGTAGGGCAAAAGGTGTATGACCGTATTGAAAAAGAACTTAATATTATAAAACAACAAAACTTTGTGTCCTATTTTCTTATCAATTGGAAAATTTTAGAATACGCACGCAGCAAAGATTATTACTATGTTGGTCGTGGTAGTGGTGCCAATAGTATTATTGCGTATTTGTTGCGGATTACCGATGTAGATCCCATTGAGCTCGACTTATATTTTGAGCGTTTTATTAATTTATTCAGACAAAATCCACCAGATTTCGACCTCGATTTTTCTTGGCGCGATAGAGATGATATTACCAATTACATTTTCAAAACCTTTAAACACACAGCGCTTATTGCGGTTTACAATACGTTTAAATTTAAGGCTTCGGTGCGTGAATTAGGAAAAGTTTTTGGCTTACCAAAAGCCGAAATGGACAAATTAACCCGAAGAAAATACAATCTTAATCAACTCGATACACTCTCACAATTGGTTATTAAATATGCGGAATACATTCAAGGCTTTCCTAATTATTTAGGGATTCATGCTGGTGGCATTTTAATTTCTGAAGAACCCATTCATACGTATTGTGCCACATTTATGCCACCAAAAGGGTTTGCAACAACACAATTTGATATGGTGGTTGCCGAAGATATTGGCTTGTACAAATTCGATATTCTGAGTCAACGTGGTCTAGGAAAAATAAAGGAAGCAGTAGAAATTATTGACGCCAATTACACAGAACAACCTCCAATTGATATCCATGATATAAAAGGGTTTAAAAAAGATGAACGCATAAAAGATTTACTACGACATGCCAAAGCCATTGGTTGCTTTTATGTAGAATCGCCAGCCATGCGTATGCTCTTAAAAAAGTTGCAAGTGGATAATTATCTAGGTTTAGTCGCGGCAAGTTCTATCATTAGACCTGGTGTTGCCAAAAGCGGTATGATGAGGCAATACATTTTACGCTATCGTTATCCCGAAAAACGAAAAGAAGCACATCCTGTGTTGCAAAAAATTATGCCAGAAACTTATGGCATTATGGTGTATCAAGAAGATGTGATAAAAGTTGCGCACCTTTTTGGTGGTTTAGA
This sequence comes from uncultured Winogradskyella sp., assembly GCF_947498005.1. Taxonomy (GTDB): domain Bacteria; phylum Bacteroidota; class Bacteroidia; order Flavobacteriales; family Flavobacteriaceae; genus Winogradskyella. The sequence continues at coordinate 187,330 of NZ_CANMIW010000007.1, forward strand.
TTTGGGCGAATCGGATATGTTGCGTCGTGGTATGTCTGGAAAATTCCGTTCGCGAAATGAGTTTTTAAAAGTGAAACAAAAATTCTTCGATAATTGTATAAACGACGGTAAACCTGAAGCTTTAGTCGCTGATGTTTGGCGACAAATTGAAAGTTTTGCTGGCTATGCGTTTGCCAAAGGACATTCCGCATCTTATGCCGTAGAAAGTTATCAAAGTCTGTTTTTAAAAGCCTATTATCCGTTGGAATATATGACAGCCACCATCAATAATTTTGGTGGATTTTATAGCACAGAACTCTACGTACACGAAGCCAGAATGCACAATGCCACTATTGAAGCACCATGTATAAATCGTTCGTTTACGCAAGCCCTTATAAAAGGCACAACCATTTACTTGGGTTTTATGTTTTTGCAATCTCTAGAATCTAAAACCATCAATCGCATACTTAATGAACGTGAAAAAAATGGGGTTTTTCAATCGTTAGATGACTTTATAGAACGTGTCCCCATTTCTATTGAGCAGATGTCTATTTTAATAAAAATAAATGCTTTTCGGTTTACAAATATTAATAAACGTGAATTGCTTTGGGAAGCGCATTTAAAAATTAGTAAAACCGTCATTCAAGACGAGGTCGTTACACTATTTAAAACCCAACGGATTAACTATAACACACCAGAATTGCCAAGTACAGAATTAGAAAATGCTTTCGACTCTATCGAATTACTCGGTTTTTCACTTTGTAATCCTTTCTTTCTACTAGAAAAACCTTCGATTAGTAACTTAAGAGCAAAACACCTTATAAAGCTAGAAAATAAGCTAGTTATTATTGAAGGCTATTTAATAACCACAAAAAACACCAAAACAGCCAATGGAAAAATAATGCATTTTGGAACCTTTCTGGATCGCGATGGCGATTTTTTAGACACCGTTCACTTTCCTCCTATTGCTGCCAAATACCCTTTTAGAGGGAAAGGCATTTATAGCATTATAGGAAAAGTGATGGTAGAGTTTGATTGTGTCACGATTGAAGTTTCAAAAATGGAACGCTTAGCCATTATTGAAGATCCGCGTTATGCGGTAAAATCTTTAAATCCTACGTTTCAGAATAAACGCAGTTTTATCGATTTGAGAAGGGCTATCAGTTAAAGAATTTTAAAAACAGTATTTCGTCACTTCGAGTGAATTTGTGAGGCACGAGCAAATTTGTATCGAAAAGCTTTCATTAATCATAAGGTTCTCGATACAACCATTTTTTTTCAGCTTTAGCTACAAAAATGGCCACTCGAACTGACGGAAATTTCCCAAATTAAAAAATGAACAAAAACCGCAGCATCGTACATATGGATTTAGACACCTTTTTTGTGTCGTGCGAAAGGCATATGGATAGTAGCCTTAACGGCAAACCTATACTTATTGGTGGCACAAGCGACAGAGGTGTTGTGGCTTCTTGTAGCTATGAAGCCCGAACTTTTGGTATTCATTCTGCCATGCCCATGCGTATGGCAAAACAATTGTGTCCAGAAGCTATTGTGCTTAGAGGAAACTCTGGTGTTTACACTAAATTTTCTAATGCCGTTACAGATGTGATTAAGGAAAGTGTACCGCTTTACGAAAAAACATCCATCGATGAATTTTACATAGACCTTACCGGAATGGATAAGTTTTTCGGCTGCCATAAACTGGCTTCAGAACTCCGCCAAAAAATCATTAAAGAAACTGGCTTACCGATTTCTTTTGGCTTATCGCTTAATAAAACGGTGTCTAAAATTGCCACAGGCGAAGCCAAACCTAATAATGAAATACGTATTCTGTCTGGTACCGAAAAACCATTTTTAGCACCACTTTCGGTTAAAAAAATTCCTATGGTTGGTAATGTCACTTATAAAGCTTTGTGCGATTTGGGTGTCAAACGCATTCAAACCATACAAGATATGCCTATGGAACTCATGCATAAAGTATTGGGCAAAAACGGACTTGTCATCTGGAAAAAGGCCAATGGTATAGACAATTCGCCAGTGGTGCAATACCACGAGCGTAAATCCATTTCTACAGAACGTACGTTTAATCAAGATACTACAGATGTGGCGAAGCTGAAAGGGATGGTAATTGCTATGGCAGAAAATTTAGCGTATCAATTACGACGAGGCAATAAATTAACAGCTTGTGTGATGTTTAAGATTCGATATTCAGATTTTCAGACGTACACGCAACAGCAAAGGATTCCTTATAATGCTATGGACCACACTATTATTCCTGTGGTGTTAGATTTATTCAAAAAACTATACCATCGTCGACTTTTGGTACGACTGATTGGTGTAAAATTTAGCCATTTGGTAGAAGGTGGACATCAAGTTAATTTATTTGAAGACAACGAAATGCACCTTAACCTAACCAACGCAATGGACAAAATGCGCGAACGTTATGGCGACAGAGCCGTAATGAGTGCTGCTGGTATGGAAGCCAAAACCATTAGTCGTTTTAACCCTTTTAATGGCGAACCACCACCTTTATTGGCAAATCGACGACGTTGAATTATAATATAAAACCTGACAGGTTTTTGAAACCTGTCAGGTCTAATAAAAGTCTATGATTAATCTTCTACATACTCTAAAATATCACTAGGCTGACACTCTAAGGCTTTACAAATGGCTTCTAAAGTTGAAAACCGAATCGCCTTTGCTTTTCCAGATTTTAATATAGATAGATTTGCTGTGGTAATACCAATAATTTCAGCGAGTTCTTTGCTTTTCATGTCTCGTTTAACGAGCATCATATCTAGATTGACTATTATTGGCATGATTATATAGTTAAGTCGTTTTCTTGTTGAAGCTTTTGTCCTTTTAAAAACGATTCACTTAAAAACATAAGAAACAAACCTGTGATTATAAATGGTAAGACACTTACATCAACACCTAATTCTATTTCAAAACGATAAACAGAACTAAAAATTTTAGAAATAGTCTGTAATACAGCACATACTAAAAAGTATATACCTGCTTTTTTAAAATTCTCAATGACCGATTTTGAAAAATAATCTCCATTAGATAAATCATTCAATGACATTTTTATAATTCGAATAGATTTAAAATGAAAAAATAATAAAGACACTAACAACAAAATAAGGATAGTAAGTTTATATACACTAGGCAAAGTTATATTCGTATTATTACCTAAAACCATAAAATTAAACACCCAAAATAGAGGTAATAAAATGGATACTAATAATACTATACCAACAACATAATAATATACCGTTATTAGCTTTTTTAAAATATTCATTGTTTTCATAATTATATAGTTAAGTCATTTTCTTCCTTTATAATCTTAGTATCTCTAAGCACTGTACTCACTAGCATTAAAAATAATCCCATTGCAATTATTAATAAATAGACTAATGTTTTTTCACTTAAACCAAGTATAACTTTCTTTTTAAAAAACATATTGCTCATCTCATCAATAACCCACAAAGCTACTGAAGAAAGCACCATAAGTTTTCCCGAAGAGAACATTTCCATTATAAGTTCGGCGTTATGAAAATCATTATTCAATAACAATTTTGTTGCCTTTCTTAATTTCCAAAGCGCAGCAACAAAAACAGCATAAATTACAAGCTTAAAAAAGATATAACGATAAAGCATGCCTTCAGTTTTATATGTTAATACATCTTCACTGAAAAGCACAAAATTTTGTTCAATACCTAAAAGCGTCGTTGATAAAACAAAAATCCCTAAACCTATACTTGCTAGAATAAGAATAATAATGACATTTAGTATTACATAAAGTATTTTCGTGGAACTCATAATTATCGTTTTACGATAACAAATATATAAAAATTATCGATAAACAATAATATTTATCAAAAAAACACTTTTCAAACCTGTCAGGTTAGATAATGAAACAAGTTCAGTGCTAAGTAAACCTACTAGGTCTTTTCATATATTTGAATCTATGAAACCTAACACCATAATTTCAGAAAGTCCGCGACCAATTTGGCAAATTCCCATAGCTGCATTATTCTTTTCTATAGCCACACTAATCATACTTTTTGCATTATACAACATAGAATTTAATGAGAAGGGATTTATAAAATTTATATATGGCATTGAACCAAGTATTTATTTAGTATCCATTGGCATTGCATTTACCTTAACAAAAAGCATTCATATAGATATTAAAAATTCAAGATTTAGACCTACTTATAATATAGGTCCTATAAAATTTGGGTCTTGGCAAACCATTAAAAACTATCAATATGTTTCGGTTTTTCATCAACCAACAATTGGTGGCGATTATATTTTTGAAGTCAACCTTTGGTACGATACCAATAAACATTTTGAACTCTACGAAGAACACGATTACCAAGAAGCCTTTCTCATCGGTTTTGACCTTTCAGAACAATTAAACATTGATTTATTAGATGCCACAGAACCCAATAATTTTAAATGGGTTGATAAAGAGGCTTGGAAAATTAAAATGAATTCTGGAACAACTGAATAACCTGAACATAGACCTGACAGGTTTTTGAAACCTGTTAGGTCTAAACAACATTACATTATCTTTACCAAATGCAAAACATCTTTGTAACCATAGCAAAATTCCCTTATTCTACGGAAGCCCAAATTGCCAAAGGACGCTTAGAAGCAGATGGCATAGACGTTTTTCTTAGAGATAATTTAACCATAGACACAGATCCTTTGGTGAGCCAAGCTATTGGTGGTGTAAAACTAAAAGTACTGGCTAAAGACGAAGAAAAAGCGAGAGTTATTCTACAATCCATTAAAGCCTATTCCGTAGATGACGATGGTAATCCTATTGTTTGCCCAAATTGTAAAGGCGAACATATTGAAATGTACACCACCATCACTAATTTAAAATCTTTAATGTCTTTTCTTATTGGTTTTATTACTGGCACTTTACCTTTTAGCACACGTTACAAGTATAAATGTGAAGATTGCAATACTGAATTCCCAATTAAAGCGCTATAACATTAGTATACGCATTTTTCAATTTCTGAATCACAATTTCGAGTTCTTCTTCGTTTAAATGACCAAAACCAAAACGAATAGCACAGGTATTTTTATCTTGATATAAAATGGTTTTCGGCAGAAATAAATCTAATTTTTCAGCTTCTTCAGCCAATTTAACTAATGATATGGTTTCGATAAATTGTAACCAAATAGCTAATCCACCTGACGGTTGTTCCCAAGTGATAATAGCTTCAAAATGCAGCTTTAAAAAACGACATAAGCTATCGAGACGCTGTTTGTAAGTAACAATATTCTTTTTCTTTAAACGGTATATTTCGCCTTCAGAAATTAATTCGGCTAGCATTTGTTCTTGTATTAAATCACCTTGCTTATCTAATAATTGCAGATAGTTTTTAGCTTCTGAAATTAAATTTTCTGGTGCCACCACAAAACCTGTATGAAAACTTGGAAATAACGACTGTCCTAATTTGCCTAAATAAATAACCATACCATTAACATCTGCACTTGCCATTGGTAACATGGCAGAACCTGTAAATTGAAAATCGTAATCGTAATCATCTTCTATAATGGCAAAACCATAATTTTTAGCCAGTTGCAATAATTCTAATCGACGATTAGCACTTAAAGTTACTGTGGTTGGGTAATCTCTATTGGCGCAGATGTACAGACATCGAATACTTCCAGCTAAAAAGTGGCTTTTTATATATTCAACATTTAGACCTTCTTCATCTACAGGAATGGTTCTTATAGTTGCACCTGCTTGCTGAAAAATCATATTTGCCGCATAATTACTCAACTGCCCAACTAAGACTAAATCGTTTTGTTTAATTATCAATTGAGATACAATGTATAAGCTCATTTCTGTGCTTCGCGTGTTCAATAAATTGTTGGGTTTTATATGAAATCCACGTGTTGCGTTCAGGAAATTACAAAGTTGCTTACTAAAAACCGAAGGGATTAGCGCACTCGTTCTATTCCACTTAATGATAAGCGGTTTCCGTTTCATGGCTGCACTGTACCATCTTGAAAATTGATGCACAGGATGTAATCTTAAATCGGGTTTACCATCACTAATGGTATATTTTGCAACAGTTTCTTCTGTTGTTGATGCTAAATGAAACGATTGCTGAAACGGGAAACCAGCCACTTTTGGATATGCATAAGCTTGATGAATATGCTGCGTTGCTGCTTTAATTTTGGTGTCTGAGGCATCTGGTATTAATACAAACGTGCCTTTATTGGCTACAATTTCCACCCAACCTTGTGATGCCAATTCATCATAAATAGCTACTGCAGTATTTCTGTGAATATTTAATAACTCACTCAACACACGTGTACCTGGTAATTTAGTTCCTTTTTCTAAATAACCACGCTGTATCGCATTTATGACTTGCTGCGCCACTTGAATGTAAACAGGTTGAACCAAAGTCTTATTAAACGTGACAAGTTGCTTTAAAATATCGTTAACCGGACTATTCATTGTTTTAAAACTGGACTAGTTTAATCGTCCGGAAAGTTACGACTTTTGCAACATAAAATTAAACCAAGCAATAACCTGTATTGCAAAACTTATAGAGATGAAAAAATCAATCTTACTTTTTATCGTTTTAGCTTTTAGTGTCTTTCAATCGAGCGCACAAAACGAACAACCAGAAATTAAAACGGATTCTTTAAGTGAAGTTATAGTGACGTCTACACGAATAGATTTACCCTTTAAAGAAAATTCTAGAACCATAAACATTATTACAGCAACTGATATTAAAAATAGTTCTGCGACCAACATGGCAGATTTATTACAGCAAGTTGCTGGTGTAGATATTAGAAGACGTGGCACAGGCGGAAGTCAGGCCGATTTATTTATTAGAGGTGGTGGTTTTGACCAAACACTTCTATTAATTGATGGTATAAAAATGGACGATGCTCAAACTGGTCATCACACCATGAATGCCGCTTTACCTCTAGAAGTTATTGAGCGTATTGAAATTATAAAAGGGCCTGCAGCTCGAGTTTTTGGACAAAATGCTTTTACTGGTGCTATTAATATTGTGACTAAATCTAACGTAAACAACGCTGTTTCTGCAAATGTTGAAGCTGGTTCTTTTGGTCAGCTTAACGGTTCTGTAACCGTTGGATCAAAATTAGAAAACTCAACACATATTTTTCATGCTGGGAAAATGACGTCTGATGGTTATCGAAATAATACAGATTATGAAAATTCGAATTATTTCTTAAAGAGTGTTTTCAACAAAAAAGCACAACCTATTGAAATGATTGCCACATTTTTTGAAAAGAATTTTGGTGCTGAAAATTTCTATACACCATCGAGTTGGGGTTTTAATGAATATGAAGAAACACAAAACAGTTTAATTGCTTTTACAACAACTTTTAAATCTGAACGACTAAAAATTCAACCACGTGTGTATTGGAAACGTAATCAAGACATGTTCTTATTACAACGTGATGACCCTAATTTTTTTAGAAATTTTCATATTTCGAATAAAATTGGTGCTGAAGCCAATGCGTCCTATAAATCTGAATTAGGCGAAACTGGTTTTGGTGTCGACCTTTCTAAAACCTATTTAAAAAGTAACAATTTAGGGCAACGTAATCGTTTTATGGCAACGGTTTTCTTAGAACATAGATTTGAACTTGCCGATAACCGATTAGACATTACACCTGGTGTGGCAATGACGTATTTTTCGGATTTTAAATTTAATGCCTTTCCTGGATTAGAAATTGGTTTTGATATTACTAACAACTTAAAAGCTTACGGAAATGTTGGTTATACCTACAGAATACCAACCTACACAGATTTGTATTACAACGGTGGCGGAAGTATTGGGAATCCGGATTTAGAACCAGAAGATGCCTTAGCTCAAGAACTAGGACTAAAATATATAACGCCAAAATTCTCAGTAACCTTGGCCGCTTTTAACAGAGATGCTAAAAACCTTATTGATTATGTAAGACAAAATACTACTGAAGAATCCTTTACAGCAACCAATATTGCCGAAGTCAACACAAAAGGGTTTGAGTTTGATGCGTCTTATAATTTTAAGTTGAATAACATCAGCCAAACTTTAGCTATTGGTTATAGCTTTTTAGAAGATGATATTTTAGACCAAAACCCAGAATTATCGCGTTACTCCTTAAACACGCTAAAACATCATTTTACAACACGATTAAGCACAAAATTATTTAAAAATATAAGTCAGAATATCGTTTACAAATACGCGGAACGTACCATAGGACAAACTTACAACGTTTGGGATGCTTCTATTGTAATGGCATTAAAACAAGTGGAATTATCAATTACAGCAAGTAATATTTTTGATGCTGATTATATTGAATCTGGGTTTACACCAATGCCACCAAGTAATGTGTTGTTTGGTATGCGTTACAAATTTAAATAATTGTGGATTCCTGCCTTCGCAGGAATGACAAACAGAGTAAACATAATTATTCTTGTAAAAATCCTGCTAAGTCTTTTTTTGATTTTGCAGGATTTTTTTATACATACAAGGTTTTTGAAACCTTTCAGGACAGCTATTAAACTAATTAGTCACGAATGCGTTTGAATAAACTAGAAGTCTATGAGTAAAACAGGAATATCATTCTTAAAAACAAAAAGTTATTGGCATTCTTGAAATTTATGTCATTCCTGCGCAGGCAGGAATCCACAATAAAGCAACCTAGTTTAAAACAATTCCTATAATTCTAACAACGAGTAATTATAGAAAGTAATATCACATACAATAATTATGATAATGAGTGGATTCCTGCCTGCGCAGGAATGACAAAGGGCTTATGTTTGAAAATGCGGCTATTTACAGAAAAAAACCTACTGAATTTCTCAACTTAAAAACAATTCATATCTTTATTAAAATCAAAAATTCTTTTACCTCTAAAAAAGAGACAAACCCTCAGTTTAAAAAAAGTTCATCCACAATGCATCAATAAAATCATGCATAGAAACGTACATCAATATTACCTCTACATACTATCCAACAAGTATAATGGAACTTTGTATATTGGTGTTACCAATGATTTAGAGCGCAGAATGTTTGAACACAAGAACAAGTTAATCGAAGGTTTCACTAAAAAATACAGTCTAAATAGATTAATATATTTTGAAACCTATCAGTATGTTAATGATGCTATTAAGAGAGAAAAGAATATGAAAAAATGGAAACGTCAATGGAAGATAAATCTTATTGAAGAAGAGAATCCTATCTGGAAAGATTTATCTAAAGACTGGACTTGTTTTCAATAGTTGAATAGGTTTTAATCATTTAGGATATACATTTTCATTCCAATTTGTCATTCCTGCGAAGGCAGGAATCCACAACAATAGAACACAGCTCCAACATTTCCTATAATTCCTATAATATTCAATTATACAAAGAATAAAACTAGACGAACAAAAAGGACATTAGTAGATTCCTGCCTGCGCAGGAATGACAAACAGAGGAACATAATTCTTATCCTAATTATAATGCATAATCTTTTTATTTTTCTAACCCTTAATGGGACAATCTCACTCTTACCTATAAACAAGTTACTGTCATTCCTGCGAAGGCAGGAATCCACAATAACTGAACACATCTTCAATATTTCCTATAATTTCTATAATTTTCAACTACGCAAAGAGTAAAACTAGACGAACAAAAAGGACATTAGTAGATTCCTGCCTGCGCAGGAATGACAAAGAGCGGTAACAAAATTTTTATCCTAATTATACCGCATAATCTTTTTATTTTTCTAATCCTTAATGGGACAATCTCACTCTTACCTATAAACAAGTTACTGTCATTCCTGCGAAGGCAGGAATCCACAACAATAGAACACAGCTCCAACATTTCCTATAATTCCTATAATATTCAATTACGCAAAGAGTAAAACTAGACTAACAAAAAGGTCGTTGTAGATTCCTGCCTGCGCAGGAATGACAAAGAGCGGTAACAAAATTTTTATCCTAATTATACCGCATAATCTTTTTATTTTTATAATCCTTAATCGAACAATCTCACTCTTACAAGTAAACAAGTTACTGTCATTCCTGCGTAGGCAGGAATCCACAATAACAGAATACAGCTTAAATAATTTCTATAATTCCAACAACGAGTAATTTTATAAAGTAGTATCACATACAATAATTAAGGATACTGAGTAGATTCCTGCCTACGCAGGAATAACAAAAAGCAGGAATGACAAAGAGCAGGAATGACAAACAGAGGGTTTTAGTAACTATAGACTAATGTATTCTAAATAACCACAAATCAATCAAATAAAATATTTTTCAATAAAACTGTAACAAAATTCTTTCATCTGCTACTTATATCTTGAAAGTGGTTAAGATTTTAATCTTTTATGAAGCTTCAAAAGCATTAAAACAACCACACTACAAATAACCATCATATACATTTTACATTCCTAATTTTGGATAAATACTTATCCAATCCAAGATTTAGAAATAACCAGGACATTATATGTCTTATTTGGTGGCCATTTTGTGTCTAATTTACTTTCAAATTAATAAGCCTAAAACCTTATTAGGTTGTATATTTATTAACTCAAATAAAACCCTAGAATTATGGCAGACTGGTTTTCAAATTTAGAATTACTTTCCAAAATATATTGGTTAACGGCTATCCTTGGTTCTCTTGTGTTTTCTGTAGTTATGATTATGGCATTTACAGGAGGCGATGCTGATGATATTGATGGCGATATAGAAGCCGGATTTCAGTTTATTTCCTTTAAAAACCTTGTTGGCTTCTTTACCATTTTTGGTTGGAGTGGCATTGCGTGTTTAGACACAGGACTTTCAACACCATTAACTATTATAGTTTCTACAGTTTGTGGTCTATTAATGATGGTTATTATGGCAACACTTTTCTACTTTATTAGTAAACTAACGGATAGTGGTACTTTAAATTATAAAAATGCTATTGATGCTGTTGGCGAAGTCTATTTAACTATTGGCGAAGACCGTTCTAGAATGGGAAAAGTAAATGTTAGCGTACAAGGTACAATGAGAGAATTAGATGCACTAACAGATTCGTTAACACCATTAAAAACCGGAACCATTATAAAAGTCGTTGATGTAACCTCAAACGGTATTTTAATTGTGGACCAAACCCGAAAACCTATTGAAGCTTCTAAAGTACAACCTGACCCTTTATTGAGTAACGACACTCAAAAGAAAATATCTAACTAAAAAAACAAACCTTCAAATTTAAAAACTATGACATTACTAACCATTCAAGAAAATTTTAATGTGGACAGCTTAGGCGTTCCTATGCTCGCCATTTTTGTGGTCTTATTTATTGTACTGACCTTAATTATTTTAATCAAACGCTACAAACGTTGTCCTTCGGATAGAATCTTAGTAGTCTATGGTAAAGTCGGTGGCGGACAGTCGGCCAAGTGTATTCACGGTGGAGCAGCCTTTATTATTCCTGTGATTCAAGATTATGAATTTTTAGATTTAACGCCAATTTCTATTGAGGTGAATTTGGTTAATGCGTTATCTAAACAAAACATTCGTGTTAATGTACCTTCACGTTTTACAATTGGTGTGTCTACAGAACCTGGAGTAATGCAAAATGCTGCAGAACGTTTATTAGGTTTAGGCGCACAAGATGTACAAGAATTAGCGAAAGAAATTATTTTCGGTCAGTTACGTTTGGTAGTTGCTTCTATGGATATTGAAGAAATTAACAACGATCGCGATAAGTTTTTAACTAACATTTCGCAGTCGGTTGAAACGGAATTGAAGAAAGTAGGTTTAAAATTAATCAACGTAAACATTACAGATATTGTTGACGAGTCTGGTTATATTGAAGCCCTTGGTAAAGAAGCTGCTGCACACGCTATTAACGCAGCGCGTAAATCGGTTGCAGAGAAAACTAGAGATGGTTCTATTGGTGAAGCTAATGCTGTACAAGATGAAAGAACACAAGTTGCTGCTGCCAATGCACAAGCTGTAGAAGGCGAAAACACAGCAAAAATTGCAGTTGCCAATTCAGATTCTACACGTCGTCAGCGTGAAGCCGAAGCAGAACGTGTGGCTATTGCGTCTGAGAAAGTACAAGCTGCAAAAGCCTTAGAAGAGTCTTATGCTGCAGAGCAAGAAGCAGAAACCGCAAGAGCAGAACGTGAGCGTTCATCTCAAATGGCAGATATTATTGTACCTGCTGAAATTGATAAACAAAAGGCTGAAATTGATGCAGAAGCAGAAGCTGAGCGTATTAGACGTAAAGCAAAAGGTGAGGCAGATGCGATATTGTTTAAAGCACAAGCCGAAGCACAAGGTCAGTTTGAAATCTTAACTAAGCAAGCAGCTGGTATGGAGCAAATTGTAAAAGCGGCTGGTAACAACAGTAGAGATGCCGTATTATTATTAATTGCAGACAAATTACCAGAATTAGTACAAGCACAAGCAGACGCTATTAAGAATATTAAAATAGATAAAGTAACTGTTTGGGATGGTGGTTCTAGCAGTGAAGATGGCAAATCATCTACGGCTAATTTCTTATCAGGTATGTACAAATCAGTACCACCTTTACAAGATATGTTTAATATGGCTGGTATGGATTTACCAGAGTATTTAAAAGGTAAAGACAAAAAACAAATTGAAGCAGAAGATGCTAAAATTGAAAAGTCTTAAGACGTACTAAAACTCAAAAAAGTCCATTTGTAACCGAATGGGCTTTTTTTAACCTTAAAAGTCAACTATGACGATATTTAAATTCAAACAAAAAAATTTACTATGGCAGCAAGTTCTAGGAATTTTTGCCTTAGTTGTTGGAGTTATAGCCACTTTAGATGACCTAAAAGGCATAGTTCCACTATTTATAGGTGTCTATTTATTGATACAAGCTGGTGTTGAGCTAAATTTTGAACAAAACACCTACAGACGTACTAAATCCGTATTTGGTATTAGTGTAGGCAAATGGCAACCACTTCCAGAAATAGATTATGTCTCTGTTTTTAAAACCATAGAAACTACAACAGTTTGGGCAGCTAGTGCAAGCGCAAATATTTCTAGTGATATTGTTAAGGTCATTCTTTTTTATAACACCAATCAGAAAATTGAAATTTACGATACTAAAGACGTAGATGACGCCTTCACAAAAGCCAAGCAAGTCGCTTCAATTCTACAAATTGATGTTTTAGATGCGACCACACGAGAAACAACTTGGTTGTAATTTAACAACTTTTAAAAGTTAGTCTACAAAGCTTTTTATAATTTTGACGTCTAAATTCAACTGACTTTTGAAACTTAATCTTCAAGATATTCCACGTGTAACCTCTCTCTCTAAGGAAGAATTTATTACACACTATTTTAAGCCACAAAAACCGGTTGTGATTGAGCGTTTTATTGATCATTGGCCAGCCTATACCAAATGGAATTTAGACTATATAAAAGACGTTGCAGGTGAAAAAATCGTTCCGTTGTATGATGATAGACCAGTAAACTATAAAGATGGATTTAATCAAGCACATGCAGAAATGAAAATGCGTGATTACATCAATTTATTACAATGCAAACCCACCAAATTCCGTATTTTCCTTTGGAATATTTTTAAAGAAGTTCCTCAACTAAAAGAGGATTTCAATTTTCCGGATTTTGGACTTCGGTTAATGAAGAAATTACCTATGCTATTTTTTGGTGGTACAGATTCGTACACCTTTATGCACTACGATATTGATTTGGCTAATATTTTTCATTTTCATTTTGAAGGTGAAAAGCAATGCATCTTATTCGATCAAAAGCAAAGCAAATACCTTTACAAAGTACCACATTCCTTAATTACTAGAGAAGATATAGATTTTAGTAATCCCGATTTTAAAAAATGGCCAGCCTTAAAACATGCCAAAGGTTGGACTTGCCAATTAAATCATGGTGAAACACTCTACATACCAGAAGGTTATTGGCATTATATGCGTTATAATACACCAGGATTTTCTATGAGTTTACGTGCTATTGCTAGAAACCCTAAGAATTTAGGTAAAGCATTTTATAATATTTTAATAATGCGGAATTTTGACAATGTAATGCGACGCCTAAAAGGGCAAAAATGGATAGACCATAAAAACAATAAAGCAATTGCAAATACGAAGCTATTCGGTTAATTTTCTGACCTATTTAAAATTCTATTTGTATCTTTGTCGCTATTATTTAAAAATAAAAAACATGAAAAATATTTTACTTTTTATCACTATACTGACGTTTAGTTTTGGTAATTCTCAAGCCTTTATTGGTGAAGGTGACCAAAAATTTCAAGTAGGTGCAAATATTCAAGATTATGCTACAGGTATTAACTTAAGTTACGATTACGGCTTAGGTGAAAACATCTCTGTAGGTGTATCTTCATCTTATGCTTTAGGTGGTTCAAGCTTTATCTCAAAATTAGATTTTGGTGATCGTTTTGATCTAAAAGCGCGTTTTAATGCCAATTTAGGAAATGTAATTAATATTGATGAAAATCTTGATTTATATCCTGGTTTAAATCTTAGCCTTAAAAACTTTGGTGGCCATGTTGGTGCACGTTATTTCTTTTCTGAAGGTTTTGGTGTCTATGGCGAAGCTAACTTTCCATTAGCTAAATACGATACAGATTCTATTGATATACATAACCAATTTACATTAAATATTGGTGCTGTTTTTAATATGTAACCTATTATAAGTTTTTATAATTTAAAAAGCCTTTTCATTAACTTGAAAAGGCTTTTTTTATTTTAAATGCTCATTGAGTTTCTCGTAGATTAAATGAGATTCCCAACCACGATACAACAAGTAATCTGCTACTTTTTTCTTCTTTTTAAACACATTATTTTCTTTAACTTGTGCTATACGTTTTTGAGTTAATTCATCTAAGGTTTGGTAATAATCATCTAAGTCAATTTCTTTAAGGGCATTATCAATGCTATATTTAGAAATTTCTCGCTGTTTTAATTCTCTAACCAATCGGTTTTTTCCCCATTTTTTAATTCTAAATTTCCCACGGACAAAGGCCTGAGCAAAGCGTTCTTCGTTTAAAAAATTATGTTCAATTAAATGCACCAAGATAACATCAATAGCCTCTGGTATCATACGCATATCTCTAAGCTTTTGTCGCACTTCTTTGTGGCAACGTTCTTGGTAGGCACAATAACTTTCTAACTTTCGTTTGGCTTCTGTTACAGTATAAGTTTTGGTAGAATTCATTGTGCCAAAAATACGATAGATTTTTGTTTGAAGACATCTTAAATTTCTTACGATTAAAACCTGAGTTTTACACTACATCGACATATCGTGTCTTTTATAGATAAATTCTATCTAAACTAAATGATTTGTTAATAAATACGTAACTTACAAGTTACTGTCTTACAAGCATTTTAAACTAAATTTGTGAGTCATTAATTCATTTTAATTATCCCTTATGATTAAAAACTACTTTTTCCCACTTATACTTATTTGTTTTGCTGTTAGCTTAGGTTATGGGCAAGTATCCAATGGTGATTTTGAATCTTGGACTGGTTCAACACCTGATAATTGGACAACTATTGATGCTGGAATCACAACTGCAGAAGAAACAACAATAGTTCATGGTGGCAGCTCTTCAGCAAGTATCAATGTCACAACTGGAACACAGGCAAGCACAGACCTTAGGCAAACAATACCTTTAATTAATGGAGATAATTATACCGTAAGCTGTTGGGTAAGACACACAGAAGGAAACATGCGTGCTAGACTTTACGTTGATGGTTATGAAGGTTATTCTGCAAATGGAAATACATCAACTTGGCAAGAAATTACATATACATTTACTGCAACCTCAACAAGTATAGAAGTTGGATTACGATTTTATGACCAAACAGGTTTTGATGGAGCGGAAATAGTTTATGTCGATGATTTTACAATAATTAATAATTCGGCTCCTAGTACAACAACTGTACAATTTAGTACAGTAGCATCTACTGTTGCAGAAGACGGTTTATTTTTTGATGTTTGCGCTAGTATTTCTAATCCTTCTGCTACATTAGCGACCACAGTAGATATAACATTAAATGGAAGTTCTACAGCAATAAATGGTACAGATTATGATGATGGTGCTGGTGTACCTGCAGCTATTTCGTTTCCGCAGACAATAACATTCCCAGCTAACAGTAGTGCTGATGTGTGTTTTACCTTCTACATTTCTAATGATGACACGGTTATAGAAGGAGATGAAACGGTTGTATTAAATCTTATTAATCCTACTGGAGGTGATTCAGCCTCCATAAATGGTATAACAACTCATACAGTTACAATTACCGATAATGATTATTATGATTCTTGTTTAACATCAACAAATATTCCAGTTAATTCATCGTGTACAACCCAATCCTTTACAAATGTCGGTGCGACTGATAGTGGTGTAACCGATCCTGGTTGTGGATCATATGGTGGAGGCGACGCTTGGTTTAATTTGATAGTGCCTACAAGTGGCGCAGTAACTGTAGAAACCTCTAATAATGGTGGTATTACCGATTCAGGATTAGCTTTATACTCTGGTTCTTGTGGAAGTTTAACCTTAATAGAATGTGATGATGATGATGGCGATGGAAATATGTCTATGATTTCAGCTTCTGGTTTAACACCAGGTTCCACAATTTACGTGCGTGTTTGGGAATATAACAATAATGATTTTGACACTTTTAATCTTTGTGCATACTCAGCAAATGAAATAGATGTAGAACGAAATACTTATGCATCAATTGCTAACGGAAACGCAGCTAACACAGGTAACAATACTATTTTTGCTTCTACAGAAGTTGGCACAGCAACACCTCCTGTAAAAACATATTATATAAGAAATGAAGGTTCAGCAGATTTAAATGTGTCTAGTATTACTTCATCAAACGCAGCCGAGTTTTCAATTTCAACCAATCCTGTACCATTAACGTTAGCACCTGGTGCTTTAGTTGCTTTTGATATAGAATTTTCTCCAACAAATACAGGAACAAGAAATGGCACAATTACCATTGTAAATAATGATAGTGATGAAAACCCATATACTTTTGGTGTACAAGGTGAAGGTATATGTGCGGCAGGTAGTTTTACAATTAGTCCTGCATCTGGTCCTGTTGAAACTATAGTAACGGTAACAGGAACAAATTTAGCTACAGCAACAGCTTCATTTAATGGTTTAGCAGCAACGGTTAATAATATTTCCGCAACAAAAATGGAAGTCACTGTACCAGTTGGTGCAACTAGTGGTAGTTTAGAAATTTCTGACAGTTTAGGTTGTCCGGCTTCAACACCATTTACAGTTATTGATTCTCAAATTACAAGTTGTGAAGGTAATACAGGCGTAGTACCAACAGATTTATTTATTAGTGAGGTTACAGATGCAACTTATGGCGGTCTTAGTTATGTAGAATTGTATAACGGTACAGGTTCACCTATTAATATAGATAATTACTCGCTTGAAGTTATTGCCAATGGAGACCCAACAGCATCGGCTCTTAATATTTTTGATCTTGAAAACGTGATTGTTCCTAGTGGCAGCACTTATGTTATAGCAATTGGTAGACAAAGCCCAGTTACTACTACAAACGCTTGTACTACAATTACAGGTGGTTCAGGTGAATTGGCGAGTAGTGCAAATGCACAATTCTCTAGTGGAGGAATTAACAAGAAGACAGATCAGCACGATGTTATTAGACTCGTTAACACAGGAACTACAATAGATGAATTTGGAGTGTATTTAGATGACGATTGGATGGATTCTACCATTATTACTGGAGATAGAGGATTTAACTTTAGACGTTCTAATACAGCCACACAATTACCAGACCCAACATTTACTTTGGCAGAATTAAGCAATTGGATAGTCATTGATTGGGTTGGTGATGGTGCCTCTTCATGTAGTGGAAATGACTATAGTGATATAGGCCTCTTTAGTTATTCTACAGGTGTACCACCAACAGTAAATACCCATCCTATGGCTACAGCATTTGCTTGTGCTTTTTCTGCTAGTTTTACAATATCTGGAGCAGAAGGGTATAATGCAGGTGGTGACACTCAAGAGCTTGCTTACCAATGGTTTTACAATGTGCCTGGTTCAGCAACCTGGAGTGAAATTTTAGCAGGTAACACAGATTATTCTGGTCAACAATCGGCTACCCTTTCTATACCAAACACATTTAACTTTGATGGCTACCAATACTATTGCCAATTAAGAGAAGATACAGCCACTTGTTTTGAAGCCTCCAATGCTGTTAAATTAGAAGCATTATCTTCTACTTGGGATGGGACAAGTTGGTCTACACCTCCAAGTTTAAACAGAGCCATAATTATTGATGGTGATTATGACACTAGTGTTGGCACTAATGGAGAAACTAGTTTTAGTGGCTGTAGTTTAATAGTTAACGCGGGCTATGAATTACAAATTTCTAACGCAACCTATATTGAGATTGAAAATGATATCACTGCAGATGGAGATATTACAGTTTTCACCGAAGGTTCAGTTGTACAAAATAATGATTTAGCAACAGTAACAGCGAATGGAAATATAACTGTACAAAAATTTAGTACTATGATAAATACTCCATTAGAATATACCTATTGGAGTTCTCCTGTATCAAATGAAACAGTAGAAAATGTTTTCTCAGGAGTACCTGTAGGACGACGCTTTATTTTTGACGCATCAAATTTTGTTGATATATTAATAGAAACAGGAAATACAGGTGTTTTTACTAACGGTCAAGATGACATTGATGACGATGGTAACGATTGGCAGTATGCAACTGGTTCCATGGTATTAGGACGAGGCTATGCAGCCACAGCAAATTCATTTGGTCCACCATTACCAACGGCTCAACAATACACTTTTAGCGGAGCATTTAATAATGGAGTAATTACGCCTCCAGTTGTATATGTGCCTGGCAGTCCATACAAAGACTGGAATCTTATAGGAAATCCTTATCCTTCCGCTATCGATACAGGAATCTTTTTTGCCCAGAATGCAGGTATAGTTAATACGATATATTTATGGAGTCATGCCACTCCTGAAAATGCAAATGCATCAGGTAGTCAAGGATATAACTTCTCTGCCTCAGATTATGCTATAATTTCTGGCAGTGGAGTGAATACAGCTGGTGGTGACTTATCTTTAATTCCTGATAACTTTGTTCCTTCAGGTCAGGGCTTTTTTATTGAAACCTTAAATAGTTCAAATGTAGTTTTCAATAACTCTATGAGAGTAACAGGAAATAACGATCAGTTTTTTAGAAGTGAAAATTTCAATAGAAAAGTATTATGGCTAAACTTAACTTCAGACAATGGTATTGCGAAACAAATTGCCATAGCACATTTAGATGGAGCAACTGATAGTTATGATGGCTCTTACTACGATGTTACAGAGAATAAATCTTCTCGCCTCGCTGCAACATTCTATTCTATTATTGAAGACAATTCAGAAGAACAATTTGTAATTCAAGGTAAAGACATAAATAGTTTAGACCTTAATGAGGTTATTCCGCTAGGATTTAAAACAATTATTGATGTTGAAACATTGTATACAATTTCGATTGCTCAATTTGAAGGCGTTTTTTATACAGACAATAACATCTATATTAAAGATAATCTCTTAAACATAACTCATAATTTAAAAGCGTCTAACTACACATTCACATCTGAAACTGGTGAATTTAACGAGCGTTTTGAAATTGTGTTTACAACAAATGCCCTTTCTATTAATGATGCTGTGATCGATGCTAATACGATTTCAATTGTAGAGTTAGCTAACGATAATGTAGAATTTAGAACAAACTCTAAACAGGTAATCATTACCAATGTAGAAATATTAGATGTTTTAGGAAGACGTATTTACAACTTAAAAGGGAATAGTTCTACTGAAGTTTATAACCTCAACCAATTAAGCCAAGCTGCGTATATTGCTAAAGTCACTTTATCCAACGGTCAAGTAATAAGTAAAAAGGCGATAAAGAAATAATAGAATGAAATTCATTGTACATAGTCAATGAATCAATTACAAAAAAAGCTTTCTTGATGACTATATCAAGAAAGTTTTTTGCTTTTTGTAACTTTTAAAATTTAGCTTACGGTTTGGTATATGGAAAGTTGCGTTTTTATCAGCGATGATTTTCCGAAGGAAAATCGGAAGTTGGTAAAAAAGCAACGCCTTTTATTTAAGCACTAATCTAGCGATTTTTTATATACGGTGTTGTAAACAGTTATTTTTTCCAATATGTCTGTCCATCAACTTCATTCACGCTTATAATTCGTTCAGCATAATATATGTCAATGTCTTTTTTTATAATATCTAATTCTAATTCCACTTTTTTATTCCGTTTGAGTAAGTCGTTATGATTAAAATCTTTTACTTTTTTGTATTCAGATTCCGAAAGGTAAACAACCAAAGTCGAGTCAGTTCCAATTCGAAGGTTTATGTAAGGTGAAGTGAATAATCCATTATCTTTTAACCTTAAGAAAAAGTCATTTAATTCTTTGTCTTGTTTTCTAGAGTTAGGATTTTTATTTATACTGTCAAATATTTTTTCAAATTTTTCGATTTGTTCAGGTTCTGCTCCATAAAAACTTCCCCAACTTATTAGTTTAAATGATAAATCCGCTTTTGTTGTTTCTTTTTGTTCACACGAAATAATGGTCAAAATTAGAATTATGGTCAAAAGTCTTCTCATATTGTTTTCGGTTTTAATCTGCAATCAAATCTATTTCTTATTTTGAAGTAATAAAATGATGAATGAGTAAACAAGTCTTTTCGTTGAGTAAATACGCTCTCTTCAGTGTTTACAACAACGTATATTTTAAAGCTAAAATAAAATTTCTACCTGCTGCTGTAATTCCAGAAGAATAAGGTCTGTAGCGTTGGTCTGTGATGTTTTCTAAACTAGCCGTTAAGGTCCAATTGTCGTTATACTTATATTGGGTTCTTAAATTAAGTGTGTACCAAGATGGCACATACGGATTTCCATTACTATCCTTAGCATATATATAATCCTTCTCTGTTTCTGATGGTGCTAACTGACTATTAGTAAACTTACTATTGTACACCAGAAATCCATCAATTAATAGTTTATTCTTTTTAAACTTTAAATGTGTTTTTCCAAAATTTGGCGCCACGTGTCTTGTAGGTTCTTCCACGCCTTCATTATCTTCAGTGCCACCTATAATGTTGTATTGCGTACGCAACTGTAAATGCTTAGAAAAATTAACATCCATAGCCACTTCAAACCCATAAATCCAGGCTTTCGATGCGTTTTGCATGGCTTGTACTGTACTCAACTCGCCATTGTACATAATTTCTGTTTCGCCATTTAGCTCATAATCTCTTCGGATTAAGGCATTGTCTAAAAATGTATAATACGTCGCTAAATCTATAACGACTTTATCGTCAAAATTTAGTTTTAGGCCTAGTTCTCCACTGTAGGCATATTCGGCTTTTAAATCTTTATTAGGTACAACCACAGCACCAGGTTCTGAATCGAACACCTTACCAATATCATCTATATTTGGTGCTCTAAATGCCGTAGAAGCATTTAATTTCCATTGAATCATATCACTAGGTGACCAAGTAAAACCAGCAGTACCAGTTAAGGCACCAGTATTCACTTTAGCCTCGTTAAATGGTAAGTTTAAAAATTCATTATTCGCTGTAAAATCTGATTCAGAAATCACTTGATTATATCGTAAACCAGACTGAAAAATAAATTTACTATTGGGTTTATACTTTAAACTTGTATAAGCAGCAAAAGATTGCCATGTAGAACCATCTGGATAACGCGTTACTGCAGCAACACTGTTTTGGGTTTCTATATTTTGTTCTTCGCCAACTGAACCTACTAAATTATAGAGGTACTCAGCACCATAAAACAATGAAATCTTAGAATTAAAACGTTTTTCAAAATCTACATTAAGCGAAATAGCATCTACATTTTCTTCGTTAACATTCCGTAGAACCGATTGAAAATCGCGATCTCTTCTACTCTCTTTAAAATTTTGATACGCTAGAGTAGTTTGTATTTTATTATAAAAACTAGAGCTACTACTCAGTTTGGTTAACTGAAAATTTCCCATAAACCATTGTTGCGGACCATAACTCCATTCTGCAGAACGCAAGGTGTCGTCTCTATAACGCAACAACCTATCGTACCTTGAGTAATCTGAAGTAGACGAGTAGTATAAGCCTAAATCAAAATCGAGATTGTCTGAAGGCTCATAACGTACCTTTTGCATGAGATTAATTTGATTATAACCTGTAGGATTCTGAACTTTAGGATTCGGATTTTCTACAACCACATCTTCGCCGTTTTGTTGTTCTACGTATTCTAATCGCAGGTAATCGTCTGGTCCATGACTTCCCATACGTAAATCCTCAAAATCTGTATAACTGATACTCGTTAAAAAAGCCCATTTATTATACCCCAAATTAAAATCTACATGGCCTGTTTTTTCATGACTAGCACTAGCAAAGCGCGTCATTGCATTAGCACTAAAATACATCTTGTCTTTGTAAGATAATTGCGGCTTTTTGGTATAAAAACTCATAACACCACCAATAGCATCACTACCATAAACTACTGAGCCTGCACCTAAAGTTACTTCTGTATTATGAATAGCAAGAGGATCTATGGATATAACATTTTGAAGATTACCTCCTCTAAAAATGGCATTATTCATACGCACACCATCTACAGTAATTAATAACCTGTTGGTAGAGAACCCTCTAATCATAGGACTTCCGCCACCTAGTTGGCTTTTTTGCACGTAAATATTACCTGTATTCTCTAATAGATCTGCACTGGTTTGCGGATTGGAAAAAACAATATCATTAGCACTTAAACTAACTATGGTTTGGGGAATTTCGCGTTTATTTTGTTCAAACTTAGATGCCGAAATAACTATTTGCTTTAACCCTTCTACCTTTGGAATTAAATAAATAGTATCATTAAATTGCGCTATTTGTAACTTGGTTAATGCTAATTTTTGATATAAAAAGTCTTTAAAAATAATAGTTTCATTATTCTTAAAACGGTCTAATGGCGCTTGTCCGTTAATATCTGTAACTAAGGTTTTTGTTTTACTATTATTATATAACGATACACCCAAAATTGGTGTTTTAGTATCTGCTTCTAGAACCGTTACGGTTTGTCCATAACTGAATTGCAGCACTAAAAATATAATAATACTAAATAGATAATTATTTTTCACTTTTAATTAATCGTTATTGACAAAAACTTAATGAAATACGTCGTTTAGGACTTGTAATGATTTTGGTTTTCTAAAGCTGCCCAAATGTAATTCAAAATAATACAATAGCATATTCAAAAACTCTTGTCTTTGCGTAGCATTGATTTTTATAGTATTTAAACCATCAAAATTTGTGCCCAATAGCTGTTTTAGCAATGTTAAATTTGCGCCAGAAACTGAGTAAATTCCGTTGTTTTGAGCTTCAAATATTCCGGATTCTAAATTAAAAAAAGGGTAATTATTTTTTAAATTTTCGGGTTGAAAACCAAGATAACGTGTTAGTTTTAAAAGGAATAAAAGATGAAAATTAGAAAACTCATCTTCGTTATCTAAATATTGAAGCGCAGCTACTATAAATTGATATAAATCGTCATTTTTCTCTTCTTCTTTTAAAACATTTGAAAGAATTTCGGCTAGAAATAAAACGATAGAGCTTTTATAAATATTAGTATGAAGTGTTTTGTATATATAATTAAACTTTACTTCTCTTATAAAATGAAGGGTTTGGTTGGGCTTATAAGATTCTTCTATTTGAAGCTGTGACAATGCTTGATAATAAACCGTTTTAGATAATCCTTTTTTAGATTTTAAAACGCCTTTTAGCAAATAGCTAACGACACCTCTTTGTTGCGTATAACATTTAACAATAAGGTCGTACTCTCTATATTTTAATTTGGAAAGTACAATACTATTATTTTTTGAAAGCATGGCTTATCTAACTATTAGGACTTTAAGAACTTTGGTTTCAAACGAATCTAAATCTGAAATTAATATTAAATAAACACCTGTTCTTACTACTGAATTGCCCATGTTTTTACCATTCCAAATCGCAGTTCCGCCATCAATGGCAAAATTATAACTGTTGTTAGACGACCTTAAGTTAATATTAGATTGTGCTTCTGCTACAAGGTTACCTTCAATATCAGTGATTTTAATATTTACATTATCTGTAAGTCCATTAACTTTTATGCCTTTGTTAATATCGGTAAGGTCATTTAAGCCAAGAATATTGTATTCTGGTCTTACAGGATTAGGATAAACATATGCATCTTCTAAAGTTTCTTGCACTTTGGTTCCTCCAGATTTAAAACCTAATAAACCCTTGTTTGTGGCTATATAAACAATACCATTATTAGAGTCTAATGCCACATCATTAATAGTGTTTGAAGGCAAAGGCGAATTATCTGTTGTAAAATGATAAATGGTGCTCTGACCATCTGAAGTAAAATAAAAAACACCAGAATCTGCTGTACTAATCCATTTGTTATTAGACCCATCTACTTCAATATCTGTAATTATTTGCCCTTCTAGTAATTCTTTAGCAATGCCATCTTCTAATATAATTACTTGACTAAGTGTTGGGTTAGGATCGTCATAAAAACCAGATGTATTATAAAGTACTCTTAAACCCTTTGTTGTGCCAACCCAAAGTTGATTATTGTTGTCTATGGCTAGACTTATAAATCTTGTAAAAGGTTGTACATTTTGTTCTGCCGAATTAATATTACGTAACGGATTATTAGTAATACTCTCATTGTAAGCTAATAAACCATTGTCATAAGAACCAATCCATTTGGTGCCATTATTGTCTATTTCAATTTCAAAAAAACCATCCTCATCGTCAAAACCATCTTCAATTAAGCTTGTAAAACTGTAGCTCTGCCAATTACCAGTTGCAGGATTGTATGATTTTAATGGACTATCTATTCTACTAGACACAGACCAAAGCAAACCATTACTATCAAATTTAGTGTCTGTTATTCTCACACTAATTGCCGTTGGATTAGTTGGAGCAAAGAGCGATTCTAATCCACTATTATTTTCATCATATAAATCCGTAAGCTCATAGTTGTTAAACTCTAATAAACCTGTGTGCATAGCACTAACAAATACTTGACTTAAATTGAATGGGTTTACTGTAATTTCAGATAGGTTTTTTGCACCTAAGAGGCTATCGTATGGAATGCTTTCCCAAGCTTCATTTCTAAAATAACTTAAACCTCTACTTCTTAGAGGAAAAGAATTAAGACTAGACGAGTAATCGCCATAGGTTGCCCAAACTGCTGCTGATTCAGAATTCAATCTAAAAACATTGTTGTATAATGGGCCATTAGGTTTGACTTCTGTATATAAACTTGGATTGTTTATACTTGCTTTAAGTACGCCAAAATCTGTTGTACCTATAAATACATCCTCATCAACAATCGTTGTAGATGTAAAACTTGTACTAAATTCTGAATTGGGCTGAAACGTATTTACTTCTTGTAAGTTCGTATTATAAATTACGCTACTATTGGTCATTGAAAAAATTAAATTTGAAGCTGTAACCTCTGTATCTAATGGTAACAATGGCAACGTAAATAATGTATTTATAGAAGCACCATCAATTTCATACAATACGCGGTTAGATCTTACCGAATAGATTTTATTATTTAATGTACTCATAGAATAATAATTACCTGAAATCACTGTTTGCCATTGTTGGTAATCTATTAAGTTAGGATTACTGAGATCTGCTTTTTTAATACCGTTTTCATCTAAACAGGCGACAAATATTTCGTTGTTGCTAATAGATACTTGTTTAACAGAAACCTGAGCGCCTCCATTACCTAAAAAATAGGTATCACCAAATTCTAAGCCATCTAAATCGTAAATTGAAACACCATAATCCGTAGAAATATAGACTAACCCATCAAGTTCATAAAAATGATTAATTCGTTTATTGGCAGGTGTAATATTTTGCTTATCTAAAATATCTACAATAGTTAAAACCGGATCCTCGTCTTCTGAATACAATTCTATTAAACCAGAATCATAACCTATAAGTAAGGTTTGATAAGCTTCACTATAATATATGGTTGTTATAGTTTCTCCTGAAAGACCATCTATAGTAGTAATGGTCTTAATTTCGTTGGTTAAGGTATTATATTCAAATACCGCATTTTCTCCTGCCGCAAAAATTCTGTCTTCGCCTTTTACAACATCAATTATACTGTTGTAAGAGAAATGACCTTCCCATAATGCCGCAAAATCTTGACTATAACAAGACATTGAAAACCCAAATAGAAGTACAAAAGTTTTTAAAATGGTATGACGCATTCGATAATTAAATTTGGTCAAAGATATTTAATAGTAACGGAAATAAGATGTATATCATATATTATGTCATAAAAAAAGCTTCCATGAAAATCACAGAAGCTTAATTATTTACAGTTTATTTTATTTAAACAACACCTTGTGCTAACATGGCATCTGCTACTTTAACAAAGCCTGCAATATTTGCACCTTTGATATAATCAATAGAACCATCTTCGTTTTTCCCATATTCTACACAAGAATCATGAATATCTTCCATTATGTCTTTTAATCTAGAATCTACTTCTTCTCTAGACCAACTAAGACGTAACGAATTTTGGCTCATTTCTAAACCTGATGTTGCTACACCACCTGCATTAGAAGCTTTTCCTGGCGCAAACAATATTTTTGCTTTTTGAAATTCGTGTACTGCATCTGGAGTAGATGGCATATTTGCGCCTTCTGATACACATTGACAACCATTCTCTATTAATAGCTTTGCTTCTTCTCCATTTAACTCATTTTGAGTTGCACATGGTAAAGCAATATCACATTTTACAGACCATGGTCGCTCTCCTGCGGTATATTCTGCATTAGGATATTTATCTAAGTACTCACTGATTCTACCACGTTTTTCATTTTTCAAATACATTACGTGTTCAAGCTTTTCAGTATCTATTCCATCTTTATCATGAATAAATCCTCCAGAATCTGATAAGGTTAATACTTTAGCGCCTAATTCTATTGCTTTTTCTGCCGCGAATTGTGCCACGTTACCAGAACCAGAGATCACTACTGTTTTTCCTTCAAATGAATCGCCATTTCTTTGTAGCATATTTTGAGCAAAATATACGTTTCCGTATCCTGTTGCTTCTGGTCTAATTAAAGATCCTCCCCAAGACGCACCTTTACCAGTTAATACACCTGTAAAAGAATTTTTTAATTTCTTGTACATTCCAAACATAAAACCAATCTCTCTTGCTCCTACACCAATATCACCAGCTGGTACATCAGTATTATGACCAATATGTCTAAACAACTCAGACATAAATGCATGGCAAAAACGCATAATTTCATTATCTGATTTTCCTTTTGGATCAAAATCAGATCCACCTTTTCCTCCACCCATTGGTAAGGTTGTTAATGAATTTTTAAAAACCTGCTCAAATGCCAAAAACTTTAAAATACTAGCATTCACGGTAGGATGAAAACGCAAACCACCTTTGTAAGGACCAATAGCAGAATTCATTTGAATTCTATAGCCTCTATTTACTTGTATTTCTCCAGAATCATCTACCCAACTCACTCTAAATGAAATAAGGCGTTCTGGTTCAACCATTCTCAAAAGAATATTTTTTCCACTATATATATCATTCTCAACAATGTAAGGAATTACAGTTTCTGCAACTTCTCTTACGGCTTGTAAAAACTCTGGCTCGTGACCATTACGTTTTTCTACTAAATCTAAAAAAGCTTCAATCTTTTGTTTCATACTTATGATTTGTTACATTTAATGTTTAAATTGTTGACTTATACTAACAATTACAAAATAATGGAATTATATAATAATCAATATATTAAAGATTAATTATTCTATTTCTATATTTTGCATGCAAATATACATTATCTATAAAAATAAGTGTGTATTTTTTTATTATTCTCAATTTGTTTTTCAAAATTCATTTATAATATTTTCAACTTAAAATAATATTTTATGCATTTTATCCGTTTTATTTGGTAGTTCGTCGATATTTTATATATTTGCGACGTAAGCATTTCAATTTTTTGATTTACATAATACTAAACATGAAAAAATTAATCATCCCTTTTGCATTCCTTTTAACAATGCAATTAAGTTACTCACAATTAGGCTTCTCTCATGAGATTGGCATTATTGCAGGACCAGTGATTTACCAATCTGATTTTGGAGTACGCTCTGATTTTGAAACGAACGTTGGTAATTCTGGTATTGGATTGGGTCTAATACATTACATTAATTTTGCTTACAGAGCAGATTGTAACTGTTACACAACTGATAAATACTTTAATGACCATTTTAAATTACGTAGCGAATTATCTTGGAACAAAACAAATCTTACACATTTTGGTGAATGGGTAGATCCTGATAAAGACTCCGAAAATGCAGATCGTTTAAGAGGTCATAGTGGACAGGCACAAAACTGGGATATTGGTATGCAATTAGAATTTTTTCCAAGAAGTATTAGAGCGTTCTCGGCAGGTATCTATAAGTTTGCTCCTTTTGCTAGCTTAGGTGCACATTATGTATCTTATCGTCCCGAAACTTATACTGATTATGTTAGTTCTGATCCATTAAATCCTAATGATGTAGGAAACCCTAATGATCCTAATAACTTTTATTCCCCTTGGGAAGCTGGTTCTGTTGATGACATGAGCGGTTCTACTTGGTCTATAGTTAGTAGTGTTGGTACACGATATAAACTTTCTGTACTATCTGATTTTATGATTGATCTTAGATTTCAATACTTTTTTAGTGATTGGACAGATGGTTTAAACCACCAATTAGAGTCTAACAAAGCTAACGATTGGATGGTTTGGCTTAACTTTGGTTATATTTATTACTTAGATTAAAAATCAAATTATATTATACAAAAAAGACCAAATCTTCTGACTTGGTCTTTTTTTGTTTAAAGTCTTAAACCTCATTAACCAATAGCTTGTTTTAAATCGGCAATTAAATCAGCTTCATCTTCAATACCAACACTCAAGCGTATTAAAGAATCTACAACTCCTATTTTTTCGCGTTCTTCTTTGGGTATACTCGCATGCGTCATACTTGCAGGATGACCAGCTAAAGACTCAACACCTCCAAGAGATTCGGCAAGCGTAAATATTTTTAAGTTTTCTACAATTTTTATAGATGCCTCATAATTATTCCCTTTTGTTGTAAACGATACCATACCTCCAAAATCAGTCATTTGTACCTTAGCAATATTATGATTAGGATGATGTTTAAATCCTGGCCAATATACATTTTCAATTTTAGGATGATTTTCTAAATATTCTGCCACTGCTCTACCATTTTCGCAATGTCTTTGCATTCTTACATGTAATGTTTTTATACCTCGCAACCCTAAAAAAGCATCTTGAGGACCACAAATGGCACCACTTGCATTCTGAATAAAATACAAACGGTCTGCCAATTCTTTATCCTTTACAATTAAAGCTCCCATTACCAAATCACTATGTCCTCCAAGATATTTGGTTGCAGAATGCATAACAATGTCTGCACCCAACTCTAAAGGCTGTTGCAAATAAGGTGTAGCAAATGTATTATCGACAGCGAAAAGCACCTTATGCTTTTTAGCAATATTAGCGGTTGTTACTATATCTATAATATTCATCATTGGGTTGGTTGGCGTTTCTACCCAAATCAGTTTGGTTTTATCAGTAATGTAATCTTCAATGTGTTTGGCATTTTGCATACCAATGAAATTAAATCTTATACCGAAATCCTCATAAATTTTGGTAAATAAGCGATACGTACCACCATACAAATCGTTAGTAGAAACCACCTCATCTCCTGGCTTCAACAATTTTAAAACCGCATCAATAGCTGCCAAACCAGAGCCAAAAGCCAAACCAAATTTTCCGTTTTCAATACTAGCAAATGCTTCTTCTAAGGCATGACGTGTTGGGTTAGCAGAACGTGCATACTCATAACCCTTATGTCCACCTGGCGTAGACTGAGCAAACGTTGATGTCTGATAAATTGGTGGCATTATTGCGCCATAAGCAGCATCTGGTTTTTGGCCTCCATGAATGGTTTTTGTATTGAATTTCATAATTATTATGGTATTTGAAATTTCGAATTATAATCACAACAAATTTAATGGAATATTCGTTCTATCTTAAATCTAAATAATACCTTTATTGTTTCTAAATCATAAGCATCATTTATTATGAAACGTATTCTTTCTTTATTCATTTTTACTATTGTTTTAACGTCTTGTTCGGAAGAAATAAAACCAGCTACTTTTAAAACTATTTCTGTTGAAGAATCCTTTGATGCCAATATAACTGCTACCTATAGTATGGCAGAAGGAAAGGACCAACTCAGTAAAACAATCAACTCAAATATTGAAAATGCCATAGTGGAAACCTTAAGTACTACTGAAAAGCATAGCGACTTAAAGACACTTTTAAAGGATTTTAATAAAGAGTTTCTTGATTTTAATAAAAACTTTGACGAAGCCTCAGAACCGGTTTGGGAGTTAGATATTGAAACTGAACTCGTTTATCAATCTGAGAATGTTTTAACTATTGTTGTTAGTACTTACGAGTTTAAAGGTGGTGCGCATGGTAATGATCAAATTAAGTTTTTAAATCTTGATGCAAAAACAGGAAACGTTTTAAAATTTGAGGATCTTATTGAAAATAAAGACGATTTTAAAACCCTTGCACAAACCCATTTTAAAAAAGCTTCAGAATTAAAAGAGGCCGCTCTAAACATGGAAGATTTTTTCTTTGGTAAATCATTTCAATTACCAGAAAACATAGGTTATAGCGACGATGGACTCGTTTTACTTTATAATCCTTACGAAGTTGTGTCTTACGATCAAGGTTATTTTGAATTTGTAATTCCGTTTGATGCCGTGGAACCGTATCTAGAAATGAAATAATTATTTAACTCTTGTTAATCGTTTTATAATTGGGCCAACGGTTAAACCTTGTCCTACAATAGAAACAACCACAACCACATAGGTAATTACTAAAAATAATTCTCTGTGCATCTCTGCGGTTAAGCTTAACGCTAGTGCAATTGAGATTCCACCTCGTAATCCGCCCCAAGTCATAATTAAATTGGTTTTAGGCACAAAATCCAATCGTTTTTCAAAGAATTTAATTGGTATAAATAGTGAAATATAACGACACATTAAGATAATCGGAATCGCCAATAAGCCTGCATAAATAAATTTACCTTCTACGGTTAAGACCAGCATTTCCATACCAATCATTACAAATAAAATAGTGTTTAATAACACATCAACAAGTTCCCAAAATTTATCCACGTATACTTCAGTAGTTTCAGACATTGCCGTATTTCTTACCGTATCGTTACCTACAATAAGACCCGCTGTTACCATAGCTAAAGGTGCAGACAGATGAAACTGATGTGCTAACATGGTTCCTCCCATAACTGTAGCTAAGGTTAAAATAACTTCAATTTCGTAATTATCAATAGATTTCATTAAGCGATACGTAACCCAACCTAATAAAAGACCTAATGCAATACCACCAATAACTTCTTGTCCAAAAAGTGTAGCAATATCCGAAAATTCAATAGCTGTATCCGGTTTAGCTGCAATAGCAAAAATGGTTAAAAAGACAACCACACCAACACCATCATTAAATAATGATTCGCCTACAATTTTGGTTTCTAATTTTTTAGGCGCTCCAGCTTTTTTCAATATACCTAAAACCGCAATTGGGTCTGTTGGCGAAATTAAAGCACCAAACAATAAACAATAGATAAAATTGACTTCTAAACTCATCACTTTTAGAACGTAAAACATCGTAATACCTACTAAAAAAGTAGAAACTAAAACCCCTAAAGTGGCAAATGCCATTATAGGCCAACGTTGCACTTTTAATTGATTAAAATTAGTATGCAAAGCACCAGCAAAGAGTAGAAAACTCAGCATAATATCTAGTAGCACTGTTTCAAAATCTATTAATGCTATAAATTCTCGTTCTTTAACCAGTAATGTATCATCAAACTGTGCAATACCTACTAAAACGACTGTAAAAACTATGGTAATAACCATCAATCCTATAGTAATTGGTAGTTTTAAAAACTTCACATTTATATAGCCAAAGATTGCCGATAACACAATTAATATAGTGGCAATTGAATAGTAATCCATAAAATATTATTTTTCTTAAATGTACTTAAAATTCCTTTTAAATACGGTTACTTTGTGTTTTCAAAATTATATAGATTTCTGATATGAAAAAAATATATTATTTAAGCACTTGCAACACCTGTACTAGAATAATTAATGAGCTAGATTTACCAGAAGTGTTTCAGTTACAAGATATCAAAACCGAACCTATTACTGAACAACAAATTGAAGACATGCGAGCGCGTACAGATAGCTATGAAAACCTATTTAGTAAACGCGCAAGACTTTATAAAGAATTGGGTTTAAAAGAAAAATCCCTTTCAGAAAACGATTTTAAAAACTACATTTTAGAACATTACACGTTTTTAAAACGACCTGTTATACTTTTTAATAACCAAATATTTATAGGTAATTCTAAAAAAACAGTGGAAGCCGCAAAAACAGCTATACATGCACAGTAGAGGCTTTGCTATTTTTGCCCTCATTATGGTCCAAGTTTTATATGGACTAAATTATACGTTTGCAAAAATTGTAATGAACGGCAATTTTGTTCCGCCATTTGCTTTAACCATTTTAAGAGTTGGTGGTGCATCTATTCTTTTTTGGCTCATAAGTATATGGCTACCTAAGGAAAAAATAGAACGTAAGGACTTTTTTAAATTTTTTATTGCCGCTTTGTTTGGTGTATGCGTAAACATGCTTTTCTTTTTAAAAGGTGTAGAACTCACCACACCAATACATGCAGCCGCAATAACGACTATAACACCTGTTATTATTTTAATTTTATCTGCCTTTGTTTTAAAAGAAAAAGTAACGGTATTAAAAATAATAGGAATAACAATTGCCTTATCTGGCGCCTTAGCTCTAACACTTTTTGGAGACTCCAATAGAGCTGCTGACAATATTGTATTAGGAAATACTTTTATTTTTTTAAACGCTATTTTTTATAGCATTTACGTCATTCTAATTAAACAATTAACTAAAAAATACCATCCATTTACATTTATAAAATGGTTATTCCTCTTTGGTTTTTTTATGGTCTTACCATTTGGATATAAAGAATTACAAGCTGTGTCCTGGTCCTCGTTTTCACCTTATATCTATTTTTCCTTAGCCTTTGTCATTGTTGGTGCCACCTTTGGAACCTATCTCCTTAATCCAATAGCTCTAAATAAACTTAAAGCTTCAACCGTTGGTGTTTTTATTTATTTACAACCTGTAATTGCAGGTTTATTTGCACTTGTTATGGGAGCCGACAACATAGACACTTTAAAAATCATTGCCATGCTTCTTATATTTTCAGGTGTATATTTAGTCTCTTTAAAATCTAAAAAAGACGACTAATTTGTCCTTATCATCTAAAATTTTTACATCTATAGATGCTATTCCACAACCATATTGGGATAGTGTAAACTGTTGTACAAATATTTACTACTCCCCAAAGTTTTTAAAGGCATTTGAAATCGCTAATACAGATATAGAATTCAATTATATTTTTATTTTAAAAGACGAAGAAGCTATAGCGTTTGCTAACACTCAAATTGTAACTATTGGTATAGAAACTATTACCAAAAACATTAAAATGTCTGATAAAATTAGACGGATTGTAAATAATATGTTTTGCAACAACCATGTACGTGTTTTGTTTTGTGGTAATGTATTTTTAAGTGGAGAATATGGGACATTTTTAAAAGAAGACGAAGACAAAATTGAAACCTTTAAAGCCATTGCAGAAGGCGTTAAGAAATTATCGAAAAACACGAAAAAACTGAGTGCTATTTTTGTAAAAGATTTTGAAAACGAATCACTTCCTATTGCCAATCATTTGAAGTCCTTTGATTATGCTGTCATGCAAGTAGAACCTAATATGATTATTAGTTTAAAACTAGAATGGCATTCTTTTGAAGATTATACCAACGCTTTAAAATCGAAATACCGCGTAAAAGCCAACAGAGCAGATGCCAAAAGTAAAGCTTTAAAGGCTAAATTATTTTCTGAAACTGATATTGAAACCTACAAACATCAGCTTCAAGCATTGTATCATAATACTATTGATAATTCAGATTTTAATGCTCAAATATTAAATTTAGACACTTATATTCATCTTAAAAAAGCCTTCAAAACTCAATTCATTGTTAAGGGTTACTTTTTAGATGATACCTTAGTTGGTTTTTTATCTGCTATGCAAAATGGTAGATATTTAGATGCGCATTTTATTGGTATCGATTACAATATCAATAAAGAATTTTCCATCTATCCTAGGATTTTAAATGATTATGTGAGACTTGGCATCAAAACCAAATCAGACCAAATTAATTTAGGACGTACAGCTTCTGAAATAAAAAGTACACTTGGCGCACAACCCAAAACGTTAACGTGTTATTGCAAGCACAAATGCTATTTACCAAACCAGGTTTTAAAACCATTTATACAAAATGTGCATATCAAATCTTTTAAGCAACATTCTGTTTTTAAATAAAAAATTCCTGCCTTGGTAGGAATTTAATACTATCTATTAATAAAACTATAAACCTATAGTTCCATTGGTTTTGGCTTTACACCATGTTTACGCGTATCTGCTTTTGTTAATACTTTAAAACTTTCAGATTTTGGGAATGTTTGTGCCAAATCTAATAACGGTTTTGGTAGGCCTGTTAATTTTCTGGCTTTTAAATCTATCCAACCTCCTTGCATTTCGCAATAGGCTAAATTTTCGCCTTTATGATTGTAAAAGTTATGTTCAAACATAAATAACATACCATCTTCACTTAAACCAGAAACCTCTATAGTTACCGTAATTGGTGTACCAATAAATGATTCTTTAAAATAGAACATATGTTCATAAAACACCACAGGACCAACATTATACTTCATTATTTCTGGCATTGAAAACCCTTGCTCAGAAAAGAAAGACATCCTTGCATGACTCATAAAATTGGTATATGCAGAGTTGGCTAAATGGCCATTAGCATCAACATCACTCCATCTTATTTCAAACTGTTTTTTGTACATCTTCATATCTTAAATTTAAAAAAACAAAGTTAAGAAAGTATCCTATGCACGCATAAGTGTTTGTAAAAATTTTAATACACACTAAAACAGTTCAATTTTGTACCTTTGCCCAACTTTAACAGCAAAGTCTTAATGATACAATCAATGACAGGTTATGGGAAATCTGTTTTACAGCTCCCAACAAAAAAAATCTCAATAGAATTAAAATCACTAAACAGTAAAAGTTTAGACCTCAACGCTCGCATGCCTTCTATGTATAGAGCAAAAGAATTAGAGATAAGAAAACTTATTGCAAAAAATCTGGGAAGAGGAAAGGTAGACTTTTCATTATTTGTAGAAATTACAGGAGAAGATACCAGTTCTAAAATTAACAAAACGGTTGTTAACGAGTATATTAAGCAACTTAAAGAGGTTGTAGATGGCGACACTACTGAGTTACTTAAAATGGCGATTAGATTGCCAGATGCTGTAACTACTGAACGCGAAGAAATTGACGAAGAAGAATGGTCGCTTATCAGCAAAGAAATTAACGAAGCTATTTCCAAAATTGTAGGCTACCGTAAAGACGAAGGCCAAATGCTTAAGCAAGATTTTATAGATAGAATTACGACCTTGAGACGTTTACTCAACGAGGTTATTGCCATGGATCCAGATCGTATTGATGGCGTAAGAGCACGTTTAGAAAAAGGGATTTCAGATATTAAAGAAAAAGTTGATGAAAACCGTTTTGAACAAGAACTAGTTTACTACATAGAAAAATTTGATATCACTGAAGAGAAAGTAAGACTAGATAATCACTTAGATTATTTTACCCAAACTTTAAATTCTGACGATTCTAACGGAAAAAAATTAGGTTTTATCTCTCAAGAAATTGGTAGAGAAATCAATACCATTGGTTCAAAATCTAATTATGCACCTATGCAAAAGTTAGTAGTACAGATGAAAGATGAGCTCGAAAAAATAAAGGAACAAATGCTTAATGTCCTTTAACTCAATTGACAGTTTAATTATATCGTAAAAACAAGAAAAGTGTCAGAAATTAAAAACGAAGTACAAGGTAAACTTATAGTGTTTTCAGCACCTTCTGGATCTGGAAAAACAACTATAGTTCGTCATTTGCTAAAACAACAAGAGTTAAATCTAGAATTTTCTATTTCAGCAACCTCTCGTGATAAGCGTGGCAATGAAATAAATGGAAAAGATTATTATTACTTATCTCTAAAAGAATTTAAAAACCGAATTAAAAATGATGAGTTTTTAGAGTGGGAAGAAGTTTATAGAGATAATTTTTATGGCACTTTAAAAACTGAAATTGAACGAATTTGGGCAAAAGGTAAACACGTTATCTTTGATATTGATGTATCAGGTGGTTTACGTATAAAACGAAAATTCCCAGACCAAACAATCGCAATTTTTGTAAAACCACCAGATTTAAACGAACTCGTAAGACGTTTAAAAGATCGTGGAGAAGAAAGTGAAGAAAAAATTAGCATGCGTGTATCTAAGGCACCTGCTGAATTAGCTACTGCGCCACTTTTTGATGAAATTGTAATTAACTCTGTCTTAGATAAAGCTTTAGAACAAGCTTATCAGTTAGTATCAGATTTTGTAAAAAAATAGATTCTGAAATAAATTTACACGAAATGAAAGTAGGTCTATATTTTGGTACATTTAACCCTATTCACGTTGGGCATTTAACCATTGCTAATCATTTAGCAGAGCATAGCGATTTAGACCAAATTTGGTTTGTAGTCACACCATTAAGTCCTTTTAAGAAGAAAAGTAGTTTGCTAGATAATTATCATCGTTTAGAAATGGTATATCAAGCTACTAAGGAGTACGACAAATTAAAACCTAGCGATATAGAATTTGGGTTAAAACAACCTAACTACACTATTGATACGTTGACCTATTTATTTGAAAAACATCCAGACCATGATTTTTCATTAATTATGGGCGAAGACAATTTAAAGAGTTTTCATAAATGGAAAAACTATGAGCTCATATTAGAAAATCACAGTATTTACGTCTATCCTAGAATTTCTGAAGGAAAAATTGAAACCCAATTTAATGACCATCCTAAGATTATAAAAGTAAATGCGCCAATAATGGAAATATCTTCAACCTTTATAAGAAAAGAAATCAATGAAGGAAAAAATGTGAGGCCTATGTTACCAGAAAATGTATGGCAGTTTATTGATGAAATGAATTTTTATCGCTAATGGTTATCAGGTTTCTGCGGCTGTAGGAGTTAAAAGTGATAAAAGGCATCTTCATAATGTGTGAGATGTTCGGTAGTTTTGTTTTTTAGAACGGCAATAATATCAAATCTAGTTTCTAAATCTATATTATTACTTGTTATAAATTCATCCATAGCCTTAACCATTAATTTAATCTTTTTAGGTGTCACAAACTCTTGAGGATCTCCAAAAAAATCAGAGTTTCGAGTTTTTACTTCAACACAAATCATAAAATCTTTGTGCTTGGCAATAATGTCTATTTCTGCTTTTTGAAACACATAATTACGTGTAATTATCTCGTAACCTTTTGCAACTAGCAAATCTACAGCTAATTGTTCTCCAAGTTTGCCAAGTTCATTATGATCTGCCATGTTTACTACCCACAAAAGTGGAAATCTTTATAATCTATTTTATTTCTTATTTATTAAAGTTAATATAAGATTCCGTTTTATTAACCTTTAAATCAATAGTTCTTCCTAAAACTAATGCTCTATTGTCTTTTTCATGGCCTGCAGGCATATTAAAAGCTATGGGGAAATCATATTCTTTTAACGCATCTATGATTAATTGCTCTATAGATGTTCCCCAAAGTGTGGTATTCTTTCGCATCTTAGACATATTACCAACAACTAATCCATTTAAGTTATCAAAATAACCAGCACGCTTCATACTTTGCAACATTCTGTCTATATGATATTTATACTCTCCTATTTCTTCAATAAAAAGTACTTTACCAGAAGTATCTAAACTGGTCTCTGATCCTAACATGGTATGCAAAACGGTAAGATTACCACCAACCAATTCTCCTGATGTTTCTCCTATTTTATTATAGTTAGAGCCTTCTAATGTATAGTTTACAGGATTTCCAAAAATTGCTGATTTAAACGTCTCAAGAGCATTTTCTACTTCGTTTAAATCTTTAGTTAAACTAATACACATTAAAGCATGTAAGGACTGAAAACCTTCATTATGCACCTGATTATGTAGGGCTGTAATATCAGAATAACCTATAACCCATTTTGGGCTTTCCTTAAACTTTGAATAATTTAATTTATCTAAAACTCTTACAGTTCCGTAGCCTCCTTTTGCGCACCAAATAGCACTTATTTTAGGGTCATCCATAGCATTTTGAAGATCTTCACAACGCTCATCATCTGTACCAGCAAAATGATCTGCTTTATTATACAAATGTTTACCAATCACTACATGTAAACCCCAACTTTGTAAAATACTAGTTGCCTTTTGCACCTCATCTTCGTTATTTTTTAATATTCCAGACGGTGCAACTATTGCTACTGTATCGCCAGCTTTTAAATATGGTGGTTGAATTAATTTTGAAGTCATATCTGTAGAATTTTCAGATTCAGATTGAGCGCTAATAGTAGTATTTACAACTAAAAGAAGAA
The DNA here is from genome assembly GCF_947498005.1 of uncultured Winogradskyella sp. Taxonomy (GTDB): domain Bacteria; phylum Bacteroidota; class Bacteroidia; order Flavobacteriales; family Flavobacteriaceae; genus Winogradskyella. The sequence continues at coordinate 226,202 of NZ_CANMIW010000007.1, forward strand.
TTAAAGTAAAAAATACAAAGTGCTTTTTTAAAATCATAAATTGAGTTTTTGTAAAGATAAAAAGTTAATTCTGAAGGCTAAGGGATATAAATTATTAATACTATTTTAACTAAAAACGTCTAAAATTCAAGTATTTAACGTAAATATTTTATAATTCCCTCAATATTTTCATACCTTTTAAGTTACTATCGACAAAGGTAACAACTAAAAACCACAATGATATGGCTGTTTATACATCGTGTATTACTTCAACATTACAACCGTATGTACCCTCCACAGAAAACCCATGGAACGAAGAAAGAGTAAGACATGCTTTTCGCCGAATTGGCTACGACGCCAATAAATCAACAATTTCGAATGCTCTATCCTTAGCGCCAGATGTTTTTATAGATCAACTTATTGACGCGTCTTTAAATGCTCCACATTGGCCAACACCAACTTGGGCAGAATTTACAAATGATGATTATAATAATTTAGGTTTTGATTTTGATGAACAAACACAAGCCAATCAAGTAGAACTTATGATTGCTCTTGTAGACCAAATGCAAACAGTAGGTTTAAAAAGTAGACTCATAATGTTTTGGAGTAACCATTTTGTGACACGTTTAGAAGACTATTATGTGAGTAATCATCTCTACGAGTATTATAATACACTAGAAATTCATGCGCTTGGTAACTTTCAAGATTTTGTAAGAGCCATTGGTACAACTGGTGCTATGCTAGTTTTTCTTAATGGTGTAGAAAACACAAGCTATAGTCCTAATGAGAACTATGCAAGAGAACTTTACGAACTTTTTACACTTGGTGTAGATAATGGTTATACACAGAATGATATTGTTGAAACGTCCAAAGCTTTAACTGGTTACAACCATAGAGTTAACTGGACTTACCCAATTAACTATGACAATAGTACGTTTAATGAAACGGATAAGACCATTTTTGGTCAAACTGGAAATTGGGGTTATGATGATGTTATTGATATTTTATTCCAGGAAAAAGCGCCATTAATAGCACAACATATATGCAAAAAACTATATAAATATTTTGTAAGTCCTACGGTTAATGAAGATATCGTTGCAGCAATGGCAAATAGCTTTGTTTTAGATTTTAATATTGAAAATGTTTTAAGAATTCTTTTTAAAAGCGACCATTTTTTTGATCAGAAAACCATTGGAACCCAAATTAAAAGCCCTTATGATATGACAATTTCATATCTTAAAGTCACTAACTTTAGTTTGTCGCCAGATTTTTATCAAGGCATGATTTATTATAACGGCGTTTTGGGCCAGAATATGTTTGAACCAGTTGATGTGGCTGGTTGGCAAGGCGATAGAGATTGGATTAACTCTAGTACTTTAGGTGGTCGATGGGAAATATTACAATGGTTTATTTGGCATACTTGGAATAGTTATAATGAAGAATTAAGAACCTTAGCGGTAGAAAGTTCTAATAACAGTAATGATCCTTATGTAGTCACAAAAACTATAATCGATAGGTTTATGCCGCTAGAATTGTTTTCTATTGAAGATTACCAAGCTGCAACTGATGTTTTTAAACACGACCTACCCGAGAATTATTACGAAAACCAAATCTGGAATTTACAATGGGACTCTGTTCCATACCAGGTCGTTCTCTTACTTATTCATCTTATAAAATTTCCTGAATTTCAACTTAAATAAGCCTGTATTATGTGTAATGATCAATCTAAAAACAAAACAAAATCAGGACCAAGTGCTCATGATATGGAGCATAAAAAATGGAACCGACGATCCTTTTTACAAGCCTTAGGCTTATCTAGCGCAGGAACAATGATGTTGGGCGGAATGCCACTTTCTGCGTCTTCCTCAACAAAGTTAGCTTCCGCTATTAACAATTCAGAATCAGATAGAATCCTTGTGATTATTAGATTAAAAGGTGGCAATGATGGTCTTAATACTATTGTACCAATTTATGATTATGATACTTATGCATTTAACAGACCAACCATTAAGCATAATCTAAATGATGTTACAGCATTAACACCAGATTTTGGGATACCAAATTACATGTCTGACCTCGTTAATCTTTGGGATAATGGCGCTATGAAAGTTGTACATGGTGTAGGTTATGAAAACCACAACCAATCGCATTTTGCTGGTTCAGATATTTGGGCATCAACTGATCCTACAAGTACTGTTAAATCGGGTTGGTTAGGCCGTCATTTTGAAGACATATATCCTGAGTATTTATTAAATCCACCAGCTGTTCCTGCTGCTGTACAAATAGGAAGCATTGGTAATCTTATATTTGATGGTAGCTCTAATAATTATGCATTTTCAGTTGCTAATCCCAATCAATTAGAAGCTATTGCACAAAGTGGAGCCGTACATGATATGACAAGTTTTCCCGATTGTATCTATGGGGAACAATTAGAGTTTATGAGAGGCACAACGAATACAACTTATCAATACGCAGGTACTATACATGATGCCTATACAGCCGGATCTAATAATGTTACATACATGGACTCTGAGCTTGGCCAACAATTATCTATTGTTGCTAGACTTATTAAAGGAAATTTAGGCACCAAAGTGTATATGGTCACTTTAGGCGGTTTTGATACGCACGCTAATCAACTTGTAGACCACAGCACATTACTTCAAGATTTATCAAATTCTATAAAATTATTTTATGATGATTTAGCACAAGGTGGTTTTGATGATAAAGTATTGTCCATGAGCATCAGCGAATTTGGTCGTCGTATTTATGAGAATGGATCTAACGGAACAGATCATGGCAAAGCAGCACCACTATTATTATTTGGTCCAGCTATAGAAGGTAATGGTTTTGTAGGTACACATCCAGATTTAACCACAGGTGATGGCGAAGGCAATTTAGAATTCACTCAAGATTTTAGAGAAGTCTATGCAAGTATATTAGAAAATTGGCTCTGTATAGAAAGTGGTTTGGTCGATGAAGCCTTATTGAATACTACTTTTGCTAGAGTAGATCTAGGATTTAGCTGTGATGCGCTTACTTTAGATGACTTTAATCGCGATAGATTTAAACACTATGTTTTATACACAGATACCGATTCTATAATTAAAATAACAAATCCTTATACACAACACACGGTTATAAAACTGTATGATATAATGGGTAGAGAAATTGGTACACTTAAAAATGCCATGCTCTTTGCTGGCGAAAATAGTATAAGTGTTAAAAATTCTATTGGTAAAAAATTGAGTATAGGTCAGTATATATATAAAATCTCAGTTGGAAGTCAGAGTTATAGTAAATCTTTAATCATAAAATAAGGATAAAAAAAAGACTGCCATTTACATAGCAGTCTTTCTTTATAAGGTAAAAATCGTAGTTTCTATTTTCTTAAAGATGTTCTGTTTGTTTCAACAGCAGACGCATTTGCAGATCTATCAAACTCATCTGAATAATCATATGTTCCTAAAGAACCTGTGTAACTTCCAGAAAAAGAAGTTCCATCAGTAGAAGTTCCTTGAAATGAAAATTCATAAGTAGAACCATTTTCTAACACAGTGAAAGTACCTGAATTGATTGAAATTCCGTTATAATCTTCAATTGAGCTATCAATAAATAAATTCGCATAAGTATAACTATTTACTTCTACATTATCACCAAATGCGTAAGTACCTTCAGCTAAATCAGATGGGTTACTTGTAAATAATTCAAAATAAACACCAGAGAATTCACTGTCTTCAGGTATTGGTTCTCCATCAGATTCTACAATATCAGATGTTACTAAATAAATATCAAAATTATAAAGACCATCATAGTATTCTCCGTAATCTTGAATCATTCCCGCTTTTAGTTGGTATTCAGTACCTCCATAGATTAATACGCCATTGTCATTAGAGTTTCCATCATCATCGCTTCCGCAAGAAAAAGACATTACACTAACGGTTAATAGTAAAATAATTTGCTTTAAGTTTTTCATTGTTAATGATTTATAGGTTAAGTGGTTAAATTTAAAATATTTTATTAGAACACAAAGATTTTTCTTTCATTATTCGCCTAAGCGATTCCACTTTTCATTATAAATCACACTACAAAATGTTTACTTTTGTGCATTAATAAAAGAAAGATCATGTCAAAAAGATATACCATAACAGCAGCTTTACCTTATACTAACGGCCCAATACATATTGGCCATTTAGCAGGTGTTTATGTACCAGCAGATATTTATGCACGTTATATGCGTTTAACTGGTAATGATGTTGCCTTTATTTGTGGTAGTGATGAGCATGGTGTACCAATTACTATAAAAGCAAAAAAAGAAGGTGTAACACCACAAGATATTGTAGATAAATATCATGCTATTATTAAGCAATCTTTTGAGGATTTTGGGATTACTTTTGACAACTATTCTCGTACATCTGCAAAAATTCATCATGATACTGCTCAAGAGTTTTTTAAAACCCTTTACGACAAAAATGAATTTGTAGAAGAAGTCACTGAGCAACTTTACGATGCGGAAGCCAATCAGTTTTTAGCCGATCGTTTTGTAACTGGTACATGTCCAAAATGCGGCAATGAAGAAGCTTATGGTGATCAGTGCGAAAACTGTGGAACAAGCCTGAATGCAACGGATTTAATTAACCCTAAATCTGCAATTACAGGAAATGTACCCACTTTAAAAGAAACAAAACACTGGTTTTTACCACTTAATAAGCACGAAGCGTTTTTACGCGAATGGATTTTAAAAGGTCATAAAAAAGACTGGAAACCTAATGTTTACGGTCAAGTAAAATCTTGGGTAGATGATGGTTTACGTCCAAGAGCGGTCACTAGAGATTTAGATTGGGGAATTCCGGTTCCCGTAGAAGGTGGCGAAGGCAAAGTACTTTACGTTTGGTTTGATGCGCCAATTGGTTACATCTCTTCTACGAAAGAATGGGCTGAGCGCGAAGGCAAAAATTGGGAAGATTACTGGAAAGACGAAAACACAAAGCTCGTTCACTTTATTGGTAAAGATAATATTGTATTTCACTGTATTATTTTCCCATCTATGTTAAAAGCAGAAGGTTCTTATATTTTACCAGATAATGTACCAGCTAACGAATTTTTAAATTTAGAAGGCAAGAAATTGTCAACCTCTAAAAACTGGGCCGTTTGGTTGCCAGATTATTTAATAGATTTTCCTAATCAACAAGATGTGTTGCGTTATGCCTTAACAGCTAATGCACCAGAATCTAAGGATAATGATTTTACATGGAAAGATTTCCAAGCCAGAAACAATAATGAATTGGTGGCTATTTTTGGAAACTTCATTAACCGTGTGGTAGTCTTAACTAACAAATATTATGAAGGTATTATTCCTGAACCTTCGGATTACTCTACAATAGACGAAGAGACTTTGGCTGCTGTAAAAGCGTATCCTGCAGTAATTGCAAGTTCTATTGAGCGTTACCGTTTTAGAGAAGCCAGCCAAGAATTAATGAATTTAGCGCGACTAGGAAACAAATATTTAGCGGACGAAGAACCCTGGAAAACCATTAAAACAGACGAAGCACGTACTAAAACAGTCATGTTTGTTGCTTTACAAATCGCATCTGCTTTAGCTGTGTTATCTGAACCGTTTTTACCATTTACGTCTAACAAACTAAAATCAATTCTTTGTCATTCCGCACTTGATGCGGAATCTAAATGGGAAGACGTTTCTACAAAAGACATTCTAATTCCTGCAAATCATAAAATCAATAAAGGCGAATTATTATTCTCTAAAATTGAAGACAAAACCATAGAAGCGCAATTAGAAAAACTTGAAGCCAGTAAAAAAGCCAACGAAGCAGCGAACAAAGTGACAGAGCCACAAAAAGAAGAAATTACGTTTGAAGATTTTACCAAACTCGACTTACGTGTTGGTACCATTCTCGAAGCTGAAAAAATGCCTAAAACTAAAAAGCTTTTAGTCTTAAAAGTAGATACAGGTATAGATACTAGAACCATTGTTTCTGGTATTGCAGAAAGCTTTAAACCAGAAGACATTGTTGGAAAACGCGTTACCGTATTAGTGAACTTAGCACCAAGAAAACTAAGAGGTGTAGAAAGTCAAGGTATGATTTTAATGACTGAAGATGACGGTGGTAATTTGGTGTTTGTGAATCCTGATATTGATGGTGTAAATAACGGATTGCAGATTAGTTAATGTCTAAAACTTCAATAACAAGACAAGTAATAGATTTACAAGCTCAGGCAGAGCGCCTTATTAGAACAAAAGGAAACATGCCTGAGATTGAAGCTTTTTCTCAATATAACGAAGAGATAAAAGCCTATTTATTTGATAATATTGATGACGACTTTGTACTCAAGTACATCAAAAACATTCCCAGTTTAGATTTAGATGCTATTGAAACAAAATCTGGATTACTAACCCTAGTGGTTGGTTTAATTTCTGGAGGTTCTGCATCAGCTTATCACGAGCGACATAAAATAGAACAAGCCTTAGATCAGATAAAAGAAATTTCTAATAAATATGCATCCTATGAAATGATGATAAGAAATTACTTTAATAATTAATAAATATTTTCTCTTAAATCTTTTTAATTATTAAATTTCATTATTCATAATCAATAATAGATAACTGATGAGATTTACCTATCTGTTTTTACTAGTTATAAACCTTAGCTTTATGCCATTAAATGGCCAAACAGAATGGTTTAATATTGATACTAAAGAGCAATCTCACGAAAAAACGTTACGACAAGTTATTAATATCGTAAATCCAGAAACCAATGAACTCGTTGTGGTTTTTAGATATTCTACTTTTATTGTTGCTCATATTTATAACCAAGAAGGTGTTTTAATAAACACTTTTAGAACTGAAGTACTTCCAAAATACAAAAACAATTATTTTGGGACCACAATTAATGGTAACTCTTATACTCTATTTTTTCAGAATGATTATGGCACTAAATTTAGTGCCTTAACCTTAAATTTTGATTCCTCTGGCTTTCAGTTTTCAAACAAATTAAAAATTCCTTTAAAGGCAGAAACATTATTAGGTTCATTTGAGTATAATTCAACCGTTTATTTACTTTCTACGGTAAAAAAAACTTCAAAATTAAAGTTATATCAACTCAATAATCATGAAGAATATACTGAAGACACCTTCGATTTTTCGCATATAGAATTGAAAACTTATAACGGATTTAAAACGAACCTAAATAGAGTTTTGGATGGTGGTTATGAGATACCTGATGTATCCATGATAAACCATGGCGAGCCTACATCTTTAGAGAAGGTTATTCAAAAAAATAAATTATATATCGATGGTAATAAGTTAATGCTTACAAATGATGTGGATGATATTTCAACTACATTAATTACGATAGATTTAGAAACTAAAAATTCTCAATATCATAATTTCCCCAAACCATCTTTCAGCAAAAAGGACCATGGCATAAAATCTAACTCTTTTGTTTTAGACGATCGATTGTATAATATGTACGTGTCAAAAGAAAAACTCGATTTTTCTGTTTTTGATATTAATTCTAAATCGCTCATAAAAAGCTTTGTCATAACAGATACGGATTCTATTACCTTTAAAAATTCACCAATTATATTAGAAGGTGGAGATTTCCAAAATTACCGCGAGTTAGATAAAACCAAACAATTTTTAAAAAAAGTATCTAATTCTAATGCAGGTTTAAGTGTATATAAAAACAATGGAAACTATATAGTTACTTTAGGATGCAGTGAAACTATGACGTCTTCTGCCTTTATGACCTTTTATGGTGGTGCTCTTGGAGGTATTGTAGTAGGTATATCATCATCGATATTAACGACCACTTTTTTAACTTATACAAAAACCAAATCTACAAGAATTGAGTGTTTATTTGATAAAGACATGACCAGTATTCAAGCTAAAATCCCTGAAAACAACTTCGATATAATAAGTAAATTTATCGAAAGCCAACCAAAGACAAAATTCGCATTTAAATCTATTTTTAAAACCAACAACTCTTTTATTCTTGGTTATTTTGATGCCGATTTAGCGTTATATAAATATTTTATTTTTTAGTTTAACAACTGATTATCAGATTAATATATAATTTTTTTTCAATTAAAATTACACCAACACCTCCTATCTTTAGGAAAAGTGGCATAGTAAATGATGCTAATTATCTCAATTAGCTATAAATTAAAATCTTTGATATTATGAAAAAAAACTACTCAATTACTCCACTCAATTTAAAGGTAACTATTAATTTAATATTAATGTTTTCGTTAACTGTTTTAATTCATTTCAGCACTTTTGCTCAAGAAAATAAAACAGAAAGTTTTACCAATTCTTTTGAAGAATACACTCAACTGTATAGAGAGGTTGTATACACACATCTCAATAAAACAGTTTTAATTAAAGGTGAAATGCTTGGCTTTAGCAGTTATGTTTTAAACAAGAGTAAAAAAACACCCTCTACCATCACTAAAAACCTTTACTGTGTAATAACAGACAGCAATAATAAGGTTGTTAAAAGCAAACTTTTACTGGTAGAAAATGGGTTTGCTAATAATGTATTTAATATTGACAGTTCATTTACAACAGGGCTTTACACTTTTAAAGCTTACACCAATTGGATGAAAAATTTTGACGAGAAAAATTCGTTTACTGAAACCTTTAAAGTCATTGATCCAGAAATTAATACCACTGTAGAAAATCGTATTGTTAAAAACGAAATTGATGCTCAGTTTTTACCAGAAGGTGGTCATTTTATAAATAATGTAAATTCTAATGTTGGTGTTATTATTAAAAACAAAGCAGGTTTAGGCGTTGCAAATGCAGAAGGTACTGTTTATGATAAAGACCAAAACATTTTAACGCATTTTAAAACGAACACTTTAGGTATATCTTCATTTCTATTAAAACCAATAATGAATGAAAACTATAAAGTTGAAATAAAATATTTAAATGAAACATTTACTTATGTTATCAATGACATTAAGTTCAATGGTATTTCTACAAAAATAAAACGTCTTAAAAACACCTTGTCTATTGAGTTAAATACTAATAACCACACACTATCGCGTATTAAAAATGAATCATTTAAGCTCGTTTGGCATAATGGTCGTGTTTTAAAAACAATAGATGTTCAGTTTAATGACACAACCGTTTTAAAACAATTGAATACAGAATCACTTTTCGCTGGTGTTAACATATTTACGCTTTTTGATCAGAATGAGAACCCAATATTAGAGCGATTATATTTTAATTACGATGGAATTAATATGCCTAAACTAAGTAATCCTGCAATCGAAAACCAAAAAGATTCTATTCAAGTGACCATAAACTTAGAAGGTTTAGCTCCTTCTTATGATGAAACTAATATCAGTATATCTGTATTACCGAGTGATACAAAATCTTACTTAAGTCATCAAAATATTATTTCTAATACGTATTTACAGCCTTATTTAGAAAGCCCTGTAGAAAACGCATCATATTATTTTACCGATGTCAATGATAAAAAGAAATACGATTTAGACCGATTACTAATTACTCAAGGATGGAGCAGTTATGATTGGCACTCTATTATTAATAATAAAGTAAATACCGCTTATGTTTTTGAAGATGGCATTAGTGTTAATGTGACCAACAATAATTCTAAATCTGACTTTGTTGTCTACCCAAATCAAAATAATGTTATTGAAACCGTAAATTTATCAAATGATCAAAACGGATTTAAATTAACTGGCTTATACCCAATGACGGATGAAAACTTGTCAATTGGAGCAATAGGAAAAGAAAGCGTTTCAGAAATGCCTAAATTATATGCTCAATTTTATCCGTTAAAAATTCCGACTTATAATGATGGTGCAGCGACACTTAATCCAAAAGAGCAAAGTTATACCTCATTAAAATCTGTACAACCTTTAAAGTTAAATAAAGGTGAAGAGCTGAAAGAAGTTTTAGTAATTGGTGACAATGATAGAATAAATAGCATTAATCAATTAAAAGGAAGCCCATTTCTTACTGCTGTAGATGTTATAGATGACAAGAGTATTTATAAAGACGTTAACCTTATATACTACCTAAATACAAGAGGGTTTTCGGTATATGAACAATTTGGAGAATTGATATTTAATAGACAAAGACAGAGTTTATTAACAGATCCTGGCGAAACTGGTAGTCCTGTTGTATTTTATCTTGATGACACTAGGTTAAATACAACCAATATGTTGGTAAATTACCAAATGAGTCAGGTAGATTATGTTACTATTAATAAACACGGAATGGGTAATGGATTGTTAGATGGGACAAGACCTGTTATAAAAATATACTCAAAAAAAGGTGGCAATTCTGTAGCATCAAGAGAATCATTTAGAGCTTATGAATATCCTTTAACATTCTCTAAAAACAAAAAATTCTATACACCAATCTACAGTTTAAACGATAATGAGTTTTTTAACAATTTTGGAGTAATAGACTGGATACCAAATGGTAAAATTGACAACAATGGTAATTTAGTTTTTAATATGCCGTATTCTAATGCAGATGCAATATTGTTTATTGAGGGTGTGGCAGGAAATGGAAATTTTATTAGCACTTCAAAAACTATAGCTGTGAGCGAAAAACAATAAATTTTTCAATTTATTTTCGGCAAATACAATTGAGTTAAATATCTTAGAGACCTTATAAAATATGATTTATAAGGTCTCTTTTATTATGATGATAACATACATTTTACAACACACCAAACTGCCAAAAGACAGTATAAAAAACACAGTAGAACTTCTTAACCAAGACTGCACCATTCCCTTCATTTCGCGCTACAGAAAAGAAGCCACTGGAAATTTAGACGAAGTACAAGTTGCCGATATCGTAAAATATAAAGAACAATTTGAAGCGTTAGAAAAACGGAAAATAGCAATTTTAAAAGCCTTAGAAGAACAAGCTATTTTAACGGAAGACTTAAAACAAAAAATCTCAAAAACTCAAGACTTAATAACACTTGAAGATTTATACTTACCCTTTAAGAAAAAACGAAAAACAAAAGCAGAAACGGCTCGTAAAAATGGCTTAGAACCTTTGGCTAAAATTATAATGAGCCAAAATGCCAACGATATAGAATCTGTTGCATACAAATACGTAAAAGGCGACATCTCAACCACAGAAGATGCTTTAGAAGGTGCCAGACATATTATTGCCGAATGGATTAATGAACGTACTGACATTAGAAACAACCTACGAAACGAATTAGAGCGTCGTGCACAAATTACTACCAAAGTTGTAAAGTCTAAATCTACAGATGAAAAAGCCCAGAAATTTAGAGATTACTTTGATTGGTCTGAGTCTTTATCACAAATTCCATCACATCGCTTATTAGCCATTTTAAGAGCAGAAAGCGAAGGTTATATTCGTGTGAAAATTGAAGTTGATGAGATTAGAGTTTTAGAACGTATTGATAATAAAATTATAAGAAGTCAAAACGCATGTGCAGACCAAATAGAGTTGGCCATTTCAGATGCTTATAAACGATTACTTTTTCCGTCGTTAAGTAACGAAGCTTTAAATAATGCTAAAGAAAAAGCAGACGAATCTGCCATTACTGTTTTTGCTAAAAACCTAAAACAATTGTTATTGGGTTCACCTATTGGCGAAAAACGCGTATTAGCTATAGATCCAGGTTTTAGAACTGGTTGTAAAGTGGTGTGTTTAGATGCACAAGGCAATTTAAAACATAACGAAACCATTTATCCGCATGCACCAAAAAACGACAGTATTGGCGCTATAAAAAAGATTTCGAGTTTAGCAGAAGCTTATAAAATTGAAGCCATTGCTATAGGAAACGGAACAGCATCACGAGAAACAGAAACCTTAATCCGTAAAATTCAATTTAAAAACGAGATTCAAGTTTTTGTAGTCAGTGAAGCTGGTGCAAGTATTTATTCGGCATCAAAAATTGCACGCGATGAATTTCCTAATTATGATGTAACCGTTAGAGGTTCGGTTTCTATTGGACGACGTTTACAAGATCCTTTGGCCGAACTCGTAAAAATTGATGCAAAATCTATTGGTGTTGGTCAATATCAGCACGATGTGGACCAAACCAAACTTCAAAAACAATTGGATACTGTGGTTGAGAATTGTGTAAATGCAGTAGGCGTTAATATCAACTCTGCCAGTAAACCCTTATTGAGTTACGTCTCTGGTATTGGACCAAAACTAGCAGAAAACATTTTTGATTACAGAACAGCAAATGGTGTTTTTAAATCGCGAAAAGACATATTAAAAGTGCCACGCTTAGGCGGAAAAGCATTTGAGCAAAGTGCAGCCTTTTTAAGAATAAAAGGAGCTAAAAACCCATTGGATGATTCTGCTGTGCATCCAGAACGTTACACCATAGTAAAACAAATGGCCAAAGATGAAGGTGTTTCACTTGAAGATTTAATTGGTAACAAAGCTGTTCTTCAAAAAATAGATTTAAAAAAATATGTGTCTGAGACTGTTGGTTTATTAACGCTTAAAGATATTATTAAAGAGTTAGAAAAACCAGGTATAGACATCAGAGAAACAGCAAAAGTATTCACATTCAATCAAAATATAAAAACCATTACCGACCTTCACGAGGGCCAATTGTTACCAGGCATTGTCAATAACATTACCAATTTTGGCTGTTTTGTAGATGTTGGGATTAAAGAAAGTGGCTTAATCCATGTTTCTAATTTATCAGACAGTTTTGTAAAAGATGTTAATGAGCACGTGCATCTGCATCAACAAATCATTGTAAAGGTTTTGGAGGTTGATGTCACCAGAAAACGGATTCAACTAAAATTACATAAGTAGAACGCAATAATTAGCTAAGACATTCAATTTTTTTAAGTTGTAAAACTCTAAATATTACTGGTAAAAATCGATTTAGGTGAAAATTGTCACTTATAATTTTAGTATACTTATCTTTGTATAAAAACAGAAAGACATGTTATCAAAATCAATAGAAGCAGCACTCAACCAACAAATTAGAATAGAAGCAGAATCTTCACAAACCTACTTATCAATGGCCGTTTGGGCAGAAGTAAAAGGATTAGAAGGAATTTCTAGTTTTATGTACGATCAGTCTGACGAAGAACGTATGCATATGCTAAAACTGATAAAGTTTGTAAACGAGCGTGGAGGACATGCCCATATTTCAGAACTAAATGCACCAAATGTTAGTTTTAAATCTTTCAAATTTATGTTTGAAAAACTTTTAGAGCATGAAATTTTTGTATCAGAAAGCATCAATGAGTTAGTACATATTTCATTACAAGAAAAAGATTATGCGACTCATAATTTCTTACAATGGTACGTTGCAGAACAAATTGAAGAAGAAGCAATGGCAAGGACTATCTTAGATAAAATAAAGATGATTGGCGATGATAAAGGAGGATTATACTTATTTGATAGAGACATACAACAACTAACGGTTAACTCTGCCGCAGAAACGCCAAGTGCTTAAAATGTTAAATATTTATTTAGATTAAATATAAATAATTACTTTTGTCCAGTCTCTGAGCATTTTACGATGCTAATAAACTAAAGATGGGCAAAAAGAAGAAAAATAAAAAGTTAAAGAAAGAACGAATAAAAGTTCTTGAAACTACAGGTTTAGAATCCTTAGGTAAGGTAAAATCTAAATGTTGTAAAAAATTTAAAAAATCTGAAAACAAGCGATGCAAAAAATGTCCTTGTTTTGATTTATTAAAGAAAGTAGCTTAATTGGTAAGTGCTTTCTTTTACCATATAGTATAATAGCAGCCTTTACGGTTGCTATTTTTTTGACTTAAAGTTTATAATTAATTTACATGTAAAAATTGTAGTCTAAAAAAATTATCTTTACAAGATAACAACAACAAAAACTTTTGATAACCTGTTATTTTTACGGGATATCGACAATAAAGGTTTTTATATAAGGAGTTGGCAACAATGTGAGCGAACGGAATCTGAAATTAACAAATTGAAATTGACAACGGAGTAAATAAAAATACTTTGGACTGATAAGCGAACCATAGAATTGAAAGCATAAAATGACAATAACAGAATTAATAAATTACTTCAGAAATAATGGAAATAAGGATGAATTCTTTGAAAACAATTCTCTTGACCCAGAATCCGAAGTTATAGAAATTTATATGCAAGAACCTTTAGGAATCGAAAACGAAATAAAACTATTCGAAATTGAAAGAACTGGAGGAAATCTAACATATATACACGCAAACATCGAATATCAAAATATTATTGACTTTTACTACTTTACGGACTTTATAGAAGAAAGTAAAATTGGAAAAAACAAAGATTTGACTGACGAGAAACTCGCTGAAATATTTCTGAATTATTGTATAAATGATGCATAATGGAAAAAACACTATTGCCAACACCGTGTATATTTAATTGCTTCATTTCTGCCTACTTGCGAATATTCCTTCGGAATATTCACAGGTTCGTAAATGTTTGCTAACTTAGTCGCTAAACCACGCAACTAACCATACACAAACACGTTACCTTTAATTACTCCGAAAAATGGCAAGCCAAGTTTCTGCGGAATTAAATGAAACGTTTTCAACCACTCACCTTCTCTACTTTGAATTTGAATCAAGCATTACGTGGAATTGAGCTAGATACGTGGAATTTGAGCCAGTTTATCTGAATTGAGCCACTTACTCGGAATCTCACTCAAACGGAATTTAGCCAGTTTACGGAATCGAAATCTGAATGGAAAAATGCTTGGTTTTTTCTTCGCGATTTTTTTTTTTGAATTTTAAGTAAGTATTCTCTAAAAAAGTCTGAACCTGAAAAAAATTTTTATCGGAATAAATAACGGAACGTAACACTCAAACGTGTCGCAACTAAAGGTAACAACGTGTATATTTCATTGCTTCCGATTTTTCCTTCGGAAAAATCTCTGGCTCAAACCATTAGTCAGTAATTTTTTACTAAATTAGTAGTCGAGACACGCAACGAAAACATACACAAACACGTTGTACACAAGCTAAAAACTCACTCAAACTTGATAAAAAAGATACTAATTGGAATTTTAATAATCGGACTTTTGGCCATAATTGGATTTTTTGTTTTTATGTCAAACTTTGAGATTTTTGACGAACCAACCGAAACGAAATTGAAAACGGAATGTGATTATGAGGGTTTACGCAAAATAAAAATGACGCAAGAAAGCGGAAATGCAACAGCAAATCGTTCGATTCTAATTTATGCAACAGATTGTGGAATTGACGAACAAAACTCTGAATTGATTTTCGTAGCAAGTGCTGGATTTATTAAACCAAAAGACGTTGAATTTGAATGGAAAAACTTTGATACTTTGACAATCCGATACAATAAAAAATTGGAAATATTTGAACAAAAAAAAGAATCTGAATCTGTGAATCCGAAAATAACATTTGAATACATAGCCGAATAAAAAAGCCAATGTACAACACCGTGTATAATTAATTGCTTTATTGAGCTTACTTGCGAATATTCCTGCGGAATATTCACGGGTTCGTAAATGTTTATTAACTTAGTTGCTTAACCACGCAACTAACCATACACAACAACGTTGTGTGTAATGCGAAAAAAAATATAGATGGGATTTGAACTTTGGTACTCAAAACACACAGGAATTAGAAGAAAAGGAACATCTTTTTCCGAATTACAAGACATATTTATCGATGACATTACTGCCAAATACATTTTTGAACCATTGGCTTGTTGCCAAATAACTGACAACCCATTTGAAGTAAAAAATACTCTTGAACAAAGAGATTTTGATACACTTGGAGTTGTGGATGAAAATGGAATTAAACTCGGTTATGTTGTAAGAGAAAAAATCGGAGAAGATACAATTGAAAACTATATTGAAAAATTTGATATAGAAATTGTAATATCAGAATCCACACCATTATCAGAACTTTTTGAAATCTTGCTTGAAAAGGAATATGTCTATATTTTGAGTAAAAATACTATTGACGGAATTGTAACTCGTGCAGACATTAATAAACCAATAGTTCGAATTTATCTTTTTGGATTAATATCGCTATTCGAATTACATTTAAACTATTGGATAACCCAAAATTATGACAATGAATCTTGGATAGATACTTTAAAACAAGTTAGAATTGAATCAGCAGAAAAAATCTTTAATGAAAGAAAAGGGAATAATGTTCAATTAACCTTGTTAGAATGTATTCAAATGTGTGATAAGAGAGATATTTTACGAACTACTGATAATTTTATAGAGAATTTTGACTTTACGAAAAAAGGATTTGAAAGGCTTCTTAAAGATGTTGAAAAAATAAGAAATGAATTAGCTCACAGTCAAAACTCAATAATAGCAAATTTGGAATGGACTGTCTTTGTGAATACAATTAAAAATGCAAAAGAGTTTTTAGTAAAGTCGGAGGAAAAAATCGAAGAATAAAGCACTACACACAACAACGTATATAGCTCATAGCTAATTAGTTGCTTAAACAAAGTTAAGGCATATTTGGAAAGTCGCCAAATTTTTAAATTTAACGATTTCCAAGTAATAAGATAAATAGTAAAATTTAAAAATTCGGCTTGTGCTCAACCGAAAAATAATCGCTAATTTACACGCTACGAGCCATATACAAAACCGTTGGCAAACATTTAAGAGAACTCGTTAACTAATTGAAAATCATCGTTAACTCATTTAGAGTTTCGGAATAACTAAAGAAGGAATAGATTTGAAAATAAATCTAAACTGAATGAAAAAAATTGTACTACTATTTTTGACAATACTTCTGAATCTCAATTTGAGTTTTTCACAAACCGAATCTGAAATTGACTCATTGTTAAACGGAATTTCGGAAACGGAAAACTCTAAAGAAATTACAAAAACCGAGCAAGCGAAAAAGATTATTGCTTTTGGAGAAAACTCCCTGACAACTCTTGCGGAATTTTTTACTGACACTACTCTGACTAAAGTAAAATCGGAATGTCAAGAACGAAATTTAACGAAAGGAGAAATTGCAATTATTATGGCTGACCGAATTGAGGGAATGCCATACTTTACAGTAACTGGAATTCAAAACTGTTTAATTACTTTTTGCGAAAACAATCCGAATTTAATAGAATATTATTTATGGGCGATTAAAAGAGATGGAACCGAAAAGTTTAAAGAAAAATATTTAACGTGGTTAGAAAGTGATGACAGAATAGAATGGACACCACTACTCGACTATAAATCAAGAAAAGAACGGAAAAAAGAAATACGGAAACGAAAACGTGAAAAGAGGAAAGCTGAATAAAAAACGATTTGCCAACAACGTGTATAATTAATTGCTTTTTACGTGCCTACTTGCGAAAATTCCTGCGGAATTTTCTCGGGTTCGTAAATGTTTGTTAACTTAGTTGCTTAACCACGCAACTAACAATACACAAACACGTTGTAAACAATTGCACTAAAACTTTGGTTCACTTTTTTTACCGCATATCAAACACCTATGCTCATTGTTTATCTTGTCAATATCGCATTTGTGCAACTGTTCGCTGTCGCTTTTACAACACTGTATAACATCAATAACTTCTTCAATCTTACTTACTAATTTATTGTAATGCCAATATGCACTTTTTTCAGGTTCTTGCTCAACTAAATCTTTAGTGTATTTTAAAATTTCTTGTAATTCTTTCATCTTGTTTAATTTGTTTTGTTATTAATTCACGTTACTAATGTTATACGTTTTCGTTACCCAACATTAAGACCAAGATTATGGATATAATAAAAGAGTTTGAAAAAGAATTTGGCCTAAATTGGGAAAACATATATCATTGTCGAGAAGATATCCGACTTTTATTTTCTGCAGAAAAATCATTAATAGATAATTCTGAAAAATTCATTCAAGAACTTAAACTTGAATTAAAAAAAGATATTGAAAATGATAAAATTCTAAATACTGAATCTAAAGATGAATATGATGAACACGAAAAAGCACAATGTTATTATCATTACTACCATCACAGAGAAACTGGAATTTATCAACTAATACAAAATCATAGAAAAGGTGCTGTTCTATCAATTTATTCTTTAATCGAAGGACAACTAAAAAATATTTGTACCCAAATCCAAAAAGAGTTTGATTTTAAAATAAAATTAAACGACTTGAATGGAACTGATTTTATTAATAAATATTGGATTTTTTTAACGAAAGTATTTTGCATAGAGGTTTCTGAAATTGAAAAATTTTACACACCAATTAAACAAAGGAAATATATCAGAAATAAAATAGCTCATAGCAATGGAATAATTGATGAAAACAAAACGGAGTTTGCAAATCAATTAAATGGAATTACTATAATATCTGATGGAGAATACAAAGCAATTGAAATTAGTGATTATGTATTCATAGAAAATCTAATTAAAATGAGTAAAGATTTTTTCGAAAGTCTAATCTTAACAATAAATGACAAATACACAGAATTAAAATAAAACGTTGGGTAACACCGTATATAATTTATTGCTAGTTCTAGCCTACTTACGAAAATCCTCACGGATTTTCTATTCGGTTTTTATTTGCTAAATTACGTGCTAAACCACGCAACAAACCATATACAAAAACGTTGTAACCAATACTGAAAAAAATTCACGTTTTTATTTTTATACATCGAACTTCTATGTATATTTGTTTTTCATAAATACACTATATGGAAAAACTATCAAAAGAATTAATTGGTGCTTCTACTATACCTATTATTTTATCAATACTTTCAAAAAACGAATCTTATGGGTATGAAATCATCCAAAGCGTAAAAGAAATATCAGATGGAAAAATAGAATATGGAGATGGAACTTTATATCCTGTTTTACACAAATTAGAAAGAAAAGAACTCATTGAATCTTACTGGAAAATTGGAGAATCAGGAAAAAAGAGAAAATACTACAAATTAAGCCCTAATGGTAAAAAAGAACTTATATCAGAAAAAGAAAATTGGGCAATTATCAATCAAATTATATCAAAATTATGGAAAATAGAACCGAATTTAACTTAAACGAGAAGATAGAAGTCTGGAAATCAGAATTATCAAAAAAGTCAAATATGACTTCAGATAATATCGACGAATTGGAAAGTCATTTATTAGATTTAATTAATGATTTGGAAAATAAAGGGTTAAACATAGAAGAATCATTCCTTATTGCTAGAAAAAGAATTGGCAGAACCGATGAAATTTGTGCGGAATTTGATAAGATTAATAATTTCTCATTTATTAATACAACAATTCCTTATTTAAAAGGAGCTCTGATTTATATAGCATTTATAGTTTTAAGCAAGCTATTTTTAGTTTCAACTCTACTATTATCTCAATTTTTAAATATTGATAATGGTACATTTAACATTCTGTCTGTTATACTATTAGTTATTTTCTCAATTTCTTTCTTTAGCATAATATATTTTAATCTAAAAAAACGGGAATCATTTTTAAGCAAATTAAGTAATGCATATGTGCTAGTTGCATTAATTACTGTATCATATATAATATCAGTTAGATTAAGTGCTCAAGTAGTTCTTCCAGGAATTGATATTAATAAATTAGGGAATCCAATTGCCGAATTTTATACAATGGAACTGAATTTTGGAATTTATAAAATACTGTGCGGAATTATATTATTGACCACATCACTAATTATATTTTGGAAAAACAAAAAGCACAATAAATTAAGATATACAGAATAAAGTACTGGTTACAACACCGTGTATAATTCATTGCTAGTTCTAGCCTACTTACGAAAGTCCTCGCGGACTTTCTATCTGTGATTTATTTGCTAACTTTAGTGCTTAAACACGCAACGAAATCATACACAAACACGTTGTAAAACATTATGAGAAACATCCGTAATCTTAATATAATTCTTTTCTTTTTATCATTTGCAGCAGG
>NZ_CANMIW010000008.1 GCF_947498005.1 uncultured Winogradskyella sp.
GCATCTTCAAAATTTAAATGGTAACTAACCGTGAAATCTGTAGACGATTGACTTCCTAATATTAACGCCGTCTGTGTACTTAAATCGAATTCTTCAAAACCATCATTACTAGAATCATCACATAACTCCAAGTCTGAAACTGGATTGATTGTAGGTTGTCCCGCAACATTTAAAGTAAAAGATAAAATTTCATAACAATCCGTATCTAAATATTCTACTCTTACATGTATCGTTTCTAAATCTACACCTGAATAACTACTCGTATTAGTTATTGCAGAGGCATCTGCTTCCGCATCTGCGAATGAATTATGATATGTTACCACATAATCCGTTGAATTATCAGTATTTGCGAGAATCACAGAAGTATTCGACTCTAAATCAAATATGTAAGGAGGAATTCCTGTATCACACAAATATAAATTACTTGGTGCTTCAGTAACAATTTCTGGATAAACATCAAAACATACAACTTCCGTATACTCGCAACCAAAATCATCCATAACTCTGTAAGTATAACAATGTTGACCAGCTGTATCTGGCAGCACAGTTATATCATTACCTGATGTACTAGTAATTGTTGGGTCTGCATCCCAAGCTTCAGAAGTAATAACAGGTGTAAAAGAAAGTTCTGGTGGCTGCAAATTTGGATCGAAATTAATAACCCATGAAAAGATAGTACCATCATCTACGGTTAAATTATCAACTACTCTAATAGTCCAATCACCATTTAAGGGACTTCCTAATAAGCTTGAGAAATTATCAACAGGTAAATACGTACCAGGAGTCCATGATGCAGAAGGAGGATTCGATCCTGCTGTAATAGTAGGTCCTTGATTTAATAGAACTGATCCTGAAAGAGAAAAACAGTAATCTGCACCAATTCCTGGCACCTGATTATCTAAATTATTTGCTCCACCAAAATAGGTTCCACCTCCACCTCTATCATATAATTGGGCAACCTGACCTGATGGACTTATAATATCGATCTCTAAATCGTTAGACCATGAATGCTCCATGTTTATACAAATCTCAACAATCTGATTCACATCTGTTAAGGTTTGATTGGAATCATAACAATCTACAGTTATCGATGTTTCATAAGTAGCTCCTGATTGATCTGGTAAAACAGTAGTTCCACTGGCAGGAGGTGTACAATCATTTATAAATTCTACTGCATTAACCACACCCGAAATGGTAGTACTTTCTCCAAAACACAAACTTGGTGCATCAAACACAGTTCCTGCCGCTTCAGTGCCTGTAAAATCTGGTTCTGTAGCGACTTGTATAACTTGATTTATCAAATTCGTATTTGAACAACCTTCAGGAATTACAGTTGTATTAGTATCATTTATATTCAAATTAACAATATACACGCCTGGCGTGTCATAAGAAAATGTAGCTGTTTGACCGTCAACAGTATTTCCATCTCCTAGATCCCATTGGTACGAGGCACCTGTTCCATCTAACGAAAAATTTCCACTACCTGTTAATGTAATTTCTTCATTAGGACATACTCTAATATAACCATCACCATTTGGTGTTGGCGAATACGTATCAATTTGAGATGTAATAGTCTGACAAGGTGTTAAACATGAAATATTAGCTACCCATCCTGTGGTATTACCATTATCATTTGAAACAAATTCTATGGTAAGACAACCACTCGCATTTCCTGCTGTTGCAGTTACCAATCCTGGACTATCAACTCCAGAAAACGAACCAAAAGCGGTTGCTGCATCAACTACATCACCATTATAAATGGTCATAACGTCTGCATTTAACTGCGTGCTAAATTCCGTAAAGTCTATCTGTACTTTCTGTTCTGCATTTTCAGGACAAATCGTTAAAACAAAACTTTCATCATTTCCATAAGGTCCAAATTCTCCACCTGAGTCGTAAAAAACGCCTCCACATTGACTGACCGTTGCTGTTTGCATTAATACATCTTGCCCTATAACTAAAGAAGAACATAATAATGCTAAAATTGTAATTATATATTTCATATTATATAGCTTCTTTTATTGATATTGAGATTTAACTACTATATAATAATCAGTATTATCTACTTGATATATAGCGGCTGAACGAGAATGAAATTGAAAATTATACTTTAAAGGATTAAAGTTTGATGGATTAAAGTCTGAATCCCTTTCTAAATCTTTATTAAAGCTATTAAAAACGGTAACTTCAGATAGTTTTGTACAATCTTTCTTTTTTCCATTATTAGAGATTCTTTCTATAACAACTCTATTTCTGAGAATATTTTTTATACTCATTAAACGGAATGGATTATTATACACATACTTTTCTGCAAATTCTCCATAAACCTCATCAATTTGAGAACGTTCATTAGCTGTAAGCGGTAATTTTACGTTATCTCTAAATTCTATAACTTTTAAGGGTTGTTGCTTTGAAGATTGTTGACCTAATACTATTAAGGGTAGTAATGTTAAGGCCATTATAACAAATAGTTTTTTCATTATTCAAATGGATTTTTTAAAGTTTCGAAAATTAAGAAAATTTTGATTAAACCATTGTTAATTTGACAAGGATATTGACATTTTAACGGTTTTAACTATATAACAGTTATATAAATATTTTCCCTACCTAATTCATCCTATTTTTATTGTTTATCTTTGCAACTTGCTTTTAAAAACTGAAACACAATTATTTTAAAATGAAAATCGACAGTGATTTTAACGATATAGATGCTTTAGGAGATGACCACATTGGCACCTCTAGCGATACACCTTTAAGAACAGATGCTTTTAAGCTTTCGAGCAGTGAAAAAATTGATCTTATTAAAGATGATGTAAAACATATTTTAGAAACCTTAGGATTAGATCTAAACGATGACAGTTTAAAAGGTACTCCAAACCGTGTTGCAAAAATGTTTGTAAATGAAATTTTTGGAGGATTAGATCCTCATAAAAAACCAAGTGCCTCTACTTTTGATAATAAGTACAAGTATGGCGAAATGTTAGTAGAAAAAAACATAACTGTATATTCTACTTGCGAGCATCACTTATTACCAATTGTTGGAAGAGCACACATTGCATACATATCTAATGGTACTGTTGTTGGTCTATCTAAAATGAACAGAATTGTTGATTATTATTCTAAACGACCACAGGTACAAGAACGTTTAACTATTCAAATAGTTAAAGAACTTCAACGCGTATTAAATACCGATGATGTAGCTTGTGTAATTGACGCTAAACACTTGTGCGTAAACTCTAGAGGTATCAGAGATATTGAAAGTAGTACAGTAACTTCAGAATTTGGAGGAAAGTTTAAAGAAAAAGAAACACGAAGAGAACTACTAGATTATATTAAATTGGATACTAAGTTTTAATTCAATTTATTGATTCATTTTTCAAAATAGCATCATGTCATTATATAATACTCAAGAACTAAAAATATACAATACGCTATCTGGCGAAAAAGATGTTTTTCAACCTATTACGGAAGGCTATGTTGGCATGTACGTCTGTGGACCTACGGTTTACAGTAATGTGCATTTAGGTAATGTAAGAACATTCATGTCTTTTGATATGATTTTTCGCTACCTCAAGCATTTAGGCTATAAAGTAAGATATGTACGTAATATTACTGATGCTGGTCATTTAGAAAATGATGCTGATGCTGGTGAAGACAAAATTACTAAAAAAGCGCGCTTAGAGGCTATAGAACCTATGGAAATTGTACAACGTTATACTGTTGATTTTCATAATGTACTTAACACCTTCAACTTTTTACCACCTAGTATAGAACCAACAGCGACAGGTCATATTATTGAGCAAATAGATTTAATTCAGTCCATAATAGATAATGGTTTTGCTTACATAGTTAATGGCTCTGTATATTTTGATGTCCATAAATATAACGAAACTAATGAGTATGGTATTTTAAGTAAACGAAAGCTAGAAGACTTAATTCATAATACTAGAGCTTTAGATGGGCAAAGCGACAAGAAAAACCCACAAGATTTTGCACTTTGGAAAAAAGCTGAACCTACTCACATTATGCGTTGGCCTTCGCCTTGGAGTGATGGTTTTCCTGGTTGGCACTTAGAATGTACAGCAATGAGCACCAAATATTTGGGTGAGTTTTTTGATATTCATGGTGGCGGAATGGATTTAAAATTCCCGCATCACGAATGTGAAATTGCACAAAATCAAGCTGCAAAAGGACAAGCGCCTGTAAAATATTGGATGCATGCTAATATGCTAGAACTTAATGGCGCTCGTATGAGTAAATCTACAGGTAATTATATTAATCCGGCAGAATTGCTTTCTGGTAAAAATGACATTATGTCTAAAGCTTATAATCCTAGTGTTATTCGCTTTTTTATGATGCAAGCTTCTTACAGGAGTGTTTTAGACTTAACAGATGCTGGTTTAGCAGCTGCAGAAAAAGGATTTCATAGATTAATGGATGCGTATGGCCTCATTGAGAGCTTAAAAACAGATACAACATCGTCATTTAATGTAACAGAATGGAAACAGAAATGTTACAACGCAATGAATGATGATTTTAATACCCCTATTTTAATTGCCACACTTTTTGAAGCTGTAAAATTCATTAACCTAGTTAAAGACGGAACTGCATCAGTAACTCCAGAGGATTTAGCAAGCCTGAAAGAAACAATTGATACTTTTGTTTTTGATGTTTTGGGCTTAGTTAACATCTCTAAAGAAAATACAGGTAGTGACAGATTAGCTAGTGCTGTTGAAATTTTAATAAACCTTAGAAAAGAAGCACGCTTAAATAAGGACTTTGCGTTATCAGATAAAATTAGAGATGAATTAGCAGAAGCTGGTATTCAACTTAACGATAGTAGAGAAGGGACTACATTTACGACTAACTAAGCGTGAAAAAAATATTAACATACCCTTTTTTATTACTGATTAAATTCTACCAAACATTTATTTCTCCCATAACACCTGCTACTTGTAGATATCAACCAACGTGTTCTCATTATGCCAAGGAGGCTTTAGAAGTGCACGGTTTTTTTAAAGGTGGTTGGCTTGCGATTAAACGAATTTTTAGTTGTCATCCCTTTGGAGGAAAAGGATATGACCCAGTTCCGCCAAAAGACCATTAATATTAAGTTAATCTCATTTTCTATCATCATCAAAATAGTATCTTTACCACATAAATTGAATATATATGTTTTTATTACAGATTGAATGGGATCCTATAAAATTTATTGATTTAGGATTTTTTAAACTTCATTTTTACAGCCTAATGTGGATTACGGCCTTTATTCTTGGCTTTCAAATCACTAAGCGCATTTATAAAAATGAAGGTGAGTCTGAGGAATCTTTAGATTCATTGTTTATTTATTCTGTTTTAGGGATTATGCTTGGTGCAAGATTGGGCCATGTTATATTCTACCAGTCAGAGCTTATTACCGAAGACTTTTTTAGCATCTTTTTACCATTTAAATTTAAAGGTGGTTTTGAGTTTACAGGTTTTCAAGGATTAGCTAGCCATGGTGCAGCAATAGCAATGATTATTTCTATGTACTTATATAACAAAAAAGTACTCCATAAATCTGTCCTTTGGATTTTAGATCGTGTGGTAATACCTGTTGCATTAGGCGCTGTATTTGTAAGAATAGGAAACTTTATTAATTCTGAGATTATTGGAAAAGAAACGGGAAGTGATTTTGGTGTTATTTTTAAACAATTGGGAGAAACAGCCCCAAGACATCCTGCTCAATTATATGAAGCATTCTGCTACATATTTGTGTTCTTAATTTTATTTTACTTCTATTGGAAAACAAAAAAGTCTGAACAACAAGGTTTTTTATTTGGTCTATTCTTAGTATTACTTTGGTCAGTGAGATTCTTTGTGGAATTTGTAAAAGAAGCTCAGAACTTAGAACGTGCTTCTTGGGCACTCAATACTGGCCAATTACTCAGTATTCCGTTTATTATAATAGGACTCTATTTTATGTTTGTTTACAAACCCAAAACAAAACTAAGCTAATGCGACTCCTTCCTTATTTTAAAGTTACCATGATATCATTTTTTCTAATAATTGCGTCTTCTTGTAAAGAAGAAAAATCTACAAAAACGGAAGATAAAGTTATTGTTAGCTTTAAAAAAGAAGGTCTCCTTTCACTCAAAAAAGCGAATTCTGATTCTATAATTAAAACTATAGATATTGAAATTGCTGACACCGATTACGAAACGCAAACAGGTTTAATGTATAGAACTAAACTTGACACTAATCAAGGTATGCTCTTTATTTTTCCTAATGTACAGATGCGCAGTTTCTACATGAAAAACACAAAAATACCATTAGACATTATTTACATAGACGAAGACTTATCTATTGTCAGTTTTCAAAAAAATGCAAAACCTTTTGACGAGACTTCACTTCCTTCAGAGGCACCAGCTAAATATGTATTAGAAATTAATGGTGGATTATCTGATGAATGGCAACTAAGTGTTGGCGATAAGATTAGTTTCACTCAAACAACAAATGATTAAAGGTGCAGATGTAAATATCAACACACCCTTAGGACACCAAATAGGGCTAACCGTATTTAAACCTAAATCTTCAAACCAAAAAAGTATAATTATCTCATCTGCAACAGGAGTTCTTCAATATTACTATAGTAAATTTTCTGTTTATTTTTCTGAATTAGGTTACACTGTTTACACGTTTGATTATTCCGGAATTGGAAAATCTAATAAGAATACATCACAATTAAAGTCAAGTATAGTCGATTTAAAAACTTGGGGTGAAAACGATCAAGCTTCAGTTATTGATTATGCTATACTTCAAAATACTGATCATAAATTAATATTAATTACACACAGCATTGGTGGTCAAATTTTGGCTTTCAATAAAAATGTTTCAAAAATAGATACTATTATAACTGTAGCTTCACAAAGTGGCTACTGGAAACATTGGAAAGGTTTTGAACGCCTTAAAATGATTACGTTTTGGTATGTTTTAATTCCTGTATTAACGCCTTTATTTGGTTATTTTCCAGCGAAAAAAATTGGGCTTTTTGAAAATTTACCAAAGTTCATGGCCTATCAATGGCAGCGTTGGGGCAAACACAAAGACTACATATTGAGTGAATTTAAATCTGATGAACTTCAATTCAAAAATTTTGATAGAAGCATGTTAGCCCTGAGCTTCCCAAATGATGAATTTGCAAGCAAATCTTCAGTAGATTGGTTAGCAAATCAATTTGTAAATGCTAAAGTGGATAGACAACATATAGCACCTAATGATTTAAATATTGACAATGTTGGTCATTTTGGATTCTTTAGAAAAAAGTTTCAAGATTCATTGTGGAACATGATTAATGATTGGATAATAAATAAAGTGTAGACAAGAAAAAAGCCTTTCTATTAAGAAAGGCTTTTTGGTATTCTATTTAAATCAGCTTAAGCGTCTTCTTCAACTTCTTTCACTTTTTTCTTAAGCGCTTCAGTAGCATTTCCTTTCTTAGCTGTATCATACATTATAGGTGTTGCTATAAATACAGAAGAATATGTACCTACAATTACACCAACAATTAATGCGAATAATAAATCTTTTAATGAATCTGCACCAAAAACAAACATCGCTAATAATACTACTAAAGTAGTTAATGATGTATTTAATGTTCTCGAGATTGTACTGTTAATTGATTTGTTTATAGTGGTATCAAAATTCCAACCTAAGTTTTCATTAAAGTACTCTCTAATTCTATCAAATACAACAACGGTATCATTAAGTGAGTAACCTATTACAGTTAAGATTGCTGCAATAAATGTTTGATCTATTTCCATACTGAATGGCATAAAACGCCATGTTAATGAATAGATACCTAATACAATTAACACATCATGGAAAACTGCAGCTACAGCACCAAGTGAGAATTGCCATTTCTTAAATCTTAATAAGATATATAAGAATACCACAACTAAAGATCCTAAGATTGCCCAGATAGATGATTTCTTGATGTCATCTGCAATTGTTGGACTTACCTTACTAGATAACATCTTTCCAATTTTCTTGTCGCCAGAACCATCCAAGAATTCAGCATATGTCATTCCTTCAGGAAGATATTTTTGAAGTGATGTAAACAACATAGATTGAACTTTCTCATCTGCTTCAGTAGAACTATCTTCAACCATATATTTAGTCGAAATTTTTAATTGATTAGCTCCACCGATTGTTTTTACCTCAGCACTTTCAAATACCGCGTTAAGGTCGCTTTTAACTTCCTCTACACTCATATCTTGAGCAAAACGTACTTGGTAAGTTCGTCCTCCAACAAAATCAATACCTTGATCTAATCCTGTTGTAAATAATGAGCCTAAACTTGCTAAAATAAATACACCAGAAATGATGTAGGCGATCTTACGTTTTCTTAAGAAATCGATATTGATGTTCTTAAATAAGTTTTTAGTTAAACCTGTTGAGAAATCTAATCTACCACCTCTATTTACATACCAATCAACTAACAAACGTGTAATGAATATTGCTGTAAATAATGATGTTAAAATACCTATGATTAACGTTGTAGCGAAACCTTTTATTGGTCCTGTACCAAATACAAATAAAATTAATGCTGTTAATCCTGTAGTAATGTTTGCATCTAAGATTGAAGATAAAGCATTAGAAAAACCATCCTTAATAGATTCCTTTTGAGATTTACCTTTTGCAAGCTCTTCTCTAATACGTTCAAAAATAAGTACGTTAGCATCTACCGAAATACCAATTGTTAATACAATACCTGCAATACCTGGTAATGTTAACACAGCTCCTAAACTTGCTAAAACACCAAAGATTAATAAGATGTTAAACAATAAGGCGATATCTGCAAATCCACCAGCTTTTCCGTAGTAAAAAATCATCCAGATTAAAACAAATGCTAATGCTATAATAAATGATTTCATTCCACTATCAATAGCCTCTTGTCCTAAAGAAGGACCAACTTCATCAGCTTGCACAATCTCTGCAGATGCAGGTAATTTACCAGCTCTTAATACGTTTGCTAAATCTACCGCTTCCGCTAAAGTAAATGATCCAGAAATCTGAGATCTACCTCCAGAAATTCCTCCAGATTGTGTTACTCCTGGCGCAGAATAAACGATGTTATCTAAAACTATTGCGATGTTACCATCTGTTAAATTCGCTTCTTTGGTCATTTCTTCCCAAATTTTTGCACCTGTAGGATCCATTTGCATACTTACTGCTGGTCTATTTACTTGATCGTAATC
Source organism: uncultured Winogradskyella sp. (assembly GCF_947498005.1). Taxonomy (GTDB): domain Bacteria; phylum Bacteroidota; class Bacteroidia; order Flavobacteriales; family Flavobacteriaceae; genus Winogradskyella. Next base: position 9,240 of record NZ_CANMIW010000008.1, read on the forward strand.
TTGACCTGCATCAGTAATAACGGCACCACTTAACTTTGGCTCGTTATCTCTATTACCTTTTATAGCGTATAATTCTGAATACTCAGAATCTTCTGCTTGAATTCCCCAAGCGAACTTTACGTAACGCATTTCTGCCGGTAACAATGCTCTATTTTTAGCTGCATTTAAATTTGCTAATACTGTCTCTTTATCTTTCTTTAAGAAAATTCCGATTACAGATCCTCCTCTTCCGAACTCCTGAATACCAATTGGGTATATATCAGCTAAACTTGTAGCACTTGTAGAATCAGATTCTATTTGACCCGTTAAATCATCAATAGCATCTGAAGTTGCATCTTGCTCATCTTCTACTTCTGCAACTTCCTCTACAGTTTCTTTGGCTTTATTTTCCTCAACCATTTTCTGGTTAACTTCCATGATATATGGTAATACATCTTGTGCTTTGTAAGTATCCCAAAACTGTAATTGCGCTGTTTTAGTTACTAAATCCTTAACACGCTCTATATCCTTAGCTCCTGGTAATTCTAAAAGGATACGACCAGAGTTTCCTAAACGTTGAATGTTTGGAGACGTTACACCAAATTTATCAATACGTTTACGTAATACCTCAAAAGCAGATACAATAGACTCATCTATTTTAGTTTCAATAATACCTTTAACCTCATTATCTGACATATCAGAAGAAATAACTCCTAAATTAGATCGGTTAGCAAAAATATCTGGAGACGCTAATTTAGTATCTCCTTTTATTGCATCAAATGCTGTGAAAAATGACTGTAAATAAGAATCTTGTGAATCTTTTTGTAATTCCTCAGCATCATCTAAAGCTTTATTAAATAAAGGATCTTTACTATTATCAGATATTCCTTTTAAGATATCTCTTACTGAAATTTGTAGAATAACATTTATACCACCTTTAAGGTCTAAACCTAAATTCATGGCATTGTTCTCTACTTCCGTGTAGTCATATTGTGCTATTCCTAAATTATAGACATCAATAGACTCAAACTCGTCTCCTACTTTTATTTTCTCAGTTTTTAAAGAGTCTAAGTAATGTACTTCTTCTATACCTCTCTTAGTTTGGTAGTCCTCTACCGTGTCTGCGTATTTAGCTACTGCTGCTTGTTTTGCTTCATCTTCAATTTGATTCGCTTTAAACGTAAATGATAATTGATAAATACTTACCAAACCAAATAAAAGCGCAAATAGCTTAATTATTCCTTTGTTTTGCATTGTTGTTGATTTTAATATCGAATTGTATATTAGTATAAACTAGTTATCTAAAACTAGCGCGCAAATATAGCCTTTACACTATAATTCGACAATATTTTTTATGAATTAGATGTTTAGCTTTTTGATTGACAAAAGCTTATGTTTTGAAGTAGAATTTTTTCAGATTAAAATTCTTTAAACCATTGGTCCTGCTCTTACTTCAGGGATTTTGTAAGATGACGTATTTTTTAAAATTGCAGCTTTTTTATAAGTTGCAATAATAGAATTTACAATACAATTATTTGGTTCAGGATAAACCTGATTACCTAAGTTCTGTACTTTTAATGTATGAGATTGATCTGTTTTATGATTAAACTCAGCCACTTGTGTTCCTTCTAAATCCCAGGCAATTGGTGTTTGGGCCTTAATTTCAGAAACATTAATCTTATAATCATTTGCTTTCTGATTATCTGGAAACTCAGTGGATGACTGATCTGTTTTATTATTAAATATTTCAAAACCCTCTGCATTATACAGCGCATCTTGAATTTGCATTACATCTGCGGTACTGTAATAAGTAATTCTTAATAGACCAGAATTACTTTGACCGATTGTAATATCAGAAACACCAATACTTTTAAGCTTTTCTTGAATAGACAGAATAGCGTTTTCACTTTCCTCAATTGAAGTAGTTTCATTTGAAAACTGAATAACAATTTGCTGATTTGGTGCTTCGCCTTGCTCAAAAAACGTTCCTAAAAACGCTAAGAGTACAGCTAGTATTCCAAAATGCAATTTGGTTTTCATGGGACAAATATAAAAAAAATAAAGAAGGGACGTTTTTTATTATTTTTCAAGTTCTGTAACTTGTAAAAATTTCAGTTTTGGAATACGTTTATGAGAACTCAATATATACGATAGGTTTTGAGCTTCTTCTAAACTAAAATCTCCAGAAATTTGGCTGCGACCTCCTTTTATCGCTCCATTGCTAACCGTTGGTGCTGAGCGCACCACATCGTTAAGGCATATTGCTATACAAGTGCCAGTTCTGTAAGCATCATTTGTAACTTTCTCCCAACTATAAGCACCGTAATCATTCATATTAATACTTACTCCTGGCCTATTTAATTGATCAAAGTCTTGTATTACTTCTGTGATATGACCTTCGTTGACCAATGCTCTTCCTTTATCGTTAGTCTTAACACCATAAATATTTATATAGCCATTTACTGGCTCGTCATACAAAAACTTTAAATGCTTAAAATCTTCTTTAAAAAGTGTTTTAATATTTTCTTGATTTATAAATGTATTAAACGCTACAGTATCTGTAATCTTTACTGTAATAAGGCCTTTATCACTATAGGATTGCACCAATGTTTCTAGTATGCTCGATTTTTCATCATCTTGATTTAACTTGTCTGCATCAGATAAGAAAGTGAACACATCATAATGGGAATAACATGGCCAAAAATCTAATTTTCCTTCATTTAGAATAATATTATTTATGCGTTCTATTTTAAAATCTGATTTGAGTTTAATTAAAATTTCATCTTTAGAGTCCATAGTAACATCGACTCCTCCAGAAAACTTACTTAAACGTTTTTTAATCACTTCTAATGTTATTCTTTTAGCTTCGTTAGAAATATTCTCGGCATTGTCAAAACTATAACTAATCTCGTAAGCATACTTAGGTGTAAAATTAACACAAGAGTAAGCGAGGCAGATTACTAAAAAATAAAGTAGTTTTCTCATTTTATGAATTTACATAAAAATAAAAAAGACTGTATTTCTACAGTCTTTTTTATTTAAACAAAATATATTGAATCTTATAATTCTAAAAGTCCATTAGTTTTCTTAACACCTTCTGCACTTTCTGCCATGTGTGCCTTTTCTGCATCACTTAAAGGTACGTCAACAATCTTTTCAATTCCATTTCTACCTAAAATTACTGGTACACCAATACAAAGGTCGCTTAATCCATATTCACCATCTAATAATGTTGAACAAGGGAAAATTTTCTTCTGATCACAAGCAATGGCTTGCACTAAACCACTTACTGCTGCACCTGGAGCATACCAAGCAGAAGTACCTAATAATTTAGTTAATGTTGCACCACCTACTTTAGTATCTGCAGCTACTTGCTCTAAACGTTCTTCTGATAAAAACTCAGAAACTTTAATACTATTTCTAGTAGCATGAGATGTTAACGGCACCATACCTTTATCGCTATGTCCACCAATTACCATTCCGTCTACATCACTAATAGGCGCTTCTAACGCTTCAGCTAATCTGTACTTAAAACGTGCAGAATCTAATGCGCCACCCATTCCTATAATTCTATGCTTAGGCAAACCTGTAACTTTATGAGCCAAATATGTCATAGTGTCCATTGGGTTACTAACCACAATAAGAATAGTATTTGGAGAATGCTCTACTAAACTAGTAGAAACCGTTTTTACAATACCTGCGTTTATTCCAATTAATTCTTCACGAGTCATTCCTGGTTTACGAGGAATACCTGAAGTTATTACACAAATATCACTACCTGCTGTTTTAGTATAATCGTTTGTACTACCTGTTATTTTGGTATCAAAACCATTCAACGATGCACATTGCATAAGGTCCATTGCTTTTCCTTCTGCATAGCCTTCTTTAATATCTAAAATTACAACTTCTGAAGCAAAGTTTTTTATTGCAATATATTCTGCACAACTTGCACCTACTGCACCTGCGCCAACTACGGTTACTTTCATAATTATTTATGTTTATTTAATGTGAAACTATGTGTTATAAACGAACACAAATTTACGAATAAAAATACTTTAAAAGAAGAAAGCACAAGAGTAAATCTTGTGCTTTCTTTAATATTTAAAAAACTAAAATTATCTTACACTAAAGGCAATACCAACGGTTGCTGTATTATATTCTTGAAATGTATAATCGGCAAATATTTTAAATATACTTAGGTTAATTCTTGCTCCTAAAGTTGCTCGCATTCCACTTGTTTCAAAATCTAGATTTATTGGATCTGTTACACTCACATCTTCTGGAAGTCCTGCAGTATTTCCGTTTTCGTCCTCAATATCGTAAGTTAAAATATAATCACCTTTCATTTTAGTTGTTGTTTTTCCGCTATTATATCCTGCACTGCCATATATTGTTAGTAGCTTAAAATCTAATGATGCTAGAGCCTGAACTGTCCATGTATTCATCTTAAATTCTGCTTCCCCATCCATTACTTGAACATTATCTGAAGCATCTTCATCTGACATGGCGTAAGTAACACTCATGTTAGTAAAAGCGCCTAATATTGAAACGCTTAAAGGCGATTTATCTACTATCCCTAAATACTGTGTTAAATCGTGTTGCAAACCAAATCCTAATAATTTAGCCTCCACATCATCGTAACTTTGAGTTGGCACAAAACGTGCTTTTATATCAGTTTTAAAGGGTAAACCAAAACCAACTTGAACAGTTGGAGCTGGCACAGCATTAACAGGTAAGTCTTCTGTAATACCTCCTGGCATGGTAAAACTTACCACTTTGAATGTACCATCTCCATTAGGAATTTCAACATCTACCATTACTTCTGTGTCATCCTCACTCATTATGGTTTGTATCTCTGACTCATTATTTGGTAACGATAAATAAGAATAATCGCTAGGAATAAAAGCAAATGCCTTTGCCTCTTCTGGTACTAAAGAAGCATTAACGCCTATAGTTAAATCAAAGCCAAACTTTTTATGAACTTTAGCCGTTGTTGCCCATCCACCGTTCATACTATACATTAATCCTTCCATTGCTGGATTTAAATAGTTTTGCGAAAGTAAACTAGCATCATCCGCAGCTAACAATATTGTTTCTAAGTCTTGAGCCTTAGCGAATTGAAAACATGAGATTAAAACTATTGTAGCGATTATTTTTTTCATCTGTCAAGGATTTAATTTGCCGTAAACATATGAAATTAATTTTAAAAACATCGCTTTATCGGATATTTAAACACTTTAAACGGATTAATCATTTAGGTAAATTCAGTCTAATCAAAAAAAAAAAAAACACCCTTTTACGGGTGCTTTATATATCTGAGAATGTCAGATTTCATATTAAATTTTAAAATTCTAATTACGCATCAATATTTGCATAAATAGCATTCTTTTCAATAAACTCTCTACGTGGTGGCACTTCGTCTCCCATTAACATTGAGAATACACGATCTGCCTCTACACCATTCTCAATTTGAATTTGACGCAACGTTCTAAACTCAGGATTCATAGTAGTGTCCCAAAGTTGCTCAGCATTCATTTCACCAAGACCTTTATAACGTTGTATTTTTGCTCCATCACCATATTGCTCCATTATATCTGCACGCTCTTCATCATTCCAAGCATATTGCTTTTTAGCTCCTTTTTTAACTAAATATAAAGGAGGTGTTGCAATATAGATATGACCATTTTCAATTAACTCTTTCATATATCTAAAGAAGAAGGTTAATATTAATGTTTCAATATGCGAACCATCGATATCGGCATCACACATAATCACAATTTTATGGTATCTTAATTTTGAAAGATTAAGTGCTTTACTATCTTCTTCTGTTCCGATAGTAACACCTAAAGCTGTAAATATATTTTTGATTTCTTCGTTTTCAAAAACCTTGTGCGTCATGGCTTTCTCTACATTAAGAATCTTACCTCTTAATGGCAAAATAGCTTGAAACGCTCTATCACGTCCTTGCTTTGCAGTTCCACCTGCCGAATCTCCCTCAACAAGATAAACTTCACATTTTGCAGGATCTTGCTCAGAACAATCTGATAATTTACCAGGTAAACCACCAATACTCATCACAGTTTTACGCTGAACCATTTCACGAGCTTTCTGTGCTGCATGACGTGCTTGCGCTGCAAGAATTACTTTTTGTACAATAGTTTTAGCATCATCTGGATGCTCTTCTAAGTAATCTGTTAGCATTTCTGATACGGACTGACTTACAGCAGCAGAAACTTCACGGTTACCTAATTTTGTTTTTGTTTGTCCTTCAAATTGTGGCTCTTGCACTTTTACAGATACAATAGCGGTTAATCCTTCACGGAAATCGTCTCCAGAAATATCAAACTTCAATTTATCTAACATTCCAGATTCGTCTGCATACTTTTTAAGCGTATGCGTTAAACCTCTTCGGAAACCAGAAAGGTGTGTTCCACCTTCATGTGTATTAATATTGTTTACGTACGAGTGTAAATTCTCTGCATAAGATGTATTATACACCATGGCAACCTCAACTGGTACACCATTTTTCTCACCTTCAAAAGAGATAACATCTTTCATTAAAGGCTCACGCGTTGCATCTAAGAATCTAATGAACTCGCTTAATCCTTCTTCAGAGTGAAATGTTTCGCCTTCAAATTCACCATCTTCTTTTTTATGACGCTTATCTACTAAATGAACTGTAATACCTTTATTTAAGTATGCTAATTCTCGTAAACGACTTGCTAGAGTATCATAGTTATATTCTAAGGTTTGCTTAAATATTGTTGGATCTGGTTTAAAAGTTACTGTAGTTCCTCTTTTATCAGTATCACCTACTGTTTTTACAGGATACATCGCTTTACCACGCTCATATTCTTGCTCGTAAATTTTACCTTCTCTAAAAACAGTTGCTTTTAGACTTTCTGATAATGCGTTAACACAACTTACACCAACACCGTGTAAACCACCCGATACTTTATAAGAATCTTTATCGAATTTACCACCTGCACCAATTTTAGTCATTACAACCTCTAATGCAGAAACACCTTCTTTTTTATGAAGACCTACAGGAATACCACGACCATCATCTTCTGTCGTAATAGAGTTATCCTCATTAATAGTTACTGTAATATTATCACAGTGACCAGCTAAGGCTTCATCAATAGAGTTATCTACAACCTCGTACACTAAATGGTGTAAACCTCTAACGCCAACATCACCAATATACATGGATGGACGCATACGCACATGTTCCATACCTTCTAAGGCCTGAATACTATCTGCTGAATAATTATCCTTATTAAATTCTTCTTTCTTTTCGCTCATTATATTGAAATAATTTTAGTTCAAATTAAGGCATAAAAAAATGACACAAATGCATCATTTTTGAATACTAACAAATATAAGAAATTAAAAGACGTTTTAAAAGCTTTTTATGCATTGAAGGCAATAATTATTAACATTTGTTAATTAATTTAAAAGTGCCTTAAAACGCTTAAAAAATAGCTTAAACTTAATTTTGAAGATTTCAGTTACGCTACAAAACTAGAGTAAAACATAAAATCTCGCAGAAGCGAGATTTTATAAGTTAAGTTTGTAATGATTTGGTTTATAAAAACCGTTTTAACGTCATTTTCTAGTATGCCTTATCGTGCACATTAGCAATTGCTCTTCCAGAGGGATCATTCATATTCTTAAACGCTTCATCCCATTCTAAAGCTGTTGCAGTACTACAAGCTACACTTGCTTCTTGTGGTACACTTAATGCTGCTGCATCACTTGGGAAGTGTCCTTCAAAAATACTTCTATAATAATACTCTTCTTTATTTAAAGGTGTGTTAATTGGGAAACGGAATGCTGCATTCTCTATTTGCTCATCAGTAACTTCTTTATCAACGAGTTCCTTTAATGTATCAATCCAGCTGTAACCTACACCATCACTAAACTGCTCTTTTTGTCTCCATGCTACGCTTTCTGGAATCATATCTTCAAAGGCTTTACGAACTACCCATTTCTCCATACGTTCGCCATTAATCATTTTATCTTTTGGGTTAATGCGCATAGCTACATCCATAAATTCTTTATCTAAGAATGGTACACGTCCTTCAATTCCCCAAGCGGCTAAACTTTTATTAGCTCTTAAACAATCGTACATATGAAGCTTATCTAATTTACGAACTGTTTCATCATGAAATTCTTCTGCACTTGGTGCTTTATGAAAGTACAAGTAGCCTCCAAAAATTTCATCGGCTCCTTCACCTGATAATACCATTTTTATGCCCATAGATTTAATTACTCTCGCCATTAAATACATTGGTGTTGAAGAACGAATCGTTGTGATATCGTAAGTCTCAATGTTATAAATTACATCTTTAATAGCATCTAAACCTTCTTGAATTGTGAATTTAATTTCATGATGAACCGTACCAATATGGTCAGCTACTTTTTTGGCAGCAGCTAAATCTGGAGATCCTTCTAAACCAACAGAAAAGGAATGCAGTTGTGGCCACCATGCTTCTGTAGTATCATCAGATTCTACACGTTTTTGTGCATATTTTTTAGCAATGGCTGATGTTACTGAAGAATCTAATCCACCAGATAATAAAACACCATAAGGTACATCGCTCATTAATTGCCTGTGTACAGCCGCTTCTAAAGCTTCCTTGACCTCAGCAATACTTGTTTCGTTATCTTTTACAGCCTCATACTCTGTCCAATCACGCTTATACCATTTTACAAATTCTCCATCTGTGCTAGAAATATAATGTCCTGGAGGAAATAATTCAATTTTAGTACAAATTCCTTCTAAAGCTTTTAATTCTGAAGCCACATAAAAAGTTCCGTTTTTATCCCAACCGATATATAGTGGAATAATGCCCATATGATCTCTTGCAATGAAATACTCATCCTTTTCAGCATCGTAAATTGCAAAGCCAAAAATTCCGTTTAAATCATCTACAAAGTCTACACCTTTTTCTTGGTATAACGCTAGAATAACCTCACAATCACTTTCTGTTTGAAAATCGTACTTTCCTTCAAACTGTTTTCTTATATCTCTGTGGTTATAGATTTCTCCATTGGCAGCTAACACCAATTTACTATCTGGACTAAACAGAGGTTGTTTCCCAGAAGCTGGATCCACAATTGCCAAACGCTCGTGCGCCATAATTACTTTATCATCACTATATATTCCGCTCCAGTCTGGTCCTCTATGACGAATTGCTTTGGCCATTTCTAAAACCTGTGGTCTTAAACTATCTACTTCTTGCTTTATATCAAACGCGCATACTATTCCGCACATAACTATTAATTTTAATTATTATTTATGATACAAATATGAAATTAAAGTTTTGATTTAAAAACACAAAAGAACATTTAACTTACAATTTGAAACTAAAAAAGGTGTTTTTGTAATCAAAAATAATTATAAAGGCTAAAACAGATTCTTAACTTTGTAATTTGAAAGTTAAAATATGAGAACTATAAAGTTGTTACTACTTTTATTCGGAATGACTATCACAGCCCAGTCTTCTTGGCAAAGTGCTCCTAATATTATTTCAAACCCAAATGGCCAACGCTTTGATGATGTCTTTTTTTTAAACAGCAATTTAGGTTGGGCAGCAAATGGCTATTACGCTGCTGTCTACAAAACTACTGATGGAGGGCTCACTTGGACAGAGCAACTCAATGAAGACGACCTTTCTGATAGCTACTATTTTAGAAATATTGAATTCTTAAATGAAGATATAGGCTTTATTGGCACGTTGAATGGCACTGTTTTTAAAACTATTGATGGTGGTGCAAACTGGGCAGCAATTGAAAACATATCACCAAATCCAAATGCTATTTGTGGATTGAACGCTGTTGGCACGTCTACTGTTTATGGATGTGGCGCTTATTTTTCGCCAGCGCATATTATTAAATCTACCGATAGTGGAGACACTTGGACTTTTATAGACATGTCTAGTTACGCTGATGCTTTAGTTGAGATATCATTTATAGATGAGAATATTGGTTTTGTTAGTGGTAAGGATTCAAATGGTGCCATTATTTTAAAAACTACAGATGGTGGATTAACTTGGACTGAATTATATAATTCAAATATACCTGGTGAATATGTATGGAAGATCCAAACTCTAGACAATAACAGCAATTTTGTTTTTGGAGCAATACAGTCGGTTTCTCCTTTTAACGGTAAACTTATTAAATCTATTGATGGAGGCGCAAATTGGTTAGAATACGAAGCTGCAGAAACAGATATACAAGCGGTTGGCTTTTTAACAGAAACACATGGTTGGCTTGGTGGACATACCACTGGTTTTTACGAGACCTTAGATGGAGGCGACACTTGGACTAATCTTGAAACAGGAAATAATTTAAATAGAATTTTCGTCATTGATGAAACTACTGCATTTGCTGCAGGAACTACTGTTTACAAATACACTAATGAAAGTTTAAGTGTCTCCGATTTAGAATCGGAAACCATAACTAAACACATTAACATTAGCATCATAATAAACCCTATTACGGATTATATAGAACTTACCATTGACTATAAAAGTGATGACAATATTTTAATAGAACTCTATGATGTTAACGGTAAGCTTATTAAACAATTAAAGCGTGATGTTATCTTACAACCAATTATAAAAGATTACAAGTTTAATATTTCAGAATTAGCATCAGGAACCTATTTTATCAACTTGCATAATAACTCAGGTAGATCTTCAATTAAAATTGTTAAATCTTAAGTAATAATTGTAATCAACCCAATATTTTCACGACAACTTAAATTATAATCTTAAAAATTAATTCATTATCACAAATTATGAAAAATTCAACATTTATTTCAAGTATTGCCATTGCCTTAATGGTATTTCTATCTTTTCAATTAAATGCTCAAGACTTTAAAGGTCTAGACAAAAGCCCTATGGATGCTGCATCTTATCCTAGTTCGTATAAAGAATCTAGTAAATTAGTAAAAATCACTTACAGTCGTCCTCAATTAAATGACCGTGAGGTATATGATTTAGCAAAAGAAAACCAAGTATGGAGGACTGGAGCTAATGAAGCCGCTGAAATTACATTTTACACGGACACAAAACTTGGCGAAACAAATATAAAAGCTGGCACATATTCATTTTTTGTAATTCCTGAAGCATCAGAATGGACTGCTATAATTAGTACAGACCTTAATGTTTGGGGAAGCTACACTTATAACGAAGATAATGATGTTGCTCGTTTAACAATACCTGTAACTGAAGCTGAAGAATCTTTAGAAGCTTTTTCTATTGCTTTTGACAAAGGCGATAACGGAATAGAAATGCATTTAGGTTGGGGAACTGTTAGAGTTGCCGTTCCTTTTTCTATGTAAGTTGTTTGACACAATGCTAAACCTATAAAGTTCCGACTATATTTAATATGGTCGGAACTTTTTTATTGGTCTTTAACTCGGTCTTATTAAAATCGTTAAATTAAGCTTAACAACATGGACAATACTAATTTTTGCCAATCTTGAACTAAAAGGTCATCATTATCTAAACTACATTTATAATGATGGCACGTGTCCCCAATTTTCGCCAGTTTTAATCCTTTGAAGCTGCATTGTACTTACACCAAACCGCTTTGCAATTATTTTAAGCCTAGTTCTTCTTTCTGGATTATTAAGCATCTTTTTTATGCGTCTAACATCGTTTTCTGTTAGCTTGGCTGTCGTTAGTTTTTCTGGCTTTTTATAGGTAGGATTAGTGAACTGATGGATTTCTTTTTCGCGTTTTGTAACCCATTTAAGATTGTCTATGTGATTATTTAATTTATCATAATCTAAATGAATAACATAGATACCATCATTCTGCTCTAAAAAGTGTTGCGCAAGTATTTTATGCAAGTAATAGGTTTTGAATTTTCCTTTTTCATTTTTTTTCACTTTAAAATACAAATAACCATGCATATTATAAGGTTCAAAAAGAACTTTTTCTCCATTTCTAATTCGGGCTAATCGACCATAATTAGATAATTCGTATTTTTCATCAGGATGTACAACATCATCAAAAACAACGGTTTTCCATTGTTCTTTCCATAAATCTCTTATCATTTTATAAAAATTAAGGGTTTCTAAAAAAATAATAAAAACTAGTCTATTTTAGTTTCTAAGGTATATTCAAATATTTATGTGTTTGTAGGGAAACTTTCCATTTAGGGTTAGCCATAACATAATCAACAATTAGTGGCATCATTTTATCACGTTTACTCCATTCTGGCTGTAGGTATAAGATACAATCTCCACCAACTTTTGCTGCTTGTTCTTCGGCAAACTTAAAATCATCATTATTATATACAATACATTTTAGTTCATGTGCATTGTCATAAACCTCTTGCGTTGGTAATTTCATTTTCTTTGGCGAAAGACAAATCCAATCCCATTCACCAGTTAATTTATAGGCACCTGAAGTTTCAATATGCGTTTGCACACCTTTTTCTTTAAGTTGTTTGGTTAATGGTCCCATATCCCAAGTTAAAGGCTCTCCTCCCGTAACTATAATAGTGTCACTATACTTTACGGCATTTGCTACAATTTTCTCTGTTTCCGTTGGCGGATGCAATTCTGCCAACCAGCTTTCTTTTACATCACACCAATGGCAACCGACATCACAACCACCAATTCTAACAAAATATGCTGCTGTTCCTTTATGAAACCCTTCACCTTGTATGGTATAAAACTCTTCCATTAATGGCAGTAGCAATCCTTTATCTATTAACTCTTGTCTTTCTCTTCTTGTCATAAGGCTGCAAAGATAGTTATTTAGTTGTCTGTTTTAAGGCTTAGATTTCATCAAACTCAAGATTTGCATGATCTAACATCAATTATAGCACTAATTTGTCTTTTAAATACTGTGATTGCAAGGGCAAACTATTTCATACTTGATTAAAATTACATTATTTTTATCCAAATTTTATGACTAATGAAGAATTCTGAGACTTTCGTAAAAGAGATCACCGACGGAAACACGTACAAAGGCGACTATATTACTCTAGGTTCTGCTATGCTCAATGGCGAAACTATGACAAACACTTTTGTAAATGTTCCTTTAAAAACCATGAACAGACATGGATTAATTGCAGGAGCAACTGGTACCGGAAAAACGAAAACATTACAAGTTTTAGCCGAAAATCTTTCTGAAAAAGGTATCCCTGTTTTATTAATGGATATTAAAGGAGATTTAAGTGGCTTAGCGAAACCAAGTCCTGGCCATGTAAAAATCGATGAACGTCATGAAAAAATTGGACTTCCTTTTGAAGCTAAAGGTTTCCCAGTCGAGGTAATGACCTTATCTGAACAAGATGGTGTAAGATTAAGAGCTACCATTAGTGAGTTTGGTCCTGTATTAATTTCAAGAATTCTTGATGTTACAGAAACTCAAGCTGGCATTATTTCTGTTATCTTTAAATATTGTGATGACAATAAATTACCGTTATTAGATCTTAAAGATTTCAAGAAAATATTGCAATATGCAACAAGTGAAGGTAAAAAAGAATTTGAAGAATCTTATGGTCGTATTTCTACAGCTTCAACAGGAGCAATTCTCAGAAAACTTATAGAAATAGAACAACAAGGTGGCGATTTATTCTTTGGAGAAACCTCATTTGATACTCAAGATTTATTACGTATTGATGAAAACGGAAAAGGATACATTAACATTATTCGTTTAACAGATATACAGGATAAGCCTAAATTATTTTCAACATTTATGTTGAGTTTATTGGCCGAAATTTATTCTACATTTCCAGAACAAGGTGATAGCGGAAGACCAGAGCTCATAATGTTCATTGATGAAGCTCACTTAATTTTTAATGAAGCATCTAGCGCTTTACTAAATCAGATTGAAAGTATCGTAAAACTAATACGCAGTAAAGGCGTTGGTTTGTATTTTGTCACACAAAACCCGACTGATGTTCCTGAAGCTGTTTTAGGCCAATTAGGACTTAAAGTACAGCATGCCTTAAGAGCATTTACAGCTAAAGATAGAAAAGCTATTAAATTAACAGCTCAAAATTATCCTGACACTGAATATTACGATACAGCAGAAGTTTTAACCTCACTTGGTATTGGAGAAGCTTTGGTTTCTGCATTAGACGAAAAAGGAAAACCTACACCTTTGGCTGCAACGATGATGCGTGCTCCTATGAGTAGAATGGATATTTTAACAGAATCTGAACTTGGTGGACTATTAGCTCAATCTAAATTGGCAAAAAAATATAACAAAGAAGTTGACAGAGAAAGCGCTTATGAAATGCTCAATGAAAAAATTGAGAAAGCAGAAGCTGAAGAAGTAAAACAAAAAGCTAAAGAAGAAAAAGAAGCTTTAAAACGTGCCGAAAGCAAAAGAAAAACAAGTACCTCTAGAAGAAAAAGCACTAGAATGAATCCTATTGTTAAAGTTTTAACAAGCGCAACTGTAATTAGAGGTGTTCTTGGTATATTAAGTAAAATGATTAAATAATCTCAAATCAAAAAATGAAAAACACCTTAGTTGTTGCCCTTATTAGCATTGTATTATTAGCAAGTTGCGCCAAAGATAAAGCTCCAGACCCTTTTTTAATTAAAAAAAATCGTATTGGACTATTAACTGATTCTACACAAGTAAAAGATATAGACGCTATTTTTAGCTCAGATTCCGTTGTGCGATTCATTGCAGGCGACGAGTTTATAGGCTCAGTAAACACTATTGAAGTTTTTGAAAAAGGCGGTAAAAAGTTACTTGACATATCGCCAAGAGAAAGCTTAGACTCAACTTCAGTAATTGCTAGTGTTCGCATTTTAGATCAACGTTACAAAACGGACAAAAACATTACTGCCTTAAGCACATTTAAAGATATTAAAGATGCCTACAAAATCTCTAAAGTAGATAACCTTATAAATGTAATCGTAGTCTCTGTGAATGAAATTAATGCATCTTTTACAATAGATAAGAAAGAATTACCAGCTAGTATGCGTTTTGATATGGAAATGAATATAGATCCAATTCAAATTCCAGAAAAAGCAAAGATTAAATATTTCATGTTACACTGGTAATACTAGTTACTAATTACCCTTTTTAAATAAAAATATGCAGGAAAAATATAAAATCCAAAATTCTCCATTTGTTGTACCAACAGAAGATGGAAAAATAATTAAGGAGCATTTTGGCAATGCTACAGATGGCAACTCTAATATTAGCATTGCACATATGGTAGCGCCTGCTGGTTGGTCTGAACCTTTTCAAACACCAGAATTTGATGAGTACACCTTTATTATTAAAGGCAAAAAACAATTCATAATTGATGATGAAATAATTGTTTTAGAGGCTGGCCAATCCATTAAAGTAAATAAAAATACAAGATTACAATACTCTAACCCATTTACCGAACCTTGCGAATATTTAGCTATTTGCTTACCTGCATTTTCTATAGAATCCGTAAACCGAGAAGAATAAGCGTATGAGTAGTTTTGTTATGAAATCTATTGGCAATGCCCTTAACGCTACAAGTTTAGTGTCGTCAAAATTAGCGTCTAAAAAAGCATTATCGCTATTCGCTTCTCCAAGAAAAGGACGATATAATAATGATCAAAAACGCGTTATAGATTCAGCTTTCTTTGAAGAAATAAGCTATAATAATTTAGAAATCGCTACGTATCGTTGGGTTGGCAAAGGCAAAACTGTTCTTTTAGCACATGGTTGGGAAAGCAATGCATCACGTTGGGACTATATTTTAAAAGATTTAAAAGATCAAGATTATAACATTGTTGCTTTAGATGCACCTGCTCATGGAAGGTCTGGCGGCAAACAATTTAACGCTGTGTTATATTCGGAATTTATAAGCGTAGTTGCCAAAAAATTTAAACCAGAAGTTTTAATTGGTCATTCTGTTGGTGGCATGGCAAGCGTATTTAGCACGTATCTTAATGAACTTCCATTTATAGAAAAAATGGTTTTATTAGGCGCTCCTGCTCACTTCACAGGTGTATTCAGCAGATATAAATCTATGATGGGATTTAATAATAGAATATCTAATGGATTAGACAAAATAGTTCTTGAACGTTTTGGTCAACCTGTCTCCTATTTTTCTACAGCAGATTTTTTAAAGTCTACTACTGCAAAAGGCTTAATTATCCATGATAAAAAAGACAGAATCATTCCTTTTGAAGATGGACAACTTTTGGCCAATCGTTATGACAATTCTGAATTTATCATAACCACTGGATATGGACATGGTTTAAAAGACACTTCTTTAACACCTAAGATTATTGGGTTTATTAATGACTAATCTTTATTGTATTTTTGCTGCATGTCAGAAGATTTAAAACGCCTTAACAAATACCTCAGCGAAGCAGGTTATTGCTCGCGTAGAGCCGCAGATCGCTTAATAGAAGCTGGTAGAGTAACCATAAACGATGTTATCCCAGAAATGGGAACTAAAGTAGCACCAGACGACGTTGTTAAAGTATATGGAGAAATCATAGGCGAACGCAAACAAGACTTTGTTTATCTAGCATTCAACAAACCGGTTGGTATTGTTTGTACTACAGACACACGTGTAGAAAAAGATAATATTATTGATTATATAAATTACCCAAAACGTATATTCCCAATTGGTAGATTAGATAAACCAAGTGAGGGATTAATTCTTCTTACCGACGATGGCGATATTGTAAACAAGATTTTAAGGGCAAGTAATAATCACGAAAAAGAATATATTGTAACTGTAGACATTCCTATTTCTCAAACTTTTATTGAGCGAATGTCGGGTGGCATTTATCTTGAAGATTTGGGTAAACGCACCAAAAAATGTATCGTTAAAAAAATAGACAAGTTTACATTCAGCATTATTTTAACACAAGGATTAAACAGACAAATCCGTAGAATGTGCGAATATCTTAATTACGAAGTGCAGACGCTAAAGCGTGTTAGAATTATGAATATAAAGCTTGATTTACCCTTAGGTCAATATCGAGAATTAACAAAAGAAGAGTTTAAAACACTAAACAATCTCATTGCTGATTCAGTAAAAACTTATGAGGACAACCAAGAATCATATAGAAAATCTAGACGCTAATTATGGCTTTATCACCTTTTCATTTGGCAATTCCTGTTTCAAATTTATCTGAATGCCGAGACTTCTATACCAATATTTTAAATTTTGAAGAAGGCCGTAGTAGTGAGCATTGGGTAGATTATAATTTCTTTGGACATCAATTAGTCATTCATTACAAATCAAAACCAGAAGACGACGCACACACTAATTTGGTTGACGGTAAAGATGTACCTGTTCCGCATTTTGGTGTTGTTCTTGAATGGGATAAATTTCAAGAATTCGCAGAATTATTAAAACTGAAAGACATTACATTTTTAATAGAACCTTATATTAGATTCAAAGGTCAAGTTGGTGAGCAAGCCACTATGTTTTTTAAAGATCCATCAGGAAACGCTTTAGAGTTCAAAGCTTTTAAGAATACGGATCAGCTATTTGCTAAGTAGTTATTTTTTTTACCTGAAAGATAGAACGGTAAATATATTATTAAAAATAACGGAATAACAATTAATTGAACCACCAAAATGTAATAAGGCCATTCTCCGAAATAGTCTAATATTGATGCTGATTTTGGCTTCTCATTTAAGTAAAAATAATTAGCATCTAATATATAATTGACACCTACCATTATAACAACATAAATTTGTAGTGCCGAAAATGACTTAAATACACTTCTTAAATTAGGCCTCATGTTAAAAACGGATATGAAATAAAAGATAACGGAAAACAAACCTAAGTGTACAACCCAATATCTAAAATAATCAAAGCTAGGAAAACCTGTAGTAATATCTGGCGTAATAATGCCTTGTAAAGTTCCTCCAATTACCCAAAACACTAAAATTTCGAACATCCAAAATTTACGATATTTCGTAAAAACTGGAATTAAAAGCCCCATTAAACTGCAGAGATATAACGGTAAATCGGTTTTAAAGTTATAATTACCTGAGGCTATTCGATATAAGTGAAAACCAATAACTGTAATGGAAATAAACCAACCTAGATAATGAATGGTTTTTCCTTGCTCAGTTTTCGTTAATCGTTTTCTAGAATAATTAATAAGAAACATAGTAAATATAACACCAAAAAGAATAGGAGTTATATGCTGAAAACTACCTATTGTAACTTTTGATGGTACAATAAGTAGTTCTAATAAATTCATATAAAATATTATCTGTTATGCTTTCTATGTTGCTCTCTTGCTAATAATGTGTTTTTTAATAACATCGCAATAGTCATTGGCCCAACACCTCCTGGAACTGGTGTGATAAAACTAGCTTTTTTACTTACAGCATCAAAATCTACATCACCTGTAATGTAGTAACCTTTTTCAGAATCGTCTGGCACTCTTGTAATTCCTACATCAATAATAACAACATCATCTTTTACCATTTCAGCCTTTAAAAATTTAGGAATACCCAATGCCGAAATAATGATATCTGCTTGAGATGTTATCTGTGTTATATTCTTTGTATGACTGTGTGTTAGTGTTACTGTAGAATTTCCTGGAAAACCTTTTCTTCCCATTAAGATACTCATTGGACGACCAACAATATGAGAACGACCTATAACAACGGTGTGCTTCCCTTTAGTTTCAACTTCGTATCTATCTAATAATTCTAAAATACCGAATGGTGTTGCTGGTATAAAAGTTGACATGTCTAATGACATTTTACCAAAATTCATTGGATGAAATCCATCAACATCTTTATTTGGATCAACGGCCATTAATACTTTCTGCGTATTAATTTGAGGTGGTAATGGCAATTGAATTATAAAACCATCAATATCGTCATTATTGTTAAGCTCATCAATTTTATCGAGCAACTCAACTTCACTTGTGGTATTAGATAAACGGACCATTGTAGATTCAAATCCTACACGTTCACAGGCTCTCACCTTACTACCCACATAAGTTAAACTCGCACCATCATTACCAACAATCACTGCTGCTAAGTGTGGTACTTTTTCATCATTCGCTTTCATCTTATCGACTTCCGCTTTGATTTCGTTTTTAATGTCGTTACTTACTTTTTTTCCGTCTAGAATTGTCATCTCTATAAGTTTTCAGTCACAGTCACAGTATTCAGTAAAACAATCTTATTATATAAGTTTTCAGTCGCAGTGTTCAGAAATTACTCTTGCGGCTTTAACTAAACTATAAAAAAATCATTCTACTTTTACTCCGAATTTTCCTGGATTATTAATCATATAATTTATTAATTTACCAATTTCAATTCCTTGATTTGATAAATTTTCGTGTTGTTCAATCGAAATATATTTACAAGCCAAAGCAAAATCTAGCCATGTATTTGTTTCTGAATTTTCAGCATCAGAATCTGTTAGTTTGCTCACAAAATGCTTTGGGTACCTTCTTTTTCTGTATGCTTCTGCAATATTAGCATTAACAGAACGAGAACTGCGCCTAATTTGATCAGTTAAAGAATATCTCTCTTCTTTAGGAAATGATTTAGATATTTCAAAAATCAACATAGCTAAGTCAAATGCTTTTTGATATGCTAATAATTTCTTGAAATCCATATATATTTCTTTTCCTCAAATTTTAAATTCAAACACTTCTTAAGTAAAACTGAGACTGAGACTGTAAACTAAGTTACTTAGGCATATTCTTCATCATCTGCATCATGCGTTTTCCGCCTCCACCTTGCATCATCTTCATCATCTTACTCATTTGAGTAAACTGCTTTAAGAGTTGATTTACTTCTTGTACAGATGTACCTGAACCTTTACCAATTCTCTTTTTACG
Organism: uncultured Winogradskyella sp.; assembly: GCF_947498005.1. GTDB lineage: Bacteria > Bacteroidota > Bacteroidia > Flavobacteriales > Flavobacteriaceae > Winogradskyella. Next base: position 29,032 of record NZ_CANMIW010000008.1, read on the forward strand.
ACTTGCGTTAATAACTGATGGATTTGAACGTTCTTCTGGTGTCATAGAGTGAATAATAGCTTCAATTCCTTTAAAGGCATCATCATCAATATCAATATCTTTCATCATTTTTCCTGCACCAGGAATCATACCTACTAAATCCTTCATGTTACCCATTTTCTTGATTTGTTGAATCTGTTTTAAGAAATCATCAAACCCAAACTGGTTTTTTGCTATTTTCTTTTGGATTTTTCTTGCCTCCTCTTCATCAAACTGCTCTTGTGCACGTTCAACTAAAGACACAACATCACCCATTCCTAAAATACGATCTGCCATACGAGAAGGATAGAAGACATCAATCGCCTCCATCTTTTCGCCTGTACCAATAAATTTAATTGGCTTGTTTACCACAGACTTAATAGAAATTGCTGCTCCACCTCTAGTATCACCATCTAATTTAGTTAAGATAACACCATCAAAATTTAAGATATCATTGAAGGCTTTTGCTGTATTTACAGCATCTTGACCTGTCATAGAATCTACCACAAACAATGTTTCTTGTGGCTTAATAGCTTTATGAATATTAGAGATTTCTGTCATCATGGCCTCATCTACTGCCAAACGACCAGCTGTATCAATAATCACTACATTATGACCATTAGCTTTTGCATGTGCAATACCAGCTTGCGAAATTGCAACAGGATCTGTATTTCCTCTATCACTAAAAACCTCAACACCTATTTGATCGCCTACAACATGTAATTGATCTATTGCTGCAGGACGATAAACATCACATGCCACTAATAAAGGTTTCTTAGTTTTTTTATTTTTTAAATAATTAGCCAATTTACCAGAAAAGGTTGTTTTACCAGAACCTTGTAAACCAGACATTAAAATAACACTAGGATTACCAGAAAGATTAATACCTTCTGCATCGCCTCCCATAAGTTCAGTTAACTCATCTTTAACGAGTTTTACCATTAATTGACCTGGTTGTAATGTTGTTAATACATTTTGACCAAGTGCTTTTTCTTTAACTCTAACGGTAAATTCTTTCGCAATTTTAAAGTTAACATCGGCATCTAAAAGCGCACGTCTAACTTCCTTGAGAGTCTCAGCAACATTAACTTCTGTTATGCTACCATGACCTTTTAATACGTGTAACGCTTTATCTAACTTATCACTTAAATTATTGAACATGTTTCTAGTATTCTATTTTCAGTCTGCAATGAAGCAGTCTGTAATTATTTAATAAGCTGCAAATTTAAGAATTTATGAGGGAATTACTAATGTGTTTGATGAATAAGTTTTTAGCCTTAATTGTAGCTTTCAATTGCTAAATATTCAGCCTAACGAAACGCTTCCTTCTTAGTAAAAAACGAAAAGAGCCACTCATAACGAGAGACTCTTTTCAATCAACTTAACTTACTAAAATTACTAACCTTTAGCACTTTTCTTTATTCACAGGTTCTATCTAGAACTATTTCATTACTACTATCATTTATATTATGCAAAACCAACTGACTTGCAGTACATTCTACTACATACCAACTCCCATTTACAGCCTGAATATTTGGACCAGCTACATTTGAGAATTCAATAATCACGGTGTCATTTGGTTGTGATGTAGACCAATTAGCATCTATGGTATTTGAGGCATTATAGATGACAACGACTCCTGTACTTTCTTCAAAATGAAAATTATAATCGCTTAGATTATCACTTCCGTTGTAATTGGTAACATTCCAAATGCATTCTGTTAATATGCCATCTATATTGCCTTCTGTACAGCTTCCTATATTACAGCTAATGACGTTTAATTGAATTGGAAATATTTCTGTTTGATTATTAATTTCTACCCTAACAAATACCGTAGAATTAATATCAACCGTATTAAAACTTGATGGGTTGGCAATAGCATTGACTCCAATATCTGCATCTGACAATGTTACATAATACGTTACATTATCTGCACTTGGCGTACAGTTTGAAAAAGCAACAGGCAAATTAAACTCATATGGTCCATCGGTTCCATTATCACATACTTCAATCACGGCATCGAAACTTTCAAAACATTCAAAATAATTACAATCTTCAGTATTTAGATAAATTGTATAAACTTCAAAATTTCCACTTTCTGCCTCAATTCTTAAATAAACTTGAGACTCTAACGTAGCATATGCTTCTGTGTTAGCAATAGGATTAACATTGCTCTCTGCATCTGCTAATGTTACGTGGAATGAAGGTAAAAAGGATCCTGAACAATCTACTAAACCAATGGTGTTTGCACTTAAATTATAAATAGGAATATTGTTCGGTTGTGTACATTCTACAATCTCAAAATCTCCAAAACAATTAAATAGAATTTCATCATTTTGTAGATCACAATCTTGCGACAAACTGATAAAGTTATTGTCATTAACAAGATACAGCATATCATCTACACACTCAACAATTTGCCATTGTCCGCTTAAGTTTTCAAATCCTTGATAAAGGTTTAGTTCCATATAAATATCGGAACCAACAGTAATCAATTCCCAAGTTCCTATTTGACTTTCTGGTATATCATTATTAGCATTGAAAACGCCTCCATTTTGCATAAAATAAAGATAAAAAGGTACTAATGAATCAAAAAGATTGGACTGCAACTCCCACGCACACTCTAATAAATTAATATATATTTCATCTTCAGAACAATCTAAATCGCCAATACAATCTTGCTCTAAAACAATAGTTTGATTCGCTCTACTAATCACTATGTCATCCTCATCGCACTCAGTTATTAACCAATCTCCTCCTAATACGTTTTGAAATGCTGTGAGCTCAGAAAAGGTTAAAACAATACCATTATCTGAAGATTCTAAACTCCAATTACCACCAATTGCAGAGGTTGCTATGCCTTCTGAAATTAATAATTCACCATTGTCGTTAAAAATTAATTGATGATTCTGAAAATTCCCAGTTCCATCCGAAAAATCCCAAGGACATTCTTGTAAAATATTACTAATATCTGAGATTGAACAATCCAAATCATCGTCACAATTCTGCTCTAAAAACATACCTGTGCCTTCAATAGAAAGGTATTCTAAACTAATATTATCGTCATCACATTCTACAACTAACCAATTTCCTAATTGTGCTTCATAATAATACAATGATTCAATATGTAACACCAATCCGTTGTCTGTAGTATTTAATTCCCAAGTTGTGATGTAAGGATCAGGAAAAATTCCGGATACAATAACATTACCATCATCACTAAAGGCAAAACTCAATGGGCCATCTAAATTCTCTAAATCATTATTGGTATACAAATAAACATCCCAAGGACATTCTATTAAACTAAACGCTAGTTCATCTTCTAAGCATTCATCATTTTCATTATCACAAAACTGCTCTGCATTTTCAATGGCTGCTGACAATTCTTCATTTGAATTTACCTCTATAATTTCGCCATTTGCGTAGATTATTGAAACAGGAAAATTTAAACTCACAATCAAAGCATTTTCATCGTCTTCTAATTCATCTAAGAAATCATATAAGGTTTCATCATTTTCAATAACGATGGTTTCAACTAAATTAAAGTCTGAATTAAAAACAGAAAACGAAACAGGATAAACAAAATCTGCGCACTCAATAATATCATCATCATTTTCATTTATACATTCATCAATAAATGCTTGTAACTGATCTGTATTTGCAATAACAACCTCTTCGTAATTATTATAAACAATGGTAATTGGGAATATAAAGTCTAATGCGTCTTCATCTACAGAAACATTATCAAGCAAATCTTCTAAATCTTCTAAATCTGCCTCTGTTTCAATAATGATTGTAATATCACTTACTACAATGGTAACTGGCAATTCTACAGAAAAACAACTTGAGTTATCTAAAAAATCATCAATAGCGCCATTATTTGTAACAACATTACTCATAAGATTAGCCAATGAAGAATTAGGAACAATAGTTTCTTGATCGTCTGGATTCTCAATATCATTAACTTCATCCTGACAAGATGTAAAAGCTAAAAGGGCAAAAAGGATAACCGAAAATAGATAATTGATTTTGGTTTTCATAGCAACGTAGATTTAACTATTTATTATATAACAGATTAAAAGATAAAAACCCTACTCTTAAATATTAAAAATTTATTTATAATTTGTAGCGCCTAATTAGACCTATGAGTAAACCTTTACACAACAACATTTGTGAATCTCAATTATTTGAACGCTTGTATAGAAAACATGCCAAAAACCTGCATGATTTTTTGTATTACAAGTTTGGCGAGCACTTAAATCCGCAAGATCAAGTTCAAGAGGCTTACATAAAATTATGGCAAAATTGTGGTAAAATAAAACCCGAAAAAGCAAAGAGTTATTTATTTACCACAGCAAATAATCTAATGCTTAATGTCATTGCGCATAAAAAAGTTGTTTTAAAATACACAAAGCAACCTCAAAAACATGCAACAAATGAGACACCCGAATTTATTTTACAAGAAAAGGAATACCAAATAAAATTACAAAAAGCTATAGGTAATTTAACCGAAGCACAACGCGTCGCTTTTTTAATGAATAGAGTTGAAGGCAAACGTTTTAAAGAAATTGCAGCACTATTAGATATCTCTGTAAAAGGTGTAGAGAAACGCATTTATGGCGCACTGAAGAAGCTGCGTGAGGAGATAGATGGGATTTAGTTGGTTGTTGGTTGTAAAAAACGTAAAGTCCTTAAATTTTAAAACTTTGAAACCTTTAATATCAGGTAGGGATTTTTAAACGTAAGCTGTTATATACCTGAATTACGATTATGAAACGAGAAGAACTCATAAAAAAATGGTTAGATAATAACCTAAATACTGAAGAGCAAAATGCTTTTGAGCAGCTAGAGGATTATTCAGAATTAACTAAATTAGATGCCACCTTAAAAGGTTTCAAGGCACCAGAATTTTCTGTAGATCAGAGTTACAAAAAGCTGTTACCTCAGCTTAAAACTAAGAATTCTAGCACTAGGCAATGGTTAAAACCTTTGCTAAGGTTAGCTGCCGTTTTGGCTATAGCTCTTAGTGTATATTTCTATACCTCAAATACAGATACACAAATTAACACCATCATTGCTGAGCAACAAACTATTGCATTACCAGATAATTCAACAGTAGAATTAAATGCTAATTCTTTATTATCTTTCAATGAAAACAAATGGGAAAATAACAGAGAGGTTAGACTACAAGGCGAAGCTTTTTTTAAGGTTGCTAAAGGTCAAAAATTTGATGTCATTACCTCAAAAGGAATTGTAAGTGTTTTAGGTACACAGTTTAATGTAAAACAACGCGAATCTTACTTTGAAGTTACGTGTTACGAAGGCTTAGTAAGTGTAACTCACAACAATAAAACTGTAAAATTAAATCCAGGACATACTTTTAAACTTATTGATGGGAAACTATTGGCTGACGAGAAAGAAAACGCTGTGCAACCCAATTGGTTGCATGGCGAAAGCAGCTTTAAAAATGTAGCTCTTAAACACGTCATTACTGAGTTTGAAAATCATTACGACTTTAAGTTCAATACAGATAAAATTGATACCTCGCGTTTATTCACAGGAAGTTTTACTCATAATAATTTAGATTTAGCCCTGAAATCTGTTACAATACCATTAAATTTAAACTATAGCAAATCAGGAAAATCTATTTTATTAAAGCGTGAATAAAAAATTACTCTGTTTAATTTTCTTCATATTATCTTTTACCTTCTGCAACCTTTCTTATAGTCAGGATCAGGAAAAACAACCGCTTGCTCAAATTATTACAGCGCTTGAAGAAAAATACAATGTAAAATTTTCTTTCGAAACCAAAACCATTGAAAATATAACTGTAGCGCCTTTATATCCTGAGCTATCTCTAGAACAGGTTATACATCAGTTAAAATTAAGAACACCACTTAATTTTGAAATATTAAGTGAACGGTTTATTGCCATTACACCATTAAAATCAACAGAGTCACTATCTAGCATACAAAAACTAGAGGAAGTTGTCGTCACAAATTACTTAACTAGAGGTATTTCTAAAACCAATAATGGAACCATTGAAGCTAATAGTAAAGCCTTTGATATTTTACCTGGATTAATAGAACCAGATGTTTTACAAATTGTTCAAAATCTGCCAGGTATTATTAGTGTGGATGAACGTATTTCTAACATTAATGTTAGAGGTGGAACTAACGACCAAAATTTAATTTTGTACGAAGGTATAAGAATGTACCAATCTGGACATTTTTTCGGATTAATCTCTGCATTCAACCCTTATTTATCTGAAGACATTACCATATCAAAAAATGGCACAAGCGCCAAATTTGGTAATGCGGTATCGAGTACAATTGCTATAAAAAATGACGATGAGATCGATGGAAACAGTTCTGGAGGTTTAGGTGGAAATATGTTAAGTGTAGATGGTTTTGCTAAAATCTCCCTTAGCCATAAAACAGAATTACAGTTAGCTGCCAGACGTTCCTTTACAGATTTGGCCGTATCAAAAACGTACGATTCCTACTTTGATCGCATCTTTAGAGATTCTGAATTAAACACCACAAATAATACACTATTAGCACTAGATGAACGCTTTTTGTTTTATGACTTTAATGCCAAGTTTTTATACAATATTGATCCAACCTCAAAACTAAGAATCAATTTCTTAAACATGTATAATAATTTAGACTATGATCAGGTTTACATTGCTTCAGACAACAGTATCCAAGAATCTAAAAGTATTCTGAATCAAGTTAGTTATGGTGCAAGTGCAAATTATTCTAAACAATTACAAAAAGGATTTAATTTATCTGCTCAAATCTATTATTCCAATTATGACTTAGATGCAAAAAACACTAATGTAACCAGCAACCAAAGTTTAGAACAAGAAAATATAGTTGAAGATTACGGTTTAAGAATTGACCTATTAAATGCCCTAAATTCAAATTTAAACATCAATCTTGGCTATCAATTTAATGAGGTTGGTGTTACTAATTTTGAGGACGTTACCAACCCTAATTTTGTAAGTCTTAAGAAAGAAATAATTAGAACACACGCCATTTTTGGAGAAGTAGAAAGATACTCTAAATCTAGAGACACACATTTAAGATTAGGCGCGAGAATTAGTTACTTTGGCAAACTACAAGAATTGATAATTGAACCTCGTTTTGCTTTTAATCAAAAAATATCAGATTATTTTAGATTAGAAATATTGGGAGAACTAAAAAGTCAGTCAATTACCCAAATTACAGATTTACAACAAGATTTTTTAGGTATCGAAAAACGAAGATGGCAGCTCGCCAATAATAGCAATATACCTTTAATTAAAAGCCAACAAATTTCCTCAGGTCTAAGTTATAACCAAAATAAATTGCTTATTTCATTAGAGGCATACTACAAAAACGTTGCTAGTATTACAGCGCAAAGTCAAGCGTTTCAAAATCAGTTTCAATTTATTAATGACATAGGCTCGTACACTATAAAAGGCATCGATTTTTTAATAAATAAACGGTTTAATAATTTAAGTACGTGGTTAAGTTACTCGTATAGTAAGAATGATTATCATTTTGAAAATTTAAATAATGGCAATGCATTTCCCAACACCTTAGATTTGAAGCATGTCGCTAATGCATCATTTACATACAGCAAAAACAATTTTAAAGTAGGTTTTGGTATAAATTGGCATTCTGGCAGACCATTTACGTCGCCTTCTAGCTCTCAGGATAATGGAAATTCTGTTATTGAATATAATGCACCAAATAGTGAACGATTACCAGCTTATATAAGAACTGATATCTCAGCAATTTATAACTTTAAGTTTTCAAAAGGTGTAAAGGCAGAAGTTGGCGCTTCTATTTGGAATATCTTTAACCAAACCAATATAATTAATAGATATTTTAGTCTTAACGCTGACGATTCCATCACTGAAATCAATAATCGTTCTTTAAAATTAACTCCAAATATTAGTTTTAGAGTCAAATTTTAATTGTTTATTGTACTACCAATCATCATAACAATTAATGCAAACTAAAATCTATTTAAGGTATTTTATAGGAATAGCTTTTGTTATTTTTTTTCAAAATTGTATTTGTCAATCAACTCCAGCTTCAAATAACTCTTTTCTTTTTTTTAGTCCAGAAATATTAGTCGGAAAGACTTTAGAAGCTAACACGCATTTCCCAAAAACCAAACTTCAAAAAAACATATTTCTAAGCCTTGGACACTATAATTTTAATAAAAATAAAGAATGGGCTGCACGACTAAATTACCCAAAAACCGGAATTTCATTTGGCTACACTGATTTTGGGAATTCTGAAAAAGTTGGACACGCTTACAGCATATTACCGTTTATAGAATTTTCAGTTTTAAAAAAACGCATTAGAGGCTTAAACCTCCTCGTTAGTTTTGGAGGCTCATACATGGATACACAATATGATGAAATCACAAATGAATTCAATAGGGCTATTACAACTAAAATAAATTGGTCCTTTAGATCTTTTTTATACTACGATATTTTCAAAACAAATAAAATAGATTGGCGTTTAGGGTTAGGCCTAATACATCATTCTAATGGACATACCAGTTTACCCAACCAAGGGTTAAACTCTTTGGCCGCAAGTATTTCTGCAAAAATTGATTACAAACAACATGAAATTTCAACTCTAGACAAGCCAAAATTCAAATCTAAATCTCAAACCTATTTAGCATTTAGATTTGGTTTAGGACAAAATGTATTATCTAAGGAAATGAACACCAGAAAAGAAGTTTATTCCGTAACCGCTTCTGCGGGCACAATTCTTAATAACACTTTTAAATTTGGTGGTGGTTTTTATTATAGATTTTACGAACACTATTACGATTATATTATTAACAAAGAGGCACTGATTGAAGAGCAATTTCCGCATTACACTAAAAACCCGTTTGGCTATGCTACAAACTTTGGGTTATTTGCAACCTCAGAGTTATTAATAGATCACATTGGTCTTGAGTTTGAGCTCGGTCTTAATATCTATAAACCATTCTATAAAATTGATTGGCAGCTTAACCAAGGTTATTCCTATGAAAACGGAAACGGAGAAACCATAGAAGTCTTAGGAGAATTAGATTGGTATTATGAAATAAAACGAACCATTTCATCTAGAATGGGATTAAAATACTATTTGTGGACTACTAATAATAGACCAAAACACAATATCTTTATTGCTGCACATATTAATGCCAATCTTGGTCAAGCAGATTTTACTGAACTCAGTTGTGGCTATGTGTATCGTTTTGATTTAAAAGAAAAAAAATAAAATATGACGGAAAAAGAATTACACCAGTTAAAGTATCCTATTGGCGAATTTAGTAAGCCAGATGTAATTACTTTTAAGGAAATAGAACATTGGATTGCTTCAATTGAAACCTTACCAAAGTCAATAATTTCTATAACGGAAGACCTCAGCGAAGCTGAACTAAATTATATATATAGACCAGGTGGTTGGAACATAAAACAAGTGGTGCATCACTGCGCAGATAGCCACATTAATAGTTTACTTAGATTTAAGCTGACACTGACAGAGGACTCTCCTACGATAAGACCTTATTTTGAAGATCGTTTTGCAGAATTAATCGATTACAATGAGCCTATTGATTCATCCATTTCGATACTAATTGGTGTTCACAAAAAACTAGGTATTCTGTTAAAAAATCTAAGCAAGGAAGAGCTAAAGCTTGAGTTTATTCATCCAGAACATGGCAAACGCTTTTCATTAGCGGAAACCATAGGAATATATGCTTGGCATAGTAATCATCATTTAGCACACATTAAACAGGCACTAAAGTTTAAAGATCAATTTTAATTAAAAAACCCTGAATTTTATTCAGGGTTTTTTAATGTCTTAACTTATAAGTAGCTTATGGTCTACCATTAATTATTTTTCCTTTTTCACGTTGTTCTTGCTTTTCAATATTCTTCTTAATTTTATTGATAGCAGATTCTATGGACTTATCTGGTTCTATTAAATTAAATTCTCCCCAAAAATTAGGATCTGTAAATCCTGAAATAGCATCTGTAATTATTACCGAAGGTCTTAATCTATCTTTGCTTTTAATTTTTCTATCGGTAGTGTTAACTTCCCAATCGGTTACAGCCATTTCACTAGACAAGGTATAAACCTTATTAAAAATTTCACGTTTTTTATTTACTTTAAATTTTAAACTTAGGTTAGAGTAGCTATAATACCATTTGTTTCCTTTTGCCTTATAATCTACTTTATAAACGGCCTCTAAAGGATAAACGACTATGTCACTTGGTTTCTTTTTAACCAATAGGTTTTTACTTTTATTCATATCACTCACATCTAATGAATAATTGGCACTAACAAGCGCTAAAGTTTCTACGTCAATGAAAAGTTTACCAAGGTAATTTATCTCTAAATCATCACTATTAGGTTTAAAGTCTATTACATATACGTTTCTGTTATTAATTGTTGACGGTTCATTAAATGCAAAATCATAAGATCTTATGCTCTCTTCTGTAAAAATATATTCAGGATATTTCATTATATCTAAATATACTGTAGAAAATGGTCCACCTTGTAATTTAACCGAAACCGTATCTAATCGCTTATAATCAGTACTTTTCCTAGCCTTACCAAGTTGAATAGCATCACGACTTTTAGATTCATTTGGTTGTTTTAATATATTAACAACAGCTTCAGTAAGTGATACATTTCTACTTCTACGCTTAATAGTTTCGCGGTAAAAGGCTGTCATGTAAACAGACTCATTTTCAAAATTATTGTTATTATCGTTAAACACTTTTTTAATTAAACTCTTAGCATCTTTAAAAGCCGAAATACTAACCGCTGATAATTTAGTAACAGCCGAATAAAGTTTTACTGTTTTATTTTTTGATAATTCAGATAACGGAATTACATAAGTATTATAACCGAGAAGTGAAATCATCACTTTAGAGTCTGAATAATCTACAGGAACTTTTAATGTAAATTCGCCATCAGAATTTGAAATAGTACTAATATTTGTGCCATTTATATTTAAGCTTGCCGCTTCTAATACTTTATTGGTTTTACCGTCCACAATCTTCCCATTAAATTCTTTAAAATCCGTTTGTGCATTTAAAGAAAAGGTTAAAAATAAAATTGAAAAGAGAGAAGTGACATAAATTTTCAGAGATTGAGATTTTTCCATAACATTAGTTTTTAGTTAGATAATTTGTTCTTACTAAAATACAACAAATCATATTTTTTGATTAAAAATGCCCTTGCAAAGCCGTAAACAATTATTATTCTTCACTTTTTAATTTTCTAAAAGCAGATGGTGTATGTGCCGTAAACTTAGTGAATGCCTTATAAAACGTCACTTTATTATTAAAACCACTTTCTAAGGCTATGGCTTCAATTTTATAATGCTTGTATTTAGCATCGTGCAGGTATTGTTTCGCAATTTCTATTCTATGCTTATTTACGTAGTCATTAAAATTCTCAGAAATGAGTTCAGAAAATGTTTGAGATACATGATGTTGTTTTTCATTTAATAATAAACTTAAACCCGAAATATTAAAACTACCATCTAAAAATACGTTGTCATTTTTAAACGCTAATTCTATTTTAGATTGAATTCTCTTCATGTCATTCTCACTAAGATTAGATCCGAAATATTTCTTTTTAATCTGAAGTAAAAAATCCGGATTATTAACTAAAAAGTAACCAACTCCAAAAATTAAAAAGGTTAGAATAACATAAAACCAAGCAAAGTCTCTCCAATTATTGGCGTAATGCGTTAAGTAGGCAATTAACAATGAAGAACATACATAAGCGACTACAAGGAATACAGCATATTGCAGTCGTTTTGCAGATAATTTAATGCTATTACGGAAAAGAAAAATTGAACATCCAATTGCATAAACCAGCATTTGAAACGCTAAAAGATAGTTCCAAATCATTGTACGAGAATAGAAATGCTCTCTTACATATTTTATACGTGTATCACCATCCATTAGCAAAACATCGCCATAACCAATCCAATATACCAAAATTGGCAATAAATGTAAGGCATCTGTTGGTCTTAGTTTTTGCTTATTTAAAATAAGGCACTGCAAGTGAATGAAGACTAATGGACCGAATAGAAAAGCGACTTCAAAATAAAACCAATCTATTAAATCCGTATACAGCATTCCTAACCTGCTAGAACCGTATAAAAAAATTAGAATATGAAAGCCAACTAAAGCTATCAGCAAGGACAAGGTATTGTTTCTAAGCTGTCTATTTTTAAAAAAGACACCTCCTGCAACAAAAAATGCGGCAAAAACTTGAGTTAGTAATATGTAACGAACAATTTCCAAAAAGCAACCTAAATTGAGAAACTACAATTTAAGGCTTATTTTTCGCTATCGGAAAAATGCATACTAAAAAACCAAAATGAAACTACAAAATTACATACGCTCAGGAACCTGAATTCCTAACACTTGAAATGCATTTTTTATAGTTTGACTTACTAATTTAGACAATTCAACTCTAAAGCTTTTTTCTATTTCGGTATCTGCTCCTAGAATAGATACATTTTGATAGAATGAGTTAAATTCCTTAACCAAATCGTAAGTGTAATTTGCAATTAAAGCAGGACTGTGCTGTTCTGCTGCATTTTGTATAATTTCTGGAAATAACTCCAACTGCTTAATAAGTTGCTTTTCTTTATCATGTAGCATTACATCTTTAGTATCAAACTGATAACTATTAGAATCAGCTTTTCTTAAAATAGACTGAATTCTTGCATAGGTATATTGAATAAATGGTCCAGTATTCCCCTGAAAATCTATAGATTCTTTTGGGTCGAATAAAATTCGTTTTTTAGGATCTACTTTCAAGATGTAGTATTTTAAGGCTCCTAAGCCTATAGTTTTATAAAGCTCTTGTTTTTCCGCCTCATCATAATCATCAAGCTTACCTAAATCCTTAGAAATATCTTCAGCTGTATCTGCCATTTCTTTAATTAAATCATCAGCATCTACAACGGTTCCTTCTCTACTCTTCATTTTTCCGCTTGGTAGATCCACCATTCCATAACTTAAATGGAATAAATTTTTAGCCCAATCAAATCCTAATTTCTTTAAGATTAAGAATAAGACTTTAAAATGGTAATCTTGTTCGTTACCTACAGTGTAAACCATTCCGCCAACATCTGGATAATCTTTAATTCGCTGAATTGCCGTACCAATATCTTGGGTCATGTAAACCGCTGTTCCATCGCTACGCAATACGATTTTTTCGTCCAGTCCATCTTCGGTTAAATCGCACCAAACAGAACCATCTTCTTTCTTAAAAAAAACACCTGTTTTTAAACCTTCTGCAACAAATTCCTTTCCTAGTAAGTAGGTATCGCTTTCATAATAATAGGTATCAAAATCAACACCAATATTTTTGTAAGTAACTTCAAAACCGTCATAAACCCATTGGTTCATTTTTTTCCAAAGTGCCACTACGTCGTTATCACCTGCTTCCCAATTTCTAAGCATCTCTTGTGCTTCTAGTAAAATAGGTGCATTCTTTTTAGCTTCTTCTTCAGTTTTTCCGCTTGCTATTAAATCTGCAATTTCAGCCTTATATTCCTGATCAAACTTTACATAATAATTACCAACTAGTTTATCGCCTTTAAATTCTTGAGTCGGTGTTTCATTATTTCCAAACTTCTGATACGCCAACATACTCTTACAAATATGAATTCCTCTATCATTAATAATCTGCGTTTTGTAGACTTTCTTACCTGAGGCTTTCAATATTTCCGCAACACTATAACCTAAAAGCACATTTCTTACGTGCCCTAAATGCAAAGGTTTATTAGTGTTAGGCGAAGAATATTCTACCATAACCGCTTTATCATCCTTTTGATCTACATAACCATAATTGGTTTTATCTTTTATAGACTGAAAGAATTCTAGGTAATAAGAATCACTTATCTCAATATTTAAAAACCCTTTTACAACATTAAATCCTTTTACCAATTCTACTTGGTCTAATAAATACTGACCAACTTGCTCACCTATCACAGCAGGATTTCCTTTTACAACACGCAGCATAGGGAAAACGACTACCGTAATATCTCCAGCAAACTCTTTGCGAGTGGCTTGAAATTCTACTGATTCTAATTCCGATTGAAATAAAGCTTTTATCCCAGCTTTTACGTGTAATTCTAAAGTCTCTTGAAGAGTCATAATTCTGTTCTATTTTGGCATTTGAAAACGTGTGCAAAGATAGCAGTTTTATTGAGTTTTACGCAGTTGCATATACATAAATATTACTCAATTAAATTTTTTGCAACAATACAAAAATATACACAAACAACTGATTATCAAACAATTAAACAATTCATGTATTTCGTCGATGAAAAAGTATTACTCCTATGATTTTTACCGTTAATCGAAATGCGGTTTTTAGATAAAAATTTTTCGAACCGTTTATCTAATTTATTCGTATTAAAACTTAATTATTAGCATATTTGTATCGATAATAGCATTTTTGAATTGCTATTAATCTAATGTCCCAAACATTAATGAAGCTTGATAATGAAACTTTAACCAAGTTGTTATTGTTTAGTGTTAACTTACTTTTTCTATCCCTCTCTAAAAGTTTTTCTCACCAAAACAGCACAATTCGTTTTAACGCTATTATAAGATGAAACAGTTATTTACTTTAGCTGTTTGTCTGATCTCGTTTGTCGTTTTTTCTCAAAATGAAAAAATAGAAGAACTAACGGTTCAAATAGCATACATGAACGCAGACTCTACAAAAGTAGACAAATCTCTTGTGCTTATAAGTGAACTATATGCTATAGACAAGTTTGACAATGCGTTGTTATTTGTTAATCAAACTTCAAAATTATCTAAAGAACTCAACTATATTAAAGGTCTTGCTGAGAGTACGTATTACAGAGCATTAATTTATACCGAACGTAATGACTACTTTAATGCCATAGATAACTTTAATAAATCTAGAGAATTATATCTTCAAATTAATGATTCCTTAGGTGTTGCCAAAGTAAGTAATAGTATTGGACTTATAGAAATTGAACGCGGTAACTATGCTGTTGGTTTACAAAATTCTTTATCTGCTATTTCTATATTTGAAAAGCAAAATTTATCCACAGAATTAAGCGCTGCTTATAACAATTTAGCGGAAGCTTATTTTAAAACCAACCAAGTTGATAAAGCAATTGAATTTAATTTTAAAGCTTTAGAGGTAAGAAAAAAAATTAAGGACAAAGACGGTATTAAAAACTCTACTAAGAATATTGCTGAATTATACTCAATACTTAAAGAACATAGAAAAGCGATTGAATATTACGAAAAAGCTTTAGATATTTTAAATCCTAAAACAGACCAAGATTTAAGAGGCGAAATTTTACCTAAACTTGGAAGTGAATATGTACGTTTTAAGGAATTTGAAAAAGCATCTGAATATTTAGTTGAAGGCTTAAAATACAACCGAAAACAAGATAATAAAGAAGGGCTTTTAAGAGCTTTAAATGCTGTTGGAAATTTAAACCTTCAGAATAAAAAGGTTAAACTAGCTGAAAAACAACTTAATGAAGCTTACGCTATTGCTCAAAAAACAAATAACAAGAAAGAGCTTTTAGAGAATTACAGACTTCATGTCGCTTTAGATTCCACTCAAGGTCAGTTTCAAAATGCATTCTTTTGGCAGAATAAATTCTATCAATTAAAAGACTCACTTGCCAAAATAGACCAACCTGTTTTCCCAACAACGGTAGATCCTTTAGATTTAAATCCAGAGCAAAATACTCAGAACTCCGTAACAAATCCTGAGAAAGAAGTTGAACCACAAATTACAGATAAAAAAACTTGGAGTAATAACTCAGGGCTTTTTTATGGTCTAATAACTTTACTCGCCATATTAGCTGCTCTTGTTGTGTACAGTTTATTAAAAACAAAATCACATAAAGAGGCTTTAGAAAAGCAAAAGGATAAATTAGCGCAAGAACAAGAAAGAACAGATGCTATTTTAGAGCAAACTCACCATTTAGAAGAAGTAAACCAAGTAAAGGACAAGCTTTTTTCTATTGTATCTCATGATTTAAAAGATTCTATCTCATCAATTAAAGCATTTTTAGATTTGTTGAAAGAAGACAGTATAACTAAAGATGAGTTCTATGAGTTAATCCCTGAATTGAGTGAAAACGCTAACAACGCAAATTCACTTTTATACAATTTATTAAACTGGTCTAAATCGCAACTACAAAATTTAGAGCCAAAACCTGAGTTATTTAATATTCAAGATGTTTTTCATACTAAGATAGCATTAGTAGAACAGAAAGTTGAAGACAAACGCATAGTACTTATTGATGAATCTCAAAAAGGATCTGTCTACGCAGATCGTAGCATGGTGGAAATAGTAATTCAGAATTTAATTACTAATGCTGTTAAATTTAGTAGAGTTGGCGATGTCATAACGATTTCTAATCAGCAGAAAAATGGAAAAACTACAATCTGTGTTGAAGATACAGGTGTTGGTATTGCTAAAGAAAATTTAGATAAGCTTTTTGCATCTCATAAAAACTTTACTACTGCTGGTACTAAAAACGAAAAAGGGACTGGTTTAGGCTTAACCATTGCTAAGGATTTAGTAGAACTAAATAATGGTAAAATTTGGGTAGAAAGCACAGAAAACGTTGGTAGTAAATTCTTTATAGAATTACCAAGTGTAATTAAATAGTTGCAATCCTTTTTTGTTATATTTAGCTTCAAATCAAATTATAAATGAAGCGCATTATTCCTATTTTAATACTTTTAATCTCTGTATTAAATTGTAAAAACAACATAGAACCTGAGATAAAAGAAGACGCAGAGCTGAAAGAGTTATTTACTTTAATGCAAGGTTCCTTTAATTCTGCTATACAAGCTGAAGTAGATTCTACTTACTACAATATTACATTACACATGTACCCTATTTGGGAGGATAAAGGGAATTTTTTATATGTAGAGCAAGCTCTTACTAGTACACCAAACAAACCGTATCGCCAAAGAATTTATGAAATCACAAAAACTACTGACAGTTTGTTTAGTTCTGTTATTTATAAATTAGATACAGATTCGCTTTGGGTTGGTCAATGGAAAAACCCAAAAGCATTCGACTCTATTTCCATAAATGACATTGCTCTAAAAGATGGTTGTGAAGTTATCCTTAAACGTTATGGTCCAAAACAATTCAGAGGAAAAACAGCTGATAACACTTGTATAAGTACTATGCGTGGTTCCTCCTATGCTCGTAGCGAAGTAGAAATCTTAGAAGATAAAGTTATTTCTTGGGACCGCGGATTTGATGCCGATGGAAACTATGTTTGGGGAGCCGAAAACGGCGGCTATATTTTTAATAAAATTGATTAAAGCTTAAGCCTTTGGCAAAAACACCTCAGCCATCATACAGCGAGCACTTCCGCCGCCACAGGTTTCTATAGTATCTAAAGAACTCGATAAAATTGGGCAATATTTCTCTATTGCCTTAATTTGATTAGCTGTTAAACTCTTGTGAGCTGCTTCACTCATTACCAAATATAACTGGTTATTCTTACCGCGTAACTGTAACATATTACCTGCAAATCGATGCATCTGTTCTTCTGTGATAGAAATAATTTCTTTTCCATCTTGTTTTAAATGTTTTACAACATTTTTACGTTCTTTTTTATCATCAATTGTATCTAAACATATTACAGCAAAATTCTCTGCTAAACACATCATTACATTGGTATGATAAATTGCTAAACGCTCATCATTAACTGTTTGATTCGCCGTAAATACAACGGGAGAAAACTCAAAGTCTTCGCAAAACTCTATAAATAATTCTTCATCTGCTCTTGGCGATAATGCACAATAGGCTTTTCTATTTACCCTGTCTAATGCAATACTTCCTGTACCTTCTAAAAATACACCTTCGAGTTCTGCAGAGGTATAATCAACAATGTTTTCTATTTTAAATCCGTCTTCTTCTAACCTAATAAACACCTCATCTCGTCGTTCTTTACGTCTATTCTCAGCGAACATAGGATATTTGGCAACATCACCATTACTATGAAAACTAACCCAATTGTTCGGGAATATAGAATCTGGTGTGTCTAACAAGATATCGTCATTTTCTACAACTACATTTATACCTGCAGAACGTAACTTTTCTACAAAAACATCAAATTCATTTTGTGCTTTTAGATTGATCTCAGAATTCTTTAAATCTAAGTCTTCTTGAAAATAATTATTTACAGCAGTCTGCTCGTTCATCCTGAAGTTTACCGGACGAATCATTAGAATTGTATTTGTAGTTTGTTGCATATTATTATAGTTAAGGGATTTTGCAAAGTTATGTTTTTTTAATCCGAAATTAACTATAAAATCAGTCTTGATTTTCTAACCATATTAGAGCCTCTTCTCTTGTTCTAAAAGTGCTAATATTCCAATCATTACTGTCATTAAAAGCTATTAAAAACTCCGTAGATTTTTTACCAACATAACCTTTAACAACTACTGCCATGGCTTGTATTTCTTTTAAATTAGCAATTTTTTTTTGAGCCTCAAAGGTATATGTGTAGGCGTGAACTTTGTTAATTAATAAAGAGAATGGCGCTTCTAAATGAGTTAATAAAAAGCTATGATACTCTTCAATCATTTCCATATCCATTAACATACCACTGTTAATAATCACTTCTGCCAAATTAGACTTGAGTATCGTGATTTGGCCAAAGCTTAATTGATGTGTTTTCATATCGATAAATATAATTAAATTTATAAAAAAATTACTATGATGAAAAAACTCTGTATTCTATTTTTAATTTTTTGTTCTTGTGGAGATACAACCGAAAATGAAAGTGCTAAACCTGCAAATGTTCAAATAGATTTCACTACCGTTTTTGAGAAAAGCAAAGGACTAGAAACAGCTACATATTCAGAGACGATTAAATTTTACGAGGATTTAGCCAAGCAGTATTCTGA
Source organism: uncultured Winogradskyella sp. (assembly GCF_947498005.1). Taxonomy (GTDB): domain Bacteria; phylum Bacteroidota; class Bacteroidia; order Flavobacteriales; family Flavobacteriaceae; genus Winogradskyella. The sequence continues at coordinate 48,023 of NZ_CANMIW010000008.1, forward strand.
AGTTACTATCCAAACCATAGGAGAAACAGATTCTGGAGAACCATTACATGTAGTAACTTTAAATTATAATACTTCTGAGGGTAATTTTGAAACCCTAAGAAAAAGTAATAGAATTCTATTAATTAATAATGGTATTCATCCTGGAGAGTCTGACGGAATCGATGCCACAATGTTGTTATTTAGAGATATTGTTCAAGATAAAATTGAAGCCCCACAACATACCATATTAGTAACTATACCAATTTATAATATTGGTGGAAGTTTAAATAGAAACTCAACATCTAGAACTAATCAAAATGGTCCTATAGAATATGGTTTTAGAGGTAATGCTAGAAATTACGATTTAAACCGAGATTTCATAAAAGCTGACACTAAAAACGCAAAAACATTTGCTCAGATTTTTCATAAAATCCAGCCAGATGTTTTTATTGATAACCACGTAAGCAATGGCGCAGATTATCAATATACGTTAACCCATTTATTTACGCAGCATAATAAATTAGGTGGTCAGTTAGGCGAGTTTATAAATACGGAAATGATGCCCAAATTAGAACAAAAGCTTCAGGCTAAATCTTGGGACATTACACCGTACGTCAATGTTTTTAACCGAACACCAGATTCAGGATTTACGCAGTTTTTAGATTCTCCGAGATATTCAACTGGCTACACAACACTTTTTAACACTTTAGGAATGATGGTAGAAACTCACATGCTTAAACCCTATAAACAACGTGTTGAAGGTACATACGAATTAATGAAAAGCATGTTAGAAATTACGGAAGAAGAAGGCGAAAAAATCGCTCAATTGAGGAAAGCACAGAACAAATTATGGACCGCAGGAAAAACTTATCCTTTATCATGGGAAATTGATACTTCAAAATCCTCAACGCTTAAATTTAAAGGTTATGAAGGCGAATTGATCTCAAGCGAATTAACAGGAGCCAAACGATTAAAATATAATAGATCAAAACCGTTTACAAAAGATATCGATTACCAAAACTATTTTAAATCAATTAATGACATCACTATACCAAGCGCTTATATCATTCCTAGAGGTTGGCATAATGTTCTGGACCTATTAAAATTGAATGAAGTTAAATTCACACAATTTGAAAAAGATACTATAATAATGGTAGAGTCTTATAAAATTGGGGCTTTTGATACCAGGAAATCGCCTTACGAAGGTCATTACGCTCACTACAATACCACTGTAAATGTTTCTGACCAAAACGTACAATTTAGAAAAGGAGATTATCTAATATCTACCAACCAAAAAGCAATACGTTACTTATTAGAAACATTAGAACCTTCTGCAACAGATTCATTTTTTAACTGGAATTTTTTTGATACCATTTTACAACAAAAAGAAGGATTCTCACCTTATGTTTGGGAAGATAGAGCTGAACAACTTTTAAAAAACAATCCTAAACTTCAAATAGAATATAACGTAAAAATTAGTTATGATGAAGATTTTGCAAACAGTTGGTATGCGCAATTAGATTGGCTACATAAGCAAAGTAAGCATTATGAAAAAGCACATTTACAATATCCTGTTTATCGTATTAAATAACAATAAGATTTAGACGAGACTAAAATGATTCAAGCGAAACACTGTGATTTGTGTAAATTTCCTAATAGAGATTTAAAAATTGGCTTAACCTGCAGTCTAACCAACACAAAACCAATCTTTAAATCAAAATGTACAGATTTTGAATTTGATAACTCTATCAAACAAGATTTTACTGATCTTTTAGATGAAATAGAAAACATTCTAGACAGTAAAACATATGTTTATTTAAACTTTATTCTATTAAGTACACTGGGTTTATTAATAATTTTAGGCGCCTATTTTGAATTAAGGGACAGTTCTGTTGTAGAATTTAGTTACTTAGGCTATAAATATTTTAGTATTAGTTACTCCTTCTATTTTCTAGGAACTACAGCTATATCTTTGGCATTTTGGAAACTGAGTAAATACAAAAGAACATTGAAAGCACTCAAAGCTGAAAAACGTTATTACAATAACACGCTTAAAGCTTACAATCTCAGTATTGATCAACTATTAAAAAACGAAAAGCGATCTTAAACCAGAATCTTTATGTTAGCGTAACTATTTTCTAAAGCCTTTTTAGAAGCCTTTTCATCTAACCATTCCACTTTGGTAATCCCTTCCTTTATTTGTGGATAAAGTTTCCCCTCAAATTCGGTTTTCATTTCAAACCAGTAGGTCACTTTTATTTTATGCTTTCCGTTACGCTTAAAAATATGATATGTTGTTGGTAAAGGTTTTGTAATTTCTAAGCCTTTTACACCTGTTTCTTCTTCAACCTCTCTAATCGCAGTTTCCTCAATAGTTTCTTTATGTTCTATTTTTCCTTTTGGCAAATCCCACTTATCATTTCTGTAGATAAAAAGAATTTCATTATTTGTATTATAAACTTTGCCGCCTCCTGCAACCACATTAGGCAAAAGTTTAAGAAATTTTTTGAGTAGCTTGTCTGGGTTTTTATGAATTAAATGTACAGCTTGTAAATCTGTCTTGTTCAAGGTTTTTATAACCTTTCCAATATTTACAGATTTTAAAAGATAAGATTTAAAATCCGTTTCTTTTTGTATTTCAGAAGTTAAAATAATAGGCTTATCACCTACATAAATAGTGTACATTGCTAGGTTTGTTTTACTATGGTAATGTAAATTTATTATTTTTTCTGAGAAACCATTTGAAATGAAATTTATTTTCATTTAAAAATTTTATAACCTTTATAATTCATTATTTTTGTATCATGATTTTTAACAAAGATACCGCTAAAAAAACAGCTGAAGTTTTATTGCAAATTAACGCTATAAAATTACAACCCAATGATCCTTTTACTTGGGCCTCTGGCTGGAAATCACCAATCTATTGCGACAATAGAATTGTATTATCATTTCCTCAAATAAGAAATTTTATTAGAGAGTCAATTGCCAAAAATATTGAAGAACTCTACGGAAAACCAGACGTTATTGCTGGTGTAGCAACAGGCGCAATAGGTATTGGAGCCTTAGTCGCAGAGTATCTTAATTTACCCTTTGTTTATGTAAGACCAGAAGCAAAAAAACATGGTCGTCAAAACCAAATAGAAGGCTATATAGAAAAAGGGCAAACTGTAATTGTGGTAGAAGATTTAATTAGTACAGGTATGAGTAGCCTTAATGCCGTAAAAGCATTAAATGAAGCTGAAGTAAATGTAAAAGGTATGGTTGCTATATTCTCTTATGGGTTTGATATTGCTACAAAGAATTTTGAAGAAGCCAATGTTGAATTACATACCCTCGGTAATTATGAGAATCTATTAGAACAAGCCTTAGACACCTTTTACATTACTAAAGAACAACAAGACATTTTAGCACAATGGAATGCTGACCCAAGTAAATGGAACGCTAATTGATATATTATTATTAAATCGTTTAGTTGAACCGTGTTTTAGAATATGGTTTTATAATTTGAAATACTTCAACTGTACAACTAATAAAAACGAATAAACATTTTTAAAATGAAATTAGAATCACCAAAAGTTACCCTAGATAAATCAGCAGAAGAAACATTTACTTTCCTATCTGACGTTAAAAATTTTGAAAGCTTAATGCCAGAAAACATCAGCAAATTTGAAGTTTTAGAAAACGACAAATTTCTTTTTGCTTTAAAGGGAATGCCAGAAATAGTATTAAAAAAGAAAGAAGCGGTACCTAACAATAAAATTGTTTTAGGTGCAGCAGGCGGAAAATTAGATTTTGCATTAATAGCAGATATTATAGAAGTAGAAGCTAACAAAACAGATGTTAAGTTAAATTTTGAAGGCGAATTTAATGCAATGATGGCAATGATGATAAAAGGCCCAATTGGAAAATTTATTGAAACTTTAGTTACTAATATGAAAACGGCTATTTAATACAGCAGTTTTATTTCTTTTAAGTCAAAGGTTTTTATAATATCATCTTCAGTCCATACTTTTAAGTGACCATCATTGGTAATCCCTTTTAAAATTCCAGAAAATTTTTCATTATTTGGTGTTTGGAAGGTCGATGGTTTGTTTCTTCTGAAAAGTAAATCTTCGTATTCTAATTTGATTTTATCAAAATTCTTTGACTCTAAAATCTCAAAATAATATTTGAGTTGTTTTATTACTTCAGATAATATTTCATCTTTACTATAGACAACACCTGTTATTTGGCACATGGATGATGCCTTTGGTAGATTAGTAAAAACTTTTTGGTTGACGTTAAGCCCAAATCCTATAATTGAACCTTGTAAATTGTTGTTTTTTATGACATTTTCAATTAAAACGCCACAAAGTTTAGTATCTACTGACAAAATGTCGTTAGGCCATTTTACACTTAATTTCGGAATTTTATAAGTTAATAATGCCTTATAAATTGAAATTGAAACAGCCATGCTAATATAAAATTGATCTTGTACTCTATAACTTGTAAGACGCTTAAACACACTAGCAGTAAGATTCTTACCACTTTGCGTCTGCCAAACTGAGCCCATTTGACCTCTACCATTTGTCTGTGATTCAGTAACCACAACTGTAAAATCCTTAGGTATAGCAACTGATGCCAAGCCCTTTAAATAGGAATTTGTGGAGTCAATGGCATTAAGTTTGATTATGTACATTGAAAATGCAATTTTATTTTATGGTTTTCTTATGACAAATAGCGCTCGCAAGAACTAAAAAAATAATAACTTTGCACAAAATTAACACAATTTAATGACGAAAGATAAAATCCCTGTAGATCAACTCATCACAACGATTATTGGCGGTATAGAAGAGGTTAAAGGAAAAGAGATTACTTTATTAGATTTAAGAGAAATTGAAAATACAGTTTGTGATTACTTTATAATCTGCGAAGGAACTTCTAATACACAAGTAAATGCCATCGTTAATTCCATTCAAAAACAAGTTAGTAAAACACTAAAAGACAAGCCGTGGCACATAGAGGGTACAGAAAACTCTGAGTGGATTTTAATGGATTATGTTAATGTAGTAGTACATGTTTTTCAAAAACAGATTAGAGAATACTACGACATTGAAAGTCTTTGGGGAGACGCTAAAACTGCGCAAATAGAAACAAGTTACTAAAACGATACACGCTACTAATGGCTAAAGACAATAAAAATACAAGCAAAAAACCTAAAATAAGTCCTTATTGGATTTACGGAATAGTAATCGCTATATTCTTAGGAATTCAATTATTTGGAGGAAGTGCTTTTCAAAATACTAAAGAAATAAAAACTTCGGAATTTATAAACTATCTAGAAGATGGTGATGTAAAAGAAGTTATTGTTGTAAGTAATACAAAAACGGCTAAAGTTTACCTTACAAAAGCGGCTTTAGAAAAAGAAGTTCATAAAAAATCGAAATCAAAAAGCTTTCTTCCAACAGGAAGTGAAGCAAATTATACCTTAAAGTTTGGTGATCTTCAAAATTTCGAGAACAGAATTGATACTATTATAACTGAAAAAGGATTATCAACAACACGTGATGCTGATATAGAAAACAATGCTTGGGGAGACATTTTAATATCTCTTTTACCATTTGTTTTAATTATTGGTGTTTGGATTTTTATAATGCGACGTATGTCCTCTGGAGGAGGTGGTGGAGCTGGTGGCCAAATATTCAACATTGGTAAATCTAAAGCAAAACTTTTTGACGAAAAAACTGATACTAAAACATCATTTAAAGATGTTGCTGGTTTAGAAGGCGCAAAAGAAGAAGTTCAGGAAATTGTTGATTTCTTAAAATTCCCTGAAAAATATACAGCTTTAGGTGGTAAAATTCCTAAAGGTGCTTTATTAGTAGGACCTCCAGGAACTGGTAAAACCTTATTAGCTAAAGCCGTTGCTGGTGAAGCTAAGGTACCTTTCTTCTCATTATCGGGTTCTGATTTTGTGGAAATGTTTGTGGGTGTCGGAGCATCTAGAGTAAGAGATTTATTTAAGCAAGCGAAGGAGAAATCGCCTTCAATTATTTTTATTGATGAGATCGATGCTATTGGTCGAGCGAGAGGAAAAAACAATATGTCTGGTTCTAATGATGAACGCGAAAACACTTTAAACCAACTCTTAACTGAAATGGATGGTTTTGGGACTAATACAAATGTAATTGTATTAGCCGCAACCAACAGAGCTGATGTTTTAGATAGTGCATTAATGAGAGCAGGTCGTTTTGATAGACAGATATATGTAGACCTTCCAGATGTAAGAGAGCGTAAAGAAATTTTTGAAGTTCATTTACGTCCACTTAAAAAGGAAGAAACATTAGATATAGATTTCTTATCTAAACAAACTCCTGGTTTCTCTGGTGCAGATATTGCTAACGTTTGTAACGAAGCAGCATTAATTGCAGCTAGAAAGGGTAAAAAAGCAGTAAATAAGCAAGATTTTTTAGATGCTGTAGATAGAATAATTGGTGGATTAGAAAAGAAAAACAAAATCATTACACCATCTGAGAAAAGAGCCGTTGCTTTCCATGAAGCTGGTCATGCAACTGTAAGCTGGATGTTAGAGCATGCAGCGCCTTTAGTAAAAGTAACTATTGTACCAAGAGGACGATCACTAGGTGCAGCTTGGTATTTACCTGAAGAACGCTTAATAGTTAGACCGGAACAAATGCTAGACGAAATGTGTGCTGCTTTGGGAGGACGTGCTGCAGAAAAGGTGATTTTTGATAAAATATCTACAGGAGCATTAAGCGATTTAGAAAAGGTAACAAAACAAGCTAGAGCTATGGTCACTGTTTATGGCTTAAGTGATAAAGTGGGTAATCTTACCTATTACGATTCTTCAGGACAATCTGAATATGGATTTTCTAAGCCATATAGTGAAAAAACAGCTGAGCTTATTGATAAAGAAATTTCTAATATTATAGAAGAGCAATACCAAAGAGCTATTAACTTATTAGAAAACAATAAAGACAAACTAACTGAACTAGCAGAAGTGCTGTTAGATAAAGAAGTAATATTTAAAGACAACCTTGAAAAAATATTCGGTAAGCGTGCATTTGAAAATGCCGTTATTACAGAAGAAGAGGAATAGTCTACTTTTAACACAGTCACATAAAAAACTTAAATTAACCTAATGTTAATTTAAGTTTTTTTATATTTGAAATTAACAGAATTACTAGTAATAATCGCAACTATTGAATGAGCTTATTTCGTAAACTCTTCGGAAAAAAGTCGGAACAGACTGAAGAAGACATACCTAATCAAGAGCGAGGCAAATATATGCCTGAAGTGAAGCTACCTGCAGATGAACGTTTTACCATAAACTTCAAGGCAAATGGTGGTAAATTTCTGTATTGCGAAAATCTAGAAGAAGTTAAGGATTGTTTTAATTCTATATTAGACGAAAACAATTGGCATAACGATATGGTCTTCTTAATAGATCAGCGATTAACAGAACTGTTTAAAGATTTTAATTTAAACAGCACAAAAAAGCTTTCTGAAAGCGCTTATTTTTTATCCACTTGTGAATATCTCATTTCAGACGATGGTTCGTTATTAATATCTTCAAATCAAATTGCTGAAAAGAAACTTGTTGAATTACCAGATCACTTTATCATCTATGCTACAACAAGTCAGTTTGTTGAAACCATAGGAGAAGGATTAAAAGGAATTAAAGCTAAAAGCAAAGCAACAATACCAACAAACATTACCACTATAAAGCACTTTAAAACTGCTGATGATAAAGATTTTCTAACGTATGGAAGTAGTTCTAAGAACTTGTATTTACTTCTATTAGAAGATTTATAATGAAAGAGCTATTAATTAGAGCACTTTCTGGTGCTATATATGTTTTACTACTCATAGGATCTCTATTTGTAAAAGAAACTTCAGTTATTCTGATTGGTGTTTTTGGTTTTTTAAGTTTAGCAGAGTTTAGTAAACTGATAAAGCTCAAGTCAGTTATTCAGTATGTTATCTTCTTTATTTTGTATTTCAGCTATTGGTATTTCTGTATTCACAACTCTAATAAAACAGAAAGTAAAGAAGTTATTCAAATCATATTAGTGATTACCATTTTTGTTAATCTGATATTAATAAAAGACTTATTTGCATCTAAAAAAATCCCACTGTTTGAGTCCAAAAGATATATCGTGACTACCTTTTATTTAACTAGCGGTTTTTTATTTATGCTTCTTATCGCTAATTTTAATAATGAGTTTACTCCACTTTTATTATTAGGTTCATTTATTCTTATTTGGGTTAATGATAGCGCAGCCTATATCGTTGGTAAAAACTTTGGAAAGCAAAAACTGTTTCCTAGTATCTCTCCTAAAAAAACGGTAGAAGGCTTTTTGGGTGGTTTGTTCTTTGCCTGTATTTCAAGTTATTTCATTGCCAAGTTCACAGAAACACTCAACTTTAATATCTGGCTTATTTTGGCGATTATAGTGAGTGTCTTAGGCACTATTGGTGATCTTATAGAATCAAAATTTAAACGTCAAGCAGGCGTTAAAGATAGTGGAGTTATAATGCCTGGTCATGGAGGATTATTAGATCGGTTAGATAGTATTATATTTGCTGCACCATTTATTTATTTATTTCTAAGAATTTCAAGTCATGTTTCATAAAGAAGGTCATAAAATTATATTCATAACATTGGTTATGGTAGTCGGTTCATTTTTTTTAATTGATGAATTCATTACTAACGAGTGGTTAAGAAAAGGTTTAATGCTAGCTATTCTAGTGTTTTTTGTTCTTATACTACAATTTTTTAGAAACCCTAAACGAAATACTCATATAAATAGTAAACAAGCTTTATCTCCAGTTGATGGTAAAGTTGTTGTTATTGAAGAGGTTGAAGAAAATGAGGTTTTTAAAGACAAACGTATTCAGGTATCAGTATTTATGTCTCCAATAAATGTGCATGTTACACGTTATCCTATTGCAGGTAAAGTTACTTTCAGTAAATATCATCCAGGTAAATTTTTAGTGGCTTGGCATCCAAAAGCGAGTGAAGAAAATGAGCGTACTACAGTGGTTGTAGAAAATGAAAGTTTTGGTAAAGTATTACACAGGCAAATCGCCGGTGCTTTAGCGAAACGAATTGTTAACTACGCGAAGGTAGATACAATTGTAGACCAAGGTACAGATTCAGGTTTTATTAAGTTTGGCTCTCGAGTAGATTTATTCTTACCTTTAGATGCAGATATCAAGGTGGAACTTAATCAGAAAGTTCGTGGAGGGGAAAGTGTGATTGCAGAAATGAAATAATTTCTAAAGAATATGGTTTCTAAAGAATTAGACATAGAATTTAACACTGCTGTGGATCGTGTAAATGATCATACAGAACCTTTTCCTGCTGATTTTCTATTACGTCTATATGCCTACTATAAAAAAGCGACTAACAATTACACACGTCCTAGTAGCCGTAAACCTATTATAAATGCATTTAAGACCAATGCTTTGTTCCAAGTTAAAGATATTACAGAGGATGAAGCTAAACAAGAATATATTAATCTTGTAAATAATTATTTTCTTTACAGAAAATAAGATTACATTCTAATTAACGGCATTGTAGAACAGCGAAGTAAACCTTCTTGCTTTGCTATTTCAGCATAAGGAACTTCCTCCACTGTAAACCCTTGTGCTCTTAACCACCCATTTAATCTTGTAAAGTTCTTTTCAGAAATTATAACATCTTCAGAAATAGAAAACACATTACTATTCATATTATACATTTCTTCTTTTGTTATTTCGAAGACATTGTTTTTTCCAAAGAAATCTAAAAGCCATTCATATTCCTTTTCAACTAAGAAACCATTTTTATGAAGTATAGCTTTATCTGCTCCTATGGGTTGAAAGCAACAGTCTAAATGTAGCGCATTTTCTTTAGGATCTGTATTAGATTTCCTTAGTTCAAACGATTTTACGGTTTTATGCGGAAACAATTCTTGTATCGCTATTACAGCATCCATATTTGTCCTGGCAGTAATATATTCCGGATAATCATCTCCAGAATATGTTCCTATGAAAATATAATCATTCCAAGGCATTACATCACCTCCTTCAACATGACACTCTTCTGGTAATACTATGATATTGTCATCATCAATATGATCTAATACATGCTGAATTGCCTCGTACTCTCGCTCACGATCTGGTAAAATGTTAGCTTTGATTAATTTATCTTCAATAACAAAAGCAATATCTCTAGAAAATATCTGGTTATAATCTTTTATAACTTTTGGTCTGTAAACGTCAACATTATACTTTTTAAACACTTTAGCTACAGCCTCCATTTCCTTTACCATATCACTTTCTAAAGGATAAGTACCAGCTTTTATATGCTGAATAGATTTAGGGTCGTAAGCGTCCTCTATTGATGGAATTGGACCTACACTTTCTGCTGTACCAAGAATAACAGCTCTGAGGCGTGATGTTTCGTTTTGGATGTTCAATATCATAGGTCTAAAAATAAAAAAGCTTCATAATAAATATGAAGCTTTTATGATATATTTTTTATTAATTATCTCTTTTCAATCTCCTTAAACGGTCTAAACGTTTCTCCTATATAAAGTTGTCTAGGACGTCCTATAGGCTCCTTACGCATACGCATTTCTTTCCACTGCGCTATCCAACCTGGTAAACGACCTAAGGCAAACATTACAGTAAACATTTCTACAGGTATTCCCATTGCTCTATAAATAATACCAGAATAGAAATCTACATTTGGATATAATTTTCTATCTACAAAATAAGGATCTTCTAAAGCTTCTTTCTCTAAACCTTTTGCGATATCTAATATTGGATCTTCAACACCTAAATCTGATAATACTTCATCAGCAGCTACCTTAATTATCTTTGCTCTTGGGTCAAAGTTTTTATATACTCTGTGACCAAAGCCCATTAAACGGAAAGGATCACTTTTGTCCTTAGCTTTAGCCATGTATTTTTTAGTATCTCCTCCATCTTCCTTAATGGCTTCAAGCATTTCTAAAACAGCCTGATTTGCTCCACCATGCAATGGTCCCCAAAGTGCAGATATACCAGATGCTAATGACACAAATAATCCTGCATGAGAAGAACCGGTAATTCTTACTGTAGATGTTGAACAATTTTGCTCATGATCTGCATGTAAGATTAAAAGTTTATCTAAAGCATTAACAAGAATTGGATTCTGCTCGTATTCACTGTTTGGACTTTTGAACATCATCTTTAAAATATTCTCAACATAGCCTAAATTGTCATCTCCATACTCTAAAGGTAAACCTTGCTTTTTACGCATAGTCCAAGCTACAATAACCGGAAATTTCCCTAGAATAGTAACGATTGAATTATACATCGCTTGCTCAGAAGCTACGTCTACAGACGTTGGGTAAAATGCCGTTAAAGCACTAGTTAAAGAAGATAAAACACCCATTGGATGAGCAGACTTTGGAAAAGCATCTAAAATCTTTTTAAGGTCGTCATCTACAACAGAGTGAGATTTTATATCACTATGAAATTTGTCAAGTTCATCTTGATTTGGCAGCTCTCCAAATATTAATAAATATACTACCTCAAGAAAATCCGCTTTTTCTGCTAACTCTTCAATTGAGTAACCTCTATATCTTAATATTCCTTTTTCTCCGTCTAAAAATGTGATAGCACTCTCGCAACTACCAGTATTTTTATAACCAGGATCTAAAGTAATAGCTCCACCTGTTGCACTTCTTAAACTTTTAACATCAATAGCAACCTCGTTCTCGGTTCCAACTATTAAAGGGAAATCGTATTTCTCACCATTAATTTCTAATGTAGCTTTATCTGACATATCTTCTTTTCGGATTTTTATATATTATTAGAGTCGTAAATTTACGAAAACTCAAACGATTTCGAAAGTAGAATTAGAACCGTTTTAACATTTCAAAAATGTTTTGCGAATAGTTTAATTTTTTGATTGAAATTGAGAATAAATATTGAATTTTAGTGTTCATTTTTTATTTGAGTCCTCTGCATATGCCTTTAACTGAATTTAGATTGATACTTATATCGTTACCCTCTTAACCAAAAAAAACTGCAAAATAAGATTTGCAGGTTTTTTAAATTTAAAATTGAGTATTAAAAATGCTTACTTCAATTTAAAAGCATTAGCTCCAGGGAAATAAGCAACATCTCCTAATTCTTCTTCAATACGTAATAACTGGTTGTATTTAGCCATACGATCACTACGAGACGCTGAACCTGTTTTAATTTGTCCACAGTTTAATGCAACAGCTAAATCTGCAATTGTATTATCTTCCGTTTCACCTGATCGATGAGACATTACAGAAGTATAACCTGAATTATGTGCCATATTTACTGCAGCTATAGTTTCTGTTAAAGTACCGATTTGGTTAACTTTAATTAATATTGAATTTGCAATTCCATTTTCAATACCACGAGATAAACGCTCTACATTAGTTACATATAAATCATCACCTACTAATTGAACTTTATCTCCAATTTGTTCGGTAAGATCTTTCCAACCATCCCAATCATTCTCATCCATACCATCTTCTATAGAAATAATAGGATATTTAGCTGCTAAGTCTGCTAAATACTTAGCTTGCTCTTTACTTGTTCGAACTTCACCTTTATCACCTTCAAAAAGTGTGTAATCATATTTACCATCTTTATAAAATTCTGCTGCAGCACAATCTAAAGCGATCATTATATCTTCTCCAAATTTATAACCTGCTTTTTCAACAGCATTTTTAATAGTATCTAGAGCATCTTCTGTACCACCTGGTAAGTTTGGTGCAAAACCACCCTCATCACCTACCGCAGTACTTAAATCTCTATCGTGTAATACTTTTTTAAGATTATGGAAAATCTCAGTTCCCATTTGCATTGCATGTGTAAAGTTCTTAGCTTTTACAGGCATCACCATAAATTCTTGAAACGCAATAGGTGCATCACTATGAGAACCACCATTAATAATATTCATCATTGGTAATGGCAACGTATTTGCAGAAACACCTCCAACATATCTGTACAATGGCATTCCTAATTCGTTAGCTGCTGCCTTAGCAACTGCTAAAGAAACACCTAAAATTGCATTAGCTCCCAATTTAGATTTGTTAGGTGTACCGTCTAAATCTATCATCATTTGATCAATTGCATTTTGTTCAAATACGGAAACACCTAATAACTCTTGAGCAATTGTAGCGTTAACATTTTCTACAGCCTTTAAAACGCCTTTTCCCATGTAAGTGTCTCCACCATCTCTTAACTCAACCGCTTCATGCTCTCCTGTAGATGCTCCAGAAGGAACTGCTGCCCTTCCCATTACTCCATTTTCTGTAGTTACATCAACTTCTACAGTTGGATTACCTCTAGAGTCTAATATTTGTCTTGCGTGTACATTGATTATAATGCTCATTTTTCTATTATTTTTAATGTTGATTTCTTATCAAATTTACGAAATAATATAGCTTAAAACATAACAAAAATCATATTTCCATTTAATGTTTACTATAATGTTTTCGAAACTAAAAAAACGCAAAAAAAAATGGTTTTTTTTGCGTTTTTAATACTAGTTGTTCTTAATATTCTCAATAAATTGATCAAAGAGATACAATGAATCGTTAGGTCCAGGACTCGCCTCTGGATGATATTGTACCGAAAAACAGTTTTTGTCTTTAACTTTAATACCAGCAACAGTATTATCATTTAAATGAACATGAGTTATTTCTACGTTATCATTAGCTTCTGTTTCGTCTCTATTAATAGCAAAACCATGATTTTGAGATGTTATCTCTCCTTTACCCGTCATTAAGTTCTTCACAGGGTGATTAATACCTCTATGACCGTTATGCATCTTGTAAGTAGATATTCCGTTAGCCAAGGCTATGACTTGGTGCCCTAAACAAATGCCAAATAAAGGTTTGTTTTTTGCTATTATTTCTTTAGCCACTTCTTGAGCAGCCACTAATGGTTCTGGATCTCCAGGTCCATTAGATAAAAAATAACCATCCGGATTAAAAGCTTCTAACTCTTCAAACGTTGCGTTGTACGGAAATACCTTTACATAAGCGTCTCTACTCGTTAAATTTCTAAGAATGTTTTTCTTAATTCCTATATCTAAAGCAGCAATTTTATATTTAGCATTTTCATCTCCTACAAAGTAAGGTTCTTTAGTTGATACCTTAGATGCTAACTCTAAACCTTTCATAGAAGGTAAATCCGCTAGCTGTTTTTTTAAACCTTCTATGTTATCAACTTCAGTTGTAATAACGGCATTCATTGCACCATTATCTCTAATGTAACTCACCAACGCTCTCGTGTCAACATCTGCAATTGCTAAGGTATTATGTTTTTCAAAAAAATCTTGCAAAGATGCATCAGCTGCTGGTCTAGAATAATTGAAACTGAAATTTTTACAAATTAAACCTGCTATTTTAATATCTTCAGATTCTACTTCATCTGCTTTTGTACCATAGTTTCCTATATGAGCATTAGTGGTTACCATAAGCTGACCGTAATATGAAGGGTCTGTGAAAATTTCTTGATAACCAGTTGTACCAGTGTTAAAACACACTTCACCAAAAGCAGAACCTTCTTTACCAATAGATTTACCATGAAAAATTGTTCCGTCTGCTAAAAGAATAAGGGCTTTTTTTCTTTGTTTATATTTCATTGTTGTTGTGTTGAATCGTTTATTGCTATTAACTCAAAATTATATTTTATTCCTATTGGCTGACTGGCAACCTTCTTTTGCGTTAGCGATTGAACGGTTTGTTTGAGCTCCTCGCAGAGAGCGAGTAGTGAAAGCGCGACCGAATAAGTTTTCTTTTAAACTTGTTGGGTAACGCCCAAATCGTGACAATGCTTTGCAAAAATCCAAAAAAAAAGGATAAACTGAAACAGTCTATCCTTTATATTTATTAATGCTTATTAACATTTATTCTTCTTCGTTTGAAGCGTTAGTCTCCACTGGTGGAGTTGTAGTAGCTTTGCTACCACCTCTTCTACTTCTACGAGTCGTTTTCTTAGGTGCTTTACCAGCATTATAGATTTCGTTGTAATCAACTAATTCTATCATTGCCATATCAGCGTTATCACCTAATCTGTTTCCTAATTTAATGATACGTGTATATCCACCTGGACGATCACCAATTTTTGCTGCTACATCTCTGAATAATTCAGAAACTGCCTCTTTTTGTCTAAGTTTTGACATTACAATACGTCTGTTGTGTGTAGTATCTGTCTTAGATTTTGTTATCATTGGCTCTACAAACTGCTTTAAAGCTTTTGCTTTAGCTACCGTTGTATTAATACGCTTGTGCTCAATTAATGAACAAGCCATATTAGCTAACATTGCTTTTCTGTGTGCTGTTTGTCTACCTAAGTGGTTGAATTTTTTTCCGTGTCTCATGACCTTTGTTTTATCATCTTGCTACTATACTCTTTAGCGAGGAGCAAAATATGATTAGTATTAATTAATATTAGTCTTTGTCTAATTTATATTTGGTTAAATCCATTCCGAAATTTAATCCTTTTACATTTACTAGTTCTTCTAGCTCTGTTAAAGACTTCTTACCGAAGTTTCTGAATTTCATTAAATCATTTTTATTGAATGACACTAAGTCTCCTAAAGTATCAACTTCTGCTGCTTTTAAACAGTTAAGTGCACGTACAGAAAGATCCATATCAACTAATTTAGTTTTCAATAGTTGTCTCATGTGAAGTGACTCTTCATCATAAGTTTCGGTCTGTGCGATTTCATCAGCCTCTAAAGTGATACGCTCATCAGAGAATAACATGAAGTGGTGAATTAATATCTTAGCTGCTTCTGTTAAAGCATCTTTTGGGTTAATTGAACCGTCAGTTTGAATTTCGAAAACTAATTTTTCGTAATCCGTTTTTTGCTCTACACGGTAATTTTCAATTGCATACTTTACATTCTTAATTGGTGTGAAGATTGAATCTGTAAAGATAGTTCCGATTGGTGCTGAAGCTTTCTTATTTTCTTCTGCGGGTACGTAACCTCTTCCTTTTTCAATAGTCAATTCCATATTAATGTTTACTTTAGGATCTAAGTTACAGATTACTAAATCTGTATTTAATACTTGGAAACCTGAAATAAACTTCTGGAAATCACCAGCTGTAATTTGATTTTGTCCTGAGATAGAAATAGTAACTGTTTCGTTATCTATTTCATCGATTTGACGCTTAAAGTTAACTTGCTTTAAGTTCAAAATCATTTCAGTTACATCTTCAACTACACCAGAAATTGTAGAAAATTCATGATCTACACCTTCTATTCTTACTGAAGTGATTGCAAAACCTTCTAAAGAAGATAATAATACTCTTCTAAGAGCATTACCTACTGTTAATCCGTATCCTGGTTCTAATGGTCTGAATTCGAATTTACCTTCGAAGTCAGTAGAATCAATCATGATTACTTTGTCTGGTTTTTGAAAATTTAATATTGCCATAGTTTTCTTCGTTTTAATTGTGACTTGGTTGCGCGATTTATAAGTTTGAAGAAGTCAAATAAATCCTTTGGCCAAATACCAATATGATTAATTATTATTTAGAGTAAAGTTCAACGATAAATTGTTCGTTGATTTGTTCTGGGATTTGGATTCTCGCTGGTACAGTAACATATGTTCCTTCCATTGATCCTGTATTCCAAGTAATCCACTCAAAAACATTGCTAGAATTAGCTAATGAATTTTGAATAGCTTCTAAAGATTTTGATTTTTCTCTAACACCTACTACATCTCCAGCCTTTAGTTGGTAAGAAGGAATGTTTACCTTTTCACCGTTTACTGTGATATGTCTGTGCGAAACTAATTGTCTTGCACCACTTCTTGTTGGAGAAATACCCATTCTGTAAACAACATTATCTAAACGAGACTCACATAATTGAAGTAAAACTTCACCAGTAATACCTTTAGATGCAGTTGCTCTTTTGAACATGTTTCTGAATTGCTTTTCTAATATACCGTAAGTATATTTAGCTTTTTGCTTCTCCATTAATTGGATTGCATATTCAGATTTCTTTCCACGACGACGGTTATTTCCGTGTTGCCCTGGAGGGTAATTTCTTTTTTCGAAGGCTTTGTCATCTCCGAAGATCGCTTGTCCGAATTTACGGGCGATTTTAGTTTTAGGACCAGTATATCTTGCCATTTTAAATTTGTTTTGAGAGTGATTTTAGAATTAAGGTCTTAATCTTATCCTTCCATAACCGTTAACCTCTCGATTGATACTTGTATTAATTTTTTCAGTTTGCAAATTTATGCAAAATAAACTAATATCAATACATTTTCATGAATGATATTAGTTTACATATATTTTTTGAGAATAATTCTAACCCAAAAAGGTTAGAAACTGAAATTAATTCAGATTAAACTCTACGTCTTTTTGGAGGACGACAACCGTTATGTGGCATTGGAGTAACATCAATAATTTCTGATACTTCAATTCCTGCATTGTGTATAGATCTAATAGCAGATTCTCTACCATTTCCAGGACCTTTAACATATGCCTTTACTTTCTTTAATCCAGCTTCTTTAGCTACACCTGCAGCATCTTCTGCAGCTAATTGTGCAGCGTAAGGCGTGTTCTTTTTAGAACCTCTAAACCCCATTTTACCTGCTGATGACCAAGAAATAACGTCACCTTTTTTATTTGTTAAAGAAATAATGATGTTATTAAATGAAGCTGTTATGTGTGCTTCACCAATTGCATCAACTATAACTTTACGTTTTTTAGTACTTGCCTTTGCCATGTTTACTTTTAGTTTTTAGTATTAGTTTATAGTCGCTAGAATCCTAAACCGTTAAATTTCAAACAGATTCTTTCCAACGTCTAATAGACTAAAGACCATTTATTATTTAGTTACTTTCTTTTTGTTAGCAACCGTTTTTCTTCTACCTTTTCTTGTACGAGAGTTATTCTTAGTACGTTGTCCTCTTAAAGGAAGACCAACTCTATGACGAATACCTCTGTAACATCCAATATCCATTAATCGCTTAATGTTCATTTGAGTTTCAGAACGTAATTCACCTTCGATTTTAAAAGTTCCAACTGCGTCACGGATTGCTCCTATTTCGTCGTCAGACCAATCTTGTACTTTTGTGCTTTCGTCAACTTTAGCAGCAGCTAAAATTTCCTTTGCTCTACTTCTACCTACTCCGTAGATATAAGTTAAAGAGATCACTCCTCTTTTCTGTTTTGGTATGTCTACACCTGCAATTCTTGCCATAATTACCCTTGTCTTTGTTTGAATCTAGGATTCTTTTTGTTAATGACGTAAAGTCTACCTTTTCTGCGCACTAATTTACAGTCTGCGCTTCTTTTCTTTACTGATGCTCTAACTTTCATCGTATTAGTATCTATAAGTTATACGAGCCTTCGTTAAATCGTAAGGACTCATTTCTAATTTCACTTTATCACCTGGTAATAACTTAATATAATGCATACGCATTTTACCAGAGATATGTGCAGTCACTATATGACCATTTTCTAATTCTACACGAAACATAGCATTAGATAATGCTTCTATAATTGTTCCGTCTTGTTCTATTGCCGCTTGTTTTGCCATAATATTATATCTTATTGCGCAACCGCTTTTCTATTCTTACCCGTTTTCATTAAACCATCATAATGCTTATTTAATAAATAAGAATTAATCTGTTGCATGGTATCTATTGCTACACCAACCATAATTAATAATGATGTACCACCGAAAAACAATGCCCAACCTGCCTGAACTTTCAATAAATTCATTACAAATGCAGGGAAAATAGCTACCAAAGCTAAAAATATAGAACCTGGTAACGTAATCTGAGACATAATTTTATCTAAATACTCAGATGTTTCTGATCCTGGACGAATACCTGGTATAAAACCTCCGCTTCGTTTTAAATCATCAGCCATTTTATTTGTTGGTACCGTAATAGCGGTATAAAAGTATGTAAAAATGATTATTAAAATAGCAAACATTAGGTTATACCAAAACCCGAACATATCAGCAAAATTAGTTTGCATCCATAAACCAGCTGAAGTATCTTTTAACCAAGATGAGCTACCTATTAATCCTGGCACAAACATAATTGCTTGAGCAAATATAATCGGCATTACACCAGAAGCATTTAACTTCAATGGTAAAAACTGACGCGATCCAAATGCATTCTTTTCGTATCCACCAGATGCTGTTCTTCTTGCATATTGAACTGCAATTTTTCTAACCGCCATAACTAAGAATACTGAAGCTAATATGATTAAGAACCAAATTACCATTTCTATTAATATCATCATAAATCCTCCATTTCCACCTTCTAATCTAGAAGCTGCATTTTGAATAAATGACGCTGGTAATGTTGCTATAATACCTACCATAATTAATAATGAAATACCATTTCCTATTCCTTTATCAGTAATTTTTTCACCTAACCACATTGCGAATACACAACCTGTAACCAAAATAATAACTGAAGAAACATAAAATATACTTTCACTAAACCCTGGTACAAGCATAGCTCCCATTGAAGAAGAACCAGATAAGCCAGGAATACTAGCTAAATAACCTGGAGCCTGAACTAAACAGATTACTATTGTTAACCAACGTGTAATTTGTGTAATTTTCTTCTGGCCACTTGCCCCTTCTTTCTGAAGTTTTTGTAGATAAGGAATCGCAATACCCATTAACTGAACTACAATAGATGCAGAAATATAAGGCATAATACCTAAAGCAAATACAGATGCATTAGCAAATGCTCCACCTGTAAACGCATTTAGTAATCCTAAAAGACCACCTGTTGTTCCATCTTGTAAACCACCTAGCTCATCTATATTGATACCAGGTAATACAACCTGAGCACCAAAACGATATACCAACAACAAACCTAAGGTTAGGATAATCCTATCCTTAAGTTCTGTGATTTTCCAAACGTTTTTTAATGTTTCTATTATTTTCATCCTATAATCTTATAAAGTTACAGCTTCACCACCAGCAGCTTCAATAGCAGCTTTTGCCGTAGCAGTAAATTTATGAGCAGTTACCTTTAATTTTGTCTTCAATTCTCCTCTACCTAAGATTTTTACTAGCTCATTTTTACCAGCTAATCCCATAGATACTAAAGATTCAAAATCAACACTATCTTTAACTTTCTTTTCGTCTACTAACTTTTGTAATGTATCTAAATTTACACCTTGATATTCTACTCTGTTAATATTTGTAAAACCAAATTTAGGCACACGTCTTTGTAATGGCATTTGACCACCTTCAAATCCTAATTTCTTAGAATAACCTGAACGAGACTTTGCTCCTTTGTGACCACGTGTTGCAGTACCACCTTTACCAGAACCTTGTCCACGTCCAATACGCTTCCCTTGATTTTTTACTGAACCTTCTGCAGGTTTTAAATTACTTAAATCCATTGTTAAGTTATATTATTAAGCTTCCTCTACAGAAACTAAGTGTTCAACTTTCTTCACCATACCAAGGATGTTTGGTGTGGCATCGTGCTCTACTACTTGTCCAATCTTTTTTAAACCTAAAGCTAACAATGTCAACTTTTGTCTTTTAGTACGATTGATTGCACTTTTTACTTTCTTTACTTTAATCTTTGCCATCTTATCCTATCGATTATCCGTTAAATACTTTTTCAAGTGAAATTCCGCGTTCTTTAGCTACAGACTTTGCATCTCTTAATTGTAATAAAGCGTCAAAAGTAGCTTTTACAACATTATGAGGATTTGAAGATCCTTGAGACTTAGATAATACGTCATGTACACCAACTGCTTCAAGAACAACTCTTACCGCACCACCTGCAATTACACCTGTACCAGGAGCAGCAGGAATGATGTTAACTCTTGCACCACCAAATTTACCTTTTTGCTCGTGTGGTAATGTACCTTTGATGATAGGAATTCTTACTAAGTTTTTCTTAGCATCTTCAACTGCCTTTGCAATTGCTGTTGCCACATCCTTAGATTTACCTAATCCATGTCCTACAACATTTGTTTCGTCACCTACAACAACAATTGCAGAAAAACCAAATGCTCTACCACCTTTTGTTACTTTAGTTACACGTTGTACACCTACTAAGCGGTCTTTTAATTCTAATCCGCCTGGTTTTACAAGCTCTGCGTTTTTATATTTTTGATACATAATGTCTTAAAATTTAAGTCCTGCTTCTCTAGCACCTTCTGCTAATGATTTTACTCTTCCATGATATAAATAACCACCTCTATCAAAAGAAATAGTTTCAACACCAGCCTTCATAGCTTTTTCTGCGACAGACTTTCCTACTAAAGTAGCAATTTCTGATTTGTTTCCTTTAGACTTAGCTATATCTTTATCTCTTGAAGATGCAGCAGCTAAAGTGTTACCAGATACATCATCTACGACTTGAGCATAAATCTCTTTATTACTTCTAAAAACAGCTAATCTTGGTTTTGTTTCAGTACCAGATACTACCTTACGGATTCTGTTTTTAATTCTTAATCTTCTTTCGTTCTTTGTCAATGCCATAACTTAATTATTACGCTGATTTACCTGCTTTTCTTCTAATTTCTTCACCAACAAACTTGATACCTTTTCCTTTGTAAGGTTCTGGTTTTCTGAAGCCACGAATTTTAGCAGCAACTTGACCAACTAATTGTTTGTCAAAAGACGTTAATTTTACTATTGGATTTTTACCTTTTTCTGAAATTGTTTCAACTTTTACTTCTGGAGCAATATCTAAAACAATATTATGAGAAAATCCTACAGCTAAATCTAATTTTTGTCCTTGATTTGAAGCTCTATAACCTACACCAACTAACTCTAGTTCTTTGGTCCAACCTTTAGAAACACCTTCTATCATGTTAGCAATTAATGCTCTATAAAGACCATGTTTTGCTCTTAAATCTTTCTTATCAGAAGCACGCTCTAATGTAATAGTACCGTCTTCTTGTTTTATAGTAATATCTGAATACTCTTGAGATAATTCACCTAATTTACCTTTTGCAGTAATTACGTTATCTTTAATTTCAAGTGTTACACCTTCAGGAACTGTTATTGGGTTTTTACCTATTCTTGACATAATATCCTGTTTTTAGTATACGTAACATAAAACTTCACCACCAACATTTTCTCTTTGCGCTTGTTTACCTGTCATAACTCCATGAGAAGTAGAAACAATTGCAATACCTAATCCGTTAAGGATTCTTGGCATTTCGTTAGAAGAAGCATATTTACGTAAACCTGGTTTACTGATTCTTTGAATTTTTTTGATGACAGACTCTTTTGTCTCTTTACTGTACTTCAAAGCAATTTTGATAGTACCTTGTACTGTTGAGTCGTCAAACTTATAACTTAAGATAAATCCTTGATCGAATAAAATCTTAGTTATTTCTTTCTTTAAATTAGATGCAGGTATCTCAACCACTCTGTGGTTTGCTTTCACTGCATTTCTAACTCGCGTTAAATAATCCGCTATTGGATCTGTATACATATGTATTAATTTGCGGTAGCGGTTTTCGACACTATTGTCAAACCTGAAACCAATTTATAATTTTACCAACTTGCCTTTTTAACACCAGGAATTAATCCTTGGTTAGCCATCTCTCTAAACATTACACGAGAAATTCCGAATTGTCTCATATAACCTTTTGGTCTTCCTGTAAGTTTACAACGGTTGTGCTGACGTATTGGAGAAGCATTTTTTGGTAATTTCTGTAATGCTTCATAATCTCCAGCTTCTTTTAAAGCTTTACGTTTTTCTGCATATTTAGCTACCGTTTTAGAACGCTTAACCTCACGGGCTTTCATTGATTCTTTAGCCATAATTAATTCTTTTTAAAAGGTAATCCTAGTTCTGTTAATAAAGACTTCGCTTCCTTGTCTGTCTCTGCAGTGGTTACGAATGTTATATCCATTCCTGAAATTTTGTTAATTTTATCAATGTCAATTTCTGGAAAAATAATTTGTTCTACAACACCTAAGTTATAATTTCCACGTCCATCAAAGCCAGTTGCTTTAATACCGTTAAAATCTCTAACTCGTGGTAAAGCTGAAGTTACTAAACGATCTAAGAACTCATACATTTGCTCACCTCTTAAAGTTACCTTAGCACCAATTGGCATACCTTTACGTAACTTAAATGAAGCAACATCTTTCTTAGACATTGTATGTATAGCTTTCTGTCCAGATATTTTTGTAAGTTCTTCTACTGCGTGATCGATTAATTTCTTATCCGCAACAGCAGCACCAACACCTTTAGATATTACTATCTTAGTAAGTTTAGGTACTTGCATTACATTTTTATATCCAAATTCTTCGGTAAGAGCAGCAACAACTTTGTCCTTATACTCTTGTTTTAATCTTGCAACGTAAGCCATAATTAAATTACTTCATTAGATTTTTTAGAAAATCTCACTTTATTATCACCATCCATTTTAAATCCAACTCTAGTTGTTTCTCCTTTTGAAGTTAACAATGATAAGTTAGAAATATGTATAGATGCTTCCTTCTCTACAATTCCACCTTGAGGATTTTGTGCACTTGGTTTAGTATGTTTCTTTACCATGTTCACGCCTTCTACGATGGCTTTGTTTTTCTCTATTAATACTTTAAGTACTTTACCTTCTGAACCTTTGTGGTCTCCAGCAACAACTTTTACAGTATCTCCTGATTTTATTTTAAGCTTTGTCATTTTATTTATCAATTAAAGCACTTCTGGTGCCAATGATACAATTTTCATGAATTGTTTATCACGAAGTTCTCTAGCTACAGGACCAAAAACACGAGTTCCTCTCATTTCCCCTTGAGGATTTAAAAGTACACATGCATTGTCATCAAATCTAATATAAGATCCGTCAGGACGTCTTACTTCCTTAGCCGTACGCACAACAACTGCTGTAGAAACAGCACCTTTCTTGATACTTCCATTTGGTGTTGCATCTTTGACAGATACTACAATTTTATCTCCAACAGAAGCGTACCTTCTTTTAGTTCCTCCTAATACACGGATAGTTAAAACCTCCTTTGCACCAGTGTTATCAGCTACTTTTAATCTTGATTCTTGTTGTACCATAATTACTTCGCTCTTTCAATTATTTCTACTAATCTCCAACACTTAGACTTACTTAAAGGTCGTGTTTCCATGATCTTTACAGTATCGCCTTCGTTGCAGTCGTTTGTCTCATCGTGTGCGACATATTTCTTAGTCTTTAACACGAATTTTCCATACATAGGGTGTTTTACTTTCTTAACCTCTGCAACTACAATAGATTTCTCCATTTTGTTACTTGTTACGATCCCTATACGTTCTTTTCTTAAGTTTCTTTTTTCCATCTTTCAGCAGAATACAATTATTGTACGTCTCTTTTAGTTAATTCGGTTGCCACTCTAGCTACTGCACGACGAGCGACACGTAACTGAATTGGGTTGTCTAAAGGAGAAATAGTATGAGCCATTTTTAGGTCTGTATAACTCTTTTTAGTCTCACTAAGTTTCTCTTGTAACTCAGCTGTTGAAAGCTGTTTAATTTCTGATTGCTTCATAATATCTTTTTATTAAGCTTCGTAATCTCTAGCTATGATAAACTTAGTTTTTACCGGAAGTTTCTGTGCTGCTAAACGTAATGCTTCTTGAGCTACGTCTAATGGCACACCACTTATTTCAAATAACATACGTCCTGGTTTCACAACTGCTGCCCAATACTCAACACCACCTTTACCTTTACCCATACGTACTTCAAGAGGTTTCTTTGTAATAGGCTTGTCTGGAAATATTTTAATCCATAACGATCCTTCTCTCTTCATGTAACGAGTTGCTGCAATACGTGCTGCTTCTATTTGACGTGCAGTAATAAAAGTCGACTCTAGTGACTTAATACCGAAAGTACCATTTGATAACAAATGACCTCTTCCCGCATTTCCTTTCATACGTCCTTTTTGCTGCTTACGAAATTTTGTTCTTTTAGGCTGTAACATTTTTTCTTTTCTTTAAAAAATTACTTTCTACGACGAGATTGGTTCTTGTTTCCACCACGTCCACCTTTACCTTTTTGCTTAGATAAGCCAACTAATGGAGAAAGTTCTCTTTTACCATATACTTCGCCTTTCATTATCCAAACTTTGATGCCCAATCTACCATAAGTAGTATGTGCTTCTACAAGAGCGTAATCAATATCAGCTCTAAATGTAGATAAAGGAATACGTCCTTCTTTATAGTGTTCAGAACGTGCCATTTCAGCACCATTCAAACGACCACTAATCTGAATTTTAATTCCTTCTGCATTCATTCGCATGGCAGCTGCGATAGCCATCTTTATAGCACGTCTGTACGAAATTCTACTTTCAATTTGACGAGCTACACTTGCTGCTACTAAGTATGCATCTAGTTCAGGTCTTTTAATCTCAAAGATGTTCAATTGAACTTCTTTACCAGTAATTTTCTTAAGCTCTTCTTTTAACTTATCTACCTCTTGTCCACCTTTTCCGATAATAATACCAGGTCTAGCAGTAGTGATAGTAACGGTTACAAGTTTAAGCGTACGCTCAATAATTACTCTACTTACACTAGCTTTAGATAAACGCGCGTGAACGTATTTTCTAATCTTATCGTCTTCGGCAAGTTTATCACCATAATCGTTTCCTCCGTACCAGTTAGATTCCCATCCTCTGATAATTCCTAAGCGATTTCCGATTGGATTTGTCTTTTGTCCCATATCTCTATCTTAGCTTTGTGTTTTATTTATTGCATCTACTACCACAGTTACGTGGTTAGATCTCTTTCTAATTCTATGTGCTCTACCTTGTGGTGCTGGTCTTAAGCGCTTAAGCATTGCTCCACCATCAACTCTAATCTCTTTGATATAAAGTTTAGCTTCTTCAACATCAGCATCTTCGTTTTTAGCTTGCCAGTTAGCAATTGCAGACATAACAAGTTTCTCTAAACGACGAGACGCTTCTTTTTGGCTAAATCTAAGAATCTGAAGAGCTTTCTCTGCCTTTTCACCTCTTACTAAATCCGCAACTAAACGCATTTTTCTAGGTGACGTAGGACAGTTATTTAGCTTAGCAAAAGCAACCTGCTTTTTTTCAGCCTTAATAGCTTCCGCCATTTGTTTTTTACGACTTCCCATGATTCTTATTTTTTACCTTTATTCTTAGCACCTGCATGACCTCTAAAAGATCTTGTTGGTGAAAATTCTCCTAATTTGTGACCTACCATATTTTCAGTAACATATACTGGAACAAACTGACGACCATTATGAACTGCTATAGTCTGACCAACGAAATCTGGAGAAATCATTGATGCTCTTGACCAAGTCTTAATTACTGTCTTTTTGTTTGAAGCTACATTATCTGCAACTTTCTTTTCCAATTTATAGTGGATATAAGGTCCTTTTTTTAATGAACGTGCCATACTATCTTAATTATTTCTTTCTACGTTCTACAATATACTTATTACTCGACTTCGTCTTAGAACGTGTTCTAAATCCTTTAGCAGGAACACCGTTTCTATTTCTTGGATGTCCACCTGAAGATTTACCTTCACCACCACCCATTGGGTGATCTACTGGATTCATCACTACTGGTCTTACTCTTGGACGTCTACCTAACCATCTACTTCTACCTGCTTTACCAGATACTAATAATTGGTGGTCAGAGTTCGAAACAACTCCTATTGTAGCCATACAAGTGATTAAGATCATTCTAGTTTCACCAGACGGTAATTTAACTGTAGCAAACTTATCACCTCTTGCCATTAACTGAGCAAAAGCACCTGCACTACGAGCCATAACAGCTCCTTGTCCAGGACGTAACTCTATACAAGAAATAATTGTACCTAAAGGTATTTCACTTAAAGGCATTGCGTTTCCAATTTCTGGAGCGATACCTTTTTCACCAGACACTATATTTTGTCCTACTTGCAAACCATTTTGAGCGATAACATAACGTTTCTCACCATCTTGGTAATTAAGTAAAGCAATAAATGCTGTTCTGTTTGGATCGTATTCAATTGACTTAACTTCTGCAGGAATTCCTACTTTGTTACGTTTGAAATCGATAATACGATAACGTTTCTTGTGACCTCCACCTAATTGGCGCATGGTCATCTTTCCTTGACTGTTTCTACCACCAGATCTTTTTTTCGGAGCAAGCAAGCTTTTCTCCGGCTTATCAGTAGTTATGGCGTCAAATCCATTTACTACTCTAAATCGCTGAGCTGATGTGATCGGTTTTAATTTTCTTACTGACATTAATGTCTAAAATTACATGTTAGTGTATAAATCTATTACTTCACCTTCCGCCAGTTGTACAATTGCTTTTTTAACAGCATTTGTTTTACCATGTTGAATACCAGTCTTTGTATGACGTGTTCTTCTCTCTGGACGGACATTTATTGTACGAACCTTTTCAACAGAAACTCCATAAGCAGCCTCAACCGCCTTTTTGATTTCTACCTTGTTCGCCTTTGTCTTCACTTCAAATGCATAAGCATTTAACAACTCACTTTGCATGGTTGCTTTTTCTGTGATTATAGGTTTTATTAAGATACTCATCTGTTCTATTTACTTAAATTCGATTCAATTCCTTCTAATGCACTTTCAATAAGAATAACTTTATTAGCATTCATTATTTTATAAGTACTTAATTCTGAAGCAGTTACCACTTCTGAACCTTTAAAATTACGTGATGACAAATATACATTATTATTTGAGCCACCCAACACAATAAGAGATTTTTTGTTTTCAACCTCTAATGCCTTCAAAACATTGATAAAGTTTTTAGTTTTTGGAGCTTCAAAATTGAAGTCTTCCATAACTAAAATTGACTTATCATTTGCTTTAATACTTAATGCAGATTTACGTGCTAATCGCTTTAAATTTTTATTTAATTTAAAACCATAGTTTCTTGGTCTAGGACCAAACATACGTCCACCACCTTTAAATACACCAGATTTAATAGAACCTGCACGTGCTGTACCAGTTCCTTTTTGTTTTTTAATCTTACGTGTACTACCAGCAATCTCTGCTCTTTCTTTTGCCTTATGCGTTCCCTGTCTTTGATTTGCTAAGTATTGCTTAACATCTAAATAGACAGCATGATTATTAGGCTCTATAGCGAATACGTCTTTAGAAAGCTCTGCTTTCCTTCCCGTATCTTTTCCGTTTATATCTAAAACTGCTACCTTCATTACTTCTCAATGATTACATAAGAATTCTTGTGACCAGGAACACATCCTTTTACAACAAGTAAGTTCTTTTCAGCAACTACTTTATAAACTCTTAAATTTTGAACTTTTACTGTTTCACCACCCATTCTTCCGGCCATCTTCATTCCTTTGAATACTCTCGCAGGATAAGAAGCTGCACCAATAGAACCAGGAGCTCTTAAACGATTATGTTGACCATGCGTTGCTTGACCTACACCACCAAATCCGTGACGTTTAACAACACCTTGAAAACCTTTACCTTTAGAAGTACCTGCGATATCCACAAATTCTCCTTCAGTAAATTGCTCCACAGTGATTGCATCACCTAACTTGTACTCCTCACCAAAACCTTTGAATTCAACAACTTTGCGTTTTACAGAAGTACCCGCTTTTTTAGCATGACCTAAGTCTGCTTTAGTAGCGCTTTTTTCTGTCGCGTCATCGAAACCTAATTGAAGGGCTGAATAACCATCCACTTCTTCAGTTCTGACTTGGGTAACGATACATGGTCCAGCTTCGATTACTGTACATGGAATATTCTTTCCATTTTCATCGAAAATGCTGGTCATACCGATTTTTTTTCCAATTAACCCAGACATATTTATTATTTATTAATTATTACTATTTGTTATTCAAAACTCAAGGCTGAAAAATACGTTTCAGCCTTGAATTGTATTTTTTACCGTTTTTCCTTCGCTCGCAGCTTAGGACATGTTACTGTGTAATTACACTTTAATCTCAACTTCTACTCCACTTGGTAATTCAAGTTTCATTAAAGCATCAATTGTTTTAGAAGATGAAGAGTAAATATCTAATAATCTCTTATATGAGCTTAATTGAAATTGTTCTCTAGACTTCTTATTTACGTGTGGTGAACGTAATACAGTGAAAATTTTCTTGTGTGTTGGTAATGGGATTGGACCTGTTACTACTGCACCTGTACTCTTAACTGTTTTTACAATCTTATCAGCAGACTTATCAACTAAATTATGATCGTAAGACTTTAATTTTATTCTAATTTTTTGACTCATTTTCTTTTAGTTTTAAGCTTCTACGCCTTTAGCTGCTTTAATTACTTCTTCAGATATATTTGAAGGTGTTTGAGCATAGTGTGAAAATTCCATTGTTGATGTTGCACGACCAGAAGATAATGTTCTTAAAGTTGTTACATATCCAAACATTTCTGATAATGGTACAGTTGCTTTTACAGTTTTAGCACCATTTCTATCACCCATATCACTTACTTGACCTCTTCTTCTATTTAAATCACCAACTATATCACCCATGTTTTCTTCAGGTGTTATAACCTCAAGTTTCATGATAGGCTCCATAATCACGGCTTTAGCAGCTTTAGCTACATTCTTAAACCCTAATTTAGCAGCTAATTCGAAAGATAATTGATCTGAATCGACATCGTGATAAGATCCATCTTTTAATGTAATCTTCATTGCATCAACTTCGAAACCAGCTAACGGTCCATTTACCATCGCCATTTTGAATCCTTTTTCAATTGAAGGGATAAATTCCTTAGGAACGTTACCACCTTTAATTACAGACTCAAACTGAAGTCCTACTTGACCTTCGTCTGCAGGCTCAATTGTAAATACGATATCTGCGAATTTACCACGTCCACCAGATTGCTTTTTATAAACCTCTCTGTGATCTGCAGCAGCAGTAATAGCTTCTTTATATTCAACTTGTGGTTGACCTTGGTTAACCTCAACTTTAAATTCACGCTTTAAACGATCTACAATTACATCTAAGTGTAACTCTCCCATACCAGAAATAATAGTCTGACCAGAAGCTTCATCTGAACGTACTGTAAATGTAGGATCCTCCTCAGCTAATTTAGCCAAGCCCATTCCTAACTTATCAACATCTGCCTTAGTCTTAGGCTCTACCGCAATACCAATTACTGGATCAGGGAAGTCCATTGATTCTAAAACAATTGGATGTTTCTCAGCCGTTAAAGTATCTCCTGTTTTAATAGATTTAAATCCAACAGCAGCTCCAATATCACCAGCCTCAATAAAATCAATTGCATTTTGTTTATTAGCATGCATTTGGTAAATACGTGAAATACGTTCTTTTTTACCAGAACGATTGTTCAACACATAAGAACCAGCATCTAAACGACCAGAATATGCTCTAAAGAATGCTAAACGTCCTACGAAAGGATCTGTAGCAATTTTAAATGCTAAAGCAGCGAATGGCTCCTTTACGTCTGGTTTACGAATTTCTTCTTCTTCAGTATCTGGATTTACACCCACAATACCTTCTTTATCTGTAGGAGAAGGCAAATAACGACATACAGCATCTAATAAAAATTGTACACCTTTATTTTTAAATGCAGAACCACAAATCATTGGAATAATAGCCATATCCATCACAGCAGCTCTAAGTGCAGCATGCACTTCATCTTCTGTAATAGAATCTTCATCTTCCATGAACTTCTCTAATAAGTTCTCATCGTAGCTTGCTACTTCTTCAATTAATAAAGCTCTATATTTTTTAGCTTCAGCTTTAAGCTCTTCTGGTATTTCAATAACATCAAAAGTAGACCCTTGAGTTTCGTCATGCCATACAATAGCTCTGTTCTTAACTAAATCTATGATACCTTTAAAGTCCATCTCATCACCAATGTTTAAAACAATTGGCACTGCGTTAGACTTCAACATATCTTTTACCTGCTGACAAACACCTAAAAAGTTAGATCCTTGACGGTCCATTTTATTAACGAAACCAATACGAGGTACTTTATAATTATCAGCTAATCTCCAGTTAGTTTCAGATTGTGGCTCAACACCATCAACTGCACTAAACAAGAAAACTAACCCATCTAATACACGCAATGAACGATTTACCTCTACAGTAAAATCTACGTGACCAGGAGTATCAATAATATTAAAATGGTATCCTTTTGTCTCAGGTGTTGGTTCACCATTTTCAATAGGGAATTTCCATTCACAAGTTGTAGCAGCAGAAGTAATTGTAATACCTCTTTCTTGCTCTTGCTCCATCCAGTCCATAGTAGCAGCACCATCATGTACTTCACCAATTTTATGTGAAACACCTGTATAGTAAAGAATACGTTCTGTAGTAGTAGTTTTTCCAGCATCAATATGTGCTGCAATACCTATATTTCTAGTAAATTTTAAATCTCTTGCCATTTCTTAAAATCTAAAGTGAGAGAATGCTTTGTTAGCTTCTGCCATCTTGTGAGTATCCATTCTTTTCTTAACAGCAGCACCTTCTTCTTTAGCAGCAGCTAATACTTCTGATGCTAAACGTTGTGCCATAGATTTTTCGTTTCTTTTACGTGAAAAGCTAATTAACCATTTCATCGCAGTTGAAACCTTACGGTCTGGACGAATTTGCATTGGAATCTGAAATGTAGCACCACCAACACGACGACTACGTACTTCTACGTGAGGCATTACGTTAGATAAAGCTTCCTTCCAAATTTCTAAAGCTGTTTTTTCGTCATCATTTTTTTTCTCTTCAACAATATCAATTGCATCATAGAATACTTTAAAAGCCACAGACTTCTTACCGTCCCACATCATCATGTTAACAAAACGTGTTACTAACTGATCATTAAATTTAGGATCTGGTAAAAGCGGTCTCTTTTTTGCTGCTCTTTTTCTCATGTCTTCTTCTTAAAGTTTTAAATTACTTCTTAGGGCGTTTTGCACCATACTTAGATCTACGTTGTGTTCTTCCTGATACACCTGCTGTATCTAAAGCACCACGAACAATGTGATATCTAACTCCTGGCAAATCTTTTACCCTTCCACCTCTAACCAATACTATCGAGTGCTCTTGTAAATTGTGACCTTCTCCACCGATGTATGCATTTACTTCGTTTCCGTTTGTTAAACGAACCCTTGCCACCTTACGCATTGCTGAGTTAGGTTTTTTAGGTGTCGTTGTATAAACACGAGTACATACACCACGTCTCTGAGGACACGAATCTAAAGCAGCCGATTTACTCTTCTTGGTTATTTTGGCTCTTCCTTTTCGTACTAATTGTGAAATTGTTGGCATATATTTCTATATAAAATTTTATTAACCCTCACTTTTGAGGGCTGCAAAGGTAGGAATTAATATCTATTTTTCAAACAGTTGCGAATTAATTTTTAAAAGAATTATAAACTTTACGTTTCTACGTATATTTTATATTCTATTTTTACGTTACTATGTGTGTTATTATATTTAGTATTGATGACCTTTTACAAACGATTTTTTTTAATAATTTTTCTCGTGATTTTTTCAAATCACTGTGCTGGTCAATCAATGAAATTGATAATTTTAGGAGAGAATAACGAAAAAACAAAGGTAATTGACTCTTTGGGTTACAGAAAAAACTTCAAAAATTACACTAATTTAAATCTTGAAGTAAAAAAAATTCAACACGATTTAACGCAACATGGATTTATTGATTCATCTATTGATGCTATAACAAAGAAGAATGACTCTGTTTATCAGGCCACATTATACTTGGGTAATAAGATTAAGAACATAAGAATACGTATTCACCCCAACCTAACAAAACAACTCCCTAATTTGAGCAACAGTAAAGAGCATGTTGATCTCAGCATACTTAATCTTCAAACTTACCTTAAGAACTTAAATTCTCTTATTGCGGAAGAAGGCGATCCTTTTGCAACAGTACAATTGATTAATATCACTAAATTTAATTTACAATTAATAACAGCTGACCTCAAGATTGTATCAAATAAAAAACGACGTATAGATAAAATTGTCATTAAAGGCTACGATAATTTCCCAAAGTCATATGTGAAACATTTTCTAAAATTAAAAACGGAAAAATTATTCAACCTCAATACCATTAAAAACAAAATTGAACTTTTAAACGACTTAAGATTCGCATCAAAAATTAAAGATCCTGAAGTCTTATTTACTAAAGATTCCACTACCTTATATATATATGTAGAAAAAACTAAAACAAATAACTTTGATGGATTTTTAGGATTTGGAACAAATGAAGACACCAACAGGTTAGAATTTGACGGCTATTTAGATCTTAGATTAGTAAATAATCTCAACTACGGCGAAACTTTAAACCTACTTTACAAAAGTGACGAAATAGATCAGCAGACATTTAAGGTAGATGCTGACCTTCCTTATATATTTTCTACGCCTATTGGTCTTCAGGTTGGGCTCAATATTTTCAGGAAGGATTCAACTTTTTTAAACGCCAATCAATACGCTAAAATAAATTACAAAATTAACAGTCAACACAGTATAGGTATAGGAATCACATCTACAAACTCCACCAATCTTCAAGATGATGACACTAATACACTCAATGACTACACCTCCAATTATTACACATTACAATACAACTATATAAAACCTCAAACGAGTGACCCTCTATTCCCAATTAAATTTTGGTTTAATTTTTCTTCTGGCTTTGGAGATAGAAAAACTGATTTAAATACTGAAAAACAAACTGCATTCAATTTAGAAACCTACAAGATTTTCAATCTTAACAGAACTAATAGCATTTATGCAAAAATTAGTGGCGCAACCTTAACCTCTAATAACTATCTTGATAACGAATTATTCCGTTTTGGTGGCATTAATTCAATTAGAGGTTTTGAAGAAAATAGTTTGGTTGCAAATTTATATGGTGTGCTGAGCACGGAATACAGGTACCGATTAAGCTCTAATATCTATGTTAATTCTGTGTTTGATGCCGCCTATTTTGAAAACAAGATTAGTAACACAAAAGAGAAACTGTTTGGGTTTGGACTCGGATTTGGATTGTTGACCAATACAGGATTATTTCGTTTTAATTATTCTAGCGGTAAAACAGAAAATAGAGCATTTAAATTATCGGACTCTAAAGTTCATGTGAGTTTAACTGCAACTTTTTAATTCTGTTTCAATACATTTGCACCTTATACCCATTTAATTTTAGGATATTTTATATACATGAAAGACGAAACCACAATTTTTGGTATTAGAGCGATTATTGAAGCCATAAAATCAGGAAAAACCATTGACAAAGTTTTTATGCAAAAGGGTTTGCAAGGAGAACTTTTTAAAGAGTTAGAAAATATAATACGTGCTGAGGGTATCAACTCATCTTATGTGCCTGTAGAAAAATTAAACCGTTTAACTCGAGGTAATCACCAAGGAGCCGTGGCTCAAATTTCACCGATTGCATTTCATGATATTGATGAGATGGTAATGGGTGTTTTAGAATCTAAAAAAACACCTTTGTTTTTATTATTAGATCAACTTAGTGATGTTAGGAATTTTGGAGCCATTGTAAGAACTGCAGAATGTACTGGTGTAGACGGAATAATTATACAGAAGAAAGGTGGAGCGCCAATAAATGGGGACACTATAAAAACCAGTGCTGGTGCAATTTTTAAAATTCCTATTTGTAAAGTAGACCACATAAAAGATGCTGTATTTCATATGCAGTCTTCAGGAATAAAAGTTATAGCCGCAACTGAGAAAGCAAAAAATTATTTGTTTGATGTATCTTTTAAAGAACCGTGTGCAATTATTATGGGATCTGAAGGAAGAGGAATTAATCCTTCTGTTTTAAAAGTGGTTGACAACCAAGCTAAACTCCCTATTTTAGGTGATATTGAATCTCTAAATGTGTCAGTAGCTTGTGGTGCATTCTTATATGAAGCTGTGAGACAGCGACAATAATCCATGCAATTCATTCTATTTTATTCAAATTGAATGCGTTAATATATTATAGGGAATCAATAAATTTAAAACGTTTATTGATTTTTTTTTAATTTATTACCATATAAATTAACAAAACACTAGCTCAATTGTTAAAAAAAGCAAAACAAACTATTGCGAAAACAATATATTTTCTGCATTTTTGTTAAAATTTTAACAATTTATGAAATCACAACTAAAAACAATTTTAACGCTTTTCATGGCGTTTGTGGTGCAACTCACGTTTGCACAAGAAAAAACAGTTTCTGGTACTGTAACAGAAGATTCGGGAATGCCACTTTCTGGAGCTAGTGTTATAGTCAAGGGGACTTCAACCGGAGTCGTAACAGACTTTGATGGTAAGTATTCTATTGATGTAGATACTGGTAGTACATTAATTTTTAGTTACATAGGTTTCGTCACCAAAGAAATGGTAGTAGGCGATTCTAATGTAATAGATGTACAACTGGTTGAAGATGCTTCTGAACTCTCGGAAGTTGTAATTGTAGCACAAGGAATCCAAGCTAAACCAAGAGAATTAGCCTACTCAGTTCAATCTGTAGGTTCAGATGCGATTAACAAATCAAAAGAAACAAATTTAGTTTCTGGGTTAAACGCAAAAGCAGCTGGTGTTCAGGTTACAACGTCTTCAGGATCAGTAGGAGCATCTGCTAACATTAGAATTAGAGGTAATACTTCTATTACAAGATCTAATTCACCTCTATTTATTGTAGATGGAGTTCCTATTGACAACTCTTCATTTACAGAAGATGCTACTCAATCTAATAACAACTCTAGTACAGGTGGTTCTGATTTTTCTAACAGAGCCATTGACATCAACTCTGCTGATATAGAATCAGTTAACATACTAAAAGGTGTTGCAGCTCAAACATTGTACGGATTACGTGCCGCAAATGGAGTAGTTATCATTACAACGAAAAAAGGAAAATCAGGAAAAACAAGAGTTACATTATCTAACTCCGTAGGATTCTCGCAATACAATCAAGGTCCAGATTTACAACGCAAATATGCACAAGGTGGTGTTGTTGGTGGTGTTCAGATTTGGAGAGGCCCTGAAACATTTGAAGGAGATTCTTGGGGACCAAATATTTCTACCTTAGAATATGACGGTGATTCAGCTTACCCATTTGATAGAGGCGGAAGTTTAGTAGCTGCTGGTTCAGGGAATGGAATCGCTGCAAGATCTTATGATCATTACGATTTTTTCAAAACTGGAGAAATATATGACACAAATCTTTCTGCTAGTGGTGGAAATGAAAAAGTGAGATATCGTGCTTCTATTGGAAAATTAACTCAAAAAGGTATTTCACCAAATGAAGATTTCAACAGAAAAACATTTAGAGTTGACGTAGATGCGCAAATGTCTGAAAAATTAAAGCTTGAAGCTTCTGCTCAATATACTAATTCAGGTGGAAACAGAGTACAAAGAGGATCTAACATCTCAGGTATTATGTTAGGTTTATTAAGAACTGCACCAACTTTTGATAATGGAAATGGTCTTACTGGCCAAGAAGCAGCTGATAGCGCTTCTTCTTACTTTTATGATATTGAAGGATCAGAATTACCTGGTCACAGAAGTTATAGAGATGGAATCTATAACAACCCTTATTTTACAGTCGCTAGAAACATTAACCAAGATGACGTTAACCGTATCATTGGAAGAATGGGTCTATCGTATGACTTAAATGATTGGATTAACATTAAAGGTGCTGCATCTGTTGACCGTTATACCGATGTTAGAAAAATTGGTTTTGATGTTTTAGATGCAAGTTACGGTAATGGTAGAATGATTAACGATAACATTTCTAACCAAGATGTAAACTGGAACATGCTTGTAAGTGGTAGAAAGGACTTAAGTGACAAGATGAATTTAACATTTAACCTTGGGTATGACGGTTACTATACTAAATCTAATCGTAGAAGTGTAATTGGTGATGGAATGACTATTCCTGGTTATTTTAACTTAATTAATGTTGAAACAACACAGGCACAAGAAAGCACATCTGCCAAAAAATTAATTGGTACTTTCGCTACTACTACAATTGGTTACGATGACATTTTATTCATTACACCATCGTTTAGAAATGACTGGTCTTCAACTTTACCTGAAGGTAATAACACTTTCCAATCTTATTCTATTGGTGCTAGTTTTATCTTTAATGAATTACTTTTTGAAAATAGTGATGCTGTGGATTACAGTAAATTAAGGTTATCGTACGGTAAAACTGGTAACGATGCACCAATTTACGCTACAACAACAAACTTTTCTGGGTATTCTGCTTCAGGAGATGGATTCATTCAAAGTGTAGCGTTTCCAGCATATGATCAAGTTTCGTTTGAAAGATCTTCAAGAGCTGGTAATCCTGATTTAACACCAGAAATTACTACTGAATTTGAAATTGGATTAGAATTTAAAATGTTTTCAAACCGTTTAAATTTTGATATAGCATACTATAATAAAGAAACTAAAGATCAAATCATACCTGTTGATGTTGCTCCTTCTTCTGGATTTATTGATCGTTTTGACAATGTTGGATTAATATCGAATACGGGTGTTGAAATTTCTTTAGGAGGTACACCAGTACAAACAGATGATTTTTCTTGGGACATAAGCATGAACTGGACAACATATGAAAACGTAGTTGAAGAACTTACTGAAGGTGTAGAATTTATTACATTAAATGGATTTACAAGTACATCTTCTGTTGCAATTGTTGGTGAATCTTATGGTTCTATTTACGGTTCTAGATTTTTAAGAAACGATTCTGGTGAAGTATTGATTGACGATAATGGTTACCCATTACAAGATCCTACAGATGGTGTTGTTGGTGATCCTATCCCAGACTGGGTAGCTGGTATTAGTAATACTTTCACTTATAAAGACTTAAGCTTATCAGTACTTTTTGATATTAGACAAGGTGGTGATGTTTGGTGTGGTACATGTGGTATACTAGATTACTTTGGTACATCTGCTGCTACTTTAGTAAGAGAGGAATCATTAGTATTTAATGGTGTTGTACAGTCAACTGGACAACAAAATGCGCAATCAGTTCCTTATTATGATAACACGGTAAGTGAAAATAATAATGTTTGGAGACGTTACGGATTTGGTGGTTTATCAGAATCTAACGTATACGATGCTTCTTGGGTACGTTTAAGAGAAATCACTTTAGCTTACCAAGTGCCTAGTAAATATTTAGAAGGTATGTTTATTGATGGAATTAGTATTGCAGCCTATGGTAGAAACTTATGGTTAAATACTGATTATCCAGGAATTGATCCAGAAACAAATTTAACTGGAGATAGTAATGGTCTAGGTTTGGATTATTTTAACCAACCTAATACTAAGAGTTATGGATTTGATATAAAATTTAATTTTTAATAAAGATGAAAAAGATAAAAATAATATTAATTGGGATTCTTTCTATGGGATTAATCTCATGTGAAATAACAGACACAAATGTGGATCCTGATAATCCGTCTGCAGACGTAGTAAATGCAGGTGCGATTTATCCAGGAATGATAACTCAAACTCACAGAAACATTGTTGCTTTAAACGGTAGAATTGCAGGAATTGTAATGCAACAGTTTGATGGTTTAGATGCACAGCAGATTGCATACGGACAATATAACATTGGAGAAAGTGATATTGACAACAGTTGGGGCTTTGGTCTCTATGGTGCAGGTTCAATGACAGATTGTTTTGTAATTACTCAAAATAATACTGGTGAAGTAAGTGCTTTAGCAAAGTTATATATGGCAGCGAATTTAGGAATGACAACAAGTACTTGGGGAGATATCCCTTACAGTGATGCATTTTTAGGTGATGAAGGAAATGTTACGCCATCATATGACTCCCAAAGCAGTATATATGCTGATATTCAAACATTATTAACTGAATCGATTAATGAAGGTGTTGCTAGTGGTGTTGGTGAATTTTTCGGAGCTGGTGGAAGCGCAGATTGGGAAGGAACTGCTCACGCCTTAAAAGCTAGATATTATTTGCATTTAACTTCAGTTGATCCAACTGCTGCTCAAAATGCTTTAAGTGAAGCACAAATGGCATTTACTAGTACAGCAGATCAACCTGATTTTGTTTACAGTTTACCTGCTCAAAATGCTAACCCACTATATTTATTTGATAACGACAGACCTAGTACAATGGGATTCGGTGCAACTTTAAATACAATGATGACAAGTGATCCTAGATTAGCTTTATATACTACAGACGGAGAAACTTTTGCATCAGATGATTTATTCTGGGGAAAGGCAACATCGCCAACGCCTTTAATTTCTTATTGGGAAGTTAAGTTCATTGAAGCTGAAGCTATTGTAAGAACTAGTGGTGCAGATCTTGATGCCTTAACAGCATTGCAAGAAGCTGTTAGATCTAACATGTTATATGTAGGTGTATCTACAACTGATGCAGATCTTTATGTAAATACATTAACTTTAACTGGTACTTCTGAAGATAAAATTGAAACTATCATAACTGAAAAGTATAAGTCTTTATACGGAAATGGACCATTAGAAGCATGGGCTGATTATAGAAGAACAGGTTATCCTGATTTAACTCCTAATCCAGATGCTGTTCCTAGTTTTAATCCATCAGGAGTAATTCCAAGAAGATTCTTATATCCTATTACGGAAAGAACAACTAATAGTGCAAACTATGATGCTGCAATTTCATCTCAAGGCGGTCATTTGCTAGATGATGATATGTGGGTTTTTCCATCTAACTAAACTAAGTAGTATCTATTATTTAGAGGTTAGTCTAAAAAAAGGAGGTTATCGTAAGATAATCTCCTTTTGTTTTTTTTATATCTTAGGTTAAACTTTTTTAATCCTTCCGTCATTCATTATCATCCTTTTTAAAAATATATCTAATTTTTAATTCTTTCGTGCCCTCAGAATTATCTTCAATTTCAAGATCATTTTCAATTTCCGGCTTCAATTCAATAAAATTACCATTCTCATCAAAGTGTTTCATAAATGGATCATCATCTTCATTATAATGAGGTTCTTCCCATTTGTAACGTTCTGGCTTTGCTATTTGTTTTCTAAAAATTAAGGCAAATAATAAACCCGTTATTAACCCAGACAAATGGCCTTCCCAAGACATGCCTGCTTTTATCGGAAACACATACCAAATCATACTTCCGTATAAAAATATAACCAATAAGGATAATGCAATTAATCTGTAATGCTTGGCAAAAATGCCTTTAAAAAATATAAAACTAACCAAAACATAAACTAAACCACTTGCTCCGATATGGTTACCGTGATTAGCAATTAACCAAGTTAATGCTCCTGATAAGAGAATGCCGAAGCCAATGACTTTCCATGCTATTTTATTATAAAAATAAAATAACGACAAACTAAGTACAAAAAGTGGCACTGAGTTATTATAAATATGGTTAATATCACCATGCAAAAATGGGCTTGTTACTATACCAAATAAACCTTCAAGCTCTTGTGGTCTAATACCAAAATTATTTATGCTTCCATCAATTCTAACCTGATACCAAAATACTAGCCAAACAGCAAATAGTATTATCAACGGGTAAACAATGATGCTATTAGAATATTTAAATTGTTGGTTGTTGCTCATGTTAAATTTCTATTTCAATTTTATATCCAAAATGGAAATGTCTGCAAAATTGGCAGAGCAAAAAGATAAAACCATTTGCTTATAATGTGGAATTAACGAATTAATTGAATTCATAACAAAAGCATTTTGTAATTTTGAAACCATGAATACACCTTTAGCAGAACGTCTTAGACCAAACACATTAGATGACTACCTAAGTCAACAGCATTTAGTTGGCAAAGATGGTATGTTATACCAGCAAATTAAAAGTGGCGTTATTCCATCTATGATATTTTGGGGACCTCCTGGAATTGGAAAAACTACATTGGCTAATATAATTGCCAATGAATCTGAACGTCCATTTTTTAAACTAAGCGCCATTAATTCTGGAGTAAAAGATATTCGGGAGGTTATTGACAAAGCGAAGAAAAGCGGTGGCTTGTTCACAGCTAAAAATCCTATTTTATTTATTGATGAAATTCATAGGTTTAGTAAATCTCAACAAGATTCACTTTTAGAGGCTGTAGAAAAAGGATGGGTTACACTTATTGGCGCAACTACTGAAAACCCAAGTTTTGAGGTTATCTCTGCACTTCTATCAAGATGTCAAGTTTATACGTTGAATGCTTTTAGCAAAGCAGATTTAGAAGCTCTTTTACAACGTGCTTTAAAGCAAGACACAAAACTTTCTAAATTAAACATTGAATTAAAAGAAACAGAAGCCTTATTGAGGATCTCTGGTGGTGATGCCCGAAAGTTATTGAACATTTTTGAGTTATTAATTGCTTCATTTGAAGACAATAATATTATTATCACTAATGAACTAGTGACCAAACAAGTGCAGAACAAAGCTGCACGATATGACAAAACTGGTGAACAACATTACGACATTATTTCTGCATTTATTAAATCTATTCGTGGTAGTGATCCTAATGCTGCAGTTTATTATTTAGCAAGAATGATTGAAGGCGGAGAAGATGTTAAGTTTATAGCGCGACGATTGCTAATTCTCGCTAGTGAAGATATTGGTAACGCCAACCCAACTGCGCTAGTAATTGCTAATAATACATTTCAAGCTGTTTCTGTAATAGGTCATCCTGAATCTCGTATTATATTAAGTCAGTGTGCAACATATTTAGCGAGTTCTGCTAAAAGTAATGCTGCTTATGAAGCCATTAATAGAGCTCAACAATTAGTGAAAGAAACTGGCGATTTATCGGTGCCGTTAGCCATGAGAAATGCGCCAACAAAACTAATGAAAGAATTGGGATATGGCGATGATTACAAGTACTCTCACAGTTACGAGAACAATTTTGCTGCTCAAGAATTTTTACCTAGTGAAATTGCAAACACCCAATTGTATAGTCCAGGAAATAATGCACGTGAGCAAGCACAGCGAAATTATTTAAAACAACTGTGGAAAGAAAAATATGGTTACTAAGTTTTAGAATTTAATATTGATAGACTCTTGCTCTTTTAGCTCACCATTATTTTCAGAATAGTACCAAAATCCATCTTGCTTAAATACAATTGCACTTTTTCCTTTTACTAGATAGACATTCTCTGCAGCTGTATTAAATAGAATCATCACTACTCTGGGCTCAGAGTTTACCAATTGGAACCCATTAGAAATCTCCTGTGCATAGTATTTTTCATTTTTAAAAGTAGTTGATATATTTGAAACCACTGCCTTCTCTTCCTTTTTATTTTCAGGTTTGAAGGTGCCTTCTAAAGTAGGTTCTTTTTTTTCTAATTCAAGATCTTTCGTCTTAGCAACCACTACTTTAGTTTCTGTCATCACAACTTCCGCTTCTTTATCTTTCTCATCTCCTGAATACTTATATTCTATATTTTGAAATGTTTCAAAAGCATTTCTTAATGCCTCAACGTAGGCTTTATCATATGTTTTTAA
Source organism: uncultured Winogradskyella sp. (assembly GCF_947498005.1). Taxonomy (GTDB): domain Bacteria; phylum Bacteroidota; class Bacteroidia; order Flavobacteriales; family Flavobacteriaceae; genus Winogradskyella. The sequence goes on from NZ_CANMIW010000008.1 coordinate 90,437, forward strand.
GCGCGATTCACCAACTTTTGAAGTCATTACCACAGCATCATAACAATCCTTGAGTGTCATTTCTAACTTTGTTTTAAACATTCCACTCTTAGTATTAGACAATTCTACTTTTAGTCCATTACATAATTCACTTTTTAAATTCTCCGGAATTTCATCAGTAAAATAAACTTGATATCCATGCTTATTAAATAAAAATTTAGTCAATGAATTTAATTGATACTGATCATCTGACTTTGAAAATTCATATTTTTTTGGAACAATGATATACTTGTAATTATTGATGTCTTTTTGAGCTATTCCATATACACTGATGAGAATAAACGATAGCGTAAAAATTAGTTTCTTGAACATAGTATGTCTTTTATAAATGATTTATTAATGCTTTTAATTCTGTAACGCTTTTAAAGTTCCCTGAGTTACTAAGGTTTTTATAATCAAAATGTATGGTATCCATTCCTATATTATGTGCACCTTCAATATCGGCTTCCAGACTATCACCAATCATTATACTTTCTGATGGTTTCGCTTGAGCTAACTCTAATGCAAAATTAAAAATTTTTGGATTAGGTTTTTTTACACCTACCATTTCAGAATCAGTAATGGTTTTAAAGTATTGTTTTATATTTGAGGTTGCCATTTTCTTTTCTTGAGCTTCATGGAATCCATTGGTAATAATATGGAGTACATACTTTTCCTTTAAATAATTTAGAGTCTCAAAAGTGCCTTCAAATAGATGATTAAACGAAGACAAGTGATCAATATAGGCATCAGACAAGAGATTGATTAAATCATCTTCAACAGACATATTAACACCATCAAAAGCTTCTTTCAACCTTCCATATCGCAATGCTGACTTGGTTACTTTTTCTTCTCGATAAAGTTTCCAAAATTTCAAATTTATAGGTTCATAGACTGATAAAAAATCTTTGGTATCAATTTCAATTTTATTCAGTTTAAAAATTTTATCAAAAGTTAAACCAGAATTTTTATCAAAATCCCAAAGTGTATGATCTAAATCAAAAAAGACATGTTTTATTCTATTTTTCATTCGGCTGAATCTAATACTAAATTGAATAATGACCTAAAACCTTTCCAACGTTCTAAATCGCTAAAAGCATAGTTGTGAAATATGGGAACAAAAGTACCATTTACTGCTTTTATTTCGTTAATAATTTTTTGTAAATGTTCCGTTTTATCTAATTTTGAATTGTACTTCAATAAGCTAAAATCTAAACATTGGTAAGGGTTGATTCTCAATGGTGTTTGCACTTCGTAATCTAAATCGTAAAATTGAAAAGGTGTACATGTACCTGCCCTAAAACCCAAAGTGTTAATATAGCCCATGGTAAAATCTTCGTTAATTTCTAACTCTACCAAGTTACGGTACGATGTAGGTAAATTTAATTTAGAAAACGAGTGACGTACGGCCTTCAAACCGTTATGGGTTATGGCTTCCATTTTAAGTTTTTCTTTTTTCATAACTTCTACATCATCAAGAGCAAAATAAGATGCCTTTATACCAACATCACAGTAATCTGCAACCGATTTTATTAATGAAACAAATTGCTTTTTGTTAGTATTTATATTTTTGTCATATGTAGAATATTCGCCTATTAAAAACAGAACAATGAATTTAAATTTATATTGCTTTTGTTTTCTAATGATCCACTTAAAGGTATCGTAAGGATCGCGTTTAAAACCCATTAAAACGGAATATCTAAGATACAATTGCTTTAATTTAAAACGTCTTAAATCGTTTAAGGTACCACCAATGGTACGCAACAATCCTTTGTTTTTAAAATAATATGCCACTGGTACATCAATTACTGGTTTTACTTGATATGTACGATTTGGAAACTTATAATCTGGAAATCGTTCCTTCAAAACTTCCTTTAATTTATATGCCCAAATATCAATGACTGGTTGATGCAGAAAATTAGATTTATAAGCTACACTTTCCGTAGCTAAAAAGCGACCGTAATCATCTTTTACGTGCGGTAAATATTCTTCGTATCTACTTAATAAATAAAACGAAGCGGCAAAAATATCAAATGGTAAATCACTGCGCTCTCCTGTGGCAAAAAAACCTTTTGTATTGCCCCATTGTTGTGAGTTAACTTCAATATCAGACAAGCCAGTCTCAAACAATAATTCATTGCTCCTAATAAACAACTCATTACTTAGTGGTTGTTTAGCATAAGACATTTTAAGACTATCATGTGCTATAAAGTCTTCTACTTTAGATGTAAACCGCACTTCAATTCCTAAGATACGTTTACAAATATGCTTAAACGTATAGGTAACTCTCGGTGTAATTTTATGTGTATAAACTAATAGCATATGGCTTTGCGAATTCCAAAAAGATAAAAATAACAAATTCCAAAGTTGAAATAACTAATTTGGTTGGTTATGTTTTCGTTTAATAAAAACAGACGTTCTAAAGAATACTTTCATCTGCAAAACTATAGTAGGCGCTCTCAGTAATAATTAAATGATCTAATACAGAAATATCTAAACTTTGCGATGCCAATTTTAATTTGCTGGTAATATCCTTATCTGCTTTACTTGGTATCAGCGTCCCAGAGGGATGGTTATGTGCAAGGATTAGTGCCACTGCTCCTACTTCAAGTGCATTTTTAAGTACTAATCTTACATCTACTAAAGTACCTGTAATACCTCCTTTACTTAGTTGATTTTTTTTAATGACTTTATTAGAGTTATTGAGATATAGAATCCAGAATTCTTCATGTGGTAATTCGCCAATAATGGGTTGCATAACATTAAATACCGAACGGCTTGAGGTAATTTTATCTAATTGAAGTGCCTCTTCTAACCGTCTTCGCTTTCCTAATTCTAAAGCTGCAGCAATAGTTATGGCTTTAGCTTCGCCAATACCCTTAAATTCCATTAACTGAGCAAGTGATAATTTCCCTAAAGCATTTAGATTATTATCTACGCTAGCAAATATCCGTTTACAAAGAGCCACAGCACTTTCATCTCTATTACCAGACCCAATTAAAATAGCAATCAACTCTGCATCACTTAGAGTTGCTTTTCCTTTGTCTCTTAGCTTTTCCCTTGGCTGATCATCTAGCGACCAATTTTTAATTGAAAATGAATTTGGATTCCCTGCCATGCTTTAAAGATAAAAAATTGTAAATTTCAAGTATCATTATTTTCAATAATATTACAAACTTTATAATGACATAAATCAATATCTTGAAACAATATCAGGATAATAGCAAATGAACTATCCACCAAAACACCATCAAGACGACAGCCGTGATCATTTAATAGAGGTTATAAAAAACTATCCTTTAGCCACTGTTATTTCAGTTAAGGAAAACCAACCGTTTATAACACATTTACCTTTAATTTATGATAATGAAACACTCATTGGCCATATAGATATTTATAATCCTCAGGCACAATTATTGAAAGATAATAAAGACATTACTATTATTTTTGGAGGTCCAGAATGTTATATCTCTCCTAGTATTTTTTCTACTACTCAATTACCGACATGGAACTATATTAAAGTACATATAAAAGGAAAAGTTGAAGCTATAGAAGACAAAATGGCTTTAAAAAAATCGTTAATCACAATGACAGAATTTTTAGAAGCGCCCGAACACAACTATGTTTTAGAATCTGAAAATCCTAGATTAGACAAAAATTTAAAATACATAGAAATGTTTAAAATTTCCATTACCGATTGGGAAGGAAAATTCAAACTTTCTCAAGATAAAAAACCAAAAGACAAAGAAACGGCCAAAGCAGAATTAATTAAAGCAAACCAAGAGAGTATTAAACAATTTCTAGATCGTGTTTTTAAATGAAGATCATCCTAATAATACATTTAGTTGCTACGATATTCATGACTGGGTTATGCTGGTTTGTACAAATTGTACACTACCCACTTTTTAGAGCTATTGAAAGAAACGAATTCCCTAGTTATGAACGTAAAAATGTTATTACAGGCTTTATTACAGTTCCTGTTATGGTTATTGAGTTAATTACAGGTCTCATTCTATTGTATCATTTTCAAGATAACTTACACTTATTAAATATGGTATTATTAACCTTTATTTGGTTAAGCACTTTCATTTTTCAAGTTCCTATCCATTTAAAATTAATGCAAGAAGGTTCCCCTGAATTAATCACGAAAGTGATTAAAACAAATTGGATAAGGACATTAAATTGGACAGCAAGAACACTTTTGCTTGGGTATCTAATTTGGACATTAATCGTTTTTTGACAGGCCAATAAAAAATCTTATATTAATAGAAAAAAATAGCATTATGAAAGACTTAAAAAAAGAAGATATAAAGCAAGAAGTTTTTGATCTATATGATGATTACGCACACAATAAATTGAACAGAAGGCAATTTGTAGAAAAGCTATCGTTATACGCTGTCGGTGGAGTTACGCTTTCTTCGCTAATGAATTTTATGTCTCCAGACTATATAAATACGTTATTAGTAAAACCAGATGACCCTACCTTAGATTCTGATTTTATTACCTACGATTCTCCTAAAGGAGGCGGAACTATTAAAGGACTACTATCTCAACCAAAGGATAACAAAACAAAATTACCAGGTGTTATTGTTGTACATGAAAACAGAGGATTAAACCCATATATTGAAGATGTTGGCAGACGTACCGCAAAAGAAGGTTTTATTTCATTAGCACCAGATGCCTTATCTCCACTTGGTGGATATCCTGGAAATGATGATGATGGTAGAGCGATGCAAAAAAAGAGAAACCAGCAAGAAATGCTTGAAGATTTTATCGCAGCATATAACTACTTAAAAAACCACGAAAACTGTGATGGTAACGTTGGTGTAGTTGGGTTTTGTTTTGGTGGTTGGATTTCTAATATGATGGCTGTCCGTATACCAGATTTAGCAGCGGCAGTCCCTTATTATGGTAGACAGCCCGAAGCAGAGGACGCTGCAAAAGTCACAGCTCCACTTTTACTTCAATATGGCGAATTAGACACTAGAGTAAATGCTGGTTGGCCAGCTTACGAAGCCATTTTAAAAGAAAACAAAATTGAACACACAGCTTATATTTACCCTAATGTTAATCATGGCTTTCATAATAACACAACACCAAGGTATGATAAGGAAGCGGCAACATTATCTTGGCAAAGAACCATTGCATTTTTTAAAAAACATTTAAAATAAACATGAAGTTCCATGCATTGATTACCAGTTTTATTTTAGCATTTTGCTGTATAATTTCTGCGCAAGAAAAAGAATATAAACCAGTAAAATTCCCTAAAGGTTACACCTCTCAACTTGATGTAGTTTACAAAACCGTTAATGAATGGGAAGGTCGCATAGACTTGTACACTGAGCAAAATGCAAAAGAGTCAACACCAATTTTACTAAATATTCATGGTGGTGGTTGGAATCATGGCGAAAAAGAATCTCAATCTGGTTTTGGTTCCTTTTTTAAAAATGGATATGCCGTCGCTAATGTAGAATATCGATTAGTAGATGTTGCTCCTGCACCTGCAGCGATTGAGGACGTGAGATGTGCATTAATCTATATCTACAATAATGCGAAAGAATTAAATATAGACACTAATAAAATAGTCATAATGGGTGGATCTGCTGGAGGACACTTGGCACTTATGGCAGGACTACTTGGCAACAATTCAATCTACGATGAAGATTGCACATACAAAGGCGAAATAAAGATAGCAGCTATTATAAACAAATATGGTGTTACCGATTTAGTACCACTTGCAAAATGGAAGTCTGCCAAACGATGGTTGGGAAAGAACTATCTCGATGCAGAGTTCACACAATCCGTGTCTCCATTGTATTATGTTACCGAAGACAGTCCTCCAATATTTATTGTGCATGGCGATGCAGATCCCATTGTTCCTTATTCACAATCCGTGAAACTTTATGAAGCTTTAGTTAACAACAACGTCGTTACAGAATTTTTATCCATTCCGAATGGTAAACATGGTAAATTTAAAAACGAAGATAAAAAACTATTTAGAACAAAAATGTGGCAATTTCTTAAAGAACTCAACTTATCCAATTTCTAAGTCAAACCCATATTTATTGAACCACATAAGACACCAAACGTCTTTTTATTTTTGGTACTTCTTCACTCATCAGAGAAGATGTATCATAAACTAAACCGATACCATCGACATAAAAAAAGTGATCTAAAGCATTAGCTTGTTCGCCATTTGATTGTATGGCATAGCGTTGAGAATATGTACTTTCAAACGTAACTGCTTCTACTGTAATTTCGTTATCTACAGCAACTAATTGATCGTAAATTGTCGCAAAACCGAGTTCTGCGCTTGTTCTGGCAGAGAAATCATTATTGGCATATTTAACTTTTCCGGTTTCCCAAATCAGATAACCTACAGAATCTCTTAATAATTCAAAATGTTCACCATTAGGATTACAAAATGCTATGCCGTTTTCATTGCCTGTAGTTAATTGTCTAAATTTATAATACGTATTTCCGTTAACTAACTCTGTACCAACTATACTCACAGAATCTATGACGTTTATCTCATCATATTCTTGGGTGCTATTATTATACTTGTAGTTTTTATAGACCCATTGATTACCAACGGTAAGTGCGTAAAAATTAGAATCAGGATTTTGGAAATTCTCATCAGTATCAGTAGCACAAGACGATACTAAAAAGGCGAAAACAAAGGCATAAACAATTCGTTTCATAACTTTAGTGATTGATTATTGGTTGAAACGTAGAACTGCTTTATGCGCGATTGGTTAAGGATTGTTACTTTTACCAACGTAAAAAAATTAAATTTATTATTACGGCATCAAGATTTGACTTTCTGAAATAATTCAACGACATTCGTTTCTTAACTTCCATAAAAATCAGCACCTAAAATGTCAATTACACTTTTATCATCGCCATTACAAGGGTTTACTGATTTTAGATTCAGAAATGCATTTAACCACTATTTTGGCGGCATTGACACTTATTATGCACCATATATAAGATTCAACAAAAAGTTAATTATAAAGAACTCTTATCAACGCGATTTAAAAATAGAACACAACACAGAACTCGAGGTTATTCCGCAAATAATGACTAATAATGCAGATGAGTTTCTGTTTGTGGTAGACTACATTCAAGAATTGGGTTATAAAGAATTGAACTGGAATTTAGGTTGTCCTTACCCAATGGTCACTAACCGAGGAATGGGTTCCGGTTTAATTTGTGATCCTGAAAAAATTAATCACATTTTAGATCGTGTGCATTCTGAAACAGATATTTTAGTATCCATGAAAATGCGAATGGGTTATGACAACCCTGAAGAAATCTTACATGCCTTTCCTATTCTAGATGCTTATCCATTAAAGAATATTGCTATACATGCTCGCATTGGTAAACAACTTTATAAAGGCGGTGTTAATTTAGATGCTTTTCAAAAATGTATAGAAAGCACCAAACACAAATTGTACTATAATGGCGATATTACTTCTGTTGCTAAATTAAAAGCGATGCAAACTAGATTTCCTAGTATAGATCATTTTATGATTGGCAGAGGACTCATAGCAGATCCGTTTTTACCAAGTATGATCAAAAATGACACTACAGAACATCCTAAAAACCGATGGGATATCTTTAGAGAGTTTCATGACACTATTTACCATCAATACGATGAAGCCTTATCAGGACCAACACCAATAAAAATGAAAATGCAAGGCTTCTGGGAATACTTTGCGCAGTCGTTTTCTAATCCACAAAAGACGTTTAAGAAAATTAAAAAAGCGAATAATCCAAGAGCTTACCAACAAGCTGTTGCTGAGATTTTAAAGAATGGATAAGCGTATAGTCTTTAAAAATTTAGCTATATTTCTTCCGTATATTAATTATAAAACGGTCGCATTCGAATTCAAATAATAAAAAAAATGGAATTTGATAAAAACATCTTATCCTTTTTAAAGCCTAAATTAATAGAGGAATTAAATGATAAATCTTTACTAAAAGAATTTCCAAAAGGCACTGAAATTTTAAGAGAAGCACAATACGTAAAAGTGTTGCCTATTGTACTCAATGGCCTTGTTAAGGTTTACTCTAGATTTGACGAAAAAGAGCTACAACTCTATTACATAGAGCCTGCTCAAAGTTGTGTAATGACATTCTATGCTGCTCTTAAAAATACGCCGAGCAAAGTATGTGCTACAACAGAAGAAGATTCAAAAATATTACTAGTACCTGTTGAATATCTACCTATTTGGCTTAAAGAATATCCAGATTTCAATGAACTCTTTTTCAATCAGTTTAATTTACGCTATTCCGAATTATTAGATACCATTGGTCATTTACTCTTAGATAAAATGGACAAAAGACTGTATGACCACATTAAAAAGAAAACGGAACTAACGAATAGTAATTCTATTAAAATGAGTCATAGTCAACTAGCAAACGAACTCGGCACTGCAAGAGAAGTTATTACTCGAGTTTTAAAAAAGCTTGAAACTGACGAAAAAGTGGTTCAAAATTCTGGCGAAATAAAAATTATCAACGACTGGTGACTACAGTCACTGCACAGCTTAAAAATGCCCATTACTTTTGTCTTGCAATGATGCAACAACATTTAAAATTTACATAAGATGAAAAAAAAACATGGGTAACACTGACAAAATCATAAGATTTGTAATTGCTATAATAGTAGGTATATTATTCTTTACAGGAACAATTTCAGGAACATTAGGTATTTTATTATTAGTATTAGCAGGTGTTTTTGTTTTAACTAGTCTAGTTAGTTTTTGTCCGCTGTATACTATATTTGGTATACGTACTTGTCCTATTGACAAAAAAGACTAAAACACTATTATAACTTTATTTAGTTGGTGTAAAACGGAATTAATACATCGAGAATCGGTGTTAACTTTTACAGTTCTCGATGCTATTATTTCAATATACTGAATATTTTTAGGTCTATATTTGTAGCAACATTTTTAAACCGAAATATTGAAAGACCTTTTACTCATAACGCCTCCATTTACTCAACTCAACACACCATATCCTGGCACAGCGTATCTAAAAGGGTTTTTAAACACAAAAGGAATTGAGTCTTTTCAAATGGATTTGGGTATAGAGGTAATTTTAGAATTATTTTCTAAATCTACGTTTCAGGACTTATTTAATCTTGCTTTTGAGAATGACCGTATTCAATCTGAAAACTGTCAACGTATTTATGCACTGAAGGAAATTTATTTAAAATCTTTAGATGACATTATTTTATTTCTTCAAGGGAAAAACCAAACCTATGCTAGGCAAATTTGTAGTGACGGATTTTTACCACAAGCCTCTCGTTTTGACCAATTAGACGACATGGATTTTGCGTTTGGCTCTATGGGAATGCAAGATAAAGCCAAGCATTTAGCTACCTTGTATATTGAAGATTTGTCCGATTTTATTGTAGAATGTATTGATCCAGATTTTGGTTTTAGTCGTTACGCAGAACGTTTGGGCCAAAGCGCCAATTCTTTCAATGCGCTTTATACGCAATTACAAGATGATGCCACATATATTGATCAAGTTACTTTAGAAATTTTAGATCGTCAGATTAAAGAAACGCAACCAAAACTAATCTGTTTTTCGGTGCCTTTTCCTGGTAATTTATATAGTGCTTTTCGTTGCGCACTGTACATAAAAACAAATTATCCTGACATTAAAATTGCAATGGGTGGTGGTTTCCCTAATACCGAATTACGTTCTGTCAAAGATGTTAGAGTTTTTGAGTTTTTTGATTTTATTACCTTAGATGATGGTGAATTACCAATTGAATTGCTCTATAAAAACATTTGTCAATCAGAGTCAAAGCAAAGCGTCTCAGAACAAGAATTTAAACGCACCTATTTACTATTAGATGACGTTGTTACTTACAAAAATAACAGCACATCACCAGATTATAAACAAGCCGAAGTTGGTACACCAGATTATTCAGACTTGTTGTTAGACCAATATATTTCTGTCATAGAAATTGCCAACCCAATGCACAGCTTATGGAGTGATGGCAGATGGAACAAACTAACCATGGCTCATGGTTGTTATTGGGGAAAATGTACGTTTTGCGATATTTCTTTAGATTATATTAAAATTTACGAACCCGTCGCTGCTAGCCTTTTGGTCGACCGAATGGAAACACTAATTGCACAAACAGGAGAAACCGGATTTCATTTTGTAGATGAAGCTGCACCTCCTTCTTTAATGAAAGCTTTAGCGCTCGAAATTATAAAACGAGACCTCAGCGTTACATGGTGGACAAATATTAGGTTTGAAAAAAACTTTACACAAGACCTCTGTCTTTTACTAAAAGCTTCTGGCTGCATTGCCGTTTCTGGTGGTTTAGAAGTAGCTTCTGATCGTTTATTAAAATTAATAGACAAAGGTGTAACTGTTACACAAGTAGCACAAGTTACGCGCAATTTTACGGAAGCCAATATTATGGTACATTCGTATTTAATGTATGGGTATCCCACACAAACTACGCAAGAAACAGTAGATAGTTTAGAAATGGTTCGCCAGCTTTTTGAAAACGGAATTTTGCAATCTGGTTTTTGGCACCAATTTGCCTTAACAGCGCATAGTCCTATAGGTTTGCATCCTGAAGATTATGGGATTACTCCAAATTATAAAACCATAAGTTTTGCTAATAATGATGTGGACTTTTCAGATTCTACAGGGATAGATCATTCGCAATTTAGTTATGGTTTAAAGAAATCTCTGTTTAATTTTATGCATGGTATTGGCTTTGATTTACCATTACATGATTGGTTTGATTTCACAGTACCTGAAACTACAATTTCTCCAGATTTCATCTATAACTGTTTAGCAGAAGAAGTAGAACCTACTATTAAGCCAAGTGCTAAAATCACGTGGTTAGGTGGTTTACCTTTAATTTCTGAATTTTCTAAATCAAAAAAAGGAAAAATCATAAACTATTTAGAATTTACGTTTCATGATGCTGTAGAAAGCTATCAAATTACTCTCGAAAAACAAAAAGGACTTTGGCTTTTAGATACTTTAGCAGGCCTTACACCGCAACAGCAACCTCAAACATTTAAACAGTTAAAAACCAATTTTGAAAATCAATTTGAAAATTTTGAATTGTTTTGGTATTCTAAACCTGTGGATATACTGCGTGGTTTTGGACTTTTGGTATTATAAATATTTATATTAATCTTAGTCTAAACAAACACCATGTAAGGCTTTCATCAAAAACCCAACTAACGTATCTTTGCATCCCATTAATTAGTGGAAATTATGAAAGCACCAAAGCTATTAGATTACATAAAAGCCGTATTAAAAAATATGCCAAACGATTGGTTAAATTTAACTACGCATCGTTTAGATATTTACAATGAAAGTTTAGCTAAAACTCAATTTTTAGATGAGTTTGAAGCACTATATGCTAACGGTAATTCTGAAAAATCAGCACTCTACGATTTACCAACAGCATACGATTATATTAGATTAGGTCATCCATTATCTTCTGTATTAGAATGGACAATCGCAAAACAATATAGCTTAGAATCGGAAAGCGTAATTAGTTTTTCATCACAAACAGTTCCTGTTTTATCTGTATTAAGAGCTAATCTATTCGCGAATAAAAACACTCAAATTATATATACTAATGCATTGCCAACATCTTTTAATGCAGACCTCATAAAACGTATTTACGGTTATAATTTTGAACTTGTAAAAGTGGAACGATTAGAAGATGTTTCAGACTACGATGGAAGCACTATTTTTATTTCGGAACACAACGAAATTGATGCCCTTCAACTTAATCCTAATGTCGATTTCTATGTAAATCTTTATCAAGAATTAGGTAGCATTTTAATTGTTAATGGAGAGAAAAACAATAATTACATTTCAGATATTCAGCATGTAAGACGTCGAGAAACCATTGCTATGACGCCTTCTGATGCTCTGTTAGCTTTAAAAGCGCTTACTGAGCAAACGTCTTTCAAAGTAAAACAAACTAATTCTGAAGACAAAGCGAGTGTTTTAAGCGAGATCAACACCATTACAAATTCGGCAACACAAGCTGTTGTTGGTTCTAGTGGTTTATCTATTCAGTATGCTATAATGATGGGTTTAATTCATACGGCATTAGAGAATCACAAAGGCAAAACGATTAAATTTATTGTACCAACCAATTGTTATGGTGGTACTAATGACCAAGCCAGACGAGTTGCCGCATGTTTAGACCATGTAGATGTTGTTGATTTAGAAGTTGATGGCGATAATGATATGGTTAAAAGTATTGATGCCGTTTTAGCTAAAGTAGCAGCAGAAGATGCTATTCCATACATCATTGCAGAAATCCCAACCAATCCACGTGTTGAAGTTCCGGATTTGGAAGCGCTTAAAGACGTGCTAAGTAAAGTACGTAAAACTGCAAGTGGAGAAACAGCTATAGATCCTGTTTTTATATTAGACCAAACATTTTGTCCTAATTTTCACTTTTTAGGTGAAAACGATACGCTTTCTGTGGTCAGAACAATTTCTTATGTGAGTGGTTCTAAATTTCCGAGTGGCGGAAAATGTACGGCTGGTTATTGTGTTGCTAACAAAAAAGCCGAAGACCTAATGGCCAACATAGGTTTACATTTAGACCTTTGCGATAATGAAGCCACTGCACTACAGTATGAGTTATTAGCAAAGCAAATGCCATCGATGAATCAAAGAATTGCAGATGCTTACACCAATACAAGAGCTTTTGTTAATTTTATACATGACAACTTACCAGATGCCAAAATCAATTTTGTTTCAGAAGAATTAGCTTCACAAGGATTTACACCATCTGTGTTTTCACTAGACTTGCCAACTAAAGGCGACACACCTGAAGAAAAGGAAACATACAAAAGAGCACTAAATCATAAATTAATTGATTTAATGATTACTAAAATTCCTGATGAGAGTAAATATTGTGTGAGTTACGGCCAACTAAAAGGTGTGTATTGGACGATACCTGCAACCTCAACACAGGGCACAACTAAAGAAGGAGACAAAGATTATATTGCCAGAGTAGCACTTTCTCCTGATATGGATTTAGAACTTCATAAAAGTGTGTTTTTAGAATTTGTACAAGAGATTTAAATTTACAATATATCAAACCTGAAACTGACCTATGTTTATCATTAATATAACTTACAAAACCGAATTGACCGTTATTGATCAATTTATAGATGCACATATAAAGTTTTTGAACAAACATTACGAATTAGGACACTTTATAGCTTCTGGTCGCAAAGAACCGAGAACAGGAGGTGTTATATTATCTCCTATGACAAGTACATCTAAATTGGAGAATATAATCTTAGAAGATCCTTTTAAAATTAATGAATTGGCAGATTATGAACTCATAGAATTTATACCAAGTAAAACATCGGAAGCACTTAATTTTTTGAAGCAAGATTGTTAACCTTATTTAAAGCTTAATACAGAATGGAAATTTTAGAATGGATACAAGATTGGTTTCAATCTAATTGTGATGGAGACTGGGAGCATGGAGATGCAATTCAGATTACCACCTTAGACAATCCAGGTTGGGATGTTGAAATAGATATCTCAAAAACTTCAATTGCAAATCTTGAAATAAAATGGGTTCTTAATGAAAATGGTAAACAAGATTGGTATGGTGTAAAAATTCAAAACCAACGTTTTAGAGCTGCAGGTGACGCGAGTAAATTAATTTATCTCCTCAATTTATTTAGAGAAATGATTGAGAAGATTGAGAATGAGTAGTTGATTATATTAAAAACCTAGAAAACGAAAGAACCTTTTAAAAAAACCATCTTTCTTGCCATCTGTTGATTCTACTTCAGATTCTTCTATTATTTCCTGCTTAGTATCTTGTTGAAATTCTATAATAAATACACCAAAATTGTCTAATGTTTTGTGAGGATTACCATTATTTAGCGTCATTGGAAACGAGATTTTTGAAGAACTTTCAGTAGTTCCCATTTTTAAAATGGCATTAAAATTCTCAATATCTCGCATCTTATATGTTACCCCTTCTTTTATATTATAATTAGAAAAATCTACCACAACATCTTCTTCCTTTTTATTAAACACTACAACCCTATAGGTATTAGGTTTATACTCATTTTGCGTGATATCTAAAACAGGATCTAAATCAAATGCTTTAAAACTCATCCATTGACTATTGGCATCCAAATTAATTTTAGATTGCCAGCTTTTCAGCGTATATGCTTCTGTTTTAGAGCGTCTAAACGCACTTCCTTTTTTAGTGAAATACAAATTATTATTGAAATTCCATTGCTCAGGACTAAGACTAAAAAGATGTATATAACCAGAATAGATCTTATTATTAGTAAAGGTTAATGATTTGGCGTATGCAATTCTCATCGCATTATTTCGACCTAAAATAGTATTATTATCAACCAATACATTTTCTACTGGTGCGCCTTTATGAAAACCTATAGTTAGCGAGGCAGCATCTCCATTTATTACATTAGATTTAAAATCAGTATTGTGATATAATATATTGTTTTTTACCACAATATTTTTCGCAATATTAACACCATCTCTATCGTCAGTAGCTACAATAATATTATCTACAGTTCTATAATTTGAAGGTAGACCACTATTAAAGATTACATTATTGTCTAAAGTAACATTCTTTACCCAATCGGTTTTTGCATGTTTAGTAGCAGACCAAACTTCCACACCTTTGTAATAATTATTAAAAATAATATTGTCCTTTAGTACTCTGGTTTCTGTATCACTATTATTCTGAACATAAACCCCCTCACCTGCTCCTTTTCCTTCTGGTGTTAGTGTGCCATTATTAAAAACATAGCAATTTGCAATTAACGTACCTCCTGTATTTTTCCAAGTACCAAAACCAAGACCTGGATTGTTATAAATCATTAAATTAATGAACTTACAATTTTCCCCTATAAGATGGTTAATACCTGCTACTCCAGCTTTAAGACCATCGTTTTCATCTATTTGCCTCGAAAACTCCCCTAACCAAGTTATTTCAAAATTCTGAAATATAACACGCTTACTTCTTACTTTTAAGGTTTGTTGTTCCGTAGATTCTACGTTTCCATTTAAAACAACTTTATCTGTGTTAAAAGCACTTACTGTGATGTATTGGTTTTCTATTGTAGAATTTAAAGTACAAGAATAACGACCATTATAAATACCTTCATGTAACCAAATAGTATCATTTCCATTAACAATTTCAGAAGACTGACCTAAAGCCGTTTGTAAATCCCAAGGGTTTTGTAAACTTCCATTTCCTAGATGAGATCCTGGTGTTTCCGTGTGATCCTTTGGAAAAACATGAAATTCTTGTTGTGCAATTACAACTAAAAACCCAAAACTAAATGCTAATGATAATAATAATTTCTTCATGGTTTTAATTTTGCAATTACTATACCAATGTAAAAAAGAAGTGTTTGGCAGAATAAGTATATAGTATTAAAACAATTTATTTACTTCATCAAAATCTAATCCACCATAATTACCAGAACTCATTAATAGCAGTGATTTGTTATCAAAATTCTGAGAGAATAAAAAGTCTTTAAATTCCTCCGGATTCGTGTAAATAATTAAATCATCACGCTCAAAAGCATTTGCAATTTGGTCTTTAGTAACCTCATCTAACTTTTTAATTTCAACAGCATGTGGTGAATAAAATACGACTGCCACATCTGCTGCATCTAGAGCACCTTTATATTCTTTAAGAAATTCTGCATTTAAGCTACTATAGGTATGCAACTCTAAACAAGCCACCAACGTTCTATCGCTATATTGTTCTTTAACGGCTTTTGTGGTTGCTTCCACTTTACTAGGCGAATGGGCAAAATCCTTGTAAGCTACACTTGATTTAGATTCTGCAATTTTCTCTAATCGCTTGCTTGCACCTTTAAAAGTAGAAATAGCTTCGTAGAAATCTTCTTCATCAATTCCCATGTGTTGGCAAATCCATTTGGCACCAGCTAAATTGTTTAGGTTATGTGCACCAAAAACTTCAATTGGCATTGGTCCTTCTGGTGTTTCTAGTAACGTTTCTCCATTTTCAACTGTATATTCTGGAGTAGCATAAGCAATTTTTCTAATTTGATTTTCTGAGGCCTCAACAACGCGTTTCACTTCTAAATCTTCTTCATTATAATTAATGCTTCCACCTGTAACAATTGAATCTACAAAAATGCTAAACTGCTCTACATAGTTGTCATACGTCGGAAACACATTAATATGATCCCAAGCAATACCGCTTAACAACGCAATATTAGGTTTGTATAGATGAAATTTTGGTCGTCTGTCTATTGGTGAACTTAAATACTCATCGCCTTCTAAAACAATAAAATCATTATGTTCCGTAAGTTTTACCATGACGTCAAAACCTTCAAGCTGTGCACCTACCATATAATCTACATACTTATCATGGTAATGCAAAACGTGCAGTATCATTGATGTAATTGTTGTTTTCCCATGACTTCCTCCAATAACTACACGAGTTTTGTGTTTGGATTGTTCATATAAAAATTCTGGATAGCTGTAAATTTTCAAACCCAATTCTTGGGCTTTTAGCAATTCAGGATTATCAGCTTTAGCATGCATACCTAAAACAATCGCATCTAAATTAGACGTAATTTTTTCGGGATACCAACCAAAGGTTTCTGGTAATAATCCTTTGGCTTCTAATCGTGATTTTGAAGGGTTAAAAATTTCATCATCACTGCCTGTGACGTTATAACTTTTATTGTGAAGTGCTAAGGCTAAATTGTGCATTGCTGCACCACCAATTGCTATAAAATGTACGTTCATTGTATAATTTGTATACCGTAAAAATACTATTTATAATTCAGGATTTACAGCCAAACTATTAAACAATTTTGCCTTTGTAGAAAAATATTTATTCTGAATTTGAAACGCTTTTAATTGACCATCGATTAATTTGGATTCACGCGAATTAACCAAAAACAATGAACTTTCACCTAGGTCAAATTTGCGCTCTTCTGCTGTTAGCATAAGTTGATAATCAGATACCATTTCTGTTGTGATTTCATTTTGAATCGTATAAGACTGCAATTCTTTTTTCAGAGCATTTATTTTATTTTGAAGATTTACCTTAGTTGCACTTATTTCAAATTCTGTATCTTGAATTTTGATTTTTGCTAATTTTAAATCGCCACGTTCTTTCCTTAAAAACAAAGGGAAACTTACATTTAGTCCTCCTTTATATTCTGCAGTATTGAAAGTTCTAGCCACATCTGGATTTTCCGTAATAAAATTATAATCTACGCCAATTTTTGGTAAAAGCTTATTAGACTTTAATCTTTTATCTACCTGTAAACTTTCAAGTTTATAATCTAAAGACATCATTTTTGGATGTGAATTTAGAAACACTTCATCATTCTCTAATTTATTGATGCTAAATGTAGCATCTATAATCGCTTCGGAATTTACATCTGGAATTACATTTGGCTGTAATTCTACAGGAATATTATTCTCTAACCATAAATAATTAGACAATTCTAACGTTGCATTCATTAAAGCTACTTTTGCCTGTTCTAAGCCTAACTTTCTATTGTTAACCGCAATTCTCGCTTCAGTGACATCAATGCTTGCATTTTCTCCAACTTCTACGCCTTTTTTAATTCCTAAATAACGTTGTTCTGCATTACTAAGAATATTTTCAAAAAGCTTTAGTTCATTGTAAGCTTGCAACCATTTAAAATAAACGAGTGATGCATCGTACAAAATGTTATTAACGTAAATATCACGATCTAAAATGGCTTGCTCCTTATATAATTTAGATTGTTTTAGAGATGCCATTCTATTATTGATTAAAAAGCCTTGTCCCAATTGTACAGAAACACCTGCACTGTACAAACCATCTTCTGGCACAAATGCTTCAGGATTTAGATAATCTCCAGAGTTTTCATCAAATGTAGCTTTCAATTCAACACCATACCATGTTGGTATTTTAAAAGTTCCGTTAAGCTTATCATAATAGGTTGTGTTTTTAAATTGCTTTTTAGCATAATCTACTTCTAACTTAGGATCGAATGCTCCACGAGATTTTAGAAGCTTTGCTAAACTTTCATCTATAACTAATTCTGCTTGTTTTACAACAGGATGAAACTTCTTAACATAACCCAAATACTCATCAAAACGCAACACATTTTGCTGCTCTATAGTTTGAGAGCATGCCATGGCATTAGCACCAAATAATACTATAAAAAGTAAAAATTGTTTCATTATTTCTCTTTAGATTTTGCAGTAGCTTCTGGTTGATAATAATTTGGTGGAAATCCATTTAACTGTCTCCATAACTCAAACCAAATAGGCACATCTTCTAAGAGTGCCATCGTGCGCGCACCAGAGCCTGCTCTTATAGCATCTGGCCATTTTTGGTCTTCTTCATCTGGTGCTAAGAGTACTCTAAATTTTCCGTTAGAGCTTATGAAATTTTCAACGGCCACCACTTTTGCGCCATAAGTTCCGTAAGACACATTTGGCCATCCACTAAATACAATTGCTGGCCATCCATCAAACTGTACACGCACTTTTTCGCCAATATGTAGTAATGGTAAATCTATTGGCTCTACAAATGTTTCTACTGCTAAATCTACTTGTGCTGGCATAATACCAACTAAAGCTTCGCCTTCCTTAAAGGTTTGGCCTACACCTCCTCTAATGGCTTTATTTATGTAACCATCGTATGGTGCTTTAATAAATCTTAAATCGTTTCTCATCTGGTAATTAGAATATTCATTATCTAATTTAGAGACTTGCGCTTCTGTATCAAACTGACTAGACTGCGCTGTAAATTTATCACTTTGAGCTTTTGAAATTTTATCGGCATAGGTTGCATTTACTCTAGAAATTTCTACCTGTGCATTAATCACTTGATTTTTACTTGCTAATAACTTATTCTCTTGAGAAATTAACTTTGCTTCCGTTTCTTGAAGTTTTAATCTAGCATCTTCAACATCTTTTGTGGCTTTAAACCCTTCTTGCTCTAAAGTTTCGGTTCTGTTGTATTTTGATTGCGCAATTCTAATATTTGTTTTGGCTGCTTCAAAATCAATACTGTCACTTTTTACTTTTAATTTAGACTGAAGATATTTGTTTTTAGCTTGTTCTAATTTTAAATTTCGTTCGTTATCCAAAGCAGCAATTTGTCTATCTAATGCTTTTACTTTTTCACTGTAAGAACCAACAGACTGCGCTTTTGCATCGCGTTGTTGTGCTGTACGCTCTACCAAATTAGGATCAAAATACTCACTTTTTATTTCTGATATTTGCATTATGGTATCTCCTTTTGAAACAAAATTTCCTTCGCGTACAAACCATTTTTCAATTCTTCCTGGAATTGGCGACTGAATGGTTTGAGGTCTTTGATCTGGAGTTAAAGTTGTTACTTGCCCACTACTCGTTATATTTTGAGTCCAAGGCAAAAACAAGATAATAATCCCGAAAATTGCAAAAGCACCCAAAAAGCGATTAAAATAACTGAAATATTTAGCGTGAAAAACACGCTTACCTGATTTAGACGTTGTAATGTCTACAGATTTATTTAACTGATTATGAGATATATTTAGCATGGTTATACGTTTTTTATGGAAGCTCTTCCTTTATCTAGTAAAATGTGCTCGTTACATTTCTCTTTCCAGTTCTTACTAGTGCTTACTACTATTAATGCCCAAGGTCGACTCTTATCTGTTAAATAATTAATGATACTTTTCATTTCAACTTGGTTAAATCGGTCTAATGGATCTTCAAGAATTAATACTTTAGGCTCTTTTATAATGGCTCTTGCCAATATTAGTTTTTTAGCTACTGTAAAAGACAATTCATTTCCTTCTGCATTTATTACTGTTCTCAATCCTTTTGGTTGATCTCTTATAAAAGTGGTTAATCCTACTTTATCTAATACATGATGTATTTTTTCATCTGATATAGTTGAGTTTCCAAAGGTTAAATTCTCTTTAATTGTACCTTCAAAAGTTGATTCTTGTGACAACGACATGCCTAAATGCGACCTGTAATAATTAGTCATTATATGATTTAGAGAAGTATTATTGACGTAAACATTCCCAGAAGTTGGCTGATTTATTCCTAAAATAATTCGGAATAATGTAGATTTTCCTGAGCCACTTTCTCCACTAACTAATATTCTACTTTTCTTATTAATCTTTAAAGATATATTCTCTAGTATTGGCTTTTCTCTATCTGGTACTTCATATGACACATTGTCTAATTCAATCTCCATACCTTCATCAAAAATAGGCTTATCTCCATGTTGACTTTCAATATCCTTATCTACGATTTGACCAATTTTCTCAATTGATGTTAAAACGTCATAAAAAGATTCTAAACCTAATATTAGCTTTTCTACAGATGCTATAACGAGTAGAATAATAATTTCTGCAGCAACAAATTGCCCAATATTCATTTCTTGATTTAAAACGAGTAATCCACCTATAAGTAATAATCCTGCAGTGACGATAACCTTAAACCCAATCATCTGCACAAACTGAATAACAAGTATTCTAAAATGACTTTCTCTGGCTTTTAAATAATCTTCAACCAAATCATCATTTTTATTAATCGCTAAACTCGTTTTACCAGATAATTTAAAGCTAATAACGGTTCTTGCCACTTCTTGTATCCAATGCGCTACTTTATACTTATGCTTAGATTCTAACAAGCTTGTATCCATTCCTTTTTGAGCGGTAAACTTAAATACCACATAGATTAGCAAAAGCAATAAGAAACCAAAAGCAATAAAAAACGGATGATAAAATGATAATAGTATCAGCGCAAAAATAATCTGTAATACTGCTGCAGGAATATCAACTAAAATCTTTGCTAATCCCTTTTGAATATTTAATGTATCAAAGAAACGATTGGCTAATTCTGGCGGATAATGATTTCGAATTTCGTTCATTTTAATCTTTGGAAAACGATACGTAAATTCAAAAGATGCTCTGGTAAATATACGTTGTTGAATGGTTTCAATAATTCGCATTTGCATCAACTGAAGTATACCAACAAAAGCGACACCCAAAGTTACTAATACTACTAAAACAATCCAAGACGTACTTACTTGTGCACCTTGAATTAAGTTAATAATAGCTTGTATTCCTAAGGGTAATGTCAGTGCCAAAATTCCAGAAAAAATGGCATAATATATAACCTGCAGCAAGTCTCTTCTTTCTAATTTTAGCAAACCTACAAGTCGTTGCCAAGGAGACATAATTTCTTTAGTATTCATAGTGTTTACTTACTAATTGCATTAAAAGTTAGTTCTTTAAAAAACTCGGTTGGAGAAACTTGATCGTTACAATCTGTAATAGACTTAAAGTGATCTTTTAAAAAATGCTGATGTAAAGCACCTTCTAAAATGGTACTCGCTAAGCTTGTTGGAAACTTGTAATCTGGATTAATAGTATTTATAATATCACTAATTCGTGTTACCAATCGTTTGTAAACCACAAAATAGCCTTCCATATTTTCACTATCTACCTCTTTGGTTAGATACGATTTTGAATATTCATTGACAATAATTCTATTCAGTACAATCTCATTAATGTGCGTAAATGTATCGTCTTGTTCTATTGACTTTGTTACAATTTCTATAGCTCTTAATAATTGCTCTGTTTTATCTGGCATGTTAAATGTAGAAAACACCATTTGATACTCTACCCAAGCCCAATACCATGAGGTTAAATATAACAATAGCTTATGTTTACTTTCAAAATAACGGTAAACTGAGCTCTCGTTAGAACCTATTTTTACACCTAATTTTTTAAACGTAAAATTGTCGAAACCAATCTCATCAATTAGCAAAATACTATGCTCTATGATGCGCTTTCCTAAATTAGAAGATTCTGGGTCTTTTATATAAATTTTATCTGGAACAGCTATTTTTAAATTTGAAAGTAAACTTTTCATATAAAATAATTTACTTGCAAATATAATAGTATTACTATTAATTTTGAGTTTTTAACAATTAATTAGCATCTTATATTTAAGACGACGAACCAAAAACAATACTATAATATGATTTTTACAGCTTAGAAATTGCTGTTTTCTCTTCTTGAAACACCTCAATATCTGGCAAACCTGAAATTGCCTTATCAATCCAAATTAATGCTTCATCTTTATTCTCTCTATGCTTATAGATTTGTGCCAAGCGATAATAAGCCCATTCTTTTGGCACACCATCTTTTGCTGAGTGATTTTCGATATAGGCTTTTAGCATAGTTTCGCCTTTATCTAACTGAATATTATAATCTGCACACACTTTACCTATTTGGTAATGCATAGCGTTTCGTTGGTGTTTGTCCTTTGCTTCTTCTATATTACCAATCGCTTTTTCGGGTTGTTCTTGGCCTTCATAGAAATTGGTTAACTTCTCGTAACACGTTTCAGAACCACCAATTTCTATCGCAAGTTTATAATTTTTTTCGGCCAATTCTGGCTCATCATCATATTCATAAACATATCCTTTTGCTAAGTAGCCATCTACTTTAGATAATTCTTCTAATTGCTTCGCATACATCAAAGCTTTTGAAAAACTTCCACCAACAATACCTGGCAGCGACACATACAATTCTACCAATGCCCAACGCGTTTCTATATGGTTTGGGTCTAATTGTGCAGCTTTTAAAAATGCTTTTTTAACATCTCCTATAATGCCTAGGGCCTCAATTTTACTTACACTCAAAGCTTTCATTCCCAAAGCACCTCCATACTTATAATGGTAATTTGCATTCTCTGGGCGTTTCTGTTTTAATTTTTGGTATTGAACAATAGCTTCATCCCATTTTTTCTGATAACCATAAGCATCACCTAGAAGTTCTATAGCTTCTAAATCACTAGGATTGGATGCTATAAATGTTGTCATTTCCTTTTGCGCCTTTACATATTCTTTTTTCCCAATGTAGGCTTCTGCATTCTCAATAGAAGTTTGAGAATAACAAAATGATGATAGTAATAAAATAAATAGAAATTTAGACATAGATGTTCAAAACATTTTAGCAAATATATAATTTAATAACGCTTGGTTTCCTCAACAAATTGTTAACTTCACTCAACGAAATGAGACTTATACTCATTACTACTGTTTTTGGAATACATTTTGAATGTATTTTGTTGAAAATTAATAACCATGAAACATTATTTCACAATACTCATGCTCATCTGTTTTGCTTCTTTTTCTAATGCTCAAAATGACTTTGAAAGTCAATGGGAAGCCGTAGCTAAACTTGAAAATGAAGGTCTTACAAAAAGCGCTTCTGATAGCGTTGAAAAAATTTATGAGAAAGCTAAAAAAGCAGATAACAAACAGCAAAGCATCAAAGCACTCTTACATATAAGCAAATACATGCTAACGCTTGAAGAAGATGCACAACTCAACATTGTTAAACGTTTTAAATCTGAAATTGAAGCCACATCAGACCTAGCTGCAAAACACATTATGGAGAATATGTTAGCAACTATGTACTGGCAGTATTATCAGCAAAACCGTAGGAAATTTTATAACAGAAGTAAAACGTCTGAAAAAGTTAGTGATGATTTTAGAGCTTGGGATTTAGAAACAATTTTTAAAGAAATTCATACCTACTATCAATACTCATTAGAGAATGGCATTTTACTTCAATTAGAGTCCTTAAATAAATACAGCACTTTAATACATCAACAAGACAACTCTATAGATTACAGACCAACACTATATGATTTATTGAGTCATAATGCACTAAGCTTTTATAAATCTGATGAAAACAGCATTACACAACCAGCTTACAAATTCACAATAAGTGATGAAGACTTTATTGCGGATAGTGAAACTTTTATTAATGCTAATTTATCCTCTAAAGACACGTTATCGTTACAACGAAATGCATTAAAAATCTATCAGAATTTAATCAAATTCCATAGAAAAGATAAAACAACCAAGGCCTTTGTGGATATCGATATTAAGCGCCTTAATTTTGTGAAAAAACATGCCGTTTTTTCTAATATAGACGAATTACTTCTAAAAACTTTAAAGTCTAAGTCTGAAGAATTAAAATCTTCAGAATTATCTGCATTATATGATTATGAAATTGCTATAGTTTATAAAAATCAAGGTTATTTATACTCTAGTGATAATGACAACATTGATATTAACACTACGCAACGTTGGAAGTTGAAAGATGCTATTGACATCTGTAATTCGGTAATTTCAAAATATCCTAAAAGTATAGGAGCGCAAAAATGCGAAGTTTTAATAGAGCAAATTAAATTGTCTAGTTTACAATTATACGCAGAAGAATTTACAAGTATTTCGTCGTCATCAAAAACCTTAGTTACTTATAAAAATCTAGAGCATTTAAAATTTGAAATTTATAAAGTTTCTCAAAACCAGCTTAAACGCTACAACTCGTCATATAGAGCAGACAAAAAGAAAGCGTTTTTTAATAAACTAAAAATTTATGAAACATTTAGTACAGCTTTAAAAACGGAAGGTGACTATCAAGAACATAATACAGAAATTGTTTTACCAAAATTAGGCAATGGTTTATATCTCATAAAAGTTACCACAAAGGCAGATGATAATGTATTCGCGGTAACCCAAGTTCAAATTACCAATATAGCGTTAGTAGTAAGTGACGATAATGACATAGAGCTTTATCAAGTTATAGACAGAAGTAACGGTAAGCCTTTTGAAAATGCAAAAGTAGAATTAACATATTCTGACAACAGAAGCAACAAACATTATACTAAAAATTACACTACAGATAGATTTGGAAAATTTAAGTTTAATAAAGATGACAAATACTATCGTGACGTAGAAATTAAAGTCAATGCAAAAGATGACACAGGTTATTTTGGTGCGTATTCTATAAACCGTGGGTATAAGCAAACCACTAATAACGTTACGCAATACCGCAATTTCCTTTTTACAGACAGAAGCATTTATAGACCTGGACAAACAGTTTACTTTAAGGGAATTGCAACTAAATCCATAAATGGAAAAACAGAAGTTTCTGCAGATGAAGCAGCAAAAATTAGATTAAAAAATGTAAATGGCGAAGTGGTCAGCGAACTTTCATTAAAGACTAATGAATTTGGCTCAGTGCATGGCGAGTTTATTTTACCAAATAATGGATTGACTGGCAATTACACTATTGATCTGTTTTCTAACAACTCTACTTACTCCTATATTTCAGTTGTAGAATATAAGCGACCAAAATTTAAACCAGAATTTCAACCCATTACAGAGACCTACAAAGTAAATGACAGTATTATTATAAAAGGCACTGCAATCGCTTTTGCCGGAAGCAACATTACAGATGCACAAGTGGTGTATCGTGTTAAACGAAATGTAAGGTTTCCTAGTTGGTATTATTGGAGACGACCTTATTTTAATTCTGAAGCTCAAGAAATTACGTTTGGAGATACGAAAACAAATGATAAAGGTGAATTTGAAATAATATTCAAAGCCTTACCGGATGAAAGCATTTCTCAAGATGATTTACCAATATTCAATTACGAAATCACAGCTGATGTTACAGACATAAATGGCGAAACACGATCTACATCTACAATAGTTAATGTTGGTTATCATTCAATGACTTTAAATATTGTTGCACCTCAAAAAATTGATAAAAGCAAGAAGGAAATTGAATTTAGCTTAGCGACTCAAAATCTAAATGGAGAATTTGCACCTGCACAAGGTGAAATAAAAATTTACAAACTAAATGCACCAAACCGAGTTTTAAGAACAAGATCTTGGCCAGCACCAGATTACCAAGTCCTATCTGAGGAAGAATTTAAAACCTTATTTCCACATGAAGCTTATGATGATGAAAACCAATTAACAAATTGGACAAAAGGAGAAGAAGTTTTTAGCACTACATTTAATACTGAAAAAGACAAAACCATAATCTTAAAAAAATTGAATAAATGGGATTCTGGTCAATATATTATAATCGCAGAAAGCAAAGATAAATTTGGGCAAACTATAAAAGATCAAATCTTTACGTCATTATTTAGCCACAAGGATAAAACAGTTGCAGACAATCAATTATATGAAGCGTACTTAGACCAAACCAGTTATAAAATCAATTCTATAGCAAAACTAACATTAGGTTCTGCTGCTAAAGATATCACTGTAACTGTTGAGATTGAGAAAGAGGGTAAAATTATAATGACCCAATTAGTACAGCTTAACAATTCTAAGACAACCATCACAATTCCTGTTTTAGAAAATGATTTAGGAGGCTTTATAGTACACACCTCATTTGCCGCTTTTAATGAATTTAAATCTCAAAGTTTTAATATCAATGTGCCATTTCCTAAAACTGACTTAGAAATTGAAACGACTACATTTAGAGATAAGCTTCAATCAGGACAAGACGAAACGTGGAGTTTTAAAATTAAAGGTCCTAAAGGCGATAAAGTTTCTGCGGAATTATTAGCAAGCATGTACGATGCGTCTTTAGATGAGTTTAAGCAACATAATTGGAGTTTTAACCCAATAAACAATCCTAACTATTACCCAAGAATTTATAAGAATTCTCGAGAAAGTTTTGGTAATACCAACTTTAGGATGTTTAACCATTTTAGCACAAATGCTAGCCAACCTTACCAAAATTATGACCAATTGAATTGGTTTGGATTTTATTTTGGGAATAATAGTTATTTGAGACGAGGCTATTCAAACATAAAAAAAATGGCTGCTCCAGAAGCCGCACTAGTTAGTAATTATGCTGTGGAAGAATCTGAAATGGAATTTGGGCGTGAAGACTTAAGTATGGACACTAAAGATAGTATAGCTGGTTCTATAGATGGAATTGGAATAAATCTCAAAGAAAAAAACAGCAGTACTTCAAATGATCCCTTAAAAGGAAAAGCTGACAATATTATCCAAATAAGAAAAAACCTCAATGAAACCGCATTTTTCTTTCCTCAATTAAGAACTGATTCAGAGGGTAATGTTAGTTTCAATTTTAAAGCTCCAGAAGCTTTAACCACATGGAAATTGCAACTATTGGCACACACAAAAACTTTAGAAAGTGCTGTAACCCAATTAGAAACCGTTACTCAAAAAGAGTTGATGGTTATACCGAATACACCTCGATTTTTAAGAGAAGGTGATAGAATTAGAATTAGCACTAAAATTGCCAATCTTACGGAAAATGCTCTAGATGGTGTTGCACAATTATTACTTACAGATCCAACTACAGGTCAATCAATTGACGGTGAATTATCAAATGCCTATAATGATCTCGGCTTTAAAGTTGAAGCCAAAGGTAATACGCAGGTAACTTGGAATTTGGTAATCCCAAAAGGCATACCAGCTGTAGAATATAAAATCATTGCCAAAGCCGGAAACTTTAGTGATGGTGAGCAAAATGCATTACCTGTTTTAAGTAACAGAATGCTGGTGACGGAAACTATGCCAATGTGGATTCGTTCTAACCAAACAAAAACATTCACTTTAGATAAGTTAAAGAAAAATACGTCTTCGACTTTAACACATCATAAGTTAACATTAGAGATGACATCTAATCCGGCTTGGTATGCTGTTCAGGCATTACCATATTTAATGGAATATCCTTATGAGTGTAACGAGCAAACGTTTTCAAAATATTACGCAAATGCGTTGGCGCAGCATATTGTAACATCTAACCCTAAGATTGAAGCTGTTTTTAATCAATGGAAAACAACAGATGCTTTACTAAGTAATTTAGAGAAGAATCAAGAATTAAAATCATTATTGATAGAAGAAACGCCTTGGTTACGTGATGCACAATCTGAAACCGAACAGAAGAAAAGAATTGCATTATTATTTGATCTTAACAGAATGAATAATGAATTGCAGTCTGATGTTAGTAAATTAAAGAATAACCAACATAGCTCAGGCGCTTGGCCTTGGTTTAATGGCGGCCGCGATAATCGTTTCATTACACAACATATTATAGCTGGTTTTGGGCATTTAAAACAATTGAACGTCGCAAACAACAATAGCGAAGACGCCATAATAAAAAAGGCTATTGGTTATTTAGATAAACAATTTGTGCAAGAATACAAGGACATAAAAAAATATAATAAAAATGCGGATTTAGAAAAGGACCATTTATCGCAAATGCAATTGCACTATTTATATACAAGGAGTTTTTATCCTGAAATAAAAGCCTCTAAAGAGGTTCAGAAAGTCTTAGACTATTACCATTCGCAGATTCAAAAATATTGGTTAAAACGTTCATTGTATGCAAAAGGTTTAATGGCCTTAGCTGTACACCGCATGAACGATTCTAAAACGGCTGGTAAAATTATAAAGTCCTTAAAAGAAAATAGTATTACGTCTGAAGAATTAGGAATGTACTGGAAAGCAAACACCAACTCTTGGTATTGGTACCAAGCACCAATTGAAACCCAAGCTTTAATGGTTGAAGTATTTTCGGAAGTTGGACATTTAATTCAAGATAACACCAAAAATCTAAATGATATAGACAACCTAAAAATTTGGCTGCTAAAAAACAAACAGACAAACCGATGGAAAACGACTAAAGCAACAACAGAAGCTGTCTATGCCTTATTACTACAAGGTAGTGATTGGCTAAGCGTTACAGAACAAGTTGATGTTACGGTTGGAAATGAAAATATTTCGCCAGAAACATTAGATCATGTAAAAGTTGAAGCTGGTACAGGCTACTACAAAACATCATGGAATGGCTCTGAAATTAAACCAGAACAAGCTGATGTAACAATTACTAAAAAAGGAGAAGGTATAGCTTGGGGAGCAATGTACTGGCAGTATTTTGAAGATTTAGATCATATAACCTCAGCAGAAACACCTTTAAAATTAAGTAAGAAATTATTCTTGAAAAAGAATACAGACAAAGGTGAAGAAATTACCGAAATCACAAAAGATTCAAAATTAAAAATTGGCGATTTAGTAAGAGTAAGAATTGAATTAAGAACCGATAGATCAATGGAATTTGTGCACCTTAAAGATATGCGAGCGTCTGGCCTAGAACCAATAAATGTTTTATCTCAATACAAATATCAAGATGGTTTAGGTTATTATGAAAGCACAAAAGATGCAGCTACTAATTTCTTTATGGATTATTTACCAAAAGGCATTTACGTATTTGAATATGACTTACGCGTTAGTAATGCAGGTGATATGAGTAACGGCATTAGTACTATACAAAGTATGTATGCACCTGAGTTTAGCAGTCATAGTGAAGGCATTAGAGTTATAGTTGACTAAAAACTTAATTGATCTTTAAATATATAGGATTGTCTTCTGGAGATTTCAATTTCTTCTCCAGAATTCATTTCAATTTTCAGTTTACCATTAAACCAAGACACCACTTTATTAACATGATTAATATTAATAATCTGCTGACGGTTGGCTCTAAAGAAAACATCTTGAGGTAGCTTCTCTTCAATTTGAGCCAATGATTTATAAATTAACGGCTTGTTGTCATCAAAAAAGACTCTAGTATAGTTACCTACAATTTCAAAAAGTGAGATGTCTTTAACTTTTACAAGCCAACAATTGTCACCATCTTTTATAAAGATTTGTCGGTCTAGATTATAACCTTCCTGTTTTGGTGTTGAGGATGTACCAGAATTTGCTTTTTCTAAAACTTTAGTAATTGAACTTGAAAACCGTTTTTGACTAATTGGTTTCAACAAATAATCAAAAGCATTGTATTCAAAAGATTTAATAGCATACTCATCAAAAGCGGTTGTAAAAATGGTTATTGGGACTTCATCTAACATTTCTAAAAGTTCAAAACCATCCTTTTCTGGCATATTGATATCTAAAAATAATAAATCGGGATTACTTTTATTAATTAAGGTAAACCCATCATCTACATTTTCCGCTTCACCTATAAACTCTATCTCTTTGTGTGCCTTAAAAAGTTCTTTTAACTCATTACGAGCTAAACGAGAATCTTCAACAATAACGGCTTTTAAGGTGTTCATACTAAAGGCATTTTAATAGTTGCTACTACGTTGTCTTCTTTTTCTTTTAATGTAAATTTGGCGTTTTTACCATAGAGTAATTCTAAGCGCTTCTTTATATTTTGCAGGCCAACTTGCGTAGAATTTTCACTATTTCTAAGTTTTCCTGAATTGATAATTTCTATTTGTAATAATTCATTTTTTATTGTTGTAGACAACTTCACCTCTCCACCTTCTTTTAAGTTTGAAATACCATGCTTAAGAGCATTCTCTACAAGCATCTGAATAATCATTGGTGGTATTTGCTTATTTAAAGTTTCGGGATCTATTTCTGTTGTGAACTTTAATCTATTTTCAAATTGAATTTTAGAGATCTCTACATAATTTTCAACCATTTCTAATTCATCTTCTAATGTAATAGAATTGACTTCACTTTTAGTTAATGAATACCTTAAAGTTTCAGACAAACTAGTTAACATACCTCTAGCTTTAGTGACATCTTCTAACATTAATCCACGAATGTTATTTAGGCTATTAAACATAAAATGCGGATTTATTTGCCCTTTTAGTGTATTGAGTTGCGATTCTTTAAGATTCGCTTCTAGCTGTAACTGTCTTAATTTAATAGTATTGATGTGATGCACTAATTTCAATGTTAAGACCACAAATAACCACACTAGAAAATAGGCAAGAAAATGTGGAACATTCGTTAACTTTTGAACGAGTGTTAAATTAACACCTTCATTTAAATAATACTGAACTGGAATACCCAATAATGGCCAAAGTAAAAAATTATAAATAACTTGAGTAACTAAAACTACACCAATCAACTTATACAAATCTACCTTGGTGTAATTACCAATGTCAAAAAAATTCTCTATAAAAAACAAGATGATAAAAGACAACACATAACCCAATAATCCACAAAGCACGCCTTCTACAATAAGGTAATTTGTGTAGTTAATTGGAATATCACCTGCATAAGATATTTTATCTATTGTTAGCATCAACAATGCAAAAACTACCCAGCCAATTAGATTGAGAATCCAATATCTATAATTTGTTAATAATTTCAAATGTTATTTTATTAGTGATTATTAATTTGAGTACAAGCTATGAAATAAGTAACGTTTATTGTAACTGATTTTCAATATTTCTCTGTAAAATCGCTATCTCCTTGTCAGCTTTCTTATATGCTAAATTACCTAAAAAACCTACAATAGCAATATATAGCATTACACCAATGATACCGAAAATATGAGACTCAAAATAGGCAGTAGAAGATGGTATAAGCGTTAAGATCCAAAACGCAATAAAATACATTTCATACTTTTTTCGTCGACACATATAGTTCTTTAGTTTGTATACACTAGCGATTAAGGACGTCTGCGTATACGATTTTTGTTTTATGCCTTTAAGCGACAAAAACTTATCCATAAAGAAAATAATAGCCAATGCTCCCATTAACAAAAGCATAACATAAAGACTGTTCTCTCTAGATTTAAATGCTTGAACCAATGATACTACAACCAAAATAACAGATGACAGTTTGGCCATTTTTGCTCCAGTTAATAATTTTTCAAATTTTGATTGCTGTTTTTTAAATGTGTCTTGATTGTTCATAATTAATATTTTTTGATTGATTGATTGATTGATTGATTGATTGACCTAGGAGAACACCACTTCTACTATAAACTCTACGACGGTTTTAACTAAATTGAACATAATACTGTTGTTTTTTGATTGATGAAATCTATTCGTTTTTTTATTGATAGTATAAATATAGTAAGGCTTTTACCAATAAAAAATCAAAATATGACGAGTGGTAAATAGCATATGGCAAGCGGAAATCACGACATCTTTTAGCATGAAAAAGCCTCTTAAGATCAACTCTTAAAAGGCTTTTTACTAACTATAATGATTGGTTGGTTATTTGATTTATTTTAAATGTTGCGCAAAGAAACCTAACATGGCTTTGTACAATTCCACTTTATTTTGTTCATGAGAAAAACCATGGCCTTCGTCATATTTTACCATGTATGGTACATCAATACCTCTAGCTCTCATACTTTTTACAACTTGATCTGACTCATCAATATTTACTCTTGGGTCATTAGCGCCTTGAATTACAAATAGTGGTTTTGTTATTTTATCCACGTGTAACGCTGGTGATACAGCTGTCATTATTTTTTGATCTTCTTCGTCCTCAGAGTTATACCATTGCTCATTAAACTGTGCCATGTAAGGTTTCCAGTATTCTGGGAAGGATTCAAAGAAGGTAAACAAGTTACTTACACCTACATAATCAATACCGCAAGTATATAAGTCTGGTGTTTTTACAAGACTACCTAAAGTCGCCAAACCTCCATAACTAGCACCATAGATGGCTACTTTATCATTGTCAATAAAATCTAAAGTCTTGGCATAAGCAACAGCGTCTTCTAAATCATTAAGCATTTTTCGTCCAATTTGCTTGTTTCCAGCTAAAAAGAAATCTTTTCCATAACCACCAGAACCTCTGTAATTAACTTGTAAAGTTGCATAACCTCTACTTGCAAATAATTGTGTTTCTGGATTAAAACCCCAATAATCTCTTACGCCATATGGTCCGCCATGTGGATTTACAATTAAAGGTACACGTTCACCTTTTTTAATATTGTTTGGTATTGTGATGTAACCATAAACTTTTAATCCATCTCTTGTGGTAAAGTTAATTGGTCGCATCTCTGCCATATCTTCTTCATGCAACTGTGGCATTAAATCTAATATTTTAGTAAACTCGTCCTTTTTTACATCATATGTATAGTACGTTCCGTAAAGCTTATCTGTTTGTAAAATAATTAAATATTTATCTTCATCATCCGTTTTATCTACAATAGAATATACTTTATCTCCAAATTGTTTTTTAAACTTTTTATCTAGTTTTTTATAGTAACTACTCACAGGCACAACGTGCGTTTTTTCACCAGTGTAGTAGTAATAATCTACTTCGTAATTTCTTTTTCTAGATCTACTGACACCACCAACATCAAACGTGTCATTACTATATATTCTTTCAATGATTTCTTTTTTAGCTAAATCATAAAGCACTAATTCGCTTGTGTTACTTTCTAAATTAGTTAACACATAAGCATCATGCTTGTAAGGTGTGTTGTAATTAAATGCCACTAAAGAAAATGAATCTTGCCAATTGGTAGTTACAATTTCATTAAATGGTTGATCATTACCTGTTCTGTAATACAATACATATTCTACTCCATTTTGTTGTTTAGTATAACCTCTAAGCTCACCATCTTTATCAAATTCATAGCCTGCAATAGGCGAAGAGGCATCTTTATTTTCGTATAACTTAACCATTTCACCAGTTACAATATTTAATTTATAAGGCTCAAATATTTGTTTATTATCCTTATTCATCATTATAATAACATGATCTGGTTGATCTTTTAAAAGATTAGAAAAATTAACCTGTACATCTTCAAAAGGTGTTAAAGCCTTAGGATTACTGCCATCTAAATTCGCTGCAAAAAGTTGGTAGTTTTCATTTCCACCATTATCTTTTATATAAACTAATCTATTATCATTAGCCCAACCGTAACCTCTAATAAGTTCCTCACCTTCTTTAATAGCTAAAGTTACCTTTTCAGTTTTAGTATCTTTTACATAAACATGGTTTTTGCCGTTTTCATCCTTTTCTCTAAATGAAAAATAATTGCCTTTAGGCGAAAATTGAAATGAGCTTTTACTTGGATCTTGAAAATAATCTTCAGCAGAATATTTGTAGGTTCCGTTATCAAAAGCAGCTAATTTATCTAATGATTCTTTAGTTGACGGTAACGACACATCACCTGGTTTCGTTTTTACAGTTTTAGATAAGTTGAGTGGCAACTCCATTCCGCCTTGAAAAAATGTTCCGTTTATAGTTTCATTTTCTAAAACACCTACATATTTAATTCCGCCTTGTGTGAACGCAATTGTTAACTCATTAGCCTCAAATACTGTTTTATCCATAGGAATTCCTGTTGCACCTTGGCTAGGACTATCCATTGTAGATGATAAAACACCGTTATCATTAGACACATTAAATAATAGTGGAATTTCTTGACCTTGAACTTTTAAAACACCTTTCCAAGATCCTGAGATATCTTGAGCAAAAGTGCTAATTGAAAACACTAGAGCAACAATGCTTAGTATTAAACTTGAATTTGATTTTGTTTTTTTCATGATGATTATTTTAAATTGATTTACAGTTTAGAATGTTACCTCATCAGTAAACGATTCTATAGAAATGTTACATTTATTTCTGTAAATATAATTTTGAAACAACCTCAATCCATTGAAAATATGACGAGTGGTCATTTGAATATGCTCAACGGAAATTTAGTATAATCACCAAGTTTTAATATAAAATGACGGAGAATCAGTCTTTTTGAGGCGGATATTCTGCAAATACTTTATCTATAATTTTAGCAAATAAAGCTTCTCTTTTTTCAGGGCTAGCGTTAGGATTAAAACTACTCTCACTAATAGCTTGCCAGAATAAACCAGTTTTAGT
Organism: uncultured Winogradskyella sp.; assembly: GCF_947498005.1. GTDB lineage: Bacteria > Bacteroidota > Bacteroidia > Flavobacteriales > Flavobacteriaceae > Winogradskyella. Next base: position 124,989 of record NZ_CANMIW010000008.1, read on the forward strand.
TTCATCTACAAAATCAATTATCAATTCTCTAGACTGTTTGTTTTGTCCCACAGGAATACCTACCGAAACACCGCCAAAACCGCCTCCACTTCCGCCACCTACGCCAACACCAACTGAGCTGTTATTGCGGCTAACGATGCTTTGACTTTGAATATCAATATAAAAATCTGGATTATCAGTGCGCGAAAACCCCATTGCTTTGAGCTTCTTATCCATAACTCTGATTAAGCGTTTGGTATCTAATTCGCTTAAACCCGTTTCTATATCATCAAAATAATTGTACGTTTTGTAATCGTCAAAATTTGTTGACTTTTCATAATCGTAGTTTACTATTGTACCACAAGACGTCAAAAGAAATGTAATAAATAGAAGTTTTAAATTCTTCATCATTTTTTATTTTAAAGGTATTAAAAAAATGAAAAAGTAAAGCCTATTTTAACGCTTCGTCTTCATTAGGTTCAACAGCTTTGGTCAATGAAGATGAAATAATACCTGTAGGAATTGCCACAATTCCCAAACCAATCATTAGAATAAAAAAGGTAAAAATTCGCCCACCAACTGTTATTGGGTAAACGTCGCCATAGCCAACAGTAGTTAACGTTACTATAGACCACCAAAGACTATCAAAAATTGAAGTAAAATGCTCTGGTTGTGCTTCGTTTTCAAAATAATAAATACCAACAGCCGCAAAATAAATTAGCATTAAGGTAATAATCATAAAGAGTATAATCTGTTCCTTGGCTACCATCATCGCTTGTGCAAAATGCTTCATGGCTTTATTGTATCGCATCATTTTAAACAAGCGAAATAACCTAAACATTCTCAATAAACGCAGTGATCTTAAATCGATGCCAAACGATAAGTAAAATGGAAGAATGGCTAATAAATCAATAATACCGAAGAAACTGAAAATAAATTTAGGCTTATGATCAGCAACATATATTCTAGCCAAATACTCAAAGGTAAATATGACAACACAGAAAGCTTCAATAGCATTTAACACCACCTTAGTTTGTGGCTTTAAGTCAGGAAGCGTTTCAATTGAAAATGTTATGACTGAAAATATAATTAAAAACTGAATAAAATACGCGAAAAGCCTACTTCGTCTATTATCGTTGAGTTCTACTAAGTTTTTAAGATATGCTTTCATGTTAAGCCATACACATTATTTAGTCATTTAACATCTTCCAGAGCGTATCTTTTAATTCTGTTAAGCCTTGTTGTGCTACTGAAGAAATGAATAAATAATTCGCTTTTAAATCTTTATCTAAAATAGCTGATATTTCAGATTTTAATTCATCATCTAACATATCAGATTTTGAAACTACTACTAAACGTTCTTTATCTAACATTTCAGGATTGTAACGTCTTAATTCATCTTCTAAGATTTCATATTGCTCTACGATATCCTTAGCATCTGCAGGAATTAAAAACAGAAGAATTGAATTACGCTCAATATGTCTTAGAAAGTAATAACCTAAACCTTTCCCTTCTGCCGCGCCTTCAATAATACCTGGAATATCTGCCATAACAAACGACTGATAATCGCGATATTTTACAATTCCTAAATTGGGCTTTAAAGTGGTAAACTCGTAATCTGCAATTTTTGGTTTTGCAGAGGTTAAAACAGATAACAGCGTTGATTTTCCTGCATTCGGAAATCCAACCAAACCAACATCTGCTAAGACTTTCAATTCTAAAGTAATATCTAATTCTTCAAGAGCGATTCCTGGTTGCGCATAACGCGGTGTTTGGTTTACAGAACTTTTAAAATGCCAGTTTCCTCGTCCACCCATTCCGCCTTCAACTACAATTCTTTCTTCGCCATCTTCTGTAATTTCAAACAATATTTTATCAGTTTCAGAATCACGAACTACAGTGCCTAAAGGTACATCTACATACTTGTCTTCTCCATCTGCACCTGTACTTCTACCAGAACTTCCATGAGATCCATGACCTGCTCTAATATGACGCTTAAATTTTAAGTGAATCAATGTCCAAAGATTAGAGTTTCCACGTAAAATCACATGACCACCTCGTCCACCATCTCCTCCATCTGGTCCTCCTTTAGCAATATATTTTTCGCGATGTAAATGCGAAGAACCTTTACCTCCATTTCCGGATGTAACGTGCATTTTTACGTAGTCTACAAAATTTCCTTCAGTCATGTTTACTTCCCACAAAAAGTGGGAATCTTTTTAATTAAAATCTTAAGCTAAATATAAATTTTAGTTTTATCATGAGTTTCCCGACCTCGCAGGAACGACAAACTAAAGTTTATCAATCACAGCACTTAAACGTACAGTAATATCTTCGATACTACCTACACCATCAACACCAAAATATTTATTTTGCTCAGCGTAATAGTCCTTTAAAATTGCTGTTTTATTGTAATATTCTTTAATTCTGTTTCTAATAATACTTTCATCTGCATCATCAGCACGTCCACTAGTTTTTCCTCTTTCTAGTAAACGACCAACTAACACTTCATCGTCTACTTCTAAAGCAACCATAGCATTAATTTGAGAATCTTTACTATCCATTAATTCGTCTAACGCTTTAGCTTGTGCATTTGTTCTAGGAAAACCATCGAAAATAAACCCTTTAGCATCGGCATTTTTCTCAACCTCTTTATTTAACATATCAATAGTTACCTGATCTGGAACTAATTCTCCTTTATCCATAAAAGACTTTGCTAACATTCCCAAAGCAGTTTCGTTTTTAATATTAAATCTAAAAACGTCGCCAGTTGAAATATGAATTAAATCGTATTTTTCTTTTAAAAAATTAGCTTGGGTTCCTTTACCTGCACCAGGAGGTCCAAATAGCACTAAGTTTGTCATGTGTTGTGTGGTTTTTAATTGATAAACGTCTGGTAAATCTCTCCCTAAGCCATCATAATCTAAGCCGTAGCCAACGATAAACTTGTTAGGAATCTCCATACCAACGTAATGAAGTTTAAAATCTTTATTGTATGCTTCTGGTTTATAGAATAAAGTTGCAATAAGCAACTGTTTTACATTTTCATTTTTAAAAATACGATGAACTTCTTCTAACGTATTACCTGTATCAATGATATCTTCAAGAATAACAACAGTTCTTCCTGTTAAATCTTGAGTAAGGCCAATTAAGCGTTGAATATCATCAGTAGATTTAACACCTTCATAAGATGCCAATTTTATAAAAGTAACTTCACAAGGTTTTGGATATTTCTTTACAAAATCACTCACTAACATAAATGAGCCATTCATAATACCAATAAAAACTGGAACTTCATCTCCCAAATCTTCTGCAATTGCATCCACCATTTTTTGAACAGCAGTATCTATTTCTTTTTCAGATATAAAAGGTTTGAAGTATAAATCGTGAAGCTTTATCACTTTGATATAATTTTAGATTTGCAAAGATAATCAATTGATTGGCGATTGACGATTTTTTGATTTACGAATTTAGAAGTATATATCATTTTTAGCTTATTTTTGTTGCTGAAAAGCAGAATTTTTAATCTTAAAAATAAGATTCCCATCTAATCGGGAACAACTCAAGTTAATGAACTATTTTTCTTCTAATTTTAAACTCGGAATTCTTGGTGGTGGACAACTTGGCAAAATGATGCTCTACGACACGCGTAAATTTGACATTTACACCTGCGTATTAGATCCTAGTACTGACGCACCATCTCGCCTTGCTTGTAATGAATTCACGGTTGGTGACCTATTAGATTACCAAACTGTGGTTGATTTTGGCCAAAACCTAGATGTGTTAACTTTTGAAATAGAAAATGTTAATGTAGATGCTCTCGAAACTTTAGAAAAACAAGGCGTAAAAGTTTACCCTTCCTCTAAAACCTTAAGGACGATACAGAATAAAGCAACCCAGAAATTATTTTATCAAGACCATGATATTCCTACTGCAGAGTTTTCAAGATTTGCGTTCACCTCAGAGATTCATGAAGCCGTAGAAAATGGTGGATTAAAATATCCCTTTGTTTGGAAAAGCGCACGTTTTGGTTACGATGGTACAGGTGTAAAAGTTGTAAGAAGTGAAAGAGATCTGGTTGACTTACCAAATGTAGAATGTATAGCAGAAAAACTGATTCCATTTAAAAATGAATTGGCCGTAATTGTTGCTAGAAACGAAAAAGGATTGGTTAAGACATATCCTGTGGTTGAGATGGAGTTTCATCCAGATGCCAACCAGGTTGAGTATGTTATTTGTCCTGCGAGAATACCCGATAATATCGCAAAAAAAGCAGAAGCCGTAGCGTTGAAGGTTGCAAACGAATTTAAACATGTTGGCTTATTAGCAGTTGAAATGTTTCAAACTAAAGACGACGAAATTTTAGTTAATGAAGTTGCGCCAAGACCGCATAACTCTGGCCATTATAGTATAGAAGGCAGCTATACATCTCAATTTGAACAACAGATACGATGTGTTTTTGGATTGCCTTTAGGAAATACCGAAAGTAAAGTTGCTGGTGTTATGGTTAACCTTGTTGGTAAAGAAGGATATACTGGTGATGTCGTTTATAAAAACATAGAAAACATAATGGCCTTAGATGGCGTTACACCACATATCTATGGTAAAAAACAAACACGACCTTTCCGCAAAATGGGACATGTTACTATTGTAAATAAAGATATTGCAATGGCAAGAGAAATTGCAGAAAAGGTAAAACAAACAATTGAAGTAATTAGTGAATAACGATGAGTAAAGTAGGAATTATAATGGGAAGTAAAAGCGACATGCCAGTTATGCAAGACGCTATAGATATTTTAAAAGAGTTCGATATTGCTATTGAAGTCGATATTGTTTCTGCACATAGAACACCAGAAAAATTATTCGATTATAGTAAAAATGCACATACAAGAGGTATCCAAGTAATTATTGCTGGTGCAGGTGGTGCAGCACATTTACCAGGTATGGTAGCATCTTTATCGCCTTTACCAATTATTGGAGTACCTGTAAAGAGCAGTAACTCTATTGATGGTTGGGATTCTGTTTTGTCTATTTTACAAATGCCAGGAGGCGTTCCTGTAGCAACAGTTGCACTAAATGGTGCTAAAAATGCTGGTATTTTAGCTGCACAAATTATAGGCAGTTCTAACCCAAATGTTCTTAATAAAGTAATTGAATATAAAGACGGCTTAAAAGCTAAAGTTTATGATTCTGCGAAAGATTTATAAAAAAGCCTCAACTTACGTCAAGGCTTTTCAGCTATTAATCAAATCTGAGTAGTAACTGTATCACTCTTAAGATTTTGCAAAGATATAGCAAGTGATAGTATTTACTCTCTTAACGTTTCGTTAAAAAACAGACTGTCAACTATTTAAATATAAAATTAAAACATGACAATTCTAAATAAACCCTTCAACACAGCCTATAATACAGCACCTTTTTCTCAAATAAAAACAGAAGATTATTTACCCGCTTTTAAAGAAGGTATCAAAAAGTCGAAAGCTGAGATTGATGCTATTGTAAATAATAGCGAGGCACCAACTTTTGAAAACACTATTGAAGCCTTAGATTATTCTGGTGAAGAATTAGATCGCTTATCTAGTATTTTCTTCAATTTAAATTCAGCTGAAACTAACGAAGAAATTCAGAAAATAGCACAGGAGGTATCGCCTTTACTTTCCGAATTTAGCAATGATATTACTTTAAATGAAGATTTATTTAAACGTGTAAAAACGGTTTACAATTCTAAATCTACTTTAGAGTTAACCACAGAGCAAGAAACACTTCTCGACAAAAAATATAAAGGGTTCTCTAGAAATGGTGCTAATTTACCAGAAGACAAAAAGGAAAAACTAAGAGCTATTGACAAAGAATTAAGCCAATTAAAATTAAAATTTGGTGAGCATATTTTAGCTGAAACTAATAAGTTTGAAATGCATCTTATTAACGAAGATGATTTGGCTGGCTTACCTGATGGCGCAAAAGAAGCTGCTAAACAATTGGCAGAGAGCAAAGATAAAGACGGCTGGCTAATTACACTAGATTACCCAAGTTATATTCCGTTCATGACTTATGCAGACAATAGAGCATTACGTGAAGAATTATCTAAAGCCTTTGGCAGAAAAGGATTTCAGAATGATGACTTAGACAACCAAGATATTGTTCTTAAGATTGCTAAACTTCGTTTTGAACGTGCGCAACTTTTAAGCTATAAATCTCACGCACATTTTGTTTTAGAAGAACGCATGGCACAAACGCCAGAAAAAGTAACCTCGTTTTTAAATGAATTACTAGACAAAGCCAAACCAGCTGCAAAAGCAGAATTTAAAAAACTTGAAGAATTTGCTAAAGATTTAGATGGTATAGACCAATTACAAAAATGGGATTCTAGTTATTATTCTGAAAAATTAAAACAAAAATTATTTGATTTAGATGACGAGCAGCTGAAGCCTTATTTTAAGTTAGAAAACGTTATCAATGGTGCATTTCAGGTTGCAGAAAAATTGTTCGGATTACAGTTTGAAGAAATTGATACTATAGATAAATACCACGAAGATGTTTTAACCTATAAAGTTACTGATGCCGAAGGCGAATTAGTGTCTATTTTCTATGCTGATTTTTTCCCAAGAGCAGGCAAACGAAATGGTGCTTGGATGACGTCTTACAAACCACAAATGATTAAAAATGGTAAAAACGAAAGACCACACATTTCTAACGTTTGTAATTTTACCAAACCAACAAAAAGCAAACCTTCATTATTAACATTTAATGAAGTAACCACCTTGTTTCATGAGTTTGGCCACGGACTTCACGGCATGCTAGCCAATACCACGTATCCAAGTTTATCTGGCACAAGTGTGTTTTGGGATTTTGTAGAATTACCAAGTCAGATTTTAGAAAATTGGTGTTACCAAAAAGAAGCTTTAGAGTTATTTGCTACGCATTATGAAACAGGGGAAGTAATTCCTATGGAATTAATTGATAAAATTACAGCATCATCAACGTTTCACGAAGGTATGCAAACCTTACGTCAAATTAGTTTTGGATTATTAGATATGTCTTGGCATGGTATTGACCCTTCAGATATAACAGATGTAAAAGCACATGAAGTTGAAGCTTTTGGAGATACTAGTTTATATCCAGATGTGGCAGAGAATTGCATGAGTACGTCATTCTCGCATATTTTTCAAGGTGGATATTCTTCTGGTTACTACAGTTATAAATGGGCCGAAGTTTTAGATGCTGATGCTTTTGAGTATTTTAAAGAAGAAGGTATTTTTAACAAAACGGTTGCTGACAAATTTAAAACCTATGTGCTCTCACAAGGTGGAACAGAAAACCCAATGACCTTGTATAAGAAGTTTAGAGGTCAAGAACCAAAACCTGAAGCCTTATTAAGACGTGCTGGTTTATTAAAATAAAAGAGCTTACAAAAAGAGAGTCAACAAAAAACTCTCTTTTTTTACAAATTAAACTTTCAATAATTACTGAAAGTTTAAAAAATATTATATATTTGCCGTATGGAATATTTAGAAGCTAAAGAAAAATTTATTGGTACTTGGGGAAGTTTAGGCTCACTTTGGGGCATAAATAAAGCCATGGCACAAATACAAGCACTACTTTTTATTTCTACAAAACCGTTGTCTATGGAGGACATTATGGAGGATCTTAAAATTTCTCGTGGCAACACCAGCATGAATTTAAGACAACTTATGGATTGGGGAATTGTAACCAAAGTTTTAGTTTCTGGGGAACGTAAAGAGTTTTTTACGACTGAAAAAGATGTACAAGAGTTAACCCGAATAATTGCCAAGGAAAGAAGCAGAAGAGAAATTCAACCTGTTATAAAAGTGCTAGATGATGTGTCTTCTATTAAAGACGATGGTACGGATAAAACGAAAGAGTTAATAAAACAAACAAAAGCTTTACATGATTTAAGCGTAAATGCGGACGCTATGCTTAATAAGTTAGTAACTCAAAAACAAAATTGGTTAACTAAGTCAATTATCAAATTATTAAAATAAAAAAATTTAAATACATCTTTCAATGTTTTCTGAAAGTTTAAAATTAACAGAATTATGAAAACCTTATACCAATTAAACAAGATCGTCTTAATAATTACCTTAGTACTTTATCTAACATTCTTATTAGGTTTATATGCTCAAGTCGTCTTGGGAGCTATTCAACTATTGAGCGCAATAAGTGTAACATGTTTTTGGAAACAATTAAAAAATCACAACAAGAAACAACTCCTAACCTATTGGCTACTTGTTACCATTTACGGAATTGGTTGGCTCATTGAAATAGATCTCAATGACCTTTGGTGGTTAGGCATAATCATTATACCAATGTCTATAGCTATATATTTTGTCTGGCTATTAAATAATGTAAAAAACTTATATCATGACATCTAAGAACAACCATAGCAACAACATTTTCATGACAGGACATTGGGAAGACCTAATTATTTCAACTTTTGAAGTGGAGGAAGAAATTTTAGAATCTTATTTGCCAAACAATACAGAACTCGATTTATTCAATGGCAAAGCCTTAATGAGCATTGTAGCATTTACATTTTCTAAAGTAAAATTCTTTGGTATTAAAGTTCCTTTTCATCAAGATTTTGGGCAAATCAATTTCCGGTTTTACGCAAAATCAACAATCGATGGCTCCAAAGGTGTTGTATTTATAAGAGAATTTGCACCAAAACCACTCATAGCATTAACTGCCAATCTATTTTATAACGAACCATATTTCTATAGAAAGATTCAATTAAATAAAACTTATTCAAATAAAACTCAAGCTCTAAAATATTCTTATAAGAAAATGAATATTAAAGCAAACACGTTTAAAGAATCAAAAGTTTTAAAACAAGGCTCATTTGATGAATTCGTTGTAGACAGATACATTGCTTTTGTTAAAAATAATAGTACAACAACCTTTCAGTATAAAATTCAACACAAACCTTGGGAATTATATAAATCTGCCAACATAGAAATCGATAAGACTATAATTACTATGCTTCCTGATGCATTCAAAAATGCAAAATATATCAAATCTTGTGTTGTAGATGGTTCTTTTGTATCTGTAGAAAAAGGAATTTTACAACAAACTATAGCAAAGCCAAAACCACAACAAGCCATCGCATAAAACTTAAAATTATAAATATGAAACCAAAAAAAATAATTATAGCAGGTGGAACAGGATTTTTAGGTAAAGTCTTAGAGAATTATTTCGCTAATAAAGGATTTGAAACCCTAATTTTAACACGACAACCTACTAAATCAAATCACACCTATTGGAATGCAAAAGATTTAGGTCAATGGGTAAATCATCTTGAAGGTGCAGATGTCTTAATAAATCTTACAGGGAAATCGGTAGATTGCAGATATACAGTAAAAAATAAAAGACTAATTCATGATTCTCGTATTAATTCTACTCATATTTTAGGCAAAGCAATTCTTCAAAATATAAATCCTCCTAAAATGTGGTTGAACATGTCCACTTCAACTATATATAAGGATTCTTACATTAAACAAATGACAGAGGCAAATGGCGATATTGGTAACGATTTTTCAATGAATATTGCTAAGTCATGGGAAGCCGTATTTAATAAATTTGAACCTCCGAATACAAAAAAAGTTATACTAAGAACGTCTATAGTTTTAGGAAAAAATGGAGGTGCCTTATTGCCTTTAAAATCATTAAGTAAACTTGGTTTAGGGGGAAAACAATGGCATGGAAAACAAAAAGTGAGTTGGATTCATGAAACTGATTTTGCGAGAGCCATAAATTTTATCATAGAAAATGAGCTGTCAGGAACATTTAATATTGTCTCACCTCAACCTACTACAAACGCCTATTTAATGAAATCTCTAAGACATGTTTTAAAAGTTTCAATCGGGCTACCACAACCAAAATGGCTCATTAAATTAGGAGCAAAATTAATAAGAACTGAACCAGAACTAGTTCTTAAAAGTAGAAATGTAATACCCGAAAATTTAATAAATAACGGGTTTAAATTTAAACATCATAAAATTGAAAAAGCTTTAAGTACACTTATTAATTCATAGAGTAGTTTCTCAAAATTTTAACTTATTTTTGACAAAGCAATGAAATTGAAAAATGCCTAAGCACAAAATAGATCCAAATAATTGGGTGAAACTATATTCTGATTATCTCTTTAATTACACAATTACTCGTGTAAATGATAGAGAAATAGCGCAGGATTTAATTTCCGAGACATTTTTAGCTGGTCTAAAATCAATGAAAAACTTTAAAGGAGAAGCTAGCGAACGTACGTGGCTAATTTCTATTTTAAAACGAAAAATTATTGATTATTACCGCAAAATTAATTCTAATAAAGGTAAAGCTGAAGTTAGAATGGGTTACATTAATAGCGAAGAATCAGAAGGTGACTGGCTAGAAGAACGTGTATCTGACCCATTTGACAAAACTGCAGAAGACACTTTAGTGAATTCAGAATTAGGAGATGCTATTTACGATTGTATAGAGAAAATCCCACAAAAACAGGCTGATGTTTTCAAAATGAAAACTATTTTAAATTATGATACTGAAACTATTTGTAATGAATTAAATATTTCTGCGTCTAACCTTTGGGTAATAATCCATAGAGCTAGAACTGCTTTAGCAGATTGCATGGAAGATAATTGGTTTAATTAGAGTGATTATTATCATAACTGAACATTAAAAATGAAAAAAAGTTTTTTATTTATTAGCTGTGATGAAGCTCAGCATATTTGCGATAAAGCGCAATATGGCGAAGCATCTGGTTGGGAACGCTTTAAACTTAACGTGCGTCTAATTTACTGTGGCATTACAAAAAACTATTCTAAAAAGAACCAAAAGTTAACTGAAAACTTAGAGAAAGCTGATGTTAAGTGCTTAAAAACGGAAGAACGCAACAAACTAGAAAAACATTTTAACGAGGAATTAGCGAAGCAGAATCAAGGTTAACAACCAAACCATTGGTATACTTTCTACCCAAAATGAACTGTGATATTTAGATTGATCTTTATGTGAAATTACAATAAAAACTAGCGTTAGAATAGATATACTTATTGTAGAAATAATTAGCGCTGAGCTTAATTCATCTTTAAAATAGTTTAATAACACAAAAACAACTAAAAGAAAAACACCAAATATTTTGGTTTTTTTTATGCCTATTTTTTGAGGTATTGTTGCCAACTTTATACTATCATAATTCAAATCTCTTATTTCAAAAGGCAGCATTAAGGCCAATACAAAGCAGAATCGTTGAGCTCCTGTAAAAATCACATCAGAGTTTATAGAAATGTCATTATTTACTACAGGCAAAAAAACAGTTGTAAAGGTCCAAACTAATGCTATCAGATAAACCTTTAAACCTCCTATTTGTCTTAAGTTTTTATGATCGTCAAACAAATAATGTTTAGGTATCATTATAGGTATTGCATAAAAAAAAGTAACGACGCCTAATATGGCAATAAGTATCAATGCTTTTGTATTAAGATAAAAAGCATAATAACACATTCCTAAAAACGCAACGAATGAGAATATTTGAATAACCTTAAGCCAGTTAGCCAATCTTCTATGATGAAACTTAGCAACTCCAAAATATTTTACAAAATTATATCCAGATATACTAGCAAAAAAAACAAATCCAAAAAGATCCTTATCGTAGTCTAAATTAAATTCAATAAAGGTTACCCAAACCAGTGAAGTGGCAACCAAAGCCACATGTATACTGCTATTTAAATAAAAATTAAAAATGCGTTTCACTACTTGCATAAAACAAAAATAACATTTGTGTTAATAACCTCTGCTTTCGGTTAAAAACTTTAATTAGCATTAACATAAAAACGTAGCTAAATCTGTATTTTTGCAAAACATAAATAATATATAATTTTTATATGGATACGACCTCTTTTGCACTTAGACATATTGGACCAAATTCTAACGAACAAGACGCCATGTTAAACACTATTGGTGTTAAAAATATTGAACAGTTAGTTACGGAAACTATTCCGGATAACATACGGTTAGAAAAAGATTTAAATCTAGATGCTGCTATGAGCGAGCAAGAATATTTAAGTCATATTTATAAATTATCTCAACTTAATAAAGTTTATAAATCTTATATAGGTTTAGGATACCATCCTACTAATTTACCTGCAGTTATTCAGCGTAATATTTTAGAAAATCCAGGTTGGTACACAGCCTATACACCTTACCAAGCAGAGATTGCGCAAGGTCGTTTAGAAGCTTTATTAAATTTCCAAACCATGGTTATTGATTTAACAGGTATGGAAATTGCAAACGCATCACTTTTAGATGAAAGTACTGCAGCAGCAGAAGCTATGTCATTATTATTTGCAGTAAGAGATCGCAGCCAAAAGAAAGCAAATGTTAATAAATTCTTTGTTTCAGATTTAGTTTTACCACAAACTATTTCATTATTAGAAACAAGAGCGAACCCAATTGGTATAGAATTAGTTATTGGTAATGAAGCCGAATATAACTTGTCTAGTGAATACTTTGGAGCGTTATTGCAATATCCAGGGAAAAATGGACAGATTACTGATATCAAATCTTTTATTGAGAAAGCAAATGCCGAAAACATAAAAGTAGCCGTAGCTGCTGACATTTTAAGTTTAGTAAAACTTGAAGCTCCAGGTAAATTTGGAGCAGATGTTGTTGTTGGCACAACGCAACGTTTCGGAATCCCAATGGGTTATGGAGGACCTCATGCTGCATATTTTGCGACTAAAGAAGCATATAAGCGCGATGTACCAGGAAGAATAATTGGTGTTACAAAGGATACCAATGGTAACAGAGCCTTACGTATGGCGCTGCAAACAAGAGAGCAACATATTAAAAGAGATAAAGCAACATCTAATATTTGTACAGCACAAGTACTTTTAGCCGTAATGGCAGGTATGTATGCTGTTTATCATGGACCAAAAGGCCTGAGTTTTATAGCTGATAAAGTAAAAAACTCTACAGCTACACTTGCTAATGCATTAGAAACCTTAGGTTTAGAGCAAGTGAACACCCACTATTTTGATACACTTCAAATAAAGGCAGATGCTGTAAAAGTAAAATACGAAGCTGAAAAATCTGAAGTTAACTTTCACTATCCAGACACCAATACAGTAACTATTTCTTTAAATGAAACCACAAACATTTCAGATTTAAATGAAATAATTTCAATTTTTGAAACCGTAACAGATAAGACAACTGACAAGATTGAAGCGCTTTCTGCTGTTGAAACAATTCCAGATCATTTAACACGCCAATCAGAATTTTTAGCATTCGACGTTTTTAACACCTATCATTCTGAAACTGAATTAATGCGCTATATTAAACGTTTAGAGCGAAAAGATTTAGCGTTAAATCATTCTATGATTTCTTTGGGATCTTGTACTATGAAATTAAATGCAGCCTCAGAAATGCTACCATTAAGTTGGAGTAGTTGGGGAAATATGCACCCTTTTGTACCAGCAGACCAACCAATCGGTTATAAGTTAATGTTGAATGAATTAGAACATCAACTTTCAGAAATCACTGGTTTCGCAGCGACGTCGTTACAACCAAACTCTGGTGCTCAAGGTGAGTTTGCAGGTTTAATGGTTATAAAAGCATATCATGAATCTCGAGGTGATCATCACAGAAATATTTGTTTAATCCCGTCTTCTGCGCACGGAACAAATCCGGCAAGTGCAGTAATGGCAGGTATGAAAGTCGTCGTTACTAAAGCGTCTGAAAACGGAAATATTGATGTTGAAGATTTAAGAGAAAAAGCAGAATTACATAAAGATAATCTTTCTGCATTGATGGTAACGTATCCATCTACACATGGAGTTTATGAATCTGCCATTAAAGAAATCACACAGATTATTCATGATAATGGTGGCCAAGTATATATGGATGGTGCCAATATGAATGCTCAAGTTGGATTAACAAATCCTGGTAATATTGGCGCAGATGTTTGTCACTTAAATTTACACAAAACATTTGCCATTCCTCATGGTGGTGGTGGACCAGGTGTAGGACCAATATGTGTTGCTGAGCAACTTGTTCCTTTTTTACCTGGAAACCCAATAGTAAAAACGGGTGGACACCAAGCAATTTCTGCAATTTCAGGCGCGCCATTTGGATCGTCTCTGGTATGCTTAATTTCTTACGGCTACATTAAAATGTTAGGTTATAGAGGTCTAAAAAAATCTACTGAGGTGGCTATTCTTAACGCCAACTATATTAAAGAAAGATTAGAAGGCTCATATCCTACTTTGTACTCTGGAGAAAACGGAAGAGCGGCACACGAGATGATTATTGATTGTAGAGATTTTAAAGCAAATGGAATAGAAGTTACTGATATTGCTAAGCGTTTAATGGATTATGGATTTCATGCACCAACCGTTTCTTTTCCAGTTGCTGGTACTATGATGATTGAGCCAACAGAAAGCGAAAGCAAAGCAGAAATGGATCGTTTTTGTGACGCTATGATTTCTATTAGAAGAGAAATCGATTTAGCTTCTAAAGATGATGCTAATAATATGCTTAAGAATGCTCCGCACACTTTAGACATGTTAACTTCTGATGAATGGTTATTACCTTATTCAAGAGAAGCCGCTGCGTTTCCATTAGAATTTGTTAGAGATAACAAATTTTGGCCAAGTGTGAGACGTGTAGATGATGCTTTTGGAGATAGGAATCTTATCTGTAGCTGTGCGCCTATAGAAGATTATATGTAAGGCTTATAATTGCATTTTCAAAATCATGAAAAACACATCTTTTATTGTGTATTTTAGAATATAATTAAAAATAATTACGATATTCTTAAAAATTAAAGCATTAAATCTGTAATTAAAAGATAAGCCTTTATTATTAGTTAACTTCGCAGTAATGAAAATAGAAAACAATGGCGATTAGAATTATAGGAACCGGAAGTTATATACCAAGCACAATTGAAAAGAATGAGGATTTTTATGATCATGAATTTCTAAATGCAGATGGATCAGCAATTAACAGTCCAAATAAAGTTATTGTAAATAAGTTCAAGGCCATTACAGGCATTGAAGAACGTCGTTATATAAAAAAAGATTTAGTAAACTCGGATATTGCATTTTTTGCTTCACAGAAAGCTATAGAAGATGCAAAAATCGATAAAGAATCTATTGATTACATCATAGTTGCACATAATTATGGTGACATTAAGCATAATACCGAACAGAGCGACACAGTACCTAGTATTGCCTCTAGAGTTAAGCACCTATTAAAAATTAAAAATCCAAAATGTGTAGGTTACGATTTACTTTTTGGTTGTCCTGGTTGGATAGAAGGTGTTATACAAGCCAAAGCTTTTATAGCGTCTGGTCTTGCTAAGCGTTGTCTAATAGTTGGCTCAGAAACCTTATCGCGAGTTATTGATCCGCACGATAGAGATTCAATGATTTACAGTGATGGTGCAGGAGCTGTAATTGTAGAAGAGAATAACGAAGAAGGTGGAATATTAGCTCACGACACAGCAACATTTGCTTTAGACGAAGCGCATTATATTCATTTTGGAGAAACTTATAATACAGAGATAACTGAAGAACGTCGATATATAAAAATGTACGGTCGTAAGATTTATGAGTTTGCTCTTTCTAATGTTCCTAAAGCATTAAAAGCCTGTTTAGAAAATAGTGGTAAGTCTATTAACGATGTTAAAAAGATTCTAATCCACCAAGCCAATGAAAAAATGGATGAAGCTATTGTTCAACGTTTCTATAAATTATATGATATGGAAATGCCAGAAGGCATTATGCCAATGTCTATTAACCTTTTAGGAAATTCTAGTGTAGCCACAGTCCCTACACTTTATGATCTAATTTTAAAAGGTCAGTTAGAAAACCAAGACATAAACAAAGGCGATATTATACTATTTGCTAGTGTTGGCGCTGGTATGAATATTAATGCTATTATTTACCAGTATTAATTAAGAATTCTCAGAGTTTAGAACAATAGTATGTACGAAAAAACATATCCAAATAAGCGATTTAAACTCACACTTCAGTTTTTACAAAAACACATTGATACATCAGAATCGATTTTAGATTTAGGTGTCATAAATCCATTATCGGAAATTATGATTTCTGAAGGTTATACGGTAAAAAACACTTCAGGCATAGATTTAGATGAGGACCGCTCTGAAATTGAAAATGCAACTGCCAAAGTGGTTACTGCTTTTGAAATTTTTGAACATCTTCTATCCCCTTATGAGGTTTTAAAATCGATAAAAGCAGATAAGATTGTTATCAGTATTCCTTTAAAATTATGGTTTGCTTCAGCCTATAAAAGTAAAACCGACATGAGAGATAGACATTACCATGAGTTTGAAGATTGGCAACTCGATTGGCTTTTAGAAAAAACCGGTTGGGTTATTAAAGACAGACAACAATGGACAAACCCTGTTAAGAAAATAGGCATAAGACCAATTCTAAGAAGGTTTACACCACGATATTATATTGTTTACGCAGAAAGGGCTTAACTTTGAAAAAACGATTTTCAAGATTTGAACTTTTACATCATCATTCCTGCACATAACGAAGACGATTATATTGGTAAAACTTTAGAATCATTAACGCAACAAACCTTACTACCAAAAGCTGTTATTGTAGTAAATGACAATTCCACAGATAACACACAAACTATAGCCGAAGACTACGCTATAAAACACCAATGGATTAAGGTAATTAACTCAACATCCTCTAACAAACATTTACCTGGATCTAAAATAATTAAAGCCTTCTATAAGGGTTTAGCCGCTTTAGATAATGATTATGATGTGATTTGTAAGTTTGATGCAGACCTTATTTTTCCTGTTAATTATCTAGAAATAATTTCGAAACATTTTAAATCTAACCCAAAATTGGGTATGGCATCTGGCTTCTGTTATATTGAAAAGAACAACAGTTGGGTTTTAGAAAACTTAACGAATAAAGATCACATTAGAGGTGCGCTTAAAACGTATAGAAAAGCGTGTTTTAACCAAATAGGACAGCTAAAAGCATCAATGGGTTGGGATACAGTAGACGAATTGCTTGCTAAATATTATGGTTGGGATATTTTCACTGATGAGAGCCTCCATGTAAAGCATCTTAAACCAACAGGACAATCTTACAATAAAGCGTCAAAATATCTTCAAGGTGAGGCTATGCACAAAATGCGTTATGGCTTTTCGATTACTTTTATTTCAGCTTTAAAATTAGCTTATAAAAAGAAGAGTATTAAACTGTTTAGAGACTATATGTCTGGATATTTTAGGGCAAAATCTAATAATGTCGACTATTTAGTATCTAAAGAAGAAGGTCAATTTATTCGCGATTTACGTTGGAAAGGCATTAAGGAAAAGTTTTAAGTTTATAATTAAAAAAGATCCTATTACCTATTGAGATGCTGAACTAAATTCAGCAAGACAAAATCATCTAATTTTTATTAGAAACTCCAGTTTTTATAGCTGCTAGAGGCTTCTAATTTGGTTTCGATATCATCTTCTAACTCAGGAAAGAAATCAATACCTGTAAGCGATTCTACCTCATCTACAGAAACCACAAACTTATATAAAGGTAGATTTGAATCTTTATGATCCAATAAAAAGGCCAATAGTTTAATGTTACCATTGGTATTATCTAAAATCACTTTATAAAATTGATTAGGAACTGAAACATTTTCAGTGCCGATTGCTTTCATACTACCAGATAGAACGCCACCCGTTACAACAAATATACCATCGTTCTTTTTAGCCCAATATCTAACTTTCTGTTCAAGTCTATTCCAAACGCCAGCATTAAATTTATGTTCTTGCGGACTAATATTACTGGTTAGAAAAGTTTCATCGTGAGCCGCTTTTGTATAACGTCTATCACCTGCAGGACACAAGTGACCCTTGTCATAACCCGATTTTTTATAATTTCGCCAATGCGCAGCTCCTGTCTTTACGTTTTCATCAATTTCAAAATATGGTCGTTTATGATTTGTAGAACTTAAATGTGAAGATTTTAATTCATAAGCAACCCATTCTGCTTGTTCATGAGCTTCACTATAAGACAAAGAATAGTTTTGATGATGCACAATTTGATGGGTTGTACTTGTAGGTAAATAATATTCGTTGGTACTTTCTTTAACTGTTTGCCCTTCATTTACAATACCTTCCTCTAATTTAGAATTAAGATAAAAGTCGTAACTATAAATGGCAATTGCTATAACAATAGCGATAAGGGTAAAGATTGGCTTTCTTTTCAAATCATCAATTTAATCAATTACAAATCCTAAAACACTCCCTGTAGCTCCATTAGGAAAACTAATCCCTAAAAGTGCAGAAATAGTTGGTGCGATATCTGGTATTACAGTCTTTTCTAATGTTTCTCCATGCTTTATACCATTGCCAAAGAATAATAATGGTACATGTGTATCGTAGTTTAAAGCACTTCCGTGTGTAGAACCTGTTTTCCCATAAGCAATAAAGGCCGTATCATTTACCAAAATAACATCACCAGAGCGCTTTTGGTTAAATCCATTTTGTAATAACGCTTCCACTCCATTTGTAAATCCGGCGGAACTTAATGTTGTTGCTGTGTAAACTTTAGAAACGTTTTTATAACTCAACTGTTCCATTGCAATTGCGTTCTGTACATCGATGAGATTTAATCCTAAAGCTTTTACTTTTGCCCTATCAATAAATACTTGATTGTTACTAATATTTTCTACAATATCAGTTGTTCCATAAGTTTCAGTTAAAAACGCATTAAACGTTTTCTTTCTAGAATAATTATCAACATATCCTGCTGGTACATTTACTGATTGCAAATAAGATGGTACATCTATAGCACCATGATCTGCAGTTAAGAACACAGTATATTCGCCTTTACCAACTGTTGCATCTAAATAGTTAAAAAAGCGTTCTAAATCCTTATCTAAACGAATGTATGTATCTTCAATCTCTTTAGAATTTACACCAAAATTATGCCCAACGTAATCTGTAGCTGAAAAACTAACAGCCAAAACATCTGTAATTTCATCTTGTCCCAAATTTTCTGCCGCTACTGCTGCCATTGCAAAATCTGTAGTAAGGCTGTTACCATAAGGTGTCGCTTTTAGTATATCAAAACCCCTATTAGTTTCACTTAAAGTCTTTAAGTCGTAAGGAAAGGTTGCTGTTTCCTTGCCTTTAAATCCACCTTCAAAATTGTTCTCATCAGCTCCACTTTCAGTGTATGTAGAAATATCATAAAGTGTATTCCAAACTTTTAAATACGATTGTGCAGCCTCTGAAGAATTAAAATCCTTTACCCATTGCGGTAATTCATTCATATAAAAAGAACTAGAAATCCAAACGCCTTCTTTTTTTCCATGAAACCAATATGCCGCGTTTGCCGTATGACCAGCTGGCAGTATTGCACCTCTATCTTTTAATGAAACACCAATGGTTTTACCTTGCATTTGCGTAAATAATCTATTTTCATCACCAAATGTTGTGGTTTGCATTCTATTTGGCGACATCATACCTGCCTTGTCTTCTGTACCAACAGAAGTTACATTATCATCTTGAGCACAGTACACCATTTCTTTAATTTCTTTATTATAAAAATTGTTACCAATTATACCATGATATTTAGGTGTAGTTCCTGTATAGATTGACGCATGACCAGGACCTGTATATGTTGGCACATAGTTAAAATGATTGTTCTTACAATTAAAACCTTCATTAATAAGGCGTTTAAAACCCCCTTCTCCGTATTTAGAGTTAAAACGCGTTAAATAGTCATATCGCATTTGGTCTACAACAATACCAACTACTAGCTTTGTACCTTGGTCCGTTGCTACTTCTAAAGGTTTTTGTGCTGTAACTTCTGACTTTGTATTTACCGTATTACTTTGTGAGGCGCAAGAATTAAGCAAGAATAAAACTGCAACTAAAGTGAAGATATTTTTCATGGTAATAAACTTTAAATATTGAACTTCAAAAATACAATTTTAAAGTTATCTTAATTTTAATTTAAGTTAATTTCACATTACTAATTTTATTTATTTCAATCTTATAATTTAATATCAATACATCTATTTTATATGTGAAAAAATACTGAATATGCTCATTTCCTAATCATTTTTTATACTTTAGCATTAATGAAAACACCTATCACTTACCTTGAAAATATAGGTACTTATTTTATCATGATTAAGGACATTTTTCGTAGACCTACAAAGTGGTCCGTGATGAAACCTTTAATTTTAAAAGATATTGATGACCTTATTATAGGCTCATTGGGTATTGTAGCTTTTATTTCGTTTTTTGTTGGAGGCGTTGTTGCCATTCAAACATCTTTAAACATGACGAGTCCCATTATGCCTAAATATCTTGTTGGTTTTGCTACAAGACAATCTATTATTTTAGAATTTGCGCCTACTTTTATCTCAATAATTATGGCAGGAAAAGTGGGTTCTTTTATAACCTCTAGTATAGGAACCATGCGCGTAACAGAACAGATTGATGCTTTAGAAGTAATGGGAATCAATGGAATAAATTACTTAGTCTTCCCTAAATTTATAGCCTTAACCCTTTATCCTTTTGTTATCTCAATAGCCATGTTTCTTGGGATTTTAGGTGGATTAATAGCTTGTGTTTATGGTGGCTATGGCACCATGGAAGATTATATTGAAGGTGTTCAGTTAGATTTTGAACCCTTTCATTTTATATATGCATTTATAAAAACTTTTGTATTTGCATTTTTACTCGCAACTATACCATCTTACTATGGTTACTTTATGAAAGGTGGAGCTTTAGAGGTTGGTAAAGCTAGTACTACTTCATTTGTTTGGACCAGTGTGATGATTATTTTGGTTAACTTTTTACTAACAAGCTTATTACTAGGATAATTATGATAGAAGTAAAAGACATACACAAATCATTTGGCGATGCTCATATTTTAAAAGGGATTACTACATCTTTTGAGAAAGGTAAAACCAATTTAATTATTGGTCAGAGTGGTTCTGGTAAAACGGTATTTTTAAAATGTTTGCTTGGCTTATTTGAATATGAAGAAGGTTCTATTTCTTACGAAGGTAAAAATTTTAGTAATTTAACAAGAGATGAAAAAACCAACCTGAGAGCAGAAATGGGAATGGTTTTTCAAGGCAGTGCTTTATTTGATTCTATGACCATTGCAGAAAACGTAATGTTTCCTTTACGTATGTTTACAAAACAAAGTAAGAGCGAAATGGAAGATAGAGTTAATGAGGTGCTACAACGTGTTAACTTAGAAAATGCGCACAATAAAATGCCAAGTGAAGCGTCTGGTGGAATGCAAAAGCGTGTTGCTATTGCTAGAGCTATTGTAAATAGACCTAAATACTTGTTTTGCGATGAACCCAATTCTGGTTTAGATCCTAGAACAGCTATTGTAATAGATAATTTAATTCAAGAAATCACAGACGAATTTAATATTACTACTGTGATAAACACCCATGATATGAACTCGGTTATGGAAATTGGGGAAAAAATTGTATTTCTAAAAGATGGTTTACTAGAATGGGAAGGCTCTAGCGAAACCATATTTAGAACAGAAAACGAAGCTGTTACCAACTTCGTTTATTCATCTGAATTATTCAGAAAAGTACGTAAAATGTATCTTGAAGAAAATGATTAAACCTAGTTCCTTTTAATAAATACAGTATCTACTTTTAATTCGTTTTTAAGCCACTTTTGTAAATCGCGTTCTTTAATTAAAACGATACTATCATTTAATTCTACTTTCCATCTTACATTGGCAACTGACACCGTGTCAATATTGATAAAATCCTTCGATTCAAGCATTTTAGCATATCCAAAATATTCTAAATCATTGAACTTAATTTTAGCATCACGAGATAAAGATGTAAAAGAAACAGATTTTTGATTGGAGTTCTTTGATTCTATTACCTTATTTAAGCTAGAGATATTAGATTCTAATTCCATAATTTGCTTTTGAAGTCCATCTATAACATTATCTTTTCGATCTAAATCCGCATAAGCTCTATCTAATGATTCTAATAAACGATCTGCACTTCTTGTTTTATTGGCATTAATAACCAGTTCAAAATCTTTTAGATTGACGTATTTAACTTTATCATTTTGTAAAGCTGAAATCATTTCATCACTAACGTCACCATTAAAATATAAACTAAGTCTTTTATTATCTGCGTCTAATACTTTTTTCTGCAACCATAAATTAGGGTTTGTATCAATTTCATTTTTTACAAAACTATCGTAATCTCTAGTATATTTGCTCTCTTGTAGTACCGTTAAGAACGTCCAAATTGCAGGAATCATTACTACTATAGCAACTAACATTGCTAATCTAGAAGTTCGTTTACGCTTCGCTGAGTTCGCATATCTTAACATTGGAAAGCGCAAAATCTTCAATACTAAAAATGTAGCTAAAGCAATGAAGATGGTATTTATTGTAAACAAATACATCGCCTGCCCAAAGTAGATCCAGTTTCCTTTGGCTAATCCATAACCTGCAGTACATAAAGGTGGCATTAATGCTGTTGCAATTGCTACACCGAAAATCACGGACGCAATTGTTCCTTTTTTAGTACGTGCAATTATTAAAGCCAATCCACCAAAAAAGGCAATAAGCACATCTCTAATATCTGGTTTTACACGACCTAACAATTCTGAAGTATCTTCACTCAACGGAAACAACCAAAAGAATAGAAAAGCCGTTAATAAACTCAGCACTATCATTGTCGCTAAGTTTATTAGAGATTTCTTTAAGGTATCAATATCATTTATGGCAATTGATAGACCAACACCTAAAATTGGTCCCATTAAAGGCGAAATTAACATGGCACCAATTACAACTGCAGTAGAGTTTGCATTTAATCCTACTGAGGCTACAAAAATAGAACAGATTAAAATCCAAGCAGTTGCACCTTTAAACGGAATATCTGCTGTGATAGCAGCTATAGTAGCGTCTCTATCAGTATCATCTCTAAAGTCTAATAACTCTTGTAAAAAAGTTTTTACACTCGCAAATAATCCTTTAGCGTCTTTTCTAACTGCTTCTTTCTTTTCTTCAACAGCAGCTTCCTTATTCATTTCGTTGGTGATTTGCTTCTGCTCATCTTCCGAAAAATTGAATTTATTTTCGTCACTCATAGTTTTTAACCATATTCTTCTCCAAAATTAGCTTTCACATTTTGAAGCACTTTTTTAATATCTTGCTCTTTTGCTTTAGGAAAGATAAGTAAAACTTCGTCTTTATCAACTATGATGTAATCTTTTAATCCATCTACGACGACAACTTTATCACCTTTTGTTCTAATCATGTTACCATTAGAATCATCAGTTAGGGCTTTTGCATTTACAATGGCATTGTTATTTTCGTCCTTATCTAACTTATCGTAAAGACTTCCCCAAGTTCCTAAGTCATTCCAATCAAAAGTAGCAGGTATTACATAGACATTTTCACTCTTTTCCATAAGTGCATAATCCACAGATATGTTTTCTGCCTTTACATAGTTTTCCTTTATAAAGTCGTCTTCAAACTCTGTATTGTATACACTGTAACCTTTTTCAAACAATTCAAATAACTTTGGTTGATTGTTTTTAAATGCAGCTACAACAGTTTTAGCACTCCACATAAAGATACCTGCATTCCATAAAAAATTACCTTGATCTATAAAAGATTTCGCTGTTTCATAATCTGGCTTTTCTCTAAACTGATTTACAGATTTAATTTCTTTTTGAGATGACTTATCATATTCAATATAACCGTAACCTGTGTTTGGAAATGTAGGTGTTATACCTAAAGTCATCAATGCAGAATTAGATTCACAGAAGTCAAAAGCTGCTTTTACATTATCAGAAAAAGCTTTTTCATCTTCAATCCAATGATCACTTGGCGCTACAATCATTACAGCGTCTTCGTTTTCTTTCTGAATTTTTAAAGACGCATACAAAATACATGGTGCAGTATTACGCATTGCTGGTTCTAACACAACTTGTCTTTTTGTAACCGTTGGTAACTGTTCAAAAACTAAATCATTATAACGTTCATTAGTTAAAATGAATATGTTTTCTTCCGGAATTAATTGTGCTAAACGATGAAATGTTTTTTGAATTAAAGTATCTCCTGTTCCTAACATATCGTGAAACTGTTTAGGAAAATCTTGTGTACTTACTGGCCAAAATCTTGAACCTACTCCACCTGCCATTAGTATGGCGTAATAATTTTTATTTTTGCTATTCATCATATTTTGATTTATTCTAAAACTTCAACTTCTGCGTTTGGATTAAACAAATATAATTTACCTGAGTTAACTTCCACACATTCATATCGTTTTCTTCGTTTATTACCTCTTTTAAAAATTCTGCCATTATACAGCTTAAAGGTCTGATTCAAAGGTAATTCAAACACAAACGTTTTATCGTTGTCTTCGTTGAATTGCTTTAAGGCGTAGGCGAGTTGCACATCTGTGTCGCTAGATGCTTTTGGGTTTTTAAAATGCTGAGCCAATAATGGCAACAGTTCATTAGGGAAAATATCTGGCCTTAAAAATGGCAACATTAAGTGTTGATACGTATGCTTCCACTCTTTTCCATGTGGTTTTATTAGTCTACCATATTTACTGTAAGCTTCATAATGCGCAATTTCATGAATTAACGTCATTAAAAACCTATAACAATTTAAATTTGAATTTATAGTAATTTGATGTTTTCCATTTGGCAAGGATCTATAATCACCATGTCTGGTTTTACGCTCGCTTTTAACTTTTATAGTAAACTTATCATCCTCTAAAATTTTTAAAATTAAAGGTTTAGCCAATTCTGGAATAAAGTCTAAAAACTGTAAGTGCATTCTATATTTTATAGATGTAAATGTTAATTTTTATTATGTATCAATGGTAATAAATCTGCCATATCATTAAATGTTTTTGTTGCCTTACTGTTTAGTTGATGATTATAGTCATGTGCAGTAAAGCCAAAAACGTCAAAACCACCATTAACTGCTGCATTAACACCAATGACACTATCTTCAATCACAACACATTCTTCTGGTTGAAAACCCATCGTTTTGGCTGCCCATAAAAATACAGCTGGATCTGGTTTCCATTTTTGAACACCATAACAACTAAATACATTAGCTTTAAAATACGACCACAAACCCGTTAATTCTAGATTCAATTGAATTTTATTTTCAGGCCCACTTGAAGCAACACAAAACGGAAGGTTAAGATGTTTGATGACATCTGAAACACCTTCGACAGGTTTAATATCTGATTTAAATTTTTCAAAAGACCGTCTTCTATATTCAGATTCAAAATTAGTTGGCAAATCCTTACCAATTAATTCTGAAATGAGATTTTCACATTTATGAAAAGAATTTCCTTTAAAATGTTGATAGGCATAATCTAGATTAATCTGTGCACCCAATTCGTTTGCCATGTCAACCATTACTTGATTTCCTATAGGTTCGCTATCTACTAGGACGCCATCACAATCAAAAATTACACATTTATATTTAGACATTAAGGCGTAGAATTAGAAACTTGTAACACTTTTCCGTTATAATATTTATTTCCTGTTAAAGCAAAATTCTGAATATAATCTGCCATTCCCTTAGCTGTTGTTGGCGCTTGATAGCCAGGAAATGCTTCTTCTAACATTTCGGTTTGTACAGCGCCTAATGCTAGTACATTAAATTGTGGACCCGTTTCTTTATACTCTTCAGCAAGTAATTCTACCAAAGTAATCACTGCGCCTTTGCTTGAGCTATAGGCAGACAATCCAGGAAATTTCATGCTACCTTGGATGCCTCCCATTGAACTAATCGTTACAACGTGTCCATCACTTTTTATAAACGGCAAAACGGTTCTAGTTAATTCCGAAACTCCAAAAACATTAGTTTGATACACCTTTGTAAAATCTTGAAATGTAGTTTCTGCAAATGGTTTATTGATAATTGCACCTGCATTATTAATAAGAATATCTACATGTTTCCATTCCTCTTTTATAAATTCGGTCACTTTTTGATAATCTTCTTCTTTACACAAATCAAAAGCAAAAGACGAAATATTATCAAAATGAAGATTACTTACTGGTTTAGCATTACGTGATAATGCCAAAACATTATGACCTTGATTAGCAAAAAGATGAACCAATTCAAATCCAATTCCTCTACTTGTACCTGTTATAATTATATTTTTACTCATCTTTTAAAACCACTTCTTTAGTTGGTGCATTCATCATTCCCTCTAACGCAGGAATCATTTTTTCTATAAAATTTACCATGTGTGCGTAATCCATTTTATCTGCTTCGTCGTCTACATGATGGTAATAATCAAAGTTTGAAAAATCGAAGGTAGAAATGGCGTGCGCAGGAATATTGAGATCTTTATAAAACGGAAAATTATCTGACCTCATAAATAAGTTAAACCCTTTTGCTTTTGGAAAAAACCCTACAACCTCTTGACCTGCATATGTATTTAAAGTCTCAGCAAAATTAGAACGTTCAAAACCGCTCATATAAGCCATAGATTGATCTTCTGCTCTTGGCACACCAATCATTTCAAAATTGATCATTGTATATGCATTAATCCCTTTATCTTTTAATCGTGCAGCCAAATGCGCAGAACCTTTCAGTCCTATTTCCTCCGCATCATAAAGCGTAATTAATATGCTCCTTTTATTTGTTTTTGATTTAGCAAAATATTTACCAAATTCCATCGCAGCAATTGTACCAGAAGCATCATCATTGGCTCCATTAGCGATAGAATCTCCTTCAACAACTTTCCCTTTACCAATATGATCGTAATGTCCTCCGAGAATAATGAATTCATTTTTTAATTTTGGATCATTCCCTTCAACCATTCCAACAATGTTATAACCATCTAAATCATTGACCTTAAACGAATCTCGATAGCTTTCAAAATAAGGTCTAATGCTATTCTTTTTTAAATAATCTTCGATAAAAACGGCTGCTTTCTCAATGCCTTCACTTCCTGTTGCTCGTCCATTTAGTTCATCTGAAGCCAAAAAATTCATACTCGCCTTAATGGCTTCTTGAGTAATGATAGGTTTTACAGTTTCACCATCTTTTCCTGATTTTCCGTCAGCACCTTTTGTATGATAAGCACAAGAGGCAACCAATACGATAATCAATAATGACACTATTTTTCTCATAATTTATATTTGAGTTTAAAGATAAAAAAATCCTGTATCAAATTATTAATACAGGATTTAATTCCAATTATATTATAAGCTAATTACATTTTCTTATTCGCTTTCTTTGCTAAACGTCCTACTTTTTTGTTTAAATCCTTCATTAGTTTTTCTACAGCACTCTCGCACATAGGTTGAATCTTATCCGTTTTCATAACAGGAATACCTTTAACCATCACTGCTTTTTTTGAAGAGCCAGCGACTTCACGAAACTGAAATACACTCTTATTATCCTTAGTATATAAATCCATACTAAATCTCGCTTGAATACTTACATAACCAAGATTTCCAACGCCTGTTTTAACGAATCCAAAATCTAAATGAATAAACATTATAGCATCAACACCTAAGTCTTCAGCTACATCCTTTAAATCCTTTACGTTTTGCCTATAGTTAGGAATTACATTATAACCATCTACTGATGTAGTTGACTCAACATCTTGATTAATGTTACCCGCTTCCTCATAAGTTGGTTTAAAGCTTTTATATTTTTCATTGGCAAACACCTCATCTTCTGCTATAAATTCGAAATCAAAATTTTCGGCATATTCATCAAAAAACGCAGTATGCAATTTATTAAGTGGTTCTGATAGATTAAAATCAGGATCATCACTAAGATTTGAATTTTTGGCAATTAAATCAGCAGAAGCATCAAGCGCTGATAAATCTAGCATTTTATCTGCGTAAAATGTTACTACAGCTACCTTCTTCTTTTGCGCATTACTTACCATAAATAATGACAGAAAAGTTACTAGCATTACTATTTTTAAATATTTCATATTATTGGTTAATTTATAAGTTTAGTCACGAAAATAATCTAATCTGATAGTTATAACAAAAAAAATCCTGATTTGAAAATTCATCAAATCAGGATTATAATATTTAAATTTTCACTTTATCAGCTACTTACGATACTAACATTGTTACAGGATTTTCAATATATCCTTTCAAAGTTTGAAGGAATTGCGCTCCTGTCGCACCATCTACAGTTCTATGATCACATGCTAGACATAATTTCATAGTGTTACCTACAACAATTTGCCCTTCTTTAACCACCGGTTTTTCTACTATGTTACCAACAGATAAAATTGCTGAATTAGGCTGATTAATAATTGATGTAAAACTATCAATACCAAACATTCCTAAATTAGAAATAGTAAAAGTACTGCCTTCCATTTCATCTAAAGCTAGTTTTTTGTTTCTTGCTTTACCAGCAAAATCTCTAACTGCTGCACCTATTTGAGTTAAGCTTTGCTCATTCGCAAATTTAACTACAGGCACTAACAATCCATCTGGTACAGCAACTGCAACACCAATATGTACATGGTTATTTAACTGCATTCTGTCATCAAACCACTGAGAGTTAACTTGAGGATGTTGTTTTAATGCTAAAGCACAAGCTTTAACCACTATATCGTTATAAGAAATTTTTACATCTGGTACAGAATTATATTGCTTTCTAAAAGCAATAGCATTCTCCATGTCAAACTCCACATTTAAGTAGTAATGTGGTGCTGTAAACTTAGACTTAGCTAAATTCTTAGCAATCGCTTTACGCATATTAGAATTTGGGACTTCATCAAAATCTTCTTGACCTGATGGCACAAATTTACCAACTGATGCTCCTGAAGCAGCAGGTGTAAAGTTCTCTATGTCTTTCTTAACGATTCTTCCGTTTTCTCCAGAACCACTTACTTGAGATAAGTTGATTCCTTTTTCTTCTGCCATCTTTTTGGCTAAAGGTGATACAAAGATGCGACCTGTACTTGTATTTGAAGTCTTAGGTGCTTCCTTCTTAGCTTCAACTTTTTTAGGAGCAGCTTTAGGCGCTTCTTTCTTTGCTTCAACTTTTGGTGCTTCTTTCTTTGCTTCACCACTACCAGCAACTTTAAAGTTTTTGGCTACATCAGAAACATCAGTTCCTTTTGGGCCAATAATAGCTAATAATGAATCTACTTTTGCCGAATCACCTTCGTTTAAACCAACATATAATAAATTACCAGACTGGAATGATTCAAATTCCATTGTCGCTTTATCAGTTTCTATTTCTGCTAAAATATCACCTTCTTCTACCTCATCACCAACTTGTTTTAACCAAGTAGCAACAGTTCCTTCTTCCATGGTATCACTTAAACGTGGCATGGTAACAACTATAACGCCTTCTGGTAATTCAGTTGCTTCTGTAGATGCTTCGTTTGAAGTTTCTTCCGTCGTAGCTGATGTTTCTTCTTCTTTTTCATCAGATGATGCTTCAGTACTCCCATTTAAGTAGCCAGAAATATCTTCTCCTTCTTCACCTATAATAGCTAAAAGCGTATCTACTTTTGCTGTTTCACCTTCTTGTATTCCTATATGAAGTAAAGTTCCTTCGTTGAAAGACTCAAACTCCATTGTAGCTTTGTCTGTTTCGATTTCAGCTAATATATCTCCTTCTTCAATTTTATCACCTACATTTTTTAACCAAGAGGCAACAGTTCCTTCTTCCATTGTGTCGCTTAAACGCGGCATATTTATTACTTCTGCCATAGCTTACTTAATTTTGTGATCTATAAATGGATAATCTTCTTGTTCGTATACAACATCGTACATTACGTTCTTATCTGGATATGGAGATTCATCTGCGAACTTCTCACATTCAGCCACACGTTTTTTAACATCCTTATCAATTTCTTTCAAGTCTGCTTCTGTAGCATATTTTTTCTCAAGTATAATATCTTTAACCTGTGTAATTGGGTCAATTTTCTTATACTCTTCAACTTCGTCTTTAGTTCTATAGTGTTGCGCATCAGACATTGAGTGACCTCTATAACGATACGTTTTAACTTCTAAGAATGTTGGTCCTCCACCTTTTCTAGCACGAGTAATCGCTTCATCAAAAGCTTCGGCTACTTTTATAGGATTCATACCATCAACCGGACCACAAGGCATTTCGTACCCTAAACCTAGTTTCCAAACATCTGTATGGTTTGCTGTACGTGCCACTGAAGTTCCCATAGCGTATCCATTGTTTTCACAAACAAATACTACTGGCAGGTTCCAAAGCATAGCAAGGTTAAAAGTTTCATGTAATGAACCTTGTCTTGCAGCTCCATCACCAAAACAACAAATTGTAACACCATCAACATCATGGTATTTATCTCCAAAAGCAATACCTGCTCCTAACGGTATTTGACCACCAACAATTCCGTGACCTCCATAAAAACGGTGTTCTTTTGAGAAAATATGCATTGAGCCTCCAAGACCTTGAGAAGTTCCTGTAGCTTTTCCAAATAATTCTGCCATAACACGTTTTGGATCAACGCCCATACCAATAGGCTGAACGTGATTACGATATGCCGTAATCATTTTGTCTTTTGTTAAATCCATAGCGTGCAATGCACCTGCTAAAACGGCTTCTTGTCCATTATACAAATGAAGAAATCCTCTCACTTTTTGTTGAATGTAAACTGCGGCAAGTTTGTCTTCAAACTTTCGCCAGAACATCATGTCTTCGTACCACTTTAGGTAAACCTCTTTAGTTATTTTTTGCATTATCTTGATAAGTGTTCATTAAATAGTTTAACAAAAATAACACTTTAGAGAATAATTAAGAAGTAGTATCTAATAAAAAAACAGCGGATTATTGAATAAAATGTAACAAAACTATCATAATACTGAATTTTCAAAAAGCAACGGTAATAAATTAGCTAATGAGCTAGACTTAACAACCTTTCCTTGCACTCCCATAAAATAAATTTCGATAGGTAGGTTTTGTTTTATTTCATATTCAGCAATAGATTGTCTACAAGATCCACATGGTGGAATTGGCTTATCTGTTACCTGATTTTGTGAAGATGCTGTAATTGCCATTTTTAATATTTTGGCTTTAGGATATTTTGCACCTGCATAATAAATGGCTGTACGTTCTGCACATAAACCAGAAGGATAACAAGCATTTTCTTGATTACTACCTATTACGGTTTCGTTATTATCTAGTAATATAGCTGCACCAACATTAAATTTAGAATAAGGCGCATAAGCATTATCTCTTGCTTCTATTGCTAATTCCATTAATGATTGAATTGACTTAGGAAGCTCATCAAAATCCTCGTAGATATCTAGCTTTGTTTCTATTTTTACTTCCTTCATAAGTGTACTATTTATTTTAGCCAAAAAAACTATTGCTTATAGACAATAGTTTTTTTTGGAATCTAAATTTAGTTATAATTTACTAATATTCGTTGTATTCATTTGCACCAAAATTAAATGTAAGTGAAAAACGTAATGTGTTTTCTAATGGACTTTGAATTTTTGAAGCTGAAAACAAATAAGATAAATCAACATTAATGGTTGTGTATTTAAAACCTGCACCTAATGCGAAAAACTTACGTGCACCTTTATCATCCGCTTCATTAAAATAACCACCTCTAAAAGAAAAATTATCTTGATATGTATATTCTGCTCCAAGTGCCCAAGTGAATTCTCTTAATTCTTCACTGAATCCTCCTGGTGCATCACCAAACGACTGAAAAACACCACTTAAGAAACTGACATCTGTACTTTGACCATCTATAATCACACCTTCTTCTGAAGCAGCACTTTGCTCATCTGTTTGAAAATCGCCATCATTAGCATCAAAAACACCATCATCATTAACATCTGTAAACACAATTTTATCACCATAAATTGGAGGTGTTGGCACTAAATATTTTGTTACCTCAGCAGTAACTGCTAACTTATTATATTCATCAAAAATAAAATCGAAACCTGCTCCTAATCTTAAATTAGTAGGC
Organism: uncultured Winogradskyella sp.; assembly: GCF_947498005.1. Classification (GTDB taxonomy): domain Bacteria; phylum Bacteroidota; class Bacteroidia; order Flavobacteriales; family Flavobacteriaceae; genus Winogradskyella. The sequence continues at coordinate 156,969 of NZ_CANMIW010000008.1, forward strand.
TGAAATACTTCTTGTCCTCCATCATCATACTTAAATCTTGGCCCTAAATTTTGAATCGCAAAACCAAGTCTCCAGCGACCATTAAAATCATTGTAAGCTTCTTCTTCACTTTGGTAGTAGCCTGTAATATCTGCACCAAACGTATTTCCTGGATTTGCATTAGGATCTGTTTGATTTAGTCTCAAAGCAGAATGCATATAACGAAGAGCCACAGCCATAGAAAATTGCTCACTTAACCTCAGTGAATAAGCAGCATCTATTGCAAATTCATTTGGTTTTACTGCAACTCCTGGTGATGTAGCATCTTGAGTTAATACAATTTCACCAAGTGAAAAATACTTTAAACTTGCTGAGAATGCACTCACATCACTCAGTCTATTAAAATACGTTACATAACTTAATGAGATATCATTTACCAATCTTGTTAAATAAGGCGTATAACTTAAACTTGCTCCTTGTTTTGATTCTGAAAACGCATATTTAGCTGGATTATATTGTTGAGAAAAGCCATCTACTGATGTAGCAACTCCCATATCTCCCAATGACGCAGATCTTGCATCTGGAGAAATTAGCATAAATGGCAAACCTGTTGTAATCACTCTAGTATCTGAAATACTAGGTCTTAATTCTGTTGTTTCTACTTGCCCAAAGATTGAACTAATTATAGTTAAAGCAAAAAAGGATAAGATGTATTTTTTCATGGTTATTTTAATAAGAATTAATATGCTGTTTCTATACTAATTCGTTAGCAAATATAATTTTTTATTTAAGAAGTAATTTAAAGTTTATGTTTTTGCTTCAAATTATCGATGTTTTACATTAAAACATATATTATTTTAAAGAATCACAAGTTTTTGAATTTTCTCAACTTGCTTATTTAAACGATCAGATTTCACTTTTAGTTTATACACATACACTCCTTTTCCGATTTTGTCTCCAAAATCGTCTCTTCCGTCCCAAACTATGCTCCTTGACAAAGAGGATGAACCACTATTACAGCATTCATCTGCACTTGTTTGTCCATTGAGCGTTCTTACTAATTTTCCAGATATAGTAAATATTTGAACTGATATATCTAAAGCATCAGAACTATTATGATTAAACCAAAACTCTGTGTAACTCACAAATGGATTAGGATAATTTAAGACATTATTAATCACTAATTCTTCATCTTTATCAAAGACTGTAAATTGAATTTCTGAAGTTGAAGAATTATTATATACGTCCCAAGCTTTTAAAGTTAAGGTATGTAAACCTTTTTCTAAATCTCTAAAAGGATATGTTAATGTACCATTTGTATAATCATCAACATTAGCCTGATAATAATTATTTAATACTATTGGATTAGTTTCATCACCATCTATTATAGCAGTTATATCATGACCAATACCACTTGCTGTATTAATTCCGTTTTCATCTTGAAGCTTAACTAAAAAATTAGGCGATTCATTTGTAATACCACCTGAAACAAAGTTTTCATCGTTCATATATAGATTGATAACAGGACCAATATTATCTTCTGCTGCATTTTCATTGATTCCTCCAATCTTAATATCAAAATTTGCTCCAGACTGATCTGCTGTTTGACTCGTATTCTCTGCATAGAAACTAACTTTACCTGTTCCGACAGGAATACCAATATCCCTAGGCACAACAAAATCAAATTCAAACAAACCATTCACTATACTTGCTTGTCCATTAAATAAAATTTCGCCTAAAGTTGTATAATCTAACGTTACTAATTTTTGACCATTTGAGTCGCAGTCACTTGGATCATCGTTTTCATCACAATCTTCTTTTATACCATCGTTGCCTAGTGTTGTTCGTTCAATAGATTTATCAAATACCGTAGCTGTTAACTTACCATTATAATTAGATAATAAATTTCCGTTTGAATCAACAACTTCGCCTGCAAATTTAGTATAGCTCAATGCTTTTAAAGTATCTATACTCTGAGTAATTTCTACATCATTTACTTTGGTTAACTTAATATCCGGCTGTCCAAAACCTAATTTCATAGCAGGATCACCTATATAGTAAACCAATCGTTTTTGTGATTGACCAGCAATATTATTATCTATTTTAGTTAATCGCACTGCTTCCGCAGCGGAAGGATATTCATTAGACCCAAAAGCATATAGGTAATCATCTAGTACTGCATTGAAATCTTCACCTACATTAACTATGATCTGTCTAGTTGTTGTTATTAAGGCAATAGATCCGCCGTTTGTGTTCCAAAACATAAACTCACCAGCCGTATCTCTATCTGGATCATCAAACTTTGTGTATTCACAAGTCACAGTAATAAAGAGATTGAATTTACATATGTTGTTTACCTCTTGAGATTCAAACTTATCAAAGATTCGTTCTTTAGCAATGCCATCTTCACCGCCATGTCCAAAATAGTTCACAACTAAAGCACCTACTTCTATTGCATCTTTGATAGCTTCATTAACTTCTGGATATCTATCTCCAGCAGAAGAAGATTCTTGTTCAAACGCGTCAGAATGAATTTTTACTACATTTAAAAATGGTTTTTCTTGTTCTAACGTTATCCCTAGATCTTCTGTAGCTATCTGCAGTCGTTTTTCCCATTCTTCATCCACATCGTCTGAAATAAGAACAATATTATTTCTCCAATTACCAAAAGATTGCGGTTGATAATAAGCTTTTACTTTATCTACCATTTCGGTTGCACGTTGCACATCTTCTGCTACAATTCTACCCACTGCAATATCCATTCTATCACTACTATCCATATTTCCTTCATTCTCATCCATCATTGTAAAAAAATCATCGGACACAAATGAATTAATTAAACTATAACTATTAATGGTATACCATGAAGGCACTAAATTGGTGTTGTTACTTATTCGATCTTTGTAATCATAAGACCCATCACCAAACAGACACAAATATTTTAGACGATTTGCTTCCGTACTTGCATTATCATATACATATTTCACAAAATTTCTTAACGCTGCAATATCTTGACTACCTGTGCTAAACTCATTATAAATTAATTGTAGATCTACAACTTTTACATTTAGGTTATATTGCTCTCTGTTTATCTGAGCCAACCGTTCTGCTTGTGTTAAAAATTGCGAAGGTGCTAGTATGATATAATCAATATCTTCAAACTGTCCTTGAGCATTATTAAAGATTGTGCCTTTTAAGTTTTGATTAGCCAAAGATGATCTTGTTTCTTTTAATGGCGATAAGGTATTTGAATAAGAAAACGCGATATAAATTCGTTCTTCACCAGATTGTGACTTAAAACTTAAGCTATTTGAATTCTCAGAATTAATTGTATTGGCTACATTAAATCGATCTGAAATATCCCAAATTTCACTTAATCCTGATGTATTAGTGACATTATATTGTGCAATACCAGGTGTAGTGACAACAGTTTTGTTCTTAAAAACCATTTGATCACCTTCATAATTTAATTGCCTTGTGGCTTCAATATTAATATAATCTAAAAACGCGTTAGATGAAGGGTTTCCACTATTGTTATAATCTAGATTCACAACAATATCATCTGACGCAACATTGACTAATCCATAATATGAATTTCCTGATGCTAATATAGAACCTGCCGTTATAGTGCCTAATCCTAAATTTGCTACTTGACTTCCGTTGACATTTACCTGCATTGTTGTAGCTACCTCAGAAATAGAACCAAAAGCAACTTCAAATTCAATAGGCTCACTTGTTACTAAATTAGGAAAATCAAACTCATACGTTCGTTGATTTTCTATATCAAATTCATCGCCAAACCAGCGTCTACCTATTTTGGCTATATTGGATTCATCTACTTCGTAAAATTGATAATCTTGAAAAGTATCTATTTCTAAATCTGGCTCTTGAGCAATTGTAGGCATTGATTGAATACGTTTTCCTTCACCAGAGCCTATATTTATGTAATAATATGTCTTGTCTGTATATAAATTTAGATTCGTTTGACTTTCTTCATTGTAAGACTTTGGCCCTTCACCATAGAATAGGATAAAATCGCCATTATCAAAACTGCCATCGGTCTCACCTACAAACTTTATAGCATTTTCAACCACATCAAAAGGATAATTTGCAGAATTAGCATACGGCAACATTCTTCCGCCATTGCCAAAAAGTTTAATTGTTCTTGGATCTATTGAATTAGTACTAATTCCTAAACTACTTAAAAAGTCTTTTGTTAATTTAAAAACACCTGACTCTTCAATATAGAACCGATACCATTCACCAGTACTTAAAACTGAATTGGTAATTTGGTTAGTTGTCATTGTACTATTATTTAACCGACTAGATAGAGTACTATATATTAAAGTAAAGGATACTACTTTTTTATAAATGCCATTTTCCTTTATAATAGGTTGCATCTGAAAATAACAAGAGCGCTGTCCTCTAGCATTAGTATCGTACAATTTATGATGATGTGATGCAGAGATTAGTGTTGGGTCTAAATCTTTTAATTCACTTTTATTAATAGTTTCATAAACTATATTATACAATTGTACTGTGTTTTGGTCTATAGTAATTCCGTTAGATTGCCATTGTGCAAAAAATATAAGCCCTTTGTCCTCATCAAAACTAAAATGTTCAGAATCAAAACTAGGAACTTCAAGTTTACTCAAAGCAGTTTCTAATATTTCAGTCCCATCCCAATTAATATTAAATTGTTTTTGTTGACCAAAACAAAAGATTGTAAATAAAAGCAAAATGATAGAATAGCAATTTTTCATTAACTTGAACGATATTAAGTATCAGATAAAATCTTTAAAAAGTCATAAAATTGACAAATTCAGGATTTTCACAGTAAATTAACGGTAATTAAAGCCTGTTATTATGAGGGTTTAATTTTTATTTCAAAAATACAACAATAATTCAGATACACCCTCGTTATTAAAGGGTAAAATACATCGACAAATGGCCAAAAATCCGTTGTGATGTTCAAAAAAAAGGATGAAATACACGTTTTTTTGCATTTTGATGCAAAAAAAAGTTGTTAGTTTACCTTTAATTACTATATTGCGACTCTAAAATTAAACGAGCTTACTTAAACCTATGGATATGAAACATGTCTCAAACCTAAAATTACTTATTGCATTAACGCTTTGCGCTACGATAGTTAGCTGTAATCGTTCTTCTAATGATGGCAACGTAGATAGTGCCACTGGATGGAAAATTAACGATAAAAAAGGTGGTTTTCAATACAACACCCAATTCAAGGAGCAAGAAACGCCTCCAGGAACATCTTTTATAGAAGGTGGAACTTTTACAATGGGTAAAGTGCAAGATGACCCAATGCATGATTGGAATAATACTCCAAATCAACAACACGTTCAATCTTTTTACATGGATGAAACTGAAGTTACAAATCTTAACTACACGTTTTATTTAGATTATTTAAAGAACGTATATCCACCAGAAGATCCTAACTATGCATTAATATATAAAGGAGCACTTCCTGATACATTAGTATGGAGAAACCGTTTAGGATATAACGAAATGATGACTGAAAACTATTTGCGTCATCCTGGTTATGCAAACTACCCAGTAGTTGGTGTTAGTTGGATTCAAGCAGTTGAATATGCAAACTGGAGAACAGACCGTGTAGCTGAAATGGCTTTGCAAGAGTCTGGTTATATTAAAAGAGATGCTCACCTTACTGACGTAAATGCTGAAAGTACTTTTAGTACGGACACTTATATAAATGCACCTTCTCAAACTTATGGTGGAAACACAGAAGTTCTTGAAGGCGGAAAACGTAAGCAACAAACAGATGCTGAAGGTAACCCTGTGAATGTATATGCTAGTAGAGAAACTGGATTAATCCCAGTAAAATATAGACTACCTACTGAAGCAGAATGGGAATATGCTGCATTAGGAATGAGTGAATTACGTAGCTATAATGTTTATAGAGGTCGTAAAAAATATCCTTGGGATGGTCAGTACACAAGATCTGGAAAACGTGTAAATCGTGGAGATCAAATGGCTAACTTTAAGCAAGGAAAAGGTGATTACGGTGGAATTGCAGGATGGTCTGATGATGGCGCTGATATTACAGCAGAAGTTAAAACATACTCTCCAAACGATTACGGTTTATATGATATGGCTGGTAACGTTGCAGAATGGGTAGCTGATGTTTACAGACCTATCGTTGATGATGAATTTAATGATTTCAACTATTATAGAGGTAACGTTTATTCTAAAAACGCAATTAACGAAGATGGAACAGTGAAAATTGTTACTGTTGATGAGATTGTTTACGATACTTTACCAAACGGTAAGATTGTAGCAAGAGATTTACCAGGAGAAATTGCAAGAGTACCTGTTGATGAAGAAGAAACTTATTTAAGAGCTAACTTTAGCCAAAGTGATAACAGAAACTTTAGAGATGGTGACAAACGTTCTTCTCGTTACTACAGAGAAAGCTTTGATGAAACAGAAGGAAGCAAGAACAATGACACTCGTAAGATGTATAATTCTCCAAAACATACAGTAGAAGTTGATTCTGCTGAAGGTAAATTAATTAGAGAATATGATAAATCTAGTAGTAGAACTTCTTTAATCAATGATGATGTAAGAGTTTACAAAGGTGGTTCATGGAGAGATAGAGCTTATTGGATTGATCCAGCTCAACGTCGTTACTTCCCACAAGATATGGCAACTGATTACATTGGTTTTAGATGTGCAGTTTCTAGAGTTGGTTCTAAGAGCCAAAAAGGAGGAAAAAGACGTAACTAAGAAACGTTTAATAATATTTAAGAAAGTCCTGATAAATTTATCAGGACTTTTTTATTTTTAAGCCTATGGAAATTGCTGATATATATTTAAAATTTAAGTCCACTTCTGGCATATGTACAGATACAAGAAAACTTAAACAAGATTGCTTTTACTTCGCTTTAAAAGGCGATAATTTTGATGGTAATAAATTTGTCTCAAAGGCATTTAATGGTGGTGCTAAATACTGTGTTGTTGACGATAAAACTTCTGTAATCAATGACCAATGTGTTTTAGTAGAAGACGTATTAACAACATTGCAAACTTTAGCTTCATATCACAGAAAAGCCATAAACATACCCATTATTGCTTTAACAGGAAGTAATGGAAAAACCACTACTAAAGAACTCATATATGCCGTTCTTAATACAACATATAATATAAAAGCCACTATAGGAAACCTAAACAACCATATTGGTGTTCCTTTAACATTACTCCGATTTACTGAAGATTTAGACTTTGGTATTGTAGAAATGGGTGCTAACCACCAAAAAGAAATTGCATTTTTAAGTGATATTGCTCAACCAAATTATGGATTAATTACCAATTTTGGAAAAGCACACTTAGAAGGGTTTGGCAGCATAGAAGGTGTTATAAAAGGCAAAGCGGAACTTTATGATTTTATAAAATCTCATGATGAAACCATATTTGTAAACCGTGATGACCAAAAGCAAATAGAGCAAGTTGCTGAATATGAAAAATTGATAACCTTTGGTAATGACGTTGCCAACGATTGTGTTGTTTCTTTTGTAGACGCAAATCCTAACGTAACACTAACTTACAAATCGGTACAAATTAATAGCAAACTTATAGGCAGTTATAATTACGCAAACATCGCTGTAGCGATTGCCATTGGTCAACATTTTAATATTTCTGTTGAAAACATTAAGCAAGGTATAGAAAACTATGTACCAGATAATAATAGATCGGAGATAATTAAAAAAGGGAGTACAAAAATAATCTTAGATGCTTATAATGCTAACCCAACAAGTATGTTAGCAGCACTCCAAAACATGAAACAATTAAAGGCTGACAATAAATTTCTTTTTCTTGGTGATATGTTTGAATTGGGTGCTGAAGCCGAAAAGGAGCATCAAGCTATTGTAGATTTTGCTGAAAACAATTTTGAGAATAATATATTCTTAATTGGACAAAATTTCGGAAAAACACAAACTAAAAGAACTACCAAACGCTTTACAAATTTTCAAGATATAAAGTCAGAGATTGCATCATTGGCACTCCAAAATGCCACTGTTTTAATTAAAGGATCTCGTGGTATGGCTTTAGAGCGACTCTTAGATTTGATTTAATTTTGAGAACAATTTCTACACAAACTATTTTATCTTATTCTACCACCTGAATAAGTCATAGCTTCTCCTTTACCAAAACCATAACTTAATCCTAAGGTAACAAATCGACCACGTTGATCAAAACTATAAGTTTCAAAAGTTGATTGATAGACGTTACTTTCAGATATTCTTGATTCAAATAAATCTCTAACTCCTAAGTTAACCACAGCTTTTCCTTTAAAAATTTTTTTTCGGATTCCTAAATCTAAAAAAGCGAAACCTGTTACTTCTCCTTGAATTGTCTTATAACCCGACTGATATCTTCCGGTTAATTCTAAATCTATATCTGCTGGTAATCCTATTTTTGCCCCTAGCCTAGATGACCATTGACGACCAGAAAAATCGAAAGATTGTGTTTCGAAAGTGCCGTTACGATCAAAATAATTATAATTAAAATCTCCTGTTAATGTTAACCATTTACTAGGACTGTATTTACCATTAGTTTCAAAACCTACAGAACCATTAGTACCAATGTTTTCTGGTATTGTAGTTGTTACATTATCTTCAAAAGTAGATACGCGCTCAATAACATCTGTAGTATATTTATAATATACACTAGAACTAAACGAGGCTTTACCTATTTTATAAATACTCGTTAACTCATAAGAATCTGTAAATTCTGGCAGTAAATCAGGATTTCCAATCCTAATATTAAAGTTGTTTCTGATATTAAAAAATGGATTTAAATCCCATAACCTTGGTCTAAAAATACGTCTAGAAAATCCTAATTGAAACGAAACAATATCACTAAGTTTATACGACGCATGTATGGATGGAAAATAATCCGTGAAATTCTGATAATTAGATTCATCCGTATTGGTTAAAAGCGTTTCTAAATCTGTATTTTCTAACCTTAAGCCAGCTTTTATTCCCCATTTTTCTAATTCATAAGCACCTGTAAAGTAAATACCTAATACCTTTTGATTGTATTCAAAATTATTAGTTAAGTCCTCGTTCACAACATATGAACCTCCTTCTAAATCTCTTACTTCATAGTTGTTCCCTACATCATTAATTACGTATTGCGCACCAGCTTCAATAGTATATGTATCAGATAACGGATTTGTATAATCTACTTTAAAAGTATAGTCTGCTTGTTGAAAATCAGTATCTGTTTGCTGATCACTATTGGCATCAGTTCCAGAAATAGTTCTATTTTCAAATTGAGATGATTGGTCTTTCCCGAAGAATCTTCCTAAAGCACTTAATAATAAAGAATGGTCTTCATTATTTTTGAATTGCTTTTTATAATTAAACTCATATTGATATTTAGGGTTAGTCGCTTCTGTAGTTTCACGCCTTAACCAACTTGAAGTTAGTATGTTATTTGAATCATAAAACCTAAACTTAGTTTCCGAAGGTTGGTCTTCTATTTCGTAAGCAAAATTCCCTGATAAGGTTAATACATTAAGATCATTTATATGATAATCTGTTCCTAAAGTGATATTATAAAATGTTTCATCTCTATAGGCTATTCCGTCGCTGTAAATGATTTCATCATCGACTAAATTTCTATTAATGGCTTCACTCTCTCTTGGCAAAGAGCGATAACCAGCTCCTATTTGAGTAAACAAATTGAATTTCTCAGTTCTACGATTAAGACTTATACCAATACTATGATTATCTGGTGTACCTGTATTTAATGATATAGAACCATTCCATCCCCTTTTTTCTTCTTTCTTGAGAATAATATTTAAAATACCTGCTGTCCCTGAAGCTTCATACTTAGCGGAAGGGTTAGTTATAACCTCAATACTTTCTATCATATCTGCAGTAATTGTACCTAATGCGTTACTAGATTCGTCAGCTAAAACAGAAGGTTTTCCATTGATTAAAATCTGAACACCAGAGCTTCCTCTTAGGCTAATTTCTCCTTCTATGTTAACTGCAACGGATGGTACATTGTTAAGTACTTCTAATGCACTTGCACCTGTACTACTTATATCCTTACCAATATTAAAAACCCGTTTATCTAGTTTAAATACAGTTTTAGACACTTCAGCCCTAACTACGACTTCATCTAGAATTTCATTATCTTCAGAGAGTTTAATTTTACCTAAGTCAATTTTTGAATTGGTAATAGTAAAATCAGTAATCGTTTTAGTTTTATAACCCATAAAACTTACTTCGATGTAAAAATCAGCTACCGATGTATATATTTGAAACTCCCCTTTATCATTAGTTGTTGTACCCGTAATAATGGCTTTAGAATTATTTTTATAAAGCGCAATAGTTGCATATGGAATAGGTTGCATCGTTGCTTCTTCAACCAACGTACCAATGACATCTATCTCTTTTACTTGAGCTACCAAAGTAGAACACGCTACTAATATCAACAGCGTAAATATTTGTCTTGAATACATTAAATTTGTTTTAGTACTAATTTAAAATTTTTCTTGCAGTTATAATATAATAATCAGGATTTTAACCCCTAACAAATACAATCGTAAAAGCAAAAAATCCCGATCTACAAATGTAAATCGGGATTCTTATTAAGTGGGCGACAAGGGATTCGAACCCCTGACCCCTTGGGTGTAAACCAAGTGCTCTGAACCAACTGAGCTAGTCGCCCTTATTATTAAGGACTGCAAAGATACTCTAGTTTTTAATATCTCAAAACATTTTTTAAAAATTTTTTATTTTATTTTTTATTGATCAATTTCTTCCATTGTTTTGACCATAAATAGCATTTCTTAATAAACAAATTTATACGATTTTAATATATTAGGTCTCAAACAAAAATCTATTGAAATATTACTCTTATATAGACGAATTCAGCCTGAATATTGAAGAACTCATTAGTTTATCTCCATATAAACTAAAAGAAATTATTGACAAGCTAAGCAAGCAAGACAAAAAATATAAAAAAGTAATAATTAACGGGCTAGAAGACGATACACTTAGATCATATCATGTAACCGTAGAAAAAAACCCTTGGTTAAAACATATGCTCTTCGAAAAATTTGATAAGCTCGAATTATCTCAAATCGAGCTTAATATAGAATACTTAAACTATTTGGGTGGTTTTAAATTTTTCATTGAACCATATCTACGACCTATCCTTCCCAATCTTATAAACCAATTAATTGAAAAAAATGAATTAAAACTTTTACTATATATTCTTAATCAAACCGATATATTTTCTAGCAATTGTGAAAAAGATGTTATTAGCATACTTAAGAGAAAAGTTAATAATGCTATAAATTATTTAGATCAAAATTCATTAAATAATTTAGATGAGAATATAAAATATATTAAAAATTATCGTTTTTACGAGACACTCAACTTGTATGAACCACATTTAAAGGTTGAACTCATTAAACTCTACGACAATATAATTGCAATCGTAACGCAATTTGATGTAGATGCAGACGATCCTATATTTAGATTTGTTTCTCAAGCTCAAGTCGCTTTTCAAAAAAGTCAGATTGACGATGTAGCTACAAAGTTATTCATCGATAACAATGCTGAAAACGCAAAGGATTATGCCTATAAAAATTCTTCTATAAAAGAAAAAAAGTCAAATAAACCTATATATCAACAATATGGTATCTATTTGGTTTTGGGAATAACTACTGTAATTGTTTTACTTTTTGCCATTACTTTTAAACGTGGACAAAGTTATCAGGAAGAACAAAATACATCTCAAACAGAATTGAACAGTAAAAAAAAGAAGAGAACTACGTACGATAATCGCATTCGATTTTATTATTCTCTAAAAAGAATAACTAAAAAAGGGCGTTCAAATAATATTTCAGTTGGTGCCACAGAAATTCAACCATTTTCTAATCCTTTCCCTAAAACATTCAAGCCTATGACTAACGACACAATGGCCTCTGAAAATATAAATGTACAAATAGCTAATGGAACAGGATTTGATTTAATAGTTTTTAAAATGATTGAAGGCCAAGATGAATCTATTTACATTCCAAAAGACAAAACACGATTTATCGCACTGAATCCTTTAGATTCATTACTTTTTTATAGTGGCAGCAACTTTGTATCCTCTAAATTTTCGAATTTTACACAGAATATGGTAATTTCTGACATTTATAAAGTAGGTAAAATTGAAAGTGCTCCGATTTCTACAATTAATATAACCGCAATAGACTCAATTAACAAGTTTAAAAGAAGGTTGATTTCCCGAAAAAATATCGAAGCAACTGAAAATATTACACTTAACAAATTGAGTATCGACAATTTATACAGAGCATATTATAATAAATATGTTAACTAAAGAACTTCAGCCACTACGAATGTACTGCCTCCAACATAAATTAAATCTTCTCTTTTAGCATTAGATTTTGCCATAGATAAAGCTTCCGAAACGCTATGAAATGAATCCCCTAATAATTGATATTTTGCAAATTCGAGTCTTAATAATTCAGCATCCAAACCACGTTGAACATTTGGTTTGCAGAAATAATATATGGCTGAAGAAGGAAGCAAAGGGACAATAGTACCCAAATCCTTATCGTTAACCACACCAAAAACAATATGAAGTTGATTATAATCTGTATTTTCAATTTGATTTAATACATACTTTAAACCTTCCTTATTATGAGCTGTATCACAAATAATCATAGGATTGTTATTTAGAACTTGCCATCTACCTTGTAATCCTGTGTTTTTTACAACCTTTCTAAGTCCAGTTTTTAAATTGCTATCAGAAATCTTAAGGCCTTTAGTCTTTAGAACTTCAACGGATTGTAAAACGGTCTTTATGTTGTGAATTTGATATGATCCTTTTAAGTCACTCTCTAAAACTCTCTTTATGTTTTGGTCTGCGAAATAAATATCAGATTGTGTCTCTTTTGCTTTACTTATAAATACAGTTTTGGTTTCGGAATGTGTTTCTCCAATAACTATTGGAATCTTGTTTTTAATAATTCCTGCCTTCTCTCCTGCTATTTCAGTGAGCGTATTTCCTAAAAACTGCGTGTGATCAATACCAATATTGGTAATAACCGATAATTCTGGAGTAATAATATTAGTTGAATCTAAACGACCACCTAAACCTACCTCAATAACAGCAATATCTACTTTTTGCTTAGCAAAATAATCAAACGCCATACCGACAGTCATTTCAAAAAAAGACAACTGATTTATTTCAATAAAAGGGCGATTCTGCTTTATAAAGTTAATTACAGCCAGTTTACTAATAACTTTACCATTTATACGAATGCGTTCTCTAAAATCCTTTAAATGTGGTGATGTGTATAAGCCAACTTTATAACCTGCTTCTTGTAAAACAGAAGCCAACATATGACTTGTAGATCCTTTACCATTAGTACCTCCTACATGTATGGACCTAAATAAAGCTTCAGGATGATTTAAGTGTTTTGCTAATTTAAGCGTGTTAGATAAGTCTTTTTTAAAGGCTGAGTTTCCTTTATTCTGATACATTGGAAGCTGTTGAAACATCCAATTTACAGTATGTTGATAGTTCATAGCTTATTGACCTACATCAAAATTAATACTTACAAAGCCAACTTGAGTTGTTGGTGCATCTGCATCAGATGGCCATTTATGTGACATTGCTATTTTCTTTGCTGGTGCAAGTAAACATGGATGTGTATTAGTAGAACCTTTAATACCTGGCTCTGCTTTTATTACTTTACCTTGTCTATTGACCTCTATCTTAACTACCACTAATCCATATTCATTACAATCTTGTTTGTAAATTTGTTTTGATGGTCTACCTCTACCACCTAAGCCATAACCAACGCCACCTTTTCCTGGTCCTGAACCTCCAAAATAACTTGGCGCATAAGGATCGCCATCTAACTGGCCTTTATTTCCACCTTGACTATCTGGTCCTTCACCTCCATCAGTATTACCCTCGGCATTTTTTACGCCTCCTATAAGATTATCTAGTTTACGCTTTTTCTCTGCTTCCTCTTTACGTTTCTTTTCTTCAGCTTCTCTTTTTTCGCGTTCCACACGTTCTGCTTCTGCTTTTATTTTAGCTTCTGCCTCTGCTTTCGCTTTTGCCTCTGCTTCTTTTTGCTTTTTTATAGCAATAGCTTCAGCATTTTCTTGTGTCATAACCTCTTCAGCTTTAGTTGAGGCTTCGGTTGGCGTAACTTGTGTTTCTTCTGGCACAGACTCTTCTACTACTTCTTCCTCTACAACTTTATCTTCAACTGCCTTTCTTGGCTCACTTAGCGGTTTATTTCCACTACCAAAATCAGTTGTTCCAAAGTTAACAGCAACACCATATTCTTCAGGTGGATCCATATACTGAGGACCAACAACAAACAATAACAAAAGTAAAATCAAAGTAATAAGTACTGTGATTCTTGCTGAATTACGTTCGTGTTTAGTCTCTAAATATTTCACTTTGTAGTTTATTTAATAGACCTACTAGGTTATATAAACCAAGAAGGTTATTGTTTGATAATATCAAACTTTCAAAAATGATGCCGTTTAATTTGGTTGAACAGCCAATATCACTTTAAATTTATTTCGGTTAGCGATATCCATCACTTTTACAACATTCTCTACAGGAACAGATTTTTCTGCTCTTAAAACAATGGTAGGCGCATCTTGATTAGACAGAATATCTAATAACCGCCTTTCTAAAATAGCTTCGCTCACTCTTTTTTGATCTATATAATAAGTCAAATCTTTCTTGATACTTACAGCTGTAGATTTCTTGTTTTCAGTTTTACCACTCGCCTTTGGTAATACAATATCAATAGCATTAGTACTTACCAATGTCGATGCTATCATAAAAAATATCAATAACAAGAATACAATGTCTGTCATTGACGCGAAATTGAACTCTGGTGTTATTTTATTTCGTCCTCTAATATTCATAAAATTAGATTGGTTCGTTTAAGTGATCTAAAAATTCAATTGAATTTGCTTCCATCTGGTAAACAACCTTATTAGTTTTACCCACGACATGGTTAAATGCTACGTAAGCAACTATACCAACAATTAATCCACCAACGGTTGTTGTCATCGCTGTATATAAACCACTTGCTAAAACATCCATTTGAATCGTTCCACCAGCGTTAGCTAATTCAAAAATAGAAATAATCATACCCACAACTGTTCCTAAAAACCCAATCATTGGTGCTACACCAGAAATGGTTGCTAATACATTAACGTTCTTCTCTAGATTATAAATTTCTAATCGACCTGCATTTTCAATCGCTGTATTAATATCATCTAAAGGTTTCCCAATTCTTGTAATACCTTTATTTATCAATCTTGAAACTGGTGAGTTTTGTTGCGCACACAACATTTGTGCTGAATCTATTTTTCCATTACTCACATGATCTTTAATCTGATTCATAAAGTTTGAATCTACCTTAGACGCAGCTTTAATAGCAAAAATTCGTTCAAAATAAATGTATATCGCTAATATTAATAGTAGAAATAAAATGAGAATAATAACTATTCCTGATGTTCCTCCACTGGTAATCAACTCAATTATAGATAATGTTTTTTCAACTGATTCGCCTGATTCTCCATCAGCCAAAACAGCAACTTCATCTTGAATAGCACTTAATGATATCATACTAATATGTTTATTTTTTTTAAGTTCTTCTTTTAATAACGTTAAGTTTTTAACTTAAGTATAATTGTATTATTTCAATATTAAAAAATGGCTCTTGTTACCATAAAAGCAGCAGCACCAGCTATAAAACCAACAAATGCCAACCAAGAGATCTTTTTAAGATACCAGAAAAAATCGATTTTCTCCATTCCCATTGCTACAACACCTGCCGCAGAACCAATGATTAACATACTTCCACCTGTACCAGCAGAATACGCTATAAAGTGCCATAACTCATTATCTAATGGCTCAGAGAACATACCTAAACTTGCAGCTACTAATGGTACGTTATCGATTACAGCTGAACCAACACCTAGTAATAGTACTACTAAATCGGAAACACCTTCATGATGAAACTCTGTTCCTAACATTGGCATTGTTTCTTGTAAAGAACCTGCAAAACCAAATAATATTCCTAAAGATTCTAAAGCAGCTACAGCCATTAAAATTCCTAAAAAGAATAAGATGCTTGGTAATTCAATTTTTGATAAAGAATGGTGAACAGGACTATGACTTGCATGCGCTGCATGCTCATCTGAACCAACTTCTGATATCGCGAATTTAGAATTACTGTAAACTTCTGCAAAAATAGCAACCACACCTAATGAAAGCATCATACCAACATAAGGAGGTAAATGTGTTACAACTTTAAATATTGGCACAAAAATAATTGCTCCTAATCCTAAAAATAACATTGTAGAACTAAATTTATTCTTTGGTTTACCATCTGACTCTTGTAACTCTAATGTTCCTTTAAAAGGTTTTAAGAATGAAGCGATAAAGGTTGGCACTACCATACACAATAATGAAGGAATAAATAGGTAAGCAAATAATTTACCTGTTGATACCTTATTACCAATCCAAAGCATTGTAGTTGTTACATCTCCAATTGGTGACCATGCTCCACCTGCATTTGCAGCAATAATAATTAAACCTGCATACCAAATTCTTACATCTCTTTCTTTTACAATTTTCTGTAAAATTGAAATTAAAACTATTGTAGCTGTAAGATTATCAATAATTGCAGAAAGTATAAATGCTAATATGGCAAACATCCATAATAACTTCTTTCGACTATTAAAGTTGACTGCATTTTTTATTGTAGAAAAACCATCAAAATAATCTATAATTTCAACAATTGTCATAGCTCCTAATAGAAACACGAGAATTTCGGCAGTTTTACCTAAATGATGTAATAAGGTTTCTTCCATTAAATGCATTTTTTCTTCATGCGGAAGCAACCCAAAATTATCCATTAAATTATGCTGAGCAGAATCAAACCATTGTGTAAAACCATCAATACCTAAAGATATCAATGCCCAACTTATAGCCATCATTACAAGAGCCGGAATTAACTTATCTATTTTAATATTATGCTCTAAAGTAATGGCCAAGTAGCCAAATACAAATACAAGAATTATTACTGTTTCCATAGTTTATTATATTAGTTGTCTAAGGGCAATTTCGAAAGCAGTTTCGCTAATGCCTATTTTTGTTGGGTTATTTTTATTTACTTCTATTAATGCTTTTCTTATCACTTTAGATGTATCATTAAAAATGGCTTCATCAGTCATTAGCACTTTTCTTTCCATAAAGTAAGCAAAAACTCTTGCCATTCCACAATTTGAAATAAAATCTGGGATTAAACTCACTTTTTGATCTGTGTGTTCCATGATAGAGCCGAAGAAAATTTCTTTGTCTGCAAAAGGTACATTAGCACCACAAGATATCACTTCTAAACCTGTTGCTATCATTTGATCTATTTGGCCTTGAGTAACTAATCTAGATGCCGCACATGGTGCAAATATTTCGGTTTGTAATGACCAAATTCTCTGATTTATTTCCTCAAAAGGAATTAAATTATCTGCTACAAGTGTATTTCCGTTTTTATTAAGGTAAAGATCAGTTATCTCTTTAAAAGAAAAACCATTTTCATTTATTAGACCACCAACTCTATCAATGATACCCACAACTTTAGCTCCCATTTGTGCAAAATAGAAAGCTGCAGCAGCACCAACATTACCAAACCCTTGCACCACAACACGTTTTCCTTTAATAGAATTTTCGTTAATATCGTAAAAATGCTTGGCTGCAATCGCGACACCATATCCAGTAATCATATCTGCAACAGTATATTTTCTACTGACATCTGGTGAATAATCTGGGTTTTCAATAACTTTAATTACACCTTGTCTTAATTGCCCAATTCTATTAATTTTATCTGCAATTGTAGGCTTAAAATGTCCTTCAAACACACCTTCTTGCGGATGCCAAACACCACTTTCTTCAGTGATTGGAATTACTTCATGTATTTCGTCTACATTTAAATCTCCTCCTGTACCATAATAACTTTTAAGTAAAGGCGATACAGCAGCATACCAACGCTCCAAAACTCCAGTTTTTCTTGGATCGTGCGGATCAAAGTTAATTCCAGATTTAGCACCTCCTATTGAAGGTCCAGAGACCGTAAATTTAACCTCCATTGTTTTGGCAAGTGATAAAACTTCATTTTTATCTAACCCTTTACGCATTCTAGTTCCACCACCAGCTGCACCTCCTCTAAGAGAATTAATTACTGTCCAGCCTTCAGCATCTGTTTCAGGATCATTCCAATGGAATACAATTTCGGGACTTTTATTTTCGTAGGTATGAAGAAGTTCTTTGATCAATTTTTTGAGTTTAATTTCGTGTAACAAATATAAAAAACTATCAACTCTTAATGTTAATTAAAATTGATTTTTAGGTATTAAAATTTTTCCAGAAGAATGGTCGTGACTTGCACCAGTGACACTGCTTAAACAATTGACTTCGTTTCTGTCTTTTAGAACGCCTAATAGACCGAAAATCAATGCTTCTTTAAATTCTACAATTTCATTATCAGGTATTATAATGTTTGATTTTGAATGATGTTTTATTCTGAGCATTAAAAAATCATTATAAACACCACCTCCTGTGACTAAAGCTTTTGAATTTTCTAGATTTAAAATTTTTGAAATTTGAAAAGCAATATGCTCAACAAACGTTCTTAAAACATCATTAAGTTGAAGTTTGAAAGAATCGATCAATGGAATTATATTTTCATGAACCCATTCTAGCCCTAAAGATTTAGGATGTTTTTCTGAATAGAATTGAAGTTGATTAAGTTGAGACAATAAGTTTTTGTGTATTTTTCCTGATGAAGCTAAATTTCCTTTATCATCATATTCTAAATCTAATTGCCCAACATAATGGTTTAAAACAATATTAACTGGGCAAATATCAAATGCAATTCTTTCATTATCGTCTTCGTACGAAACATTAGCAAAACCTCCCAAATTAAGGCAGAACTGATAATCATTAAACAACAATCTATCTCCAATAGGCACCAATGGAGCTCCTTGACCTCCCAATTCTACATCTTGAATTCTAAAATCACAAATCACTTCATGGTTTATTCTATCTGCTAATATTTGATTATTCCCTATTTGAAGGGTCAATTTATTTTCAGGTTGATGGAGTGCAGTATGGCCGTGAGAGGCAATAAAATCAATATCCTTAATCTTATTTTGTTCTATAAAATCTGAAATTACATGTGCTAAATATTCAGAATATTTTAAATCAATTTTCTGTAATTGTGCCATATTCATAGTCACAAGATTGCTTAGTGTTTTTTTCCAAACACTATTATACTTAACGGTTACAACATGGCTGATATTAAAACTCCAAAATTTATTAAATTTAAATTGAACAGCAATAATGTCAATACCATCTAATGAAGTGCCAGACATTAAGGCGAGAATTTTATAATTAGATTTTATCATATTAGTAAAAATAGTATTACTTATTGAAAATACGATAAGAAAAAATTATCTTTGCATGAATTTTTTATTAAATCAATAATTAAAATAGTTTATGGACTTTAGTTTAACAGAAGAGCATTTAATGATTCGTGATGCTGCCAGAGATTTTGCACAAACCGAATTACTTCCAGGTGTTATAAAACGAGATAATGCTCAAAAGTTCCCTGATTCCTTAGTTCGAAAAATGGGAGAACTAGGCTTTATGGGAATTATGGTAGATCCTAAGTATGGAGGGAGCGGAATGGATGCCATTTCTTATGTACTTATTATGGAAGAATTATCTAAGATTGATGCTTCAGCTTCTGTAATGGTCTCTGTAAATAATTCTTTGGTTTGTTATGGTTTAGAGGCTTTTGGTAATGAAGAACAAAAACAAAAGTATTTAACGAAGCTTGCAACAGGAGAAAGTATTGGTGCATTTTGTTTAAGTGAACCAGAAGCAGGAAGTGATGCTACTTCACAAAGAACAACTGCAATTGATAAAGGCGATCATTATATAATAAACGGGACCAAAAACTGGATTACAAATGGAGGTCGCGCTGAATTTTATTTAGTAATAGCGCAAACTGACAAGCATAAAGGTTCGCATGGGATTAATGCTTTTATAGTTGAAAAAGGGACTCCAGGATTTGATATTGGCCCTAAAGAAGATAAATTAGGAATTAGGGGAAGTGATACTCATACGTTGCAATTTAATGATGTAAAAGTGCCTAAAGAAAATAGAATTGGCGAAGATGGCTCAGGGTTTTTATTTGCTATGAAGACACTTTCTGGAGGACGAATAGGTATAGCTGCTCAAGCTTTAGGTATAGCTGCAGGTGCTTATGAGTTAGCTTTAAAATACTCAAAAGAACGAAAAGCCTTTGGCACTGAAATTTGTAATCATCAAGCCATTGCTTTTAAGTTAGCAGATATGCATACAGAAATTGAAGCTGCAAGAATGTTAGTAATGAAGGCTGCTTGGGATAAAGATCAAGGAAATAATTATGACATGTCTAGCGCTATGGCAAAACTATACGCAAGTAAGGTTGCCATGGAACAAACTGTAGAGGCAGTACAGATTCATGGAGGAAATGGTTTTGTTAAAGAATACCATGTTGAACGTTTAATGCGCGACGCCAAAATAACGCAAATCTATGAAGGAACTTCAGAGATACAAAAAATTGTTATATCAAGAAGTCTTATAAAAGGCTAGTATCGATAAGTAATTATTATTGCAAAAAAAAAGACTTCAATTTAAATTTGAAGTCTTTTTTAGTTTTTTGATAATTCATCT
Organism: uncultured Winogradskyella sp.; assembly: GCF_947498005.1. GTDB lineage: Bacteria > Bacteroidota > Bacteroidia > Flavobacteriales > Flavobacteriaceae > Winogradskyella. The sequence continues at coordinate 177,786 of NZ_CANMIW010000008.1, forward strand.
AATACTATACGTAATTCTCCATAAGAAAATTTATCATCTAGTTGATGCTTTAAGTCTGAAAGATTCTCGAAGGTTTTACTAGGAATAGATGACATTAATTCTGAATAATGAGCTTTAGACATTAAGTCCGTAATGTTAACTTCTCCAGATGTTATGAAATTTGCTAAATGCCCAAAAACTGTATTAGTGTTTAACTCTCGCTCTAGCGCAATTTGATCAATAGACTTACCTGATTTAAACAAATCTAAAGATACTTTTTTGGTATCACCTTTCTGTTTTTTGGGTTTTTCTTCTTTAAAAACCAACTCTTGATTTTTAGTTTCAATATCATTTTCATCGCAGTAGCTAATAATCACTTTTAGAATTTCTTTACCGTATTTAGAAATTCTGGTTTTACCCATACCATGAATCTGTGACAACTCTTGTTCATTAACAGGAAGTAATTCACACATTGCATACAAAGACTTTTGAGTAAAAACTTGAAAGTGAACTAAATCCTCACGCGTTGCAATTTGATTTCTTAATTCCCTAAGGAGTTCAAACAATTCTATATTTGATGTGCCATCGATTACCATTTTGCGTTTCTTCTTTAGTTTCTCTTTTCCTAAAAAGACAGATTTTGCCCTTAATGATAAAAACTTTTCAGTTTCAAAACCATTTGATAGTCCCATAAAAAACAAAATTTTTGTTTCTACCAATTGATCTAAAGTATCTAAGTGTTTAATTATATCCTTATCAATAGTTTTGTTATCTGTAGAATAATTTACACTTTTAAGAGGTAATTCAATGACAGAATTAGTTTGTTCCTTAAAGTAGTTTAATGCTTTATTAAAACGATTTTGTAATACTAAATTTAATTCAGGTTCTTCTTCAGGCTCAATTAAAGTTTTTAATTGAATCTTGAAGCTATTGGCAATCTTAAGTAAATTAGCGATGCAAGTTTTAATAGTTAAAAGAGGTTCTTCTATAGTCCCTTCAATACTTCCTCGATTTTTGTAATAAATGTCTAATAATCGATTTATTGGGTATAGAAATTCATAAAAATTAAACACCTCAGAAATTAATTTTAATTGATATTGATGTTCAGATTCTTTTAAAGTTGTTACATCAGGCTGGTTTGCTTCAGAATCCTTATTAAAAGAAATGACATTTTGATCACTAATTATTTGAGTAGCATCAATCTTACTTTTAAGGACTAATCCCTCCAACGATTTACAACGACTTAAAGCAACATAAGTCTGACCATGTGCAAATGCACCTTCTGCATCAATTATCGCTTTATCAAATGTTAATCCTTGACTCTTATGTATAGTTATTGACCATGCCAAGCGTAATGGAATTTGCGAATAACTGCCAATCTTATCTTCGGAAATTGCCTTTGTTTCAGAATCTACATTGTATTTGATATTTTCCCATGTTTCTAGTTTAGTGATAATATTAAAATCATCATCAGGACATTTAACTATTACTTCATCCTTTTCTAATAAAATAACCTTACCAATTTTCCCATTGAAATAACGTTTATCAGTTGAACTATCATTCTTAATAAACATTACCTGTGCTCCTACTTTTAATACTAATTCAGATTTGTTAGGATAAGAATGCTCTGGAAAATTACCTTGAACATTTGCTTTATAAATAAATTCTCGCCCACTTAACTTATCCAATTCTAATATATTTGTTTGTCTTGCCTTACTATTATGTGTTGTCAGAGAAATATATCCATCGTTTTTATGAGGTTCAAAATCGGGAATAAACCGTTTATTTAATTCTTTAGCGGATTGAACAGTTAGTGCATTATTTCTAATTTCATTTAAAATATTAATAAATAAAGGGTTATCTTGTCTATATATATGCTTTAATTCTATAATTAAAGGATTGCAATTTTGATATGCTATACTACTGAAGAAATATATGTTACTATAAAAAGGTTGAAGAATCCTCCATTCATTTTCCTTTATTACTGGGGAAAGTTGCTGAAGATCACCAATCATTAATAACTGAACACCACCAAATACTTTACTCTTATCTTTAAAGCGTCTCAGGGTTTTATCTATACTATCGAGCAAATCCGCTCTTACCATACTTATTTCATCTATAACCAATAAATCAAGAGACTTTATAATATCAATCTTAGTCTTACTAAATTTTCTATTGAATCCAGATGCTGTAGCTAAATTATCTTCGGGTAATATTGGTCCGAATGGCATTTGAAAAAAAGAATGTATTGTAACACCATTAGCGTTGATTGCCGCAACACCAGTAGGTGCAACTACTACCATTCTTTTATTAATATGTGATTTTAATTTATGTAGAAACGTAGTCTTACCCGTTCCGGCTTTACCAGTCAAAAAGATATTCCTATCGGTTTTAGTTAAAAAATCCCACGCTAAATCTAATTCTCTATTTATCATTAAGTAAAATCTTAAAATAAGTAAATGAAGGTATTAAAATTTTCAGATTAAAAAAAACGAAAAAACCCTTACTAAATAAATAGTAAGGGTTTTACAATACCGATATATCGGTAAAAAAG
>NZ_CANMIW010000009.1 GCF_947498005.1 uncultured Winogradskyella sp.
GCTAACTGCTAACTGCTAACTGCTAACTGCTAACTGCTAACTGCTAACTGCTAACTGCTAACTGCTAACTGCTAACTGCTAACTATTCATTAACCCAATTCTCTAAAATCTTTTTTCCATCTGGTGTTAACACAGATTCTGGATGATATTGAACACCTTTTACATCGTAAACTTTATGCCTTAATGACATTATTTGTCCGTTTTCATCAAATGACGTGGCCTCTAAGCTTTCGGGTAAATTAGCGTTTACAACCCAAGAGTGATATCTACCAACTTCAAATGTTTTACCTAATCCTTTAAATAATGGTTCGTCATCTACCGAAAGTGAAATCGTGGTTGAAACACCATGATACACATCTTCTAAATTTTCTAATGAACCACCAAAGACTTCGCCAATGGCTTGTTGTCCTAAACACACACCTAAAATACTTTTTGTTGGTGCGTAGGTGGCTATGATTTGTTTTAATAAACCTGCTTCATCAGGAATTCCTGGTCCTGGTGATAATACAATTTTATCAAAAGCATCAACTTCATCTAGTGTCAATTTATCGTTTCGTTTTACAATAACTTCACAATTTAAGTCTTCTAAATAATGGACCAAATTGTATGTAAAACTGTCGTAGTTGTCTATTACTAATACTTTTTTCATCTCAATGCCTGCTAAAGCAGGTATCTATTAATTAAACTATTTTCTTTTTTGCTTACTGCTAAATATCCTTCGCTAACTCAATCGCATTTGTCAATGCACCAAGCTTATTATATACTTCTTGCAATTCACTTTCGGCATTAGATTTTGCTACTAATCCTGCGCCTGCTTGCCAGAATAATTTGTGATTCTGACTTAAAAATGTTCTAATCATTATAGCATGGTTAAAGTTTCCGCTGAAATCCATAAAACCTATAGCTCCTCCATAATAACCTCTACTAGTTTTTTCATATTTCTCTATAAGTTGCATGGCTTTATGTTTTGGTGCGCCACTCAATGTACCTGCAGGAAATGTATCTGCTACCACTTGCATCGTATCTGTGTTTTTATGAATGGTTCCGGTTACTTTACTCACTAAATGTATCACATGAGAGAAAAACTGTACTTCTCTATAATTTTCTACAGTGACATTGCTTCCGTTTCTACTTAAGTCGTTTCGTGCTAAATCAACTAACATTACATGCTCGCTGTTTTCTTTGTCGTCTTTTATTAATTCCTCGGCAAGCTCTGCATCTTTAAGGTCGTTTCCGCTTCGCTTAAAAGTACCTGCAATTGGGTGAATTTCGGCTTTTCCTTCGCTAACTACTAATTGTGCTTCTGGAGAACTGCCAAAGATTTTAAAGTTGCCATAATCGAAATAAAATAAATATGGCGACGGATTAATACTTCTTAATGCTCGGTAAACATTAAACTCGTCTCCACTAAATTTTTGTGAAAACTGTTTAGATAATACCAATTGAAAAACATCGCCTCGTCCACAATGTTTTTTTGCTAATTCTACATGTTCTTTATATTCATCGTCTGTAAGATTAGAATCAATATCGCCATTGGTATCAAAATCGTAAGAGGCATATTGTCTGGTTTGAATTAACTGTAATATATCATCAATGTTATTTTCAGTATCAAAGCAATGCGCAAAAATATAGGCTTCGTTTTTATGATGATTAATCGCAATTATATTTTGATAAACGGCATAATATACTTCAGGAATAGCAACCGAATTTTCTTTTTTTGAAATTTCTATATCTTCAAAATATTTAACAGCATCGTAGGATGTATACCCAAAAATACCGTTGTTGATGAATTTAAATTCTTCTTTTGTATCCACTTTAAAACGTTGTGTGAATTTGTGTATTTCTTCAACAACACCAACTGTATCTACAAAATTAGATTTAGAACTACCATCGGGATAAGTTTGGTAAATGGTATCGCCTTCAACTTTTATAGAAGCAATGGGATTGCAACAGATATAAGAGAAGCTATTATCATTGGCATGGTAATCACTACTTTCTAAAAGAATGCTATTCGGGAATTTATCTCTAATCTTAAGATAAATGCTAACAGGTGTAATAGTGTCTGCTAAGATTTTTTTATAATGTGTATATAAACTAAATGTTTTCATAAGTTTTTAAATTAAAAAAGGCTTGTCGTGAATGACAAGCCTTTTTTCTATATAATTACATAACAAGGATGGTTTCACTAACTAACGTTTGAGAAATTCCACCACCAAGTATGATTTGTATTTATTTTCATAATATGGTCAAATATAGAAATGAAAATTCGTAAAGTCAAACATTTAATTAATTTTTTGTTAATTATTAAATGTTGGGTCATTTGATTAATAACTTTATAGCATGAAACATTTCTTATTAATACTTTTAATTTTTGTTTTACCAGTCCAGGATGAAAAATTAGAAGTTTATGATTATGATGGTTTAGAACCGTTAATCAATCAGAATGACGATAAAGTTCATGTTGTTAATTTTTGGGCTACTTGGTGCGGACCATGCATAAAGGAATTGCCATATTTTGAGGCTATAAACGAAAAATATGATGATGACAATGTTGAGGTACTTTTGGTAAGCTTAGATTTTCCGAAAAAATATGACACAGCCTTAAAACCTTATATAGAGAAACATAAATTAAAATCTAGAGTAGTTGCGTTAAATGACACGGATCAAAACAGATGGATACCTGCTATAAATGAAAACTGGTCTGGCGCGCTACCAGCAACTATTATTTATAGAGGTAATAAAAGGCAATTTTATGAAAAATCTTTTACACAAGAGGAATTAGAAACCGAACTTAAACAATTTTTAAAAAACTAGAAATATGAAAACTTTAAAATTATTCTCGGCATTAGTGTTGGTTTTAACGCTGTCAGCATTTACGATTAACACAGAAGACAAAGGATATAATGTTGGAGATGTGGCAACAGATTTTAGCCTGGAAAATATAGATGGAAAAATGGTGTCCTTATCGGATTACAAGGATGCTAAAGGTTTTATAGTAACATTTACGTGTAATACTTGTCCTTATGCTGTTGCTTATGAAGATAGAATTGAAGCTTTAAATAAAAAATATGCATCAAAAGGCTTTCCAGTTATTGCTATAATGCCAAATAACATAGATGTTAAACCTGGAGATAATATGAAGTCGATGCAGCAAAGAGCAAAGGAAAAGGGGTTTACATTTCCATATTTAATGGATAAAGATCAAGAGATTTATCCGCAATATGGAGCAACAAAAACACCACATATTTATTTGTTAGAAAAAACCGATAAAGGCAATGTTGTTAAGTATATTGGAGCAATAGACGATAATTATCAAGATGCGAGTGCTGTAAAAGAGAAGTATGTTGAAAATGCTGTTGATGCTTTACTAAAAGGAGAAGCAATCAAAGTAAACGAGACTAGAGCAATTGGCTGTTCTATTAAGGTTTAATAGCCTTTAGTTTCTTTAATATGATGAGATTCTGAATTAAATTAGGGATAAAATGTTAAAATATGAATCCGGAGTGTAACACTTCGGATTTTTTTTCGTCTATATCATAAGGAAAAGTTAATTTTACCCAAATTTAATATACACTATGGCAGATTTATCACAAGAAGATTGGATAAAACAATTAGAAGCGGACAATAATTCGGTAATTTTAGATGTTAGAACACAAGACGAAGTCGATGCAGGATTTATTCCAACCGCAAAGCATATAGACATTTATAAAGGTCAAGGATTTATAGATGAGCTAGAGGAGTTAGATAAATCTAAGAATTATTACGTGTATTGCAGATCTGGTGCTAGAAGTGGACAAGCTTGTGGTATAATGGATCAGTTAGGATTTGAAAACGCTTATAACCTAGAAGGAGGTTTTAATGATTGGGATGGTGAGGTAGCGCACCCTGAATAGTTTAATATTATAAATTATGAAAAGAATATTTACAATTTGTTGTTTTTTATTGGCTTTAAGTTTCAGTGTGAGTTGTTTAGATAATAAGCTAGAAAGCAATGAAGTAAAGTTGGTAACTGCTGAAGAAATGCAGTCTATATTAGAATTAGAAGATGTTCAGCTGGTAGATGTACGCACACCAAAGGAATACGAGGAAAGCCATATCGCCAATTCTCAAAATATTGATTTTATGTCGCCAACTTTTGATGTAGATATAACAAAACTTAATAAAGATAAACCGGTTATATTATATTGTAAATCTGGAGGAAGAAGTGCCAAATGCGCTAAAAAAATGAAAGATGCTGGCTTTGAAAAAGTATATGATTTAGAAGGCGGAATTTCTAAATGGAAACATTCCGACAACCTAGAGATAAAAGTAAAATCTTAAATTCTTAGTAACCGAACGAAACGTTCGGTTTTTTTATTGCCATAATTCATTTCCTAAATTCTTAAGGTTTTTATAAATTAGACGACTGTATAACGAAGACAACTAGACTTCTGTTACATTTGTAAATTAACACGTCCTCTATGAACTTTAAAAAAGTATTTCTGCTTTGCTTATTGGCATTTTCAGGTAATTTATTTGCTCAAATATATAATCCTGTAAAGTGGGAAACGAGAACCGAGAAAATATCAGACACTGAATATAATCTTATTTCTACAGCAACAATTGATGCTAATTGGCATTTGTATTCTCAAGTAGTGCCAGAAGGTGGCCCAATTGCCACGGGTTTTTCGTATAAATCCAATTCAGATTATGACATAGTTGGAAAAACTATTGAAGAGGATGGTCATACGATTATGGACCCTGTTTACGAGATGAAAATTAAATTTTTCGAAAATAAAACTGAGTTTAGACAACGCATAAAAGTTTTAAATGAAGAATTGTCAATCGTTGATGGCGAAGTTGAGTTTATGGCATGTGACGATGAAAAATGTATGCCACCAAGTTACGTTGATCTTAAGTTTAATATAAAAGAAGCTGAACTTATTAAAGAACCTTCTGCAACGGAAGTGATTAGTTTTGGTAATCAAGGAAAACAAATTTTTGAACCTGTAAAGTGGTCAACTTCAGTTGAAAAAGTAAATGATTCTGAATTTATTTTAGTTTCTAAAGCGACTATTGATGAGGGTTGGAAATTATATTCTCAAGTTGTACCAGATGGTGGTCCTATACCAACGAGCTTTGAGTACAATAGTGAGAATGGTATTACTCTTATTAAGAAAACTATAGAAGAAAAAGGCAAAGAGGTTATGGATAAAGTCTTCGAAATGAAGATTAAGTTCTTTAAAAACACAGCCGAGTTTAGACAAAATATAAAACTTACAGATTTAAAAACGACCACAGTAATGGCTGAGGTAGGTTTTATGGCTTGCAATGACGAACGTTGCTTGGCACCAACTTATAAAGATCTAGAATTCGATATAACTAAAAGTGTAGCTGTAAAAAAAAACGCTGATAATTTTGAGGCTGAAAAGGAAGAAGAAACAAAAGGTTTATGGTCTATCTTTTTTATAGCCTTCTTATCTGGTTTCGTTGCTTTGTTGACACCATGTGTTTTTCCTATGATACCAATGACGGTTAGCTTCTTTATTAAGCAAAGTCAGTCTAAAGCTAAAGGCATAAGAAATGCTATTATTTATGGATTATCTATTATTGTAATCTATGTGTTATTAGGGACAATTATCACAGCTATTTTTGGTGCAGATGCCTTAAACGCACTAGCTACAAACGTCTGGTTTAATCTTATATTCTTTATATTACTTGTTGTATTTGCAATGTCTTTTCTTGGAGCGTTTGAAATTGTATTACCAAACTCTTGGGCTAATAAAGCAGACAGACAAGCAGATAGAGGAGGACTTGTTGGTATCTTCTTTATGGCATTAGCGTTAGCTATTGTGTCATTCTCTTGTACAGGTCCTATTGTTGGTACAATTTTAGTAGAAGCTGCTTCAAAAGGTGGAATTGCGCCAGTTATTGGTATGCTTGGTTTTTCATCTGCCATTGCATTGCCATTTGCTTTATTTGCAGCTTTTCCAGGTTGGTTAAATTCTCTACCAAAATCTGGTGGTTGGTTAAATACAGTGAAGGTAGTTTTAGGATTTTTAGAATTGGCATTAGCCTTTAAGTTCTTATCACAAGCAGATTTAGTTTTACAATTACACTTACTTGAGCGTGAAGTGTTTATTGCTATTTGGATAGCTGTATTTGGCGCATTAACCTTATACCTATTTGGGAAAATTCAATTGCCTCACGATTCACCTTTAAAACATATTTCTGTAGGAAGATTAATGTTTGGGTTATTAACTTTAACCTTTACTATTTATATGATTCCAGGACTTTGGGGAGCACCTTTAAACTTAATTAGTGCGTTTCCGCCACCATTAGATTATTCGGAGTCGCCTTATGGTGTTGGGAATGCTAAAGGAGGAAGTTCTGCTAGTCACTCAGATTTACCTGATGGTGCACATTTATTAGCGCCTCATGATATTTTAGCATTTAACGATTATGACAAAGGTTTAGCATATGCTAAAGAAATAGGTAAGCCAGTAATGCTCGATTTTACAGGTTGGTCTTGTGTTAATTGCCGTAAGATGGAACAGAATGTTTGGGTAAAACCAGAGATTTTAAATAAATTAAAAAATGATGTCGTTCTTATTTCATTATATGTTGATGAACAAATTGATTTTCCGGAAGGTGAAGCTCCAGATTCTAAATTAAGACCAGGAAAAAAATTAAGAAATAAAGGTCAGAAATGGAGTGAAATGCAAACCATTAAATACAAAACAAATACTCAGCCTTATTATGTCTTAATGGATCATAACGAAGAAAACTTAAATGAACCTGTTGCTTATACACCAGATTATATGGAATATAGTGAATGGTTAACCGAAGGTATTGGGAATTTTAAAAACTAAACTTCAATTTTAGATAAGGTTTGTTGGATCTAGTTCCATCGTTTTAAAAGAACAAAAGTTGTTTTTAACTATTACAGCTGCTATGTATTCCGCACGTGGTTTAAAAGTGTGAAAATTCCATTCTTTTTTTTCTGATTTATCCCAATGTGTTTCTTGCATTTCTGCTATGAAATCGTGGTCTAAAGTCACAGAAAATGAATCTAAAGGAAACGATAAGCCACTTCCTATTGCTTTTATAAGAGCTTCTTTACGTGTCCAACATCTGTAAAAAGCGATATATTGTTCGGGTTTAGAAATTAATTGAAGGTCAGCTATTTCTTTTTTAGAGAAGAAGTTTGAAGCAATTTCAAAGGTATCGAAATCATTTTTTATTTTCTCAATGTCTATTCCAATAGTATGATTGGTTACAAAACCAATAGTAGCAAGATCTCCAGAATGCGATACATTAAAATTTAAATCTGTGTTTTGTTCAAATTTTGGTTTACCAAATTCACCATAACTAAACATTATATCTTGAGCATTTCTATTTAAATATTTTCCAGAGAGTGTGCGTAAAACACCTTTAGAAACAACGTAACATCTTCGGTCTTTATCAAATTTAAATTTGTTTGCGCGCGCTTGTTCATCTTGGGAGAGTAGGTGGAAATACTTTTTAACAGCCTCATCCTCTATATTAAAATCGAAAGACCAAATGTGTACTGTATTTGGTTCTAAATTAAAAAGTGATTCTGTCAATTTAATCATGGATTTAAATTGCTTTCTAAAAGGTATTATTAATCTGCAATACAAGCTTCAATTTGTTTAGAAACATAAGAAATATCTGGTTCTTTAAAAAGAGTTCTGTGATTACCTTTTGTATAATAAAGTTTTAATTCTCCGTTAGAAATTTCTTTCCAAGAGTCAATGGTAATTTTTTGTAAATCTTTATGTGGCTTTTTAGTAAGAATGAGAGATATATCGCCATTATGAGGTCTAAATTGGTAAGCCAAACATATTTGTCTTAAATTTTCTTGCAATTTCTCTAAATCTCTGGTGTTTTCATTTCCAAAATATTTAGCAATAAAAGGTCTTATATGCCATAATCTGTCTTCAAAATAATGCTTCGTACTTATCAATGGGTTTTTAGTAAATCTAATAGCGAAAGATTTAAGTCGCGCTTTTAATCTTAAGGGTGTGTTTAAAGACCAAGGTGATGCCATGGTATCCATTACTATAATATTTACTTTATGTCCAAGTTTGGAGAACTCAATAGCCATTTCATTTCCTACAGTTACACTAAAGCAATAGACTAAAATATTATAAGTTCCTTTTGTCTGGACAGATTGTATAGCCTTCATATAATCTGAAGTCATTTCCTCAACATTTTTATGCATTTCTCCTCCATAAAGTCCTGACGGTTCTAGTGCATATATTGGACGATCAGTTTTCATGTACTTAGTCAAGAGGTTATAAAATACTACGTGTCCTCCTCCTGAATGTATACAGAATAGAGGTTTTTTATTTCCTTTTTCTCTTAATGGAACTAGAAATTTAAATTGTTCTTTTTCTTCATCAATTTCTTTGTGAGATAATTGTTTGCTAAGCGTTTTTATAGTTTGATGTTCAAACAACTGATTCGCAGATAAAGAGATTCCTAATTTTCTAGCTTTAGCAATTATTTGAATACTCAATATAGAATCGCCTCCAATTTCAAAAAAGTTGTCGTCTGGTAAAACAGGCGAAAAATTTAATACTTCTTCCCAAATATTGATTAATTGCTGTTCAACTTCAGTTAGAGTAGAATTATTTTCAGAGAGTGAAGTTTCAATTGTTGTGTTCTTCTGTTCAATCGGTTTTAAATGCTTTCTATCCACCTTTCCGTTGGGAAGCAATGCGAAATTTGCAATTGAATGAAAAGTAGAAGGTACCATATAATCTGGTAACTGTTTTTTTAAATAGGTCTCAATGTCCTTAAGATTAAAACCTTTTTCTGTTTCAACATAGGCAACAAGACGTTTTGGTTTATCAGAACTATTAGAATCTGAACCATTTGAAACCAACTCTTTTAGTTTTAAAAGAATCAATTGGCGATCTTCATTGGGTAACTGATCTAATTTATTTTCTAAAATATCTTGTCTCATTTTACAGCCTTAATTATTACCATTGAATCTGCCCACCACGTATCTTTTACATCTGTTGGCATATCTAAAGGAATGATATGGACACTAAAGGAACTAAAATACTTTAATAACATATGTTGATGCTCTCTGCTTAAAGAGGCAATTTCATTTGAAAAATAAGTAAAACTTCCGCCTGGTTTTAAGTGTTTAGCTGCATGATGAAAAAAGTGTTCTGCAAATGTAATACTTGCATTAACGTATTGCATATATTCATCTTCGTTGAGTGGATACGTATGAAAAAATATTCCATCAAATAATCCTAAGTCATCAATACAATCTTGCCAGAGACTATGTACCAACCTGATGTTCTTTGCTGTATATTTAGATTTCCACGGCTTAAAATGTTGTTCTATAACCAAATCATTACATTCAATAATGGTGTGAGAGTCTATAGGATGTTCTTGAATCATATCTGCAGAAATTCCTCTGCCAAAACCTACTTCTAAAATATCGCCTCCATCTTCCGCTATTGCTTTTGCCATAGCTTTCATCAGTGGAATTTGCCAATCTTCCATGATTTCTTGAGCCGTTAATTGGGCTTGACCTCTTTCTGATAAACCAACAACTGTTTCGCCTGGAACAAAGTTTTTTGTTTGTTCATTGAGTGCGTTTAATTCGGCTGAAAATTCTTTTAAAGCTCTATTAACTACAGCGTTTCGTTGTGCAGCTTTTGGTGGATTTATAAAATTATCCTCTTTTACAACTAATGTGACTTCAAAATTTTCTGTTCTTTTAATTCTTTTCATAACACTATGACTTATTTCAATTGTTTGAATAAGTACGCTTTATCATTGGTATCTAATACTTCAACAGAGTGAAGCAATTTTTTTATCTCTACTGAATTTAAGTTTTCAATTAATAATTGAGCCAGTTCTGAAGCTTCTACCGCAGTATTGGTGTTTATTGAATTGATATTCTTATTTGCAGTTTCCGCAACGACAACAGCTTTTTTAACCATTTTAAATTCATTAAGGACAGTCTCAATTTCGTTGAGTTCTACGCGAAATCCTCTAATTTTTACTTGTTGATCTGCTCTGCCTAAAAATTCAATATTACCATCTGTATTATATTTAACGAGATCACCTGTTTTGTACAATGTAATGTTCTTCTCGTTTTTTAGATAAGCTTTTTCAGTTAAGTCTGGTCTGTTTATGTAATAACCTGCTAAACTTGGTCCACTCACATAAAGTTCTCCAGTTACACCAAAAGGTACTCGTTTTAGGTTTGAATTTAATATATGAACATTAGCATTAGCGACACTTTTTCCTATTGGTATTTTATTGTGTTCTAAATCTAATTCTGAAATTTTATGCGCAATACACCAAACGGTAGCTTCTGTTGGTCCATATTCGTTATATAAATTTACATTAGGAAGTGTTGAAAAATGCTTTTTTGCAACCGTAACAGAACACGCTTCACCAGCAACCATTACTGTTCTTAAACTGGTAAGTTTAGCGTTGTTACAATGTTCTAATATCAAATGATATAGTGATGGAAGCATCAAGGCGTGGCTTATCTTATTAGCCTCAATTATTTTACCAATTCCTTCAATATCTTGCTCTAAACGTTGTTCTGAAATTACTAAATTTCCTCCTGTACAGAGTGTCCAGAAAATACCAGCTTTAGAACTGTCAAAAGAAATGGAAGACATTAAAAGGAAAGCTGTTGGGTTATTATCATAAAATGCTAAGCGTCCTGCTGTAGAATTAATTATGTTTTTATGTGTAATGGGTACACCTTTAGGATTTCCTGTGCTTCCTGATGTATAGATTACATAAGCCAGGTCAGTGTTTGATACTAAAGGTAATTTTTTATTAGTATCGTCAATATCTTCAACGGCTTCAATAGTTATTAAGTCCGTTTTAAATTCATTGAAAATCGGAGTTAAAGATTGTTGTGTAATAATGCAATTTATATCAGCATCTTTTAATATAAAATCAATACGTTGTGAGGGATAATTTGGGTCTATTGGTAAGTAAGCGCAACCGGATTTTAAAATGGCAAGTAAGCCAACAATCATATCAGTAGACCGTTCAATAGATAAGCCTACTATTTTATCGTTTACATTCTTCCTCGCAAGTAAACTATGAGCTAAGGCTGTAGCCCGTTTATCTAAATCTTTATAAGATAATTTTTCTGAGCCAAAAGTAACAGCTATAGTGTCTGGGTTTTTCTTAGCAATATCTTCAATAATATGATGTATGCCTGTAAAGTTTTTAAAGATATGATTTGATGAGCTGTTATCTTTAGAGAAATACATCTTCTCATACGAGGTTAACATTGGTAGCTCAGCAATTGAATTATCTGAATTGCTAATGACTGCTTTTACTAAATTATTAAAATGTGCAGAAAAACGTTCTATTGTAGATTCATCAAATAGGTCTGTAGCATATTCTAGAGTGGTTGCAAGTTGACCATCTTTTTCATTTATAAATAAGGTTAAATCGAATTTTGAAGATTTTAAATGAATGTCATTACGCTTTTTAAAATCAATGTTATAATCATTGCTAGAGGTTTTTTCGTCACTGTTAAAAACAAACATTACCTGAAAAAACGGGTTCATGCTTAACGATCTGCTAGGTAATAATTCATTAACTAAATAGTTAAATGGAATATCATTATTAGAGAATGCATCTAACGTGTTTTTTCTAACTTTAGACAGTAATTCTTTAAATGAATTGTCTTCGTTAAACTGCGTACGCAAAACAATAGTGTCTACAAAGAAGCCTAGCAAATCTTGCAATGATTTATCCTTTCTATTAGTAAAAGGTAGGCCAATTAAAATATCTTTTTGGTTGGTGTATCTATATAAAAGTGTGTAGAAAATAGTTAGAGTTACCACAAAAGGAGTTGTTTCCATTTGTTTTGAAAACGCTAAAAGACCTTCAGAATCTTCTTTAGATAGTAGAGATGAATAATGCGCTCCTTCATACGAAGGTTGTAATGGTCTTTTATAATCCGTAGGTAATTCTAAAACTGGTATTGTGCCAGACAATTTATGTTTCCAATAGTCAACTTGTTTCGTTGGTAATGTTCTATGCTGATCCCAATAAGCATAATCTTGATACTGAATAGGCAGTTCTTTTGGCTGTATGGTTTCGCCTTTTGATAGTTTTGTGTAATACTCAGCTAATGAATTGATGAAATGTCGCATAGACCATTCATCAATAATAATGTGATGTATGTTTATGGACAAGATATGGTGTTCCTCAGACAGTTTTAGTAGCGAAACTCTAGTAAGTGGTGCAGCATTAAGGTTGAAAGGTAGAATGATTTCTTCCGCTATAAAATCGTTCGCTTTTTGCTTAGCCTCATCTAATTGAAAGGTACTGAAATCTACGGTGTTGATTTTTAATTTGAAATCCGAGGCAATCTTAATCGTTGTTTGTCCATCTTCAATAGGAAAGTAAGATCTGAGACTTTCTTGTTCTTCAATGATTAAATCGAAACTTTTAGATAGGAATTCAAAATTTAAATCTCCTAGTATATTATAAGACTCAGCATGATTGTAAAACGAATTACTAGGATATAACTGTTGTAAAAACCAAAGACGCTGTTGCCCTTTAGACAAAGGAATAGCTTTACCAAGAGGTGCTTTATTTATTTTAAGCAACGTTGATGCATTTCGCTTTTGATTTTTCCACTGACTGAGTAGGGAACTTTTGTCTATTTCACTTTTCATTAGGGAAAATTTTGAAAATGAGAACTTAAGACCACAAGCCTAAAGCATTAATAATACGTCTTATAAAACTCTTAAACTGATCGTCTAAACCAAATTTGATATCGAAAGTGCGTTCTATTACCCAATATAAGGAAACAATAATTAGAAATATTGAACCATAAAGTAAAATCTTCTTATAGATTTTTGTCTTTCTTAGCAGATACAGAACAGGAAACATCATTGCTATAATTAACAATTGACCGATTTCTACACCAATATTAAAGCCTAATAAAGATAAACCAAGGTTTTCTGATGATAGACCTAAATCGGATAAAACACTTGCAAATCCAAAACCATGAAAAAGCCCAAATACAAATGCAATAATCCAATCTTTACCTTTAAAAATAGGTTTTATATTATGGTATGCAGCTAACCCAATGGATAATGCAATTATAGTTTCAACAAATCTTGATGGTAGCTTCACGATCTCAAGTGAAGCCAAACTCAGCGTAATTGTATGAGCAATAGTAAAAAATGTGATTATTTTTATAACATAAAAGAAGGCATCTTTAAAACTCTCTACTGGTACCCAATTAGAAGATTCTATGCTTACTGAATTACCTGTAACGTTTGTCTCTTTTTTTCTAACTCTACGAACCACTGAAGGTAAAATCAATGCTAATAAAAATAGAATATGGTCAAGACCAATCCAAATATGCCAAACACCTTGTTTGATCATTGCGATTAAACCTTTCCATATAGACGTGTCTGAGAGATCTAATGTAGCTTCTGTTTCATTTGGTGTAAAACTCAGTGAGATATTTGCTTCTTGATTTATGACACCTGCTGCCCAACTATTTTCTGTGATTAAATAACCTCTATGTGTATCATCCTTTTCATAAACAACGTCATATTTTACATCTAGCAATTGTGGTAATTTTTCCATATTGTCTAGCTTAAAGAAAACCTGAACCATTGTGCCTTGGGAAATATCTAGTAAACCAACATTTTTTAAGACTATGTTGTGCGATCCATATTTAGATGAGAATGCGGCATGTTTTAAGATGTATGCTTTTAGTTGCTCTTCGTATGGTTTGAATTCTTCGGCAGTGACGTTATCTCTAAGGTTTAAATTAAAGACTTTGTTTATTTCACGTGTATTAATTTCAAATCGTCCTTCAATACCATTGGTTTCATAAACACTAATAAAGATATAACTTTGATTAGGGAAATGAGCAGCACTAATCATTGGTGTTAACAACAGTAGTATAAAAAGCGATTTTAGTAGTAGTTTTTTCATTTAGTTTAGTTTTAGCAAAAGGGAAATATTTAGAGATTTGTTAAACTATATTGATACAGATTTTAGCATAAAGTGATAAGGGTTTTTTGCATCTTCTGAAATGTTTTCAATTGAGATTTTTTGTCCAATTCCATACTCTTTTGCTAGGTCTAAAAATAAGTCCATAACAACTTGGTCTTCTAAAGCCCAACCAGTAGAGTCAAATACAGTTCTTTTGTTTTTAGCATAGGCATAAGTTTCTTTATGCTTAACCAAATTAGATAAATCAGGACCAATTTCAGCATCTGTCAATTGCTGGCATTCACCTTCGATTTTTGCTTGTTCTAAAAAATCTGGACAAACTAAACTTTGCTTTAAAAAATCTAAAGGAAGTTCTACCTTTCCGGGAAAATCAGAACCGATAGCATTGATATGAATATGTTCGTTAGTTTCTAAGTTATTAAATAAAGGGCCAGTACCAACGTCTATTGATGTTTCTGTACAAACAATATCACTTGTGTTTAAAATATTTTCAATTGATGAAAATATAATCTCAATGTTAAGGTCTAACATTTCTACGCGATTACTAAAAGATGTCATAGTTGCGGTATCCACATCAAATAATAATACTTTTTTGATGTTGAATACTCTAGATAAAGCATGAAGCTGTGTTACCGACTGTGCACCACAACCAATTAATCCCAAAATTGAACTTTGCTCTTTAGCCAAAAATTTTGAAGCAACAGCAGATGCTGCACCTGTTCTTAAAGCTGTGAGTAAAACGCCATCTACTAAACCTTTAAGATGGCCAGTTGTTGTGCAGTATGATGAAATAGATGATAAAATAGTAGGTAAATCTAGTTTTTCAGGGTTTCTAGGATGGTAACCTACAACCTTTATAACCACTTCTTCTCCTAATTTATGAACAGGCATCCATTCTACTAATCCAGGATCATTTATATCGTAGTTAAAACCAGAGCGAATTGGGATTTCAGTTTTTTCAGCATCGTATGCTTTAATACTCTCTGTTGTTCTCCTTATTAGTGTGTCCATTAATTTATTGAAACCATAAGTTTCTACTATTAAATTGACATCACTAGCAGATAAAATTAGTGTATTCTTCTTCATGGGTTAGCGAAGTTAAAAAAGGCTTTTTTTTTTCAATTTAGTTGATTATTAAGGATATCGAACAATTTCAATCAATACATTCGATAAAGTGGTCATTCCCAAAGATATTAGTGACAATATTGTAATAAATCAGCGTTTTTCGTAATTGATAATTGAACTAAATTAATTTTTATAACTTTATCAAAACAATGTTTTTCATCACATTAGATGTGAAAATATCTTTATTAAAGTATTTACGATAAAATCGAATTAAGGGTTTTAAAATATTTTAAATTAGTTTTTTTAGTGTTGTTTTTTGTCAATGATTTACTTCTTCCTCATTAAATCATAATATTTATTTTGGTGCACGACAAAGCCTAATTTGGTTTTGAGTTTTGTATCGCTATTGAATATAATTCTAATAATTATTACATGAGTATACGTAGCTTCAGCGCCTTCGCAACGTTTAGTTTTTCCTGTTGAGAATTTGTATGATGGTAAACATTATATTCAAAAGATTGATGTTTATCAAAAACTTTGATTATTCAATGGATAGCAATATGAGGTTATTAGAAACTCAAAAGTTTTAACTATAGATATAGATGAATAATCTTCTTTTATATGAATTGTAGAATTAATAAAACCAAGCACTTCATATTTACGTAAACTTACTAAAAGTATATACTTTTAGTAATTGAAGCATGGATTTATTGCTGAATAACTAATTAAAACGCGAATAAAAGGGAATGTAGATGTTTAACGGATTAAAATTCATTACGACTTGATAATCAGTTTATTTATATATTTTTCGTTTAATTAGCTAAGTTTTGTTTTTTTAAAAACAGAATATTGAGATAAAAATTACAAAACAAAATTTTAATAAAACCGATATACAAGTGAATTTTTCTTGGAGCCCAGAACAGATTGATTTTAAGGATAAAATAATTGCATTCGCAAAAGAAAATCTTAATGATGATATTGAAGAACGCGATCAAAATTTAAGTTTTTCAAGAGTACTCTGGAAAAAGTGTGCTGAATTTGGGATTCAAGGTTTGTCAGTGCCAAAGAAGTATGGAGGGAAATTTAAGGACATTGATTTACTAACAGCAACACTTGCTATGGAAGGTTTAGGTTATGGTAGTAATGATAATGGCTTGCCATTTGCTTTAAATGCGCAAATGTGGACTGTGCAATTACCGCTTTTTGAATTTGGCACTGAAGCTCAGCGAGAAAAGTTTTTAAGGTCTATGGTAATTGGTGACAAAATAGGATGCCATGCACTAACGGAACCAGAAGCCGGTTCTGATGTGTTTAATATGAAAACACATGCTAAAAAAGTAGAAGGCGGCTATATTCTAAATGGTCAGAAACGCTTAATCACTTTTGGACCAGAAGCAGATATCGCTTTGGTATTTGCAAATGTTAATCCAAAAATTGGAAAATGGGGAGTAACTGGCTTTATAGTAGAAAAAGGTACCAAAGGATTTACACAAGGTGTAAACAAATCTAAAATGGGATTAAGAACAGTACCCATTGGAGATTTATTTTTCAAAGATTGCTTTATTCCAGAAGAAAATAGATTAGGAAAAGAAGGGTCTGGTTGGGCAATTACCACGTATTCTTTAGAGTATGATCGTTGCAGTATTTTAGCAAGTCAATTAGGTGCTATGGAGCGTCAATTAGAAACCAGTATTAAATTTGTACAAGAAAGAAAACAATTTGGTCAAGCTATAAATACATTTCAATCTGTGTCTAACCGAATAGCAGATATGAAACTACGTTTAGAAACCTCAAGACTTTTACTATATAAGGTTGCTTGGCTTAAAAATGAAGGCGATTCTGCAATGTTAGATGCAGCATTGTTAAAACTACAATTAAGTGAGAGTTTTATAACGTCTAGTTTAGATGCTGTTCGTAACCATGGCGGAAGTGGTTATATAACAGAATATGGTGTAGAAAGAAATCTTAGAGATGCTGTTGGTGGTGTTTTATATGCTGGTACTTCAGATATTCAACGAAACATTATTTCACAATTATTATTTTCTAAATAATGTATAACGAAATGATTTATACAATCCCAAAAATATTAGAAAATGCAGTTTTAGAGCATCCAGATAAGGTGGCTCTTAGATACATGTCTCAATCTATTAGTTATAAAGAATTTTATGAAAAATCAGAATGCTTAGCGATTACTTTGCTCCAGCTTAATGTAAAAAAAGGCGATCGTATAGGTATTTATATGAATCGCTGTATGGAATCATTTATAGCGGTTTACGGTATTACAATGGCAGGAGCCGTATTTGTTCCTTTAGATCCTACTGCGCCAAACGAACGTACGCAATTTTTAATAGACGATTGTAAAATTGAACATCTAGTTACGGTGCCAGCACAATCTAGGGCAATTGTTAAAATAGCTGCAGTTTCAGAAGGTTTACAAACAATAATTGGGCTAGATAAAGATTTAGATGTAAACACAGTATCTTGGTCTAATGTTTATAAATCAGACAGAAATTCTGTTGAGTTTCCTAGAGTTTTAGGTAAAGACTTAGCGTATATAATGTATACTTCAGGTTCTACAGGATTACCAAAAGGTATTATGCATACACACAATAGTTGCTTGGCTTACGCTAAAGGTTCTAAAACGCTTTATGATGTTGCTGCTCTAGATGTTATTGCAAGCCATGCTCCATTGCATTTTGATATTTCAACATTTGCCTATTTTACAGCACCATTGGCTGCATCTACAATCGTTGTTTTGTCTGACGCGCATACCAAAATGCCAGTAAGTTTAGCACAGTTAATAGAACAAGAAAAAATTAGTATTTGGTATTCTGCACCACAAGCATTAATACAATTGTTCCTCAATGGACTAATTGAAGAAAAGGATTTTTCATCGCTACGATGGGTTTTATTTGGAGGCGAAGTATTTCCTAATAAATATATTAAGCAATTATTAGCGCTTTGGCCTCAAGCCAAATTTAGCAATGTTTATGGTCCTGCAGAAGTTAATCAATGTACATATTTTAACATTGACAATACTTATGAGATTAATGAAGATTTACCTCTTGGTACAGTTTGGGAAAATACAGATTACCGAATTTTAGACACTAATGATAAACAGGTAGAAAAAGGAACTTCAGGAGTTTTAGCGATAAGAAGCGAAACCATGATGTTGGGCTATTATAATAACAAGCCACTAACAGATAAATCATTTTATCACGAGTCAATCCTATCAGGTTATGATCATGTTTTTTTTAAAACAGGCGACGTCGTCAAAGAAAATGAGATAGGTCAATTACTGTTTATTGGTAGAAATGATAGGCAAGTAAAAATTAGAGGTTATCGTGTAGAATTAGATGAAATTGAAGCTATACTCCTTCAACATATAGATGTGAGAGAAGCAGTGGCATATGTAGAAAAAAATAATAATGAGTCTCGTGATTCGGTTACAGCGGTTGTTTTGTTAAAAAATGAAACAAGTGAGATTGATATCAAAGAATTAAAAATACACTGTTCGCAAAATTTACCAAAATATGCTGTTCCGGAAGAAATTTATATAATGAATGAATTCCCAAGGACAACCTCAGACAAGATAGATAGAAATAAAATTCAAATAAAAATATCAGAAAACCATAATGGATAATACAATTATAAATTACATAAAAAATCAACTAATTGTAAGTGACGAAGCTATTGATCTTGATGCGGAAGATGATTTGTTAGGAAGCGGATTATTAGATTCATTGAGTATGATGAAGCTGGTTGGGTTTATAGAGCAAGAGTTTAAATTAAAAATTCCTGCTCAAGATATGGTCATAGAAAATTTTATGACGGTTGCCTGTATTACAAATTATTTAAAAAGTAAATCAGATTAAGGTTTAGAACTATAATGAATTCAGAAATTAATTACATAGAGACAAATATAGCATTGACGCAAAGTCAATTAATGCTTTGGGTTGGTCAAAAACTAAATCCAGAGAGTCCTATGTATAATATGGCACATTCTTTTGAGATTTCAGGTAAATTAGATGTGCGAATTTTTAAGCAATCTTTTAATGATTTAATCGCTAATTTAGATGTGTTCAGAATAACATTCAGTGAAGACAAAGGCATTCCATCTCAAAATGTTTTAGCGAATTTTCAATATGATTTAGAAATTGTAGAGTTTTTAAACAGAAGTACATTAGATTTAGAAAAGGAATTACAAAACAGAACTATGCAAGTTTTTGATACTTCTCAACCTCTGTTTAATTCCGTTCTTTATAAGTTAGATACAGCTAAATATGTGTGGTTTTTAAATATGCATCATTTAGTTACAGATGCGACATCGTCTACTGTTTTATTTGATAATTTTTCAAAGCTTTACCAACAACATTTAAATTCTGAAAACGAAAGTTTACCAGAAATTCCACAGTTTAGAGATTATCTAAAATTTGAAGCCATTATTACACATGACAAAGAAAAAGATGATATTAGAAACTACTGGAAAGAAACGGCAAAAAAAGTAACTGCAGCACCTATTTTATATGGTCAAAAGAATAAAGAATCCACATCGTCTTCAACTAGAGTTTCTGTT
This sequence comes from uncultured Winogradskyella sp., assembly GCF_947498005.1. Lineage (GTDB taxonomy): Bacteria > Bacteroidota > Bacteroidia > Flavobacteriales > Flavobacteriaceae > Winogradskyella. The sequence continues at coordinate 19,634 of NZ_CANMIW010000009.1, forward strand.
AGTCTGGGCAAAGATCGTATTGCAAAATTAGAGCAGTTAGTGAGTTTGCCAGAGTTTCGCTGTTGGACAAAAGATCTTACCTATTTCAATATATTTCTAACGGCATTATTTGTCTATATAAAGCGAGTAAGCAATGAAGAAAAATTAGCCATTGGTGCATTGTCTCACAGTAGAGTGACCAATGCATTTAAGAAAACCGCAGGTATGTTTGTGGAATTGTTTCCGCTGGTTGCTGAGTTTTCTACTGATGATACATTTCTAACTTTTTACAATAAAGTACGAAATGAAACTAATAACTATTTATGTAACGCTCAACCAGGAATGGCAACTACAGAAGCAAGTAGCGGCTTTAACGTGGTGCTGAATTATATAAAAGCTAGTTTTTCAGATTTTAATGGTAATTCTGTGACTTCAAAATGGATTCATCCTAATCATTGTGACGCAGCACATCATATGAGATGTACGGTTTATGATATGGATGGAACAGGAGATATAGAGTTGTTGTTTGATTTAAATACAGCAGTATTTAATTCTGAAATGCAAAAAAACACGCCATCACATTTCTTAAAAATATTAGACGCTTTTCTAGAAGATAATTCTCAATTAATAGACGTGCCTTCAATGATTAGCAAGGAAAGTATAAAAGAAGAATTAGACATGGTCGCTTTTAATAATTCTTACCCATCTTTCATAAATAAGATTACTGATGTCATTGAAAATTATTCAGACAAAATAGCTATTAGAGATAAATCGGAAACATACACATATAATGATCTAAACAGGTTGTCTAACGCGCTTTGTTTTACGTTAAAAAATAAAGGAATTAAAGCAGGTGATCGTGTGGGTTTGCATATGTATAGGTCTGCTGATTACGTTATTTCTTTATTAGCTCTTATGAAATCTCATGTAACTTGTGTTCCTATTGCTGCCGATCAGGCCAAAGAGCGCATTAAGACTATATTAGAAGATTCTGAGTGTAAATTGGTAGTGACAACGTCAAGTTTAAAAAAGAATTTAAAAGATTCTGCCATAGAGGTTTTTGATATTTCAGATAAAAGTTGGACGGATAACAAATCCAATACTACGTTTACTCTACAGAAATTTAATCCTAACGAAATAGCCTACATATTATACACATCTGGTTCTACAGGGAAACCTAAAGGCATTAAAATTAAAGAACAAAGTGTCTCTAATTATTTACAGAGTTGTAATAATTTTTGGGGCGCGCAAACAAAGTTTGCATTCTGTACATCGATAAGTTTTGATATAACGTATACGGCAATTTTATTGCCACTGTATCAAGGCGGAGAAATCATTGTTTATAAAGAGGATGAAGAAGGTCCAGATGGTTCGGTATTAAGAATGTTAGAAGATAATAGAGCAGATTCTATTGTGTTAACACCATCACATTTATTATTGTTTATTGGTAAAGGAAATGCTAATTGTAGCTTGAGAAATATTATAGTATTAGGCGAAGATTTTAAAACGGATTTGGCCAATAAAATTAAAGAAGAGTACCACAAGGATACTAGTATTTATAATTTTTATGGTCCAGCAGAAGCTACTATTGCTTGTGTGATTTCAAAATTTAACTCTGAAAAACATAAAGGTGTTTCGGTTCCAATAGGTAAACCTATAGCTAACACAATCGCCTTGGTGTTAGACGACTATCTTAATCCTGTTCCTAAAGGTGTGGTTGGTACGCTTTTTATTGGTGGTCATGGTATTGCAGATGGTTACGTAAAACGTCCTAATCTTACAGCAGAACTATTTATTACAAATCCATTTTTAAATACAGATAGACTTTACAATACTGGCGATTTAGTGAGACTTAATAGTGATAATGAGTTCGAGTTTTTAGGTCGAAAAGATAGTCAGGTAAAACTGAATGGTCATCGTATTGAGCTGAGAGAAATAGAATGTGTTTTAGAACAGATTGATGGCATTATTGAAGCCGTAACACTTGTTATAGAAAAAGATGATGGTGGATTAAATAAGAACGCACAATTGGTTGCCTTTTATAGAGGCGATTATGAACTTGAAGTGTCACAAATTCAAAATTATTTAGTTAGGAAGCTTCCAAGTTACATGATACCATTGCAATTTAAATATCTACATCACTTTCCGCTAACCACAAGCGCTAAAACGGACCGTAAAAAACTTAAAGATGAAAATAATATAGGATTTAAGTCCAATGAAGCCTATATCGCACCAACAAATGAAATAGAAGAAATTGTTGCCAATGTATGGTCAGAGTTATTACATATTGAAAAAATTGGGATCTATGATAACTTTATTGCACTAGGAGGACACTCATTATTAGCTATGAGAATTACAAGTGCTTTAAACGAAATACTAGAAATGGAAAACCCACTTGATAAAATTTTCGTATATCCTACTGTAGCCTCTTATGCAACCTATGTAGAGGAAACCATAATAAGCTTATTAGCCGAATAGAAATGCAACCTAATCAACCAAATAGTATCAAAAATAATTTGTTCAGAGTAACTGCTGTGGTTATTACGTTATGCTATATTTTGGGACCTGCAGAATTACCAATAAGCAAAATTTTACATAACCTATCTCATCATTTACAAGCACCAAGTTATGTGCTTCAACATGATTTTGAAGGCAACCACATCGCTGTCAATAAGCTGCATATTGTAGAAAATAAAAATAGCTTTAGCAGCAATCATCAGCATAATGTTATTGATTTTATAGATGAGGTATTGAATAATTCTTCAAATGAAGATAAAAACCATCAAGGCGAGTCAATTTTAGATTTAAAAATTAATAAGCACATTACTTCTAATAAATACATTTTGGTATTTCAGAATAACAACGAAAAGGAGCCTTCAATTTATCAAAATAAATCAATGATTTTTAAAAGTAGGTATCTCGATCAACTCTACAAACCACCTATAGTTTAACAGCTTCATTATTTAAGTTTTTCAAATTACCTATGCGATATGGGAAGTGTTTCTATGCTTTAAATAGAAATATTTATTTGATAAAACATTTTACTGATTAAACTTTTAAAAAATAAACTATGAAACAAATTATACTAAGTTTTGTGCTTTTAGCACTGTGCAATACCGTTTTTGCCCATGAAATAAACGGAACGATTACCAACGAAAATAATAAACCAATAGAAGGTGTAAATATTTATAATCAAAATACAGGAGGTTACGCCTATACCAATGTCTCAGGATATTATGAATTAGATGATATTTCAGAAGGCGATGTCATCATCATTAGTGGGTTGGGTTATGAAAAACAAGAACTCATTATTTTAAATAGCCAATTAGACGGTACTATTAATATTGTATTACAAATTTCATCTGTGTCATTAGACCAAGTAGTATTGGTGTCTAAAGCTAATGTTTTGAGCCAGTTTGCTAATGTTGAAATTAAAACAAATCCTATAAAATCTGCACAAGAAATTTTAAGAAAGATACCAGGCTTAATTATTGGTCAACATGCAGGTGGAGGAAAAGCAGAGCAAATATTCTTACGAGGATTCGATATAGACCATGGTACAGATATAGCAATTAGTACAGATGGAATACCTGTTAATTTACCTTCGCATGCACATGGACAAGGTTACGCAGATTTACACTTTGTAATTCCAGAGATTATAGATAATATCGATTTTGGTAAAGGGCCATATTATGCAGACAAAGGGAATTTTAATACTGCAGGTTACATTGAATTAAATACTAAGAAATCTATTGAAGACAATCTTATAAAAATAGAAGCAGGAGATTTTAATACCTTAAGATCAGTTAACTTATTTAAAATCTCAGAAAGCAAACATAGTAGTGCATTTATTGCTTCTGAATTAGTTTTAACCGATGGTGTATTTGATTCACCACAGAATTTTAATCGTTTAAATATTTTAGGACGTTATAATTTTAATAATTACGAAGATGAAGAACTAACATTATCTTTTTCACATTTTCAAAGTCGATGGGATGCTTCAGGGCAAATACCAACCAGAGCTGTGGAACAAGGAATCATTGGACGTTTTGGTGCTATTGATGATACTGAAGGCGGTAATACGAGTAGATCTAACATTTGGGTAAATCATACAAAGCAGTTAGATGAGCACCAACGTATAAAGTCTAAAGCGTTTATATCTAAATACGACTTTGAGTTATACTCTAATTTTACATTCTTTTTAGAAGATCCTATTAATGGAGATCAAATTAAGCAAAAAGAAAACAGAACAATTATTGGTGCAGAAAGTGTTTACAATCGTACATTTCATATAGAAGATCACGACATTCAATTAAGTTTTGATGCAGGTGTTGGTTTTAGATACGATGATGTAAATGATGTAGAATTATCCAGAACAAAAAATCGTAAGGAAACTTTAGAAAGAATTGCCTTTGGTGATATAGATGAATTAAATGGGTATACTTTTTTAAGTGGTAATTTTAAATCTAAAAAGTGGACATTAAATCCAGGTCTAAGATTAGATTATTTTAAATTTAATTATGTAAATTTTCTAACTGATAATTATGAAACTTTAGGAGAATCTGATGTTATTGTTAGTCCTAAATTCAATACTATTTTTGCGGCATCTAAAGATTTACAATTATTTGCAAAATTAGGTTACGGTTTTCACTCAAACGATGCTCGTGTAGTTACAGCAAACACAGGAGAGGAAACGCTTCCGCATGCATTCGGTGCAGATCTTGGTGCTATTTTTAAGCCAGCAGACCGTTTGGTGTTAAATACATCACTGTGGTATTTATTGTCTGAGCAAGAATTTGTTTACGTCGGTGATGCAGGTGTTGTTGAACCTAGTGGAGAATCTAAACGTTATGGAATTGATTTTGGTTTCCGTTATCAAGTTACGGATTGGTTATTTTTAAATAGTGATATCAATTATACAATAGCAAGAAGTACTGAAGAATTAGATGGCCAAGATTACATTCCCTTAGCGCCAGATTTTACATCTACAGGTGCATTGACTGTAAACAATTTAAATGGGTTTTCTGGTAGTTTAAGCTATAGATTTGTAGATGATAGACCAGCAAATGAAGATAATTCTATTGTTGCAGATGGTTATTTTGTAACGGATTTTAATATTAATTATAACCTAACAAAAAGCTTAGTAATTGGAGTAGCAGTAGAAAACCTATTCGATGTAGAATGGAATGAAACGCAGTTTGCTACAGAAACCAGATTATTTAATGAAACGGAATCTGTTGAAGAAATTACATATACACCAGGAACACCGTTTTTCTTAAGAGGTAAAATTTCATTTACTTTTTAATAGAATAAAAAAATGGTAATTATAAAAGGGTAGACTTAGTCTATCCTTTTTTTATTTTTTAATCTAGTTTAAGTTGTTTTTATTGCTCTATTGCGTATTCTTAAATAAGATCTTTTAAAAAGAATCAAGGTTCAAGAAAAAAATATTTGTTTTAATAAGATAAAGCTTATATTTCGTTTAGATATGAAAAGTAAAATTATAGATAATATAAATATTTGGCTCCTCCTTATTTCATTTATAGTGGCTATATATTTACCCTTTGAACTTTTTTTATTTTCGTATGCATTTCTAGGGCCATTGCATTATTTAACTGAAATCAATTGGTTAGATGATAAAAGATATTTTATAAAGTCTAAGTCTCAAGGTTATAAAATATTCATAGTTTTTGCTATCATTATTGCAATTTATCCACTTATAAAATATCTAGAATTAACAGTTACAGGAAATTTAAAAACCGTAGTTGAGTTTCTGGGTTCTCAGAAAAATATAATTTTAATCTCAGGTTTTGTTTTTTCTATTAGTCTTATATTTTTCACAAAGCTGAAGCACATTTTATTGGCCTTTTGCTTTAGTGTTTTATTCTCAATAATCAGTGATTATTATATACCCAAGATTATAATAATTCTCGCTGTTTTCTTGCCAACATTGTTACATGTTTATGTGTTTACGTTGCTTTTTATGATTTACGGACAGTTAAAAACTAAAAACAAAGCAGGCATAGTTAGTATTATATTTTTAAGTATTGCGCCAATTGTAATTCTATTTTTAAATGTAAATCCTGAAAATTATGTGATTTCAGATTTTGTAAAAAGCACCTTTACAAGTAGCGGATTTGTATCTGTAAATAATAGTATAGCAAGTTTATTTGGCGATAGTTATAATTACAAATTAATCTCTGTAATTGGTGTGAAAATTCAAATTTTCATAGCATTTGCATATACATATCATTATTTAAATTGGTTTTCTAAAACGTCAATTATAGGTTGGAAATCAAGTATAACAAGTACAAGGATGAAATACATTGTGTTCTTTTGGATAGCGTCAGTTGGTCTATATCTGTACGACTATGTAACAGGTTTAATAGCCTTGTTTTTTCTTAGTTTACTACATGTGGTTTTGGAGTTTCCTTTGAACCTAACTACGATAAGGGAAATTGTTTTAGCAAGTGTACAAAAGATTAAAAAACCAAACTAAAAACAGAGCCTTCGCCTTCTATACTTTTTACAATAATTCTGCCTTTATGAAGTAGCATAATCTGCTTACAAAGACTTAAACCTATGCCACTGCCTGTCGTTTTACTTGTAAAGAAAGGAATAAAAATATTTTCTAAAATATCTTGTGGAATACCAGAGCCGTTATCAAAAACTTTAATCACAATATCTCTATTAGGGTTTTGAGAAGCTATAATTTTTATTTCAGGATTTTCAGAATTTTTGCAAGCATCAACAGCGTTTAAAATTAAATTAATCAAAACCTGTTCAATAAGATGTGTGTCAATATCGAGCGCTAATTTTGGAGACGTGATTTTAAATTTTATTTCAATATGTTTCGCTTTTATAGAAGGTTCCATAAGTCGCTGAATATTATCAAATAAGTCTTCGACTTTTACACTTTGTAAATTAAGATGCGTTACTTTGCTTAAACTTCGGTACGTTTTAGCAAATTTTAAAAGCCCTTCACTTCGATTTTTAATCGTTTTTACGCCAGCATTTAAATCTTCTAATTCTAATGAAGCTTCATCAGGTTGTTCTATAGCAAGTTGTAAATTTTTCTGAAGTGTATCTGCTAAGGAAGAAATTGGCGTAATTGAATTCATGATTTCATGGGTCATTACACTTAGTAGTTTTTTCCAAGATTCAGATTCGTTTTTATTTAATGTATTGTCAATATCTTGAATCACAACAAGCTTAAAAGCATCATCTTCAACTTGAAAAACCGTATCTGAAATAAGTATTTTTATACTCTCATTTTGAAGCGCTATAGAAATAGAATCTGGTTCTCTATGATAAGTTTCAAAAATAGTATTGAAAAGTTCTGGTTTTCTGTTCTCAACAAACCTAATATTCTTAAAAGAGGGTATATCTAAGATGTCGCCAAATGAATCATTGCTCCAAAGAACATCGCCAGATTCTAAATTATAAGCTATAATTCCGATATCTACCATTTCTAAAATCTTTTGTAAGTAGACATATTGCGCTTGATTCTGCGAATTGATTTCTTTTATGGTTCTGTTAATCTCATTAAATCCTGTATAAAGAAAACGAATATCTTTAGGACCTCTATCTTCTGGAAACCATCTTGAAAAATCTCGATATTTTACGGCTTCAAAAAAATCATCCATGGCTACAAAACGTCGTTTTACAAATGTGTACGTATTTATGAGTAAATAAAGAATAACAAGACCTGAAACAACAGAATATGCTGTCTCGTTTTTGAAAATAGTGTAAGCTAAAGTTAGAATGGAACCAACAATAAGTGCAATTCTGAAAAACAGTTTAAAGATGTATGTTCTATAATTCATACTTCTCTAATCGTCTATACAATGCAGCTCTAGTGATGCCAAGTTCTTTAGCAGATTTAGAAACGTTGCCTTTATTTTTTTCGAGCACAGTTAATATGGCGTTTTTTTCTATATCATCTAGATTTAAACTTTTGGTTTCAAAATTGGAAGTCGTCGTGGAACGTTCAATAGATGAAAACACTAAATCTTCAGGTTTTAAAATAGTGCCATCCGTCATTATTACGGCACGTTCTAAAACATATTGAAGCTCTCTTACGTTACCTGGAAAGTCATGCTTTTTTAATTTTGAAATAAAGCCAGTATCAAAAGAAAAAGCACTCTTATTATACTTTTCTGCATATAACGACACAAAATGATGTGCTAATTCTGTAATATCAGTACCACGATCTCTTAAAGGTGGAACTATAATATCAACAGTATTAATTCTATAGATTAAATCTTTTCTAAATTTATTTTCATCCGCCAATACTTTTGGGTCAATATTGGTTGCACAAATTAACCTAATATCAATAGGAACTGGCACGTTAGAGCCCAAAGGCGTGACCTGTCTATTTTGTAAAACGGTTAATAGTCTTACTTGTTGATTTAGCGAAATGTTTCCAATTTCATCTAAAAATAGTGTGCCACCATTGGCAGCTTCAAATCGTCCTTTTCTATCTTCTCTAGCGTCCGTAAATGCACCTTTTTTATAACCAAATAATTCACTTTCAAAAAGTGATGCTGTTAATGCGCCCACATCTACTTTAATAAAAGGTTGATTTTTTCTGTTAGAATTATCATGTAATGCTCTAGCAATTAAATCTTTTCCGGTACCATTTTCGCCGAGAACTAAAACATTAGCATCTGTAGGAGCTACTTTTTTTAGTTTAACAAAAACATCATCCATTACATCGCTGTCTCCAATGATTTCGACAGAATTAGAGCTGAGTTGTTCTTTTTTAGAACTGGTAGATTTTTTTTTGCTTAATATAGTCGTAATGGTGTCTACAATCTTTTCATTTTTCCAAGGCTTCATTAAAAAGTCTGAAGCACCTTCTTTTAATCCGCGTATAGCTAAATCAATATCAGCATAAGCTGTCATTAAAATTACAGAAGTTTCAGGTTTTTGTTTTTTGATTTTGTTTAACCAAAATATGCCTTCATTACCAGTATTAACTAGACCATTAAAATTCATGTCTAATATGATAATGTCATATGTGGTACGTTCAATTTGCGACGTAATATTACTAGGATTCTTTTCTGTTACCACTTCTTTAACCAGTGGTTTTAGTAATAAACGTAGTGCTGTTAAGACATCAACATCATCATCTATAACTAATATTGTAGCGTTTTTTAATACCATCCTTACAATATTACGATTTTATCTTCGGCTTATAAAAATTACAAAACCTAAATTTTTCTTCAGTTAAAAAGTGTGCATTTCCGAACATAAAGTGTATCAAAAACGGACACTTATTAATTTTTAAAATTATTTAAATTATTGATTTTCAATTGGTTGTTGTTTTGGCATCATCTTCACTATATAAAGAGTATAAATCAAAAATTAACAATGGACGTTCCAATACAAAAGAAAAAATTTTCAAATCAAAAGTTAGGACTCATTCTAGGAGTTATAGCAATTATAGCCTTAATAGTATATGTTATTTATCAAACTTCAGGCGGTTCAAAATTAAATGTAAATAAGGAACGAATTTCAATAAATACAGTTACTAATGATGTGTTTCAAGAAAATATTCCTGTAAATGGTATAGTGCTTCCTATCACTACAATCTACTTAGATGCTTTAGAAGGTGGACGTGTTGAAGAGAAGTTTGTTGAAGATGGAGCAATGCTAAAAAAAGGTGAGCCTATTTTGCGTTTATCTAATACAGATTTAGAATTGACTTTAGTTAACCAAGAAACTTCAGTGTATAATCTGTTAACGCAAATGCAAATTTCGCAAAATGCAGCACGCCAAAATACCATTAATAGACAAAATCAATTTACTGATGTTGAAAATAGTTTGATTGAAGCTGAGCGAGTTTATAATTTAAACAAGCGTTTGTATGATAAAGGTGCTATTGGTAGAATGGATTATGAGTCTTCAGAGAATAATTATAAGTATCAAAAAGAACGTATGAAACTAGCAAAACAAGTTTTATCTGAGGATACCATTTCATCGCAATTAGAAGTAAACCAAGCAAAAAACTCGTATGCTAGAACACAAAGTGCTTTAGAATTAATGAGGAAAAAAGTAGGCGATTTGGTGGTACGCGCTCCAATTGATGGACAGTTAACATCATTAGATGCAGAAATTGGTCAATCTATAACAAAGGGCACACGATTAGGACAAGTAGATGTTACTAGCGCATTTAAGGTAAGAGTAGATATTGATGAGCATTATATATCTCGAATTTATAATGGTCAAACAGGCACATTTACCTTAAATAATAAAACCTACACATTAACCATTAAAAAAGTATTTACTCAAGTAACCAATGGACGTTTTCAGGTTGATATGAAATTTGAAGGTGATGTGCCAGAAGGCATTAGAAGAGGTCAAAACCTACAGATAAGAGTTGCACTAAGCGCAGAAAAAGAAGCTTTGCTGGTTGCTAAAGGAGGGTTTTTTCAGAAAACAGGTGGAAACTGGATTTTTAAAGTCAGTGAAGATGGCACTACTGCTTATAAAGTGTCAATAAGATTAGGCAGCCAAAACACAGAATATTATGAAGTGTTAGAAGGTTTAAATCCAGGAGATAAGGTGGTAACGTCGAGTTATGATTCTTTTGGAGATACAGAAGAATTGATTTTGAAGTAATATTATTCGAATAGTTTGTACCCTTCTGGCGACTTTAGGTGTGTTTTCAAACTTATTAATATATAAATAAAAGCTAACTAAAAACAGATTCCTGCCTTCGTAGGAATAACAAAAAAGAATAAAATGATACAGATTAAAGACTTAGAGAAATTTTATAAAACGGAAGAAGTCCAAACCATTGCATTAAATAAGTTGTCATTTGGTGTAAAGGAAGGCGAGTTTGTAGCCATAATGGGACCATCTGGTTGTGGTAAATCTACTTTACTAAATATACTTGGATTACTCGATGATCCTGATGGTGGAAGTTTTGTGTTCAATGGAACTGAAGTTGCAGGTTATAACGAACGTAAAAGGTCTGAACTTAGAAAGCACAATATTGGTTTTGTTTTTCAAAGTTTTAATCTTATTGATGAGCTTACGGTTTTCGAGAACGTAGAGTTGCCATTGATTTATACAGGTGTAAAACCAGCAGAACGCAAAAAACAAGTCGAAGCGGTTTTAGAAAAAATGCAAATAATGCATCGTAGAAATCACTTTCCACAACAATTATCTGGTGGTCAACAACAACGCGTCGCTGTAGCTAGAGCTGTAGTTAATAAACCAAAATTAATCCTTGCCGATGAGCCAACTGGTAACTTAGATAGCACTAATGGTAATGAAGTTATGGATTTGTTAATAGATCTAAACGAAGCAGGTACAACTATAATTATGGTTACACACAGTGAGCATGATGCCAAATATAGCCATCGTATTATTAGAATGTTAGATGGACAAAAAGTGACAGAAAATGTTTTAGCATAATAAAATTCATCAATCAAGAAACGAACGATCAATCAATCAATCAATCAATCAGGTGGAAAGCACTTCAGTATAACACGTAACCAACCAAAAAATCAATCAACGATACTGAAGTGTTGAAACCAAACCAGCCTACTGGCAGGCAAGTCAATCAAATCAAACAGATGTTGAAATCTATTCAACACAAAGCGAACAGTAATTACTAGAACTTATGCTTAAAAATTATTTCAAAATAGCATTCAGAAACCTTATTAAAAATAAGGTGTATTCATTCATTAATATATTCGGTTTAGCCATTGGTATGGCTGCGACAATATTAATTGGATTGTGGGTTGCAGATGAGCTTACTTACGATGATCATTTTAGTAATAAAGCAACTATAGCTCAGGTTTTTCAAAGCCAAACAATGAACAATAATATTGGTACAAGTCCTGCAATTCCTAGACCATTAGAGTTTGCGTTACGTCAAGATTATGCTGATAATTTTAAGCATATTGTTATGGCATCTTGGGAGCAACCACGTTATCTAAAATATGGGGAAACCAATATTTATAGAAAAGGAAATGCAATGCAAGAAGGAGCACCAGACCTTTTAGACTTAGAAATTATTGCAGGAGTAAAAAACGGACTTAAAGAGAAGAACGCAATTATGCTGTCAGAATCTGCTGCAAAGTCGCTATTTGGAAACGTAACTGCACTAGGTAAAATCATTACAGTAAATAATGAGCATGAATTGGAAGTAACAGCTATTTACAAGGATATTCCTATTAATAACTCTTTCAACGAAATGGAATATATTATTCCATGGAAACATTATGTGACGACTCAAGAGTGGTTAGAGCGGTCAAAAGAATCTTGGGACAATAATTCATTTCAATTATTTGTTCAGATTAATGAGAATATTACAATGGATGCTGTGACGGCAAAAATTATTAATGTAAAAAAGAAGGCATCGCCAACTACTGCAGAGTTTAACCCACAGTTATTTCTATTGCCAATGAAAGATTGGTATTTAAGAAGTGATTTTGAAAACGGCTTACAATCAGGAGGACGTATTGAAAACGTATGGCTTTTTGGTATAATTGGTTTGTTTGTTTTGTTACTAGCATGTATCAATTTTGTAAATCTAAGTACAGCACGTTCTGAAAAAAGAGCTACCGAAGTAGGTATTAGAAAAGCGATTGGTTCGCAACGTGGTCAGCTAATTTTTCAATTTCTAAGCGAGTCTTTTTTAATTGTGATATTATCGTTTATAGTTGCGCTTGGTATTGTGATGTTGTTTTTAAATGGATTTAACAATTTGGCGAGTAAAGCAATTGTATTTCCTTGGAGCAATTTACAGTTTTGGCTATTATCAATTGTATTTATAGTAGTTACTGCTTTTTTAGCTGGAAGTTATCCTGCCTTATACTTGTCATCATTCAACCCAGTTACTGTATTAAAAGGCACCTTTAAAGCTGGTCGCTTTGCGTCTTTACCTCGTAAGGTTTTGGTTGTTGCTCAATTTACAATTTCGGCAGCATTAATAATAGGTACGCTTGTGGTTATGAATCAAATTCAATTTAGTAAGGATAGACCAGTTGGTTATAATAAGAATGGATTAATTCAAATTCCTGTAATGAGTAATCAATTCATTGGTAAAAAGGATCTTTTACGTGAGCAGTTTATTGCGTCAGGTGGTGCGACTGAAATGGCAGGCACAAGTGGACCAATGACGGAAGTTTGGTCTAATAGATCTGGATATACTTGGGAAGGTAAACCTGCTGGTTTTCAAGAAGATTTAGCATTTACATCAGTTTCATACGAGTTTGTAGAAACTTTAGGGCTAAATGTAACTGAAGGTCGTGGATTTTCTAGGGAGTTTGCAACAGATTCTAATGCTGTAATTCTTAATGAAACGGCTGTAAAATATATGGGAATTAAAAACCCAATTGGAAAATACATCAGAGATTCTGATACCGAAGATCCTAGTCCTCCTTTAAAAATTGTAGGTGTAGTTGAAGATATGATCATACAATCGCCATATAGCGCAGTAAAACAAGCAATGTACGTTTTTGATAGTGATGCTAATGTAGCTTATTATAATGTAAGACTCAACCCTAAAAAAAGCACAAGTCAAAATTTGATATTAATTGAAAATGTATTTAAAAAGAATTTTCCAAACACACCATTCGATTATCAGTTTGTAGATGAAGAGTATGGTGCAAAATTTAAATCTGAAGAACGCATTGCAAGTTTAGCAAGAGTATTTACAGCCTTAGCAATATTTATAAGCTGTTTAGGTTTGTTTGGATTGGCATCTTTTGTAGCAGAACAGCGTACTAAAGAAATTGGTGTAAGGAAAGTTTTGGGAGCATCGATTAGTCAACTTTGGTTATTGCTATCTAAAGACTTTATTACGCTAGTGGTAATCGCACTATTAATCGCTTCTCCAGTGGCCTATTATATTATGGGACAATGGTTGCAGAAGTTCAGTTATAGAACAACGGTAAGTTGGGATGTGTTTGCTATTGCATGTTTTGGAGCACTAATAATTACATTGATAACAGTAAGTTTTCAAGCTATAAAAGCGGCAACGTCTAATCCTGTAAAATCATTGCGTACAGAATAATCATCAATAATCAATCTTTGCTCAATTAATTTGAGTCAAAAAAACGACAATCATGTTTAAGAATTATTTCAAAATAGCCTTCAGAAATCTTTGGAAGAATAGAACGTTTACTTCGTTAAATCTTGTAGGTCTTACTATAGCTTTTGGCATAGCGATATTATTGGCAATGTATGCTGTGTTTCAATTGTCTTATGATCAATTTCATGAGAATAGTGATCAAATTTATCAGGTTTATTCAGAAGATAGCTCTCCAAATGGCATTGAGTCTAATACGTCAAAATCTGAACCTTTTGCAGCAGCACTTCAAGAAGAAACTGCTGGTGTTGAAAGCATTACGCGTTATAATGGTTCTGGAGTATTATTAAGTTATAAAGACAAACAACTTGGTCTTAGCGCTACTTATGCAGATCCAGATTTTTTTAAGATGTTTAGTTTTCCAATCATTAAAGGAGATAAGGAAAATCCAATAACATCTGAAACCTCTGTTGCAATTACGCAACAAGCTGCACAACGAATTTTTGGGGATGAAAGTGCAATAGGACAAACCGTTACTATTCTAAGAGATGAAGAACAAGTACCATTTACAGTTTCTGCAATAATTGAAGATTTTCCAGAAACGAGTACAATGGGATTTGATGTGGTTTTAAATTTTAAAAGTCAAAATAAACATGCTTATGAACGTTCTATTGGGCGTTGGGATGTTGAGAATCATCAGGTTTATTTACAACTCGCTAAAAATGTAACACCAGAGCAGTTTGAGAAAGGTACAAGAGATTTTACCAATTTGCATTATAAAGAGGAAATCGCAAATGCAAAACGAGATGGTGCACAACCAAATAATAATGGTCTATATAGGCAAATAAAATTGTTGCGATTGGGAGACGTGAGATTTGCCAATTTTAATCAAGGTCCAGTAACCGTTAATCGCACAATGCCTTATTTAGTATTAGGAATTGCTATCTTAATTTTATTCATCGCTTGTGTCAATTTTGTTAATATGAGCATTGCTAAAAGCGACCAAAGATTGCGCGAAATTGGCATGCGTAAAACCTTAGGAGCAAATAATAAGCAGTTGTTTTTTCAGTTTTGGGGAGAGAGTATTTTGGTGTTTTTAATCGCCACAGGTTTAGGGATTGTATTGGCCTTTGTTCTGTTACCAAATTTTCAAACTTTATTTAATACAAGAGCATCATTTGCTACTATATTAAATCCGTCAATGCTAATTTTATTAGTGTTGAGTGTTGTTGCTATCACGCTAGTAGCAGGCGGATATCCTGCAATTTTAATGAGTCGTCTAGGTACATTACAAAGTCTAAAGGGTAAACTAGAGATCAATGGAAAAAATCATTTACGCAATGGTCTAATGGTTTTACAATTTAGCATTGCTATATTACTAATCAGTGGCACTTTAGTCTTGTGGGATCAGGTAGAATTTATGAGAACTAAAGATTTAGGCTTTAATAAAACACAAGTCATTGCTTTTCCACTCAATGGAGAACGAAATGACCAACAAGCGCTTCAACTTTTAAGAAATAGTCTTCAAGATAATGTTAACATTAAAGGTATTACAGCATCCAATAATATTTTAGGTTTAGGTAAAGATGGGTCGCGAACAACAAGTGTTTTGGGCTTTGAGTATCATGGAAGAGGAGTTGAAACACACATGCTCGTTGTGGATGCGGATTATATAGAAACTTTAGATTTGGAAGTAGTTCAAGGTAGAGCGTTCCGAAAAAATTTAGCGAGTGATAGTCTTTCAGTTATCATAAATGAATCGATGGCAAAGCAATTAAACGAAGAAGAAATTTTAACAGCAAAAATAGATTTAGATGATGCTATTTATAACGTTGTTGGTATTATTAAAGATTTTAATTTTCAAGAGCTCGATCAAAATATTGCTCCTATGACTTTGTTTGCACTTCCTAATTGGAACTTAAGAAATGTATATGTTAAGGTTGCACCTCAAAATTTAGAACAATCTTTTAGTGATGTTAAAGCTGCATGGAAAATCATAGAGCCTAACGCAGAATTTCAAGGATCATTTTTGAATGAAAATATAGACCGTACACTGCGAAGCGAACGTACCATGGCAACCATGATTGGTAGTGGTTCAATCTTAGCTATTATTTTGAGTTGCATAGGTCTATTTGCTATGTCATTGCTCATTGTAGCACAAAGACGTAAAGAAATAGGAGTTCGTAAAATTGTTGGAGCAAGCGTGTCCTCAATCACAGTGCTTTTAACTAAAGATTTTTTAAAATTAGTAGGCATTGCTTTTGTCATTGCTACGCCAATTGCATGGTGGGCAATGAGTGAGTGGTTGCAGAATTATCCATATCGTATTCAATTAAGCATTTGGATGTTTTTAACGGTTGGTGGAATAGCAGTTGTTATTGCTATGTTAACCATAGCAACTAAAACAATTAAGGCCGCAACCTCAAACCCTGTAGAATCTCTTAGGGCAGAATAAATATCATTAACCTGTGCTGAATTTATTTCAGTATAAAAAACAATCAACTATGATTAAAAATTATATTAAAATAGCACTGAGAAACTTATACAGACATAAGGGATTTACTTTTCTTAATATTATTGGTCTTGCTATTGGAATGACAGCAGGTTTTTTAGTGTTACTCTATGTAAATTTTGAATTGAGTTATGATACTATGCACTCCAAATCAGATTCTATTTATAGAGTTGTTGCAGATATCGATACTCCTTCTGAAAAAATAGAAGCAGGAATGGCAGCTTGGCCCATTGGTCCTAACATAAACAAGGAATTTCCTGAAATCTTAAACTTTACGAGAGTTAATACTGAAGACTTAACATTTGTTAGAGATGGTAAGAAATTTTTAGAGGAAGATGTTATAGCTGTGGATTCTGCTTTTTTTGAAATATTTGATTTTAAATTTATAAAAGGAAATAAAAAGGAATCTTTGAAAGCTCCTAATAGTTTGGTTATTTCCGAGACTATAGCAACTAAGTATTTTGGAACTGATAATCCTATTGGGCAAAATATTATTCTAGAAAATTTTGATAACCCAGCTATAGTAACAGGAGTCATGGAGGCTATTCCAGAAAACTCTCAAATTCAGGCAGATATATTAATTTCTATGATTACATATACGGCTGCTCCAAGTGAACGAGACGAGCAGTGGGGAAATTACGGACCATCAATTTATATCTTAACGGCTAACGGAACCAATGCTAAAAATTTGGAGGCAAAATTTCCTGATTTTCTCGAGAAGAAAACCGGAGATGAAATGCGTGAATCTAAAATGTTTGTGACGTTATTTTTAGAGCCATTCGAAGATGTTTATTTGAGGTCTGATCGCAGTGGTTATGTTTCTGGTGATATGAATAATGTCTATATATTTTCAATAATTGGTGTTTTTATATTGCTAATAGCTAGTATAAACTTCATCAATTTAACAACTGCTCGTTCTGCAGAAAGAGCCAAGGAAGTTGGAATAAGAAAGGTTGTAGGTGCAGAAAAGAATCAATTAGCATTTCAATTCATTGGAGAATCGATTATCATTTGTCTAGTGGCCTTTGTTGTTGCTGTGGGTTTAACCGTTTTAGGGCTTCCTTACTTTAATGAATTGGCGGGCAAAACTGTTAGTTCAGGTGTTTTTTCAGAACCTATTAACATTTTGTATTTATTTATAATAGCAATTATTATTGGGTCTATTGCGGGAATTTATCCAGCTACTGTTTTATCTTCTTTTAAACCTGTAAGCGTATTAAAAGGTAGTTTTTCAACAGGCACTAAAGGAGTGTTTCTTCGCAAGAGTTTGGTGGTACTTCAATTCACTATTTCTATTTCATTAATTATTGGCACTATTGTAATCTATAATCAGATGCAATTTATGAGAAATCAAGAATTAGGTTTTAATAAAGAGCATATTTTATTACTTCCAACAGAGGCTGGTAGTGGTCAAGAGGCATTAAGAAGTAGTATTGCCAAAATATCAAGCGTAAAGGGAACGTCATTAACCTCTAGTGTACCAGGCTCTGGAAATCCTGCGGCATATTCTGAAATTGAAAACAAACAAGGCGATTTGCAGGTTGCGAATTTAGATTTATACTTTGTTAATGAAGATTATATAGAGCAATTAGGTATGACAATGGCTGCAGGAAGAGCATTTTCTAGAGATTTTCCTTCAGACTCAAGTAAAGCAATGATAATAAATGAAAAAGCAGTATCTCTTTTAGGTTACGCAAACGCTCAGGATGCTATTGGTGCTGATTATCAACAATGGGGAAGTAGTGGAGAAATTATTGGTGTTGTAAAGGATTTTAATTTTAGATCTCTTCAAGAAGAAATTAGTCCAATTACTATGCGATTAGATCCTACAGGGACCAATATAATTACTGTTAAAATAGATGGTAATAATGTTTCTCAAACTTTAGCTTCCATTGAGGAGGTGTGGCAAACGATGAAGCCTAATGATCCTTTTCAATATTATTTTTTGGATGAAGTATTTAATAATCAATATGAAGCGGAAGAACAATTTGGAGATTTGTTTCTAAATTTTGCATTATTAGCAATTTTGATTTCTTGCTTAGGCCTTTTGGGTTTAGCAGCATATAGTACTATGCAGCGTAAACGTGAGATCGGAATTCGAAAAATAGTAGGTGCATCCGTAGGAAGTATAATTAATTTACTTTCAAAAGAATTTATAAAATTAGTAGGCATTGCATTCGTTATATCCACGCCAATAGCCTGGATTTTAATGCATAATTGGTTAGAAGATTTTGCGTATAAAATTAATATAGAATGGTGGATGTTCATTGTAGCAGGATTAGGATCAATTATTATTGCCTTAATCACTGTAAGCTTTCAAGCAATGAAAGCCGCAACATCAAATCCAGTGGAATCGCTCAAGGCGGAATAAAATAATAATAAAATCCATCAATCATGATCAGAAATTATTTCAAAATAGCATGGAGGAATATAATGAAGCACAAAGTGTTTTCTCTTATTAATGTTATTGGTCTTACCATAGGTTTAAGTGCGTCTTTTATTATTGGTTTAATGATTTATTACGATTATACGTTTGATGATTTTCATAAAGATGGCGAACGAATATATCGTGTGGTTACTGAATTTACAGACCCAGAAGAAAAATATTATAATGCAGGCATCACACTGGCTTTAAAAGATGCTATTGAAGATAATTCAAATTTTGAAATTGTAAGTGAATTTTACATTGAACGGCCATCAAAAGCGGTTAATATCCAAAACGACATTACCCTAAAATGGCCAGAATTTGTAATTTTTGCGGACCAAAATTATTTAGATATTTTTCAATATAACTTTTTGGCAGGCAATAAAACCGAAGCACTGAAAAATCCCAACCAGGTTGTATTAACACAGACGCGCGCTGAAGAATATTTCCCAAAACTTTTGCCATCCGAAATTGTTGGTAAAACATTAGTATACAACGATTCTATAAATGTAAAGGTCACAGGTGTAGTAGAAAATTATAAACAACGTACAGATATCGTTTTTAAAGAATTTGTATCACATGCGACCTTACTTCAAACTAATAGAAAAAGAGATATTACTAAGCGCTATTGGTTTAATACAAACTCTAATTCGCAATTGTATGTTAAGTTTAAAGAAAAAGCAGATCTCTCAAGTGTACAAAAACTTTTAGACGATTTGGCACTAGAACATACGGATGAAGACGATATTAAATATGGTGAATCTCGCAAATTTAAATTACAACCACTTAGCGATATTCACTTTAATGAGGATTATGGCACTTACGATTGGGAAAAAGCACAAGCCAGTAAACCGTTATTAAGAAACTTGGCACTTGTAGCACTCTTTTTATTAGTATTGGGTTGTATTAATTTTATTAATCTAAATACGGCACAAGCCTCGCAACGCGCTAAAGAAATTGGTATAAGAAAGACCTTGGGTAGCAGCAGAAAACAACTCATAGTGCAGTTTATGGGCGAAGCTTTTATTTTAGTATTAATCTCTGCA
Source organism: uncultured Winogradskyella sp. (assembly GCF_947498005.1). Taxonomy (GTDB): domain Bacteria; phylum Bacteroidota; class Bacteroidia; order Flavobacteriales; family Flavobacteriaceae; genus Winogradskyella. The sequence continues at coordinate 39,646 of NZ_CANMIW010000009.1, forward strand.
GCGTTGTCCTTATTGCTTTCAAAATGGCTAATCGATGTGTTTTCAGATTTTGTTCCAGATGGTTTAAGTTACCAACTTTTTAAATCGCCAATACTAATTTTTGGTGTGGTTATTTTACTAGTGTTGGTTACATTCTTATCTGGATTTTATCCGGCTTTGGTACTTTCAAAATACAATGCGGTTTCTGTGATGAAAAATCAAATTTCTGCTGCCGAACAAAAAGTTGGTTTGCGTAAATTTTTAACCGTATTTCAATTTGCAATTGCACAAGTTTTTATCATTGCCACATTATTGGTTGGTAAGCAAATAAACTATTTGTTAACTAAGGATATGGGTTTTAAAACTGATGCCATTGTTTCGGTATTTCATCCAAGAGCAGAGCAAGAATTTTCTAAGAAGTTACTGTTCGCTGAAAAGCTGAAAATAATTCCGGAAATTAAACAGGTAAGTATTGGCGGAAAAGGTCCAGCTTCAAATTCAATAAATTCTACAAATGTTACTTACACCAATGGTAAAAATATCGCAAAATCCGAAATGCAATATATTTCTGGTGATTTGAATTATGCTAATTTGTTTGAGCTTCAACTTTTAGATGGACGCCTTTACAGAAACGATACCATTAGAGAGCTAGTAATTAATGAAACTTTATTACATAGCTTAGGATTTTCTAATCCAGCAGAAGCTATTGGGAAACTAGTTGAAACAAATAATAAGCGTATTCCCATTGTTGGTGTTATGGCAGATTTTAACCAACGTTCTTTAAAGTCCGAAATAAAACCGATGGCATTAACTGGTGATTGGTACCGACCAGACTTTAGTTTATATCAGGCTGTGCACGTATCGTTTCATAATGAAACTTCCGAACATTTGAAATCGACATTATCAAAAATCGAAAATGCCTACCAGCAGGTCTATAACGAAACAGATGATTATCGTGTGGAATTTATGGACGATACAATTGCTAAATTCTATAATCGCGAACAAAAAATATCTAAACTTCTCAATTGGTCAACTGGTCTATCTATTTTAATAAGCTGTTTGGGACTTCTGGGTCTGGTAATTTACACGACCAATCGTCGTGTTAAAGAAATTGGAGTTCGTAAAGTTTTAGGCGCGTCACTGTTGCAGATTAATACGCTAATATGCAAAGAGTTTTTAATACTTGTTGCTATTGCTTTTTTTATCGCAGCACCAATTGCCTACTATGGAATTAATAATTGGTTGCAAGATTTTTCATATAAAATAGGTATTAGTTTTTGGGTGTTTTTAGCAAGCGGATTCGCTATGATTTTATTTGCATTAATAGTGATTAGTGCAAAAACGTTGCAAGCTGCAAATGCAAATCCTGTTAATTCTTTACGTTCAGAATAACTGTTCGTTTTTGAACAAGATGTGTATCAATATCGAACACATTTATTTCTAAAAAAATTTGTAAATACCTGACAGTCAAATGTTTTTGTTTTTGGCATCATCTTAACTATAGTAATAGTATAAAACATCAATCAATTACATAAATATACTTTTATGATATTTAATTACTTAAAAATAGCATTCAGAACCTTACGAAAAAACAAAGGCTACAGCTTACTGAATATTTTTGGATTAGCTATTGGTATTACATGTGCTAGCTTAATCTTTCTTTGGGTAGAGGATGAGGTTAGCTTTAATTCTCATTTTGATAAACAAGATCAAGTTTTTTATGTGCCAACACATCAAGAATATGAGGGTGAATGGCGAACATTTAATTCTACACCAGGACCATTAGCAGAAGCTATGAAAACTGAAATTCCTGGAGTTGTGAGAGCTACACGTACTAAGCGTATGGAAATTTTATTAGCGGATGGTGATAATTCTATAAACAGTATTGGTCGCTATGTTGATGCAGATTTTATAGATATATTTAGTTTGTCTTTTGTAGAAGGCCATGCCAAAGAAGCCTTTAAAAATCCTAATTCAATTGTTATAACTAAAGAAACAGCAGAGGTACTTTATGGTAACAGCAAAAATGTTGTTGGTAAAAATTTAAAGGTTAATGATACAGAAAATTATCTTATAACAGGTGTTATAGAAAATCTGCCAAATAATGTCACGTTTCCATTTAACTGGATTGCGCCTTTTGAGCAATACAGCAGAGGTCAAGATTGGATGAACGAATATGGCGGCTTTTTTGCTGATACTTTTGTTGAATTAGCACCAGAGGCCAATGTTGAAAAAGTAGATGCAAGTGTTAGAAACTTACTCGAACAAAAAACAGGTGATACCGATTCTAAAGCATTTTTGCATACAATAAAGGATTGGCATTTAAGAGATGATTTTGAAAACGCTGAACAAGTTGGTGGTCGTATAGAATCGGTTCGTTTATTTACAATAATCGCTTTAATTATTTTACTGATTGCATGTATTAATTTTATGAATTTATCTACAGCTAGAAGTGAAAAAAGAGCAAATGAAGTAGGTGTAAGAAAAGCAATGGGATCTGGTCGTACGCGGTTAATCTTTCAGTTTATTTCAGAAGCATTGATTCTTGCAGCTATTGCTAGTTTAGTGAGTGTCATTTTGCTAATTATTCTGCTGCCACAGTTTAATCTGCTGATAGAAAAAGATTTAATTTTAGGGCTTTCAAAACCAATACACATTATCTTTTTATTAGGTATTACGCTTATCTGTGGTGTATTGGCTGGTCTTTATCCTGCATTTTATTTATCGTCTTTCAAACCTGTTCAAGTATTAAAAGGAATAAAAGTAACTCAAGGATCAGCTAATTTTATTCGAAAGGGCTTAGTGGTTGGTCAGTTTACGATATCAATCGTATTTATAATTAGTACCATTTTAGTTTATCAGCAAATTCAGCATGTAAAAAATAGAGATTTAGGTTTTGATAAAGATCAATTAGTTTCATTAAATGTAAATGGTACTATGATTGATAAATTTGAAGTTATAAAACAAGATTTAATTAATTCTGGAGCTGTAAAGAGTGTGGGATTAAATAATTCAGGTGTTTTAAATGGAGGAAATAATGGTTCTGGTTTAGAGTGGGCTGGTGGATCAAACACCGAAGATGTGTTAGTGTTCTTTAGGTATATTAATTCAGATTTTATTGAAACTGCAGGTATGACATTACTAGAAGGAAAAGGATTTAGCGACAATGTAGCAATAGATAGCACTAATGTGCTAATAACGGAAGCCTTTGCAAAGTTATTGGGTGAAGGAAGTGCTGTCGGAAAAAAAATTGTTAGAGAAGATACATATACTGTTATTGGTGTTGTGAAAGATTATTTATTTGAAGATATGTACGGACAAAGTGATCCTGTGATGTTTTTTAATTATCATGGTGAAGCGTCGTATATGTATTTAAAAACCGATCCTCAAATGGCAACAGAAGTCATATTATCGAAGGTTGAAGCTGTAATGAAAAAGCACAATCCTGCATTTCCTTTTGAGTATAATTTTGTTGACGATGCCTTTAACGCTAAATTTAAAAGTGAACAGCTTATTGGCAAGTTATCTCAACTGTTTGCTTTATTGGCTATTCTTATTTCTTGTTTAGGACTTTTTGGTCTAGCTGCATATACGGCAGAACAACGTAGTAAAGAAATTGGAGTTAGAAAAGTATTAGGCTCTAGTGTTTCGGGTATTGTAAAGCTATTATCAAAAGATTTTTTAAAACTCGTTGGTGTTTCAATTTTAATAGCTATTCCTATTGCATGGTATGCTATGGATAATTGGCTTCAAGATTTTGCTTATCGCATAGAAATCAATTGGTGGATTTTTGTTATAGCTGGTTTAGTCGCAATATTGATTGCATTAATTACTGTAAGTTTTCAGGCTATAAAAGCTGCATTAGCAAATCCTGTAGATAGTTTAAAAACGGAATAAATTTTAATACGTATATATTATGAAAATTATAAAGAAAATAACATTGTTTAGTTTGCTTTTAATATGTGGAAACCTGTTTTCACAAGCAAAGCATACTGTTGAGTCTTTTAGTAAAGTGATCATTAGTCCTCATATTGAAACCACTTTTGTTCAAGGTGATGAAGAGTCTGTAACTATTTTAGAAAATACAGAATCTAACGGTATAGTAAATATTGAAGTCAATAAAAATACACTGCGAGTATATTTAGATGATGCCAAAGAAACGACAAAACATGAAAGTGTAGAAAAAGATGGAATGAAAATGAAAGTGCCTATTTATAAAGGTAAGGTGTTAACAATTCTTGTAACCTATAAAAATATTGAAACGATGTCTTTAAGAGGTGAACAACGCACATATTGTCAAAGTTTAATAGATGGAAATAAATTTAAATTGTACGTGTATGGCGAATCTCAAATAACATTTAAAGATGTTAATTTTCAGACTTTTAACGCAGATATTTATGGAGAAAGCCAGCTCACAATTAAAAAAGGATTAATAAACTCTCAAAATATTACTGCTTATGGAGCTGGTAATATTAACCTTATTGGTGTAGATAATAAAACTTCTAAATTAAAAGCATATGGTGAGGCTGTGTTTAAAATTCAAGCTTCAAAGCATATCAAATTTACGGCCTATGGAGAGGCAACATTGCGATATAAAGGTAAAGCTGAGGTCAATAAAGGGTTGAGTTTTGGTGATTCTGAAATCACTAAAATTGATTAATATAAAAAAGCAAGAAAATGATAAATACATTGTTAAGTCTTAATGAAGCTACAAGAACGGTAAATTCAGGTAGTAATAAGGTTACGTTGCTCAACAACATAAATTTAGATGTAAAGGAAGGTGAGTTTATTTCGCTAATGGGACCATCAGGTTCGGGTAAGTCTACTTTGTTAAATTGTATAGGTATGTTAGATAGTTTTACAGGTGGAGGTTATACGTTTCTGGGTGAGCCAGTACATGCCATGAAAGATAAAAACAAGTCTAAATTATATAAAGAATATATTGGTTTTGTATTTCAGGCCTATCATCTTATAGACGAATTGAATGTCTATGAAAACATTGAAACGCCTTTATTGTATAAGAATGTAAAATCTTCAGAACGTAAAGCGATGGTAGCAGATATGTTAGATCGTTTTAATATTGTTGGAAAGAAAGACTTATTCCCAATACAATTAAGTGGAGGACAACAACAATTAGTTGGTATTGCCAGAGCCTTAATAGGAAAACCTAAATTAATCTTGGCAGATGAGCCTACAGGTAATCTAAACTCTAAACAAAGTGAGGAAATTATGAATTTGTTTTCTGAATTAAATAAAGAAGGTGTCACTATCATACAGGCCACACATTCAGAATCGAATGCCTCTTATGGCTCACGAATAATTAATCTACTGGACGGTAATATAGTTTCAGAATAATATAAAAATCATGAGAAATAAATATGTGTTAGCAACTATCTTTAATTTGATGGTGTGGTCAATCTTTGCTCAAAATGATGCTACGAAACGTTATTCTTTAGAAGACTGTATTTCTATTGCGTTAGAAAATAATTTAGAATTAAAATCTACAGCACTATTAGAAAATTCTGCGAAGATAAATTACCAGCAATCAAAGGCAAACTTGCTACCAAGTGTTAATGGTAACTTTAATGTTGGTGTCAATGACGGAAGAAGTATAGATCCATTTACAAATGATTTTATAAATCAAGAATTAACATTTTCAAACTTAGGTTTAAGTTTAGATATGACAGTTTTTAATGGCTTTAGGCTATTAAACACTGCTAAGCAAAACAGGTTAAATAATCACGCTTCACAGTTAGAAACGGAAGCTGCGCAACAAGATTTAATTTTAAACGTGACCTTAGCCTTTCTTCAAGTTTTAAACGCTCAAGATGTATTAGAACTTTCTAAAGCTCGCTTAAAAGTTACGAGGCAGCAACTTAAAATTCAAAAGGACTTTTTTGATGATGAATTAGGGAATCCTGCAGATTACGCAGATATTTTAGGTCAAGTGGCGAGTGATGAAACGAGTGTTTTAGTTTCAGAAAGTAGTTTGAACAATGCCAAATTGAGTTTAATTCAATTATTAAATATTGAGACTAATATTGAAGTTAATTCAGAAACTATGCTCTTAGGTTTTGAGGAATATAAGTTATCTGCAGATGAAGTTTATGTAGATGCTTTACAAAACTTAGCAACATTTAAAGCTAAAGAATTACGGATTGATGCTGCAAAAAAAAGTGTTAGTGTCGCTAAATCTCAATTTACGCCAGAGATTTCAATATTTGGAGGTGTTAATACTAATTACTCTAGCGCAGCAGAAACGTTTACGGCTTCAGGCACAAGTATTGTATCAACAGGCGATTATGTCACTGTAGATGGCCAAGATTTATTAGTTATGACGGAACAAACTACTTTCGATGCGCAAAATATAGCCTATAAAGATCAATTAGATAATAACCTAAATACTGTCGTTGGTGTAGCCGTAAATGTGCCACTTTTTAATGGTTTTAGAGCAAAGAATAATGTGGCTTTACGAAAAATCGAAGTCAAAGAATCTTTGCTAGAATTAGAGCGAACACACTTAGACATCAAAAATGCGATAGCACAAGTTCATTTTGATATGAAAGCTGTTTATCAACGTTATCAAAGTATTGAAAAACAAGTTGAAGCCTACCAAGAATCTTTCCGGATTAATGAAATAAGATTTAAAAATGGTGTTTCTAATTTTTTAAACTATATATCTAGTAAAAACAACTTAGATAATGCCTTAGTCAACAGGGCAAATGCAAAGTATGAGTATTTACTTAGAACTAAAGTATTAGACTATTACAGGGGTTTGGTTAACTAGTGCTAATATGTTGAAGTTGAGATTGTACCTTATGAAGTTAAGTTTTTCATAAATACAGAGGAAAACCGTCGCATCATTCTTTATTCTCTTTATTAAATAATAGTTTTGCAACTTATTTAAATGAAATTAAAAATTTATGAGTCAAGTAAAAGAAAACGATACTGTAAAAGTGCATTATACAGGAAAATTAAAAAGCGGACAAGTCTTTGATAGTTCTTTAGAGCGTGAGCCTTTAGAGTTTACTTTAGGTCAAGGTATGTTAATTCCTGGTTTTGAAAAAGCAGTTATTGATATGAAAGTGAATGATAAGAAAACTGTAGACATTCCTATGGAGGAAGCTTATGGAGATGTTATAAAAGAATTATTTCATAAGGTAGAGAAAGCGCAATTACCACCAGAAATGGAGCCTGCAGTAGGTTTAGGTTTAGCGTCTAGAGATGCACAAGGTAATGAGCATCAATTTAGAATAGTTGAAGTAAATGAGGACCACGTAATTGTTGATGGAAATCATCCTCTAGCTGGCCAAGAATTAGTTTTTGAATTAGAAGTAGTAGAGATTAAATAATTAGTTTTTACATTAAAATAGAAAAACCTGTGAAACTTAATTCGCAGGTTTTTTGCATTTGAAAATTTGCTATTAATCAAATAAGGGTAAAGTTATTTTTTAATATTGGCATTACACCAATCGTTGTATGCTTTTTCTAATTGTATTACTATTTCAGGATGTTGAGCCGAAAAATCGTTTCGTTCGCCAGGATCTGCTTCAATGTCAAATAACTTAAGAGTTAAATCATCTTTTATTGGAGCAATATATTGTTCAGAAGGTTCACTTTTCCAGTGGTTTTCTTTTGTATTAGTTAGCTTCCATTTACCTAGTCTAGCAGCCCAAGTTTTTTGCCACTTCCAAACGAGTAATCGGTCGTTACTTTTGGATTCAAATAAATCAATTCCATCTAAATTTTGATCTGTTAGAGTAATGCCTGCCGCATTGGTTAGCGTAGGTAAAATATCAGCGGCAGAGACATACTGCTTTTCAATTTTGCCTGCATCTACATGTCCTGGCCAACTTACAGCCATTGGTACACGTATTCCGCCTTCCCAAAGTGAATATTTTCCTCCAGTTAATGGCGCATTGTTTGCACCTGTAAGTGGAGAGCCGCCATTGTCTGATATAAATACAATTAATGTATTTTTATCGAGTTCAGTTTCATGCAGTGCATCAAGTACACGACCAATATTGTCATCTAAGCAATTAAGGTTTGCCAAATAATACTTTCTTAAGTCATCCGTATTTATTGCTCCAACTCTAGAGTACTTATCATAATAGGCAGAATAACTTCCTGGTTCGTGGTGGCTGTATTCTAGTTTGTTGTCTGGATCGTAATTAGGAATTTCTTCAACACTGTATTTGTCTAAATATTTTTTCGGTACCTCATGGATTAGGTGATGAACAGCACTATAAGACAAGGTTAAGAAAAAGGGTTCGTCATGCTCTTGCTTAAGGTAATTGATTGATTCGTTGGTTAAAATATCTGTGAGATAGCCATCTTCATAACTTTTTTCGCCCATATTGTGCATCAACGGTCCTAGAGCAGCACTAGTACCATAAGGATCTGGTGTTCGTTCTTGTATGCTTTTTGAGTTTGCCCAATAATCATGAGCATGTGCTGAAAAACCTAAGAATTCATCATAACCATGGTTAAGAGGGTATTCTCTAACATTATTTTTATGAAAGTTTCTACCTAAATCATTTTTTCCTATTCTGGCGGTTTTGTAGCCAGCGTCTTTTAAATATTCTGGAAGTGTTTTTACATCATCTGGTAATCCTGGTCCCCAACTTGCAGGAATATCCCAACGAAATTGATTTTTACCTGTAATGATTCCGGCTCTAGATGGACTGCAAACTGGTGCAGTAACATAGGCTTGAGAATATACAGTCCCAGATTTTCCTAATCGAGCAATATTTGGTGTTGAAACTGAGGTGTCAAAATTATCAAAGGGTGCAAAATCTGCATAGCCTTGATCGTCTACTACAATTAAAAGAATGTTAGGTTGTTTGTTTTGTGTGGAGTCTTCAGGCGAAGTTCCGTTTTTCTTTTTGTCGGAATTACATGAAAATAATACTGCAAATACCATTACAAATAAAAATTGTTTCATTTTTTTAATTTATCAATTGTCTACTATAGTGACTTTTATTTCTTTTTCTTCTAGTTTTTTGCGTTTCATTTCAGAAATGCCACTGTCCGTGATTATCTCATCAACTTGAGAAAGATCACATATTCTCGCAAAACTCTTTTTTCCAAATTTAGATGAATCTGCAAGTACAATAACTTTTTGAGCTGCGTGTAGCATTTTTTTATTGAGTTCGGCTTCTTCTAAATTTGTGGTTGAAAGCCCATAATCTATATCTATACCATCAACACCTATGAATAATTTACTGCAAGACACATTATTTAAAATGTGCTCTGCATAATTTCCTATAACTGAGGCAGAACTATGTCTTATATAGCCACCGAGTTGAAGAATTTCAATATTGCTATCATGTATAAGGTGTAAAACAACATGAACCGAAGATGTAATAACGGTGAGTTTGTTTTTAGCCTTAATAAATTTAGAGAAGGCCTGTACAGTTGTACCTGAAGCAATCATTATAGAGTCGTTCTCTATAATACGAGAAGCAGCTAATTGGGCAATACCGTTTTTTTCTTCTACGGAGATTTTTTCTTTATCTAAAACGGTTCGTTCGTTAATATATGGATTGTCTAAGGATGCGCCTCCATGAGTTCTGTAAAGCAAACCTTTTTGTTCTAATAGTTTTAAATCTTTTCGTATCGTTACGGCTGAAACATTAAGAATCTCGCATAAATCAAGGACTTCTAAATGCTTTTCTTTGGCGAGTCTATCTAATATATTTTGGTGTCGCTTCATGCAATATTGGCTTTTTACGATTAAACTAGCTAATTTTTTAAATAAAACACAAATATAGTAAAACGAAAGAAAATGAAGTGTTTTATTTGTGTAATTCTTCTTTTTTATTAATTTTTTATTTCGTTTTGTTTCATTTTGCATTATATTTTATATATTTGAAAGATGATTGAAATAAATACAACATATTTTGTTTAAAAGAGAAACCTTAATAGATCAACTAAAAGCCAATATCAATTGGGATGTCATAATAATTGGTGGTGGAGCCACAGGATTAGGTGTAGCCTTAGATTGTGTAACTAGAGGCTATAAAACATTGTTGTTAGAGCAAGTAGATTTTGCTAAAGGCACATCTAGTAGAAGTACTAAATTAGTGCATGGTGGTGTGAGGTATTTGGCGCAAGGTAATATTGATTTAGTGCGTGAAGCTTTGTATGAAAGAGGTTTGATGTTGCAGAATGCTTCACATTTGGTAAGTAATCAATCGTTCATTATTCCTAACTATAAATGGTGGGATAATTTCTTCTACACTGTAGGCTTAAAAGTTTATGATTTTTTAGCAGGAAAATTAAGTTTTGGTAAATCGATTAGAATAAAGAAAAGTGAAACTATTTCAAGATTATCTACTTTAAAAACGGATAAGTTAAAAGGAGGTGTTGTTTATCATGATGGTCAATTTGACGATTCAAGATTAGCAGTGAATATAGCACAAAGTTGCATTGAAAATGGAGGCACAGTGCTTAATCATTTTAAGGTAAAAAACCTTCAGAAAAATGAGCATGGTAAGATTAATGGTGTAATTGCAATTGATACTGAGACAAATACAGAATATGCTTTAAATGCCAAAGTGGTTGTTAATGCAACAGGTGTTTTTTCTGATGAAGTCTTACAAATGGATAATAAGGATGCGGAAAATAGTATTCGTCCTAGTCAGGGAATTCACTTAGTTTTTGATAAATCGTTTTTGCCAGGTAATGACGCTATTATGATTCCCAAAACGGATGATGGTCGAGTATTGTTTTTAGTGCCTTGGCATAATAGAGTTGTGGTTGGTACAACAGATACATTGTTAGACAGCCATAGTTTAGAGCCAAAACCCTTAGATAAAGAAATTGCTTTTGTCTTAGAAACGGCGAACAGATATTTAAATAAAAAAGCAGACAAAAATGACGTCTTAAGCATCTTTGCTGGATTACGACCTTTGGCTGCACCTAAAGATAAATCTGAGAAAACAAAGGAGATTTCTAGAAGCCATAAAATAATAGTTTCAGATTCTGAATTGGTTTCTATTACAGGCGGAAAATGGACCACTTACAGAAGAATGGCTCAAGATACTGTGAATAAAATAATTGATTTGAACAAGTTGTCAAAGGCAAATTGTAAAACTCAAGGTTTAAAAATTCATGGGTCAAATGGTTCTGTAGATAGAACAAATCATCTTTATATTTATGGCACTGACCAAAAAGGAATTGAGGAGTTGATAAAAGAAAATCCATCGTTTGGTGACAAATTGCATGAACGATTAGAATTTACAAAAGCTGAAGTTATCTGGGCAGTTAGGCATGAAATGGCAAGAAGCATTGAAGATGTGTTGGCGAGACGTGTCCGAGTTTTATTCTTAGATGCTAAAGCGGCTATAGAAATGGCGCCAATGGTAGGAGAGCTATTAAGGTCAGAATTAAATGAAACCAATGATTGGAAATCTGCGCAGATTTCAGAATTTATTGAAATAGCAGACCAATATATTTTAAAATAAACTAATTCTTGCCGAACCTCTACTTCGGTAATTAAATTTATAAACAACAAACTATGGGAAAATATATTTTATCCTTAGATCAAGGTACTACAAGTTCTAGGGCTATTGTTTTCGATAAAAGAGGCAATATAATTTGCAGTGCGCAAAAAGAATTTACGCAGTACTTTCCAAAATCAGGTTGGGTAGAGCACGACCCTAAAGAAATATGGTCTACACAAGCTGGTGTCGCTGCAGAAGCCATTGCAAATAAAGGATTGGATGCAGAAAACATAGCTGCGATTGGTATTACTAATCAACGAGAAACAGTTGTTGTTTGGGATAAAAATTCAGGAAATCCTATTTATAATGCTATCGTTTGGCAAGATAAGAGAACAGCAGATTTTTGCGATCAGTTAAAGAAAGAAGGCAAGGCTCAAATGATTAAGGAAAAAACAGGATTAGTTATTGATTCTTATTTTTCTGGCACTAAGGTAAAATGGATTTTAGACAATGTTGAAGGTGCCAGAGCAAAAGCTGAAGCTGGAGATTTAATTTTAGGAACCATTGATAGTTGGTTGGTCTGGAATTTTACCAAAGGAAAACAGCATGTTACTGATGTTACAAATGCGTCACGTACTTTAATGTTTAACATCAACACAATGGAATGGGATGATGAGTTATTAGAATTATTAACCATTCCCAAAAGTATGCTACCAGAGGTTAAAGCTTCAAGTGAAATTTATGGCCATACAACTTCAACATTTTATGACACAAAAATTCCGATCTCTGGTATAGCAGGAGATCAGCAATCTGCATTATTTGGACAAATGTGTACCAAACCTGGTATGGTTAAAAATACTTACGGAACTGGTTGTTTTATGTTAATGAATATTGGAGAAAAACCAATTGTTTCTAAAAACAATTTACTTACAACAGTAGCATGGAAAATAAATGGAACAACAACTTACGCTCTTGAGGGTAGTGTTTTTATTGCAGGTGCTGTGGTACAGTGGTTGCGAGATAGTTTAAAGATTATTAGGAATTCTGCTGATGTTGAAGCATTAGCGTCTTCTGTAAAAGATACAGATGGTGTTTATTTTGTACCAGCTTTTGCTGGTCTTGGAGCACCACACTGGAATCAGCATGCAAAAGGCACTATGTTTGGATTAACGAGAGGAAGTACAGATGCACATATTGCAAGGGCTTCTTTAGAGTCAATCGCATTTCAGACAATGGATATTTTAAAGGCTATGGAAGCAGATTCGGGTTTGTCTATAAAGGAACTTCGAGTAGATGGAGGCGCAACAATCAATAATATGTTGATGCAATTTCAGTCTGACGTTTTAAATACTGTAACTGTGCGACCAAAAGTGGTTGAAACCACAGCAATGGGAGCGGCATTTTTAGCAGGCTTAGCTGTCGGTTATTGGGATAATCCTGAAGAAATACAAGATATATGGCAGACAGATAAAACATTTAATCCTAAAGAAGAAAGAGCAGAAATAGAAGCCAATATAAAAGGTTGGTATAGAGCAATTGAAGCATTAGAGTATTGGACAAATAATAACTAATTAAAACTGAATTTATGACACCATTTATAGCAGAGATTATTGGTACAGCGATATTAATTTTACTGGGAGGAGGCGTAGTTGCAAATGTAGTTTTAAATAAAACCATCGGAAATAATAGTGGTTGGATTGTGATAACAACAGGTTGGGCACTTGCAGTTTATGTGGCAGTTGTAATAGCTGGTCCTTATAGTGGTGCGCACATCAATCCGGCTGTAACGGTTGCTGTGGCCATTGCAGGTAAGTTTCCTTGGGCAGATGTGCCAATGTACATTTTAGGACAAATGATTGGTGCAATGATAGGTGCAACTTTGGTTTGGGTAATGTATAAAAATCATTTTGATGCCACTGATGATGCAGATGGTAAAAAAGCAGTTTTTTGCACTGCTCCTGCAATCAGAAATACGTTTTCTAATTTCTTTAGTGAAATGTTAGGCACCTTTGTGCTATTGTTTACCATATTCTTTTTTACTGATGCAAATATCAGTGATTCTGGTACGGTTATAGGTTTAGGTTCGTTAGGTGCATTACCCGTTGCATTTTTAGTTTGGTCTATAGGCTTGTCGTTAGGAGGAACAACAGGTTATGCTATAAATCCTGCGAGGGATTTAGGACCTAGAATTATGCATGCTATTTTACCTATTAAAAACAAGGCAAAAAGTGATTGGTCTTATGCTTGGATTCCGGTTTTAGCACCTATAGTGGGTGGAGCACTTGCAGCTTTGTTGATGCTTGTATTATTATAGAATTATATAGTTTTTTTGTTATAGTTAGAAGTGTCAACTCGTTTTGGGTTGGCATTTTGTTTGTTCGTAATCTAAAAACTATATTTACATAAATAGAATTTTTAAATAGGCAAATGAAATCTTTTCAGTTTATTATTTTATGTTTTTTGTGTTTCATGTCTTTTGGGCAAGAGTTACCTCCTGTTGAGACATTTTCTACTTCAGATTATAATGGAGAAAACCAAAACTGGATGATCACACAAAATACCAATAAGTATATTTATGTCGCTAATAATTTAGGATTATTAGAATATAATGGATCAGATTGGACGCCTTATCGATCTCCAAATCATACGATTTTAAGAGCTGTGAAAGCCATAGATAATAGAATTTATTCTGGCTGTTATGAGGAGTTTGGTTATTGGGAACGTCATGAGTATGGCCACTTAGTATATCAGTCGCTAATACCAAAATTGGGTGATAAAATTCTAAGCGATGATCAAATTTGGGATATTTTAGATTATGAAGATTGGGTGTTGTTTCAAGCAGGTCATGCTCTTTATTTCTATGATAAAGTCTCTGAAGAATTTAAAACTATAAATTCTGAAAATATTATTTACAAGGTTTTTAATGTTAATAATAGAATCTATTATCATGTTGCAAATGAAGGTATATATGTTTTAGAGGAAGGAGAGCCTAAGTTAATTTTAAATGATAAAATAGTCATAGAAGATCGTGTAATCGATATTTTTTATAAGAACGAAAAGCTGATTATTCTTACTAGAAATTCTGGATTTTTTCAATTTGTAGATAAAGAGTTTGAAGCTTGGGATGTTTCATCAAATAAAAGACTAAAAGAACTCAATATCTTTAGTAGCATACAATTAAGAGATCAAAGTTTTGTGCTAGGTACTATTTCTAATGGATTAGTAAAAGTTAGTCAAGATGGCGAAATAGATTATGAAATAAATCAAAGGAAAGGATTAGCAAATAATACTGTGTTAACTCTTTTTGAAGATTATGAAAATAATGTGTGGACAGGATTAGATAACGGTATAAACTGTATTAATGTGAACTCGTCTATAAAAACATTTATAGATTATAACGGAAGTATAGGGACGGTTTACACAACTTTGATATTTAATAATCAGCTCTATGTTGGCACAAATCAAGGATTGTTCTTTAGATCTTTAGAGTCTAAAAATCAAGATTTTAAATTTGTAAAAGGAACTGCAGGGCAAGTTTGGAGTTTATTTAATGATGAAAATGAGAATCTGTTTTGTGGTCATCATTTAGGTACATTTCTAATAAATGAAGATAAAGCGACAAGTATAAGCTCAATTTTAGGTGCTTGGAATTTTAAAACTGTACCAAATCGAAATAATCTTTTGCTTCAAGGTAATTACGATGGGTTGTATGTGCTTCAAAAAGAAGGAAGCACTTGGAAGCTAAGGAACAAGATTGATGGCTTTAAAAACTCATCTCGATTTTTTGAAATTAATGATCATAATCAAATACTTGTTAATCATGAATACAAAGGTGTTTTTAATATTCAATTAGATAGCACTTTGCATAAGGTAATAGATATAAAACACCAATCTGAGTTAGAGCTAGGAAAAAATTCTGGTTTAATATCATATAAAAACAATATTCTTTACACCTCTGAAGATGGTGTGTTTGATTACATCAAAAAAGAAGGAAAATTTAAAAAGAATTTAGATTTATCAGAAAAGTTTTCGCCTTATAAATCAGTGAAAATGGTTGTAGATCAAAAAGGTAAGTTATGGCTGTTCTCAGAAGATAATATAAGTTTTGTGAGTTATGATAATCTTACTAATAAACCAGAGGTAACGACGATTTCAATTCCAAATAATTTAAGAAAAGGTGTGTTGGGTTTTGAAAACATTCAGCATATTGAAAAAGAAAATTATGTGTTAGGAACTTCTAATGGTTACCTAACTATGGACTTATCACAAATAAAAAATAAAAGAGAATATCATATTTATCTGAATGCGGTTACGATTTCGTCTCTTAATGATGAAACTAAAGATTTACCACTAGCACTTAACGGCGATTTTAATTACGATTACGGCACGCTACACTTTAATTTTTCTGTGCCAGAATATGATAAATTCCTAGAAGTAAATTATCAGTATAGATTAGAAGGTAAAATGGAAAAGTGGAGTTCTTGGTCAGAGTCACCTAATATTCAATTTGAAAACTTGACGTTCGGCGATTATAAATTAGAAGTAAGGGGAAAAGTTGGGAACCAACAAACTGAAAATAGTGTTAGTTATGCATTCACAATTAATAGACCTTGGTATTTATCTAATGTCGCCATATTTGTTTATTTATTATTGCTTCTAGTTATTGGTCTTTTAATCCATAAAGCCTATAAATTCTATTACGAACGTATTTTAAGGCTTGAGCACATTAAGAGTGAACGTGCTTTTATGCAGATTAAAAATGAAAAGTTAAATCAAGATATTGAAGGTAAAAATAGAGAGTTGGCTATTTCTACCATGAGTATCATTAAGAAAAATGAATTACTTCGTAAGATAAAGAAAGAGCTAAAAGTTACTAAGGATAAAGAAGACATAAGTAGTGCAATTAAACTTATAGATACCAATTTAAATAATAATAAAGATTGGAAATTCTTTAAACAAGCCTTTAACAATGCAGATAAAGATTTTATGGATAAAATTAAGGCTGCGCATCCAGATCTTACACCAAATGATCTAAGGTTTTGCGCCTATTTAAGGTTGAATTTATCCTCAAAAGAAATGGCGCCATTATTGAATATATCTACAAAAAGTGTCGAGACTAAACGTTATAGGTTACGCAAAAGATTACAATTACATCATGATGAGAGCCTTGTTAACTATATCTTAAAATTCTAGCACCTTGACAATAGCAATATTTACCTAGACCTTACCACGACAAACGTCTATTCACGTTGAAAATCAATATTTTATTGCAAATTTCGTAATTCTAGTTATCTCAATGTTTATAGGAAGTTAAAGCAATTTCACAGAACTAAAGGTTGTTAAATTTTGCGATGTTCGTTTTTTATCGAGGTGTAAATTATCATATTAACATATTCTTAAGATTAAATTTACAATATCTTAAAATTTGAAGATCTGAATAGGGTTTCAGTATTTTCTAATTTTGGTAACTAAATAATTAATCAAAACAATATTTATGAAATTAAAATTTCAAAGATCAAGAATTGAAATATTCTTTTTTGTCTTTTTATTGTGTAGCTCTTTTGCTCTATTTGCGCAGACTACTGTAAAAGGAAAAGTGGTTTCTGAATCAGATAATATGCCGTTACCTGGCGCATCTGTTATAGAAAAAGGAACAAGTAGAGGAACTCAAACAGATTTTGATGGAAGATTTACTTTAGAGGTATCTAGTGATGATTCTGTAATATCTATATCTTATGTTGGTTTTAAAACACAAGAGGTAAAGGTTACTGATGGAGAAATGACAATTATGCTACAAGATAATTCTTCATTGACAGAAGTGGTAGTCGTTGGTTATGGTACACAAAAGAAAAGCGATATTGTTAATGCAGTAGCAACAACTAATTTGGAAAAAGCTATATTATCACCAACATCAGATGTTAATGAGATGTTACGTGGTAGAATTGCTGGCTTACAAGTTGATGTTGGAGGAGGTACTCTAAGACCAGGTGGAACTTCAGATATTATTTTTAGAGGACAAGGTTCTATTGAAGGTGCTGTGAGTGCAATTTATGTTGTAGATGGCATCATTAGAGATGGTGGTATTGAAGATATAGACTCAGATGATATTGAATCTATTGAGTTTTTAAAAGATGCATCAGCGCAAGCAATTTATGGATCTAGAGGTGCAAACGGTGTTGTTTTAATTACAACAAAACGTGGTAAAGCAGGTAAAATTAGTGTGAGTTATCATGGTTATTTATCTACAAAATCTATTGAAAGAAATTTTGATGTTTATAATGGACAAGAATTTGCGCAACTGAGAAGAGAGGCTGTAAGGTCTACGAGAGCTGACGATAGTTACGCTGATGATGAGCTTGATAATGTATTCTCTGACATAGAACTAGAGAATATTGCGAACAATAATTTCGTTGATTGGGAAGACGAGTTAATGAGAAATGGTTTTGTAAACAGCCAAGCCATTAGTGTAAGTGGTGGTACAGATATGACTAAAGTATTTGGAAGTATCAATTACTTTAAAGAAAATGGAATAATCCCAACATCGAGTTACACCAGAAAAACGTTACGATTAAATGTAGATCAAAAAATCAGTGATAAATTCTCTGTTAATTTTGATTTAAATATATTAAACGATGATGTAGAAAGAGCTGCTAATGTAAATGTTATTACTACATCGCCTTTAGGAAATGCTTATAATGCTGATGGAAGTATAACGCGTTTTCCAAGTGGAGAAGAAGGTTCTGCTGTAAATCCATTATGGAATTTACGTCAACAAGACCATGATGAGAAAGGAAATGATTTTGTAATAAATGTAACGCCAAGGTGGCAAATCACCAAAGATTTACAATATCAGTTAAAAGCGAATTTAACACGAAGAAACTCAGAAAGAGGACAGTATCAGTCTTCATTAAGTTCTGCAGGAGACGATGTAAGAGGTATTGCCAGAATTGATAATCAATTAAGAGAATCTTATTTAATCGAAAATATCTTAACTTATGACAAGGCGTTTGGAGACGATCATAAATTCAATTTAACATTGGTACAATCTTCTCAAGAAAATGAATATTCTAGAACTTACACGGAAGGTCAAGGATTCTCAAATGAAGATTTAGGATACAATGGTATAGCAAGTGCAATTGGCAATGTCCTTGTAGAGCGCGATGGTAATACATTTAGATATTTGGGCTATATGGCTAGAGCTCGTTATTCGTTATACGACAAATACAGCTTTGAAGGAACTATAAGAGCAGATGGTGCTTCTTTAAATGGAGAAGGGAATAAATGGAGTTATAATCCTGCAGGTTCTTTTGCTTGGAAAATTCACAGAGAAGGCTTTATGGAAGATGCGGATGCCGTACAAGAATTAAAATTTAGAGCAAGTTATGGTTCGTTAGTCAATGATTTAGGACGTGCTTATACATCATTATTTACAGCAGACGCACAACCGTATATTTTTGATAGTGAAACAGGATCAGGATTTTCGCCATCAACTATATTGCCAAATCCAGATTTAAAATTCGAAAGAATTACTACGTTAAACCTTGGATTAGATTTTTCATTGTTTGAAAGATTGTTAGTGGGTAACATTAACTGGTATGATGCAAGAACAAATGATTTATTATTAAGAAGAGGTGTACCATCTACAACAGGTTATACATCAACCTTCTTTAATGCTGGTGAGATGCAAAACACAGGTTTTGAGCTTAGTTTAACTGCAAACATTATTAATACAGACGATTTTAAATGGGCTGTATCTACAAACTGGTCTAACAACAAAAACGAGATTTTAGAACTGTATAATGATGGAAATGGCGATGCTATAACAGAAGATAATACGTACAATTATTACGTAGGTCAGCCAGTAGGTGTAATCTATCAATATGAGTTTGACGGTATTTGGCAAGAAGGCGAAGATTTTGCTGGTTCTGCTCAAGCAAATCCAGATTCAGCATTACCACAACCAGATTTAAGAGCTGGTGATATAAAAATTAAGGATGTTAATGGCGTAGATGATGAAGGAAATATAATTCCTGGTCCTGATGGAAAAATAACACAAGAAGATCGTGTATTTATTGATCCAAATCCAGACTTCTTTGGGTCGTTATCTACTACGGTAGAGTATAAAGGTTTTGATTTACTTTTAGATTTCTATGCTGTAGAAGGTGCTACAAAAGTTAATCCTTTTTTAAATACGTATAATAATGGTGGTACATTAAGAGGTGATATTAATGGTGTAAAAGTAGATTACTATACACCAGAGAATCCTTCAAATTCATTTCCTAGACCAAATGCAGATTCTGCACCATTGTATTTAAATGCCTTAGCAGTGAAAGATGCATCTTATATTAGACTAAGAACTGTGAGTCTTGGATACACGTTATCAGATAAGGTTACTGATAAGTTAAATTTTGATCAAATAAGATTTTATGTAACAGCAACTAATGTTTTTACTGATACAGATTATATAGGTTATAGTCCTGAGGTTAATATTAGAAGTACATTTTCTAATGCAGATACAGGTTATCCAGATGCGAGTTCATTCACTTTTGGAGTAAGAGTTAAGTTTTAATTAAAAAAATAATAAGATTATGAAAACGAAGTTTTTTTATACAAAATTAAAGGGTAGCATTTTGCTAACCATGGCTATTTTCTTTGTTGTAACTTCATGTGAAGATTACTTAGATGAACAGCCAAGTACACTAATTGATTCAGATTATATTTTCACTACAGAGGAAGGATTAAAGTCTGGTGTAGTGAGTTTATATAAATTTGAGCGCGACCGTTATGATGCAAGTACAGAAGATTATATGGGAGCTGTTTTAATGTCTTCTAGAAGTGATTTAGCTTTTTCTAGATCTGGTTATACAGGTTTAATGGGAAGATACCAAAGGGGTATTTCTCCAGTAGATCAAGGTTCAAATTTTGCTTCATCTTTATTTTGGAAGCATTTCTACAACATGACCAATAAGGCAACAGCAATTATAAATGCTGCAGATGAAATAGATGGTATTGATGAAGATGCTAGAAAAAAAGTTTTAGCTGAAGCCAAGTATTTTAGAGCACATTCTTATTTCTATTTGTATAGAATGTATAATAATATTTTTGTGACAACAGAAACTGTAACTGTAGAAAATGCATTCGATGTTGTAAACGATAGATCTACTGACGAAGAGATATTTGCTCTTATTAATAGTGATCTAGATTATGCTATTGAAAATTTAGAATGGGTAGATACTTTTGGCCGTGTAACTAAAGGGACTGCAAAACATGTTAAAGCTAAAGTAGCGATGTGGCAAGGTGATTGGACAGAAGCGAAGAATCAAGCATTAGACGTAATAGAAGGGCCAGATTCTCCACACAGCTTAGTCGCTAGTACTGCAGATGTATTTGAAGGTGATAGAAATAACTCAGAATCTTTATTTGTAATTCAATCGCAAGATGATTTGCTTGGTGGTGGTGGAACAACCATGATGAATGCAAACTATGTAGCTCAGTTCTTTCAAATTTCTGGTGTTGATTATAACAACGAACAAGGCGGAAGAGGTTTTGCTAGAATTCTACCAAATTTATATTTGCTAAATCTTTTGGCAGAAGATCCTAACGATACAAGAGATGATGATACGTATTTTAGATTAAAATTCTATTACACGTCAGGAGATAGAATTGGTGAAGAGGTAGATAATTATGCGCCAATAACAGATTTAAATAATCCAAGTAGCAACTATACATCTTACTATCAAAGAATGCATCCATGTTGTATAAAATTTGCTCAAGAAGACGGCAATGAAGCGTCATATTTAATAAGAGGTAATATCACAGTTTATAGATTAGCAGAAACTTACTTAATCGCTGCAGAAGCAATCATGAGGTCTTCTGGAGATCCTTTGCCATATATAAACGCTGTAAGAGAAAGAGCAGGAGCAGCACCAGTAACGAGTGTTACACAACAAACTATTTTAGATGAACGTGCACGTGAATTAGCTTTTGAAGGGCAACGTTGGTTTACTTTAAAAAGAATGGGACAAGATGTTATTGATGCTCAAATTACAAATTACGCTGGAGATGGAGAGTATTTTCCAGCAAATTTAGGGGTTAAAGACCCAAGGACAAATTGGCAACCACATTTCATAAATTGGCCAATTGCACAGAGAGATCTAGATTTATTAGGGCCAGATTACCCTCAAAACCTAGGTTATAATTAATTGTTTATTATTAGTTTGAAAATTGGGCAAGAGTTCTTGCCCATTTTTTTAATTTTTTAATAAAAATTTATTTTTTTAATTAAATAATATTCGGAATGAAATATGTTATTATACTCTGTATATATGTCTTAATGTTGTCATGTAAAACCTCTACTACAGAAACAGAAATTGTGTTTGCGGATAATCCTGTAATAGCACATAGAGGTGCTTGGAAGGCAAATGGTTTACCTAAAAATTCCATAGCAGCACTAAATGAGGCAATACGTCTAAAGTGCACAGGCTCTGAGTTTGATGTGCGTATGACCGCAGATGAAGTACTTATAGTAACTCATGATGCTGATTATGGTGGTTTACATATAGAATCTTCAACATATGAAACATTGGCGCAACATAAATTACCAAATGGAGAATCGTTACCAACCTTAAAGGCGTTTATTAAAGCAGGTATGGTTAATAATTCTTCAACAGGTTTAGTATGTGAAATTAAACCTTCTAAAATAGAAGGTCGCAATACTTTAATGGCAGAAAAAGCTGTAGCATTAGTAAAAGAACTTAAGGCAGAAGCTTATATATCTTATTACATTAGTTTTAGTTATGAGGTTATAAAGCACATTAGACAAATAGATCCTAATTCTAAGGTTTTATATTTAGATGGTTCAAAAACTCCAGAAACACTAAAACTGGATAATATTACAGGCTTAGATTATTTTGTTTATAAATTAAAAGATAAACCAGAATGGATTGATGAGGCTAGAAAATTAGATCTAATTCTTAATTCATGGACAGCAAATAAGCAAGAAGATATAGATTGGTTATTGTCTCATAATTTTGACTACATTACAACAGATGAACCTGAACTCGCTTTTGATAGGTTGAAGCTGCATAAATAATTAAATTATAATTGATGTAGGTTACAATAATGATTTAAATCATTTTAGGTCTTTTAATCTTTGGTTAAATTTATAAAAACCGATGATGATGAGACAGATACTCCTATTAACAGATTTTTCAAATAATTCAATTAATGCAATACGTTATGCTTTAAACCTATTTAAAGATGAGGTATGCGATTTTCATGTGCTACATGTAGAAAGCTCTAAAGTTTATGTAAGCGATGATTTGGTAATGGGAGGAGGTCAAAGTATTTATGACTCCATTCTGAAAAAATCGAAGGAAAAACTATCCGTTTTAGTTGATGATTTTAAATCAGAATTTTTAAACAATAATTTTACATTTCATCAAGTAGTTGATTATGATGATTTAACGGAGTCTATAAATCAACTAAACTCTATCACACCATTTGACTTATTAATTATGGGAAGTAATGGTGTTTCTAGTGCAAAAGAAGTGCTTTTTGGTAGTAATACAATTAATGTAATAAGAAATGTTAAATGCCCTACGTTAGTTGTTCCTGAGGGATTCTTATATTCTAAACCGTCCGAAGTATTAATTCCTTTAGATGTTGATGATACATTAAATAGTAAGGCATTTAATCAATTAATTCAATTTATAGAGCATTTTGGTGATAAATTACATTTACTTAGAATAAGTGCAGCTGATGAAATTGCTCTAGAACGAGAACAAGATATAGAGACAATTAATACGGTATTCAATGCAATAAATTATTTATATAACTCAATTGAAAATGTACCTATGGAATATGCCGTAGCAAGTTATATTCAAACACATCCTATTAACTTAATGGCCTTAATGGTTCAGAAAGAAAATTTTATTGAACGCTTTTTTAAAGGGTCTTCTACAACTAAGATAAGTTCTAAATTAAGAGTTCCATTATTGGTATTTCATTCTTAAATATTACATATTTATTTATAAAGCATTTGATGGTTCAATTATTTTGTAGTTTCAGTGGCGTCAATTAATTTTTGATTTTCTAATACCGCGATTACTAAATTTACGTATTCATTAACAGTTTTTTCGATAGATCTAGGATCAGTAATACTGACATAACCTTTCCAAACAATGCTATGTTCTTTATTAGGACATATGCAAAACATAGTGGTCTCTGCATTGTATATTTGGTATTCATTATAATCATTGGGATTATAAAATTGATCTTGATACTTTAAATAATCTTCACTAAAATTTATATTAGTTTCGTGATGTTTTTTATAATTCTGTCTGTAAACTATTTTGTCTTCAACACCAATTACTTTCGAAAATAGAATCGTATCGAACCCTGCTTCAATTAAATCTAATTCTAAATTCATAAACTGAATTTTTGTCATCATTTCTGTTCTAAATTGAGGATCTAGAAATTCTAAACTTGAAACGGATTCTATATGGCGTAATTCTAATTGATTTTTTATTTGATTTTCAAATTTTTCTCTTGCTTCAATATTAGAAGTTAATCCAATTATAAAAATTTTCTTTGGCGAGTAGTTCTCGATATCAGGGTTTTTCCATTGTTCTGTAAGCTGTGTTGAATTACAACTAAAAATTATAGATAAAATTATTGTAAGAAATAGCCGTTTCATGTGGTTTTATTTTTAAGTTTTATCAAGTAAATAATTTCTTTTATCTTCTTTTTTTATGACTTTAAAAGTTTTGAAGACTCGCTTTTTTAATTATACGTAAAACTTTTTAAATTCTTTTAATTCTATTATTAAGCCATAATGCGATTTTCTGTAAGCCTTTTCCTCTTCTGTTTGATTGATCCCGTCTAACATGATTTTAAGATCATTTTCGTGTACTTTAATCGCTTCAATTAATAGATCATTCTGTTTTTGAGACTTATTTAATACCTCGATAATTTCCTTGCTGTCGGAGAATTTATTTGGCTCAATAAGCTGTTTTATAAAGGTTAGAACTAAATCTTCATAAAAAAAATGTTCATCTTTTAAAAAAAGTAATTCTGATAACCACTCTTTCGATTCTAAATGCATTTGTTCTGCACTCAACCATTCTAAATATTTTGTTTGTATTTGTGTTGTTTTCATGTCTAACTAATTTATAAGTTAATGGCAAAATATATTTAACACTTGCCTTTTGCTTGTCGTTGTTTAATGTAATTAAATCACTTTTTTAAGTTGCTTTTATTATTTTTTCAATATTTCAAAGATTCATTTTAGAATACCAACTTTGTAAAGCGCATTAATAATTTAGTTGATAAATAGAATTAGAAAGTCTTAAGAACCTTTGAAAAAAAAATATAACTAAATTATTTACGCATTAACTGTTAATCTTTTTCGTATTGTTTTGCTTCATAAACATTGAGATTGTTGTTGCTTATGGTAATATTAAAATCTTGTTTTGAAAAACTTGGCGTCGCCATCTCTATATCAAAACTATTCTCATATTTCTTACATTCAATGCTGGTATTTGGTAGTCTTCTTCAAAGAAGTCATTATTAAAAAAGTCATCATTGCTTAGATTTTTTTTTAATGGTCATTGTTCTATTTTGAGAACTTACGTACTCTATTGTTAGGGTTAATTAGTGCCATTATTATATTAAACTGAATATTTTATCTATTAAATGTAGCAGCTTAAATCGAATTATAAAATGATATAAGTCAGTTGGTATAGGTTATTTATAAGCTGTCACTTTATCTGCGTTATATAATTTGATGAATTAACGTTTAAATAGTCAATGAAATAGGTTTAATTATGAATGCAAATTAAAATGACTTAATGATTTGGTAATTTTAATTTTTTAAGTTGTGCATAGCCAAAATAGGTACCTTTAAATGATAAGAAATTTCTTTTACCATTGGACTACTGAAAATACTTCCAAAAAAGGAATGTTTTTTATTTATAAATGCCACCATATCACTACCTCTGCTTTTTACAAACACATTTATTGAAGATTGAATTGAGTTAGAAGATAAAGTGTGAAATTTATAACTGATACCTTCTAAAATTTCTTTTAGTAAATTTATGTTTTCCTCCTGTTCTTTGTCTAATTTTTCTTCTTTTGTGATATGTAAAATAGCAATATTAGCGTTGCTTTTTTGTGCAATATTATAGAGATGTTTAAGTTCTCTTTGTTTAAAATTAGTTCTGAAATTTGAAGGGAAGACAATCTCTTTAGGTAATTTAATTTCTGCATCTGCTGGCACAACTAGAATTGGGCAATTACGTACTTTTTCCATAACGTAAATCGCAGTGCTACCAAATGCAGTTGCACTAGAATGTGTTTTCCCTTTGGTACCCATTACTACCATTTCTATATCTTTTTTATCTACTATGGACTTTATACCATCTATAACATTATTAAATTGAGAAATAACTTTAAAGTTATGTTTAGGGTTCGCTGAATCGTTCATTGTAATCATATCAAAAACGGAAGCTAAACCGTTTTCAGAATTGAGCTTAGCTGTTTCATATAGTTCGCTTCCTGGCTTTAAGTTTAATAAGCTATCTAAGATATTCCCTGTTGCCCAAAAAACATTTAGAATATAGAAATCGCAATATTCATTTTTATATAGCTCCCTAGCATAATTAATAGCTTTAATTGAGTTTTTAGAAAAATCTGTTGGTAATAAAATTTTATGTCTCATGATTAACTAAATTAAATCCGTTCAATTAAAATTAATGACAATTTTGATGATATGGAATGATAATAATCAGCTATAACACATGACGCTATTTCTCATAGAAACATGGTACTACCAGAAAAGGAATGATAGGATGAAACCCTATGTTTTTTATCACTGGTTCATTAATTATATTCTCAATAAAACTGTGTTGATAATTAATCATTGTAAGTATATCAATGCTAAGTTCTTCAGTAGCTGCTTTTAAAGCGTGCTCTTTTTTAGAAAAACCTGTCATCCAATGAAATCGGTGTTTGTGATTTTCTAAATATGCTTTTAACATGGCTAAATTATAGTTTTGTTTATCTGTAAGATTCTTTTCATTTATGTGAATAACACTTATTTTAGATTTATGCAGATTGGCGAGTTGAATTAAGTGTTCTAGTTCTTCTCCATAAAACCTATTAAAATCCGTTGAGAAGGCAATTTTCCTTGGTACTACATAATCAAATTCATTTGGTATTATTAGAATAGGACAATTCTTTAATTTATTAATAACATTAACAGTATTGCTGCCAATAAATAATTCTGTAGCTCCTGTAGCACCTTTTGTACCCATTATTATAAGATCTATAAGATGAGCTTGTGTTTCTTTTTTTATTGCAACTAATAAAGGGTCTTTACTAATAATTGTTTTAAACTCGTGCTTAGTGTTTTTAAATTCGGCTTTGAGTTGAACTTTTAAATCTTTTAATTGTTTTTCTGACTCCTCTTTTAATTTTTTCAAATAATTTGCTGTTACATAGGTCCTAGAGTGAGAAACTGAGAAAGCCCATGAGTTTAAGAGGTAAAACGTACATGACTCATTTTTGTATAACTTCATCGCATATGTAGCTGCATTATATGCGTTTTTTGAAAAATCTGTGGGTATTAAAATGTTAGTTTTCATGTGATTTATTTTTATTCTACGAAAATCAACTAGTGTTTTCCACTCTATTTTTTCAAAATGATAAATTAATTTATAGCAGGTATTACCAGAAAGGGCACATTTAAATGAAACCCAATTTTATTAAGTGTGGATCTAAAAAATAAGTTCTCAAAAAAAGAATGCTTATTATTAACCATAGCCAATAAGTTGATTTTCTCTTTCATTTGAAATTTATTAATTGCATCTGTAACATTCATCTGCAAATAGTTATGAAATAAATAAGAGATACCTTTAAAAAATGACTCTAACTTTAATTGACTGTTTATTTGCTTAAATGTGAGGTCGTTACCCGTTGACACATGCAAGGCATTTATTCTAGAGTTATGCTCTATAGCAATTTGTTTTAATATGTCTATTTTAAAATTGCTGTAATCTACATCTAGGTCAGTGGGAAAGAGAATTTCTATTGGTTTCTCATATTTAAAATTGGCAGGAATTGCCAAAACAGGACATTTTATTTCATTAAAAACATGTACAGTGTTAGAGCCAAATAATACTTCTTGCGCTCCAGTAGCACCCTTCGTTCCCATTACTATTAAATCGGTTTTGTTCTCTATTAAAAATTCTTTTAAACCAGATACTAATGTGTTAAAACGAGGCACTGTATTAAACTTATGCTTAGGGTTCTCTTTAAAGGTTATAGAAATTCTTGACTTTAATTCATTTAGGTTGTTTATAGCGGCATCTCTTATGGCATCTCCTAAACCAAATTGAGCAGGATATCCTAATACATATTCTACGTTATATATAATTGGAGTATAAGTATTTAATAAATGAAAAGTACAAGTTTCATCTTTAAATAATTGAATAGCATACTTTATTGCATTCCAA
This sequence comes from uncultured Winogradskyella sp., assembly GCF_947498005.1. Lineage (GTDB taxonomy): Bacteria > Bacteroidota > Bacteroidia > Flavobacteriales > Flavobacteriaceae > Winogradskyella. Next base: position 67,586 of record NZ_CANMIW010000009.1, read on the forward strand.
GAGTTATCGGAAAAATCGGTGGGTAGAAGTATATTTTTCATAAGTTCTAAAATTTATTGATTAGTAGTCTCATAGTATTTGTTTTGGTTGATTTGAATATTATCTTTTAATTACGTGTTGTGTTTTGCAAAGCTAATAGTGGAATGTCCAAGCCAAAGCTTACTTTGTCTATGGTAGATGGAAATAGCATATCTTCCAAAAAAGAATGCTGAGTATTTACCATGGTAATCATATCAATATTATTGGTTTCTATATATAATTTTATAGCGTCAGCTACCTTTTTACTGTTTATAATTTTAAAGTTTACTTTATTAACTATTAAGGCGTCTTTTACGAAATCTTTATGGTCTTGTTGTCTTATGGATAATTTATTGCTTGTTGATATGTAAATAATATCAATTAGGCTTCTGTACGATTTTGATAAAATTGATAACAATTTTAATTCTCTTCGCTTATACGGTATAAGAAAATCTGTAGGAAATAAAATGTTTTTTGGTTGTGTGTTTTTGTAGTTTGAAGGTATTGCTAAAACTGGGCAGTCTACATATTTTAAAACTTGAAAAGTATGACTTCCAAATATAATGTGCCGCTCGTTAGATTTTCCTTTCGTTCCCATTACTATCAAATCAATATTTTTATGTTCTGCAATCTCATTAGCTTCTTCTACAAGAGAGTTGTTTGCAGAAATGCTGTGATACGTATATCTTGGATTAGGTGTTAATTCTTCAAATTCTTGTAGTAATTTCTTTAAGTTATTTTCAGAAGCGGTTTTTACCTTTAGTAATACATCGTCAAAAACAGCACGTGAGACTAACTCATCATGATCATAAAATTCATTTCTATAAGCGTGCATAAAATAGAATTGCACTTTTTGATACTTAAAAAACTCTAAGGCATACTTAATAGCATTGATAGAATTTTTAGAAAAATCGGTAGGTAGAAGAATGGATAACATAATTACCTGGTTTTAGAATGGATTATAAAAATAATGTCAAAAAATATTAAAAACTATGATAAATGTCAGGCGGTGTAGAAGTTGTAATTAGGAGTAACTTGTATTAATAAAGAGAGACAGTTTAGGAACAAAAAATTTTAAAACTATAGATTTTAGTCTAAAAAAAATTAAACTACGAACCAACCCAAAAAAATCTATATACTTTAAAATTAACCAAAAAAACCTCAAGTTAAGCTGTTTAAAACTGTCTCTCTTAGATTAATAGCAAGCCATTGTTAAATGGTACTATAATATTACATCTTAAAATACCATATAACTATGACTTTTGTCATCTTTAGAATAAAACTATACTATAAGCAGTATTGAGTAAGTAAATACCTAATAACAAGAGCATGGTATAGATAAGTTGTACTAATTTAATATTTGCTACTGCTAAAAATGAAATGGTACGCTTTGGAAAAGAAAATAAAGCCAAACCCATAAAAAGTGCTGTCCAGCCTATCAGAGTAATTATTAATTTGTAACTAAGTTCCCAAATATTATGAAATATAATATTTAACAAACCAACTACAATGGCAATAAATGCTGTTAGGATTAAGAATTTTTGATCATATAGATCATTAAAAACTTGTTTAATTCGTTTTGGGTTAACACTTAATATAAAAAAGAATATTAGGAGATACCAACCCCAAAATTTTGCAAAAAATAGTGAATAGTCCATATCTCATAATTTTGTGTAATTCTATTAACTTGTTTCATGTAAAACCAAAAATGGTACATCTACATGGTAACTGATCTTTTCTACTTTAGAGTGAAAGAGTATTTGTTGAAAATAATTTAGATTTTTTGCCACCATACAAATTAAATTTATTGCTCTGCTTTCTACAAAACACTCTATGGCATCTTCTACTTTTTTGTTTTTTAAATAGTGAAAGGAGTAAGGGTTAGGCGTAAAATAGTCTTCTAAGAGTTCTTTATTTTCTATCTGCTCCGCATTAAGATCGTCTTCTTTATCACTAATATGTAGTATTCTTAAATTGGTTTTAAATCGCTCTACAATGTCTGCCATGGGTTTTAAAACCTGAAGATTATGAGATAAAGAAAAATCAGTAGGAAAAGCAACTTCTTTTGGAGTTACATATTCTGCATTTTCAGGTATGGCCAATACATTACATTTAACCTTGGTTATCACATCTGCAGTATTTGTACCTAAAATAATTCTATCTAATTCTGAAGCGCCTTTGGTGCCCATCACTATGCAGTCAATGTGTTTTTCATTTACAGTTTTTCTAATTGATTCAATAAATGAACCATGATCAGTAAGTGTAAAGAATTTATATTTGTTTTGGTTAGAGGTTAATTTTGTTGTTCTATGCAACAGACTTCGCAACTTCTGTTTAGATGATGAAGTGTAAACTTTATCAATTATGGTTTCATTAAGCAGTAATGAAGCATCAGTAAATGCTAGACTATCTAATCTGTCTACATGCAACAAATAAAAATTGCATTCTGTTTTTTCAAAAAAACGGATAGCGTATTTAATAGCATTCCATGAGTTTTCAGAAAAATCTGTTGGGAGTAGTATATTTTTCATTCAGCATTAACTTTACTTTTACAAAGCTAAAAGTAAGATGCTACACTGAAAATGATATATATCATTTTTAGGCTAATAGATTAAATTTAGCCAATTCTTTTTAATTCTTCTATATCTAAAATTTTAATATTTCTGCCTTCAATTTTAATTATACCCTCGCGCTTAAAGCTAGTTAGTGTTCTTATTAATGTTTCTGTAGCGATACCAGCTACACTTGCTAGATCACTTCTAGAAATTTTTATAGGATCCTCTGGTTTACGATTTATTTTTTCAGCGAACTTTAAAATAGTATTTGCAGTTTTTTTTGACACTGAACTATACGCCATTTCTAACAATTGATTTTTCATGTTAGAAATGTTGTCAGATAAGAGCTGAATAAGTTCAATTGCTATTTTAGGATTGTCATTAAGTATATCATTAAATTGCTTAGCTGAGATACCTGTTAATTCCACATCATGTATGGATGTTGCAGTTTCTTTATGTGGCTTGTTATCAGTGAATGTTGTGTAACCAAATAAATCATCTTCTTTATAAATAGTGGTCACTAATTCCTTACCTTGTTCATCAATTTGATGACATTTTACTGTGCCTTTATTAATGAGGTAAATATAGTTAGCGTGATCTTGTTCTCTATATATTACCGTGTTTTTAGGATAAGTAAATGTGTTGCCGTTATCGTCAAAATAGTTTTTTAAAGCATTTAAAGTTTTAATCTCATCTTCGTTATGAGTTTCAATATTGGCACTGCGCTCACGTTCTTCTTTTAAAATAGCTGCTTTTGCAATTCTACTTTCAATAGCGCTAGTTAATTCATCTTCACCAAAAGGTTTAGTAATGTAATCATCAGCTCCTAAATCCATACCTTTTCGTACATCTTGTCGTTCTGTTTTTGCAGATAAAAATATAAAGGGTATGTACTTTGTAGCTTGGTTTTTTGAGATGGCTTGTAAAACACCATATCCATCTAATTCTGGCATCATTATATCACAAACTATAATATCTGGTAAAACTTCTTTGGCTTTTTCTACACCGATTTTTCCATTAGGAGCAGTGTCAACGTTATAGCCAGATAATTCTAGCAGCTCTGCGGTGTTTTCTCTTAAAATTACGTCGTCTTCTATTAACAATATGTGTTTCATTATTCTGCTTTATTTGGTAATTCTATTGTAAAAATGGTCCCTTTTTCTGGTTCACTTTCAAAATATATTTTTCCTTTTAAATTTTCTAAATGATCTTTTACAATATTTAAACCAATACCTGTGCCTTGAGTTAATAATGCATTTTCAGCCCTAAAGTAACGATTAAAAATATTTTTTTGATCTTTTTCAGTGATTCCAATGCCGTTGTCCTCAACTTTAAAAATGGTTTTTACGTCATCTTGCGAAATCTTAATGTCTATTATTGTATTCTCAGAAGAGTATTTTATAGCGTTATGTACTATATTAGAAAGTGCTAATTCTATAATTTTTTCATCTTGGTGAAGTAGATAAGTATCAATATTTTCAGGGTAATTAATTTGCTGCCCTTCTTTAAGAAGCATATTGGCATTATAAATAACTTCATTAATAACCTTACTTACTTTAAATGTGCTGGGAGAATATTTAATTCTTCCTTGCTCTAAGCGTTCAACAGATAAAAAGTCATTTAAAATATTGTTTAAGTAGTGTACTTTATCAGAAATAGTTTTAATATGCTTGTTTCGTTTGCCTTGTTGCTCTGTTAATGTATATTTTTCTAAGAGCATTGTTGAGGTTAAAATGCCACTCAAAGGTGTTTTAAACTCGTGAGATACTAATGATAAAAATTTAGTTTTCAATTCGTTTAGTTCTTGTTCTTTAGCAAGTGCATTTTTTAATTCTATGGTTCTTTTTTCTACAGTACTTTCTAGCTTTTCAGTATAATTTTTTCGTTCAGTAATATCTAAAATTACGGCTACGAATACTTTCTTGTTACCAAGTATAGATAATTGTAAATGTATTTCTACAGGATACGTTGTACCATCTTTACGTTTATGAATGGTTTCAAAAATTAATTTTTCTTCAACTTCTTCTATTAAAGGGTTTACTCTTTTAGTAAATTTTTCTTTCGTAAATTCTGGCTTAATATCTATAGGTGTAAGTTGCTTTAATTCCTTTAAATTGTAACCGATATTGTTTAAGGCACCTCGATTTACGTTAATGAAATTATAACTTTCACAATCAAAAATGTAAATTTCATTTAATGACTCATTAAATATATTAGCCCAATGTGTAAGCTCTTGCTCTGCTTTTTTTCTTTCAGTAATATCCTTAACTAAAGCGAGTATGTATTGCTTGTTATCAATGGTTAAAGGATTTAGTCCTACTTCTACCGGAAATGTAATACCTTCTTTTTTAAGACCGTATAAATCGCGACCAATAGCCATTTGTCTTTTACTCGTATTTTTAACATATCCATTAAAATGGCCATCGTGAGAGCCATGATAATTTTTAGGAATTAAGATCTCTAATTTTTGGCCTTCAAGTTCACCATCTTCATAACCAAAAATAACATCAGTTGATGTATTTGTTTTAATGATGATTTGATTTTTGTCAACCAGTATCACACCTTCAGCAAGTGCTTCAGCTAGTGTATTAAAAGTATTTTGGTTATGTTGAAATATATCTGATTGTTGATATTTAAAAGAAGTTAAAGGTAGTTAATCTTTTAAAAAATTATAGATTAATGGCTAACCCTTTTTTATGCAATAAACTGATTTATATCATTATTTAAATAATTGGTTATGATTAAATTAGACTAATTATTAAATATTAAGGCCATGTTTAGAGCACTAAATGAAAAAGAGTCCATCGCGTTACTAATGCTAAATTACGTAGGTAATCTATCTTATATCTACAGAGATAAACCTTTTGTTGTGCCCATTACTTATTTTTATGATATGGAAAACAGTGTAATAATAGGTTACTCTGCAGAAGGGCATAAAATTAATGCCATGCGAAAAAATACATATGTTTCCTTAAGTGTAACAGATATAGACTCTATAAATGATTGGAAATCGGTATTAGCTCATGGTATCTACCAAGAACTTACGGGTAGTGCCGCTAAAGCCAAACTCCATCAATTTTCGTTGGGTGTAAAAGATTTAATAATAAATAAAGAGTTTAGAAAATTAGATTTTATAAGTGAATTTTCAAGTAAAATAGAAGTAGATAAATTACCCATTGTATTTCAAATTAAGGTAGATGATATTACAGGTAGAATGCGAATGCATCAGTAATAAATAGAATAATTATAAAATTAAAAACCTCAACTAATTATAAATTAAATAGTTGAGGTTTTAGGTTGTGGAGTCGGAGAGAATCGAACTCTCGTCCAAACAAGTAACCAAAGGGCTTTCTACACGTTTATTCTTTTCTTAGATTTTCGATTGCGAGCTGGTTAAAGACAACCCACTTACAACTTAGCTTCTTAATCTCGAAAGGGCATCAAAGCGCTACCCAATCTTAGTCAATTTTTACGATGCCTCAAAAAAGAACGCCACTAACCAAGGCTTTCTGGAGACATTTAGCCTTTCTACCTAGTAGAAATGAGCACGAAATCTTACTATAATTCAGATTATGCAGCTAAAGCGTAGTTATTCTCGCCGTTTAAAATTTGGTCTAGCCTTTTAGGTGTTTCAATGCCATTACACCACGTGCTTACCATTTAATTAATCTCGCTGTCAAAACCAGTCGACCCCAAAATTTTCTGCGAAAGCAGAAATCTCATAAATGATATATTATTTTTTGCGTTACCTTATCAGGTCGTGCTGTCTGCTAAATCTTTTGCTTAAAAAAGTAAAAGGATGCCGCTTCTATCCCTAACGCGCTACACCAAGAAACCTTATTAAAATTTCAAGGGCTGCAAAATTACTAAAAATACCAATGCAAATGCCATACCAAATTGGTTTTAAACGTATTTTAAGAAATAATGGCAGAATCATAAAAATCCTAAAGATTAAAAAAATAATTTTAACTCTTATAGTGACTGGTTTTGGTAAAAATAGATTTAAGGTTTATAAAATGTAAAGACTTAAACTATACTCAAATTGAGTATTTCAAATTATAAAAATCAGACTTAGTTTTACTTGCATCAAATATGCCTATTAAATGCGTATTGTTTTGTATGTAAAGATGTTATAATATTGTATGTCATACTTATACCATTCCTAACCAATTATCATGAAAAAACAAGTGCTACTTTCACTTGCCCTAATCATATCTACAACCTATCTAACGCTTAATGCCCAAAACTGGAATGAAATTATCAAAGCCACAGCTTCTGATGCTACTTTTAGTGACCAATTTGGCTATAGTGTCTCTATAGATGGTAATTATGCCATTGTTGGTGCCGCTTATGATAATACCGATTTTGGTACTGATACTGGCTCTGCCTATATTTTTGTGCGTTCAGGAGCCAATTGGATAGAACAAACTAAATTAATTGCATCTGATGCAGCTGCCGATGACCGATTTGGCTATAGTGTCTCCATAAATGGTGATTATGCCATTGTTGGTGCTCCCGTAAACGATGATAATGGTAGTTTTTCAGGCTCGACTTATGTGTTTATACGTTCAGGAAGCAGTTGGACAGAACAGGCTAAATTAATAGCTTCTGATGCTACTTCCTTTGATCAATTTGGAAATAGTGTATCAATAGATGGAGATTATGCTATTGTTGGTGCTTTCGGCAATGATGATGATGGCTCAGCTTCAGGTTCTGCATATATCTTTATGCGTTCAGGGAGTAATTGGACAGAGCAAACTAAATTAACAGCTTCTGATGCTTATGCTGATGATTGGTTTGGCTATAGTGTATCTGTAGATGATAATTATGTTATTGTTGGCGCTTCTCATGATGATGATGGAGGTAGTAACTCAGGTTCAGCTTACGTGTTTATGCGTTCAGGTGCTATTTGGACAGAACAAGCCAAATTATCGGCATCTGCTGATTCTAATGATCTTTTTGGAGATAGTGTGGGTATTGATGGAGATTATGCCATTGTCGGAGCTTTTGGAAATGATAGTGCAATTAGTAATACAGGTTCTGCATTCATTTTTATGCGTTCAGGCACCAATTGGACAATGCAAGCTGAATTAACAGCTTCTGATGCAGCAGCTTCTGATTTTTTTGGAAGAAGTGTAGCTATAGATGGTAAAACTGTTCTCATAGGAGCCACATTAAATGACGATTTAGGCAATGAGTCAGGTTCTGCATATCTATTTACACGTTCAGGTGCTATTTGGACAGAACAAGCCAAATTAACGGCATCTGATGGTTTAGCTAATGACCGATTTGGTAGCAGTGTCGCTATAAATGGTGGTAATCTAATTGTTGCTTCACGAAGTAATAGCAATAATGCAGGAGCTGCATACTTTTATGAATACGATGCAATTATTACAGATGTAGCTAACTTATCTGACATTACGGCAGAATGCGAAGCAACACCAGCAACACCTACAGCAAATAGTGGAGCAATTTCCGCAACCGCAGATGTTGCATTCCCAATTACAACACAAGGAACAACAGTTGTAACGTGGACTTATGATGATGGCAATGGGAATACTGAAAGTCAAACTCAAAATATTATTTTACAAGATGTTACAGCGCCTATTGTCAGTTGCGCTAATCAAACAATAAATTTAAATGCGTCAACATGCGACGATGAAATGATAATAATTTCACCAACACTAAATGAAAACTGTAGTGCATCAAATACAGCTTTAGATTTTGATGGTAATAATGATAGGGTCATCATTCCTACTAGTTCGTCTTTAAATTTTACAACAGAATTTTCTGTTCAAGCATGGATTTATCCAAGAGCAAATCGCTATACTAGAATTTTTACTAGATATTCTGGATCTGCAAGTGTTGCGGGTGAGATTGTCTTTGATACCTATGATGGTTCTAATCCTCCATATTTAGCAAATGGTAGAGGTTTAAGGTTGGTGTTTACAGGTACTGGTGGAGGTGGTGTTTTTAGTTCTAATGTCTTAAGTTTAAACACATGGAATCATGTAGCTGGTACTTATAATAATGGCGTCATTAAATTGTATGTCAATGGTGTTGAAATAAATTCCTCAACAACCGTATTTACTTCGATTCCTGCAAGTTCATTAGATTATGCAATTGGAGAAGATGTGAATGTCGGAGCATATGAGTTTTTTAATGGACAAATAGATGAATTAAGCATCTGGAACACCGCATTGAAGTCAACAGAAATAAACAATGGTTATAACAAACTTTTAAAAGGAACAGAGCCAGGTTTGGTTGCTTATTATAACTTTGAAGAAGATCCGCTAAGTTCTATTTTAACCGATAAATCTAGCAATGGAAATAATGGTGTTTTAACCAGTATGGATGTAAACACAGATTGGGTAACCTCTACAGCACCTATTACATCTGTAGTATTAACAAACGATATTACAGGCACTTCAGATGCATCAGGAATTTATCCGCCTGGAGATACCACTATAACTTGGACCGCTGAAGATACGCACGGCAATTCCGAGAGCTGCACGCAAATTATCACAGTCACAGGTAATGACACTTCATTGTCATTCTTATCTGGTGATAATTTAATATTAAGTCCAGCTTTTGATTCCAATATTTATAGCTACACATCAAATGTTTGTTCTAACACCAACAATACACTAGTAAGTGCAATTACAAATGATGAAAACGCTACAGTTATAGGTACAGGTAATGTAAACCTTAATATTGGTGAAAACAATATTATTGTTAGTGTAGAGAATGCTTGTGGAGAGCCAACAGATTATACTATTGTAGTAAGCCGTTCAACCACTGAAAGTGAAGTGTCTCTGTGGAATGGTTCTTTATCATCTGACTGGAATGAACCAAATAATTGGACACCAAATGTTGTTCCATCAAAGTGTAGTGTGGTAACTATTCCAATTACATCTAATATTCCTATAGTTTCAGGAGTGGTCGAAATTGCAAAACTAAATTTGAATAGTGGTGCAAATATGGTTGTCCCTAATACAACAACTCTAAATATTACTGACGATTTAACGATGTACTCTCAATCCGATAGTTATTCTGGATTGGTAGTTAAGGGTTCAATATCTGTCGCAGGTAACACAAGCTATCATAGATATGTCAATTCTAATATCTTGGGTAATGATTTAATCTCACCACCACTTTCTAGTCAAACATGGTCTAGTTTTTTAAGTCCTGAAAATGCCACAACGTTATTAGATAATGGAGAATTACCAACGGTCTATGCGTTTGCACCTTTTGATAAAACGACTGGTGATTATGAAAATTACAACGAAAATACTATAGTAGATTTAATCAGTGGTAAAGGATATAGAGTGGCAACAGATTCTGGTGAAGCGTTGATTTTTACTGGGACTATTCCTAATGCTGTTAATATAAATATTTTAGATAGTGGACCATATTTTACAAAATGGAACCTTGTAGGTAATCCATATCCTTCTTATATTAATGTGCATTCTTTTTTAAATCACGAGGTCGATTTGGGCGTTTCAAACATAGATTTATTTGCTAATGCATCCGCAGCGATTTATGGTTACAATGCTTCTACAGAAAATAAATGGACTATTTATAACTTAGCGAATACAAATTCTTCGACTTTAATAGCGCCAGGTCAAGGATTTTACGTTGCTGCAGATGCTAATCATGTTACAGCCTACAATTTAGAATTTACTAAAGATATGCAAACCACAGGGACAAATGATGATTTTATTTTAGGGCGGAATACAGAATTAATTTACCTTAAGTTAGCTTTAAGTTCTAGCACAAGTACATTTAGTACTGAATTTTATTTCAACAATTATGCATCCCAAGGCTTAGATAAAGGTTTTGATGCAGAACTTTGGGGAACAGCAAATACAGGATTTAAAATTTATTCGCATTTGGTAGAAGATAATGTAGGAAAGACTATAGCATTACAGTCGCTAAACATGTCAGATCTTGCAGAGATTTCAATTCCTTTAGGCGTCAATGCTAATCAGGGTGAGCAAATTCATTTTAGTATTGCAGAAACTACGTTACCAGATTCAGTTAAAGTTTATCTAGATGATGCCCTTTTGAATACGTCAACTTTACTGAATAATGGAGCATATAGTATAGTGCCTACAACGAATATTTTTGGAACAGGTAGATTCTTTTTACGCACAACTGAAGAATCTTTGTCACTAGCAGAAATAGAATTAGATGAATTAAAGGTGTATTTTATAAAGGACTTTAGTTCTCTCATTATAGAAGGAAAATTAGCAAATAATACCGAAGTTGATATTTACGATTTACAAGGTCGAAAAGTATTAACAATGCCGCTCGACTCTGATAAACTCGAAAATCGAATCAATCTGTCTTTATTCACAACAGGTGTGTATATGGTTAAGATTAGAAGTAAATCACAGCAGAAATTATATAAGATTATAATTCATAATGACTAGATAAGTTCAATATATTTTATTTTTTAGTTGAACAATATTGGTGTTGAGATATTTTAAAGTGTCTTGTAAATAATCGCGGTTTAAATTGACAAATAATTTAAATCACACTATTTTCGTAAAAACTATAATTGTCCCACCTTTTAGGGATTAATAATTCTATTTACATGACATTCGCCATTATAAAAGAACGTAAAAACCCACCAGATAGACGTGTCGTTTTTTCGCCACAACATTTAGCAGAAGCAAGAACTCAATTTCCTGAAGCTACCTTTATTGTAGAATCTTCTGATATTAGAATTTTTCCAGATGAGGCTTATGCAAAATTAGGTTTCGAAGTTTTAGAAGATGTATCCCATGCAGATGTTATGATTGGTGTTAAGGAAGTGCCAATTGAAAAATTAATCCCAAATAAAAAATACTTTTATTTCTCTCATACCATAAAAAAGCAGCCTTATAACAGAAAGCTTTTAATTGCCATGTTAGAAAAAAATATAGAAATGTACGACCATGAAACTATCGTTAAAAAAAATAATGCCAGACTTATAGGGTTTGGTCGTTATGCAGGTTTAGTTGGTGCTTATAATGGTTTTAGAGTATTAGGATTAAGGGATAATTTATTCACTTTGCCTAAAGTTGAAACTTTAGCTGATTTAGATGAAGTAAAAGCAGAATTAGATAAAATTACCATCCCAAATATTAAAATATTATTAACAGGAACAGGTAAAGTAGCCCATGGTGCAAAAGAAATTTTGGATCATTTAGGCATTAAGCAAATTAGTGATGCGTTGTATTTAACAAGTCAATTTACAGAACCGGTTTATGTTATGGCAGATGTTATGGAATATGCTAAACGAAAAGATGGTATAGTAGGTGAGAGGTCAAAATTTTATAAAGACCCAACAGGTTACGTAAGCAACTTTATGCCATACGCAAAAGAAACAGATTACTTTATTGCAGGTCATTTTTATGGTAATAATGCACCTTATTTATTTACAAGAGAAGATGCTAAACATCCTGATTTTAGAATTAATCTCGTAGCAGACGTATCTTGTGATATCGATGGTCCTGTGGCAAGTACTATTAGACCTTCGACTATTGCAGACCCATTTTATGGTTATGATGCAATGACGGAAAAAGAAGTTGCTTTTAACGCTGATAATGCTATTACAGTAATGGCAGTGGATAATTTACCATGCGAATTGCCAAAGGATGCGAGTGAAGGTTTTGGGGAAACGTTTTTAAAATATGTGATACCTGCCTTCTATAATAATGATGTAGACGAAGTTTTAAAACGTGCTAAGATTACCGAAAATGGTAAATTAACTGAGCGTTTTAATTACTTGCAGGATTATATTAATGAAGAGTAAAAAAACAAAAATAGCTCTAGTTACAGGAGCGGCTTCGGGTTTAGGGTTTGAGTTAGCATTGTTACTAGCTAAAGATGCTTATACATTAATATTAATAGATATTGATGAGGATCGACTAAATGATGCAAAGAATAAAATACTCGATACTTATAATGCGACAAAAACAACTCTGATCCTTAAGGATTTAAGCTTACCAAATGCGGCAACTGAAATTTACAATGCTGTAAAAAATATAGAAATAGATGTCGTCATTAATAATGCAGGTTTTGGATTGTTTGGAACATTCTGCGATACAGATTGGGAACGTGAATCACAAATGTTGAATCTTCACATCATAACTACAACACATCTTTTAAAACTTATTTTACCAGATATGGTAAAACGTGGTTCTGGTAAAATCCTCAATCTATCTTCATTAGCAGCATTTCAGCCTGGTCCATTAATGGCATTATATTATGCCTCTAAAGGTTACATATTATCATTTTCAGAAGCAATATCTAATGAATTAAAAGGAACAGGTGTTACTGTAACGGCTTTGTGTCCTGGCCCTACGAAAACATCCTTTCAGAGTGTAGTGTCTGAGGACGCAGCAGAGAATAAAATAGCTTTTAATATGGCTTGTCCAAAAGAAGTCGCTTTGTATGGTTATAATGCTATGCAAAAAGGTAAAGTTGTTGCAATTCCTGGTACTATCAATAAATTTTTATCTGTGTTGCCTAGAATACTAACACGTAACAGAACAACGAAAATTGTTCGAAAAATTCAAGATAAGAATAGAGCCTCTTAATTTTTTTATAACGGTTGATAATCTATTACACTTAGGTTTCCATCTTTTAAATTGATATACTGATAATTAACGCGGTCGTGTTTATCAAATCCTCCGTTTTTATTAGTGTCCGAAATACTTTTAAAATATAATCTATTTAATTCTGGTATAACTTTCCAATACGCAATTTTAGCCAAATCTGGTGTTAGTTTTTTTAAATTTTTGCCATCAATAGTACTGATATAGAGTGCTTCAACATCTTCGGTGTTTATTTTAGAATCTTTATTAGTATCTGTGTCTCTAATTGTATAAATTAAATACTGAAGTCCGGTTTGTTCTTTAATATCTTTAAGAAATCTTACCGAAGTAATTTCAACTATTTCATCAGTTAAAGGTGTTAGTTTTTTAGAATTTAAGTGCTGGAATTTTAAATTGCTGAATTCGCCTCTAATAGAAAAATCATTATAATTTGAGACAGAAAATGAGTTATATCCTCGTTTACCAGAATAACTAGAAAATCTCGACTTGTATTCTGTAATATGTCCTATAGGGTGAATTAAATAGTCTGTACTATCGATTAAGATAGGTAAATCTGCAATTTCAATCTTAGAACTATCTTTTTTTACTTCAGTTTCTATAGTGGCATCATGATTGATTCTATTCGTTCGTCGTTCATCGCAATTAGACAGAGTTATAGCCAGTATGACGATTAAAATTATTGATTTCATGTTTTCGTTTTTTAATTGTTTTCTAAGGTATTTAAATTCTTAAACATCCAAAAGCCTACCACTAAGAATAGTCCAAATCCTATAGTAAAGAGCCAAGCTTCATAATGTTGAAAAGGTGCAATAATTATATTTATGATATCTATAAACAGTATTTGCGGACCACTTATAATTTCCCAAGAATTGTATCTTAAAAAACGACCTAGGTAAACACCAAATCCACATAAAAATAAAATAATAGTTGTAATTGTTTTTACTGGAAGTTTTTCAAATTTAGACGACATAAGATTTTGCATATCAATTAGCGATAAGTAAAATAAAAACAAGCCACTTAAAGCAAAAGATAAAACCACTAAGATATCTAACCATAAAAAAGTATTGTTGGCAGTTCTTAAATGTATTAAGTCGGTAATAATATATGGCGCATTTGGTAAGAAGGCTAACCAAACTAAAAAGCCAAATCCAAGCGTAACTTTACTTATATTTTTTTTGGTGCTGAGATACATGGTTATAGCATAAGGAACAAAAGCTAAGAAGACATTCCAAATTAAAAATAAGTAGAAAAAAGACTTGTTCAATTTTATTCTTACCAATAAAGAGATACCACTAAATAATAAGGCAACACTAATTAATGATAAGGTTTTAAATTGCGATTGAATAACGTTTTTTATCAGATTCATAAGGTAATATTTTGAAGTGAATTATATCTTGTAATTGATTTCTCAACGATTAAAACAGTTACAATTCCTAAGGTATAAGCTACCAAATCTGTAAATTGAAATGTACTGCCAAAAATGAGTTTTGCAGTATAACTATCTTGTAAATTAAAGTAGGCTAAGAAGGGTGTGAGTTGGAGGAATTCAATACCAAAAGCAATTATGAGGACGACTAAACTAGAGGCCCAAACACTCATGTTAGTGCATCCTCTAATAATTGCATATAATAAAATAACCACGAGATAATCGCCAAACGTATGACGAATAAATCCTGTTTTTAGTGTGAAGGCAATAGCCAATTCTACCAGAAAAAGAAAGTGGGCTAGGCCTAAATAGTATTTGTTAAATTGAATTTTCATGATGTGATGTGTGTTTTATTTAATGGCTATTTTATCGCCTAAAAATTTTGGTTCTACATTAAATAATAAATCTAAACTCGCTTTTGCACGCGCTAAATATTCTCTCGCTGGTCGTTTAAAAACATCCTTTGCGTTATAAGCGATAGCATTAACATCAAAATGTTGTGCGATATAAATAGCACGTTCGTTATGAAATTTTTGAGAAATAATGGTAAGCGAATCTTGGCCAAATATTTCTTTGGCTCTCACTATCGAATCTAGCGTTCTAAAACCTGCATAATCTAAAAATATGCGCTCAGCCGGAATTCCTTTTTCAATTAAATCGTTTTTAAAATCTGTTGGCTCATCATAGTCTTTAAGGCTATTGTCTCCACTGACTAATATGTATTCAATTTTTCCTGCTTTGTAGAGTGCAACGGCTGCATCAACTCTGTGTTTATAAAACAGATTTATGTTACCACTAGGCGCCAAACGACTAGCACCAAGTACGAGTCCGACTTTGTTTTTTGGAATGCTGTCTACATCATCATAACTAAGTCCTTTAGCTTTGTAACCAACCCAATGAAAGGTGGTTAAAACACCAATAGTCATAATAATACCTGCTAGAATTAATAGTTTTAATTTTTTCATGCTGTACTTAGATTAAGATTGAATAGTTCGCTTTTTGAGAAAATGGCATCTCTAAAATCTGAAATTGAAACCTTTAATAATTTCTGATAATCGTAATGATGAAATGCATTTGCTGTCTTTCCTGTTTTAAAAGATGTGTAGTAATATTTATAATAATCAGGAAGAATAGCAATACCCAAAATTATGGCACCATACAAATACGGACTGCGTTTTCCGTTGCCATAGCAGAGGCATTGAAGTGCAATTTCATCTTCTACTTTGGTACTGTAGCCACACAGTACGTGGTAGCAGTCGTGTCGCTCTACTTTTGGGATGAGTTCAAAATTATTTTCATCTAAAAAATCGCCTAAATGTCTTCCAAACGAAGACATCGGATAGTTAAGTAAATCGGCTTTTGAGACCTTCCAAGGCTTATGGCTTTTAAACATTGAAGTATAGATACGTTGCGAATGTTCAAATAACCAAATGATGAGTTGCTTTCGTTTTTCTTTAAATATTTGGAATAGGTTGTTCATGGTAATTTGGGTTGATGCTGTTCTGTTAAATGTGTTGTGTTGTTGTATGTTTTTTTACAATGTTTCAACTTAAAATTCCATATCAAAAGCGCAAGACAGTAAACACCTAAAACGTAGTACATAGCAAAATAGGCGAAACCTGAACTGATAAGTATTGCGGTCAATATTGTGGTTAAAACTATGATGTAATACGGAAATTGATTTTTAAAAACATACTGTTTATCATTCGGTTTTTTTGAAAACCAAAACATACTAGAGATACTTATTCTAAGTATAACAAACGTAAATCCACCGCCAAATAAAATGGCAACTATTATTAATCCTGCCATATCACTTAGAATTGAGTTTAATATTGTCGTATTGTAATTCTTGCCAATTATTGTTTCTTAATTGATAGACATAGTTGTAGTATTTAGATTTTATCTGTTCTATTGAATCTTGGTCTAACGATTGAGAATTTAATTGTTCATTTAGTATAAACGTATTGTTGTTAGAGAGGTTTAATACATATTTAAAGTCCATAGATTTGGCGTGATTAAAATTGTAATCCGTAATGTGATAATCCCAATTTATAGTGCTAGAAACTATGAGAATAATAAAGGCAGCTTGCGTATTAACTCTAAACAAATACCAATTGTTTTTTATAGCACTTATTTTTAGTAGTGTGGTTACAAGACCTATAGTAGCAAGAATTAGATACACTAAAACGCCAATTCTTTTGTAGGTTAATCCAAAGTAGTAGATGTACTGACTGTTTTTAAATGTGATACTGAATACAAGAAGAATATTGAGGATAATCCAAGTGTAGGCTAAACGTTTTAGAGTTTGGTTTTGTTGATAGAAGTTGAGGTTTCCTCTAAAAACGTACAATAGAATCATAATGGCAATAAAAATGGATGCAATTAATGCATTAATGCCACTATGCACTTGTGCTGAAAAAAGCGAGGCTTTTATTTCGAAATCTGAAGTAATAAATGCAATATCAGTGATGAGATAGAGCACTATAAGAGCGTTTAATAATGAAATAAGAATAACACCAAGCTGATTTTCTTGCTTAAGTTTAGGAACAGAAAACGCGTTGGTTTTATGTAGATTGTTTTCTGTATTTAAATCTAATTCGGTAGCTGGTTCTACTTCAATGGGTGCATAGATATTATTGAATAAATAGTAACCCAAACCAGCAACTAACAACCATTGAATGTTGACGAAACTAAAATCTATCTTGTCAATAATGTTACTAAAAACAGGATTTCCTTCTTTATATAATCCAATAAATGTGATAAGAATTACAGCAGGAATCAGTATGATTTTTGCCCAATGTAAATAGTCTATCGGTTCTTTTTCTGCGTTATCATCGTCGTTTGATTTGGTTTCAGATATGGCAAAATTTCTATGAAAGAAACCGGCAATAGTGGTATACAATCCATTAAGCCAATTGATATAAATGGACGATTTAGTTTCAGAAAGATGGCCAATTAAAGTAAAGAATGAAACCACATTGGCAATAATAGAAAGTGTAGAACTATGAAAAAATATAGTTAAACCTGTAATAAGATACGCAACCGAATAGATTTGGGTTTTTCTGTTTTTAAAATGCGATTGATTATTAATAAACAGAATTACAACGGTAAGAATACTAAATAGAAAAAGGTTAAGTCCTATGGATTGGTCATAGAAGAAGGTGCTAAATAATAAGGCTGCGATAAAGAGTGCTAATTTTTTCATGTTTAATTATTTTAAAGTACTTTGTATTTCAAAGTAAATGATTAAAAAAAAGCGACATACTAATTGTAGTCGAAATATTGGGTTTCGTTAATTTATGTGGTTGTAATATTTAATCGTTTTATATCTTGTTTATAGGCTGTTGGTAAAATGATGTCCTTTAAAATCCAATCGAGTTTAAGACTTCTAAAAATTTTATAAACTGAAATTAATGGTTTCAATACGGATACTTTTCTCAATCTTAGTAAAACTCTAACAACATTAGGTAATAGTAATATTTGTGATTCTAATAATAAACGATACCTAAAAAGGCCTAAATGTTTTCGGTATTGTTGGTATAAGTCTTTAGTATAGTTTCCGTTTTTTAAATTTTCGTTTAAATGATTTTGTCTTTCAATTTTAAAATCGGAATAGGTTAGTGGTAGGTTTTTAATTCCCATTCTAGAACCAACATTGCCAAAAACGTTTAAAACTTCTTGTTTTTCTTCAAGTTGAAGTTCTCTTTCTAAAATTTCATAAGAACGAATCGAGTAATCAATCAGCATATATAAAACATCTTTATAAGCCCATTCTGGAATCTTTGTACCTCGTTTATTTTCAACTGAAGTGTGAATTGCCGTAATATGATTTATCGCTTTAATAGCATCATCTTTCTCAGAAAAAACAATGGCTTTGGCATAATTAACCGTAGAAAATAATCGCCCCAAAGGGTCAGATGGTAATTTGCCAGTAAAGTAGAGCCAATCGACTGCTTTGTTAGTGGCAAACTCAGCAGATGCACCAGCAAAGACCAAAAGAATGGTGTCGCTAGTTCCCCAGATTTCTCTGACTATTGAGTTTTTATGTACAAAGTTTTCCATCTAAATTTCTAAGAATTAGGTCTTGTTAATCAATTTTTCAAGCGCTTCAATGTGTTTTTTAAATTCTAATTTGCCAAGTTTAGTAGCACTATATCTTGTGTTTGGTTTTCTTCCAATAAATTGTTTTTCAACCAAAATATAGTCTGCTTTTTCTAATGCTTTGGTGTGGCTCGCTAAGTTACCATCTGTGGCGCCTAACAATTCCTTCAGCATTTTAAAATCGGCATGCTCATTAACCATAAGTACAGACATAATGCCTAGTCGTATTCTGTGGTCAAAAAGTTTATTTATGTTAGTAATTATACTCATAGTGTTTCCTGTAACTTCAGGAATAATTCTTAATTGTACGGTTTATCAAATTTACTTTCAATTAAAATAGTATCATTTAAAACGGTAATTTTTATTTCATCTTCAATCTGATAACCATTGGTATAATAGCCAAATGATTTAGAGATAATGGTATTGTTTTCAGTGTTTTTAAAGGCAATGAAATAACTACCATCTGTTTTTGCTTCGGTCATTGAGATGCTATATGCAATACTATTTCCTTTGTCTAGACTTATCGTTTCGTGATTAGCGTTTGGATTAATACTTAATGAATCAATTTTAAAATCACTCGCATTAGTAATAACAAATTTTCCTTTATTAAAATGACAAGATGTACAAAGTATTAATAGCACCACAGAAACAGAAAGTGTTTTAATTGATTTCATGTGTGTCCGATTTTAGTTGACATCATATTTAAAATGCATCCAAGTGCCATAAATAATATGCATTACACCAAAGCCAATTGCCCAAAGCCAAAATCCATAACCAGGATAATAACTCGCTATTAAGCCTAATATAATCTGAATATAACCTAAATATTGAATGTCGCCTATGCTATATTTTGAAGCACTAACTAATGCTAAACCATAAAAAATGAGCATTAAACCACCAGTTTGTCCATATCTACCTTGAGTTAAAATAATTAAACAATAAATACCACCAACGGTTAGCGGAATTAAAAAATTTAATAATAGACGCTTAGAGGAGCTGTCCCACATTTTGTCACCAGTTTTTTTAGCTTTTCTTGTGGTAAGAATTATACCAGTAACTGCACTCAAAATGGCTATCATCATTAAAACAGCCATGCAAGCCCAAAATACCCAACCATGAAATATATACAAAGTGCCACCACTTTCCGTCATTACTAACCAATAGGCAACAGCTGCACCAATAAGGGCATAAATGCCAGCGAGTACGCCAGATAAACCACTTAAAGAAATAAATCGCGACGATTTATTCATAAGATTTTTAATCTCACTAATGTCTTTTAGATAATCTTTATCGCTCATATTTAAAGTACTTTGAAATACAAAGTAAAATAAATAATTCGGTTTGAGCAAATTTATTTTGCAGTTTTAGCTAAATTTATAATCTAACTAATAACAAAAAACACGAAATGATCGGATTACTCTTAACAATAGCAAACATCTCTGGTGGTATTTTACTTGGTCTTGCAACACTAGATAAATGGGATGGTGAAAGCAATTTTTTTAATAACATAGCAGGCAAATTAGTACCATTTCAAACCGTAATAGGTGGTGCGCTTATTATTTTATCTATACTCACTTTTAGGGGAAGTTTACTTTTTAGCATTGTAAGCATTTTAGGAGGAATTCTTCTATTAACACATGTGTTTAGTAAAGTGCCCTCGTTAGAAACAAGTTTAAGAAAATTATCTGCAACGCTTATGCCCTTTAAAGCGGTAATTGGTATTGCATTACTTGTGATAGGAATTTTACGAATTTTTTAATCGAAATTAATTTGAATCCTGCTGAAGCGCACATTTTAAAACAACCAGAACCTTACAGGTCTATTTATTTGCATTTGCAAGTATTAATAGAGCATACGTTTCCAGAAGCAAACTTATTATACAAATGGCGATTGCCTTGTTATTATATTGATAAACGACCAATCTGTTATATAAATCAAAGTAAAGACTATGTAGACGTTGGGTTTTGGCATTCTGCACACTTATCTAAAAAATGGGATTCTTATTTGGTCACGGAAAAACGAAAAGTTGTGAAATCACTTCGTTATAAAACACAAGACGATATAGATGATTCTATATTTATTTCAATTTTAAAAGAAGTTGAAGGTATAAAACAGAAAGGTTTTTATAAGAAAGATGATTTATAGTGTGATTACATTTCGGCAGGAAAAAATAATAGTCGGAAAAATATGGCACCTACAAAAACTAATAGCAAAATTAACAAACTAGCAGCAACTATTTTTAATGGCCATTCCACTCCAGCTGTTACGTAAGAGCCATCATAAACGTCTTGAAGTATTTTATCACGCTCACTTTTCTTAGGATATTTTATTCTTAATATAATCCATCCTAAAATGTGATATAAAATATCTGCCAATGTTAATTATAGTCTGTTTATTGTTTTTCTAATAGCCACTAAGTTAGAAAGAAGTCCTTCTAAATTATCTAAGTGTAGCATGTTAGCTCCATCACTTTTTGCATTTGCAGGATCAAAGTGGGTTTCAATAAATAGACCATCTACATTATTTACAATGCCTGCTCTAGCAATGGTTTCAATCATATCTGGTCGTCCACCAGTCACGCCAATACTTTGATTAGGTTGTTGTAGCGAATGTGTAACATCTAAAACAGTAGGAGCAAATTCACGCATAGTAGGTATACCTCTAAAATCTACGATCATGTCTTGGTAACCAAACATGGTACCTCTATCTGTAATCCAAGCTTTTTCATTACCAGCGTCTTTTACTTTTTGTACAGCATGCTTCATGGCTTCCGGACTCATAAATTGTCCTTTTTTCAAATTGACCACTTTTCCTGTATTTGCTGCAGCAACTACTAAATCTGTTTGCCTAACCAAAAATGCAGGAATTTGCAATACATCTACATATTCTGCAGCCATTGCAGCATCAGAAGCTTCGTGTATATCTGTAACCGTCGGAACATCAAAAGTTTCAGAAACCTTTCTAAGTATTTTTAAAGCTTTTTCGTTTCCAATTCCCGTAAAACTATCAATTCTACTTCTATTGGCTTTTTTAAAACTGCCTTTGAAAATAAAAGGAATTTCAAGTTTATTAGTAATGTTAATTACCTTTTCTGCGATGCGTAAAGCCATGTCTTCGCCTTCTATAGCGCATGGTCCACATAGTAAAAAGAAATTGTTAGAATCTGTATGTTTTAATTTAGGTATAAGTTTTAAATCCATATCAATTTAAAGGCAATAATTAGAATGCAAATATACTATTTAACTATAACTTTTAAACCTTAAAAGGATACAACATTTTCGTTAAAGACTATTCGCTAATTGCAAGGTATTCTACATTAACGATTTGGTATGTATCTGGTGGAAGAATCCCAAGTTCTATTTCGTATTCTCTATTCATTGAAAGAATGCAACTAGAATTCGCTGAAATCTCATTACAAGGTTCATCAGCATCTGCAGAGAGGTTTCCGGAGTATTCAAAATCTCCATTGTATATAGTTAATATAGGAAAGCCAGAAACATCAAAATTATTATGATTATTAAGCTGAATCTCATATTGAACTAATGTGGTGTTATTACCTGTATCTGGTACATAATTAAAACTTAATATTTGATAAGAAAAATTCTCTAAGACTGGCGCTTCGATAATTTCAGGCACTTCTGGTACTTCAAAATCACAGGACACTTTTTGCGTTATTATATGAGTATAGCTCTGACTACCCACAAAATATATTTGAGGAATTTCGATTATTTGGGTACATTCTTCTTCAGATGGGCAACCCATCAAAATTATAAAAAGTGGTAAGCAAATAATAGATTTTAGTTTTGTTAAATTTAAATTCAGAATTATCGTCACAGTTTTAGGATTAATTGTGTTAGCCTAGAAATATACAATTTTGACGGCTGTGATGTTATCCTTTTTATGAAATTTAGTTACAAAGTTACTAAGTTACAAAGTTACAAAGTTACAAAGTTACAAAGTTTCAAAGTTTCAAAGTTGAATTTATTTTTTCCATAAGTGAATAACCAATTCTCAAAAAACCTTATTCATACTATTTCTAATCATCCAAAGTGACATCACAAAATTTCCAATTACAAGAATACCACCAAGAAACAGTAATTTTTCAATGGTTTCTGTCCAATTTAATATGTGCAATAGATTAAAAACATAGGCAAAGAATAAGTAAGATGATAAACAAACAAATACAATTCCTAAAGAGAAATTCAGTTGTCTACTTGGTTTTATAAGTTGCCAAACAAAAGGAATACCAAAGAGTAAAATAGGATAGGCAGAAATACCTTCTAGTTTATTTATTGTTGTAAACCAATATATGATTATGGCAATGAAATAGAGGTATGGGACAAATTTGGTGAATTTGTTAATGCTTTGCATGCGTTAATTATTAAGGGTTATAATTATTCAACATTTAAGCCTTCATGTTGTTAGAATGAGGATTATAAACTAAGCGATAGGCTATTTGCTGTTAATCAATTATTTAACGTAAGATACGACATCGGATTATTAGAAAATGAAATTATAACAATTTATTAACGTAATGACTAGAATAAGATGTACCTTTGCACGCTTAAAATCAGCATAAGTTATGGCTAAGATTAAAAATATTGCAATTATTGCACACGTCGATCACGGAAAGACAACATTGGTAGATAAGATTATGTATCACTGTCAATTATTTCGTGAAAACGAAAACACAGGAGACTTAATTCTAGATAATAATGATCTAGAACGTGAAAGAGGAATTACAATTACTTCTAAAAACGTTTCTGTTATTTATAAAGATACTAAAATCAATGTAATTGATACACCAGGTCACGCCGATTTTGGAGGTGAGGTAGAGCGTGTATTAAATATGGCTGATGGTGTTTTGTTATTGGTAGATGCTTTTGAAGGACCAATGCCACAAACCCGTTTTGTATTACAAAAAGCCATTGATTTAGGTTTAAAACCCTGTGTTGTTGTAAACAAAGTAGATAAAGAAAACTGTACGCCAGACGAAGTACACGAAAAAGTGTTTGACTTAATGTTTGAGCTTGGTGCAGAAGAGTGGCAATTAGATTTTCCTACCGTATATGGTTCTGCAAAGAACAACTGGATGAGTGAAGATTGGCAAGTAGAAACTGAAAATGTTGAGCCATTATTAGATATGGTTATTGAGCATATTCCTGAGCCAAAAATTGAAGAAGGAACAACTCAAATGTTAATTACATCATTAGACTTCTCTTCGTTTACAGGACGAATTGCTATTGGTCGTTTAACAAGAGGAAGCTTAAAAGTGAACCAACAAATCTCATTAGTAAAAAGAGATGGTTCTATAGTAAAAAGTAAGATTAAAGAACTTCACACTTTTGAAGGCGTAGGTCGTAAAAAAGTTGAAGAAGTACAAACAGGAGATATTTGTGCTATCGTTGGATTAGAAGGATTTGAAATTGGTGATACAGTTGCTGATATTGAAAACCCAGAAGGTTTAAAGACGATTGCTATCGATGAGCCTACAATGAGTATGTTGTTTACAATTAACGATTCGCCTTTCTTTGGTAAAGACGGAAAGTTTGTAACATCTCGTCATATAAAAGATAGATTAACTAAAGAGCTAGAAAAGAACTTAGCTTTACGTGT
Source organism: uncultured Winogradskyella sp. (assembly GCF_947498005.1). Lineage (GTDB taxonomy): Bacteria > Bacteroidota > Bacteroidia > Flavobacteriales > Flavobacteriaceae > Winogradskyella. Next base: position 91,909 of record NZ_CANMIW010000009.1, read on the forward strand.
TGAAGAAACAGATAGTGCAGATAAATTCATGGTTTTTGGTCGTGGTGTACTACACCTATCTGTATTAATTGAAACGATGCGTCGTGAAGGTTACGAACTTCAAATTGGTCAACCACAAGTAATCATTAAAGAAATTGATGGTGTTAAATGTGAGCCGTTTGAAGAAATGACAATTGATTTACCAGAAAATGTATCTGGTAAAGCTATTGAAATGGTAACAATGCGTAAAGGAGAAATGACAAGTATGGAAGCTAAAGGCGACCGTATGGTTTGTGAATTCTTAGTACCATCTCGTGGTATTATTGGTTTGCGTAATCAGTTATTAACAGCTACAGCTGGTGAAGCAATTATGGCACACCGTTTTGTAGATTATAAGCCACTTAAAGGTGGAATTCCAGAACGTCAAAATGGATCTTTAGTATCTATGGAAAACGGACAAGCAATTCCTTACTCTATTGATAAATTACAAGATAGAGGTAAGTTTTTCGTTGATCCAGGTGAAGATATTTACGAAGGTCAGGTTATTGGAGAAAATTCTCGTGGTGATGATATGACGGTTAACGTAACTAAAACTAAAAAGTTAAGTAACGTACGTTCTTCTGGTGCAGATGATAAAGCGAAGATTGTACCAGCTATTAAATTTTCTTTAGAGGAAGCTTTAGAATATATTCAGAAAGATGAGTATGTTGAAGTAACACCAAACCACTTAAGGTTACGTAAAATCTATTTAAAAGAAGTAGATCGTAAGCGTAATAAAAATATGTAGAACATATTTGATTATAAATTGAGGAAAAGAGAAATACTGAAAAGTGTTTCTCTTTTTTTTGCAGTAAATAGAAGGATAATTCAACTTATTTCTCAATCAATTTGAATTCATTTGGACTTAATAGAAAATTAGGATTATTTTTGATTGATGTCAGATTCTAAAATCAAAAGTAAGTTTAAGGTTGTAAAGTACGATGCGTCTTATAAAGACCGTTGGAATTCATTTATTACTGAGGCTAAGAATAGCACCTTCTTGTTTCAAAGAGATTTTATGGATTATCACAGTGATAGGTTTGTAGATTTTTCAGTTTTAATCTTTAAGGATGAAGAATTATATGCCTTACTACCTGCAAATAAAATTGGTACAAAAGTGATTTCTCATCAAGGTTTAACTTATGGAAGCTTTGTGTTAAAGGGAAGTGCTAAGTTTTTTTATGCTTTTGAAGCATTTAGTGCAATGCTAGCCTTTTATGAAGCTGAAGGCGTACAAGAATTAGAAATACGAGTAATACCAACGTTTTATAATAAAATGCCATCTGATGAACTCGATTACTTTTTGTACAAAGCCAATGCGCAGTTATTAAAGAAAGATGTGTTAATGATTATTGATTACGCTCATAAATTGCGTTTTCAAAAAAATAGAAGAGAAGGCTTCAATAAAGCTACAAGAGCAGGATTAGAACTAAAAGTAGATTCAAATTTTGCTGGTTTTTGGAATGATGTTCTTATTCCTAACCTTAAGAATAAACATAATGTTTTTCCTGTTCATTCTCTAGAGGAGATAGAATTGTTAGCATCTCGTTTCCCTAATAATATTAAACAAGTCAATATTTATAAGGATAATAAAGTGGTTGCAGGCACAACCGTTTTCTTAACCGAAACCACAGTGCATCCACAATATGTCTCTGGTAATGTAGATAAAAATTCTTTTGGAAGTTTAGATTTGGCATACGATTATATTATTAATAAAATGTGTGAGGATAAACGCTATTTCGATTTTAATATATCAAGTGAGGATAATGGCAATAAAATAAACGAAGGTCTTATTTTCTGGAAAGAAAGCTGTGGTGCTCGCAGTCATACTGCAAACACTTATCGTATTGAAACTGCAGCTCACAAGTCGCTTCAAATTATAAAAGCATGATTTTAACCTTCACTACACTGACCAATTAATAATGCTATTTAATTCTATAGATTTTGCAATTTTTGTACCAATTGTATTTATACTTTATTGGTTTGTTTTTAAGTCTTTAAAATCTCAAAATGTCTTATTAATAATTGCCAGTTATGTATTTTATGCCTGGTGGGATTGGCGTTTTTTAGGATTAATAATAGTAAGTACACTTATAGATTATAGTATTGGTTTAGCGATTGATAAACAGACCAGCTTAAAATCTAAAAAGGCATTTTTAACTTTAAGTATTTTACTTAACTTAAGTATTCTCGGTTTCTTTAAATATTTTAACTTCTTTATAGAAAATTTCAATGCTGCTTTTCAGCTCTTTGGAAGAGATTTAGACCTAAATTATCTCAATATTATTTTACCAGTTGGTATTAGTTTTTACACGTTTCAAACTATGAGTTATTCTATAGATATCTATAGAAATAAGATAAAACCAACGACTAATCTCGTAGCTTTTGCGTCATTTGTATGTTTCTTTCCTCAATTGGTTGCTGGTCCTATAGAACGTGCCTCAAGTTTTTTACCACAAGTGCAAAAGCGACGTGTTTTTAATTATGCAAAAGCTTCGGATGGATTAAAACAAATACTTTGGGGACTTTTCAAAAAGATGGTCATAGCAGATAATTGTGCGGTTTTTGTAAATGATATTTTTGAAAATTATGCCAACTATTCAGGCAGCACATTATTGTTTGGTGCTTTTTTATTTACCATTCAGATTTATTGTGATTTTTCAGGATACTCAGATATTGCCATTGGTATTTCTAGACTGTTTGGTTTTAATTTGAAAAAGAATTTCGCATTTCCATATTTCTCTATAAACATAGCAGAATTTTGGAGACGTTGGCACATCTCATTAACCACATGGTTTAAGGATTATTTTTATATTCCTATTGGTGGAAGTAGAGGTAGTAAATGGATGCAATTACGCAATACCTTTGCTATATTTTTAGTCATTGGTCTTTGGCATGGCGCACACTGGAAATTTGTTGTTTACGGATTTATAAATGCCTTACATTTTGTACCTTATATAATTAGAGGTAAAAACACTAAGTACACATCTATAATAGCAAATAATCGATGGTTGCCAAATATAAAAGAGCTGTTCGGAATGTTTCATACGTTTCTATTTTTAGTTTTTGCCAGGATATTTTTTAGAGCAGATTCTTTGACTAGTGCAGTAGAGTTTTTGTCTGGGATATTCTCGTTTTCAGTGTTTAGTCTTCCAGATTTGTCTAATACTAGTGAGGCTTTTGTTTTATTAATCTTAATAGCTTTCTTTTTCATTATTGAATGGATTGGTAGAGCTAAAGAACATGCTTTGGAAACTGTTTTTTCAAACTATAAAATTCACTATCGTATTGTGTTTTATTATGTTTTAGTATTTCTTATTTTCTATTTCAATGGCGAAGAACAACAATTTATTTATTTTCAGTTTTAGGTATGAAAAAGTTCATAACATATACGGTTTATTTTATATGTCCTGTGATAATCATAATGGTTGTTATGGAGTTTGCATTACGACAAATACCTAATGATTATAAATTTAAGAACGAACAAATAGAATTAAAAAAAGAAGCTGTTGAGCTTCTAATTCTTGGAAGTTCTCATAGTCTGTATGGCATTAATCCAAAATATTTTACAAACGAAGCCTACAACTTATCGCATGTTTCTCAAACAATAGATTTAGATTATATTTTACTGAATAAATATATAAACGAATTGCCTAAACTAAAAACGGTTGTAATACGTTTGTCATATACCACATTGCATGAGCAATTAGATGAGAGCGCAGAGGCTTGGAGGCAAAAGGATTACAATTTGTATTACGATTTGGACGTATCAAATAAGCTGAAATTTAATAGTGAAGTACTAAGCCTAAAGCTAAAAAACAACCTTAAACGTTTAAAGAATTATTATATAGATAACGAAGACCCTATTTCGGTGACTAACTCAGGTTGGGCAAATTTTAAGACGCCTCGCGCTGATAAATCTTTAGAGGAACTTGGATTCATTGTGGCAAAAAAGCATACCGCTAAAAATGATGATTTTGTAAAAGAAAATATTGAGTATATAAAGAAAATAGCCAATCTTGGTAAAGACAACAACCTAAAGGTGATATTTGTTACCTTGCCAGCATATAAAAGTTATAGAACGCATTTAGATAAATTACAATATGAAATTGTGAGTTCAGCTGGTAAAAAATTAGAAAAGCAATTTCAAAATTGTAGCTATTTAAATTTAATGTCGGCTAAAAATTTTAATGAAGATGATTTTTACGATCCTGACCATTTAAACGCAACAGGCGCAAAAAAGCTTAGCAATTATATTAATGATTTTATTATAAATTCTAATAATTGATTAATTTGAGACATGATTAAATTTCTAGACCTAAATAAAATTAATAACCGATTCAGAAGTGAGTTTGAAGTATCCTTTAGTAAATCTTTAGATGATGCGCATTTTATTTTAGGTAAAAACGTAATAAATTTTGAGAACGAATTTGCTTCTTATTGCGGAGCACAGTTTTGTGTCGGTACTGCAAATGGTTTAGATGCGTTGACTTTAATTTTAAAGGGCTACATTCAATTAGGTAAACTGCAAAAAGGAGATAAAGTAATAGTGCCTGCGAATACATTTATTGCTACGATTTTGTCTGTTCTACATGCGGATTTAGTGCCAGTTTTAGTAGAACCTAATCCAGATAGTTATAATATTACTATAGATTCAATAAAAGAAAGTAAAGCTGATGCTAAAGCTATAATAATGGTTCATCTTTATGGACAGTTGTGTGATGTTGAAGATATCTTAGAATTTGCAGAAACCAATGACTTACTTCTAATAGAAGATGCAGCGCAAGCACATGGAGCAGAATGCAAATTGGGTATGGCAGGCAATGTTTCTCATGCAGCAGCTTTTAGTTTTTATCCTAGTAAAAATTTGGGTGCTTTAGGTGATGGAGGTGCAATCACTACGAATAATGAGGAGTTAGCTAAAGTTATACGGCATCTACGTAATTATGGTAGTAGCGAAAAATACACAAATGAGATACTTGGTTATAATAGCAGATTAGATGATATGCAAGCTGCGTTTTTAAGTATTAAACTAGGAGAATTGAATGCAGATAATAAAAGACGACGAGAAATAGCTAAAGTATATCTAAGCGAAATTAACAATCCTAAAATTAAACTGCCATTTTATAATGGTACTAAGAATCATGTGTTTTATGCATTTGTAGTAGAAGTGGACGACAGAAATGATTTTACAGAATATCTAGATAATCATAACATAGAGTGGTTAATTCATTATCCGATTCCGCCTCACAAGCAAGAAGCTTTAAGTGCGTTTTCTAATTTAGAATTTCCTGTAACTGAAAATATTCATAAAAAGATAATAAGTCTTCCTATTAGTCCTGTACTAGAAAATAATGAAGTTCAGAAGGTTGTTGAAATATTAAATTCTTATTAATTGAAGAAGTTTTTTAATCACATAAATGGCGAAAATTCAGTAAAAACTTTTGGATTAAATAGTGCAAATGTTGGACTTAAAATCTTATCAGGTATTATTATTTCAAAATTTATAGCCATTTATATTGGTCCTTATGGCATGGCATTGATAGGGAATTTGAAAAATTTTTTAAGTGCTATTCAATCTATTGCTATTTCCGGTCTTTATAGAGGTGTAGTAAAATTTATAAGTCAAGTGAAATCGGATGCTTTAGAACTTTCTAAAACATTGTCTACTGTATTCTATTTTGGCTTCTTTTCTTCCTTTTTCCTAGCATTATTATGTTATTATAATGCAGAATTTATTAGTGATGTATTGTTTTCTGAAGATTATAAATACACTAATATTATTGAAACCATGGCTATTGTTCTACCATTTTATGCGTTGAATATGTTTGCCTTTTCAATTATGAATGGGTTTTCTAAACAGAAATACTTATTAGTCATTAATATGCTATGTCAAGTTTTAGGACTTGCTGTTACTTTGTTATTAATATTTAGAGAAAATATAAATGGTGCATTGTTAGCTATTGTGATAACACCAGCATTAAACCTACTTATTACTATCGTTGGTATTGCTTTTAGAAAGAGTTTAATTACTACTATAAAGATAAAGCATATCAGTCTCTCGGTAATTAACAGGCTTAGTCCTTATATGATTATGGCATTGGTAAGTGCTATAGCCATACCAATTGTAATGGTCATTATTAGAAACTACATTATTACAGCGCTTGGTATAGAAGCTGCAGGATATTGGACAGCCATGACACGAGTTTCGGACTATTATCTTATGTTTATAAATTCGTTGATGGTTCTTTATATTTTACCTCGATTTTCGGCAATCAATTCTAAAAGTAAATTTAAAAAAGAAGTATTCAGTTTTTATAAAATTGTAATGCCAGTGTTTTTAATTCTACTATTTGTTATTTATTTAGGTAGATCGATATTAGTACCTTTATTTTTTTCTGAAGAATTTGAACCAGTAGTAGATTTGTTTGGATTTCAAATATTAGGCGATATAATGCGTGTTTTAGCAATGGTAATTGTCTATAAGTTTTTGGCAAAGAAAATGTTTGGTCATTATATTATTTTAGAAATTTTTCTATTTTTAATTATGTATGCTTCTAGTGTTTTTCTAATAGATGAATTCGGATTAAAAGGCGCAGTAATGGGACACTTTTTTAGTTATTCAATGTATTTCGCATTAATCTTATTAATTTTTAATAGTTCTTTGTTTGGCATCTTGCCAAGTGATAATTTAGAAGAAAACTAAAACGTGAAATTACCTAAGTTTATTAGTAACAATACTGTGCTTAAGATTACATCTCTTAACGCAATTGTTATATCTATTAGATTAGTTGTTTCTGTTTTTATTCAAAGAATGTTAGCCATAGCAGTTGGAGAATCTGGTATTGCAAGCATTGGGCAAGTTAGAAATGTATTGGCAATGTTAACCACCACTTCTACACTTGGTGTTTTTTCAGGCGTTGTAAAATATGTGTCTCAGTTTAAAGCAGATCAACCAGAATTATCTAAACTGTTTTCTACAGTTACACTTTTTACATTAGTAGGCAGTGTTCTGTCTTCGGCTATATTGTTTTTTGGTGCTTCATTCTTTTCAGATTATCTGTTTTATAATCAAGAGTATATCTATGTATTTCATCTCTTAGCTGTAATTATTCCTTTCATTGCAGTTAATAGAATTGTAAATGGTGTCATAAGTGGACTTTCAGATTACAAGCGTTATGCAAAAATTGAATTAATTAGTTATTTATTAGGTGCAGTAGCTTTAGTTTACGGATTGTATAATTCAGATTTAAAAGGTGTAATAATAGCCATTGCGTTAACACCAATAATTCAGTTGATAGTATTAGTTTTTGTCTTCGGTAAAACCTTGAAACAATATGTCAACTTTAGAACGTTAAACTTTAGTATTGTATATAAAAACAAGCTATTAGCTTTTACGCTAATGTCTTTTATTTCCTCGTTTTTAATTAATTATATTGAATTAGATATTAGATCCTTAGTCACAAAAGAGATTAATATTAATGAAGCTGGTTATTGGACAGCAATGACCTTTATTTCTAAAAATTACATGGTGTTTGCAACTGGTTTATTTACATTATATGTATTGCCAAAATTTGCAAACATTACAGGCAAACAAGAATTTGTAAAGGAAGTTATCAATATCTATAAAACCATTTTACCAATCTTTGCATTGGGCATGTTATTAGTATACCTGCTTAGAAATCTAATAATTCAAATAATTTATCCTGAATTTACAGGAATGGAGCCACTTTTTAAATGGCAACTATTAGGAGATTTTGTGCGTTTGAGTTCTGTGGTTTTGGCACATCAATTTTTAGCAAAGCGTTTGGTAAAAAGTTTTGTGATAACAGAATTAATATCTCTGATATTGTTTTTCGTTTTAAGTAAAATATTTATTTCATATTACGGAACAGAAGGCGTTGTATTAGCACATTTTGTGAGATACGTTATCTATTTTGTGGTTGTAATTTTTGTTATAAAACACTACTACAATAATCCGACTTTACAAAAGGAATAATAAACACTAGTGTTGTACTTGCCATTTGTCTAAATATTGCTGAGCACATTTTATATGATCGTGATGAGTCTCTACAAATTGCCTAGCATTTACTGAAATTTCAATGATTTTTTCAGGATTTAAGATTAACCATTCTAATTTTTTTGCAATGGCTTCTGCATCTGGTAAAGCATTAATAGCAGCCGTATCTTCTTCAATATTATAGTAGTCTAGCCATTCCTTTTCTGCACCAGTAAAAACGACTTTGCCTTTGGCCATGGCTTCTAAAGCATTATATCCTTGGTCGTATGCATAAACTTGGTCTAATAGTATATGTGCTTTATCAAAACTCTTAATGTAGTCTTTGTATGGTAGATCTCTTGTAATTAGGATTTCTACTTTATTGGGTAGTTTTTTTGCAAGAAGTTTTAATGCGTCATCAAAAATATCGTTACCTTTTTTTATGTAATTAAGTGTGTTGATGCCATGAAAAATTACTATCTTATTTTCTATGATGGGTAAACTATATTCAAGTTGACTTAAATCAATAGCATGCGGAATCATGCCTAAATATTTTTTATATCCAATTAAAGGAATGTGATAGTCTAAATCGTTAGAAACAACGCCTTTAATGGTATTAAAAATATGTTTATGTAAATCTATATGAGATTCCGTTAAATAACTTAGTGCAGGCGAAAAGTCTTTCTTAGTGCCTTTGTTTTCAAAATAGGGTGTTAAAATAGAATATCTAAATTTCTTATCGAAAGCATAATTAACACTTGGATAATCTAGACCAGCTGATAATAAAAAAACATTCTTATTCCAATCAGATAGCCAATTGAATATGATACGTTGGTCTTTTCTTTCGAAATCAAATATTGCTTCGTTAATAAATTGAACAACGTCATGATTTGACAATAAATGTTTTTTAGACTTTATTTGGCGCTTAATGGAGACTGCAGTTATATCAATTCCTGAAAACTTTTTAATAATTATTCTCAATTTTTTTAGAAAATAAGAATTGTAAGGATCTCTTATTTCAATGTCTACATCTACTTTTTTAAAACCATCTCTTGTACTAACTAGAATAGCATCATGTCCAAAGCTTTTTAATCCTTGTTTTATATTCCATTGCGCTCTATTATATTCACCAAAGAGTAAAACTTTCATTTATTGAGGTTTCATTTAATATCTTTATCCTTTATTTAAAGGTTATGCAAAGTAAACATAAAAAAAGAATTTGTATTGTAGCGCGTTCACTAAGTGAAGGTGGTGCGGACAGAGTTGCAGCAATGCAGTCTATTTTTCTTTCAGACTTAGGTTATGATGTTTACATAATTACTATATTAAATAGTATTGGATATCCATTTAAAGGAAAGTTATTTAACCTTGGAGCTATTAAAGAGCAAAATGATACTGTTTATGGAAGGTTTAATCGTTTTCTTTTATTCAAAAACTTTTTATCATCAAATAATATCGATGTTGTTATAGATCATCGTGTACGCAGTAAACGTTTTTCTGAATATATGATTTCAGGTTTAATTTATCCGAAATCTACTATATATGTGGTTCATAATTTTACAATAGAACTTTATTTTCCTCCAAATCAATTTTTAACAAAGTACTTTTATAAAAAAGTGAAATCAATTGTTTCAGTATCAAATGGTATTGAGAAAAAAGTTGGCGAATTATATAAGTATAAAAATTTAAAAACCATATATAATCCTATTGATTTTGAATACATAGATCGTTTAAAAGTTAAAAGTACAGAACCATTAAGCCATTATATTTTTTGGTATGGACGTTTTGAAGAAAAACAAAAAAATCTGTCACTTTTAATAGATTCATATTCAAAATCTCAACTTCCTAGTAAAAATATAAAGTTGATTCTAATGGGAGACGGTAAAGACAAAACGTTGATACATGATAATATTGTAAATTTAGAGCTTAGTGATTTTGTTGAAATTAAACCGTTTTCAGAAAATCCATTCAAATATATAAATGCTTCAAAATTTACAGTTTTAACAAGTGAATTTGAAGGTTTTCCAATGACCGTTTTAGAATCATTAGCATGCGGAATTCCTGTAATTAGTGTAGAATACAAAAACTTTGAAGATGGTGTTGTGGATAATGAATACAACGGTTTATTGGTAGAAAATCATAATCCTGAAGTGTTGGCTAATGCATTTAATCGTTTTATTAATGACGAAAAATTATATCTTCGTTGTAAAGCCAATGCTAAAAAGAGTGTAGCATCTTTTTCTGTTGAAAAGATATCTAAAGAGTGGCAAACCTTAATTGATAATTAATGAATACTAAAATAACCGATGTTACGATTATAGAAATTCCAAGAGTACATGATGAGCGTGGCTTATTGGCTGTTATAGAAAAAGAAACTATTCCATTTAAAATTGAGCGCGTATACTATTTATATGATGTGCCTTCTGATGCTTTTAGAGGAGGACATGCTCATAAGAAACTCTATCAGCTTATTATTCCCTTATCTGGTAGTTTCAATGTGCTATTAAAGGATGGAAAAGAAAGTAAAACGGTTTATCTCAATAAGCCACACAAAGGCTTATTAATTGTGCCTGGTATTTGGCGAGAAATTGATAATTTCTCTTCAGGTTGTGTGTGTTTGGTATTAGCATCTTCAGTGTATAATGAGGATGATTATATTAGAGATTTCAATGAGTTTTTAGCTTTTAAAAAGGTATAGATAGATTTTACTCCTAATGATATAGGGTCTAATTTTATTTAGCGATTGTAATAAGAACGTCGGTGTCTTTAATAAGGTTTTTTGTTTGAAATTTAAATTATTATAATTTATAGTTGTTAAAGTGTCTTTGTAAATATTAGTTTCTCCATTGATTTTTGTTCTCAGAGCTAATCCATAGCGCTTTATATCCAAATATTTTTTTAAATATAAATTGTCTTTTTCATATGCTGTAAAGGAATTAAATAATATAAATCGAGCTGCATTGTCCTCAAACTTTCCTAAACTCCCATCAATAGATTTATCGTAAATCATTGTAATTTCCGGATTAAAAACTATTGGTTCGTTTAACGCGATTCTAATCCATAAATCGAGATCTTGACTACTTAAGTAAATAGGATTGAACATGCCGTAATCTATAAATTTAGATTTTTCCATTGCTGCAGCAGATGTCCAAACAATTGTGTCACAAAGGCTTGCCTTGAAAAAATCTTCTATAATAATTGGCTGCTTTGTATTATTTACAATATTTATTTTTGCGGGAACAATATGATCCTTATTATGCTTTATACAGTAGTTATTAGCGTAAAGACCGGCTTTTGGATGTAGTGATATACTTGCTTTTAAGCAATTTAGATGGTTGTTTTTCCATATGTCATCTGCGTCTAAAAACGCTACGTATTTAGCCGTCGCAAAATTTACACCATTATTTCTCGCTGCACTAGCTCCTGAATTTTTCTGATGAAAAATCTTAATTTTAGATGATAAAAATGTCTTTATTATACGGACGCTATTATCCGTTGAACCATCATCTATAATGATAATTTCATAATCATCAAAATCTTGATTTAAGGCGCTTTTAAGGCAGTCAGATATATAATCTTCCTTATTATACAAAGGAATTACAATCGAAAAAAATGGCATATTATTCATTTGCTAGTAATTGATTAGCAATCGTTTTGGAGGACTTTAAATTTTTGTCCGTTATAGCACCTTGCAGTAAAACAGTATTGAATAGTTCGTTTTTAAAAGTATCAATTTTTAATTTGTTAGGTTCATGGTTTAAAGCCTTTTCTAAAAGTTTTGATAGCTCCTTTTTATCTTCAACCTTAAAGCAAAGGTCTTTGTGATCATAAAAGGCATTGCCTAAAACAACAACAGGTTTATATTTAAATATGGCTTCAATACCAACTGTAGAATTATTAACTAAAACAATTTTTGCAGTATCTAAGGCAGTATTCAAACTCATTTCGTTATCAATTTGAATGTTATTGCTATTGATAAATTGATATAAACTGGAGTCGTATTTGTTTTTATAAAGAGGATGCTCTCTCACTATTAATTTTACCTTATTTGGCAAGTTAGTATAGACGTCTTTTAGTATTTCTGTATGAGATTTATAATTAGGACTGTGATTAATCATATTAACATCTAAGGGTACTTGCAAAATCAGTAATACAAAATTTTGATGTTGAGTGTGTTTATCATTTATGTTAGAAGCCTTAGGTTTGTAACTGTTTAAATCACTGTATTTTAAATCTGGCGGATACAATGACGTGTTTTCAAACAAAGTCATTAGAACGATATCTAAACCACGATATATTGGTGATCTCTTATATTTTTTGGTGTTAGTTCTGTAACTATCTGAATAATCTGTGTAGTCGGTATTTATAGTAATCGTTTTCTTGCGTATACTGATATTTGCATTTACACCTTTGTCATCAAAAAAGGTGGTGTTAAAAGGACCTTGTTCAATGTAAAAGACTTTTATGTTTTTACTTTTTGCTACAGCAATTGCAATTTCTATACAAAGTCTTGAGTCGCCAATGGTAATTAGATAGTTCGGTTGTTCTGTTGTGAATTGAGCATCAAATATGTCAATATACGCTAAGGTTTGCAGCTGTAATGATGTGGTGGATATCTTGTTACTTAAAGCAGTGTGGAATTTATAATATTTATGAAACTCAATAGACTTATAATGGTCTTGGGAAGAAATAATTTTAACGTAATGTTTTCGTTTGCGCTTTGCCAATATCCAAGCTTTTGCAGTAACCCAAGTACTCGGTTTTAGCCGCAAAAATGTATAAAGAAAACCACTAACATAGAGGCTGTAAACTTTTAAGCTAATTTTTGAATTGTTTTTAGCTTTTAGTTGACGCTCAATATCAAGATAAAATCTAGAAAATTTATCTAATGTACTAAGGCAAATGACTTTCATGTATGGCTAAGACCTCTAGTTTTGTAATTGGAGTACAATGTAATTAAATTATAAATGAAGGTCAAAGACTTTAGCATTAAACGAATTTAATTTATCTTGCAATAGCTTTAAATTAGTGACCATTGAATTACACTTCCGAAGAAATAATTAATCATATTTGTGATAAAATCGTAGCTCAAAGAGCTGAGATTTTAAACACTTACAATGCGTCTCAATCTAGCATTGGTTATTTCTATATCGATAATTTATTGCCAGAAGATATTGCAAAAGCATGTTATAAAGTGTTTCCTAATAAAAGCGACATGCGCTGTTTAAATACCATAAGGGAATATAAATATGTATCTGCCCAAATGAACAATCACAACCCTTTGTTAGAAAAAGTGATTTATGCTTTTCAAGATGTGCGCGTGGTTAAATTAATTGGTAGTATTTGTGAAATTGAAATGTTATATGCTGATAATTCACTTTATGCAGGAGGATTGTCACTTATGGCAGATCAGAATTTTTTAAATCCACATTTAGATAATTCTCATGATGCTGAACGCGAACGTTGGCGCGTTTTAAATCTGCTATATTATGTTACGCCAAATTGGGAGTTAAAAAATGGAGGACATTTAGAGCTTTGGCCAAATGGTCCAAAGAGAAATCCTATTGTAGTAGAAAGTAAATTTAATCGTTTAGTTGTAATGGCTACACATGATGCATCTTGGCATTCTGTAAATAAGGTTAACTCTGTAGATGTGGCGAGATGTTGTATTTCTAATTATTATTTTAGTCCAAATGCCTTAAAGGAATCCGATAAATTTCATGTTACTAAATATAAAGGAAGACCAGACGAGACTATCAAAAACATTATTCTTGATACGGATGCCAAATTAAGAACTTTAGTACGAAAGGTGTTTAAAAAAGGCGTCCGAAAAAATCCTCACATTTATAAAAAGGATTCTGATTCTTAGATATTAAGATAAGGATTATCTAATACGCGTTTAGCATCGTTTCTTTGCGTTTCAAATCTATATGGATGGTCTAACACATGAAAATAGTAGATCTGCTTAGTCCAATTAGAATTCTTGAATAAACGTTTGTTTACTAAAAATTTATGGTAAGAGATATTTCTTAATTTCTGTGCTTCGTTAAACTCCTTTATAGCCAATAACTCTCCAGATTTGTCATTATGGTTTTCCATAAAGATATCATCAAAATATATATAAGTTAGAGGTAAAAACAGATTAGGGTCTTCCTTGAATAATTCTAGAACTTCCATGGTAGAACTATAATAATCGACATCAATAGACACAAATCCTATGGGTGTTTTTGAAGATGTAGACGTTAAAAATTCTTTTAAAGTTTCCTTAATTGGTCCTATGAATAATTGTGCTTTTCCTTTTATTCGTTCTTCAAGTAGATCTCTATTCATAGGGAAATCTCCTGTATTGTAATACTCAGGATGATCTCTATAATCTATAGGTTCTGGCATACCTTTACCAGTATCAAAACCATAAATATTTATTTTAATTCCGGTGGTATTAGTTACTTTTTCAGCAACTTTAATCATGTTCATTAATCCACTACCATGAGCAACTCCAAATTCTAAAATACTAATCTCTGTAAAACCACGTGCTTTGCCTTGATCTGCAGCTTTTAAAATACTGTAAGCATGATGAGGTCTTAAAACCAAATCATACAATACTTTACTTCTAAAAGAACCAAATAGAAATACAAAAAAGCTTATGATGTTTAAATGTAAAGGTTCTGATAATCGTTCTTTGTAGATCCTTGTCCAGATGCGTTTTTGAGTTAATCGTTTTAATAAAAAACTCATATTTTAACTCTTACGTTGTACTACCTCAAAAACTTTGTTTTCGTCGCATTTTAAGGTTTTACTTGGGTATTTTAATAGTAAAGCATAATCATGAGTAGCCATTAAAATAGTGTTTCCATTTTTATTAATGTCTTGCAGAACTTCCATAACCTCAATACTAGTTTGAGGATCTAAGTTTCCTGTTGGTTCATCTGCCAAAATAAGTTCTGGATCATTCAGTAACGCACGTGCAATGGCAATACGCTGTTGCTCGCCACCAGAAAGTTCATGAGGATATTTAAACCCTTTTGTTTTCATAGCAACTTTATCTAAAACTGTATCAATTCTGTCTTTAATACGTTCCTTATCTTTCCAACCTGTGGCTTTTAAAACAAATTCTAAATTACCCATTATTGTTCTGTCTGGTAATAATTTAAAATCCTGAAATACGATACCTAATTTTCGTCTTAGAAAAGGGATATCCTTTTCCTTCATAGTTTTTAAGTTAAAATCTACTACAGAGCCTTCGCCTTCTGTTAATTGCAAATCGCCGTAAAGGGTTTGCATAAAGCTACTTTTTCCACTTCCTGTTTTTCCTATGAGGTAAACAAAGTCGCCTTTTTGCATTTCAAAGTTAATCTTAGAAAGTACCATGCTTTCGCCTTGGTAAATGGTAGCATCTTTTAGTTCTAAAACCGTTTCAGACATAGTGTTGATATAAAAATTTTGGTAAGTGTAAATGTATTGCTTAAAATTTCAAATGCCAAAAGCTGTAAGTTAATTTATGAAACTAAAACGAAAGCATCAACCTAAAAGTACCTGAGCAAAGAACTCTTGAGTAAATATTAATAACTCCGTGTATAATTATAAGCAAATTCTATCGTTATAGATTTGGTATTGAATTATATTTGATGCTAAATTAAATCATTCAAAAAATTGTAAAATAATGGTGTTACTCAAAAAACAGTTAATCATCGTTTTTCTAGTTTTTACATCACTTTTAATGGCACAAAAATCTGCCGTTTACACTAGTGATTTACAAGACTATCAAAAGGCTTTAACCTTATATAATAATAAACAGTATAACGCATCTCAATCTTTATTTCGGGATATAAAAAAGGATACAGATGATATTACAATTCAATCGGATTGTGCGTATTATATCGCCAACTGCGCTGTACGTTTAAACCAGAAAAATGCTGACGATTTAATTACCGATTTTGTAGATGAATATCCTACAAGTACTAAAAGAAATACGGCCTTTTTAGATGTTGCAGATTATTATTTTAATAATGGTAAATATGCATATGCCAGAAAATGGTATGAGCGTGTAGATGAACGTAGTATTGCTCGTTCAGAAAAAGAACGTTTCAATTTTAATTATGGCTATTCACTATACTCTACTAAAGAAGAAAAGAAAGCAACTAAATATTTAAACCGCGTTGTAAATTCTAAAGAATACGGATCACAAGCCAAATATTATATTGGATTTTTGGCTTACCAAGGTGATGATTATGATACAGCTAACGAATATTTTGATCAAGTGAGTGATAATGAAAAGTATAAAGAGAAGTTATCTTATTATCAAGCAGATTTAAATTTTAAACTTGGTAAGTTTGAAAAAGCCATTGAGCTAGCAGAGGCACAATTACCAAAAAGTAATGCAGCTGAGAAATCTGAACTTTCTAAGATTATTGGTGAAAGCTATTTTAATCTAGAAAAATACACAGAAGCAATTCCTTATTTAAAAGAATACAAAGGCAAAAAACGTAAATGGAATAATACGGATTATTACCAATTGGGTTACGCATATTACAAGCAAAATGATTTTGAAAGTGCTATTTCAGAATTCAATAAAATTATTGGAGGCGACAATTCTGTTGCACAAAATGCTTATTACCATTTAGGTGAAAGCTATATCAATTTAGATAAAAAACAAGAAGCTTTAAATGCGTTTAGAAATGCATCTCAAATGGATTATGATTTAAAAATTCAGGAAGATGCATGGTTAAATTATGCAAAGATTAGTTATGAAATTGGCAATCCTTATCAGTCAGTACCTCAAGTTTTAACAGGTTACTTAGAGCAATATCCAAATTCTGGTTATAAAGAAGAGATTGAAACACTTTTAATAGATTCTTACATTACGTCTAAAAACTATAAGGAAGCTTTAGTGTTGTTAAAAGGAAAAAATAGTTTTGAGAATAAAGCTGCGTATCAAAAGGTAGCCTTTTTTAGAGCTGTAGAATTGTATAATGAAAATAAATTCAATGAGGCTTTAGATTTGTTTAAAGGATCTTTAAAAGAATCAATTGACCCAGTTTATGTCGCTAGAGCTACGTTTTGGAAAGCCGAAACGGAATACAACCTTACGGATTATAATAAAGCTTTAATTGGTTTTAAGCAGTTTGCAGGATTAACTGAAGCGTCAAGTTTAGAGGAAAATGAAAACCTTAATTACAACTTAGCTTACACGTATTTTAAGTTGAAAGAATATACAAATGCATCTAGTTATTTTGACAAATTTATAATAGCTAACGCATCAGATTTATTAAGAAAAAACGATGCTTATTTAAGATTAGCAGATGGTTATTTTGTTTCTAGCAATTATAATGATGCTATTTCGGCGTACAAAAAAGCGATTCAGATTAATAAAATAGAATCTGATTATGCGGCATTTCAAATTGCAATGAGTCAAGGTTATTTGGGTAAAGGGTCGTCAAAAATTTCAGAATTAAAATCTTTTATTAATGATTATCCAAAGTCGGCTTTGCGAGATGATGCTATGTACGAGTTGGCTAATTCTTATGTAAAGGCAAGCGATACAGATAAGGCGATGCAAATGTATGATCGTTTAAATTCTGAGTATAGTAGAAGTGCGTTTACATCTAAGGCATTGTTGCGTCAAGGGTTAGTGTATTATAACGGAAATGATAATGAGCGTGCTTTAAGTAAGTTTAAGAAAGTAGCTACAGATTTTCCTGGTTCTGGTGAGGCAGTACAAGCCGTGTCAACAGTAAGATTAATTTATATTGATTTAGGTCGTGTAGATGAATATGCAACTTGGGTTAGAACATTAGATTATGTTGAGGTTACAGATGTAGACTTAGATAATGCAACATATTTAGCAGCAGAAAAACCATATTTAGATAACGAAACGGATAAAGCAATTCGTCAGTTCAATACCTATTTAAATGAGTTTCCTAAAGGGATTCACAGTTTGAAAGCTCATTTTTACTTAGCGCAATTGTATTATAAAAAGGAGCTTTTAGAAAATGCACAGCCACACTATAAAGCTGTGGTACAAGCTTCAAAATCTGAATATACAGAGCAAGCAACCGTTAAGCTTTGTGAGATTTATTTAGATGATTCTAATTGGAGTGAAGCCATACCTGTTTTAAAAAGCTTAGAGTTAGAAGCAGATTATCCACAAAATGTCATCTATGCGCAGTCTAACCTGATGAATGCTTATTACCAAACGGAAGATTATTCAAAAGCAGAAAGTTATGCTGATAAAGTGCTGAGCAATTCAAATTTAGATAACAAAATAAAAAGCGATGCTAAATTAATCATAGCTCGATCTGCCATAAAAACAGGAAACGAAACTAAAGCAAAAACGGCATATGCTGAGGTTGAAAAAATTGCAGCTGGTAGTGTGGCAGCAGAAGCTTTATTTTACAATGGTTATTTTAAAAACAAAGCTGGTGAATATGAAGCATCCAATACTGTTATTCAGAGATTAGCTAAGGATTATGGAAGCTACAAATTGTATAGTGCAAAAGGCTTAGTAGTTATGGCTAAGAATTTCTATGCTTTAGGAGATGCATTTCAAGCCACATACATACTAGAAAGTGTGATTAGTAACTTTCCAGATTTTATAGAGGTTGTAAATGAAGCGCAACAAGAATTAAACAAAATAAAAGCAGAAGAAGCAAAAACGAATTCATCAATTGAGACTGAAGACTAACAAATTCCTTTGAAAAAGGGAATCTCTTAGTTGAAGCATATTCAAATCAAAACATATAAAATGAAAATCAAGTTTTTAATTTTTATTATAACCATTACAAGTAGTCTTTCTTTTGTCGTAGCTCAAGAAAAGGATACAATTGCAGACCAAACGGTTAACGTTATTAAACCATATCAACCAACAATTTCAGATGCCTTTAAAATTAAAGATAATCCTAAATTGAATGACTCAAATGCTGTAAAGAAGAAAGAAATAAAGTATAATATTTTCTCAATTCCTGTGGCGTCAACATTTACACCTGCAAAAGGTAAAGCAGCAACGGTAGATAAAGCTAAAGCTGTAAAGTTATATGACAATTATGCCTCTTTAGGTATTGGTACGTATACCACGATTTTAGGTGAAGTTTATCTCAACCATGAGTTAAGTAGAGATGAGAATGTTGGTGGTTACTTTAGTCATCATTCATCGCAAGGCGGAATAGACAATTTATTATTAGACGATAATTTTTCTAAAACGAAATTGAATGCACATTACTCAAAAAGTTTAAGAGAATTTACATGGAAAGTAGATGGAGGATTTGATTTACAAACTTATAATTGGTATGGATTACCTCAAGATTTTTTTGGAGAAGCAGAAGCTGATGTCATAGATTCTAAGCATACATATACAAGCTTTAATATTGGTGGAAAAATTGATTTTGATGATGCACTCGTAAAAGATGCAAGTATTCGGTTTAGACGATTTGGAGATGATAGAGGTTCTGGAGAGAACTTGTTTAATGCTAGTACTAATTTTGAAGTATCTATACGTGATGCAGATATTGATGCTGAAGTGTTTTTAGACGGAATCTCTGGAAGTTTTGATGCTGATTATGATGGGATAGGAGAACTTAACTATGGGAATTTTATGATTGGTTTAGCACCTTCTTATCAATTAAATAAAGATGATTTAACCATTAATTTAGGTGTAAGATTAACGTTCCTTAATGACACAGAATTGAGTAAAAGTAAATTCTATATTCATCCTAATGTTGATGCTTCTTACCGTTTGGTAGACGAACTTTTAATCGCTTATGGCGGATTAAAGGGGTCAGTTAATCAAAATTCATATTATAGCTTTGCTAATGTTAATCCGTTTGTAGCACCAACACTTGCTATAGCACCAACCAATCAGCAATTTAACGCATTTGTAGGTGTAAAAGGTAAGTTAACAAATAACTTAAGTTATAATGTGAAAGGTAGTTATGGATCTGAGAAAGGAAAAGCTCTATTTAAATCTAATGCTGCGCCAGAAATAGCTTCTGAAGACTATCATTTCGGAAATTCATTTGGAGTTGTTTACGATAATATCACTACATTTTCAATAGCAGGAGAATTGAATGTTGATGTCAACAGAAATTTTTCTTTGGGTATCAAAGGAGAATATTTTGCATATGATACAAAAGATCAAGCGCAAGCATGGAATTTGCCAGATTTGGAAGCATCTTTATTTGTAGATTATCAAATCACAGAACAATGGTTTGCAGGTGCTAGTGGTTATTTTGTTGGAGAACGTAAAGATGAAAGAATTGTAAATATGTTGTTTTCACAACCTAGCGTGACAAGAGTAAGTTTAGATAGTTATTTTGATTTAAATGCGCACGTTGGATATAAAATCAATGAGCAATTATCTGTATTTGCTAAAGCGAATAACATTTTTAATCAAGATTATGATCGTTGGTTAGATTATCCAGTTCAAGGGATTCAAATTTTGGCAGGAGCAACGTATCAGTTCGATTTTTAATCAGGAATTATTTGAGATTCTATTATAAAGTAAAAAAGATCTATTTAGATATTTCAAAAAGCGTTTCAGTTCCGAAACGCTTTTCTTATTTTTACAACAGTCTGCCGTATTGCTTATAATTTTATTCAACTAATAGCGTAGATTACCAACCACCAAAACAAAATACGATGATTAAAAAAATTCTTCCCATTGTAATCCTATTTACACTATTTGCTTGTGAAAAAGATAAGCTTCAAGCTGATTTAATAGTTACAAATGCTAATATTTACACGGTAGATAAAAACTTTAATAAAGCGGAATCTTTTGCTGTAAAGGATGGTAAAATCATTGCAGTCGGTTCAATTTCAGAAATTAACGATACGTATAAAGCTATTGATACGTTAAATGCTAATGGTAATACTTTAGTACCAGGATTCATTGATGCGCATTGTCATTTTCTAGGATTAGGTTTTAATCAGCAAGCGGTTGATTTAGTTGGTACTAAAAGTTTTGAAGAAGTTGTGAAGCGTGTTTTAGATTTTCAGAATGTAAAACGACAAAAATTTATTTTAGGTCGAGGTTGGGATCAGAATGATTGGGAAGATAAAAGATATCCTAATAAAAAATTATTAGACAAGTTGTTTCCTAATACACCAATAGCATTAACACGTATAGATGGCCATGCGATTTTAGCCAACCAAGCTGCTTTAGATTTAGGTAAAGTAACAAAGCAAAGTAAAATTGATGGAGGAGAAGTTGTTTTAGAAAACGGAGAATTAACAGGTGTTTTAATTGACAATGCAGAATCTTTGGTAATGGAATTTTGGCCTGAATCAACAAAACTGGAAGCAGCCAAAGCGTTATTGGAGGCGCAAAAAATATGTTTTGAACTTGGTTTAACAACCGTAGACGATGCAGGTTTAAATAAAGAATCTATTGAGCTAATTGAAGACCTTCAAGCATCTGGTAAATTAAAAATGCGTATTTATGCTATGGTATCTTATTCTGAAGAGAATGTAGACTACTTTTTAAATAAAGGGATCATAAAAACAGACCGACTAAATGTACGGTCGTTTAAATTTTATGCAGATGGTGCATTAGGTTCTAGAGGTGCATTATTAAAAGAACCTTATAGTGATAAGCCAAAGCATTTAGGTTTAATGGTTACGGATTTAGAAACTCTAAAAAAATCTGCAGAGCGAATTGCAAATTCTGAGTTTCAAATGAACACACATGCCATTGGAGATTCTGCTAATAGTGCTGTTTTAGAAACGTACACTAAGGTTTTAAAAGGGAAGAAAGATAGACGTTGGCGTGTAGAACATGCACAAATTGTATCGGATGAAGATTTTAAAATGTATAAAAATATCATGCCATCAATTCAACCAACGCACGCAACGAGTGATATGTATTGGGCAGAAGATAGAGTAGGAGAAGAACGAATTAAAGGTGCTTATGCTTACAAAAAATTATTAGACGCTTATGGAAAAGTAGCCTTAGGAACTGATTTTCCGGTAGAACGCGTTAGTCCATTTTTAACGTTTTACGCGGCAGTTGGTAGACAAGATTTAGAGCAATATCCAGAAGGCGGTTTTCAAATGGAAAATGCTTTAACCAGAGAAGAAGCCTTAAGAGGAATGACCATTTGGGCAGCGTATTCTAATTTTGAAGAGGATGAAAAAGGTAGTATCGAAGTAGGGAAATTTGCAGATTTTATCATCTTAGATAAAGATATTATGACGGTTGAGACTAAGGAGATTCCTAATATTAAGGTGCTGAATACTGTTGTTGGTGGAGAGGTGCAGTAAAAGTGACTAGTTTAGAAAATTTACAAAGTTGTAAAGTTTAAGAGAATCAAAGCTTCAGAGTTATACAGTAGCACAGTTCCTAATAATCATAGATTTAATTATTAAGATATAATCTATGCATTTATTAAACTTTGCGCCTTAATGTCTTTGCGAGAAATTAATTTAAACAGAAGCAGCTCAAAACAAGCGTGCCAAATAATCAAAATGCTCACCATCCATAACTTTCTCACAATTTAATCCAACCGTTAAACAAGCCGTTTTTAAAGTTTCAAAATCTAGATATAACCATTTCATAGCGGTTTCTTTTTCGCCTTTATAAGATAGAAAATAATTGAGTTCTCCAGGATAACCTTGATTTAAATCTAACCATTGTCCACCATCTTCATCTTCATACATATAAGAAATATCAGAAGAATCAATAAGAATTTGACCTTCTGGTTTTAATATAGATTTTAAATGCTTCAAGTTTTGGGAAACAAGGGACAATTCCTGAAAAATTCCTGTGCCATTCATTAATAACAAAATTGTGTCAAACGTTTCAGTTTCTTCTAAAATTGGTTTTAGTTCAGCATTAATTACACCTCGTTTTTTAGCAACTTTTATAGCACCTTCAGAGTTATCAATAGCTTTTACGTTTAGTCCTTTATTTTGTAACCACAGTGAATGGCTTCCGGAGCCACAACCGACATCCAAAATATTTCCTTTGGATAATTGCAAAGCCTTTTGCTCTAGTAGAGGCATGTCTGCATAGAGTCTAAATAAGTAAGGAAGAGGTAAGGTATCTTCATCAGAAATATTAGTGGATGTAATTATATCTTCAGAATAATTTCCGTTTTGGTAATCTAATAATGCTTTTCCAAAAATATCTTTTTTCATAATTTCTGTCAGTTCGAGTGATTTCGGTTTTTCTCAAAATTGTATCGAGAACTTTACTTAAATTTGTTGTATGCAAGACCAAATCAATAACCTTCCAAAGCTCGCCAAAGATAAACATAAGGAGAATAAAACCTTTTTTGCGAAGCTAAAAAAGAAACCACCAAAACAACTCGATTATTTAATGCAAGAATTGCACGAAGATGAGTTTGAACGTACTGACTGTTTAGAATGTGCTAATTGCTGTAAAACAACAGGTCCTTTATTTACAGATAAGGATATTCAACGTATTGCGAAATCTTTTAAAATGAAAGAGCAACAGTTTATAAAAAATTATTTGCGCCTAGATGAAGAAAATGATTATGTGTTGCAATCCGTACCATGTACTTTTTTGGGAGCTGATAATTATTGCTCAATTTATGATGTGAGACCAAAGGCATGTAGAGAATTTCCGCATACTGATAGAAAGAAATTTCAGCAAATTTCTAATTTAACTTTAAAGAATGTAGCCATTTGTCCGGCAGCTTTTAATATCGTTGAGGAAATGAAAAAAAGAATTCAACACTAATTTTTCATTTAGGAATAATTATTGATGACTAAAGTTTTAAAAAAATATTTATGAGAAATTTTATTATAACAGCAGCATGTGTTCTTTTCACGGTGAACTGTTCATTTTCGCAGGCTTGGATGACTAATTTAGAAATTGCTCAAAGTTTAGCATCTGTGGAGAATAAAATGATATTGATGGTTTGGGAAGAAACTACAAAATTTCAATATCCTGTTTTTGTAAATGATGATTATGGTAATGTTGTTTTAATAAGTAACTTGTTTGAAGATGAAAATGTAAGTCCATTAATCTGGGAAAACTTTGTGCCAGTTATTGTTAATGAGTATGAATATTCAGATTTATATGCAGAGATAAAAGGTAAGAGAAGTCAAGCCTATATTGATAAGTTTAACGATGATTCTATTAAGATATTAGATGTTAACGGAAACATTTTAAATGTAGATAGCAACTCAGAAGATTATGAAAATATTTCTGTTTTTATTCAGAGATATGCATTAAATACAGAGTTTTTAGCATTAGAACTGAGTGGCTATCGTCAAAAGAAAGATTTTTATTCGGCATATTATTTAGCTTCAAAATATTTAGATTTTTCTATGTATTTAGATAAGAGTGTAAGACGTGATGTAATAAAACTTTCTGAAATATACTTAGAAGAAGCGAAAGCCTTTTTAGATGGTAAAAGCGATCAGAAACCCTTAACTCAACGTGTGGCTCTTTTAAAAATTCAATATAGTTTAATTAATAAGCGGCCTAAAAAAGTTTTAAGGCTATTAAAAAAGGTGGAGTCAGAATCTGTAGAGGCTAATAACGAGACGTTTGTGGCTTTTTTATATTATACAGCATATATGATTTTAGACGATAAATCAAATGCAGAAAAATGGGATTCTAAGATTTCTTCTGTAAATTTGAAGAAGGCACAAAAGATTATCAACTTAAATAAAAACTAATTGGAGAACATTATTAATTACTTCGAAACGATTCCATCTCTACACAGGAGTCTTATTTTAATTGGAGGATTAACTTTTTTTTGGGTATTAGAAGGAGGCTTACCTTTATTTAAATTTAAATACAAAAAATGGAAACATGCATTGCCAAATCTGTTTTTTACTTTAACAACAATTATTATAAATTTTGCCTTAGCATTTTTACTATTAGGCTCTGCTGATTGGGTAAAAGCTAATGATTTCGGAATTATAAACTGGCTTCCGCAAATGCCATTATGGTTATATGCTTTACTCGGAGTTTTATTGCTAGATTTTTTTGGTGCTTATTTAGCACATTACGTAGAGCACAAGGTAAAACCATTATGGATGGTGCATCTCGTTCATCACACAGACCACAATGTAGATACTACAACAGCAAATAGGCATCATCCTGTAGAGAGTTTAATTCGATTCTCGTTTACTTTATTAGGTGTTTTTGTAGTAGGTACACCAATTGCTTTAGTAATGTTATACCAAGCGATGTCATTAATATTTACGCAATTTACACATGCTAATATAAAGTTGCCAAAAGGTTTAGATAAAGCATTAAGCTATTTTATTATCTCTCCAGATATGCACAAAACTCATCATCATTATAGATTGCCATATACAGATTCTAATTACGGAAACATTTTTAGTGTTTGGGATCGTATTTTTGGAACTTACATGTATATGGATCGCGAAAAATTAATTTATGGTGTAGACGTCTTTCCAGATGAAGTAAAAAACAGTAATATAAAAGAGTTGCTTAAACAACCATTTCAGAGTTATGAAAAAGCAACACTGTCTGCAGATCTCGAAGATTAATATAATATTAATTATTTCGCTGTTATTTATGAGCTGTAGTAAAAACCATAAAAAATTTGATGTTCAAGGACACAGAGGTTGCAGAGGATTAATGCCAGAAAACACATTGCCTGCTTTTAATAAAGCAATGGATTTAGGTGTTAATACTTTAGAGTTAGATATTGTTATTTCTAAGGATAATAAAGTCGTAGTATCGCATGAACCTTTTATGAATCCTTTGATATGTTTAGATGCAATTGGTAACGAAATTCCTGATGCATTAGAAAAATATTATAATTTATTTGAAATGAATTATAATGAAATCAAAAAGTTTGATTGTGGCACAAAATTTCATCCTACTTACCCAAATCAAGAAAAATTAAAAGTGTATAAGCCGCTGTTATCTGAGGTTTTTGAGCTTGTAAAACAAAAAATATCTAATGTTACTTATAATATTGAGATTAAATCAGAGGAAGAATATTACAATACTTTTACGCCACAACCAGATCGATATGTAAAACTGGTTTTAGATGTTATTAATAAGCATCATGTAGAATCTCATGTCGTTCTTCAATCATTTGATATTAGAATCTTAAGAGAAATTAGAAAACAATCGCCCAATATAGTAATTGCTTTATTGGTAGAAGAAGACGAAGAAATTTGGAGAAAAATTTCAATGCTTGATATTGTAAAGTTACCTGAAATTATTAGTCCTTATTACAAATTATTAGATGCAACTAAGGTTAGAAATTTAAAGGCAGAGAACTTTAAAGTTATTCCTTGGACAGTGAATGAAGAGCAAGACATGAAGCAATTAATATCTTGGGACGTCGATGGTATTATAAGTGATTATCCAGATCGTTTAATTAAGGTAATACAGTAATAATATCAATATAAAAGTATAAAACACTACACTTCTTCTCTTTTTTATGCATTTTGTAGGATTTTTAAGTGGTTAACCAGTTTAAATACTTAGGTTTAGAATTGAGGGAAATTATTTTAAACATGTTATCACTGCTATAGTGATGCTTATTATATTTTTATTTTGAAAAACTTTATACGCATTTTCCTTGTAGTTGTCCTTACCTTCTTATTAGGATATACATTAAATTACGAAAACGCTAAACTTAAAAACGAGACTGAAAACAGAGCTGCAGAATTAATAGACAATTCAAATTCTAACATCTATAATAATAAATTAGTTATAGATTAAATATGCACTTCGGGTTTTTTTATAAGATTCTAAGCCGTCTTTCCATGTGGCTCGAATGGCCTCTTCTGTTAAACCAGATTCAATTTGTTGCTGTAAAATTTTTGTGCCAGCATGTGCAGTAAAATTACTAGTGTTGAAAAATTTAGATTTATCCTTAGCATTATTGTAAGCATCTAAAACATATTTCAAAGTAAAATGACGTTCCGCTTTTATTTTAGATAAGTCAGCGCCATAGCAAACTTCATTTTGATGTTTTGGATACTTTGAACCAAAATTTGCGATTGGTGTATACGAAAACTCGTAATAATTCTTGTCTAAAAACGGCGCACCATAACGTTGAAACTGAAATTCGGTACCTCTACCAGCATTAATGTTTGTACCTTCAAATAAACCTAAACTAGGATATAATAGTATAGATTGATTATTTGGTAAGTTTGGAGAAGGCCTTATAGGTAGATTATAAGAACTAGAATGACTGTAGTTTTTTAATTCTACAATAATAATATTACATTTAATACCATTTTTTAGCCACCCTTCGCCATTGATCATTTTCGCATATTCACCAATGGTCATGCCATGTACTAATGGAATAGGATGCATTCCTAAAAAACTACTGTGTTTTTTTTCTAAAATAGGACCATCTATATAATTTCCATTCGGGTTTGGACGATCTAATATTAATAAAGGAATGTTTTGCTCTGCACAAGCTTCCATAACATAATGCAAGGTAGAAATATAAGTGTAAAAACGTACACCAACATCTTGAATGTCAAAGATCATAAGATCTATATCTTTTAAATGAGATTCTGTAGGTTTTTTGTGCTTTCCATGTAAAGAAATTATTGGTAAACTTGTTTTGGTGTCAACACCATCTTTTACGAGTTCGCCAGCATCTGCAGTTCCTCTAAAACCATGTTCAGGAGAAAATACTTTTTTAATATTAATCTGATGTTTTAATAGTGAGTCTACTAAATGTATGTATAAGTTCGTAGTATTATGCAGACTAGAGTTTCTAGGTGCAACGTCAATAACGCTTGTTAGATTTGCTACAATACCAACACGTTTTCCTTTTAAAATTGGGATATATAATTCAGTTCTATTTGCGCCAACTATAATAGAATGGTCAGTTGGAGTTACATCATCAACCTGTTTAGATTCAGTGGTCATAATTTCTTCTAACGCACTATTACCATGAGATGAATCTTTTTTTATTGAAATATTTTCTATTGCACAACCAGTTTCAGACTTCACTTTGTTTCCACAAGAAAACGTAATGAATAAAATCCCAATAATTATCGAGAATAAAACTGTATTTTTGACAACCTTTAAAAGCATAGAGTAGGTTTGAATTTCGAGTTATTTATAGCTAAACGTATAATTGGCAATAAAACGTATAAAAGTAGTGTTTCGGCACCAATTATTAAAATTGGTATCGCGGCAATTGCAATTGGTATTATTGTAATGCTTATTGCTATCGCGACTGGCTTAGGTTTACAACAAAAAATCAGAGATAAGGTAGTCGCTTTTAATGGCCATATTGAAATTACTAATTATGACTCTAATGCATCCGATGAGTCACAAATTCCTATTTCAATAAATCAAGATTTTTACCCAGATTTTGAGAGCGTAGAAGGAATAAAACATGTTCAGGCAGTTGCTACAAAATTCGGAATTATTAGAACCGAAACTGATTTTGAAGGTGTAGTGGTAAAAGGTGTTGGAGCAGATTATAATTGGGATTATTTCGAAGAATTTTTGGTAGATGGTAAACTCCCAGACTATTCTCAAAAGCGTAATGAGCAAGTTTTGATCTCATCTTATTTAGCTAAAAGATTAGGTTTTGTGGTTGGTGGTAAGTTTCAAACTGTTTTTGCTGAACAAATAGATAAATTGCCTAGAATAATGAATTTTGAAATCGTCGGAATTTATAATTCTGGTTTTCAAGAACTCGACGAAAAATTTCTTCTCGCAGATTTAAGACATGTGCAGCGATTGAATAGATGGGAATCGGATCAAGTTGGGAATTTTGAAGTTTTTATTGATGATTTTTCAGAAATTGAATCCATCAGTCAACACGTATATAAAAATACGGATTCGCATTTAAATGCTATATCTATTACTCAAAAATACTATACTATTTTCGAGTGGATTAAAATTTTCGATAACAATACTTATGGCATTATAGCCATAATGATTATCGTAGCTGGCATAAATATGATAACAGCCTTACTTGTATTAATACTAGAACGTACACAAATGATTGGGATTTTAAAAGCCTTGGGAAGTTCTAATTGGACGATAAGAAAAGTATTTTTGTATAATGCGTCTTATTTAATTGGATTAGGCCTGTTCTGGGGAAATCTTATTGGTTTAGGCTTGCTATTTGCACAGAAATATCTAAAGCTTTTTCCTTTAAATCCTGACACCTATTATGTAAGTACAGCGCCAGTTTATATTAGTTGGGATTATATTCTTTTATTAAATATTGGCACATTTGTAGCCTGTCTGTTAATGTTATTAATACCTTCTGTGATTATCTCAAAAATTTCGCCAGTGAAAGCGATGAGGTTCGATTAATAATAACTAGCAATTAACTTTATGTAAATAACTTTTCAGTTATTTTTGCACTTTTAAAAGTATAACGCTATATAAAGTCTTTGGGAAAGCTTCAATAATTACAAGTATATAATTAAGACGCAAAAATTTTACCGTTATAAATACTAATAAATAGAAATGGATTACGTAGATAATATATTAGGAACGATAGGTAATACACCTATGGTTAAAATGAATAAATTAGTAGAAGAATTACCATGTTTAGTCCTCGCTAAGTATGAAACTTTTAACCCTGGAAATTCTGTTAAAGACCGAATGGCTTTGCAGATGATTGAAGATGCAGAGGCTGACGGAAGATTAAAACCTGGAGGAACTATAATAGAAGGAACTTCTGGTAATACAGGAATGGGATTGGCCTTAGCCGCTATTGTTAAAGGTTACAAATGTATTTTTGTAATGGCAGATAAGCAATCTAAAGAAAAGGTAGATATTATGCGTGCTGTTGGAGCAGAAGTAATTGTTTGCCCTACAGATGTTGAGCCAACAGATCCACGTAGTTATTATTCGGTTTCAAAACGTTTAGGTGAAGAAACGCCAAATGCATGGTATGTTAACCAATATGATAACCCAAGTAATACCAAAGCGCATTACCAAAGCACAGGACCTGAGATTTGGAAACAAACCGAAGGTAAAATTACCCACTTCGTTGTAGGTGTAGGTACAGGTGGAACTATTTCTGGTGTTGCTAAATATTTAAAGGAACAAAATCCTGATATTAAAGTTTGGGGCGTTGATACCTATGGATCAGTATTTAAAAAATATCACGAAACAGGAATCTTTGACGAAGACGAAATCTATCCTTATGTTACAGAAGGAATTGGTGAAGATATTTTGCCAAAGAATGTAAACTTTGATCTTATTGACGGCTTTACCAAAGTAACAGATAAAGATGCATGTGTTTATACACAACGTTTGGCAAAAGAAGAAGGTATGTTTTTAGGGAATTCTGCCGGTTCAGCTATAAAAGGTGTGTTGCAATTAAAAGAACATTTTAAACCAGACGATGTCGTTGTGGTTTTATTTCACGATCATGGAAGTCGTTATGTCGGAAAAATGTTCAATGATGATTGGATGCGTGAGATGGGATACATAGAATAGATTATTCTTGTAACACCCATGAAACTAAAATTTTATAATTAAAAATCCTGATTAGTAGTCAGGATTTTTTTATTTATATCATTGTCAATAAGTTATATAGGGCAGTTTTTATGGATTGAGAGGTGTTCATAATTGTTTTTAATTGAGTGTTTTGAGATGAATAATCTTTATTTTGTTATTTTTATATAACTAAACAATTTATCATGAGGCAATTATACATTTTTATACTAGTTATTCTTTTTGGTAATTTTGGGTTTGCTCAGATTACTTATGTTCAAATAGAGCTGGTTAATCCACAAATGGGTGAACCAATTTTTATGGGCAATGCTGTGCCAGTTTCAACTTCAACAGATGATGGTTTGAATGCTATATTTAGTTTACACGAAACATCTTTTTATGAATCACTTTATCCCAGTTCATCAAATGGGTTTTACAATAATAGTTACTCTTTGTACGCTAAAATTAGGTGTAATAGTTGTGATGAAAGTGAATTGATTTCAGATTTATTAGAATATAATACGGTTGTGGCTTATGCAGGTTTAGAAACAGATAATTTTTTGATAAATGGGTTGTATATTCATTTAGTAGATGATACCATAGGAATACCAACTGGAGTAAGTTCTAATGGTATAATTGAAACTAATGATACTCTGCTTAACCAGTTGTTTTTAGATTATAATGTTGTAACTTTTGAATTAAATGATAGCAATTGGGGTGGAAACACATATAATCTTAAGTGCAGATGTGATTCTAGTATATTAAAAGCTGAATTAGATAATTATGTTTCATTAATTTCAACAGCGACACCTGTTGATTATGGTATGCTCCTATCTACTGAAGACAGCATACAATTTGAGGCTAAAATTTATCCTCAACCTTTCAAGGATAAAGTTAATATTGATATTAATCAACCAATAAAATCATTGGTTTTATTCGACGTGTTAGGAAAACAAGTATACAAATCGTCTTCGATTATAGGTTTTGAAAATTTCTCATCAACTCTTAAATCAGGAGTTTATCTTTTAAAAATTTTAACTTCCGAAGGTGAATCCATAACAAAAAAACTAATAAAGTCATAAGTTAAAATCGAATTCTCTATTTTAGAGCATGCAAGAAGATTTCCTTCACTACATCTGGAAACATAAAACTTTTGATTCATCTGTTTTAAAAACTACGAAAGGAGAATTAATTAGTATTACTAATTTAGGACAACACAACCATAATTCTGGACCAGATTTCTTTAATGCGCAACTTAGTATTGAAAATCAACTTTGGGCTGGTAATGTGGAGATTCATATAAAATCTTCAGATTGGTATGTTCATAATCACGAAACGGATAAGGCCTATGATAATGTAATTCTTCACGTTGTTTGGGAACATGATACCGAAATTTACAGAAAGAATAATTCTGAAATACCAACTTTAGAATTAAAACACTACGTGGATTTAAGCTTAATTCATAAGTATAAACAACTTATGGAGTCTAAGTCTTGGATTAATTGTGAATCTAGTTTTGCGGATGTTGATGATTTTTTATTTAATAATTGGTTAGAACGTTTGTATATAGATAGAATAGAACGGAAATCACAAACTATTCATCAATTGTTAAAGGAGTCCAATAACGATTGGGAAGCTGTATTGTTTAAAATGTTATTAAAAAACTTTGGATTAAAAGTGAATGGAGAACCATTCTTCAGCTTGGCCAATTCTATTGACTTTTCAATAATTAGAAAATTACAAAGTGATGTTTTAGATATAGAGGCATTACTATTTGGCCAATCAAACCTATTGCGAGATTCTAATGTTGAAGAGGTCTACTTTAACGATTTAAAAAAAAAGTTATGAATTCCTGAAACAAAAATTTAATCTAATTAATCTTGGTGTATTACCATTGCAATTCTTTAGATTAAGACCTCCTAATTTTCCTACCATTCGTTTATCTCAATTTGCAAATTTGTATGGTAAAGAACAAGGTCTGTTTTCTAAATTACTACAACTTAAATCTAAAGAAGCTATTTACGAGTTTTTCAATTTAGGCGTAACGGATTTTTGGAAAACCCATTATACATTTCAAAAGCCTTCTACATCTTCAAAGAAGCAATTATCCAAATCATTTATAGATTTAGTAATTATAAATACCTTAATTCCTATTCAGTTTAGCTATGCTCAATCTCAAGGAAAATCTATAGACGATGATGTTTTTCAACTTATCAAAGAACTGAAAATAGAGAGTAACAGTGTGGTGTCAAAATTTTTAGATTTAAAGACTATAGATAAAAACGCGCTAAATTCTCAAGCGTTAATTCAATTAAAACAAAATTATTGCGATAAAAATAAGTGTTTACAATGTGCAATTGGTAATAGCTTAATCGTTAAAAATTAGGTAACTTGCATATCATGAATAAATCTCACAGTTTATTATTATATTTTCAAAAACGAGGCTATTACGTGTGTCAACGTATTGCAGATCGTCTGGGAATACGTGCAAAAATTGTAAGAACTTCATTTATGTATCTCACATTTGTAACCGTTGGTTTTGGTTTTGCGCTTTATGTTTTTTTGGCATTTTGGATGCGAATTAAAGATATCATCTACACTAAACGCTCTTCGGTTTTCGATTTATAATTCACAATGGATAATCCGCTAATAAGACTATATAGATCAAAGATTTACACGGCAATAATGATGCTAGTGTTTTTGCTCACTGTTGGGATCTGTGGTTATAGGTTTATCTCAGATTACGACTGGTTAGATGCTATTTACATGACGGTAATAACTATTACCACTGTTGGGTTTGCAGAAGTAAATCCATTAGACACCCAATCTAAAATATTTACTATATTTCTAATTTTAGCAAGCGTAGTTATTGTAGGTTATGCAATTTCTATTATTACTGAATTTATACTTAGTAAAAATAACTTTGAAGACATAAAAAAACGAAAAATGCAAAAGAAAATTGATGCCATGACTAATCATATTATCATTTGTGGTTTTGGTCGAAACGGAAAACAAGCAGCAAGAAAGCTAGAAGATTACAATAAACCTTATGTCGTTATTGAACGCGATAAGGATATTATAGAAAAACTACAAGAAGACTCTATTCCTTATGTTTTTGGAAATGCAAATGAAGATGAAGTATTAAATGAAGCTGGTATAGATAAAGCAAATACTTTAATTAGTGCGTTACCAAGCGATGCAGATAACTTGTTTGTGGTTTTGTCTGCTAGACAGATAAACAAACAATTAAAAATTATAAGTAGAGCATCTCAAGAAACATCATATAATAAATTAAAGTTAGCAGGTGCCAATAATGTTATTTTACCAGATAAAATTGGTGGAGACCATATGGCTTCATTAGTTGTAATTCCAGATTTAGTAGAATTTATAGATAACCTTGGAATTGTAGGTGAACGAAATATTAATATTGAAGAAGTACAAGTAGAGCAACTTTATAATATTAGTGAGGTTAAGACCATTAGGGAATTAGATCTTCGTAAAAAATCAGGTTGTACAGTAATAGGGTTTAAAGACGATAAAGGCGAATATATAGTAAACCCAGAAGCTGATACTAAGCTAATTCCGGGCTCTAAAGTAATTGTTTTAGGACGACCAGAACAAATAAGAAAATTGAATTTAGAATTCAATATTGGTCAGTAGAAGCAGCCATTTTAACGTAATTGACTTTAAAAACTCAATATTTTTTAGCATCTTGTCATCTTTAATAATAAAACTAACTAAGAACCCTTACTCATGAAGAAATATCTTCTATCAATTTTTGCCCTTTTATTACCTTTATTAAACTTTGCTCAAGATGCCCAAGAGGTAGGTATTGACCAAAAAATAGACGAAGCTTTTGGTAATGCAACAGGCTGGTTTGTAAAAGCTATTTTTTATCAAATAGATTTTGGAGGAGGAATAAAAGTCTTTTGGGTATTGTTTCCATTAATTTTAGGAGCATTATACTTTACTGTTTATTTTAAGTTTATAAATTTTAAAGGCTTTTTTACATCAGTAAATATAGTAAGAGGAAAATATGATGATATAGATCATCATGAATCTTTAGTTGCCGCAGGTGATTCAACTCCAGGAGGTGATAATATAGAAACTATAGCAATTGAAGACCATGAAGGTGAGGTGTCACATTTCCAGGCACTAACAGCTGCTTTATCTGCAACCGTAGGTTTAGGAAATATTGCAGGTGTCGCTATTGCAGTATCAATTGGTGGAGCTGGTGCAACATTTTGGATGATAGTTGCAGGTTTTCTAGGTATGGCCTCTAAATTTGTGGAATGTACATTAGGTGTGAAATATCGAGATATTGATGAAAACGGAACCGTATTTGGCGGACCAATGTATTATTTAACAAAAGGTTTAAACTCTAAGGGATTAGGTGGTTTAGGAAAAGTATTAGCCGCAGTTTTCGCAGTATTTGTAATTGGTGGCTCTTTTGGAGGTGGAAACATGTTTCAAGTCAACCAAGCTGCTCAATTATTTGAGCATATGACAGGAGGTGAAGAATCGTTTATAAATGGATATCGTTGGGTATTTGGTTTGGTAATGTCGATTCTTGTTGGTATCGTAATTATTGGTGGTATCAAAAAAATCGCGAAAGTTACGGATAAGATCGTACCATTTATGGTTGCCATCTATGTAGCTGCTTCACTTTTTGTAATCTTTGCTAACTTCAGCATGGTTGGTGACGCATTCGTACAAATATTTAATGGAGCATTTAGTCCAGAAGGTGTAGCAGGTGGAGCAATTGGTGTTTTAGTACAAGGATTTAGAAGAGCAGCCTTTTCAAATGAAGCAGGTGTTGGGTCAGCGTCTATTGCACATTCAGCCGTAAAAACTAAATATGCAGCATCAGAAGGTATGGTCGCTTTATTAGAACCTTTTATAGATACTGTTGTGGTATGTACAATGACAGCTTTGGTATTAGTGATAACAGGTAACGTAACTTCTGCTAATGCAGGTTTAAATGATGCAGATGCTATATTACTAACATCTGGAGCATTTGAGTCTGTTATCTCTTGGTTCCCATATGTTTTAACAGTTGCCGTAGTATTATTTGCATTTAGTACTATGATTTCTTGGTCATATTATGGTTACCAAGGTTGGGCTTACTTATTCGGAAGATCTAAAAATACAGAGTATATCTATAAAATTTTATTCTGCTTGTTTGTAATTGTAGGAGCTTCAATTAGTTTAGGTTCTGTGATAGGATTTTCAGATGCCATGATTTTTGCAATGATGGTACCAAACATGATTGGTTTAGTTATTCTTGCTCCTAAGGTAAAAGAAGAACTCAATAAATTTATGAAGGCCATTAAAGCAAAAAAAGCATAACATATTTTAATTACTTAATCATATGAAATCCCATTTCCAGTTTTCTAACCAACAACGGAATGGGATTTTTTTATTGTTAGCACTTATTGTTATTATTCAATGTCTTTATTGGTTTGTCCCTAACCTTTACATTAGTTCAAAAGAAGAATTACCTGAAAATATAAATGAGATAGAAGCTTTTAGAAATGAAATAGATTCTTTGCGTTTAGTAGAAATAGAAAGCAAGAAACCAAAAATTTATCCTTTTAATCCTAATTATATTACAGACTATAAAGGGTATAGTTTAGGAATGTCTAACGAAGAAATAGATAGATTACATAAGTTTAGATCAACTAATCAATGGGTAAATTCAGCTAAAGATTTTCAGAATGTTACTAAAGTTTCAGATTCCTTTTTGGCAAAAATTTCGCCGTATTTTAAATTCCCAGAATGGGTTACCAACCCAAAACCAAAGTCACGAGGTTATAATAATTCATATTCAAAATCTTCAACATCGAAATCATATATTCAAAAGATTGATTTAAATATTGCTACAGCGAGTCAACTAAGAAAAGTTTATGGTGTTGGTGAAAAACTATCAGAACGGATTATAAAATATCGAGATAAATTTAGTGGAGGATTTATTTCAGATATTCAGCTAAACGAAATATATGGTTTAGAGCAAGAAGTGATAGAACGTATTAAAAATGATTTTACAGTAAAGACGCCAAGATCCATCCAAACCTATAATTTAAATACAGCAACACGAGATCAGTTGGTTACTATTCAATATATAGATTACGAGATTGCGAATAATATTATTGAAGAAAGAACACTTAGAGATGGCTTTAGTTCAATTGATAATTTACGAATGGTAGAAGATTTTCCGTTGAAAAAATTCGAGATAATTAAGCTATATTTGCACCTCTAAAAAACAACTATTTATGTCAAATTTATATTTTACAGAAGAACACAATTTATTTAGAACTAGCCTTAGGGATTTTTTAAATAAAGAAGTTGTGCCACATATTGATAAATGGGAAGAAACTGGCCACATTGAGCGTTTCATCTGGAAAAAATTTGGTGATATGGGCTATTTTGGATTGGCAACTCCAGAGGCGTATGGTGGATTAGATTTAGATTTGTTTTACACAGTAATTTTCCTTGAAGAATTACAGCGCATAAACTCTGGTGGTTTTGCGGCTGCAATGTGGGCACATGCTTATTTGGCAATGACGCATTTAAATAAGGAAGGTAATCATGAGCAAAAAGAAAAATTTTTAACACCAAGTGCTCTAGGTGATGCAATAGGGTGTCTTTGTATTACAGAACCGTTCGGCGGAAGTGATGTTGCAGGTATGAGAACTACTGCAGTAAAAAAAGGAGATAGTTATGTAATAAATGGATCAAAAACATTTATTACAAATGGCGTCTATAGTGATTATTTGGTTGTTGCGGCAAAAACAAGTCCTGAGCTAGGTAATAAAGGGATTAGCATATTTGTAATGGATAGAGATACGCCAGGTATATCAGCCACTAAATTAGATAAACTAGGTTGGAGAGCTTCTGATACTGGAGAAATTGCTTTTGACAATGTTGAAATTCCAATAAATAATTTAATGGGAGAAGAAGGTCAAGGGTTTCCATATATAATGCAGCATTTTGCATTAGAAAGATTAATAATGGGAGTGAATTCTCATGCTAGAGCAGAGTATGCATTAGAATATGCGAAGCAATATATGTCCGAAAGAACAGCATTTGGAAGAACAATTGATAAATTTCAGGCCTTAAGACATACATATGCAGATTGTGAAACTCAGATGGAAATATGTAAACAGTTTAATTATTATGTAGCTAAGCGTTTAGATATGGGAGATTATGTGGTAAAAGAGGCAACAATGTCTAAGCTACAATCTACAAAAATGGCTGATGATGTAATTTATCAATGCCTTCAGTTTTTAGGTGGTTATGGTTATATGGAAGAATATCCATTAGCACGTATGGCTAGAGATAGTCGTTTAGGCCCAATTGGTGGTGGAACATCCGAAATTCTGAAAGAGATTATTGCAAAAATGGTAATTGATAATAAAGATTACAAGCCTGCAACCTAATTGTTTCAATTAAGAACAATTAGAATTCGATAACAAAAGTTAAAAACACGGAAGTAAATACTTACTAAAATTAAAACCTATCAATTTTTTGATAGGTTTTTTGTTGATGTCATATTTTTTGGTGTAATATTTTGGTTATTTATCAACACGAAAACGTTTTCGTATAGATTTTGGTTTTGTGCTAGGTTAATATTTTACTAGTTTTAGGTACAACCAAATTAAATATTATGAAATATTTTAAATTTTACGTATTAGCATTTATAATGCTATTATTTTTTAATTGTAGTCAGGATGAAATTGTTACAGAAGATCAAAGCATCCAACCAACCAAACCAATTATATCTAATGCTAAAAATGGATTAAAACCTATAGGCTCTGGTGTAATGATGCAAGCTTTCTATTGGGATGTACCTGCAGGTGGTACATGGTGGAACACCGTAAACTCAAAAGTAGCTGATTGGAGTAATGCAGGAATTGATGCAATTTGGGTGCCTCCAGCTTCAAAAGCACAGAATGGCCCATTTTCTATGGGTTATGATCCTTTTGATTATTATGATTTTGGAGAATACAACCAAATGGGAAGTGTTGAAACACGTTTTGGCTCTAGAACAGAGTTGATTAATATGATAAATACGGCACATCAAAACGGGCTTAGCGTTATAGCAGATATTGTAATTAACCATAATAGTGGAGGAGCTAGCGAGTCCAATCCGTATTCTGGAGGAAATACTTGGACAGATTTTAATCCAATGTCAGGAAAATTCTATCGATCAGCAACTGATTTTCATCCAAATAATATTCAAAATAATGATAGTGGTGCTTTTGGTGGTTTTCCAGATTTATCTCATAACCAAACCTATGTTCAAGATTGGTTATGGAAAAACTCTAATAGTGTAGCGAAATATTACAGAGATGTTATTGGCTTTGATGGATGGCGTTTTGATTATGTAAAAGGTTTTGATCCATGGGTAGTAAAAGCATGGAAGGATGAAGTAGGTGGATTTTCGGTTGGTGAATTATGGGATAGTAATGTGTCATTGTTAAATTCATGGACGAGTTCAGCTGAAGCGAGTGCTTTTGACTTTGCGTGTTATTATAAAATGAAAGATGCTTTTATGGGAAATAATTTAGCAGCTTTAAATGATAATATGTTGTGGAAACAAAACGCGTCTAGAGCAGTGACATTTGTTACTAATCATGATACAGACGAAATAACAAATAATAAAATTTTAGCGTATGCTTATATTTTAACACATGAAGGCTATCCAACTATTTTTTACAAGGATTACGAAGAATGGTTAAATAAAGAGCGTTTAAATAACTTAATATGGATACATAATAATCTTGCAGGAGGCTCTACTAATATTTTGCATGCAGATAACGATGAATATATTGCAAAAAGGAATGGGTACAATAATAATGGCTTAGTGGTTTATATAAATAACTCAAATTCTTGGCAAGAAAGATGGGTAGAAACCAATTGGTCTAGTACTGTAATAAAGGATTATACTGGTCATTCTAGTTGGGAACCTACTACTCAATCTGGTAAATGGGTAAAAATTCAAGCACCACCAAAGAGTTATTCGGTTTGGTCAATAAAGTAATAACTTATATGAGTAAAGATAAAATCCTGCAACATGCAGGATTTTTTATTTAAAGAAATGACTATTAACCATAACTATTAGTTATATTTATTTTTCATCAAATAAATCAAAATGAGTATTAAAGCATTTTCAGAATATTTATTATTAGAAAAGAAATATTCTGAACATACGGTTATGGCTTACACAAGAGATATAATTTATTTTCAAGAATTTTTGATTCAACATCATGATACGGAACATTTATTAAACGCCAACTATTCTGTGATCAGACAATGGATAGTAGAGTTAGTAGATAAAAATATATCCAATAGATCAATTAACCGAAAGGTATCCTCATTAAATAGTTACTATAAGTTTTTATTAAAGACCGAAGAATTAGAATCAAATCCCCTCAAACAACATAAAGCGTTAAAGGTTGGGAAGAAGTTACAATTACCTTTTTCCGAGCAAGAGTTAAAATTAGTTTTAGAAAATTCTATTGAAATTATAGATTTTGAAACTGCTAGAAACCATTTCATAATAGAGTTGTTGTATGCCACAGGTATTAGACGAATAGAGCTCGTCAATTTAAAATTAAATGATATAAATAGTGGTAATGATCAAATAAAAGTATTGGGTAAGCGCAATAAAGAACGCTATATTCCTTTAATTAATTCATTAAAAAAATCTTTAAATCGGTATTTAGAGTTTCGTAAAGACTTGCCGGAGATTATAGATGGTGATATGCTTTTTTTAACAAAAAATGGTCTTAAAATTTACGAAAAACTTGTTTACAGAATAATAAATAAGTATTTTAGTGAAGCATCTTCGAAATCAAAATGCAGCCCTCATGTATTAAGACATTCGTTTGCTACGCACTTATTAAATAAAGGTGCTGATTTAAATACGGTTAAAGAACTATTAGGTCATACTAGTTTAGCTGCAACACAAGTTTACACCCACAGCAGCATAACTGAATTAAAAAAGGTACATGCTAATGCACATCCAAGAAATAGAGAATAAACTTTGACTTAATAGTATTAAGACCACCAAAAATTTTTAGTTACAAATAAAATAACATTACATGTTTAATTTAAAATAAGATTTATGAAAGTAAACACCCAATCCGTTAATTTTACGGCAGATAGCTCATTGATAGATTTCATTCAAAAACGAATGGACAAATTAGATATGTATTATGATAAAATAATTCAGTCTGATGTGTATCTCAAAGTTGAGAACACAAGTGATAAAGAAAATAAAATTTTTGAAGTAAAAGTAAGCGTTCCAGGAGATAGTTTTGTTGTAAAAAAACAATGCAAATCGTTTGAAGAAGGCGCAGATGCTGCGATTGCGTCCTTAGGGAGACAAATTAAAAAACGAAAAGAAAAATTAAGGGCACATAGTTGATTAAATTTTTTTCAAAAAATGTTTTGAATAATTAAATAAAGTCTTACATTTGCAGTCCGTTAGAAATAGCGGGCTTTTTTTAAGCTTAATTATAGTAGTAAAAAAGTAAGAAAAAGCCGATGTAGCTCAGCTGGCTAGAGCAGCTGATTTGTAATCAGCAGGTCGTGGGTTCGAGTCCCTCCATCGGCTCTTTGAAAGTTTAATTTTTTAAATTTAAAAAGAATTAGATTTTTATTAAATTGATATATTGAATTTAAGTTTTGGGGAGATACTCAAGCGGCCAACGAGGGCAGACTGTAAATCTGCTGACTACGTCTTCGCAGGTTCGAATCCTGCTCTCCCCACAAAAATTTTCACGTAAAGGTTTAAAAGTGTATTTTTGCAAAACTATTTACGGAGAATGTAAGATAAATTTCTTAGGGAATTTGTTTTAGATTGAAATAATGAATACCAATCAAAGTGTAAAAATTTTGATAAATGCGAGAGTAGCTCAGTTGGTAGAGCGTCAGCCTTCCAAGCTGAATGTCGCCGGTTCGAACCCGGTCTCTCGCTCTAAAATTTACGAGTTAGGATTTATACTTATATATCGTAATTCGAAATCGGCTATTTATAATAGTATGCCGGTGTAGCTCAGGGGTAGAGCGTTTCCTTGGTAAGGAAGAGGTCACGAGTTCAAATCTCGTCATTGGCTCTTTTTTCTAAGCGGATTAGAATAAAAAAATTGAACACTAATATTAAATAAGAATAAAATAAATTAAACATGGCAAAGGCAACTTTCGATCGTTCAAAACCACACTTAAACATAGGTACTATTGGACACGTAGATCACGGTAAAA
Organism: uncultured Winogradskyella sp.; assembly: GCF_947498005.1. Taxonomy (GTDB): domain Bacteria; phylum Bacteroidota; class Bacteroidia; order Flavobacteriales; family Flavobacteriaceae; genus Winogradskyella. Next base: position 133,578 of record NZ_CANMIW010000009.1, read on the forward strand.
CAACTTTAACTGCTGCTATTACTAAAGTATTAGCTGATGCAGGTTTATCTGAAGCAAGATCATTTGATCAAATTGATAATGCACCAGAAGAAAAAGAAAGAGGTATAACAATTAATACTTCTCACGTTGAATATGCAACTGCTAATCGTCACTACGCTCACGTTGACTGTCCAGGTCACGCGGATTACGTAAAGAACATGGTTACAGGTGCTGCACAAATGGATGGTGCTATTTTAGTTGTTGCTGCAACAGATGGTCCTATGCCACAAACTCGTGAGCACATTTTACTTGGTCGTCAGGTAGGTATTCCTCGTATCGTTGTATTCATGAATAAAGTGGATATGGTTGATGATGAAGAGTTATTAGAATTAGTTGAAATGGAAATCAGAGATTTATTATCATTCTACGAGTATGATGGTGATAATGGTCCTGTAGTAGCAGGTTCTGCTTTAGGTGCACTTAATGGTGAGCAAAAGTGGGTTGATACTGTAATGGAATTAATGAAAGAAGTTGATGCATGGATTGAAGAGCCAGTTCGTGATATGGACAAGCCTTTCTTAATGCCTATTGAAGATGTATTTTCAATTACAGGTCGTGGTACAGTAGCAACTGGTCGTATTGAGACTGGTGTTGCAAACACTGGAGATCCTGTTGAAATTATTGGTATGGGTGCTGAGAAATTAACATCTACTATTACTGGTATTGAAATGTTCCGTCAAATCTTAGATAGAGGTGAAGCTGGTGATAACGCTGGTATCTTATTAAGAGGTATTGAGAAATCTCAAATCTCAAGAGGTATGGTAATTACTAAGCCAGGTTCTGTAACTCCTCACTCTAAGTTTAAAGCAGAGGTTTATATCCTTAAGAAAGAAGAAGGTGGACGTCACACTCCATTTCATAACAACTATCGTCCACAGTTCTACGTTCGTACAACTGATGTAACTGGAAACATTGCACTTCCTGATGGAGTTGAAATGGTAATGCCAGGTGATAACTTGACAATTACTGTAGATTTGATTAACACAATTGCAATGAACGTAGGTTTACGTTTCGCTATCCGTGAAGGTGGTAGAACAGTTGGTGCTGGTCAGGTTACTGAAATTTTAGACTAAACAATATAGTTAAATAATTAATTAAGGTGTCTCGAGATTTCGGGATGCCTTGATTATTGTTTACGGGTTTAGCTCAGTTGGTAGAGCACTGGTCTCCAAAACCAGGTGTCGTGAGTTCGAGTCTCTCAACCCGTGCAAAATGCAAATAGGTCATCTGTGACCTCAATAAAATTTTAAATCAAATGGCAGGATTAGTAACATATATAAAAGAATCGTTTGAAGAGTTAAAGAACAATGTGTCTTGGACACCATGGCCTGAAGCTCAAAAACTTACAGTAATTGTAGCTGTTTTTTCAATTATTTTTTCTTTAGCTATTTGGGGAGTTGATACTGTGTTTAGTAAAGCGGTAAAGGCTTATTTTGAAATGATACACTAACAATTATACAATAAGAAGATGTCTGAAAAAAAGTGGTATGTTGTTAGAGCAGTAAGTGGTCAGGAAAATAAAATTAAAACTTATATAGAGAATGAAATCTCGAGATTAGGTTTAAATGATTTTGTTGATCAAGTTTTAGTTCCAACGGAAAAGGTTATTCAAATCCGTAACGGTAAAAAAATACAAAAGGAGAAGGTTTATTTTCCTGGTTATATAATGGTTCAAGCTAATTTAAGTGGAGAGATTCCACATATAATTAAATCAATAACAAATGTAATTGGTTTTTTAGGTGAAACTAAAGGTGGTGATCCAGTTCCATTAAGGCAATCTGAAGTAAACAGAATGTTAGGTAAAGTGGATGAATTATCTGTAGAAGCTGATGCTAATGTAGCAATACCATTTACAAAAGGAGAAACTGTTAAAGTTATTGATGGTCCTTTTAATGGGTTCGATGGTACTATAGAGAAAATAAATGAAGAAAAGCGTAAACTTGAAGTAATGGTCAAAATTTTTGGAAGAAAAACACCATTAGAGTTAAGTTATATGCAAGTAGAAAAAGTATAATAATTGTTACAGTAAAGAGCGTTTATCTATGCTTCCAATGTAGATATTCGTAATAAATTTTAAGAAATGGCAAAAGAAATAGACAAAGTAGTTAAGCTACAAGTTCGGGGAGGTGCTGCGAATCCATCGCCACCGGTAGGACCCGCTTTAGGTGCCGCTGGAGTTAATATCATGGAGTTTTGTAAGCAATTTAATGCTAGAACTCAAGATAAAGCAGGTAAAGTTTTACCTGTGGTAATATCTGTTTACAAAGACAAATCGTTTGAATTTGTAATTAAGACACCACCAGCAGCAGTACAATTATTAGAAGCGGCCAAAGTAAAGAAAGGATCAGGAGAACCAAACCGACGTAAAGTAGCAAAAGTAACTTGGGATCAAGTTAAAGCAATTGCTGAAGACAAAATGGTAGATTTAAATGCCTTTGAAATCGGATCAGCTATGAAAATGGTTGCCGGTACAGCAAGATCGATGGGTATCACTGTAAAAGGAGGAGAAGCTCCAAACTAAATTTTTTAGAAATGGCAAGATTAACAAAAAAGAAAAAAGAAGCACAAGCAAAGGTAGATAGGAATAAAATCTATTCTTTAGAAGAGGCTTCTGCATTACTAAAAGAAATTACATATACTAAGTTTGATGCTTCAGTAGATTTAGCAATCAGATTAGGTGTTGATCCACGTAAGGCTAATCAAATGGTTCGTGGTGTAGTTTCATTACCACACGGAACAGGTAAAGACATGAAGGTTCTTGCGCTTGTGACTCCAGATAAAGAAGCAGAGGCAAAAGAAGCGGGTGCTGATTATGTTGGATTAGATGAGTACTTACAGAAAATTAAAGATGGTTGGACAGATGTTGACGTTATCGTTACTATGCCAAGCATAATGGGTAAGTTAGGACCATTAGGTAGAGTATTAGGGCCAAGAGGTCTTATGCCAAACCCTAAAACAGGAACAGTTACAATGGATGTTGCAAAAGCAGTTTCTGAAGTAAAAGCTGGTAAAATTGATTTTAAAGTAGATAAAACTGGTATTATTCATGCACCAATAGGTAAAGCATCGTTTAGTACAGATAAAATTATTGGGAATGCTCAAGAATTATTATCTACAATAATGAAGTTAAAGCCTACTGCGTCAAAAGGAACTTATGTAAAAAGCATTTACATGTCTAGTACAATGAGTCCAAGTATTGCAGTTGATACAAAAATAGGATAGTAGTTAAACTTAGAATATTATGACAAGAGAAGAAAAATCCCAAGTAATTGAAGAGTTGACTGCACAGTTAGCAGATAATACAAATATCTATTTAACAGATATTTCTGGATTAGATGCAGCAACAACTTCAAATTTAAGAAGAGCGTGTTTCAAGTCTAACATAAAGTTAGCAGTTGTAAAAAATACACTTTTAGAGAAAGCAATGGATGCATCGGAGAAAGATTTCGGTGACTTACCAACAACTTTAAAAGGTAATACATCTGTAATGTACTCTGAAACAGGAAACGCACCTGCCAAAGTAATTAAAGAATTCCGTAAAAAATCTGAAAAACCTTTATTAAAAGGAGCTTTTATTGAGGAGTCTATTTACATTGGAGACGAATTACTAGATGCATTAGTTGATATTAAGTCTAGAGAAGAACTTATCGGTGAGATTGTAGGATTATTACAGTCACCTGCTAAGAACGTTATCTCTGCTCTTAAATCAAGTGGTGGTACTATCGCAGGTATCGTAAAAACATTATCTGAAAGAGAAGGATAATTTTTAAGAATACACAATAGAAAATTAAATTATAACACACATTATTAAACATTAGAAAAATGGCAGATTTAAAAGATTTCGCAGAACAATTAGTTAACTTAACAGTAAAAGAAGTTAACGAATTAGCAACTATATTAAAAGATGAGTACGGTATTGAGCCTGCTGCTGCTGCAGTTGCAGTTGCTGCTGGTGGTGCTGCTGGTGGTGATGCCGCTGAAGAGCAAACTGAATTCGATGTTATCTTAAAAGCGGCAGGTGGTTCTAAACTAGCTGTAGTAAAATTAGTTAAGGAATTAACTGGTTTAGGTTTAAAAGAAGCAAAAGGATTAGTTGATGATGCACCAAGTGCAATCAAAGAAGGTGTAGCTAAAGACGAAGCTGAAGCATTAAAATCTCAGTTAGAAGAGGCTGGTGCTGAAGTTGAGCTTAAGTAAGCTTAACCCATCTACAATACAAGGTTTAGGTCTAGAGTAATACTCTAAGACCTAGACCATTTTGTGTATATAAACGTTATATACATTTTTTAGTTTTTATTTAATAAAAATCTCGTTCATCAATGTTAGCAAAAAAGGCTGAAAGAATTAATTTCTCTTCTATTGTAAATAGGACAGATTACCCAGACTTTTTGGATATCCAAATTAAATCCTTCCAGGATTTTTTCCAATTAGAAACAAAGTCAGAAGAAAGAGGTACTGAAGGTTTATACAACACCTTCATGGAGAACTTCCCAATAACAGATACACGTAATCAATTCGTATTAGAATTTTTAGATTACTTTATTGATCCACCAAGATATTCTATAGAAGAATGTATTGAAAGAGGATTAACTTACAGTGTGCCTTTAAAAGCAAGATTGAAGTTGTATTGTACAGATCCAGAACATGAGGATTTCGAAACAATCGTTCAAGATGTTTATTTAGGTACTATACCTTACATGACTCCAAGTGGTACATTTTGTATTAATGGAGCAGAGCGTGTAGTTGTATCTCAATTACATAGATCACCAGGTGTATTCTTTAGTCAATCATTCCATGCTAATGGAACAAAATTATATTCAGCTAGAGTAATACCTTTTAAGGGATCTTGGATTGAATTTGCTACTGATATCAATCAAGTAATGTATGCCTATATTGATAGAAAGAAGAAGTTACCTGTAACAACTTTATTCAGAGCTATTGGTTTTGAACGTGATAAAGATATTTTAGAGATTTTTGACTTAGCAGAAGAAGTTAAGGTTTCAAAATCTGGATTAAAAAAAGTTATCGGTCGTAAACTTGCGGCTCGTGTACTTAATACTTGGCACGAAGATTTCGTTGATGAAGATACTGGTGAAGTGGTATCTATTGAGCGTAACGAAATTGTATTAGATCGTGACACCATAATAGACAAAGACAATATTGAAGAAATTCTTGAGGCAGAAGTAAAAACTATTCTTTTACACAAAGAAAGTGCGCAACAAGGAGATTATGCAATAATCCATAATACATTACAAAAAGATCCAACAAATTCTGAAAAAGAAGCTGTTGAGCACATCTACCGTCAATTACGTAATGCTGAGCCACCAGATGAAGAGACTGCTCGCGGTATTATTGACAAATTATTCTTTTCTGACCAACGTTACTCTTTAGGTGAAGTAGGTCGTTATAGAATGAATAAGAAATTACAGTTAGATATCGGAATGGATAAGCAAGTGCTTACTAAAGAAGATATTATAACTATTATAAAATATTTAATTGAGTTAATTAATTCTAAAGCAGAGATTGATGATATCGATCACTTATCTAACCGTCGTGTACGTACAGTAGGTGAACAATTATCTTCTCAATTTGGTGTTGGTTTAGCTCGTATGGCACGTACTATTCGTGAGCGTATGAATGTACGTGATAACGAAGTATTCACACCTATTGATTTGATTAATGCTAAGACCTTATCTTCAGTTATTAATTCTTTCTTTGGTACAAACCAGTTATCACAATTTATGGACCAAACAAATCCTCTTGCAGAGATTACGCATAAGCGTCGTCTTTCAGCACTAGGACCAGGTGGTTTATCAAGAGAGAGAGCAGGTTTCGAGGTACGTGATGTTCACTATACTCACTACGGACGTTTATGTCCTATTGAAACACCAGAAGGACCAAATATTGGTTTAATTTCTTCTTTATCTGTATTTGCTAAAGTGAATTCTATGGGATTCATTGAAACACCATATAGAAAAGTGGAAGAAGGTGTTGTAGATATACAAAATGCACCAACATATTTAAGTGCAGAAGAGGAAGAAAATATGTTAATTGCTCAAGCAACAATTAAAGTTGATGAGAAAGGAACAATATTAGCAGACAAAATCATTTCTCGTCAAGAAGGTGATTTCCCTGTAATTGAGCCATCACAAGTAGATTATACTGATGTAGCTCCAAACCAAATTACATCAATATCTGCTTCGTTAATCCCGTTCTTAGAACATGATGATGCCAACCGTGCATTAATGGGATCTAACATGATGCGTCAGGCTGTACCATTATTAAGACCTGAAGCACCAATTGTAGGAACAGGTTTAGAGCGTCAAGTAGCTTCAGATTCTAGAGTATTGATAAATGCGGAAGGAGCTGGTACTGTTGAATACGTTGATGCAGAAAAAATAACTATTAGATACGAACGTACAGAAGAAGAAGCTATGGTTAGCTTTGAAAGTGATACAAAAACATATCCTTTAGTTAAATTTAGAAAAACAAATCAAGGCACGTCTATCAACTTAAAGCCAATCGTTGAGAAAGGTGATAAAGTTGCAAAAGGGCAAGTTCTTTGTCAAGGTTATGCAACGGAAAATGGTGAATTAGCACTTGGTAGAAATATGAAAGTAGCCTTTATGCCTTGGAAAGGGTATAACTTTGAGGATGCGATTGTAATTTCTGAAAAAGTAGTTAGAGAGGATGTATTTACATCTATTCATATTGATGAATATTCTTTAGAGGTTAGAGATACTAAATTAGGTAATGAAGAATTAACTAATGACATTCCTAATGTTTCTGAAGAAGCTACCAAAGATCTAGATGAAAATGGTATGATTCGCATTGGTGCAGAAATCAAACCAGGAGATATCTTAATAGGTAAGATTACACCTAAAGGAGAATCTGATCCAACTCCAGAAGAAAAACTTCTTAGAGCTATCTTTGGTGATAAAGCAGGTGATGTAAAAGATGCTTCTTTAAAAGCTTCTCCATCGCTTAATGGTGTAGTAATTAATAAAAAATTATTTGCTAGAGCCGTTAAAGATAAACGTAAGAGAGCACAAGATAAAGAGGATATCGAAGCATTAGAAAATGCTTACGATAATAGATTTGATGAGCTTAAAAATATCGTGGTTGAAAAATTATTCAACATTGTAAACGGTAAAACTGCTCAAGGAATTTATAATGATTTAGGGGAAGAAATTATTCCAAAAGGTAAGAAGTATACCTTAAAAATGTTAAACGCTGTTGATGATTATACGCATTTAACTTCTGGAAAATGGACAACTGATGATCATACAAATGAATTAGTTGCAGATTTAATCCATAATTATAAGATTAAGGAAAACGATCTTCAAGGTTCATTAAGACGTGAGAAGTTTACAGTTTCTGTAGGAGATGAATTACCAGCAGGTATTATTAAATTAGCTAAGGTTTATATTGCTAAAAAGCGTAAACTAAAAGTTGGTGATAAAATGGCAGGTCGTCACGGTAACAAAGGTATTGTTGCACGTATTGTACGTCAAGAAGATATGCCTTTCTTAGAGGATGGAACGCCTGTTGATATCGTATTAAATCCACTTGGTGTACCTTCTCGTATGAACATCGGTCAGATCTATGAAACAGTATTAGGTTGGGCTGGTCAAGATTTAGGTAGAAAGTATGCAACACCAATTTTTGATGGTGCTACTTTAGACCAAATTAACGAGTATACAGATGAAGCTGGTATTCCAAGATTTGGACATACATATCTTTATGATGGTGGAACAGGAGATCGTTTTGATCAACCAGCAACAGTTGGTGTAATCTATATGATTAAACTTGGTCACATGATTGATGATAAAATGCACGCTCGTTCTATTGGACCTTACTCATTAATTACGCAACAACCATTAGGTGGTAAAGCGCAATTTGGTGGACAACGTTTTGGAGAAATGGAAGTTTGGGCACTTGAGGCGTATGGTGCATCTAGTACTTTACGTGAGATCTTAACTGTAAAATCAGATGATGTTATTGGTAGAGCAAAAACTTACGAAGCAATCGTTAAGGGAGAGCCAATGCCAGAACCAGGACTACCAGAATCATTCAACGTACTTATGCACGAATTGAAAGGTTTAGGATTAGATATTAGATTAGAGGAATAAAAAATAGTAGGCAGTCGTCAGTATGCAGTCAATCTGTATACTGAAGACTGAAGACTGAATACTATAAAGAACATGGCAAGAAAACAAGATAAGAATACAGTACAGAAATTTAATAAAATTTCTATTGGTTTAGCATCACCTGAGTCTGTTTTAGCAGCATCTCGTGGAGAGGTATTAAAGCCAGAAACTATTAATTATCGAACTCACAAACCAGAAAGAGATGGTTTGTTCTGTGAGCGAATTTTTGGTCCTGTAAAGGATTTTGAATGTGCTTGTGGTAAATATAAAAGAATACGTTACAAGGGTATTGTATGTGACCGTTGTGGTGTAGAAGTTACAGAAAAGAAAGTACGTAGAGATAGAGTAGGGCACATTAATTTAGTGGTACCTGTTGCTCATATTTGGTACTTCCGTTCGTTACCAAACAAAATAGGTTACCTTCTTGGATTACCATCTAAGAAATTAGATATGATCATTTATTATGAGCGTTACGTGGTTATTCAACCAGGTATTGCGATGAATGCTGAAGGTGAACCAATTCAAAAAATGGATTTCTTAACTGAAGAAGAGTATTTAAATATCTTAGATACTATTCCTCAAGAAAATCAATATTTAGACGATACAGATCCAAACAAATTCATCGCTAAGATGGGTGCTGAGTGTCTTATCGATTTATTAGCAAGAATTGATTTAGATCAATTATCTTATGATTTAAGACATAAAGCTAATAACGAAACGTCTAAGCAACGTAAAACAGAAGCTTTAAAGCGTTTACAAGTAGTAGAAGCGTTTAGAGATTCTAATGAAAACAGAGAAAACAGACCAGAATGGATGATCATGAAGGCTGTACCTGTAATTCCACCAGAATTAAGACCTTTAGTACCTTTAGATGGTGGTCGTTTTGCGACTTCAGATTTAAATGATTTATACCGTCGTGTAATTATCCGTAACAACCGTCTTAAGAGATTGGTTGAGATAAAAGCACCAGAAGTAATTTTACGTAATGAAAAACGTATGTTACAAGAATCTGTAGATTCTTTATTTGATAACACGCGTAAATCATCTGCAGTAAAAACGGATTCTAATAGACCATTAAAATCATTATCAGATTCACTTAAAGGTAAGCAAGGACGTTTCCGTCAAAACTTATTGGGTAAGCGTGTTGATTATTCTGCACGTTCTGTAATTGTTGTAGGACCAGAATTAAGATTATTTGAATGTGGATTGCCAAAAGGAATGGCAGCAGAGCTTTACAAACCTTTTATTATTAGAAAATTAATAGAAAGAGGAATTGTAAAAACTGTAAAATCTGCAAAGAAAATTATAGATAGAAAAGAGCCTGTAGTTTGGGATATATTAGAGAATGTTTTAAAAGGACATCCAGTTCTTTTAAATCGTGCTCCTACGTTACACAGACTTGGTATACAAGCATTCCAACCTAAGCTTATTGAAGGTAAAGCAATTCAGTTACACCCATTAGTGTGTACTGCATTTAATGCCGATTTTGATGGTGACCAGATGGCTGTGCATTTACCATTAGGACCAGAAGCTATTTTAGAATGTCAATTATTAATGTTGGCTTCACATAATATATTAAATCCAGCTAATGGATCGCCAGTAACTGTACCTTCTCAGGATATGGTACTTGGTTTATATTATATGACTAAGCTTCGTAAATCTACACCAGAGGTTCCAATAAAAGGAGAAGGTTTAACTTTTTATTCGCCACAAGAAGTGACAATTGCTTACAATGAGAAGCAAGTGGACTTAAACGCTGGTATTAAAGTTAGAACAATGGATTTTAACGAAGAAGGTGAATTAACTCAACAAATTATAGAGACTACAGTTGGTCGTGTACTTTTCAACGAAAAAGTGCCTGCTGCTGCTGGTTATATAAATGAGGTATTAACTAAAAAGTCGTTAAGAGAAATTATTCACGGTATTCTTAAAAAAACTAGCGTACCTGAAACGGCTGATTTCTTAGATGAAATAAAAACACAAGGTTATAAGTTTGCATTCCAAGGTGGATTATCATTTAGTTTAGGTGATATTATTATTCCACAAGAAAAGCATACAATGATCGCTGCTGCTAATAAACAAGTTGATGGTATTATGGGTAACTATAATATGGGACTTATTACTAACAATGAGCGTTATAACCAAGTTATTGATATTTGGACTTCAACAAATGCAGAATTGACTGAATTGTCTATGAAGCGTATTCGTGAAGATCAACAAGGATTTAACTCAGTATTTATGATGCTAGATTCTGGTGCAAGGGGTTCTAAAGAGCAAATTCGTCAGTTAACTGGTATGCGTGGATTAATGGCGAAACCTAAAAAATCTAATGCAGGTGGAGGAGAAATTATTGAAAATCCAATTCTTTCTAACTTTAAAGAAGGTCTTTCAATTTTAGAGTACTTTATCTCTACTCACGGTGCACGTAAAGGTCTTGCCGATACAGCTCTTAAAACGGCCGATGCTGGTTACTTAACGCGTCGTTTAGTAGATGTGTCTCAAGATGTTATTGTATATGAAGAAGATTGTGGAACATTAAGAGGTATTGAGGTTGCTGCACTTAAGAAGAATGAAGAAATCGTTGAGAGTTTAGAAGCTAGAATTGTAGGTAGAACATCTTTAAACGATGTTTACGATCCATTAACTGAAGAGTTATTGGTTGAAGCTGGTGGACATATTGATGATATTATCGCCAAGAAAATCGGTAATTCTCCATTAGAGTCTATCGAAGTGCGTTCTCCATTATCTTGTGAAGCTAAGAAAGGAATTTGTGTTAAATGTTATGGTCGTAACCTAGCTACTGGTAAAATGGTACAACGAGGTGAAGCTGTAGGTGTTGTTGCTGCTCAATCAATTGGAGAGCCAGGTACACAGTTAACATTACGTACGTTCCACGTAGGTGGTATTGCAGGTAACATTTCAGAGGATAACAAATTAACTGTGAAGTTTGATGGTATTGCTGAAATTGAAGATCTTAAAACTGTAAAATCTAAGGATAACGAAGGAAACGAAGTTGACGTTGTAATCTCTAGAACTTCAGAATTGAAATTAATGGATGCTAAAACAGGAATTGTTTTAAGTACTAATAATATTCAGTATGGTTCTCATATTTTTGTTAAGCCAGGTGCTAAACTTAAGAAAGGTGACGTAGTCTCTCAATGGGATCCTTATAATGGTGTAATTATTTCAGAATTTGCTGGTAAAGTAAAATATGAAAATATTGAGCAAGGTATTACATACCAAGTTGAAATTGATGAGCAAACCGGTTTCCAAGAAAAAGTAATTTCAGAATCTAGAAACAAAAAATTAATACCAACGTTATTAATTGAAGATTCTAAAGGAGAAACTATTCGTTCTTACAACTTACCAGTAGGTGCCCACATAATGATTGACGATGGTGATAAAATTGAAATTGGTAAGATTTTAGTTAAGATTCCTCGTAAATCTGCTAAAGCTGGTGATATTACTGGTGGTCTTCCTCGTGTAACTGAGTTGTTTGAAGCTCGTAACCCTTCTAATCCTGCTGTTGTAAGTGCGATTGATGGTGTAGTTTCATTTGGTAAAATTAAGCGTGGTAACCGTGAAATTATTATCGAATCTAAGCAAGGTGATATTAGAAAATACTTGGTAAAATTATCTAATCAGATTCTTGTACAAGAGAATGATTACGTGAAAGCAGGTATGCCATTATCAGATGGTTCTATTACACCTAACGATATCCTTAATATTAAAGGCCCTTCTGCTGTACAGCAATACTTAGTGAATGAAGTTCAAGAAGTATACCGTTTACAAGGTGTGAAGATTAATGATAAACACTTCGAAGTTGTTGTGAGACAAATGATGCGTAAAGTTAGAATTATTGATTCTGGCGATACGATTTTCTTAGAAAATCAATTAGTTCATAAATCAGATTTCATTGAAGAAAACGATAAAATTTTCGGAATGAAAGTGGTTGAAGATGCTGGTGATTCACAGAACTTAAAGTCTGGTCAAATCGTGACTGTTAGAGATCTTAGAGATGAGAATTCTAGCTTAAGAAGAGAAGATAAAAATCTTGTAACAGCAAGAGATGCTAGTCCAGCGACTGCAACTCCAATTTTACAAGGTATTACAAGAGCTTCATTACAGACTAAATCGTTTATCTCTGCGGCATCGTTCCAAGAAACAACAAAAGTTCTTAACGAAGCAGCTGTAAATGGTAAAGTAGATTCTCTTGAAGGACTTAAAGAAAATGTAATAGTTGGTCATAGAATACCAGCAGGAACAGGTGTAAGAGAATACGAAAACATCATAGTAGGTTCTAAACAAGAATTTAATGAAATGATGAAGGCTAAAGAAGAAATGAATTTTAATTAATTCGGAGTTTCTTTAATATATTAAAATAATAAAAGCCTTCTTGTAGTTTACTTGAAGGCTTTTTTAATTAAAAATAAATGAATCTCAGATTAAAGAGATTCAATTAAACCTATTTAAAATGGCAGACGAAAAAAATAACCCTAAGAAGGGACAAATTAATATAGAATTAGACGAAAAAATAGCAGAAGGTACTTATTCTAACTTAGCAATCATAAACCACTCGGTTTCAGAATTTGTTGTGGACTTTGTGAGTATAATGCCGGGAACACCAAAGAGTAAGGTAAAATCTAGAATCATTTTAACACCACAACATGCAAAACGTTTATTAAAGGCCTTAGCAGATAACGTTACAAGATTTGAAAAAGCCCATGGAGAAATTAAGGATTATGAACAACCACCTATCCCATTAAACTTTGGACCAACAGGTCAAGCTTAAAATATTGCGTTATTGATTTTGTTAATGAATGCAATAAAAATAATTGATTTTATTAATGAAAAATAATCGATTTAAATATAGTTTTTACGAATAATTTTATTTCTTGCCTATAGTTTTATAGTTTTTCATAAATAACTCCTAAAAACATATTTAAAATAAGAATTTGTATTCTGTATAGTCATATTCATAAAAAAAGCCTTTAATTTTTATTTAAAGGCTTTTTTTATTTTGGTTAAGCAACATCTTTTTGATTTAAATGATATTGTAATGCACCAGATGGACATTTTTTGATTTGATTAATAATGTCATCCGTTTGAGCTCCTTCTAAATTAATCCAAGGAATAACTGAACTTCTAAATACAGTTGAAAGCTGTTTTGCACATAATTCAGCATTAGAGCAACAGCGTGGTTTGTAGGTAACAGTAATTTCTGCGTTACTGAAAACGTTTTCGTTTATTTCCATAATAAGTAGATTAGTTGGGTTTAATCTTAATTTTTAAACAATCAAAAGATAATTTAACGTGGGTAATATACTGATTAAATGCACATTATAACGATGAACGGTATTATTTTCGATGAAATGCATGATTTTTATTCAAATTCTGAAGTCATATGAAATGTTATACTTGGGTACTTTTGCTGTGACATTTGTAATGAAAACATAGAATCTGCTAAGAAAACCAACTGATTCTGTTTGTCTCTAGCTAAATAGCGTTGCTTAACTCTAATGAACTCTTTGTATTCCTCGCTCTTTTCATTTTCAGTTTTAATCCAACAGGCCTTGTGTACATTTAAATTTTCGTAAGTACACTTGGCACCATATTCGTGCTCGAGCCTATATTGTATCACCTCATATTGTAATGCTCCAACAGTTCCTATTACTTTTCTACCGTTAAAATCTAGTGTAAATAATTGGGCTACACCTTCGTCCATTAATTGGTCTATGCCTTTATATAACTGCTTGGCTTTCATTGGGTCAGCATTATTAATATACCTAAAATGTTCTGGTGAAAAACTAGGAACTCCTTTGTAGTTTAAGACTTCACCTTCAGTAAGTGTGTCTCCAATCTTAAAGCTACCAGTGTCTTGTAAACCGACAATATCTCCTGGATATGATATATCTACGATTTCCTTTTTTTCAGCAAAAAATGCATTAGGGCTAGAAAACTTTAATTTTTTATTATGTCTTACATGTAAATAAGGTGTATTTCTTTTAAATTCTCCAGAAACTATTTTTATAAACGCGAGTCTATTTCTGTGATTAGGATCCATATTGGCATGGATTTTAAATACAAAACCACTAAATTGCTTCTCGTCTGGATCAACCAAACGCTCTTCACTTTGTTTAGGTCTTGGTTTTGGAGCGATTTCAATAAAACAATCGAGTAGTTCACGTACTCCAAAATTGTTTAAGGCAGAGCCAAAAAAGACAGGCTGTTGGTTACCAACAAGGTATTCATCTTTATTAAATTCAGGATATATGCCAGAGACGAGTTCAATCTCATCTCGTAAAGTATTTGCTGCTGTTTCTCCGACAAGTTTGTCTAGTTCTGTAGATGATAAATCTGAAATTTCAATAGTTTCTTCTATATCTTTTCTACTGTTACCTGAGAAAAGATTGATATTTTTCTCCCATATATTATAGATTCCTTTAAAGTCATATCCCATTCCAATAGGAAAACTTAGTGGTACAACTTTTAAGCCTAATTTTTGTTCAATTTCATCTAAAAGGTCAAAAGCATCTTTACCTTCTCTATCCATTTTATTGATAAATACGATAATCGGTATATTTCGCATTCTACAAACTTCAACTAACTTTTCTGTTTGTTCCTCTACACCTTTTGCTACATCAATTACCACAATCACACTATCTACAGCGGTTAGAGTTCTAAAAGTATCTTCAGCAAAATCCTTGTGACCTGGTGTATCTAAAATGTTTATTTTAATACCGTTATATTCAAAAGCCAAGACAGAGGTTGCAACAGATATACCACGCTGACGTTCAATTTCCATGAAATCACTGGTAGCTCCTTTTTTTATTTTATTACTTTTTACTGCTCCAGCTTCTTGTATAGCGCCACCAAATAGTAATAATTTTTCTGTAAGGGTTGTCTTTCCGGCATCAGGATGCGATATGATTCCAAACGTACGTCGTCTGTTTATTTCTTTTATAAAACTCATAAGATTTTCTTCAATAGATTTGCAAATATAATAGTATTAAGGTATTTATCTGAAGAAAGAAAAACCAAATGAATTCTTAATTCGTATATATGTAAAAACTGTCATTTTTTTTGTAGTTTTACTTATGTTAATTGGGGATTAATTTTTTGAAGTTGATTAATAGCTAGAATCTCTTCGCTTTTAATACTTAAAATTTTTTAGGATGTCCTAATCTGTCCGTATAAATAATTCTATGATTTAATAATATTTAGAAATATGGATTTATCTTACAATATATTTTGTTTATCACACCTTGTCGAATATATTTGTCTTTTTAGCGATAGCTATGTTCGATTTATCAATAAAACTGAATTATACATCAACCATCTAACTATATGAAAATCTCTACTCGATTCTCGTTTACAAAATTTATTGGGCTCAAATTAAAATTGTCTTTAATATTAAGTAATATTTACTACTCTAAGTTTATCATTATTTTCTTATGCGCCTTCATAGGTTCTTTTAAGATTAGTGCTCAGCAGGAGGTTACAACTATTTATGGTGATCAAAGCGGATTTTTTACATCATCCATTATAACCAATACAACCGCAACAGATTCCAATAACTTAATTGGATTTGAAGCAGATGGTCAAACCTATTCAACGGGTGTTGATGATTCAATTTTAACTGCAAATGGAGTGTCTTTTACAGCATTAAATTTCCATGCTTTTCCGGCTCCTGGATCTATTAACTATTCAACCCAAGAGTTATTAGGAGTTGCCTATAATTGGGGAGGTACTCTTCAGACAAATGCTCCAACGGATTATATTAATAATTTTTCGCCAATTATACCCGCAAATTTTATTCGAGATGGTGCTAACGGATTAGAATTAGGTACAAATTTTTTCAATATTAATAGTCAAGATATTTCATACGATTATTTAACTGTACCATCTGCTGCGGCAATAACAGATAATATTCCTGATATAATTGTTAATCAAACGGGTGCTCCAGGAGGAAGTGATACGTTTAGTTTTGTAGATAGTTCTGGCACTGTTGTGGGTAACATCGTAGTCGTCGATTTTACTTCTACATCTGTGGTCTCTGGCATGGATTGGACTATTTATAGAGTCAATACAGTCACAGGAGTAGTTGATAATACATTTGGTATAAATACATATAGAGACTTGAGAGTTTTATCTTTTAAGTTAAGTGATTTTGGGATAACTCTAGCTAACGCAAGCCAAATAACAGGTTTCGTTCATAATTTATCGGGAAATACTGATATTGCATTTACTG
Source organism: uncultured Winogradskyella sp. (assembly GCF_947498005.1). Classification (GTDB taxonomy): domain Bacteria; phylum Bacteroidota; class Bacteroidia; order Flavobacteriales; family Flavobacteriaceae; genus Winogradskyella. Next base: position 150,018 of record NZ_CANMIW010000009.1, read on the forward strand.
CCTACAATACAGATAGCATTATATTTAATTCAATTGATTTGAGCGTTGAATCTCAAATATTTTCTCCGGAGAGTTATTGTACAACAAATACTGTAGAGTTAATTAATGTTATATCAAATAATAGTAATAATGGGACTGCTGCTAGTTTTGAAGTAGATGCACCAATACCGCCTGGGCTCAACTATGTTTCAAGTACTGCAGTTTTTTCTGCTGGTTCTAATGCATCTGCGAGTTATGATATAAATTCTGACAATTGGCTAATCTTTGGCCTAGAGGATGGTGAGAACGTAGTTTTAACTGTTGAAACGTCTTTTGCATCCCTCCCTTTTCCATTAACATATAATTCGGAAATTATTGAATTAAATCAGACAGACACTGATCTAAATAATAATACTGATACTGTAACAATTTCTTATAATGACTCGGATAATGATGGTTATTTTGATGTTTGTGACAAAGATGATGACAATGATGGTATTTTAGATGTAGTAGAATGTCAAAATTATGCTCCAATGCAATTTGTAGGATTGTCGAGTACAGTGCAAAGCTATACTGTTTTAAATACAACTTTAATGCAAAGTACTACTGGTTTTGTTGATGTTGCGGATACAGACAATAATGGTAACGTGGCACTGCGAGATAACGGTAATACAATGAGCCTTAATGCGTCTAATCCTTCTACTTTCCTTATTTCTCCTGCAACAAATACAGGTGTTAATTTTGACGGAATTGATCAATGGACTTTGTCGGCTACAGGTTCTACATTTGTAGTAAATGATCCATTGAACGGCTTAAACATTATGTCTAACGCAGTAGGCTCAATTACATTTGGTCCTGCAACTAGTAACCCTCAGGGTTGGACTATCGAGGTTTACGATATCAACGATCTTACTATTATTATGGATTTTGGCAACGCACGTTCTGATTTGAACGTAGCCGTTATTGTACCATGTGTGGATAGGGATGGTGATGGTGTAAGTGATGATTTAGATTTAGATTCTGATAATGATGGAATTTATGATATTGATGAAGTAGGAGGAACAGACATTGATAACGACGGAATTGCTGATGGCACAGTAAGTACTGAAGGTATTCCGTCTTCAGCGAGTACTGGGATTGTTCCAATTGACACTTTAAGCGATGGAAGTTTCGATTTTCAAAATACAGATAGTGATGGAGATGGTTGTTCAGATGCAAACGAAGCTTATAGTGATAACAATGCAGACGGTAGCGATGGCGGACAGTTTGGAGTAAGTGATCCTGCAACAGTTGATCTTAATACTGGTTTGGTAACAGAAACCGGAGTTGATTATTCTTTAGGGACCAATGCAGCTGTGACTGATGAAACAGATTTTTCTGGTTGTAGTGCTTGTATTGACGTTATTCCAAGTGATAATCCTACTGCTGCAATAGTCGCAGGAGATGTAACTTTTGATATTGATAGTGGCTTAAATGCAGGATTTCCAGCAGAATTAAATTCAATAACAATAGCTGGTCAACCTAATCCATTTTCAGCTATATATGCACCAAATAACTTAAATTATCAATATGCTAATCCAGCGGCTGGTAGCCAGTTTATTAGAGATCAGTTAACAACAACGGCCACAATTGCAGATGGACCAGAAATTTATAACGAAGCGTTATTAGCAGCTAATGCAGAGAACGACTTAAGGCATTATGTATCCATGGATAACACCATTGATCCTACTGATTTTAATGAGTATATTTACAATTCGCCAATTGCCGCTGCTTCAAACAGATATGTAGTAATTACTGAGCGAAATGGAAATAACGAATTAAGTTTACAAGCATTAGATGATAATTTGAATCCAATTGGAAATATTATTATAGCTGATGCTACTAACTATATTGATACAGGTGTTGGTACCGATTTTAATCAAAATGTTTTTGTTACTATTTATCCTTTAACGGCGTTTTTGCCTTCAGGTACAGATATCCAAGGAATTAGAGTGACTCAAACTGGGGCATCAGGTGGTGATGGTGGTGACGGTAAAGCTTTTATAATTTATGATCCAAGTTTCTTGGTACTTCCACCAACTATTGATATAACAACTTCTAGTATACAACCAGATTGTACGACTTTACAAGGTTCAATATCTGTTGATGCTACAGATAATGGTGGTGGAGCTATAGAATATAGTGTTAATGGATTAACAGGTCCTTTTCAATCAAACCCTAATTTTACAGGTTTAGTTCCGGGTTCTTATACTGTTGCCGTTAGGTATGTTAATTCTCCTAGTTGTACAGAAGAAGCTTTGAATCCAATAGTTTTAAATGTACCAGACATATGTGATATTGAGTCTAATAACGAATCAACATGTAATGATAATGGTACACCATTAGATACTACAGATGACACATTTACAGCTGATATTACTGTATATTTTAATAACCCACCAGCAACCGGAAATCTTGTATTATCTGGAGATGGTTCAGATTCAGTCCCAGTTTCTAGTTTAAGTGCACCTTCATATACCTTTGTAGGGGTTATGTTGCCAGCGAACGGTAATGATATTTCGTTAACGGCAACTTATTCTGCCGATCCAGCAAGAACATTAACTGTCAATGATGTAGTTGTAGCGCCATATGAGTGTAGCGATGATGCTTGTCCTGATACGATTCCTGGAGGTAACCCAACGGCTGCATTATTGGCGAGTGAAGTTAGCTTTAATATAACAAGTGGACCAAATGCAGGATTTCCGGCAGTCTTGAATTCTATCACCGTTTCTGGTCAAGCAAACCCATTCACCCAAATATATGCGCCTAATAATGTAAATTATCAGTATGCTAATCCAGGAGGAACTAGTCAGTATATTAGAGATCAATTATCAACAACAGCTACAATTGATGATGGTGTCGAAATTTATAACTCAGCATTATTAGCTGCAAACTTTGAAAACGATTTAAGACATTATGGATCAATGGATGACACTATAGATCCTACAGATTTTAATGAATTTATATATAACACTTCAATTGCAGCAGCCTCTAATCGTTATGTGGTAATTTCTGAGCGTGACGGAAATAATGTATTAAGTATTCAGGCTTTAGATAATTCATTAAACCCAATAGGAAATGTCATAATTGCTGATCCTTCAAATTATATAAGTACAGGTATAGGCACTGATTTTAATCAGACTATCTATTTAGCTATTTACCCATTAACAGCTTTAGTGCCTTCAGGTACTGATGTACAGGGAATTAGGGTTACACAAACTGGTGCAGCAGATGTTGGACCTAACTTTGAAGATGGTGGTGATGGAAAAGCATTCATTATGTATGATAATGCATTTTTAACGCCTCCACCAACTATCAGTCCTGCGACATCAGCTGTTCAACCAACATGTTTAACAAGCACTGGGGCAATTAGTGTAGTTGCTGTAGATAATGGTGGTGGAGCAATAGAATATAGTGTTAATGGATTAGCTGGTCCTTTTCAAACTGACCCTAATTTTACAGGTTTAACAGCAGGTTCTTATTCTGTCGCTGTAAGATATGTAGGTAATACGGACTGTGCTGAAGTTGCTTTGGAGCCTATTGTTTTATCTGATGCTAATTGTAGTATTAGTCTAATTAAGAGCGTAACAGGAGTTACGTCTTTAGGTAATGCAGGTATTATTGATGATGAAATAACTTATGAATTTACTGTTACAAATACAAGTGATGAAGTTTTATCAGACATAGTTATAACAGACCCTTTAATAGGAACTATAACTTGTTCTTCTACAAGTTTAGCCGTTGGAGCAAGTACTACTTGTAGTGGTACTTATGTAATTACACAGACTGATATAGATGCTGGTGGTGTAGAAAATTCAGCAACTGTAAGAGCGGAAGTACCAGGAGGAAATACATCAGATCCAAATGATGATATTATTGATGTGTCAGATACAGGAACTACAGGTGATGGTACTATTGTAACTGATCCAGAAACTGTAGAGACAGACGATATAGATAGTGTTAATGGAAATAATAATGATGGTGATACAACAAATGACGTTACGCCATTCGAAATTACACAAACTCCTGAACTTACAGTTACAAAGTCAACAAACGGAACTGTTACTCAGGCTGGTTTACCAGGTTTAATAGATGACACTATAGATTACACGATTACGGTAAGCAATACAGGAAACGTAACCTTAACAGACATTGATTT
>NZ_CANMIW010000010.1 GCF_947498005.1 uncultured Winogradskyella sp.
CTTTTTTACCGATATATCGGTATTGTAAAACCCTTACTATTTATTTAGTAAGGGTTTTTTCGTTTTTTTTAATCTGAGAGTTTTATGAAAATAATAGCAAAACTATGATAATACTAACTTTTCTTATTAAACATACTATCTAAAATAGTGTTAATTCCTTTCGCCAATAATATAATAGCAATTATACAAAAGATAAATGCTATAATTAGTAATACGATAAATAGAGATTTATCCTGATTATTTAAGGCTAAATGTATTAGGCTAGGACCTAAAAACATAAAAATTAAGCAAATTAAGAGTTGTTTCAGGCCCTTTGTTAATATTTCCTTATCTGTTCGATTACTTTCGTCCATGATTAATACTTTCTCTTACTGATTTATATTTCATTAATAATTGGGTCGCTTCTGATTGTTCAATATGTAATTCTTGCATTATCATTTTTACGCCTCTATTTACAAGTTTGTCATTGCTAAGTTGCATATCTACCATTTTATTACCCTTCACTTTACCTAGTTGAATCATGCATGTTGTTGAAATTGTATTAAGTACTAGTTTTTGGGCAGTTCCAGCTTTCATTCTTGAACTACCAGTTAAAAACTCAGGACCCACCATAACTTCAATAGGATATTTTGCTGTTAACGATATAGGACTATTATGATTACAAGTAATACATCCCGTTAAAATGCTATTAGAATTACATTGTTCTAAAGTGTGAAGTACATAAGGAGTAGTACCTGATGCTGCAATACCAATCACAGTATCATTTTGTGATATATTTAAATTTTCTAAATCTTTCCAGCCTTGTGTTCTTGAATCTTCTGCATTTTCTACAGCTTTTCGAATGGCTTTATCTCCACCAGCAATTATTCCAATTACTAAATTATCTGAAACTCCGAATGTAGGTGGACATTCTGACGCATCCAAAATCCCTAATCTACCACTAGTTCCAGCTCCAATATATATAATTCTACCACCATTCTTAAGTTTGGGAATAATTCTATTTATTAATGCTTCTATTTGTGGTAAAGATTTTTCAACGGCTAAAGAAACGAGTTTATCTTCATTATTTATATTAGTGATAATCTCATTTACAGACATGCTATCGAGATTATTATATTTTGATTCTTGTTCTGTTATTTTTGTAAACGTCATAAGTTGAAGGTAAGAATAATAATTATATAGGATGCTATTTAGTTAAGCTTGATTAATATACTAATTAAATTTACTGGATTTTAATCTAAATAAAACTATTCTACTGTATAAATAACTTGTTCAACTTCTGATAATCGAAAATAACCAAATGGATAATTTTCCTCGTTAGTTGTGTTTATACAATTTCCTCGAACTGTAGCTGGTTGTGTTTCAAAAGGCCCACCTCCATCTTCGCTTCCTTGTTGTAATAAGATAAACATAAACTCATAGTACTGCTCAGATACACCAAAATGGCGAATAGTTAATTCATTTCCTGATTCTAAATCTTCTTCAGAATAAAAACCAAAAATTTGATTCCCATCTATAAATCTATCATCGCCAACATCTAGGGATGGAGAGTCCGAAATATCAGTAAAATATTCAAAGAAATAATAATTGTCTGTTTCAGCAGGATCTGTAAAATAAACTTTAATTTCAATCTCATCGCCAAAGAAACTTCCTTCATCATCTTGCTCAATATAATCAATTGGAGCAACTGATTTTAAAGTTTCTGTAGCTGTATATACTTCATTATTATAATTTATAAATAATGTATACTCTCCATCAATAATTGGGATAAAATCAGAATTTCTATAAATACCAGTTTCATTCTCTTCAATAAATGAAAACGTATTACCATTAGTATCAAATATTTGTACCAAAGCATTGTTAGCTGGTGGAATAATTTCATCAAAGAATGGTGCTGAAAGAGTTAGTTTTATAAACTGTTCGTTTCCTGAAGTGTTTTTATACCAATCTATGGAGGCTTCAATAACTAATCTTGGTTCAACTTCATTTAAATCTACATCAATTACATCTTCACAAGAATATAAAAACGTACATATTATTAAAAAACAGAAAACTTTTTTCATGTGTTAAAATTTAAAATTATAAGATATTGATGGTACCATTCCGAAAATCGCCAATTTAACTGCTTCATTGTTACTTGTGTCGCTATTTTCACCAAAAGATATGCTGGCAGCATTTTTACGTCCGTAGACATTATAAATTCCGAATACCCATTCACCTTTAAAATTCTTTTTACTTTCTGGTTTTGGTGTATATATGGTTGATAAATCTAACCGATGATATGCTGGTAATCTACTTGAGTTTCTGGCTTCATAATTTGGTATTACTAGTCCGTTATATTCATATTGACTATTAGGATACGTAGTGGGTTGTCCGGTTTGAAAAATAAAATTAGAACTAAATGACCATTTTTTATTGAGCTCGTAACTTCCGGTTAGTGAAACATCATGAGTTTTATCGTATGCCGTGCTATACCATTGTCCACTATTAATTCCTGTTTCAATAGGAGTTCGTCCTGGTGTTCTTTGCTCAGATTTTGATAATGTATATGCTAACCATCCGGTAAATCGACCTTCATTTTTTCTGAGTAAGACTTCTAATCCGTAAGCTCTTGCTTCTCCATTTAAAATTATTTGTTCAATGGCATCATTGGCAATTAAATCTGCACCATCAACATAATCAATTCGGTTTTTAATGGTTTTATAAAAGCTTTCAATTTCAATTGAAAATGTATTATCCTTAAATGTTTTAAAGTAACCAACGGCAACTTGATCAAGTAACTGAGGTTTTACATATTTACCACTTGGCGTCCAAACATCTAGTGGAGTAGGAGAAGTTGTGTTTGATAATAGATGTAAATATTGACTCATTCTGTTATAACTTGCCTTCACTGAAGATACATCGTTTAATTGATATGCTATAGCTAGTCTTGGCTCTAAGTTAGTAAAGGATTCTATTACATCAGATCGGTTAAAACTTTCGGTTCCTATTGGTTCTGCTTTTTCATATATACCAATTTCCTCATTAAAGATTAAGGGAGAATCATTTTCATAAATATTTAATTCATCTTGGCCTAATCGATGGAACATACTTAGTCTAGCTCCATAACTGATACTAAGCTTATTACTCAATTTATGCTCAGCATCGATATAAACGGCATTTTCAAACGCGTATTTATCAATAAGTTTATAGGGATTAATTCCAGAAGTTTCCGTTGTAGGATTAATTTCACCAGGATTAAAATCGTAATACATACTGTTCAAACCATATTCAAGCTTAAAATTGTTGTTGATGTAGTGTTTAAAATCGTATTTTAAATTGAAGTTTTTTATACCCGAAACCCAGTCAAACTCTACAAAACTTAATTCTAAACCATAATAGTAATCAGAATAAATTAATGATAAATTTGAAAATAGTTTATCTGAAAACAAATGATTCCATCGGAAATTCAATACAGAATTTCCAAATGTATTTTGAAAGCTATCAGAAATTTCAAATACATCTCTGCCAAAATATCCTGACAAATAAATATTATTATTTGTATTAATATTATAACTCAGTTTAGTATTTAAATCATAAAAATAAGCTTTGCTATCAATATCAAAAAGTGGTAAAAATAAATGGGCGTAACTGCTTCTACCTCCAATTAAAAAAGAGCCTTTGTCTTTTTTTATAGGACCTTCAGCCAATAATCTACTAGAGATCAAGCCAATTCCTCCATTCATATGAAATGATTTACTATTCCCTTCTTTTTGATAAATATCTAAAACTGAAGATACACGTCCACCATATTTAGCAGGAATTCCTCCTTTGTACAATTTTAAATCTTTAATGGCATCTGGATTAAAAACAGAGAAGAAACCAAATAAATGAGACGAATTAAATATGGTAGCTTCATCTAATAGGATAAGATTTTGATCTGCTGCACCACCTCGTACATTAAAACCTGAAGCACCTTCACCGGCATTAGTTACACCTGGAAGTAAGGTAATAGATTTAATAACATCGACCTCACCCAAAACCACAGGCATATTCTTTATGGTTTTTATTGATAAAGAATTAACACTCATCTGAGGTTTCTTAATGTTTAGTTTTTCAATATTTTCTGTGATTACAACTTCGTCTAAGCTTTCAGTAGCTTCTAATAATTTATAGTTTTTAGTAAGGTCTGATAAAAGTACTACAGATTCATTTACTGTTGTAAAACCTAAATAGCTAATTTGTATATCATAAGTGCCAGCTGGCAGCGTAATAGAGTAGAAGCCATATTCATTGGACATGGTTCCTGTCTGTAATTCTGGAATTATAATATTTACGCCAATGAGTGTTTCATTACTTTGGTTATCAGTTATCGTTCCACTTAATGTGAACTTTTCTTGAGCATAGAGATTAATGCTGCATAAAAATAGGCAGAGAAAAAATCCTCTGGATAGTATTTTCATATGTGATGAATATTATATTGATTGATGATGACTTTCTGTTATAACGAATAACTAATGTAGTTGTTACACTAAAAGTAATTTAAAAGCATAAAAAAAGCTTCTCGAAAGAAGCTTTTTAACAAAATCTTAATGTATAATAATTAAGTAATTAATTCATAATTGTATTAAATGCTTTACTTGGACGCATAGCATTAGATACTAGTTCTTCATTTGGATAATAATAGCCATCAATATTTACAGATTCACCTTGGCAATCTATTAATTCTTTCACTATCGTATCTTCATTAGTGGAAAGTTCTTTAAATATTTTTGAAAATTCAGTTTTAAGATCAGCGTCTTTATCTTGATTAGCTAATGCTTCAGCCCAATATAAAGCCAAATAAAAATGACTTCCTCTATTGTCTAATTCATTTACCTTTCTTGAAGGCCCTTTTCTATTTTCTAATAATTTATCAGAAGCATCATCTAAAGTTTCTCCTAAAATGCTCGCTTTTTTATTGTTATTTACAATAGAAAAATGTTCAAGAGAAACAGCTAATGCTAAGAACTCTCCTAGAGAATCCCAACGTAAGTGATCTTCTTCAACAAACTGCTGAACATGTTTTGGAGCAGATCCACCAGCACCAGTTTCAAATAAACCACCACCATTCATTAAAGGAACAATAGATAACATTTTTGCACTTGTACCTACTTCTAATATAGGAAACAAATCAGTTAAATAATCTCTTAACACATTTCCTGTTACAGAAATAGTGTCATCTCCAGCCTTAAGACGTTCTAATGTGAAATTTGTAGCATCGATTGGTGATAAAATTCTAAGATCTAATCCGTCAGTATCGTGATCTTTAAGGTATGTATTTACCTTTCTTATCAATTCTGCATCATGCGCTCTGTTTTTATCTAACCAAAAAACAGCTGGTGTTTGGGAAGCTCTAGCTCTTGTAACAGCTAACTTTACCCAATCTTGAATTGGTGCATCTTTAACTTGACACATTCTCCAGATATCTCCAGTTTCAACTTTATGGCTTATTAATACATTTCCGTTATTATCAACAACTTCTACTTTGCCATCTGCTGAAATTTCAAATGTTTTATCATGAGAACCGTATTCTTCAGCTTTTTGAGCCATAAGACCTACGTTAGGTACTGTTCCCATTGTAGTAGGATCAAAGGCACCATGTTTTTTACAGAAATCTATAGTGGCGATGTAAACACCAGCATAACTGCTGTCTGGTATTACTGCTTTTGTATCTTGTTGATTTCCTTCTGCATTCCACATTTGACCAGATGTTCTAATCATTGCAGGCATAGAAGCATCAATAATGACGTCACTTGGCACATGTAGATTAGTAATTCCTCTATCAGAATTTACCATAGCTAAATCGGCACTATGATCTAAGGCAAAACGAATATCATCTCTAATTTCATCGCGTTTATCTTCCGGAAGTTCACTTAATTTTTCAAGTAAATTTCCAAAGCCATTATTTACGTCTACACCTATTTCATCAAAGGTTTTACCATGCTTCTCAAATAAATCTTTAAAAAATATTCTTACGGCATGTCCAAAAATAATTGGGTCAGATACTTTCATCATAGTTGCTTTCATATGTAAAGAAAACAAAACACTTTGATCTAAAGCATCCTCAACTTGTTCTTCTAAAAACTCAAGTAATGCCTTTTTACTCATTACTGTAGCGTCGATAATTTCGCCTTTAAGTAAACTTAAATTCTCTTTTAAATTAGTGGCATTACCTTTAGAATCTGTATGTACAATTTTTACGGTTGTTTTATCTGCAAGCGTAACTGATTTTTCATTGTGAGCAAAATCTCCTTCAGACATTGTTGCCACATGCGTTTTAGAATCTGCCGTCCAAGCTCCCATACTATGAGGATTTTTCTTAGCGTAATTCTTAACTGCTTTTGGTGCACGTCTATCAGAATTTCCTTCTCTTAAGACAGGATTTACTGCACTACCTTTTATCTTATCGTAACGAGATTTAATTTCCTTTTCAGATTCATTTTGAGGCTCATCTGGATAATTAGGAATTTTAAATCCTTTATTTTGTAATTCTTCAATGGCAGCAGTAAGTTGCGGGACAGATGCACTAATATTTGGAAGTTTAATAATATTAGCTTCTGGTTTTTTAGCTAATTCGCCCAATTCTGCAAGTGCGTCAGCTACTTTTTGATCTTCAGTTAAAAAATCTGGAAAAGTTGCTAAAATTCTAGCTGCTAAGGATATATCTTTTGTTTCAATAGAAATACCAGAAGACTTTGTAAATGCTTTAACAATTGGTAAAAATGAACGTGTTGCTAAAGCTGGTGCTTCATCCGTTTTTGTATAAACAATCTTTGCTGTTTTTGTCATAAGTCTAGTAAATAGTTTGAAAAATAATTAGCTTAAAATTAAGCAGAGCAAATATACGAAAACGTTTGATTTTTCACGTGCTAGATTTGCACTAAAGCACGCTATTATTTAAAGAATCAATAAATTTTTGCTTAAAATAATCGATTTATTATTTTATCTTAATATTGAAGCTTTTTAGCAATCCAGAAATGTTTTCATTAGAAAAAGAAGCTTTATTTAATTGATTTACGGAAGGATTGATATTAAAGTTAATGGCAGAAGTAAAGTCTGCACTTTCTAGATTGGTTCTATTAAACGTTGATCCGCTTAAATCACAGTCTTTAAATACGACTTGTTTTGCTTCGGATTCAGTAAAATCTGCTTGATGAATTGTACAATTTTGAAACTCAGTAAGGTTAATTTTTAATTGATAGAAACTACTGAAATTTAAAATGCAATTAATAAATTTAAACGATAACAAAAAGGCATTACAATTTTGAAATAGAACACCAAGTAATTTACAATCTTTGAAAGATACGTCGTTGAAGGTTGTGTTAATAACGTTGACATTGCTAAAATTACAATCTATGAAGTTGCATTCTATAAAATTAATGTTTGAAATGTCTGAGTTTTCAAACGTACAGTTGGTAAACGTACAATCTGTATATTCAGCTTTTGGGAGTAGGTTTACGGTGTAATTTTCGCTCTTAAAATCGTGTTGATCGAATAAAAGTAAGTTCATTCTTTAATTTTTCTTAATTGTATTTGTTTGTCATCCCACAATAGAACTTTATAATACACCGAAAATTTTTCAGCAGGTGTTTTTTTCCATTCCTTCTTGGTGTAGATTAGGTTAACTACATTGTTTTCTAAACTAAATGACTTTAAGTGAAATAGGGTTGAGCCTACTGGGCAAAATATGTATTTAATATGATGTAATTTTCCTATGGAATCAAAATTAATGAGTTCTTGTTTATCTCTAACATTTGAAATTAAGAATTTTAATTCGGCTTCAGTTAAACCATTTTTTTTATAAAGGGAATCTTTAATTTTTTTAATTGGGTTTGTAGAAATTAAGCTTATGGTATCTTGTTCTAACCAATTCCTTAATATATAAGGATTTTGCTTTTTAATAGTCCATGTGTTAGTATGCAATATAGCAAGCGAATCTCGTTGAGCATTACTCTGTGAAGTCAAAAGTAGGATGATAATGAGGAATAAAGGTTTCATTATATTAAGGATAGACGTTTTTATATAAAATAAGAACTAATGGTTTAATGATCTAGTGTATTTAATCCAAACAAAAAAAAAGCCATATCATTCAGAATTATCTGTGTTGACATGGCTTTCATAGAAACAGAACTATTATGACTTACTTAGCTTTCACTAACTCAACTAAATGACCAGCGTCAAAAGTTTTTCAGTACATCAGTATCTGATTCAAATTCGAAACATTTTATATCTTTCAAAATGTATTGACCTGATATTACTTTGTTTCTTAGGTTTGTTTTTCTTGATGTTTTTCTGATAAATATTCAAATACTCGAGTATCTATTAGGGAACATTGCTCATCCTTTTCGTGTGCACTTTCGATTCCACTACTTTTTCAGAACTTTTCACTTTTCTACTATAACCTACACAAGCATGTTATCTTATAAAAGCTTCATGATCGTTTTACAAACACTTGTTAACACAAGTTGCTACACAATCTCAAAAAACAACCTCATTACATAAAGAACGAATCTCTAACGACAACTAACATTAATTTGAAATAGGATTCAAAAAACAAACTAGGTTTGTTATTAATTGTTTCACTAAATTACATAATTAAATTTGAAATCGCTATAGTTTTAACATTTTAGATATCAACACCTTATGAACCGTAGTTGTTAACAATTGTTAAAAACGAAAAGAGCCTTCTGATACAGAAGGCTCTTTTTGTTTTTATATAAGTTTGAATTATCTTCTAACTTCTTTGATTCTTGCTTTTTTACCAGTAAGACCTCTAAAGTAGTAAATTCTAGCTCTACGTACTTTACCACGTTTGTTAACTTCTACTTTCTGTAAAGCTGGTAAGTTCACTGGGAAAATACGCTCTACACCAATAGTTCCTGACATTTTACGGATAGTAAACGTTTCAGAAGATCCACTTCCTTTACGTTGTAATACTACACCTCTAAAAAACTGAGTACGTACTTTTTCACCTTCTCTAATTTCATAGTAAACAGTGATTGTATCACCAGCACTAAATTCTGGAAAGTCTTTACGAGTTACAAATTCGTCTTGTACAAATTTTACTAAAGAATTCATTTTGTTTTGTTTATAATTTTTGATTCAAAGCAACATTCACGATTCTCGCCAGAGGTTGGTCTAAATTGGTTTGCAAAAGTAGTGCTTTTTATAAAATATGCAATGCTTTAGTATATTATTTTTTGTGGGATTATTTATTAATTGTCAATCGATGACGATAATTAATACTGAAACTAATTCTCAGAATCTTTCTTTGATAATTCTGTTATGACAAACATTAATAAACCAATAGCAAAAATTAAATACGATAAACTTCTAACAATATTAGAAATACCTTGAATTTGTAATAGAGTGTCCATACTGTATCTGCCTGCCATTATTGTAATTATTAGGCTTACAACATATTTAATACAAAATAATAGATAACCAATAAATATGGTCCAAGTTGCTGGAGTTCTCTTTTTTATAATAAGTACAATTGTAGCAGCTAATATGATTAGCATAGAAATGCTACTAATTATCTGACCAATAGAAAATAGAATTTGTGTAGAACTATCCATAATTTAATATTTTACTGTTTATCATCTAAAAGATCAGGACGTCTTTCTTGTGTTCTTTTATAGGCTTGCTCTTCTCGCCATTTTTCAATTTTAGCAAAATTACCACTAAATAGTACTTCAGGCACTTTCATACCATCATACTCTCTAGGTTTTGTGTAAATTGGTGGTGCTAATAAATTATCTTGAAACGAGTCTGTTAAAGCAGACGTTTCATTACCAAGTACGCCAGGAATTAATCGAATTACGGCATCACACAAAACAGCTGCACCTAATTCTCCACCAGAAAGCACATAGTCACCTATAGATATTTCTCTTGTAATAAATTTATCTCGTACACGTTGATCTACGCCTTTATAATGTCCGCAAAGAATAATTATATTTTCTTTTAAAGACGTTTGGTTGGCAATGCTTTGGTTGAGTTGTTCACCATCTGGTGTCATATAGATAATTTCGTCGTAATTACGTTCTGCTTGTAATTTTGAAATACATTTGTCTATTGGTGCAATACTCATTACCATACCAGCACCTCCTCCAAATTGAGTATCATCAATTGACTTGTAATTACCAGTTGCAAAATCTCTTAAGTTATGAAAGTGAATTTCTACCAGACCTGCTTCTATTGCTCTCTTCAGTATAGAGGCTTCAAACGGACTTTGTAAAAGTTCTGGTAAAACGGTAATAATATCTATACGCATGATTTATGTTAATTGGCTGCGAAGATAAGATTTATTGTTATGTTTTTTAATAAAGTCTAATTTTAGTATTGTTATGGAATGATGATTGTTAATATTCCATTTATTAGAGTTTATTTATCTGAATCAATAAGATCTTGAATTACTTCAGACGTTAATTCAAAGCCTTTTAGATCTGGCCATCCTTCCCATACTACAATGCCATTTGGATCAATAATTACGCAATGTGGTATGCCTCTAATTTCAAAAATATCATTTAAATGTTTATCGGTATCAATAGCACTATAATATTCTATTTCTGGGTAATTGAGTTTTTCAACTGTGGCTTCTGTTTCATCACTTAATCCAATGACAACTAGATTTTCACTAAACTCTTTATGAAACTTATTTAATTTTGGAATAGATCTTAAACATGGTCCACACCAAGTAGCCCAAAAATCTATAAGTATAAATTTACCTTCCATCTCTGGTTTATCTGATAACCATTTTTCTACTACCAATTCTGGCGCTTCTTTATTTATAAAAGATTTAGCCCATAATTCTTTTTCTTGAGAAAATGCGTTGACACTTATAAGAACAATAATAATTAGAATAAGTTTTTTCATGTTTAATAGTCTTTAATGATAAGGTAATTTGGTTATTAATGCATTTTTAACATAGAGCTGTCCAAAACAAATTATTAAGTAAAAAATCATTGAATGTCTCTTTAGTTTGTTTCTTACCTAATTGTTTAATTTCAAATTTTGCTGTTTTACGATTCCAACTTAATGTAAGGTTAGTACATTCAATTTGTATATAGACATCATAAACCTTTTTTAGCGTCTTTAATTGTTCTTGAATATCGTTTTTAGATAAAAACTGCTTTTTTTCAATTGATTTTTCAATTAATTCAATATCTGCTTTATCAATAATTTTAAAGTTTCCTGATAATATAGACACTAATGAATTTTTATCAGTTAGTGAACGTATCAGTTCCATAATATTATAATACGATGTTTTCTCACTTTTATATTCTGAGTATTCATAACAGATCAGTTCATCTTCTTTAATTTTCATTCCAAATGGTACGAGGTTAAGATTAACATTTGTATCTGTGCCAAGTTGAGGGATTTCAAATTCAACATAAAACAAAGGAGAGATGGAATCTGTTACTATATCTTTTGTTGTAAAACTTTTAATGCCAAAATCTTCTGGTAAAATTTCGGAAAGTAATCTGTTTGAAGTGGTTTTTTTCATCCAATCACATCCGCTATAATCCGATTGTAACAAGGTGTAATTTCCATTAACATCCTTATAAGCACCAATAGATGAACTACAATTACAACCACATGTTGGGTATGAGCCAGAAATATATAGGTAACCATTTTTAGAATCGTCAATAATTTTTACGTCTGAAGTTTTACTTTCTAAATCCTCTAAATTTGAATAACAAGCTTGAACGTTATTCCATAAAAGTTGACTCAATTCACTTTTAGTTTGAGTAAATCCGATATAAGGAATTATAAAAGTAAATAAATATATTAGTCGTTTAGGCATTGCAACTTAACTGTTTGTTTTTCATTTTTTTTTATAAAAAAAATCCGTAATTAAAATTACGGATTTATATTATAATGTGTTAAAGAAATTTAATTAAGATTTATGCTTATTTAATTCATCTTGTAATTGACGTCTTACTTTTTGCTCTCGTTCTAATGCAGTGCGTCTGTGTTCTTCAAATTCAGTTTCAACTTCATCTAATTTGTGTTTAGCTTCTCGTGTTGCTGAATTACTACCTTTAAATTTGTAAATAAATAATAATAAAAATGCAAATAAAGCGCCAATAATAGACCACATAATTACATTGTAATTCGTTTTACTAGTCTGCATACCTAATAAGGCCATGTTATTTTTTTCAGAATCTGTTTGATCCAAAATGGTCTGAGTATCCACTAACTTTACTTTTAGATCTTCAATTTCCTTAGCTTGGTTACCTACAACTTTTTCAGAATTTTCTAGTTTTTTGTATGTAGTTTTTAACGAATCAAGAACATGTGCTTTTAAAGTTAAAAGCCAAGCATATTTTACAGCTTCATATTTTTGGCCATTGGTACCTCTAAAATTACCAGACTTCTTAAATATATATTCAAACTGACTATCTATTGTACCACTGTTTAATGACAACTTATCGTCCTCATCATCTGTGTTTGTTTGCGCGTTTAAATTTTGCAAACTAAGTGTAACTATAAGAATTACAGAAACTTTGGTTAGGAATTTCATCTAAAGATTAATTTTAGTTTTGATGGATTAATTGACTGCCAAGATAATAATTTTATGAGTATTACATAAACATTTATCAAACAAATAGCCTCACATTAAAGTAAGGCTATTTTATATACGATAGATATTATAATTTAGATGTTAAGCGTACTTAAATGTGATAAATTCGTAATATCATTTTCGTCTAAGCTATATTGATACAGTCCATTTGCTCCAATTAACACCAATATTCCATTGTTTATAATAACATCAAAGCTGTCAACATTTATAGAGGTAACTAACTGTGAATTATTAGGATCTGAAATATCAAAAACCTTAACTTCATCATCACAAACAAATAGATAATCGTTGTAAAGTCCTATTCCTATTGGTCGAGTTAAATTTCTCGATGATATTAAAACGGGATTAGTAATATCTGCAACATCATATATTTCTAATACATTAATGGTATTGCCACAGCCAATATTAGAGTGTAAGGTTACATAAGCATGTGTATCATTGGCAATAACAGGATCGCATGCCGTAAAATGTTCTACAGCAGAGAGATAACTAGGTTCTTCAGGATTATCTAAATCGTAAATAAACATGCCATTTCTAGAACCTATATATAAATAGTTCTTATAATTAAATAGAGTTTCAATATTCCATCCTATTGGTATGGTATTAATTTGAACAGGTTCTGCTGTATTAATTATACTAAACACATTTAAGTTAGTATCGTCAACAACGTATAGGTAATCGGTGTAAAGTGCAAATCTAGCAAGTGATCCACCTTGTCCGTTTTCAGAAAAGGAAGATGCATCATTGGAACTATCAGAATCACAGCTCAGAACTAAAAAAATAACGAGTAAAATTAAATAGATTTTTTTCATAGCTATTAGTTTATAAGTTCCCAGTTTACAATAATATCATCGTCTTCGAGAGCATAATAATATTCACCCTCTGGAGACCAAATTTGAGGAAATACATGTTCTAAACGTTTCGTAATTGTTAGAGTTTCTGAAGATTCGTCAATTGTAAATGCAATTAAATCTGTAGCATTATTGGCGTATATAATGTCTTCCTTTATACTTAAATCTGAAGAGCCAAGTACTTTTATAAAGGCAATATTTTGTGGATTTGAAGGGTCTGAATTATTGATAAGGTGGAAGCCTTCATTTACCTCGTTAATAAAAATATAGTTTCCTTTTACGTATATTTTTCCTGAATTTTCTATAGCTCGTGGCGTGTTTTCAAGCATAGTTGTAGATTCAAAAGCAGTACGCTTAATAATTACAGGCTCGTAATTAGATGTCATAATGAAGTCATCATCAACACCTCCAAAATGGATACAGCTATGTAGCAGCAATACCGAAACTACTGCCAGAAAAGCAAGTTTATTTTTCATAATTAAATTGATTAGTTGTTAAGAAGATGAAAAACTATGAAAAAGGTTGCGTTTAAATTTCATTAAATTACTAACAGCTTAACTTTTAAACAAAAAAAATCTTGCCAGCTGACAAGATTTTTTCTTTTTTTCCTTTTTCAATTATTCTAATAATAAGCATAGCGTCTTACTTTAGAAATATACTTTGCTAATCTAATAACTTGATGACTGTAGCCATACTCATTATCATACCATATATATAAGATGGCATTTTTACCATCTTTTCTTACAATTGTTGCTTTACTATCATAAATTGAAGGTGCAGAACTACCAACAATGTCACTAGACACAAGCTCATCACTCATCTCAAATTTAATTTGTTCTACCAAATCACCTTCTAGCGCATATTTTTTCATGATGGTATTCATGCTTTCCACTGAAGTTTCATTTTTTAATTCTAAACTAAGAATTGCTAAAGATCCATTAGGCACTGGTACTCTAATAGCGTTAGATGTTAATTTTCCTTCTAACGATGGTAATGCTTTGCTAACCGCTTTTCCTGCGCCAGTTTCAGTAATTACCATATTAAGAGCAGCAGCGCGTCCTCGTCTGTATTTACCATGAAAATTATCCACAAGATTCTGATCGTTGGTATATGCATGAATGGTTTCTAAATGACCAGTTTTAATACCGAAAGAATCTTCTACTGCTTTTAAAATTGGCGTAATTGCATTTGTTGTACAAGATGCGGCTGAGAATATTTTTACTTTATCAGGATCGTTTTCCTTGTGGTTTACACCATGAACAATATTAGGAATGCCTTTTCCTGGTGCAGTTAATAAAACTTTATCTACACCTTTGGCTTTGAGGTGTCTGCTTAATGCTTCTTTATCTCTAAAAGCGCCAGTATTATCTATAATTAAAGCATTTTTTATACCATACTTTGTATAATCAATATCTTCAGGCTTATTTGCAGAGATTATTTTCACTGTAGTTCCATTAATTATTAATGCAGAATTTTTTACATCAATACTTACCATACCAGAGAAATCTCCATGAACTGAATCATTTCTTAATAATGAAGCACGCTTTTCTAAAACAGTTTCGTTAATTTCTCCTCTAGTTACAATAGCTCTTAACCTTAATTGTGTGCCTTTTCCTGTGCGTGTCATTAATTCACGTGCTACCAAACGACCAATTCTGCCAAAACCATAAAGAACAACATTCTTTGGTTCAATAGGTTTATTTTGTTTTGAGTTACCAAGTTTAGCCGCTACAAAAGCAGTAGCATTGCTATATTTTTGGTCTTCCATATGAAACTCATAAGTTAACTTACCAATATCTAATTTGGCAGGAGGGAAGTTTAAAGCATTAATGGCTTGTGCAATTTCAACAGAATCAAAAATAGAAATTGGTTTTTGTACAAATTCACCAGCATATTCATGCAGATTCAAAATTTCGCTTACATTTCTATCAATTAATTGATTTCTAAATAGAACTAATTCAATAGACTTATCATACCATAAGTCACTGATGATTTTTATAAATTCTACTGTTGCTCTGCGACGATCAGCTTGAAAAGCCAATTCCTTTTCGTAAGTGGCATTAAAACTCATATTTTTTTGTTTAGAGAATAAATTATTAGTTTATATTTTTTGCGAAAGTACTATATTTCAAACGTTTTCGTAGCACATTTTAACGAAAATAAAAACCCTTCAAAGAAAATTACTTTGAAGGGTTCATTTAACCTAAATTTAATGTCTCATTATCTAAAATGATAGACCACTTTCTCTCCGTTTTTATTTATCACTTCTAGCTGAAGCGCTTCATTGATATGCTTAGAAGTTATAGCACTTTTTGC
Organism: uncultured Winogradskyella sp.; assembly: GCF_947498005.1. Taxonomy (GTDB): domain Bacteria; phylum Bacteroidota; class Bacteroidia; order Flavobacteriales; family Flavobacteriaceae; genus Winogradskyella. Next base: position 15,775 of record NZ_CANMIW010000010.1, read on the forward strand.
ATCATCAATTGTGTAAAGTTCTGTTCCGTTAATTTTAGTGATGATAGAACCTTCCTCAATACCGTTTTTATTCCAATAAGGTTTATAATTGTCATCAAAACGTGAAATCTTTACTCCATATTCAGTATTGTATTTTTTAAGTTCTTTTTTTGATGCATTTTTAATCATTCCTATATTCTGTAGATTATAAGTCGATGGTTTTAATAAAGTAACAGGAAGTGTTTCTTCTTCACCATCTCTCAATAAGGTTACATTTACCACGTCATCAGGACTTTTGGTTTTTAAATAACCAGATAAATCCGAAAACTTATTAATTTTAACGTTGTCTATTTTATTGATTATATCGCCAGATTGTATACCTGCTTTTTCTGCTCCTGTATCTTCTTGTACATCGCTAACGTAAAAACCTTCTGTAGTTGTTGTTCCTAATTCTTCAGCAGCTTTACTATTTAATGCACCACCAACAACACCTAGAATACCGTTTTGTACATTTCCATATTCCATAATGTCATTTACAATTTTGCGTGCAATATTACTTGGCACAGCAAAAGAATACCCAATGTAAGAACCTGTACGAGATGAAATAGCTGTATTAATGCCAATTAAATCACCATTTGTATTAACTAAAGCTCCTCCTGAATTTCCAGGATTTACAGCTGCATCAGTTTGTATAAACGACTGTGAATGGTTTCCAGATAAATCTCTTGATTTTGCACTTATAATTCCGGCTGTAACCGTAGAAGTTAGGTTAAAAGGATTGCCAACGGCTAAAACCCATTCACCAACTTTTGCATTATCAGAATCTCCAAAAGCCATAAACGGAAGGTCTTCATCAGTTTCAATTTTTAATAAAGCGATATCAGTAGATTCATCCGTACCTATCAACTCAGCCATATATGCTTTGTTATTATTTAAGGTAATGCTAATTTCGTTTGCATTTTTAATTACATGGTTATTGGTAACAATATAACCTGTTGGCGAAATTATTACACCACTACCTGTACCAACTTGTGCTCTTTGAGACTGACGACCAAAAAATAAATCTTGCATCGATGTTGGTGCACTAACGATAGATGTATTTTTTACATGGACTACGGCATCCAATGATTTTTCTGCAGACTCAATAAAATTTGGAGTATTTGCACTATTATTATTTACGTTATTGTAATTTGATGCTGGTACAAAGACTGGAGTATCAGCTGTGGTTTCTACCATTAAGGGTTTAGAATCTTTTTCAACAAATAATTTGTAACCACCTAAGGTTAAAAGGCCTCCTAATGCCGAAACAAAGACTAATGTTAGAATCTTCTTCATGTTTTTTTAGATTTAAGTATTACTATTCATTTTAACTAACGATTAAATTTAGAAATTTATTGATTTCATTTTTCGATTTAACGACTTTTTAACGTGAATTTTAACGCGTGTTTAACAACTGATTTTAATGTGTATTATTCTTATATTTGCCTACAATTATGAATATGACATTTTACAAATATCAAGGTACAGGTAACGATTTTGTAATCGTAGATAACCGCTTAAATACAATAGATAAATCTAATACTAAGCGTATTGCTGAAATCTGCGATAGACGTTTTGGTGTAGGTGCAGACGGATTTATACTTTTAGAAAACGATGATAATACAGATTTTAAAATGGTGTATTATAACGCAGATGGTAACGAAAGTAGTATGTGCGGAAATGGTGGTCGTTGCATTGTAGCTTTCGCAAAGTTTCTAGGTATTATAGAAAATGAAACTGAATTTATTGCTATTGATGGTCTTCATAGTGCAAAAGTTGATAATGGTATTGTTCATTTACAAATGCAAGACGTCTCTAAAATAGAATCATTTAAAGATCATCAGTTTTTAGATACAGGTTCGCCACATCATGTAGAAATGGTTTCTAATATTTCTAATTTTGAAGTAAAATCAAAAGGTGCTAAGATAAGATATGGTGCACCATATAATGAAGCTGGTAGTAATGTGAATTTTGTAGAGCAAATTTCTGATGATAATTTCGCTGTAAGAACATACGAGAGAGGTGTAGAAGATGAAACCCTATCTTGTGGTACAGGCGTTACAGCTGTTGCGATAGCTATGCACAAAACAGGTAAAACATTAAATGAGAAGGTTAAACTGAAGACACAAGGTGGTTCCTTAAATGTAATGTTTAATTTTGATGATAGTGGCTATTCTAATATTTGGCTAATTGGTCCTGCAGAACAAGTGTTTAAAGGCGAAATGACATGGTAAGCTTAACAGGAAATCAAATATATTTAAGAGCTTTAGAGCCCGAAGATTTAGAGTTTGTATACGAAATAGAAAATGACACAAACTTGTGGTATTTAAGTGATACACAAACACCATATTCTAGATTTTTAATTAAGCAATATTTAGAAAATGCTCAGCAAGATATTTTCGAAGCCAAGCAACTGAGATTAGCAATATGTAATGTTCAAAAAGAAACAATAGGATTAATTGATGTGTTTGATTTTGATATAAAAAACAAACGTGCTGGTATCGGAATATTAATTCAAGATAAAGAAAATAGAAATTTAGGTTATGGTAAGGAAGCATTAAACTTATTAGTTAACTACTGTTTTTCAACATTACATTTACACCAAGTTTATGCTAATATTTCAGAAAATAATTTAGCGAGTTTAAAGCTTTTTGAAACGAATGGGTTTAAGAAAATAGGATTAAAAAAAGATTGGAGTTTTGATGGAAAAACTTACTCTAATGAATATGTATTACAACGAATTAACAACTAACTATGTATATTAAAAAAATTCTTTGGGCAGTAGCTCTTATTGGCTTGGTAATTTGTGGTGCATTTGCCTACTATGTATATAATGCCATGTTTGCACCTAATACAAAATTCAATAATGAAACTGCTTATATAGAAGTACCAACAGATGCAAAGTATGCAGAAGTACGTTCACAGTTAGAGCCACTTTTGGAGGATATTGATGCCTTTGATGCTTTAGCCAAACAGAAGCAATACATTACAAATATTAAAGCTGGTCGTTTTGCTATTAATAAAGGAATGAATAATAATGATATTATTAATTCGATAAGAAGTAAAAATCTTCCAATAAAAATTGCGTTTAATAATCAGCATAATTTAGCAGATTTGGCAGGAAGAATTAGTACACAAATTGAAGCTGATAGTTTATCCCTTATTAATGCGATGACAGATGAAGCATTTTTAAGAAAAAATGGATTTAATAAAGCAACTGCTTTAGGAATGTATTTGCCAAACAGCTATGAATTTTTCTGGAATACATCTGCAGAAACATTTAGAGAAAGGATGCTAAAAGAATATAACCGTTTCTGGACAGCAGATAGAAAAGCAAAAGCCAAAAAGCTGAATTTAACGCCTAATGAGGTCATTACTTTAGCTTCAATTGTGCATGAAGAATCTAAGCAAGCCAATGAGCAACCTAGAGTTGCAGGAGTTTATCTCAATAGGTTGAGAATTAAAATGGCTTTACAAGCAGACCCAACTTTAAAGTTTGCAGCTTATCAATTACCAAAGTATAAGAACACAATTATTAGACGAGTTTTAAATATTCATAAAGAAATTGAATCGCCTTATAATACATACAAGTATTCAGGTTTGCCACCTGGACTTATCGCTATGCCAGATTTATCTGCTGTAAAAGCGGTTTTAAATCCTGAGAAGCACGGCTATTTATATTTTGCGGCAGATGCAAAACGAATTGGCTATCATAAGTTTGCTAAAACTTTAGGTCAGCACAATAATAATGCACGCGAGTATCATCAATATTTGTCATCTCAAGGTATTAATAAATAAAGTCAAATGCGTTTATACTGCCATTTTGTATTATTCTTTTTGGTTAGTTATTCTGTTTTTTCGCAATCTAAGTTCAATGCATTTTTAAAGCCTAGTGATACTTTAAATAAATCACGACGCAATACAGTTGTCATTTCAGAATCCGTTTTAGCTTCTGCTACACTAATTGGTCTCAATCAATTGTGGTACGCAGATTATCCGCGTTCTAGTTTTAAAACTTTAAATGATAGTGGAGAATGGTTACAGATGGACAAAATGGGACATGCTTTTTCATCGTATCAATTAGGTAGGGTAGGAGCAAATTCTTTAGAATGGGCTGGAGTTAGTGAAAGAAATCAATTAATCTATGGTTCTACAATTGGCTTAGGGTTTTTAACCGCAGTTGAAGTTTTAGATGGTTTTTCAGAAGAATGGGGATTTTCTTGGACAGACATGGCAGCAAATACAGCAGGAACAGGTTTATACGTTGGCCAAGAGTTACTTTGGAAAGAACAACGTATTATTTTAAAATATTCTTTTCACAGAACGCAATTTGCAATACAAAGACCAAACAAATTAGGTAATGGATTAACTGAAGAATTTTTAAAAGATTATAATGGACAAACCTATTGGTTGAGTGCTAATATTAATTCGTTTTTAAAAACAGAAACGATTCCTAACTGGTTAAATTTTGCATTTGGCTATGGTGCAGAAGGTATGTTAACTGGTGAGTCCTCGGATTTAAACTTTACAAATCAAAATAGAAGACGTCAATTTTACTTTAGTTTAGATGTTGATTTAACCAAAATTAAGACCAATTCTAACGTCTTAAAAACTGTTTTTAGCGTTTTTAACGTTGTAAAAGTTCCTTTTCCTGCATTGGAGTTGAGTGACGATGGTCGTTCAAAGTGGCATTTTATATACTTTTAAGTTAAAATTTTAACACTTAAGCGGCTGATTTTCAGTAATTACAAAATAGTCGTATATTTGCACGCGAATTTGGTAACGTAATTGGGGAAATTATTTTACTAATTAAATTTAGCTGTTATGATTAAAAGTAACATTAAGAATTTTTTATTACCGTTTTCAATTTGTTTGCTCTTAGCAATATCATTGTATCCAGATACTACACTTAACCTTGAAGCTTATTCTACTGAAGGTTTAGAACTTAACTATAACATTTCTGAAGATTTAGCCATGTTGCCTAAAGAGACTTCAGTGAAGTATAATATGTTTACACCACATTTAGGTAAATCATTTGATGGTTTTAAAGAGGCATTAGCATTTAAAGAATCAAGGGGAAATTATTTTACGGTAAATACTTTGGGTTATTTAGGAAAGTATCAGTTTGGTGAAGAAACTTTAAAGTTGTTAGGTATATATACACCAAACCAATTTTTATATAACCCTGAGTTACAAGAAAAGGCCTTTGTTGCAAACGCAGAAAGAAATAAATGGGTGCTTCGAAAAGATATAAAGCGTTTTGAAGGTAAATTTATTGGAGGGATAGAAATTACCGAATCTGGTATTTTAGCAGCTGCGCACTTAGCAGGTCCTGGAAGTGTTAAGAAATACTTGCGTAGTTATGGAGGTACCAATAGTTCTGACGCTTATGGAGCAACGGTTAAAACTTACATGAAAAGATTCTCTGGTTATGATACTTCAATGATCACACCAGATAAAAAAGCTAGAGTTACCTTATAATTATTTAGTCATTAGTCTTTTTGGATAATAAATATTGCAGGTCTCTTGTGGAGGTCTTCTTTGTTATGTTTCCAATCTTTCGCAGTTTTCGTTCTAATATACTCGGTTGGTAATGTTAAATCACAAGCCACACAAATTCTTGTATTAGGTTGTAATGTATGTGATAAATCTTCGAGTATTTTCATGTTTCTATAAGGTGTCTCAATGAATATTTGAGCTTGGTTATGTTCAGAAGATAACCGTTCTAAAGACTTTAACTTAGCTTTTCTCTCGCTTTTATCAATAGGTAAATAGCCATTGAATGTGAAACTCTGGCCATTCATACCAGATGCCATTAGCGCTAAAATGATAGATGATGGACCAACAAGTGGAACAACTTTTATATCCATTTGATGGGCTAAACTTACAATATCAGCACCAGGATCTGCGATTGCAGGGCAGCCAGCTTCAGATAATAAACCAATAGAATTTCCCTCTAAACAACTATTAAGATAAGTGTTGCGTTCAGCTTCAGTGGTATATTTATTTAGTACTTGTAATTTTAATGAAGGTTGAGATTTTCCGGGAGAAACACGTTTAATAAATCGTCTTGCAGTTTTTTCATTTTCAACTATATAATAGTCTAAATCTTCGATTATCTTTTTGATTGAAATCGGTAAAACCTCTAATGGTGGATTATCTCCTAATCGTGTTGGTATGAGGTATAATGTTCCTTTTGTGATGCTCATTAATTTTTAACCAGTTTATGAATGGATTGTGCTCCGTTTTCGTCTGTTATTTTTAATAGGTAAATCCCAACTGACAATTCGGATATATTAATTTGCTGAATACTAGTTGTACTTTGAGCAACAGTTTTCATTACTTTTCCTTGTAGGTCAAATATATGTATAACAGATGATAATTCATTTGCTAAATTTGTGCCAAAATTTATATTCACAATATTATTAGATGGATTAGGATAAACGGAAATTGAAGAAATTGAATTTTGATTTAAACTTAACGTCGTATCCGTTAATTTATAAATATTTCCAGATGTTAAATCTGAAATATATAATTCTCCATTTAAATCTTCACCAAAAGCACTCCAATTACCATTAAAATCTTGTAAGTTTCTATTCCAAACGTCATTGGTTTCATCATAAGTTAAGAAACCTATTTCTTGACTACAGTAATCAGCAAAGAAGTATAAACCATCAAAACTAGAATATGCTGTTCCTCTATATACATAACCACCTGTTATAGAGCACTTAGATTCTCCATCGTCAAAATGGTGATAGCCACCAATAGGGTAAGTATAAGTACTAGCTGCGGAGCAATCGTCAGAATTAAATATTGAATTACCTTCGTAGCAACGCCATCCATAATTTAATCCGGCAGCGGCATCTGCAGCCGTAGTGTGGTTAATTTCTTCGTATGCATTTTGTCCAACATCTGCTATCCAGATGTCTCCGTTTAAGCTATCAAAAGAAAATTTCCATGGGTTTCTTAATCCGTAAGCCCAAATTTCTCCATTAACACTTGGGTTGCCTACAAATGGGTTGTCTGCAGGAATACTATAATTATGTATTGATGTGACTGAATTGATATCTAACCTCAAAATTTTACCTAAAAAATTTGTTGTGTCTTGTGAGTTATTTTGAGGGTCACCAGAAGCACCACCATCGCCAGAAGCAATGTATAAAAAGCCATCTGGTCCGAAAGCTAAATCACCACCATTATGATTACTGTAGGGCTGATAAAAGGAAATAATATTAAACTCCGAACCAGCATCTGCTAACAACGGATTTGTAGCATCTCTAGTAAATCTAGAAATTACAGAATCTCCAGAATTGTCTATATAATATACAAAGAAGTAACCATTGGTCTCGTAGTCTGGATGAAAAGCCAAGCCTAACAAGCCTCTTTCGTTACCGCTATCAATAACAAGATTGTCAATATCTAAGAAAGCAGTACTTTCTATGGAGCCATCAGAATTAACTATTTTAATAAACCCATCTTGTTCTACAACGTAAAGTTTGTCGTCACCAGCATGTTTAATGTTTACAGGTCTATTAAAATTTGAAGCAAATAGCTCTAAATCTATGTCTTGGGCGTGTGAAAACTGTAAGGTAAAAAAAGCAAAAACAAACAGAGTAATAGCAGACTTCAGCATAATTATTAATGGTTTTAGCTACTAATTTACAAAAAAAACGAGCTTAGTTATAGTAAAATTACGATTAGTCGTTTATTGTTTTTATTAAGATGTCGCAGGTTTCATGTACAAGATTGTATACATATTCAAAACCATCTTTTTCGCCATAATAAGGATCTGGCATATTTTTATTTTGAATTGAGGTATTAGCTTCTAAAAACAACATTACTTTTTCGATATCATTATTATTTCTCGCAAGCCTAATAATGTCTTCATAATTTGAAGAGTCCATAGCGTAGATATAATCAAACGTATCAAAATCAGCAACCGTAAATTGTCTAGCGGTTTGTGTACTTATATCTAATCCATGTTTTTTGGCTACAGCAATAGAGCGTTCGTCTGGTTTATTGCCAACGTGGTAGGCAGCTGTACCAGCAGAATCAACATAAAAATGGTCTTCAGGAAGTTTAGACTGCATAATTCCGTGTGCTAAAGGTAAACGGCAAATATTCCCCAAGCATACCATTAAAATACGAGTCATAATAAAAGGTAATTAAAGAGCTAACTTTTTAGACAAATCCTCAACGTATTTTCTAAATTGCTTATCAGTTGATGATAAATTATCAACGGTTTTACAAGCATGCAGAACTGTAGCATGATCACGTTGTCCAATTTGAGAACCAATACTAGCTAAAGACGCTTTAGTGTATTTTTTGGCAAAAAACATAGCTAACTGACGTGCTTGTACAATATGACGCTTACGTGTTTTAGATTGTAGTGTATTAACATCCATCTGAAAATAATCTGAAACTACTTTCTGAATGTAATCTATAGAGACTTCACGCTTAGTGTTCTTAACAAACTTCTCTACGATGTCTTTTGCAAGATTTATAGTAATTTCCTTTTTGTTGAATGAAGACTGAGCAATTAAAGAAATAATAGCACCTTCTAGCTCTCTTACATTGGTTTTAATATGTTTTGCAACATATTCTACAATATCATCTGGCATTTCAACGCCATCTCTATAAAGCTTATTCTTTAAAATGGAAACTCTAGTTTCAAAATCTGGAGTTTGTAATTCGGCAGAAAGTCCCCATTTAAAACGAGATAATAAGCGTTGCTCAATATCTTGCATATCTACAGGCGCTTTGTCACTTGTTAAAATAACTTGCTTTCCGTTTTGGTGTAAGTGATTAAATATATGAAAGAATACATCTTGCGTACCTGTTTTACCAGATAAGAATTGTACGTCATCAATAATTAAAACATCTATAATTTGATAGAAGTGAATAAAGTCATTTCTATTATTTTTCTTCACAGAATCAATATACTGCTGTGTAAACTTCTCTGCAGAAATATACAATACAGTTTTCTCAGGATATTTATCTTTGATATCAACACCAATGGCATGGGCTAAGTGTGTTTTGCCTAAACCGACACCTCCAAAAATCAATAATGGATTGAATGAAGTTCCTCCTGGTTTATTTGCTACTGCAATACCTGCATTTCTAGCTAAACGGTTTGAGTCGCCTTCAAGGAAGTTTTCAAAACTATAACTTGGGTTTAATTGAGACTCAATCTTAACATTTCTTATTCCCGGAATGATAAATGGGTTTCTAAGTTCAGGGCTTTTATTATTAAAAGGCACATCGACATCTTGCGATTTTACAGCAGATCTATTTGAACTTGGAATTTTTTCAGTGAAAGGTTGCTTATTACCATAAGTGTTTTCCATTTTAATAACGTAAACCAATTTGGCATCTTCTCCTAACTCCTTAGTAAGCGAAACTTTTAAAATCTTAACGTAATGCTCTTCTAACCATTCATAGAAGAATTTACTTGGCACTTGTATACTCAATGCATTTCCAGAGAGTTTAACAGCATCTATAGGTTCAAACCAAGTTTTGTAGGCTTGTGGTTGAATATTGTCTTTAATAAAAGCAAGACAATTACTCCATACAGATTGCGCTGTGTTCTCCATGCGTTAAGTTAAGTTATTTGTTGTTAGTTATATTAGCAAAAAAAAAGAGAATTAGGATTCTCTAGTAGTTTTTGAACAAGGCAAATATGTGAACAAAATTCTTAATAAAAAAATTAAAATATTTTGAATATTTAGAAATTTTTCCTCATGTTTAAAACGAATTTAAAATTACGAAATAAATCCTAAACAAATTTACATAAATGAACTTTAATGAAACAGAAATAAGAGTGCGATATGGTGAGACAGACCAAATGGGCGTTGTATACCACGCCAATTACGCGGTATACTTTGAAGTAGGAAGAACCGAGTGGTTACGTGAATTTGGCTTAAGTTATAGTGCAATGGAAGCGGATGGGATAATGTTACCTGTAGTATCACTTTCTGTAAACTACAAAAATTCAGCACGTTATGATGATGTTCTTAAAGTAAAAACTACACTTAAAAAAATGCCAACGGCTTCTATTGAATTTGAATATGAATTACGAAATCAGTCTAACATTTTATTAGCAACAGGAAGTACAATTTTGGCTTTTATTGACACGAAGCGAAATAGACCAACACGTTGTCCAAAATATCTTTTAGACCAACTGCAAAATTATTCGTTATAATTCTTTGATTTCAATACCGTAAAATTGATCAAATAATTCAAAAACTTTAGAACCGTTACTTTTTCTGACAGATATTTCTAACATACAATTTAATTCTAACGTTTGTTTTTTGATTTCGACTTCATTCTCTTTGATTAATCTCATCACCTTGCTCATGTTTTTGTATTCAAAAATGAGTTGAAATTCTTTATTAATTGTTCGTTCTACAATTTTTGAAGCTTCTAAAGCTAATTGTGCGCCTGTTCTGTAAGCATTTATTAAACCACCAACTCCCAATTTTACGCCACCATAATATCTAACTACAATTATTAGAATGTTGGTTACTTCAAATGATTGTATTTGTCCATAAATAGGCATACCTGCAGAATTACTAGGTTCGCCATCATCGTTCGCTCTATATTGTTTAGACTCGGCTCCTATCTGGTAGGCGTAGCACCAATGTCTTGCAGAATAATGTGTTTTTTTTACGTCCTCAAGGTGTTGTTTTATTTGGTCTTCGTTATCTACCGGAAACGCAAAACCAATGAACTTACTATTTTTATCTTTGAATATTTCGCCTTCTGCAGGCTCTAAAATTGTTTGGTATAAATCTTCCTCTGTCATTCTGTAAGATAGTTAATATCGCTTCGACAAAAATACCAATACACTTATTATATAATCGTTATAATATAATAATATTCAATTTTATCGATGTGAAGAGGGCTTTCTATGACGATTAATTTTATTAGCAATTAGATTATTGGATAGAATACATTTTTTAATAAGTAAAGTTTATAATGTTCTATAAATTTACTTATATTTTTCGTTTTAAATTTTAAATATCAATGGTGAAAATAAATATACTATTCTTCTTACTGTCTTTTAATGTTATTATGGCTCAAGATCAAGAAACGATTGGCTTAGTTTATAATGATTTTAATAAAACCAAATCAGAGGGCTATACATTAATTAAGCCTACAAATGATAATAGAGTGTTTTTAATTAATAACTGTGGAGAGGTTGTTAATCAATGGGATGCCACAGGAGATGGAGTGAGCAGATCATATTTTTTAGAAAATGGGAATTTATTATTGAGTAATGGAACTAATGCAGAAATTAGAGATTGGGATAATAATATAGTTTGGAGTATTTCTTATAGCGATCTTGGTTTTGTAACTCATCATGATATTGCTCCATTATCTAATGGTAATTTTTTAGTATTAGTGAGAGATGTTTACTCTAAAAGTGAAATGGTAGGTCATGGGTTAGATGTTTCCTTTCCTGATGATGATTTTCAGCTTGAACGAATAATAGAAATTGAGCCATTAGGCAGTAATTCTGCAAACCTTGTCTGGGAATGGAAGGCTTTTGATCATTTAATTCAAGATTTCGATAGTTCTAAAGATAATTATGGTGTTGTTGCAAATAATCCACAATTATTTGATCTTAATTATGGAAATCAATCAAATTTCATGCACGTAAATGCTATAAATTATAATGAAGAATTAGATCAAATTGTATTTTCAGCAAGAAATTTAAACGAAATTTATATAATTGATCACAGTACTACAACTATCGAGGCAGGAAAACATGATGGTGGAATTTATGGTAAAGGAGGCGATATACTTTGGAGATGGGGAAACCCAGAAGTTTATGACAACGGTATAGTCGCAGACCGTAAATTAAATGGTCAGCACGATGTAAAATGGATTACTGAAGGACCTAATCAAGGTAAAATTTCTGTATTTAATAACGCTGGTTACGGTAGTGATTTTGCTGCATCATCTATTCATATTATCGATCAAAACCATACCGAAGGCGTCTACACTTTAAATTCGGGTAAATATTTACCTGAAGATTATTTTTGGTCTTGGGATGGAGTAATAATGAGTACTGTTATGCATGAGGGCAAAAAATCTGGCGTGCAATTTATGTCTAATGGTAATGCTTTAATTAACGAATCTGGCAAAGGAAGAATTACAGAGGTAGATAATATGGGTAATGTAATATGGGTTTATATTATTCCTGCAGGTAATAATTCTAATTATAATCAATTCTCACAGCCAGGTGTAAATGAAGCTTTTAGAGTGACCAGATATTCTGAAAATTATATTGGTTTTAATGGATTAACTTTTAATAACACCGGGATTATTGAAGATGTAAACTCTATTTCAGCTAATTGTGTTAATATGTTATCTGACGATGATTCTTACTATGTGAATTTAAATGTATATCCTAATCCCACAAAAACTATTTTAAATTTCACAAAACAAATCGATGAAATTAAAGTTTACGATATATCAGGAAAAGTTGTGCTAAACAAAGCTAACTCTGATTTTGTAAACCTTGAAAGTTTACGAATAGGTTTATATCTTATTGGACTTTTTGAAGATGAGAAATCCGTGATTTTTAAAATTACAAAGAATTAAGGTTATCATTGATTTTAGTTACTAAAAATTTGATTACGTTAATGTAACTAATACAATTGATACGATAGCGATAACTATTCCAATCCAGTTTTTGTTTGAAATATGTTCTTTGAAGAATAACAAACCTATTAACGTAGAGATTGCTACTATAATCACATTATTAATAGTAAATACAGTCGAGCTTTCATAGCCATCTACACGTAAGGCTTTTAATAAAAAATAAATTGAAGCATAATTAACGATACCGAGAGTAATACCAAAAGGTATACTTTTTAATTCGAAACGATTTTTTTCTTTTATAGCTTTGTAACTTAAAATTACTAATCCAATAGTTGCAGCGATACCAAAAATCGTAGCTGAAAATAAAGGAATATTATCGTCAGGAGCAAAATGATTAACTGATGTATCTATAATTCCAGAACCAAAGAATAGCATGACTGGTAGAAATATTGATGGCTTCAATACAGTGTTGTCTTTTGGTTTAATAGAGGTTAGATAAACAGCAAATAACGCTAATACTATACCAATGATTTTTTGAGCACCAATACTTTCGTTATATACATAAATACCAAAAAGGATAGGAATTATAACACTCATTTTACTGGCAACTGAAGCTACAGAAAGGCCGTTTTTCTGTGCTGTCAATGCCATGACATTAAATATAGCTATAAATAAAAAACCTAAACCAAGTGCTCCATAAAACCAGCTTGCACCTACAATTTGAGAAATAATAACTTTACCATCGTAAAAGAATAAGCCAGCTATGCAGGCTGTAATATAGTTTACAATTATAGCTTGGAGCGTATTAACCTTATGCTTGCTATATAGTTTAAATAAAACAAATATTCCAGTTGATGATAGAATACTGAGAAGTAAATATATCAAAAGAGTGCTTTTTTAGTTTCAAAAAGAGTGACTACATCTTCTTTGGTTTCATCAATATTCCAAGTATGAAATCCCATTTGGTCTACTGTATCAGTATTGTCTTTAGTGTCATCTATAAACAGACATTCATTAGCGTTAAGCTTATTTTCATTTAACACGTATTCAAAAATATCTTTATTTGGTTTTCTAAAATGAATTTGCTGAGATAAATAAAAGACATCAAAACACGACTTAAATTCTTCAAAAAACGGAACCGTTTCCTTTACATAATCAATATGCATATCATTTGTATTACTCAGTAGTATGAGTTTGTATTCTTTTTGAAGTGCTAAATTTTTAATAAACTCTAAGCGATGCTTTGGGAAGTCTTTAATGATACAATTCCAAGCCTTAATAAGTTCTACTTCATTAATATTTGGAAATTTCGATTTGTAAAATGCTATAAATTCAGAAGTCGTAATCTTTCCTACTTCATATAATTCGTTAATTTCAATCATATCAGATTCAAAGGTCTCTAAATTGAATAAATCTAAAGCATGTTGCATGGCACCTTGTTTGTCAAGGTTGATAAATACATCGCCAAAATCGAAAATTAAAGTCTTAATCTTTTGCATATATTTTTAAAGTATCATTTTCAATAGTGTTTTCGGAAATTAAATTTCCGCTAAATTGTGGCGCTTTAATACCAGATTTAAATTCGATTTTCCCGATAAAAACTCTGGCTTCATCCCAAAGATTTTCATCTATAAATGTTTGAAGCGTTTGAGAACCTCCTTCTATAATTATAGAATTTATTTGAAACTTAAATAATCCATCACATATTTGTTTGGCAATTGATTTTTTTAAATTCCAATCAATTTTTATATATGAAGCACTAATACTATTATTCAGTGGTGGATGAATTGACCAACTTGTTTGGTTAGTGTCTATGACAGGAAGAGTGTTATTTTCTCCATGAAAAATTATATTATCAGATTCATCATTCAAAATGGAGTAGTCAGAATTTAATTTTAAATCTTTATCCAATACCACTCTAATTGGGTTTTCGCCAGACCAATCTCTAACCGTTAAACTCGGATTGTCTGCTACAACTGTATTGGTTCCCACTAAAATGGCTTGTTCTTCTGAGCGCCATTTATGGACTAATTGGCGTGAGTACTGGTTGGTTATCCAAACTGGTTTTTGCTCGTCCTTTTTTAAAGGTGCAATAAAATCATCAGCCGTTTCTGCCCACTTTAATATAATATAAGGTCGCTTTTTATTGTGAAATGTAAAAAATCGCTTGTGATGTGCTTTGCATTCGGCTTCCAAAACACCAACCGTTACATGGCAGCCAGATGCTCTTAGTTTTACAATGCCTTTTCCGGCAACTTCAGGATTATCATCAATACAACCAATAACCACATTTGGAATGTTGTGTCTCACAATTAAATCGCTGCAAGGTGGTGTTTTTCCAAAATGGCTGCAAGGTTCTAGCGTGACGTAAATGGTACTTTTCGCTAAAAGCGATTGGTCTTTTACGGCATTTATGGCATTAACTTCAGCATGATTGCCACCATAAGTGCTAGTGAATCCTTCAGCAATAATTTGGTCGTTATAAACAATTACGGCACCAACCATTGGGTTAGGTCTTGTAATTCCTAATCCATTTTTGGCAATTTGCAAACAGCGTTTTATATAAGTTTCGTGCGTAGTCAATTAAAGTTTAATTTTTACATCTTGGATTTCATCAACTGTATACGTAGACGAATAACCCATAATTTTATATTTAATGTCGCCTTTATAATGCACTTTTAGGCTTTGGCTAATTAAACTTCCTAATAAACCACCTAAACTATTTTTATCAATAAGTTTTTCTGTTTCTACAGTAACCGTTAAAGGGATTGTAAAATCCTTTTTTCGTGGCACATCAAATTCATCAGAAATAATTGTGGCAACTTCTGTATCATTAATATAGACTTTAAGATCATCCGTTTTTAGTGTACCACCAACATCATTTTTATTCAAGAAAAAAGCATCTGCACTGAGTGTAATTCTTTTAGAATTAGAATCAACAACTTTTATGTTATCTAGCTTTACAAATTCTGGTTTTTCCGTTACAGAACAGTTGAAAAGTAGTGTAAAAGTTAAGGAAAACATTAAGAGTCTTTTAAACATAAAATTGTTTTTATACGTATTTTTGAAATTGCTAAAACCTAATTAATTAGTGCGTAAAGATACTATTGTTATTCGAGAAATTGAAGCTAAGGATAATCCTAAAATTGCGAAGACGATTCGTAATGTTTTAATAGAAATGGGTGTGCCAAAAGTGGGTACAGCCTATGAAGATTCGGCCTTAGATTGTATGAGGGAAACGTACGACGCACCAAAGAAAGCGTATTTTGTAGTAGAATCTGGTAATGACATTATTGGTGGTGCCGGAATTTCGCCATTAGATAATTACGAAGGTAACATCTGCGAATTACAAAAAATGTACTTTATGCCAGAAGCTAGAGGTAAAGGTTTAGGCTCAGAAATGATGCAAAAATGTCTTGATTTTGCCAAGGAAGCTGGTTTTGCACAATGCTATTTAGAAACCTTGCCTTATATGGATGATGCGCGTAAATTATACAGAAAAGTAGGTTTTAAATCCATTGATAAACCACTAGGAAACACTGGTCATTACTCGTGTACGGTTTGGATGCTAAAAGATTTGTAGGTTATGGTTTTAAAAGAACTTCAGAGTATATTTCATATCGAATTAGATGCAATTTATGGTCAGCATGAAGTGAATAGTTTTTTCTATTTGTGCACAGAGCATTATTTGAATACAGCAAGAATTCAATTAACGTTAGAACCAGAATTAGCCATCACAAAACCTGCAACAGAAACGTTTTTTAAAGCCTTAGAACATTTAAAACAACAAAAACCAATTCAGTATTTATTAGGCGAAACCGAATTTTTTGGATTACCGTTTAAAGTGAATGAAAATGTATTGATTCCACGACCTGAAACAGAAGAGTTGGTGGATTTGATTATCCGTTCTGTCGCATCGAGTTCAGTGGACAAGTCATTAAGAATCTTAGATATTGGTACAGGTTCTGGTTGTATAGCCATTTCTTTAGCTAAAAACTTACCGAATGCCGAAGTTTATGCACTAGACGTAAGTCCTGAGGCTTTAAAGATAGCAAAGCAAAATTCTGAATTAAATAAGGTTGATGTCCATTTTATTGAAGCCAGTATTTTAAATGAGACTTGTCATTCCGCACTTGATGCGGCATCTAAATTTGATATTATTGTTTCTAATCCACCATACGTAAGAAACCTAGAAAAACAAGAAATTAAACCCAATGTTTTAAACAATGAACCGCATTTAGCATTGTTTGTAGAAGATGATAATCCGTTACTATTTTATAAAGCCATAACAGCATTCGCGGAAAAAATCTTAAAATCAAAAGGACAATTGTATTTTGAAATTAATCAATATCTTGGAGAAGAAACGAAGGCTTTACTAACCAACACTAATTTTGAAGCTGTTAAGTTATTGAAAGACTTAAATGGAAATAATAGAATGTTGAAGGGTAAAAAGGTTTAGAATGAGAAGTTTAATTTCTTTTTTTGTTTTGATTATTTGTTTCTCTTGTAAGAAAGAAAAACAATCTATTCCAGTGGTAGAAAACAAGAAAGAAGTTATTGAGGCAGCCGATTCGACTACACTTTACAAAGAATCACAAAGTAATAAAAAAGATGTTCTTGGTGATAATTCGCCGATTCATGAGTTTATTGTATTGACTAATAGATTAGAATTAGGAAGATGGAAGCATGATACTATTCGTGCAAAAAAAATATATGGATTAGGAGAAAATAGTTCAAAGAAACCTGTGTTTTTTAAAGAGAAGCCATTTTATGAATTAACTTTTGATGAAACAGGAATTAGCCGATTTGTTAAGTCCAAAAATTTCAAAGATGAATTAGAGGATTTTGATGTTGAGGTTTTTGAAAATACAGTAAGTATTTGGTCTTATTTTTACAGAGATGATATGGATGACAATTGGATTGAAGATGGAATAATTGAACAATGGGAATTTAAAACACAAACTTTAGCCAAAATTGCTCACGAAAATATTGAAAAGAAAGGTGGAACAGTCTTTTACTTTAATACAAATCCATTTTTCTATACCTATAAAAACTATTTATTCATTTTTCATACGAGAGCAATGGCTTTTAGTTATGACCAGAAAATAATATTTGAAGATTTTAAAAATCTTCTAAAAGAATAATTTAATAATGAACACAAAACAACAAATAGAATCACTTAGAGAAGAATTACGTCAGCACAACTACAATTATTACATTTTAGATGATGCAACGATAAGTGATTACGAATTCGATATAAAATTAAAAGAACTTCAAGCTTTAGAAGAAAAGCATCCTGAGTTTTTTGATGCTAATTCGCCAACGCAACGTGTTGGTGGTGCAGTGACTAAGAATTTTAAAACAACGGTTCATGATTCTCGTATGTATTCTTTAGATAATTCATACTCTAAAGAAGATTTGTTGGATTGGGAAACACGAATCAAAAAAATGGTAGATGGCGACGTTAACTACATGTGTGAGTTAAAGTACGATGGCGCTTCTATGAGTTTAACCTATGAAAATGGTAAATTATTAAGAGCAGTCACACGAGGCGATGGTGTGCAAGGCGATGAAGTTACGGCGAATATAAAAACCATTAATACCGTTCCGCTTCAATTGAAAGGCGACTTTCCAGAACGTTTTGATATACGAGGCGAAATTGTTTTACCTATTGAAGGCTTTTTAAAAATGAATGCGGAACGCATCGAAAACGAGGAAGAACCTTATAAAAACCCAAGAAATACGGCATCAGGAAGTTTAAAGCTTCAAGATAGTTCAGAAGTGGCAAAGCGTCCTTTAGAATGTCTTTTATATAGTATAGTGGGCAACAATCTAAATTTAACTTCGCAATACGAAGGTTTAGAAAAAGCTAGAGCTTGGGGATTTAAAGTGCCAAAAGAAGCCAAATTAGTAAAATCTATTGATGAGGTTTTAGAGTATGTAGACTATTGGGATAAAAACAGACACAATTTACCTTACGAGATAGATGGTGTTGTAGTTAAAGTAAATAATCTATACCAACAAGATGAATTAGGTTTTACTGCAAAAGCACCACGTTGGGCTATGGCGTATAAGTTTAAGGCCGAACAAGTTTCTACACGTTTAAATGAAATTACATATCAAGTTGGAAGAACAGGAGCTATAACACCTGTTGCTAATTTAGAACCTGTAGAATTGGCTGGTACAACGGTTAAACGAGCTTCGCTTCATAATGCAGACCAGATTGAAAAATTAGATATTAGAGTAGGCGATGAGGTTTTTGTAGAAAAAGGAGGCGAGATTATTCCAAAGATAATTTCGGTAGACCTAACAAAGCGTCCTGCGGATTCTATACCAACGAGTTATATTGCTAGTTGTCCTGAATGTGGTACAGAATTAGTTAGATTAGAAGGTGAGGCAAAACATTACTGTCCTAATTATATAGCCTGTCCACCACAAGTGGTTGGTAGAATTCAACATTATATCTCTAGGAAAGCTATGGATATTGATGGACTAGGAGGTGAGACGGTTGCTTTATTAGTTAAGGAAGGCCTAATTTATAATTATTCAGATTTATATGAATTAACTGTGGAACAAGTGATTCCGCTAGAACGAATGGCAGAAAAAAGTGCTGTAAACTTGGTTAATGGTATTAAGGCTTCTAAGCAAATTCCGTTTGAGCGTGTACTATTTGCTTTAGGCATTCGTTATGTAGGTGAAACGGTTGCCAAGAAATTGGCTAGGCATTATAAATCTATCGATGCTTTAATGTATGCATCGCTATTAGATTTAGTTACGGTTGATGAAATAGGAGAGCGCATTGCGCAGAGTGTTGTGGAGTTTTTCTCTTCAGAAGAAAATAAATTGATTATAGAGCGCTTAAAAGGGTTTGGAGTGCAATTAGAAATCTCAGCTGAGAAACTTGCTAACCAAACTGATAAGTTAAAGGGGTTGTCTATAGTGGTGTCTGGCGTATTTGAAACGATTTCTAGGAATGAGCTTAAAAAACTCATAGAAGATAATGGAGGAAAGGTGTCTTCATCTATCTCATCTAAAACATCTTATCTCGTTGCAGGTGATAAAATGGGACCAAGTAAGCGGACAAAAGCCGAAAAATTGAATATTCAAATACTAACAGAATTAGACTTTTTGAGTAAATTGAAATAAATTCTTACAGAAAAACAGCTATTTATTCGATGAAATACATAATTTATTCGTTAAAGTGTTAAAAAAATGTTTATATTTGCTTCCATAATTAAGGGATCAATTATAATGTTATTAAATAGAACGATAAAAATAATATTGCTACTGCTGGGAGGAGTTTATATTTCGCTGCAAGGTTTAACCTTGGAGGTAGAAGGCGCCTACGTAAGTGCAATAGCGCTAGTATTATTTACAATTTTTTATATTGGACGTTCGAAAGTTAGATCTAAATTCTTTATTACATTTCTTATTACATTTACTTTAGCACAAGTATTAGGAGCAATTTCTTGGCACACTCCTGAAGTTAAGGCAGATGAAGTTGATTATTTATACTTTGTTAGTAATATGCTTTATATAGTGTCTTATGTTCTGTTAATACTTAAAACGATTAGGCAACTGAGATTAAGAACAATATTTTCTGAATTAACCATTCCGATTTTAGTTTTAGTTGTTTTAGATATATTCTGTGTATCGCTAATCTCAAATACAACAGAAGGTGTGTTGACTACCTCACAATATATTTTAGAATATACTTACAATGGTGTTGTTATGGCATTATTATCCATTGCGCTTATCGATTATATGTATCGCAATAACTCAAAGTCTATGCTATTTTTATTGGCTACTATATTCCTTACGTTTTCAGAAATAATTCAATTAGCGTATTTCTACATTTTAAATGATGACAGTTTGGGATACATTTATGCCTTCTTTCTAGTAATTGCCTTCGTCTTTTTATATGCTCAGTCTCAATATAAAGTTACTGAGCCGATAGCAGCATATATTGACGAACCTTTAGAAGTTGAAAACACCTAATTGATCAATTAGTCGAGTGTGTTGTCACTTTTAACTTGTTCTTCAATAGTATATAAGTCAACCACTTCTTTTCTTCCTTTTAACTCATTATTACCTTTAAATTTTATGGAATATGGATGGTCCAAATTTAATATATTTAATAGCTGAGAAGATATTAATAGGTCAACGGAAAGTTCATTACATAAACCTTGAATTCTCGCAGTCGTATTTAAAGTATCACCCGTAAAAACCACATCTTTTTTTATTCTCCCAATTTCACCAGTTGTAACCTCGCCAAAATGAATTCCGGCTTTAAAAGTTGGATGTACTTTATATTTATCAATAAATTTAGATTTTCGATTTTCTAAGTCGTGTTTCATTTTGAAGAAGCAATAAATGCAATTATTGTTTATATTCTTTGAAACTTTCCATGATACAACCATTTCATCACCTACGTATTGATAAACTTCACCAGAATATGTTATTACTGCTTCTGAAATTACATTATAGTAATCATTTAAAAGCTTGAAATATTGATGGTGGCCAATTTTTTCAGCAATTGCTGTAGACGATTTCATATCCAGAAACATAAAAATCCTGTTTTCAATTTTTGGCTTATGATATTTGCCTGTTATAAAATTTGAAAATGAATTAGGACCAACTTTTTCACTTATCTCATTGTAAAAAAGTGTAAATACAAGTGAAACAGCCATTTGAAAACTAGTACTAATAAAGCTTATACTATTGATAAATTCACTGAATTTGTTCAAAATTTGCTCGTCGAAAATATTTGTTTTTAATTCAATACTCGCTGCTACAGGATAAGCGATACAAATTATAATAAAGAGAAATAGAGAGTATATAATTGACTTTCCTATGACTTTGGTTAAGAAACTTTTTTTTAAAAACAATTGGTTTATAAAAAGTAGTTCAATGATTCCTAATATCAAACCAACAATTGTAACAACAGGCAAGGCAAATAATACAATTTTATAATCTAGTTTTATGACGCCATTGATTGTATAGCCAAAATCTTTTGTGGCGGCATACTCAATTATTAAAAAGATGATACCAAATATCAGCCAGATTAAACCAAATGGAATAACTCGTTTAATATTTCTTTTAAGTTTTGGCGTCATCCTTTGAATTCCATTCGAGTTTAGTATGATTTGTTTTTAAAGTATTAATGTTTCAATCCATTATCTATTTACGGATAGTAGTTTCTCTAAATGATTAATCTAAAATTACTCTGAGCTCTAATTACACAACTATGGAAGCGCCATCTGCTTTAATGTTTTTTCCAGAATTAAAATAAAAATCTACTTTACCAAGATATAATCCATAACAACCAACTTGATTAACTAAGACATTTTTACCAACACTATTTTTTTCAATCGTAGGTTTAGGTAAAAAGGTGTGCGTGTGTCCTCCAATAATAAGATCAATATCTTTTGTTGCTCTTGCTAATTTTAAGTCGCTAACTTTGTTTGGCTTATTCTTATAATTATAGCCTATATGAGAAAGGCAAATAACTAAATCACATTTTTCTTCTTCCTTCAAAATTCGAGACATGTCTTGTGCTTTTTCAATAGGATCGTGATATACGGTTTCTTTATACATTTTTTTATCCACTAAACCTTCTAGCTTAATTCCTAATCCAAAAACACCAATTTTAATTCCGTCTTTAATTAAAATTTTATAAGGTTTTACATGCGTATCCATTACAGTATTTGAAAAGTCATAGTTGGCAGAAACGAATTCAAAGTCAGCATGAGGAATCTGTGCATAAAGACCATCAATTCCGTTATCAAAATCATGATTTCCAATTGTGGCTAAATCGTATTTTAGCATGCTCATAAGCTTAAATTCCAATTCGCCTCCATAATAGTTAAAATATGGTGTGCCTTGAAAAATGTCGCCAGCATCTAATAATAAAGTATTCGGATTTTCTTGTCTTATAGATTCCACTAAGGTTGCACGTCTTGCAACACCTCCTTTATTCGCATTTCTGCCGTCATCTGGTCCAAAAGGATCAATATGACTGTGAACATCGTTGGTGTGCAGTATGGTAATCTTAGTGATTTTAGACGAATCAAAAGATTGTAAACTAAGTCCGCCAACACCAGCTAAAACGGTTGCAGCAGTGGATTTTTGTATAAATTGTCTTCTTTTCATCGTTTTAAAACTTTAATTTGATAAATCTGTTGTCGATCTTTGGATTTAAGGTGTCTGTCTTCTTAAAATTATCAATTAATACGTTTCTAATTTTATAATCTAAGATGGTTAAACCTTCATTGGGTTGAAAAAACGTCATACCATCTCCACCATTATAGAGATAATCGTTAGTAGCAACGTAATACGTTTTTTTAGGATCAATTGGTTCTCCTAATACTGTTGCAGACTTAATTTTGTCATCAACCGTTAAAGTAAGTTGAAGCTGTTTAGAAATAGGATGAGCGCGTTTAGCTTTTGCTAAATAGTCCATCATTTCATTAACTTTATTGCCTTTCATGGCTACCACAACTACAGAGTTTTCAAACGGCATTACTTCATAAGCTGTTCTTGTTGTAATATTTCCTTGAGATATAATAGCACGAATACCACCATGGTTTAACAAAACAAAATCTATATGTTCGCTAGTTTTTTTAAGGAACACCTCGTTACCTTCATCATAGACAGCATCAGCCATCAAATTTCCGATAGCAGTATTTAATTCGCCATCAGATTTAGAATAAGTGTCTAATGCGTAAGAGATAATATTATCCATATCTGCATTAACATGTTCTCTGTAAGGTTTAATAAAATCTTCTACTTCTTTATTGGGCTCTAAGGTCTCGTCAATATTTATGCGTTTACCTTCAATTTTAGAAACTTGCGAAGAAGAACAAGTAAAAAGCAGTAGTAAAAAACAAAGTTTTAGTGTGTGTTTAATAGTCATTGAATAACTTATATAAAGTTTGTATTAAAATGTGAGTGCTTTTATTAAATTTGCACAAAGGCTAAAGATAAATGATTTTAAAAGCATTTAAAGAAAAATCAAATCGAAAATATGTGAACAAATTGTTGGCAGAACGAAAACCTTCTGTAAACAATAGTAAAGTAAAAACAGTCGCGGTTTTATTAAATGCTAATGAGTTTCATGAGTTTGAGGTGTTTAGAGTCTATTTTAAAGAATTAGGCTTAACATCGCCAAAACATAAAATTGTGGCCTTTACTATGGATGATAAGTTAGAGCACAATCAATGGAATGCGCATTATAGTCCAAAAGATTTTGGATGGAATGGTAAAATAAAAAACCAAGATTTACAATCTTTTATTGATGAGCCGTTTGATATGCTGATTTGTTTTTTTAAAAATCCGGTATTACAATTAAATCAAATTACGGCTATATCTAAAGCTAATTTTAAAGTTGGAATTTCAAATGAAGATGAAAGACTCTATGATTTAATTATTGATGTAGAATTAAAGAACATTAATATATTTAAGCAAGAATTGAAGAAATATTTAAACATACTAAAAAAATTATAATGACAAAGTTTATAGGAACTGGTGTAGCGTTAATTACACCTTTTAATGCGGATTTAAGTATCGATTTTGAAGCATTAGAGCGTCTTGTAGAATACAATATTGCAAACGGAACT
Source organism: uncultured Winogradskyella sp. (assembly GCF_947498005.1). GTDB lineage: Bacteria > Bacteroidota > Bacteroidia > Flavobacteriales > Flavobacteriaceae > Winogradskyella. The sequence goes on from NZ_CANMIW010000010.1 coordinate 40,020, forward strand.
GATTATTTAGTAATAAGTGGAACAACAGGAGAAAGTGTTACCGTAACTGCAGAAGAAAAAAAGGAATTAATAGCTTTTATAGCTAAAGTAAATAATGGAAGATTGCCGCTTGTACTTGGAATTGGTGGTAATAATACAGCAACTGTAGTGGAAGAAATTAAAGCTACGGACTTTACTGAAATTGACGGAATTTTGTCAGTTTCTCCATATTACAGTAAGCCAACACAAGAAGGTATTTATCAGCATTTTAAAGCAATTGCATTAGTTTCACCAAAACCTATAATACTATATAATGTTCCTGGTAGAACATCTTCTAATATGTTGCCAGAGACAACATTGAGATTAGCTAAGGATTTTGAAAATATTGTAGCCGTAAAAGAAGCAGGTAATAATGTGCATCAATATTTAGAGCTTTTAAGGACTAAGCCAAAAGGTTTTTTAATACTTTCTGGTGATGACGACTTAGCTTTGGGTGTAGCATTAGCAGGAGGTTCTGGTGTTATTTCTGTGATAGGACAAGCATTACCAAAGGAATTTTCTGAAATGATTCGTTTAGGTATTGCTCGCAAGGCGAAGGAAGCGTATGATATTCATTTTAAGCTTATGCCAATTGTAGGTTTAATATTTTCAGAGAACAATCCGGCTGGTATAAAAGCTGTTTTAGAAGCTCTTAATATTTCAAATTCAAATGTGCGATTGCCGCTAGTTGAAGCTACAGAAAACCTAAAAGATGCTATAAAAAACGAATTGAAAATATTAGGTAAAAGTTAAACTTTATATAAATACCTAATTAGCCTAAAAACAACGTTTAAATTAGCCAATAATAATTGTTTTTAAATTCCGTTTATAATGTTTACTTTTGCAGTCTGTTTAAAATTTATGAAGAGAGGACTTTACATATTACTTGTTACTTTAATATTAGTATCATGTAGTGATTTTCAGAAAACCCTAAAATCTGAAGATACTTCGGCCAAATTTGATATGGCTGAAGAACTTTATAATGACGGGAAGTGGGCAAAATCATTTAGATTACTAGATCAAATTCTTCAGAAGTATAGAGGAAAACCTCAGGCAGAGAAATTAACATTTATGCATGCTATGTGTTTGTATAATATGAAAGAGTATTATAGGTCTAGTTATCATTTAGATAAGTTTACGGATATTTACCCGCAGAGTGAGAAGGCAGAACAAGCTTCATTTTTATCTGCTAAAGGTTATTATTACAATTCACCTATTTACTCTAAAGAACAAAAAGAGACTATAGAAGCGATTGAAAAATTACAGTTGTTTGTAAATGCTAATCCTAATTCTCAATATTTAAGTGAAGCTAATACTTTGGTAAAAGAATTAGATTTTAAATTAGAGAAAAAGGCATTCGAAATTGCAAAGCAATATGATTTAATTAAAGACTATAAAGCATCAATTAAATCATTCAATAACTTTTTATTAGAGTTCCCAGGAACGACATTAAGAAGTGAAGCTTTTTATTACAGATTAGATGCTGCTTATAATTTAGCCATTTTAAGTGTAGAGTATTTAAAGGAAGAACGACTCAATGAAGCAATTGACTATTATAATGCTTTAAAGAAAGCATACCCAAACTCAGAAAATATTGAGAATGCTACGGCATTGTACAACCAATTACAAGAAGAGTTGAATACATTAAAGACAAAAAGTTAAACTATTATATAATGATGGATTTAAAAAAGACAGATGCACCAGTAAGTTCAGTAACTTACAACAGAAATGAAATAGATGCACCAACGGATAACATCTATGAAGCAATTTCAGTTATTGCAAAACGTGCAGAGCAAATCAATACTGACATAAGAAGAGAGTTAATTGATAAACTTGAAGAGTTTGCAACATATAACGATAGTCTTGAAGAAATTTTTGAAAACAAAGAGCAAATCGAAGTTTCTAAGTTTTACGAAAAATTACCAAAACCACACGCACTAGCTGTAAAAGAGTGGTTAGATGATAAAATTTATCATAGAAATACTGAGGATCCTCAGTCTTAATTAAATGTCTATTTTAAAAGACAAAAACATTTTATTAGGCATTACAGCTGGTATTGCCGCATATAAATCTGCTAACTTAGTAAGATTATTTATAAAAGCAGGTGCTAACGTTAAAGTCGTTATGACACCTGCTTCTAAGGATTTTATAACACCACTTACACTTTCTACTTTATCTAAAAACCCTGTTTACTCATCTTTTACAGAAGATGGAGATGACAGTCAGGTTTGGAATAATCATGTTGATTTAGGCCTTTGGGCTGATCTATTAATAATTGCACCTGCAACGGCTAACACTATGGCTAAAATGGCAAATGGTGTATGCGATAACATATTATTAGCAACGTATCTTTCGGCTAAATGCCCAGTTTATTTTGCGCCAGCAATGGATTTAGATATGTATAAGCATGAAACTACAAAAGCTTCTTTTGAAAAACTGATTTCATTTGGTAATAAGCTCATTCCTGCAGGTACAGGTGAATTAGCAAGTGGATTAGTAGGTGAAGGTAGAATGGCAGAACCTGAAGATATTTTTAATTATATAGAGAAGGATATATTAGATCAACTACCACTTAAAGGTAAAAGGGTGTTAATTACTGCTGGTCCAACATATGAAGCGATAGATCCTGTGCGCTTTATTGGTAATCATTCAAGTGGCAAAATGGGTTTTGCAATCGCAAATGCAGCGGCAGGTTTAGGAGCTGAGGTTATTTTGGTTACTGGACCAACACACCAAAAAACAGGAAATAATTTTGTGACTGTCAATCCCGTAACAAGTGCAGATGAAATGTACAATGAGGTTCATAAGCATTATAAAGAAACTGATATTGCAATTCTTTCTGCTGCAGTTGCCGATTATAGACCAAAAAATGTGGCTAGTCAGAAAATAAAAAAGAAGGAATCTACGTTTACTATTGAGTTAGAAAAAACTAAAGATATTTTAAAATCACTTGGTGAGATTAAATCACATCAATTTTTAGTGGGTTTTGCTTTAGAAACAAATAATGCTCTAGAACACGCAAAAGGGAAACTAAAATCTAAGAATTTAGATCTTATTGTTTTAAATTCCTTGCAAGATAAAGGTGCAGGTTTTGGAGTGTCAACAAATAAAGTTACATTTATTACATCTACTAATGAAATTATAGAAAACGACTTAAAGTCTAAAAGAGAAGTGGCTCAAGACTTAATGGAACTTATACTAAAACAAACTCATGCGTAAATTATTTCTTTTATTTGCTTTACTAGCTTCAAGTATTTCATTTTCACAAGAGCTTAATTGTACAGTTAATGTAATTGCTCAGCAAACAGGAAATGAAAATGATATTATTTTTAAAACTTTAGAAAAGCAGTTAACAGAATTCGTAAATAATACGAAGTGGACCAACAATTCTTTTGAGGCACACGAGCGTATTAACTGTGGTATGGTTATCAATGTAAGAGAAAATAATAATGACGCTTTTTCTGCATCGATACAAGTATCGTCATCGCGTCCAATTTTTAATTCTACTTACAGTTCGCCTATTTATAATTATAATGACAAAGATTTTAATTTTCAATATTTAGAATTTCAAAATTTAGTATTTAATGAAAGCCAGTTTGAATCTAATTTAGTTTCGGTTTTGGCATTTCACGTCTATATGATTTTAGGAATGGACGCAGATTCCTTTGAGTTAAATGGAGGGAGTGATTATTTTAAACAAGCACAGACAATTGCTAATTACTCACAGCAGCTTAGTGGTCAAGGATGGAAATTAGAAGACGGTTTACAGTCGCGTTTTGCATTAATTGACAATATTATGTCGCCTTCGTATAAAAGTATACGAACAGCGGTATACATGTATCATAGAGAAGGGTTAGATATTATGAATGACAACCAGAAAGATGGAAAGACGAAGATCATTTCTGTTTTTGATGAGTTGAAAAAAGTACATAGCGTACGTCCAAATTCGTTTCTAATGCGCGTATTTTTTGATGCCAAAGCAGATGAGATATTAGATATACTTAATGGAGGTCCTAAGGTAAATGTTGCTGATGCAAAAGATATTCTCAATAAAATAGCACCAATGTATTCGCAAAAGTGGCGTAATATTAAATATTAGTGTTTTAAGGAAGTGTTTTAGCTTTTTAGAATTCCGAAATATTTTCAGAACATTAGACATTTTTCTTCTTCCGTTTCCAATTTTTAAGCCATAATCACTTAATTTCGTATTGTAAAAATTAATTAAGATTGCTTACATCACTTTACATTAAAAATTACGCTCTTATTGATGAGCTCAATGTATCCTTTAACAACGGACTAACTATTATAACTGGTGAAACAGGAGCAGGAAAATCTATCCTGTTAGGTGGTTTATCTTTAGTATTGGGTAAGCGTGCAGATCTAAGTCAGGTTAAAAACGCAAAGGATAAATGTATTATCGAAGCCAATTTTGATCTTGCTAACTATAATTTAAAGTCTTTGTTCAATGATTTAGACTTAGACTATGATGTGCAAACCATAATAAGACGAGAAATACTGCCTTCTGGTAAATCTAGAGCATTTATTAATGACACACCAGTGAATCTAGAGAGTTTAATTAGCTTAAGTAAACATCTTATAGATATACATTCGCAGCACCAAACACAGCAACTAACACAAGATGATTACCAATTTAAAGTTATTGATGCTTTGGCTAAAAATCAGTCGCATTTAGATTCGTTTTCTAAAAGTTTAAATGTGTATAAGTCTCTTCAAAAGGCCTTAGAGAATTTAAAACTTTCTAAAGCTGAATTAATAAAGGAATACGATTACAATTTATTTTTGTCTAAAGAATTGAATGAAATCAATTTAGAAAACGTAAATCTTGAAGAGTTAGAAGCCCAATATGAAGAATTAAATAATGTTGAAATAATAGGAGAGAAGATAAGTAGTTCAAAATCTATCTTAACTGCCGAATCCTTAGGTGTTTCAGATCAAATTATTTCAGTGAGACAAGAGCTCTCTAAAATTGAAAATTTCGGTAAATCTTACCAAGCTTTAAAAGAACGGATAATTAGTGTTGGTATAGAAATCGATGATATTTTAATAGAATTAGATAATTTAGAAGAAAATTTATCATCAGACCCTCAGGAATTAGAACGGATTAATCATCAACTTCAAATTATAAATAATTTATTTCAAAAGCATTCAGTTTCTACCATTGAGGAATTATTAGTTATTAAGATTAATTTAAAATCCAAAATTGATAATACTGAAAGTTTAGATGAAGCTATACTTCTTAAAGAAGAAGAAATCTTAAAAGCAAATAAGAAACTCAATCAATTAGCATTAACTATTACTAAGAATAGAAAAAAAGTTATTCCAATATTTGTTTCAAAATTAGAAACAATTTTAGCATTATTGGGTATGCCTAACGCTAAGTTTAAAGTTGAGTTAGAGTCTAGAGATACATATGTTTCAAACGGAAAAGATAATTTACAATTTCTGTTTATGGCAAATAAAGGATCTAGCTTTAATGAACTAAAAAAATCAGCATCAGGTGGTGAGCTTTCACGTATTATGCTCGCTATAAAATCGATACTAGCAGAATATATTCAATTACCTTCTATTATGTTTGATGAAATTGATACAGGTGTTTCTGGAGAAATTTCTAATAAAATGGGAGATATTATGAAGCAAATGAGTAGCCATATGCAAGTATTTGCCATAACGCATTTACCACAAATAGCGGCTAAAGGTGTTTCGCACTTTAAAGTTTTTAAAACGGATATTAAAGACATTACGCATACACAACTTAAAAAATTAAATGAAGAAGAGCGTATTGTTGAAATAGCACAAATGCTAGGAGGATTGAGTATTACAGATTCTGCGATGGCTCATGCCAAACAATTATTGAATTAAAAATTAATTATTTACCAATTTAAATAAACTAACAACAAAACATTATGTCTTACAACTTACTAAAAGGAAAAAGGGGAATCATTTTTGGAGCATTAGACGAAAACTCTATAGCTTGGAAAACTGCGGTTAGAGTGCATGAGGAAGGCGGAACGTTTGTTCTTACAAATGCACCTGTTGCTATGAGAATGGGTCAAATAAATGAGCTTGCTGAAAAAACGGGTTCTCAAATAATACCAGCAGATGCAACTTCAGAAGAAGATTTGCAAAATCTAGTAGAACAATCAATGGAGATTTTAGGTGGTAAAATAGATTTTGTACTGCATTCTATTGGTATGTCTATTAATGTAAGAAAAGGCAAACACTACACAGATCAAAATTACGCATGGACTCAAAAAGGGACAGATGTTTCCGCTATGTCATTTCACAAGGTCATGCAAACATTATACAAAGCAGATGCTATGAATGAATGGGGTAGTATTGTTGCTTTGACTTACATGGCTGCCCAACGTGTTTTTCCAGATTATAATGATATGGCAGATAATAAAGCGTACTTAGAAAGTATTGCACGTAGTTTTGGTTATTTCTTTGGTCGCGATAAGAAAGTGAGAGTAAATACTATTTCACAATCTCCAACACCAACAACAGCTGGTAGTGGTGTAAAAGGTTTTGATGGCTTTATTGCGTATGCAGAAAAAATGTCTCCGTTAGGTAATGCATCTGCTATGGATTGTGCTAATTATACGATCACATTGTTTAGTGATTTAACTAAACGTGTTACACTCCAAAATTTATATAATGATGGTGGGTTTAGTAATATGGGTGTAAGTGATAGTGTTATGGAAACCTTCGTAGATAATCAATAAGGATCACTCTTAAAGCATTGAAGACCATAATACAAATTAGCGTATTATGGTTTTTTTTTGTTTTTGAATTTCGGTAAATTCAAAAACATATCCGCTAAGAGGTTCACTAATGTAATTAACAACATTGAAAGATGTCGCTGAACGTCCTTTTATACATTTCATCGATTTGAAAGTTAAACATCTTCTTCTTCTAAAGTTTTAACATATTTTTAGAGAATTACTAACTATTAATCCATTTTTATGAAAAAAAATTTACTACTAACAATTTTTGCATTTTGCTTTATCACGTTTGGCTTTTCCCAGGCTGATTGCGCGAATGCATTAGTATTAACTCCAGGGACACCACAAGTAGGTGATACAACTGGACAAGCAGGAAGCTTCTCCGATTCTAATACTGCTCCAGAAGTTAACCCTTGTAGTACCTTCTACAATGATCTTGAATATTGGTTTCAGTACACTGCTGTTGAGACAGGTGAAACTCTAGATATTACAATATCTGACCTTACCAATACTTACTATGGTGTATTTGTAATTGATAATTGTCCTGATTCATCACCAAGTTGTGTTGAATCTGCTACTAATGGTGGCTCTTCTGCTGATCTAGTATTAACTACACCTGCTTTAACAGCAGGAGTCGTTTATTACATTGTATTATCAGATTGGATTCAAGGACCAACGACATTTACTATGACTAGTGCTGTAACTCCTCCACCTACATGTTTAATTCCAACAGATTTAACTGCAACAGGTATAACTGATTCTTCAGCAGAATTAGCTTGGACAGAAGCTGGCACTGCATCAGTATGGAACATAGAAATAGTAGATGCCGGAACTGCGGCTACAGGAACAGCGACTGCGAGTGGCGTTGCTAATCCATATTCAGCTATGAGCTTAACAGATAATAGTGATTATGAATTTTATGTACAAGCAGATTGTGGTATGACAGATGGCGTATCAGAGTGGGCTGGTCCATTTGCATTTTCAACAATATGTGCATCAATTGCTCCTGATTATTTGGCCGATATGTCTTTAAATACACCAGATTGTTGGGAAGAAGCAAATAGTGGTGATGCTGCAAGCGGACCTATGGATTTAGGTTCTGGTTTATGGTATGCATCGAATCATAACGGAACACCAAGTAACGCTATTAATATTTGGTCGGATGTAAGAAGCGATTGGATAATATCTCCAGTTTTTGATTTATCTGCTGCTGCGCCTAGCGAACTTAATATATATGTTGCTTTAACTGAAGGCGGAACTAGTGGAGCTGATGCAGATTTAGGTTCTGATGATAATGTTGAATTATTAATGACTACAGATGGAGGTGCAACTTGGACTTCAATGCAATCTTGGACACAAGGAAATGTGCCAACTGATGTAGGAGAAGAAATTACATATGATCTATCTGCAATTACAGGGACTGTTCAATTCGCCTTTTTAGGTGATGAAGGAGATGTAAATGACACTGAAGACGTATATTTTCACGTAAGTAAATTTCAAGTAAGAGAGACTCCAGCATGTATAGAGCCTTCGGCTTTTATGGCTTCAGGTGAAACAGTAAACTCAGTAGATTTAGCATGGACTATGGGAGATTCTGAGACATTATGGGATATTGAATTGGTTGATGTTACTGCTGCAGCTTCTGTAACAGGGACACCAACGACATCAGGTATTACTACAAACCCTTATACTTTAATGGGGCTTGATGCTAGCAATGATTACGAAGTATATTTAAGGGCAGACTGTGGTGCTGGTGGAACATCTGCATGGATAGGACCAGTTGCTTTTTCTACTCCTTGTGATGCAGTAGTAGCACCTTACTCTCAAGATTTTGAAAATGCTGGTGATATTCCATCTTGTTGGACAAGTTCTTCTTCTACTACAAGAGAATGGGATTTTGCAACTTCTCCTACATTTGGAAATTCTTATGCTGATCATACCTCGGGTTCTGGTTATTTTGCTTTTGTTGATGCTTCAACGGCAACGACATCTACTGATGCGACTTTATTATCTCCAATGGTAGATATTTCAGGTCTTACAACTCCTGCATTATCATTCTATGCATATCATTTTGTTGCTGCTGGAACCAATTCAAATACGCTTACTGTTGAAGTTTGGGATGGAGCAGCTTGGAATCAAGTCTACACAGATGCTGATGGAAATTTAGATGATTGGGAAGCGATTATCATTGACTTATCGTCTTTAACTATAACTGGTAACGTTCAAGCTAGATTCATTGTTGATACTGAAACAAGTTCGAACTATGAAAATGATATCGCAATTGATGATGTATCATTTGATGAAGCACCGTCATGTTTTGACCCTTCAACTTTAGCGGCTTCAAATATTACTGCAGATTCAGCAGATTTGAGTTGGGTTGAAACTGGTTCTGCCACAGCATGGAATATTGAAATAGTAGATGTTACAGCAGGAGGTTCTGTTACTGGAACAGCAACAGCAACAGGCGTTGCAAATCCATATATGTTATCTGGTTTAACTGACGCTAATGATTACGAATTTTACGTTCAAGCGGATTGTGGTGCTAATGGAACATCTTCATGGGTTGGACCATTCTCATTTACAACAACTTGTGCTACGTTTACACCTGATTATACTGAAAGTTTTGATACGTTCGTACCAAACTGTTGGATAGAAGCTGGTTCTGGTGATCCAACAACTGGTCCTACTGAATTAGAGTCTGGTTTATGGAATCATACTGATTTTTTAAATGCAGGTGGTGATGATAATTCAGCTAAAATTAATTTGTATACAACAAATAGAGAAGATTGGTTACTTTCTCCAACATTTGATTTATCTGGAGGAGGTTATGAATTAGTCTACTCAGTAGCTGTTACAGATTACAATAATTCTAATGTGCCAGAATTGGACGGAATGGGATCTGATGATGAAGTTCAGGTTTTAATCTCAACTGACTCTGGAGCTACATGGATTAATTTAGAAACATATAATCAATCTAACATACCTTCTGAAATTGGAGATATTGAAATTATTGATTTATCTGCGTACACAGGAATGGCTCAATTTGCTATTTGGGCAACTGATGGTACTGTTGATGATGCTGAAGATTATGATTTCTTTATAGATGAATTTAAAGTAAGAACACCTCCATCTTGTCTAGAACCTACAAATTTAGTAGCAACTGTTACAGGTTTGGAAACTGCAGATATTGCTTGGACAGCTGGTGATAGTGAAACAGAATGGACTTATGAATATGGCGTTTCTCCATATACTCAAGGTAGTGGTGGAACTACAGGAACAGTGGATACAACACCAACATTAAGTTTAACTGGTTTAGTATCTGGTGAATCTTATGATATTTATGTACAAGCTAACTGTGCTTCAGGTTCAGATAGTGTTTATATAACAACATCGTGGACGCAACCATTAAGTGGTGCAACTTGTGAGGTTGCTATAGATGTAACTGCTCTTCCTTATAATACATCAGATGACACTGCCAATTATGGAGATGATTACACTGGATCTGCAGGAGCAACTGGTTGTGGTACAACTTCCAGTTATCTTAATGGTGATGATGTAGTTTATGCTTATACAGCAACTGCAGATGGCACAATTAATATTGCTATGTCAGCAATAGGAAGTACATACTCTGGACTTTTTGTTTATACTGACTGTGCAAATATTGGTACAGAATGTGTAGCAGGATTTGGGAATGGCTCTAGTACTAATGATTATGATTTAGATCTAGATGTAACTAATGGAACTACTTACTATATTGTAATTTCTACTTGGGCAACTCCTCAAAGTACAACGTATACACTTGATATTACTGAAGTTTTATGTGCGGCTGCAACTATTGATAGTTCTGCAATAGTAGAAACTTGTAATGGTGACGGAACAGGTACATTTGTTGTTGATATTGTAGTATCAGATGCTGGTGATGCAGGTGGAGTTTTTGATGATGGAACAAATACATATCCAGTAGTTGTAGGAACTGTAACAGCAGGTCCTTATAATAGTGGAGATTCTATAACTATAGAATATACAGCAACTGATGTGGCTTGTAGTTCTACTGTAGGTTTATTTGAATTTGCTTGTCCTCCAGTTAATGATGAAATTTCAGCAGCTATTGCAGTTACTGTAGATGAAGGATATTGTGATGGTACTAATTCAAACGGAACAAATGCTGCTTCAACAGATTCATTAGAAGGAGATGGCTCTTGTTTTAATGGTGGATCGAACGATGTTTGGTTTACATTTACTGTACCAGCTAGTGTGGCAACTGTAGACATTTCTACAGATTTTACAGGTGGAACATTAGTTGATTCTGAAATAGCAGTATATTCTGGAGTTTCTGGTGCATTGGTACAATTAGACTGTGATCAAGATAGTGGTACAACTAATTTATCTAATGGATTTGCTTGGAATTCAATAATTTCAGATTTAGCTGTAACTGTTGGAGAGACTTATTATGTTCAAGTTTCAGGATATAGTGGAGCAGAGGGAAGCTTCTGTTTAGATATTGTAACTAATCAAGTATTAGGAACTGATGATATTGAAAGCGAATCTGCTTTTACATACTATCCTAACCCAGTAGAAAACACATTAACATTAAATGCTCAAAATAACATTGAGAACGTTAGTATGTTTAATGTACTTGGTCAAGAAGTATTAAGAGTTACACCTAATTCAATTGATAGTGAATTAGATATGTCTCAATTACAAAGTGGAGCATATTTTGTAAAAGTTACTATTGCAAATAACACACAAACTATAAAAGTGATTAAGCAATAAACTTAATTAAGTTATAATTTAAAAAGCCGCTATTTATAGCGGCTTTTTTTTGTTTTATAATTTAGTAGTGCTTTTATTTTCTTTTTAGCTTAACTAACTATAATTAGTTGTATTTGGTTTATTTACCTTTGCATCTTATGAATGCAATTGAATTTTCTTTTATCATTCCGGTTTATAATAGACCAGACGAAATTAAAGAACTCTTAGAGAGTTTTCTCAAATTTGAAGATACCGTTCCGTTTGAAATTGTGATTATTGAGGACGGTTCAACTGAGTCTTCTGAGCTTATTATAGAACAATTTGAAAGCAACTTAGATATTTCATATTATATTAAGGCCAATTCTGGACCAGGAGATTCTAGGAATTTTGGTATGCATAAGGCTAAAGGTAATTATTATATTATTCTAGATTCTGATGTTATAATGCCTTCAAATTATTTAAATGAAGTAGTTACTTTTTTAGAGACTAATTATTATGATTGTTTTGGCGGTCCTGACGCTGCACATAGTTCTTTTTCAAATTTACAGAAAGCTATAAATTTTGCTATGACTTCTTTTATTACAACTGGTGGTATAAGAGGTGGCGAACATAAGGTTGAAGATTTTCAGCCAAGAAGTTTTAATATGGGCTTGTCTAAAAAAGCATTTTTAACATCTGGTGGATTTGGTAAAATTCATCCTGGTGAAGACCCAGATTTGTCACTTAGGTTACACAAATTAGGTTTTAAGACCACCTTAATTAAAGATGCTTTTGTTTATCACAAGCGTCGTATTTCATGGTCAAAATTCCACAAGCAAGTTAATAAATTTGGTATGGTAAGGCCAATACTAAATCAATGGCATCCAAAATCTAAAAGTTTAGTTTATTGGTTTCCTACTTTATTTAGTTTGGGTTTGTTAGGTGCTTTATTTTTTATGATTTTTGGTATTTATTTTCCAATATATTGCTATGTTCTTTACTTTATAATTGCATTTATATTGGCTTTAATTTCAAATAAAAGTTTAATTATCGCATTTCAGGCCATAATAGCCATTGTTATTCAGTTTTTAGGTTACGGGTTTGGGTTTTTAAAATCAACTTTTTATTTAGTAGTTTTAAAAAGAAATCCGGAGAAAACTTTTCCTAAATTGTTTTTTTGATATGAAACAAAATAGTTCAAGCATATTTGATAAATTAAAAAAACGAAACTATAAACGATTTGGTTTATTTTTTATCGCAGCCTTTGTGTTACTGCTTTTTTCTAAATTATCTAATGACTACAAGCAAACCATAAAATTAAAAGTTAAACTAATCAACGTAGAAGATGAGATTATTATAGAAAATGATTCTTCAAATTATGTTGATGCTTATGTAGAAGCGAAAGGGTTTTCTTTAATACCTTTAATTTTCAATGAGTCGAAAGAGCTTATTGTCAACTCTAATAACAATGTTGTATTAAAAGGAAATCAATATATTTTTGATGTACAAAAACATAAGTTTTTAATTGAAGGGCAGTTAGGTAATTCATATAACTTGTTATCAGTTATTCCAGACACTTTGCGAATTCCGTTTTCTAAAAGGGCATCTAAAATTGTACCCATAAAATTAATAGAAAATATTAATTATGCTGTTGGTTACGATTTGAAAGGAGATTTTTTGTTTAGCCAAGATAGTGTAAAAGTTGTAGGCTCATCAACTGAAGTCGATTCTATAACAGCCATATTTACTGATAAGTTGGTATTGGATAATGTGAACAGCAAAATAAATACAACTATAAAACTCAATATAGATCAATTAAGAAATGTTGAAATCTATCCCAAAGCGCTTTTAGTAACAGGAGAAGTCGCTAGATTTACAGAAGGAACAAAGGAGGTGCCTATTACAGTAACTAATCAGCCAAATGATATTACTATAAACTATTTTCCTAAGACTGTAAGTGTATCATATTATGTCGATTTAGAAGATTATAACAACATTAAAACGGAAGACTTTAGTGTGGAGTGTGATTTTGCTGAAATAGACAATAATCAGAATTATTTATTACCAAAAGTGGTAAAGAAGCCTTTAAGTGTTAAGCGGGTCAATATTAAACAAAAACGAATAGATTATATTAAATTATAATGGTAGTAGTAGGTCTAACAGGTGGTATTGGAAGTGGTAAAACCACAATACTAAATTATTTTAAAACTTTAGGAGTCCCAATTTACATAGCTGATGATGAAGCAAAAGCTTTAATGAACAGGTCTAAGGTTATTAAACGGAAGTTGGTGGCACTATTTGGAGAAGAAGCTTATAAGGATGATAAATTGAACAGACCCTATTTAGCTTCAAAAATTTTTAACGATAAGGCCTTGTTAGATAAAATGAATGCCATTGTACATCCAAAAGTAGCATCGCATTTTAAAAGATGGCTTCAAAAACAAAGTTCAACTTATGTTATAAAAGAAGCTGCTATAATATTTGAAAATAATCTACAAAGTCAATATCATTATATTATTACGGTTATAGCTGACGAAGACCTAAGAATAAAGCGTGTTATGAAACGTGATAATACTTCAAAAGAAAAAATAAAATCGATAATAAATAATCAATTATCTGATAAAGAAAAAGCAGAAAAATCTGATTTTGTGATTGTTAATAATGATTTACTTGTGGCTAAAAATCAAGCTGATAAAGTTCACAATGAAATTCTTCAAAAAATAAAGCACAAATAATCCACTTTCTTTTGTTAACGTTAGGTTAAACCTAATTTGTGCTATATGTTAAAATGTTAAATTTGGCTGATGAGCAAAAAGCTATTCGTGTTATTGATAGTCTTAATGAGTTTATCACTCATCGGTATAATTTTTGTACAGTCTTTTTTTATTAATAATAGTATAGAAAACGAGAATAAGAACTTTACCTTGAGTGTAAAGCGATCCTTAAGTCTTGTTTCTAAGTCTATTGAAGAAATGGAGTTTAGAGACGCATATTCTAAACTGCAGCCATATTTAAATAAGGATAATAAAGTAGATTCTGTAAAAATTAGAAAGCTTTTTATAACAACAGAAGATGACATTAACGATCTTACGATTGTTAATAGAAGTACCGTTTTAGAGGAACATTATAAAGTACCTCCTTCATTGTTCTTTGAAATTGATGCAGATAGTTTAAATATTAGTAAACTCACTAGCGAGCGTGTTACAGAAGTTTATAGTAATGCAAGACTAGACGGTAAAAAGTCTGTTGAGCCCATACAAAGGCTTAGAGAAATTACTTCTATGCCAATCGTTGTAAGACAAATGTACGAGGATGTTTTTAAGCCTTTGTTGAAAACGATTCCTATTTATAAACGTATTACAACAGATCAGGTAGAGTTGTATTTAAATAGAGAGTTAAAAGATGAAGGGATAGATTTAGATTTTGAATTTGGTATATATGACGAAGATTTGGCTACCAAAATTCAAACTCAAAATTTTGAAATGTCTAACGCCTATAAAGGTGTACCAATTTTTTTAGATAACAATGAAGAAAGTAGTTACACGCTTTGGGTAGAGTTTCCAGATAGAAAAAAGTATTTATTATCCTCAATTATATGGATGATAATACTATCGATAGTATTTACAAGTATAATTATCATTGCATACACAAGTGCCATATACCAATTAATAAAGCAACGTCAAATATCACAAATTAAGACCGACTTTATTAATAATATGACGCACGAGTTTAAAACACCAATTGCAACAATTAATTTGGCATTAGACTCAATAAAAAACCCTAAAATAATAAATGACCAAGAGAAGGTATTGCGTTATTTAGGAATGATTAAGGAAGAGAATAAACGAATGCATGCTCAAGTAGAGAATGTATTACGTATTTCTAAGTTAGAAAAGAATGAATTAAATATCAGTAAGGAAAGACACGAGTTACACGACTTAATAGAAGATGCTGTTACTCATGTAGAACTTATAGTAGAAGATAGACAAGGCTATGTTAAAACGCATTTAAATGCAGAGCATACATCAGTTTTAGCAAACGAAACGCATTTTACAAATGTGTTAGTGAACATTTTAGATAACGCAATTAAATACTCTGATGATGCACCAAAAATAGACGTTTACACGGAAAATGCTGGTCATAATATTATTGCAAGAATAGTAGATCAAGGTAACGGAATGTCTAAAGCTGTTGCAAAACGGGTGTTCGAGAAATTTTACAGAGAGCACACAGGTAATGTACATAATGTAAAAGGACATGGGCTTGGTTTAGCTTATGTGAAAAGAATAGTAGATGATCATCAAGGTCATATATCAGTAGAAAGTGAAAAAGGGAAAGGCAGTACTTTTATAATAAAGATGCCATTAATATCATAAAAATAGAATTATGGAAGAACAAAATAAAAAAATACTCTTAGTTGAAGACGATCCAAATTTCGGAACCGTATTAAAGGATTATTTAATGATGAATGATTATGACGTCATCCATGCAAAGAATGGTATGGAAGGTTTTGAAAAATTCAAAAAAGATGATTATGATCTATGTATTCTAGATGTTATGATGCCTTATAAGGATGGATTTACCTTAGCAAAGGAAATACGCGAAAAAAATACAGATGTGCCTATTATCTTCTTAACAGCAAAAGCTATGAAAGAAGATGTCCTTAAAGGATACAAAGTAGGAGCAGATGATTACCTTAATAAACCTTTTGATAGTGAAGTTTTATTAATGAAAATAAAAGCAATAATGCAACGAAAAGCAACAGATACAGTTGCTGATAGTAAACAGTTTGAATTTAAAATAGGGCGTTTTGATCTTAATTCTAAATTGCGATTTTTAAAATTTGATGGTGAGGAGCCTTCAAAATTATCTCCGAAAGAGAATGAGCTGCTACGTTTGTTAGCACTGCATGAAAATGATTTAATGCCGAGAGAATTAGCATTAACAAAAATCTGGAGAGACGATAATTATTTTACTTCTCGTAGTATGGATGTATATATTGCTAAATTACGTAAATACTTAAAGCCAGATCCAAATGTAGAAATTTTAAACATACATGGTGAAGGATTTAGATTGGTCATTAATAACCAATAATTTAAGCTAAAAAGATATAAAGTCCAGTTCATTGAATTGGGCTTTTTTTATACGACAATACTATAATATAAGTGCATAACCTCTTTAAGGTAATCACTATTACATTTCTAGCATTTATTTGCTGGATAATCTATTCTGCAGATACAGGAGGAAAAAATATGTTTTTCGATCTCGTAAATTGGATACCCTTCGGAGATAAAATAGGTCACTTTTTTCTTTTTGGCATTTTAACTTTGGTGGTAAACATCACGTTGAAATTTAAAGAAATTAAACTTTGGATGCAGTTGCCATTGGGTTCTGTAATAGTATCTGCTTTGGTACTATTAGAAGAACTTAGCCAAACGTTTTTTCCTAATAGGACTTTAGATATATCAGATTTAATAGCAGACGGTTTAGGGATTATTTGCTTTACAATTTTGGGACAACGACTTAGTAAAGAAAAGTATATTAAATCATAATTTGAGCAGCAGTTAGAATTGACTATTAGCTATTAGCGACTATATAATCAATAATCTCGCTGACGTTAGTCTTATAATCAAACCATTTTGTATTCTCATCTTTTCTGAACCAAGTGAGTTGACGTTTAGCGAAACGTCTAGTATTCTTTTTAATTTCTGATACGGCTAAATCTAAAGTCCAATCCCCTTCAAAATAGTTAAATAACTCTTTATAGCCGACTGTATTTAATGCATTGAGCTCTTTATGTGGTAATAAAGATTTTACTTCATCTAATAACCCATTTTTAATCATTAAGTCAACACGTTGATTTATTCTATCGTAAATTATATTACGTTCTGCGTTAAGTCCTATGCTTATAGTTTTAAATGCTCTATTTTTTTCAGGGTTAGTAAGAAATGAAGAGTAAGGTTTGTCAGTACCTAAACAAATTTCTAGTGCTCTAATTACACGTTTTGGGTTGTCAATTGCGATTGTATTATAGGCTTCCGTATCTAACGTTTTTAATTGGTCTTGTAAATGTGGTAGCCCTTTTTCTTCAAGTTGAAGATTAAGATTCTCTCTAATACTGGCATCAACCTCAGGAAAATAATCTAAGCCTTTTGTAACGGCTTTTACATATAATCCAGATCCTCCAACCATTATAACAGTTTTGTGTTTTTGATGAAGCTCTTTTAGTTTAGCTATAGCATCACGTTCAAAATCGCCTACGTTATAATTGTTTAGAATAGATTTGTTTTGAATAAAATGGTGCTGAGCAGCGTCTAATTCATCATCAAAAGGAACAGCCGTTCCTATGGCCATTTCTTTAAAAAACTGGCGAGAGTCCGCCGAAATTATTTCTGTATTAAAATGATTCGCTAATTTTATACTTAAGGCCGTTTTACCTATTGCTGTTGGGCCAACTATTGAAATTAAAAGTTTAGTCATGATTTAATTTACAGCCGCATTTATGACAATATTCTGCATCATCTTGATGTTTTTGAGATAAACAATTAATGCAACATTGTGAGTTTAAATGTACTTTAGGTTCAATATTTACAGGTATAGCTTTATCATTATCTTCCTTTAAACTACTTTTTGCATACTCTGCAGAAACAATACCTGTGGGTACGGCTATAATTCCATATCCTAAAATCATAATTATGGTAGTAATAAACTGACCTAAAGGTGTTTGTGGAGCGATATCACCAAAACCTACAGTTGTTAGTGTTACAATACACCAATACACACTTTTTGGGATATTTGTAAAACCATTAGCCTCGCCTTCTACCAAATACATTATAGTACCAAATACTACGGATGAAACCATGACAGCAAATAGAAAAACAAGAATTTTTACTCTGCTAGCTATGATAGAATCTTTTAATTGGTTAGAAGCACCTAAATATCTGGCTAATTTTAGGATTCTAAAAACTCTAAGAAGACGTAATGCGCGTAAAGTAACTAATGCTTGAGCGCCACCAAATAGAAAGGTAAGATACATTGGTATGGTAGAAAGAAAGTCAACAATACCAAAAAAGCTGAATATATATTTGAATGGTTTTCTAACAGTTATAACTCGTAATATATATTCTATGGAAAACAAAATTGTAACAATCCACTCACATATGTAAAGTAAATCATGGTATTTATTATCAATACTAGTAACACTTTCTAGCATTACCAGAACAATACTTACTAAAATGAATATCAGAAGCAGCACATCAAATAACTTACCAGAAGGCGTATCTGCTTCATAAATTACTTCATGCAGTTTAGATTTCCAATTATGTTTATTGTTCACTTCCATAGTTTAAAAGTACAAAAAGTAAAACTATTGCTTTTCTAAGACAATGACTGAATTATTTTGAAGTTCTACAACCTTATCCATAAATAACTTTAAATACGGATAATATTCTGGCGAATAAATAGGTAAGTTAAATTTAACCTTGAAAAATATAATGAGCGAATTATCTTTTAATTCAGAATTATATATGACGTTTCCTGCTTGATTTGGCAAGGAATAATTTACCATTTTTGGAAATTCTAAAACCTTTATGTTTTCGTCAAGATTAATCTGCATAGAATAATTATAGATGTCCTTGTACCCAAAATCAATAGGATAGGTACGCTCTTGAAGCTTAAAAGGATTTTCATCAAAAAACTTTATTAAAAATGGGTTAAGATAAATTTTGTTTCCTATAAATTCTGGTTCAATAGCGATTTCTAATTTCTCAGTGAAGTTTGGTTTAGACTTGTCAAAATCAATAACTTTATGATCCTCAATAATTATTTCATCATAATTATTAATCTTGTTTTCAAAATAACTCAAGTTGCTTTCGTCATACTGTCTTTTTGGTAAATGAGAGTGGTAACCACTATATCTACTTTGTAAAGTACCTTGAAATTCATCATCTGTGAACGATGATAATTCGATTCTATGAGTTCGCGATGAAAAATCTTTTACTACAATATCTTCCCAGTAACTTCCCTTATCAAAATCTATAAGTCTTCCATATTGGTTGAGGGTTCTAAAAGGTAATTCTCCAAAAGCATGGTATTTGTCGGTAGCATCTAAATAGTAACTTTTATCATCAATAATAGCTTTAATTATAACATGGTTAAAATCAGAAAGCACTGGATAAATTTTTGTAGCGAAACCATTTCCTCTAGTAGACATTAAAACAGGAAAAACGGTTATGCCTTCATTGGCTAAAAGATTTTCTAGCAACAAATTAATTTCAAAAACACTGCCTGCTTTTTCTTTTAATAGGTTTTTAACTGAAACGTCATAACGCTCAGATTTTCCATTCCATGTATAGTTATTAACCACAAATTGATGTATCGCTTTTGTTTTTTCTAGTTGATCTTCAATTGAAGTAATCGATTCTGGTAGTACATCTTTTGCTATGCTTTTTTTACTGAGTTGTTTACCAAAGTCAGCATCTGCTTTTAATTCGTGATCTGCATCCTTCCATGTTTTAGTAATTTTATCAACTCTACCATCAAAACCATTAAAGACACTTAATTCATATTCCACTCGTGAGGTATAATTTAATGATGTCGTTGTATAATCCTCAGATTTGTACGCTGGAATATTTTTCATTACATATTTTGAAACACCACAATCCGCACTTGCACCACCACCTGTTTCCAAGCAATTTTTCACTAAATCATTTTCAAATGTATCAAAAGGAATACTTCCTACTAATTTTATGTGATAGATGTAATTTCCAGGAATACTAGCATTATACTCACTATATAATACTGGATCTTGACCTTGAAAATACCAAGGATGAAATTTATACATAAAACGTGATCGCTTTTCATAGCTAACCGTTATCACGCTACCTACTTTTACATTTGGTAATACAAATTTCACTAAAGTATAATGTTCGTTTTCTTCTCTAAAAATGGCCTTCTCGGTAAGTTGAGATTTAACTATTTTACCGTTTTTTAAATTGTAAGTGATCCCTTTAATATCATCAATTTTTTCTTCAGTACTTTTATTTTTGTAGAGTTTAATTTCAAATTCACCACGATCTATACCTTCTGGACGTAAAATTTTAATTTTCTGTTTTACTTCAACGTTAAGCCAGAATGTTTTTTTATTTACAAAACTATTACCATAATCATAAATTACTAGGGCATTTGCGGTAGAATCTTTCTCGTAAGATGTGTGTTCTAATTCACTTTTGCTCACTGACATTTCAGTGTTGTAGGTTTGAGAGAAACTAAAAAGTGTAGTAACTAATACTACAATTAAGATGCTGTATTTCATTAACTATTATTTAAATCTATAATTTTTAAACGTTTATTTCGTCTTATAAAACTTTGAATAATATGCTGAGAGTCTCTATCATTTGTCATTGGTGTAATCACAGATTTCAAAATTTTTCTATTATTAATCTGTAGGTTGAGATCAAAGTATCCCATACCTCTAAATATCCCATTTTCAATTAAAAACACCACTTTTTCACTGATTTCTCTGCCTTTATCTACAATTAGCATATTCTTATTGTCGTAACTGTATTTTTCCTTTAGTTGTTCTATACGTTTGTTATACTCCATAGGTGGTTCTTCATTGATGCATGCACCTTCACATTCTTTTACTTCGTATTTAAAACAACTGGTTTTGGTATTGTATAATCCGGTAAGTTTTTGGCATAGATTAAAATCTTCAACAGCTTTAAATAAAAAGTGTTTTCCACTTGCTCTAGTACTAAAGGTTGTGATAGGTAGATCTTCTCTATCAGATTTATCTATGTGCAGATTAATATAGCCTTTACTATCTGTAAAACTATAAAGGGCATGTGTAAAAATACTTCGACGGAGAGCTCTATTAAAAATTGGTTTGTTCTTTTTAATTTCTGCACTTTCTTTTAATAATGCAGCGAGTTCACTTCCGGTTTTTTCAAAAGTTACTGTATGCACTAATTTTTGAATTTTTTTCGATTTAGAATTCGTACCTGTAAAATGTTGAATTATTCGCTTTCTAATATTTTTACTTTTTCCTATATAAATAATTTCGCCCTCACTGTTATGTATATAGTAGACACCTGTATCTGCAGGTAGTTCATCTATAATAGTAGTGAGCTTTGGTGCTATTTTAGATTTTTGCTCAATTTTAACGGCATCTTTTAAAATGTTTTTATCAAGATCTTTGTCTAGTAACATTTTAAATAACTTTACAGTGGCTAAAGCATCTCCACTCGCTCTATGCCTATCACTCATTGGTATGCCAAGAGCTCTGGTTAATTTACCTAAACTGTAAGATTCCATATCAGGTATCAACTGTTTAGATAACTCAACTGTACAAAGGGTTTTTCGTTTGTATGGAAAACCGAGACGTTTAAATTCTGTTTTTAAAATTCTATAATCAAAGGAAGAATTATGAGCAACTAGTATACAATCTTCAGTGATTTCAACTATACGTTTTGCTACTTCATAAAACTTAGGTGCATTTCTAAGCATGTTAGAATTGATGCCAGTAAGATTAACCACAAAGGGCTGAATTTCGCGTTGAGGATTTACTAATGAAATAAATTGATCTGTTATTTTATGACCATCAAATTGATAGATAGCAATCTCTGTAATTCCTTCTTCATTGAACTTTCCACCAGTGGTTTCTATGTCTAATATTGCGTATATAATGTTAGGTTATTTGGGTCTGATGTCGAAGGTAATAAAATTGAGGCAACGACCGTGATTATTTATTGTAATTTCTTACTCCAAATATACTACTTCCTACGCGAATCATAGTACTTCCGCAGTTAATTGCAAGTTGATAATCGCCACTCATTCCCATGCTTTTGATTTCTAAATCAGGATTAGAATTTTTAAGGTCTGAAAACGTGCTGTTTAGAAAATTAAATTCTTGTTCAACTTGTTTCATATTATCTGTAAAAGTAGCCATTCCCATTAAGCCAACTACTTTTATGTTTTTTAATTCTGAAAATTCATCAGATTGCAGTAGGGTAGAAGCATCATTTACAGACATCCCAAACTTACTGTCTTCTTCAGCAATTTTAATTTGAAGTAAACAATCTATGGTTCTATCGTATTTTTTTGCCTGCTTGTTTATTTCTTGTAATAGTTTGAAACTGTCCACACCATGTATTAAACTTACAAAATTAGCCATGTATTTTACCTTATTTCGCTGTACATGTCCAATCATGTGCCATTCAATATCTTTTGGCATTTCAGCATGTTTGTCTGCCATTTCTTGGATTTTGTTTTCTCCAAAGATGCGCTGACCAGCATTATAAGCTTCCATTAAGTCCGAAACAGGTTTAGTTTTAGAAACAGCAACCAAGGTTACGTGTTCTGGCAATGTAGATTTTATATGTTGAAGGTTTTGCTTAATACTCATTAATCTGAATGATTTGGTTATAATTTTAAAACGGGAACTAAAGGTAAAACTAATTAATATTCATAAATAGTAATAGCACTTCGTAATTTAGGTAAAATATAAGTGCTTTTTGGCGGCATGGTTAAACCTTCGTCTGCAATTTGTTTCATTTGCTCAACGTTTGAAGGACACATACCAAAACCAACTTTAAATTCGCCACTATCTACGCTACTTTTAATTGTAATCATTTCGTGTTTACCGTTAACGTAAGAAATGCGATTATCGTGGCGTAAATCTTCAATACCTAAAATAGGTTGCAATATGGTTTTGTACAATAATTGTGCATCTAATTTATCTAATGCTGTTTTAAAGTCGTAGCTTGTTTTTCTTAAATATAGTGAATAAAATTCGCCATCTAAATACATACTAAAATGATGTGGTTTTGATGGATTATAGGGCATTATACCTCTGTTTTCAATACGATAAAAAGCATCTAATTTTATTAAAAACTCTTCTTTCGATAAGCCGTTTAAATCTTTGATGAGTCGATTAAATTCATGAATCACTAAATCCGATTCTGGAATTAAATAAGACATAAAATAATTATAAGATTCACTTCCATTATGGTTAGGGTTTTTCGCTTTTTCATCCTTATAGAGTAAATAAGAAGATGACGACCTATGATGCCCATCTGCAATATAAACCGTTTCCATTTTACTAAACTCTTTTTGAATTGTAGCAATAGTGTCCTCATCATCTACCTTCCATAAATAGTGTGTGTCTCTATACGTCATAGTAAACTCAAATTCCGCATGTGTTTTTTGAGTTTCGTTTATAATCTCTGCAATAACGGAATTATCAGGATAGGTAAGTAGAACAGGCTCAGCGTTAAAACCAACATTTTGTAAATAACTTTTAAAGGTTTCTTCGCGTTGTGCAATGGTGTCTTCGTGCTTTTTAATGATGTTTTTCTCATAATCCTCAGCACTTGTTGCAGCGATAATGCCACAGAATTCTTGTCCTTGTCTATTTACAATTTTATAGACGTAAAATGATGGCTTTTCATCTTGAACAAAAACACCATCTTCCTTAAATTCTAAATATCTATTTCTTACAAGTTTATAGCGTTCTTGGCCAGTCACTTCTTGTGCATATTTGTAACCAGGATTAATAACATGAAGAAAACTGTATGGATTATAAGCCATACGCGATTCGCGTTCATCTAAAGTATAACTTTGATAAGGACGTGAGGCAACCAGACCAACGATAGCTCTGGTTGGTTTTACAGCTTTAAACGGGATTATTTTTGGCATATTTTTAAGTTTTCAGTCTCAGTTTTCAGTCTTGGTTATGAGTAAGTCTGAAAACTGAGATTGCGACTGTTTACTTAGAAAACTGCTTCGAAATTTTCTCAGCCTTTCGACTTTCAGAATAATCATAAAAGCCTTCTCCAGATTTCACGCCTAATTTTCCAGCCATAACCATATTTACTAATAGAGGACATGGTGCATATTTAGGATTTTTAAAACCATCGTACATCACATTCAGTATAGATAAACAAACATCTAAACCAATAAAATCGGCCAGTTGTAATGGACCCATTGGGTGTGCCATTCCTAATTTCATAACCGTATCAATTTCGGCAACACCAGCAACACCATTATATAAGGTTTCGATGGATTCATTAATCATTGGCATTAAAATACGGTTGGCCACAAAACCAGGATAATCGTTAACTTCTGTTGGTACTTTACCTAATGTTTTAGATAATTCCATGATTGTAGAAGTCACGTTATCACTTGTGTTATAGCCTCTAATAATTTCGACCAATTTCATAATTGGCACAGGATTCATAAAGTGCATGCCAATAACCTTTTCTGGTCTAGACGTTACTGCAGCAATTTGTGTAATAGAAATAGAAGATGTATTTGTGGCGAGAATTGTATTTTCATCGCAAACGGCATCTAATTGCTTAAAAATTTTCAGTTTTAAATCTAAGTTTTCAGTTGCAGCTTCAACAACTAAATCTACATTTTTAACACCATCTTCTGTATTTGTAAACGTTGTTATGTTGCCTAAAGTATTGGCTTTATCTGCTTCGCTAATTTTTTCTTTAGCGACCATTCTATCTAAATTTCTAGAAATGGTATCCATGCCTCGTTTTAAAGATGCTTCGCTAATATCTATAAGTTGAACATTAAATCCGGATTGAGCGAATGTGTGTGCAATACCATTTCCCATGGTTCCTGCACCTATAACTGCGATATTTTTCATTTTTATAAAAGCCCATCCTAACCTTCCCAAAGGGAAGGAACTCTTACTCGGGCGGAATAAGAAAAGCCCCTTAATTCCCCATAGGAGAAAACTGAAGCGTTTATGTTAATACTAATTTTAAGGTTTCTAATTTTAAACTCTAACCGGAACCGTGTTCCCTTCCTTCTGGGAAGGGCTATTAAAACTGATTAATTATCATGTTAGCAACACGTAATGCTTCAGTGCCATCGTGGAGTGTTACGATAGGTTTAGTGTTGTTATTAATAGCATCAGCAAAGGTTTCTAGCTCATCTAAAATAGCGTTGTTATTTGCTATTTCTGGATTGTCAAAATAGATTTGTTTCTTGATGCCTTCTGCGTTCTGAAGAATCATATCAAAATCTCCAGGATTATCTGGTGCATCTTTCATTTTTACTACTTCACATTTCTTCTCTAAAAAGTCTACAGAGATGTAAGCATCTTTTTGAAAGAAACGCGTTTTTCGCATGTTTTTTAGTGAAATTCTACTTGCAGTAAGATTCGCTACACAACCATTTTTAAATTCAATACGAGCATTTGCAATATCTGGTGTTTCACTTACCACAGAAACTCCACTCGCAGAAATATGTTTCACAGGTGATTGCACTACAGAAAGAATAATATCAATATCGTGAATCATTAAATCTAAAACCACAGGCACATCTGTACCACGAGGATTAAATTCAGCTAATCTGTGACATTCAATAAACATTGGGTTTACAATCTGATCCTTTACACCTATAAATGCAGGATTAAATCGCTCTACATGACCAACTTGTCCTTTAACACCATGTTCAGCCACTAAAGTTCTTATGGTTTCAGCTTCTTCTACGGTATTGGTAATAGGCTTTTCAATAAAAACATGTTTTCCTTTCTTAATGGCTTGCTTGGCGCAATCGTAATGAGAGAGTGTAGGAGTTACAATATCTACAACATCTACAGCATCAATTAAATCATCTATAGAATCATAGTATTTATACCCAAATTCTTCAACAACACGTTTAGCATTTTCGGGATCTGCATCGTAAAAACCGACCAAATCGTATTTATTAGATTGATTGAGTAACCTTAAATGTATTTTTCCAAGGTGACCAGCACCAAGAACTCCAACTTTTAGCATATATTCAGTTTTTAACAAAAATAGTCGTTTTCGTTCAGAAATTGAAAAAAGAAAATGGAAAATACTGAGAAATCACTAATTAAATTTTGAATGAATTCTTTCTTTGAAATTCTCCTTCTTTAAATTAATTTAGCGTAAACTAAACTACATTTTGAAAGATACATTTAAGCATCAAGGAATGCGTCAACAACTTGTTGATACACTTGTGAAAAAGGGAATAAAAGACCAAAACGTTTTAAAGGCAATAAATAAAATTCCTAGACATTTGTTTATGGATTCTGGTTTTATAGATCATGCTTATCAAGATAAAGCATTTCCTATTGCTGCAGATCAAACTATTTCGCAGCCTTACACTGTAGCGTTTCAATCTGAATTATTACAAGTAAAGCCAGGTGATAAAGTCTTAGAGATAGGAACAGGTAGTGGTTACCAAACTGCGGTTTTATTAGAATTAGGTGCCAAAGTGTATAGTATAGAGCGTCAGCAAGAACTATTTAAGAAGACCTCTAAATTTTTACCCAAAATAGGTTATAGAGCTAAAAGTCTCATCTTTGGTGATGGTTATAAAGGCATGCCTGAAGAGGCACCTTTTCAAAGTATAATTGTTACTGCAGGAGCACCTTATGTGCCTAATCCGTTATTGAGTCAGTTGGCTATTGGTGGACGTTTAGTAATCCCAGTTGGTGATGATGTACAAGTAATGACTATGTTTATTAGAAAGGGACCAAAAGAATTTGAAAAACACGAATTTGGTGATTTTAGATTTGTGCCTATGTTAGAGGATAAGAATTAAGATAAATCAAGCAAGAACAATGTATTTATTAATTTTACGACAAAAGTAAGATGTAGCTATTTTTGTTTTGATAGAAATTTTCTGCATTTCTCTTAATATTCTCTAGAATTGTGGAATCAATAGTTGTTCAGATTTCAGATAATAACTCATTCATTTTACGGTTGAATATACCTAAGATTTGTTCTTCTCTCTTGTGAATATTTGTAATAATACAACCGCTTGAAATGGTTAAAAAAATAATTGGCTTATCGTATTTGAAATCATGTTCCACTCCATATCTTGAACCTAAACCTCTGGAAAAGTTAAATAAATAGTATTTTTCCTTGCTAAAAAAGTATCTCGCTATAAATTCAATCCTTTTTTCTAGTTCCTTAGTGTTATTTTCTGTTATTAAGTCGAGACCAGTTGAATATACTCTTTTAATTGAGGCTATTGTATTTAATTCAGAATTAAGTTTAATTCTTAATTCTGAATTTGTAATAAATTGATTAATTGAATCTATTTTATGAGATAAAACTTCATTTATTAGTTCAAGATCCTTGTTCTCTTTGTTAAATATTTCTTCAGCATTAACATCATCTTGTGAATACGAGTATCCAAAAGCTAAAAATAACAATAGATAAACTTTTACTTTCATAACCTTATTCTTTTGGTAAATATTTCTCAGGAATTGGGTTTTCTTCAGATTCTTGTGTCCAATAAATATTAATAATCCACCAACGTTTACCGTCGTTAAATAACTGAACACTATTAATACCTCTCATAAAAGGTGTTTCGTCATCCTTACTGTTAAAAGCTTCATAGGTTGTAAAAACGTGAGCAATATTTCCAAAGGTTTGCGTTTTTCTACTGATTTCTACCTCGTGAAAACCGTTTTCTACTAACCAATTTCCAGCCGTAGAAATATAATCGTCAGGAGACATATAGCGTACCACGTTTTCGCCTTTTTTATTTTTGTTTGTAGCGATGAGTTTTGCATCTTTCTGAAAGAGGTGTTTAAATAAATCCCAATCGCGTTTAACCCCTTTATCGCCTGATATTACGGAGTATAATGTGGCAATTGTGCTATCTAAAGTAGCAACGTTATTAGTGTAGTCTTTTTTTTCTTCTTGTGCAGAAACATTAAGAGTAAATACCACTAAGAAAAGTATAAAACAATTTTTCATAATTAATCTTTTTTAATAAAATCGTTAGGGTCAAAGCCATAATAGAATTTATTTATTAATCCATTTGAACTTTCTAAGTTCACAATATCCATTAATTCTTCAAAATACAGACAGATGCGTTCTCTATCTTCAGAATCAAAACCTAATTCTAATTCAGGAAATTTTGAAAGACCATTTTTTATAACCTTTAAATAGTCAATATTTGTTGGTGCTTCAAATTCCGAAACTTTCCTGAATTCAGAGGCAACCTCATTGATTTTTTCAGTTAGGATTGGTTTCAGTTTTTCATCTGAAATTCCTGGATATGTGTTTTCACTAATAAATTTTTCTTTTTCAATAAAGGCTTTAAAAAGCTTATTTGCATTTATAGGTGTTTGCATTTGTATTGTGTCTTGAGCATAGCTAATCGTTACTCCTAAAGTTAACAATAATAATAAAGATGATTTGAAAAATTTCATTATAAATTTTGAACTATAAACTTAAAAGAATTTTAAACCAAATACAACCGCATCACTTATAAATCCGTTTTGGTAAGAACGCAAATAATCGACCCTTAAGAAACGCCATTTTCCCCAACCAATATTATCTAAACCAATAGAATATTCTTGGTAAGGTTTAAAATCTGGCTGTGCCAATAGGTGTGCTCCAACCACTAAATTAAAATTCAGTTTGTTTAATAAAGGCACTTTTCCGAGTATAAAGCCATTAAAATCGTGTTCTGCATGTGCTTCAAAATAAGAATCGTTTGTACTTGCGCCATAATAATCTAAATTATTGAATACATTGGTGTAATTACCTTCTGTACTCACATGTGTAAGGTTGCCATTAAAATGTTGGTAATCTACAAAAGCGATATCGTCTCCATTAAAGAATTTTCCGGCTTTAAGGTTATAACTAAATCTACCCTTATCTTTTACATTGAAAGATTGTGCTAAACGTATTTTTATTTGGTCAAAGTTATAGTTGCTGTTGGTTGCTCCAAATCCTTTTTCGTAACCTAAATACAGCGTTGGGTAATTATCGTTACCAACATTGTATTTAGCATCTGGATAACTCATGTATTCTTGTCCGAAGTTAATGCGCGCATTTATTGAACCTTTTAAGATGTTATGCGTTTGAAAAGGTGCAATGCCATACGCTAATTCATTTAACGGATTATTACTTGTGTAAGCATCATTATCATCATTAATAAAAACTTGATCTGTAGTATTAAATAATGCTTTTCGTCTCTGATAACTTATGCCAGCATATAATCTAAAACCGTTGAAAAGTTCTTCGGAATAGTTTAAAGACAAATGGCTTTTATCATATAACTTCATATAATTATCTTCAAAAAACAAAGAACTTACGCCATTAATTAAAGGTGTAATTGGGTTTGAAGGATTAAATTGAGATGTAGTGACCCCTCCAGATAATGTTAAAAATGGATAACTGGTATTATTAAATTTGTATGTAATTGCTCCTGTGGCGCGCAATCTATCGTCTGAAAATCCATATTGTAAATCGCCATTAACACTTATGTAGCGATTATAGTCGTCAAACCCTTTTGTGTAGAAAACGTTTGCACCAATGGTGTATCCTTGAACCGTATTAAATTGTGTTGAAGTAGGAGGAATGTCAAATCCTAGTCGGTAGTCTTTATATGAATTTTGATAAGTGTAACCTAAAATGTTTCCGAGTTTAAATTTGTTCTTTACGGCATCAATAGAGTCTAAGTATGGTTTAGATTCTCTTACAATTTGTATACTATCTTTAGTGACGTAATCTGTGCGTTCTTCTGAGGTTAGTGGAACAGGTCTAATTTTATTCCAGAAAATAGAATCTTTTTTGTTGGCTTCATCTTCAAAAGACACAATTTCTTTATTAAAATCTTTTCGAGTTAAAGAGGTATTGAATTCGTAATTACTATAAACTGCCGTAAAACGTCCATCGCCTTTAATGCCAAATAAACCATACTTAAAATCGATACTTTGCGATATTCTTGCCCAAATATCATTGCTTTCAGAATAGGAGAAACTTTGCTGTAAAGAAATCACATCTACAGCCGGAATCCTTGCCTGTACACCTGTAATATCTAGTTCTAAAGCATAAATATCCCATTGGTCTTCAATAATATATATAAAGCCAGCAAAAACAGGGTCGTTTTTACGTTTGGGTGTTACTTTGACTTTATTAATGAGGTTGCCTCTGTCGTCGTAAAAAACACCATCTAGTTTGTACTTGTAGTAACTAAAGGCATTGTTGGCTATTGGAGATATAATTTCGTTACCAAAATTAATAGTGTTATTGTAGAAATTAAAATCAACTTCTAATGCTGTGTTAAAACTAAAACCATTACTATTTCCACTGATTTTTGAAGCCGTTATTCGTTCTTTTAGTTTACCTGGACTTAAAAATTGAATTTTTGATATAGTTTCAGATAAATAGATAATTCCACTTCGTGTAGAATCTAATCCGCCACCTAAATCGCCAACTTCTTGACCCATTATTTTCTCAGGAGCATCTTTAATTTTAATTAAACCTCTAGAGTAAAAATCGGCTTTAAAGGATTCTATTTTATCGAGATTTGCTTGTCGTTGCGCAATCGCTTGTCGCATTATAGCATTTGCAGGATCATTGGTAGCATCAACCAAAACTTCACCAAGAGAAACAGATTCTTCTTCTAATACAATATCTAATTGATACGGAAATTTAGAAATTGATACTGATTTTTTTATTGTTTTATAACCCAAATAACTATATATAATAACATAGTCTTTGGGTTGTGAGATGTTGAGTTCGTAATAACCATCGTCATTGCTTGTTGTCCCTTTGTAAGTGTTCTCTATTAAGATATTTACAAAGGGAAGCGGGTTATTATTTTGGTCTGTTATGTTTCCGGTGATTTGTGCCGAAATTGAAGAACTGATCGCGATTAGAAAGATGAAGAGTAAATTTTTTTGCATAGACTAATTGATTGATGATTAGGTAATGGTTTTAAGATTGTTTTTATAGCACAAACTTTATGCCCTTTATAAATAAAGACGTCATTTTATTATAAAAGGTTGCTTTCAGTATAGAAAAAAATATACTGTTCTCAAACTTAGACTAATAAATAAAACGAAAAAGTTATAGGAATCTTAAAGTTATCGGAAATCTTTCTTAATACGGTCTAAATTACGCTTGTTGTCGCGATCTTTTATAGTTTCGCGCTTATCGTATAGTTTTTTACCTTTTCCTAAGCCAATAATCATTTTGGCATAACCTCTATCATCAACAAAAAGTTTTAAAGGAATAATAGCATTTCCTTTAACGTCAATTTCCTTTTTAAGTTTTTTAAGCTCTTTTTTATTAAGAAGTAGTTTGCGCTCTGCCTTTGGTCTATGGTTATAGTAATTACCATAAGCGTATTCCTCAACAGTCATATTTATAACAAAAAGCTCGCCACGCTCGTTAAACTCACAAAAGCTTTCAGCGATAGAAGCCTTGCTGGCTCTAATAGATTTAATCTCTGTGCCTGTAAGTACAATACCAGCCGTATATTTATCTAATATTTCGTACTGAAATTTTGCTTTCTTATTTAGTATGTTGACCTTGTTTTGCATGGTTGGCAAAGATAGGTTTTTAGTGAAAAGTGTAAAAGTTTAAAGCCTGATTTGTTTTTATCAATTAAGAATATGTTAATGCCTTACAATATTGTAATCTAATCTTTAGCTTTACGACTTTCTTTTTAGAAAATAGATAACCTATGAAAAATTACATATTATTACTATTAATTGCCGTCTGTTTTAGCTGTAAAAATGAAAAAACTACTGAAAACATATCTAATACTGAAGTGCGTAAAACAAAGTTGACAGCAGATGATATTATCAATAAATCAATTGAAATTTCTGGTGGCGAAAAGTTTAAACAATCGAGTTTAAAATTCGAATTTAGAGATGTGTATTACCAAGCCCTTCGTAAAAACCATGAGTTTCTTTTAGTTAGAATTTTAGTAAAGGATAACGATTCTATTTTTGATATGTTAAGTAATGTAGGTTTTGAACGTTATGATAATATAGACTTCGTTAAGCTTGAAGATTCTATTGCAAAAAACTATGCAGCCTCTGTAAATTCTGTTCATTATTTTTCTGTTCTACCACATGGTTTAAATGACGAGGCGGTAAACAAAATGTTATTAGCAGATGAACAAATAAAGGGAAACGAATATTACAAAATAAAAGTTACATTTAACGAAAATGGAGGAGGAGAAGACTTTGAAGATGTGTTTGTGTATTGGCTTGATAAGCAGAGTTTTAAATTAGATTATTTAGGTTATTCATATAACGAGGAATCTGGCGTAGGAATGCGTTTTAGGGAAGCCTATAATGAGCGTTACGTAAATGGTTTACGTTTTGTAGATTACAATAATTATAAAACGAAAGACACGAATTTTAAGCTTGAAAATTTAGGTAAAGCCTTTGAAAATAATCAATTAGAACTATTATCTAAAATTGAATTAGAGAATGTAGAAGTACAGTTAATTAACAACTGATAATTCTGATATTTTGCCATCTTTTGTAAATTCTACTTTGTATAAGTTGGCGTTATTATGGTCGTCAATATCATCGTATTTATCTTCATCTATTAAAGCGTTAACAAATTTTGGCGTTGTGTTACTATGACCAACAATTAATACGGTTTGTCCTTTTGTTCTTTCAATAAATTCTTCAATCTTATATTCTGAAGGATTATAATAATTAAGCACTAAGTCGTTGGCATTGGCAGTTGGAGTAGCAGTTTCTTTAGTTCTGTTGTAATTAGTAGAATAGACGGCATCAAAATCAATGCCTTTAAAATGTTTTTTCCAATTTTCAGCACGTTGACGACCAAAAGAAGTTAAGTGTGGATCTCTATTATTTTTATCGCCTCTATCTTTCTCAGCGTGCCTAATTAAATAATATGTAGCGATGACATTTGCATCTTGTTTGTTAGTCTCTTCTTTGCAAGATGGAAATAAGATAAAAGTAATGAGTAGTATAAATATTAAATTTTTCATATTAAATAAGAGAAATCATATTAAGTATTATTGTATAAATATCGACTAAATTAATGAATAAAAATTGAATGATAATTTATAAGTTTTACACTTAGATTTGGTAGCAAGAACTTAATTTATAATCTACGCCAATTCTAAAGCTACCTCAATCATATCTCTAAACGTAGTTTCACGTTCTTTACTCGTTGTAGTTTCATTTGATACTAATGAATCTGAAATTGTTAAAACAGCTAAAGCATTTGCGTTATGTTTTGCAGCTATTGTATATAAACCAGCAGCTTCCATTTCTACACAAAGAACTCCGAATTTAGACCACTTTTTAAATGATTCTTTATCATCTTGGTAAAACTCATCTGAAGATAAAACATTACCCGCTTTAATTTCTATATTTTTTGCGCGTGCTGCTTCTACAGCCTTTATAAATAATCCAAAATCTGCTGTAGGTGCATAATCTGCACCACCAAAGCGTAAATTATTAACACCAGAAGTAGAAGAAGCAGACATAGCCAAAACAATATCTCTAAGTTTTACATCTTCTCTGTAAGATCCGGCACTTCCAACTCTAATTAAGTTCTTTACACCATACTCTGAAATTAATTCATTTGCATATATGGAAATACTAGGAACACCCATTCCTGTTCCCATAGTAGAAATTCGTTTTCCTTTATAGGTACCTGTGTAACCAAGCATTCCTCTAACTTTGTTAAAGCAAACAGGGTTTTCAAAAAATGTCTCAGCAATCCATTTAGCTCTTAATGGATCTCCTGGTAGTAAAATAGTTTCAGCAATTTCGCCTTTTTTAGCCTCAATATGTACACTCATAAAACAAAGTTACGCAAAGTGTAGCAATTAATAAGAAGAGTTAGTTAATTGATTATTCATCATTTCAACACCACCAGAGGCTCCAATTCTAGAGACACCAACCTCAATATATTTAAGGGCAGTTTCAGTATCGCTAATTCCGCCAGAGGCTTTTATTTGTAATTGACCTCTTACTGTTTTTTTCATAATTTTAACAGCTGTCAATGTTGCACCACTTTTAGAAAAACCTGTAGATGTCTTAACATAGTCTGCCTTTGCATCCATACATATTTCACAAGCTTTTACAATTTCATTTTTAGAAAGTTCGCTTATTTCTAATATGACTTTTAGTGTTGTAAGTCCTATAGCTTGTTTCACTTTGCTAATGTCTTTAAGAACAGCAAGGTAATTTTTGCTTTTAAGACGTCCAATATTCATTACAAGATCAATTTCTGAAGCACCTTGATTAATAGCGTTTTTGGCTTCAAAAATCTTAGCTTCAGTAGACATTGCACCAAGAGGAAAACCAACAACAGTACAAACTTTTACGTCTGATCTACTTAATGCTTGTTTTGCAAGTGCTACATAGCTACTATTAACACAAACTGAATAAAAATTGTACTTTAAAGCGTCGTCACAAAGTTTAAGGACGTCGGCTTCTGTAGCTGAAGCGCTAAGAAGTGTGTGATCAATGAATCTGTTTAATTCTATCATAAAAGTTAGGGCTCTCGATTTAAAATTAACTGTAGTGCTTACCATGTGAAAATCTCATGGAAACACAACAAAAAAAATGTCTCAAAAGGTAACGTTCGAATTAAATAGCTCGACAAAGTTAGTGATTTATCCGACAAAAAGCCAAAATTTTAGAAAATAATTTTACCGTTCGTCGAATATTTTTATTCATATTTCTAAGTAAATGATTATTAACATCTAAAGTTTTTAGACTTTAAAAGATTATTTTAAATTTTTCATTGATTACTCCTAATAACATATAATTTAAACTGTTTTCATTATAAATAATAACATCTCTAGAATTCCTTTATTATATTGAGACACTAATTAAATAGAGATGACTAAAAAAATAAATGCAAATATCGAATACGATTTAATTTGTGTAGGAGGTGGCATAATGAGTGCTACCTTAGCATTAATTACCAAAATATTGCAACCAGAATTAAAAGTACTAATTGTTGAGCGGTTGAATAACGTTGCACAAGAAAGTTCTGCTGCTTGGAATAATGCAGGTACTGGCCATTCGGCTTTGTGTGAGTTGAATTATTGTCCACAAGATGATAATGGAGCAATTTCAATAAAAAAAGCCGTTGAAATTTGTAAACAATTTGAAGTCTCAAAACAATTTTGGACATATTTAGTGAATGAAGGATTAATAGAGAATCCTGAAGGTTTTATTAAAAATGTACCACACCATAGTTGGGTTACCGGTAAGGAAAATTCAGATTATTTAGAAGCACGCTATAAAGCCTTTAAAGCGCACTATTTATTTGATATCATAGAGTTTACAAGAGATGTTGAAAAAATGAAGTCGTGGTTTCCTCTAATAGCCAGTGATAGGTCTATAATTGAAGACATGGCTGCATCTCGTATAAGTAGAGGAACAGAAGTTAATTATGGTAACCTTACGCAACAGCTGTTTCATATTTTAGAAACTAAGTATGATACACCTGTTCATTGTAATATGGAAGTGCAAGATGTAGATCCTAGTTTAGATATAGATTGGACGGTTGAGTTGAAAGATTTAAGAACAAAAACAATCCATCATATAGAATCTAAACATGTTTTTATAGGTGCAGGAGGTGCAAGTTTATTGTTGCTTCAAAAAGTTGAAATAGAGGAGAAGGAAGGCTATGGCGGTTTTCCGGTAAGTGGCGAATGGTTGGTTTGTAAAAATGAAGCTATAATTAACCAACATAACGCTAAAGTCTACAGCAAAGCTGGTCCTAACGATCCACCAATGTCTACACCACATTTAGATACAAGATATATTAATGGTAAGCGTGAATTACTTTTTGGTCCATTCGCAGGTTTTAGTCCTAAATTTTTAAAAGAAGGGTCTTATTTTGATTTAGTAAAGTCCATTAAATTCGATAATTTGTCGCCAATGTTAGGTGCATTTTGGCATAATTTACCTTTAACGAGGTATTTGGTAGAACAAGTAAGTATGAACCATGAAGACCGCATGGACGAATTACGCAAGTTTTACAAAAATGCAAAAAGTGAAGATTGGGAGCTTTTGATAGCAGGTCAGCGTGTTCAAATTATTAAAAAGGATGAATTTGAAGGCGGAAAGTTACAATTTGGCACAGAAGTAGTCAGTAGTAAAAACGGAAGTATAACGTGTCTTTTAGGAGCTTCGCCTGGTGCTTCTACCGCTGTGCACGTAATGATGAATGTTTTAGAAAAGGCATTCCCAGAAATTCTTAATTCTGAAAAAGCAAAGCAATTATTAGAGGTTATGATACCAATGTGGAATGTAGAATTAACCCAAGAGTTATTTGAAACTCAACTTGAAAAATCAAAGTTTGCATTAAAATTGTAATAACAATAATATATATAAAAGGAAGAGCAACATGCCTTCCAAGCGCTTGGAATTTGTGTTGCTCTTAACCAACCAATCATTATAAAGACTCTAATTAGTATTAAATGTTACAGCGCTAACCTGTAAATTTTATATATATGAATAAAACAAGATATAGAGAATTAGATGCCTTGAGAGGTTTAGCAGTAATTATGGTGGTTTTATTTCATTTTACTATGGGAAAAAATCAAGCTGAATTGGGCTTTAAACTTGGAACAACTGGTGTTGATTTGTTTTTTATAATTAGTGGATTTGTTATTTTACTTAGTCTTAAATACGTTAACAAATCTGGTCAATTTGTTATAAATAGAATAAGTAGATTGTATCCAACATATTGGGCAAGTGTTTCTTTAACTTTTTTGGTAATGTTATTACATGGCTTTTATTCTCTAAACTTAAGTAAGGTAAGTATTGTTGAGTATTTGGGTAATATGACTATGATTCAATTTTACTTAAAAATCCCATACCTTGATGATTCCTATTGGACTATGATAATAGAATTGTTGTTTTATGGTTTTATGTTAATTTTATTTCATTTTAAACTATTAAAACATATCAATAAAATAGGCATACTTTTAACCTTTTTCATTGTGCTAATTATTCATTTTCATTTTGAAAACATTTGGGTTAAGAGATTGTTTTATTATATCCCTCTATTACAATTTTGGCCGTTATTTTTTTCTGGTATTTTATTTTATCAAATAATCAACAAGTACACAGATTTAACTAAGTATTATTGTGTAATCATCCTTTGCTTATTGTCCCAGATATCGCTTTATGACTATTCTGGTTATTCAAAAAAATTTATTGACTTTTGGGAATATTCAATGATGCTAATTTTTTATTTTTCTTTATTTACCTTGTTTGTAAACAGAAAATTAAAATTCATAATTAATAAGCCATCCTTGTTTTTGGGTAAAATTTCTTTTGCCTTGTACTTAATTCATCAAACGATATCAACGGAATATATTATTCCAATTTTGTCAAATAAATTGAATCTTAATTTTTGGATATCTTCAGCAATAGCTCTAGTGTGTTCAATAGCTCTCGCTACAGGAATTACATTTTTTATTGAAGTACCTTACAGTAAAAAAATGAAAAACATATTATATGGAACAATGTATAAGCGGCTTTAAAAATAAAGCCGCTTATACTATTTGTTACAATTCTTCTGCAACTAAATCACCTTGATTTCTAAAGACTAGTTGTCCATCGAATTCATCTAACAAAATGATGCTATCAGTTGTCACTTTTCCTGCTAGTATTTCTTTACTTAGCTGGTTGAGCACATCTTTTTGTATCACACGTTTTACAGGTCTTGCACCATACTCTGGATTATAACCTTTCTCAGCCAAATAGCTTACAGCTTCCGGTGTAGCATCAAAAGTTATACCTTGTTTTGCTATCATTTTAGTGATGCCTTTTAGTTGTAAACCTACAATATCTACAATGTTCTCTTTAGAAAGCGGAGTAAACATAATAGTATCATCGATACGGTTTAAAAACTCAGGCCTCACACTTTGTTTTAAAACGGCGAGAACATCAACTTTTGCAGCTTCCATAGCAGAAGGTATATCCTTAGTAGCTTCAAAACGCTCCTGTATTAAGTGACTTCCCATATTAGAAGTCATAATTATAATAGTGTTTTTAAAATCTGCAATTCTACCTTTGTTATCTGTTAGTCTGCCTTCATCTAATACTTGTAATAAAATATTAAATGTATCTGGATGCGCTTTTTCAATCTCATCTAATAAAACTACAGAATATGGTTTTCTTCGCACTGCTTCTGTTAATTGTCCACCTTCATCATACCCAACGTATCCAGGAGGCGCACCTACTAAACGACTTACGGCATGACGTTCTTGATATTCACTCATATCTATACGCGTCATAGCATTTTCATCATCAAATAGATATTCTGCTAATGCCTTTGCAAGTTCTGTTTTACCAACACCAGTAGTTCCTAGAAATAAAAAGGTTCCTATTGGTTTTTGTGGATTTTGAAGTCCTGCTCTAGATCGACGTACAGCATCACTAACGGCTTCAATAGCCTCTTCTTGGCCAACAACACGTTTGTGTAATTCATCTTCAAGTTTTAAAAGTTTTTCACGGTCGCTTTGCAGCATTTTTGTTACAGGTATACCTGTCCATTTAGCCACGACATCTGCAATGTCTTCGTAATTAACTTCTTCCTTAATTAAGGAAGTGTCTTGCTGTTCTGCTAATTCAATCTGAAATTTCTCTAATTTTTCATTAGCCTCTTTAATTTTTCCATATCTGATTTCTGCAACTTTTCCGTAATCGCCTTCGCGTTCTGCACGTTCAGCTTCAAGTTTATAGTTTTCTATTTCTTGCTTTATATTTTGAACGTTTTCTACAACTTCTTTTTCAGATTTCCATTTAGCATTCAGTTCATTTCGCTCTTCCTTAAGATTTGCCAAATCTGCCTTTAAGCTTTTCAATTTGGTTTCATCTTTTTCACGCTTAATCGCTTCATGTTCAATTTCTAATTGCATTATTTTACGGTCAAATACATCTAACTCTTCTGGTTTAGAGTTAATTTCCATACGCAATTTAGAAGCAGCTTCATCCATTAAGTCAATAGCTTTGTCTGGTAAAAAACGATTTGTTATATAACGTTGCGATAATTCTACAGCGCCAATAATAGCTTCATCTTTAATTCTTACTTTGTGGTGCGCTTCATACTTCTCTTTAATACCACGTAGAATAGAAATGGCACTTTCAGTATCTGGTTCATCTACTTTTACCATCTGAAAACGTCGCTCTAAAGCTTTGTCTTGTTCAAAATATTTTTGGTATTCATCTAAAGTTGTTGCTCCAATAGCTCTTAATTCGCCACGTGCTAAAGCAGGTTTCAAAATATTAGCAGCATCCATTGCGCCTTGTCCACCACCAGCACCAACAAGTGTATGAATTTCGTCTATAAATAAAACAATATCACCGTTACTTTCAGTAACTTCTTTAATTACGGCTTTTAGTCGTTCTTCAAATTCACCTTTAAATTTTGCGCCTGCAATAAGTGCGCCCATATCTAAAGCAAAAATTTGCTTGTCTTTAAGATTTTCTGGGATGTCGCCATCGATAATTCTATGTGCTAAACCTTCTGCAATGGCTGTTTTTCCAGTTCCTGGTTCACCAACTAAAATTGGATTGTTTTTTGTTCTACGAGATAAGATTTGAAGTATTCTTCTTATTTCTTCATCTCTACCAATTACAGGATCTAATTTACCATCTTCTGCAAGTTGATTTAAGTTTTTAGCATATTTATTAAGAGAATTATAAGTCTCTTCTTGGTTTTGAGACGTTACTCTATCACCTTTTCTTAATTCTTCAATTGCAGCATTTAAGCCTTTTTCCGTTACGCCTTGGTCTTTTAAAATTTGCGCGATTTTACTTTTAGACTTAAAAATGGCTAAAACTAAATGTTCTATTGAAACGTAATCATCATTTATTTTTTTAGCAATGATTGAGGATTCGTTTAAGGTCTTACTCGCCTCGCGAGATATCATTATATCTGCTCCAGTAACTTTAGGAAAACTGTCTAATTCTTTTTCTAAAATTTGCTGTAGCATGGATATATTCACATTAAGCTTTTTAAGCAGAAATGGTAAAACATTCTCGTCAACATTAAATAAAGCTTTAAATATATGCTCGTTTTCTATTTGTTGATGACCTAAACCTTGAGCAAGTTGCTGAGCTTGCTGTATGGCTTCTTGCGATTTGATTGTATAATTATTAAAATTCATCTTTATTATATTTTATTTGTCATTATCAGAATCTCACCTACTAAATATGATTTTTTAGACGATATTTATAATGCTATTTATTACTATTGTTTGATTATATTTAGTCAATAATCTTACCATTTGATAATTGTAAGAATTAAACGACAAAATGTCGGATTTAATATTTTTAAAAGTGACGTTTCGTCAGATTGTAAGATTTTAATTTTGTCAGCGACTATAGTTATCGAACTTTATAGAAAAGAAAAGAGAAAATATGTTTAAAAAATTATTTGGTTCGTCCGAACCTAAGGAAGAGAAGATATTACCGTGGCAAGCATTAACTGATGTTTCGCAGTTAGATTCTATTGTAAAGCTATCTGCTACTAAGACTCAGCTTATTTTTAAGCACTCTACGCGTTGCGGAATTAGTAGTATGGTTATGAAGCAATTTGTTTCAGCTTATGATGTAGAAAATAATGTAGATTTATATTATTTAGATTTATTGAGTTATCGAGATGTATCTAATGAGGTTGGTTATAAATTTCAAGTTATGCATCAGTCTCCGCAGCTTTTAGTGATTAAGAATGGAGTAGTGGTTGCACACGCTAGTCATGGTGGTATTAATGAAGTAGAACTAGAACGTTACGTTTAATATTGAGTTTTTACGATACTTACAAAATAACAAAACAAGATCTTGAAAAACGTAATTATGGCGTTTTTATTGATGGTTTAGACGAGGCTTTTTTAATCTTTATCAATGAACAAAGAAAAGCTGGTCATCAGATTGTTAGTGATGAAAATATAGTGAATGTTGTACGTAAAACTAAACGAGGAATCTACACAAACATTATTATACTATTTATTTTAGGTGTCTTTTGCTTAATTCTCGGTTTATATCAGTTTTTATATACGGAACCATTAATAGGAATGAATTTATACACTCAGTTTCCTGTAATATCAAATGGAGCGATAGAGATTGCAGGTAGTACTATGCTATTAATAGGTTGTATTTATAGTTATATAAAACGTAAAGAAGTATTAGAGCGACTTGTAAAATCTGAGTTAATTGAAGATTTAAAAAAGCTTAAAAGAGAAATTGATAATTTGCCAGTACGACAAACAAAAAAGCGTAAGCGTTTTAAACAGTCTTTTAAAGTTGGTAAAAAGAAATCTTAATAAAATACTTACAATTAAGTATTTCCTACAAAGTTATAAAGTCTTTAAAAGAAAAAAGCACCTTTTATTCTACAGAATAAAAGGTGCTTTTTTACTTAGTGGAAACTTCTAATAATTAATGAATAATTATTTTCTTATTTAAGGTATTGGATTCAGTTTCTACTTTTAATATATATGTACCTTCTGAAATGTTTTTTACTGGAATTCTAATTTCGTGAGATAGTGTGATATTAGTTGCATTCCACGAAGCAACTGTTTGTCCTGCTACGTTAATAAGATATAATTGTTTTACATCTATTGATTGCGGAGTTGAAACAAATATTTCATCAGAATCTAACAAGTATTTTACACTGATTTTTTCTCTTTCTTCCTTAATTGTAGATAACAAAGTGTCCTCTTGAAATACTAGGTAGAAACGATCAGTATAGTTACCAGCTTCTAAATTTAATTGAAAGTTGTTTTCGTTAAAACGAGAGTATGTTCCTAATAAAGCATCATAGATATAAACATCAATAGACGCATTGAAATTTTCTAAAGACTCAAGTTGAATTTCAATATTACCTTGTATTGCTAATGTTAAATCTAAAGGATATGTTTTAGCAACATCAAATGCACCAACACCTTGAATAACATATTTATTACCTTCAATGATGAATGACATGTCACTTGGGAAGTTATCAGAGTTAAGTCCATCATAACCATAGTCAATGCTATCTGTTGCAGAATTATCACTAGTAAATCCTAAAAGTAAATGTCTTTTTGCACCTTCAGGAGTTTTAAAGCTCATTCTAAGTCGCTTAATAGCATTACCATTTACACTTTGTTGATTGGTATTACTATTAGGAGATCTTAAAAATACAGATTCACCAGATGCTTCTGTTTTAAAAATTCGTTGCCCATTATTAAAAGTAATATTTCCTCCAGTAGAACTTCCGTTAACAAAGAAACCTTGTGCAATTGGTACATATCTTTCTGGAGTATTACTAGCTGTTCCTTGACCGTTTATCTCTACAGGAATAGTAGAAGGTAGGCCTCCAGTTTTATTGTAATATGAATATCTTCCTTCATATTGAGCTAAGTTATGAGAAGTACTGTTTGGTGATTGTTCCCAAAATATTAACGTACCATCTAAAAGAGCAGAAGCATTATCGTCGATAAACGCATTGGCATCAATAGCAGACGGATAAGGGTTGCCAACTAAACTAGATCGCGTTCCACCAGAAATAAAGTTGGTTATTGTTCCATTATTTGGTAATCCTCTAAACGTATAATTTTGAGTTGGACTTGCCGTATTACTACCTTTCATTAAGAATCCAAGACCTACATTAAGTGCAGCGTTTTGTGATACCTGATTCCAAGCAGTATAATCTTCAAATTCTCCATTATTAAAAATATATAACCATCTTGTGCTTAACGAAAGTGGAGAAGCAATTCCGTCATAAGATGTAATCCAATTAACGGGAGTTGTACCATCTGCACCATCGTATAGAATATTACTTAATGTAAATGTGGTTGCAGCTGTTTTTACAGGACTTCCCCAATAATTATAATTATAGCCATTGTTAGACCCTTGTTGGTCGCGTTCCAAATATCCTGTGCTAGTAGGCTCTAGGATACTTCCTTCAGGTTGAAGTAATTGAGATTCATCCACTAAATCTAAAATACCATCAATTTTGAGGTATTTATCTACAATTATTTGCTGATCTCCAAGTATACTTAATCGATTACTATCTACAATCAAGCCTAGAACGGTAGTTTTGCTTAAAATATTAGTTGGTCTAGTTGCTAAAACATCCGTTGTTGTTCTTACAATATTCCAAGTTTGTTCTGCTCCTGAGTGACTATTAACTCTAGAATTAGGTATTTGTTGAACGGAACCATTTATCCATGTAGCTTGATTGTCCCAAACATTATTTGATCCAGAAACATATGGAATAGGAGCTGTTTCGGCTTGTATGGTTGTCATGTTATTAAGTTTACCTTGCGTAGCTGATGTTGTAGAAATATCTTCTATATATCCATTTGCAACAACCGATTGCGAACCTGTACCCATTTGGTAATAACCAATTAAATTATTCCATTGTAAACCTCCCGAGATATCTAGAGGTATTTCAACACCTTTTACATTAGGACCATCAGCTTCAATTTCTTGATTCATCATTTCTCTAATTTGAGTTTCTGATAAAGCTGTATTCCAAATTCGGACTTCGTCGATAGCACCATCAAAATAATGAGTAGGATTACCGTTGCTGGTATCCATCGCTCCAATTATACTTTTATTCGTATTTGGTAACGGAGAATTCCCTGCAGAAGTGCTTTGAACATTAAACCCATTTACATAAATAGTATATGTATTTACACCATTAAAAGTTACTGCAATATGGTACCATTGATTAAAATTTATTGGTTGATTAACTTGTAATACCTGATTATTCCATTTAAATCTAATTCTATTATTAAATACGCCTAAATCATAACCGCTGCTTAAGGTTCCACTGTCTCTTTTAGAAAGAATAGTTTTTGTTCCAAATATGTTATCAACTTTTATCCATGATTCTATACTAAAAGAGTTATTTTCTAATCCATAGTTGTTATCAAAATTGATATAATCTTCGGTGCCATCAAAAACAAGACTACTACCGCAATCAGCAAAAATTATAGTCATAGTGTCGCTTGTATCACTACAAGGAGTAGTATTAGCGGCTTGCCATTGTAGTGTATAAGTTTCGCCACTTTCTCCAGTAAAAGTTGAATTGTAAGCTGAACTATCAGAAAAATTGTAAGAATTAGCAGGTTGACCCGAGGTCACAGACCAAACTCCAATAACATTATTAGCGGCTAAAATGA
Organism: uncultured Winogradskyella sp.; assembly: GCF_947498005.1. GTDB lineage: Bacteria > Bacteroidota > Bacteroidia > Flavobacteriales > Flavobacteriaceae > Winogradskyella. Next base: position 84,449 of record NZ_CANMIW010000010.1, read on the forward strand.
CTGTAGTGTTAGAACAATCACTTAAAGAGTTATCAATATCAGTACCAGCATCGGCTATAATACTTTCAACAATTGTAAAATCTTTAGAATCGGTAGCCGCAGCACAAGTCGTTAATGGTGTATTTGATGTAAATGTCAATGTAGTGACACCAACTTCACCAAAACCAAAATTATAAGTTGCTGATGCGCTATTTGCAGAAGGACTAAATGTACCTGTTCCAGAAGTTGTCCATGCACCAGAAGATGCACTACCGGATAAAGTTGCATTTACTGCAATACTTCCGTCTGCGGAGCAAATAGGAGAGACAATATTTTGAATAGCGACTACAGGAGCTTCATCTATTGTAATTGTTCCCGACTCTGATTTTACATCACAACTTGAAGTTGTTGATAACGTATATGTGTACGTTCCGAACACTGTTGGAGTTCCTGTTATTGTAAATTTTAATCCATCATAAGTTGTAGATAATCCAGCAGGTAATCCAGTAATACTTGGCGCATTTAATCCACCTCCTACATCATAAGTAATATCTTGTATAGGTGTATTTTGGCAGATAGTTTGATTGTCTGTACCAGCAATAGATGTTAAGGTTATAAATGTAGATAATGTGGCAAAAGATACGTCATCAATACCAAAGTTATTTCCTTGGGCTGCAGAATTAATGTTTACGATTTCTAAAATTGCAGTAGTATTAGCTCCTGAGTTCCATGTACCATAAATACGTTCCCAATCACTATTTCCTGTCACTAAATCTAAAGTTGGACCAACTTCCGTTCCATTTATTCTAAACCTCAAATCACAAGGGTTTAAAGACGCATTAGATGGATCTGATAAATCAATTCCCCAAGCAGAAAAATAATATAATTCTCCAGGCTCAACTTCTATTTCTTGTCTCCAAGCAGCAAACGTTGCATTACTTCCATTAACAGCAAGAAATTGAGCATCTGTATCTGATGTATGATCGGCAACACTTCTAAAATTCGAATTTAAAGGCCCTGAGTCTGTTGTTATGGTAATATGATTATCGTCAAGAATAATAGGATTTGCAAAATATCGATAACCATTATCATAAGGATTAGTGTAGTCCTCATCATAGTCAAAACCTATAGCATTTAAATTGTCAATAACATCTGGACCAAAATCTCCATCGGTTGTTGATGCAGCATTTGAAAAGTCGCCATTAAAAATTAGTTCTTGTGCAACTCTAATTGTTCCAGATTCCGTGCAGCCATTTGTTGACGTTCCAATAACTTGGTAAAAGTCGGCACTATTAACGTAGATAGTGTCTCCATACTGAACAGGTGTTGTTTGCCACTCCCAAGTAGTGGAGGAAGGTGAACTATCGTTAAGGTCAGTCGCTACTAATTGTACCATATTGCTTTCATCTTCGGGTGTAGAAAGAATGTCGGTAGGGCAATATTCTGCAGCAATAACTATTTTAGGACTAGGATTTACTGTTATTGTTATATTTTCAGTTTCAGTACATCCATTAGAATTATGTGCTGTTACTGTATATTGCGTAGAAGTTTCAGGGTTTACTGTTATAGAACTATTGGCACTAGACGGAATATCTGCGCCAACAGGTAAACCAGCATTGACACCTGTATTACCAGTCCAAGAGTATGTAAAAGTATCAGGAACGTTAGAGGCTCGCACCTGTACATTGTCTATAGAAATATCTGGGTTTTGACTAAAATCCGTACCTCTATAGCCATCATTAGCTGCAATTATTATTTCCAATTGGTTTGGGTTATCAGCTAAAGCAGGTATTGAATAAATAATTTCTTCCCATTGAGTGGCAGATAATGTATTGTTAATTAAAACTTTATCAATTAATACTATATTTCCGGTTCCGTTTACTCTGTAATAAATACTAACATACTTATCGTCACCTACTTCTGTGGCTCTCTTAGTTTGAAAGTATAATGAAAAGTTTTGGTAAGTAGATATATTGGCACCTCCAAGAGTAAACCTCCAATAGCCTGAATTTCCAAATTGATTATCTTGTTGCCTTAATGAATTACCAGCTATGCCTTCTGGTATATATGCAGAACCTTGTGTTGGAGTTCCAGCACCAGTTCGATAATACATATTAACATGAGAGACATTAGACGTTATACCTGGTACTTCTTGTCCATCTAATGTTGCGAAACTACTACCAGTATTAAAATTATAATTTACAATAACATCATTGTTAGTCCCAGCGCCTTGAACAGATGCTGTTAAAATACTTGATTCTCCGCTACAAATAGGATTATCTGAGGCCGTCACTGAAGTTATGATTGGTTTAAGTAAAATTTCTACAGGAGAAGTTGTGGTGCTACATCCTCTAGAATCTGTATAAGTGAATGTTACAAAACCAGGAGCAATCCCTGTAATAATACCAGTAGATGTTACAGCTGCTCTAGTAGTATTATTACTAACCCAAGTACCTCCTGTACTTGGCGATAAAGTACTTGTTTCGCTGACACAAATGGCCGTTGGCGATGTAACCACTGGTAAGGCATTAACTGAAATAGTTATATCAGAACTACAACCATTACTATCTGTATACGTAAAGGTTGCATTTCCTGCAGAAACACCTGTTACAATTCCAGAATTATCTACTGTAGCAAAAGCAGTGTTACTCACCCAACCAGAAGTTGATGGTGTCAATGTTGTTGTACTTTCTACACAAAGTGAAGATGCTCCTGTTACAATAGGTAAAGGGCGTACACTCATTGTTATGCTATTACTTTGTTTTGGGAAAATACAAGATGATAAGTTAGATTGAATTTGAACATAGACTTCATCTGCATCATTGAGAGGTGTAAAAGGAGCAAACGTATTACTTCCTGAGGTTCCAAATGAAACACCGTTTATAAACCATTCATAGATTGGAGAAGCTCCACCATTAGTTGGTGTCGCTGTAAATATAGAATTCTCCCCAGAGCAAATAGGATTATTATCAACAGTTAAACTAACTGAAGCATTTTCTGCAGGATCAATTACGGTTACAGTTGATGAGCATACAGATGAATTTCCAGCGAGATCATAAACGGTTAGGATAACGTTATTTGTACCAACATCGCTACAATCAAAATTTAATTGTGAAGCATTAAAAGTTACTGCAGAGCATGCATCAGAAGAACCATTGTTGAGGTCATTAACTGTTATTGAAGCATTGCCTGAAGCATTTAAAGTTATAGTTAAATCTTTGCAGATAGCTGTAGGCGCAATATTATCAATAAGCGTTACATCAAACATGGTTGACACCACAGGATTAGACCCATCGTTAGTAGAAAGTGTAATTGTTTGCACAGTTCCTGCGCCACTAATAACAGTTCCTGCAATAGGCGATTGTGTAACGGTTAGTGTCGCACAATTATCATTAGCTGTAGTTAAGGATGTATAATCAGGAATAGTAAAATCACAGCTTGCATCTAAGTTTTCATTTCTATCAGCCACTGCAGTAAGTGTAGGCGCAATATTATCAATAAGCGTGACATCAAACGTGGTCGACACCACAGGATTAGATCCATCGTTAGTGAAAAGTGTAATTGTTTGCACAGTTCCTGCGCCACTGATTACAGTTCCTGCAACAGGCGATTGTGTAACGGTAAGTGTGGCACAATTATCATTAGCTATAGTTAAGGCTGTGTAATCAGGAATAGTAAAATCACAACTCGTATCTAAGTTTTCATTTCTATCAACCACTGTAGAAAGTGTAGGTGCAATATTATCAATAAGCGTTACATCAAACATGGTTGACACCACAGGATTAGATCCATCGTTAGTAGAAAGTGTAATTGTTTGCACAGTTCCTGCGCCACTAATAACAGTTCCTGCAATTGGCGATTGTGTAACGGTTAGCGTTGCACAATTATCATTAGCCGTAGTTAACGTTGTATAATCAGGAATAGTAAAATCACAGCTCGTATCTAAGTTTTCATTTCTATCAGCCACTGCAGTAAGCGAAGG
>NZ_CANMIW010000011.1 GCF_947498005.1 uncultured Winogradskyella sp.
GGCACAGATGATAATGATCCAACGAATGATCCAACGGTAACTATTTTAGATGACAATCCAGAATTGACTGTAACAAAGACTGTGAATAATATTTCGTCTGAAGGCGCAATAGGGTACTTAGATAATGTTATTACTTATGATATCGACGTAACTAACACAGGTAATGTGACCATTACTAACATAGAAATTACAGATGCAAATGCAGATGTAGGTTCAATTACTGGAAGTCCAATAGCAAGTTTGGCACCAGGCGATAGTGTTACTGTAACAGCGGAGCAAACGATTACGCAAGCTGATATAGATGCTGGTTATATTGAGAATAGTGCAAGTGCAACTGGAGATAGTCCAAGTGGTACGGATGATGTTAGTGATGTATCCGATGCAGGAGACGAGGCGATAGAAACACCAGATGGCGACGGAACAACAGATAGTGATCCAACAAATGATCCAACGGTAACACCATTACCAGATCCAAGTATTGAGGTTGTAAAAACATTTGAAATTACTAATGATATATTACCAACAGGTGCAAGTTTAGATGATGAAATTACATATACTATAACGGTAACAAATACAGGTAATGTCACTTTAGACAATGTTGCTATTGTTGATACATTTACAGATTTAGATGGGAACATATTAACTTTCGTTACAGGGCCAAGTTTTGTAAGTCCTTCAACAATGGGTAGTGTAGAAGGTATATTGTTAGTTAATGAAACAGCTACCTATACTGCTACATACAGTATTGAACAAGACGTAATTGATGTTGGTGGTTTCCAAAATAGTGTTGTTGCAAGTGGTAATAGTCCTGACGATACTACAGTATCTGATACTAGTGATGATGGTAATGATGATGATGGTAATTTAGAGGATGATCCAACTGAGATTATTATAACATCAGAACCTAGTATTAGTTTAATTAAAACAATATTGCCTTTAGAAGATACTAATGGTGATGGAATAGCTGGTGGTGTAGATGATATTATTAATTATGTATTCATTGTTGAAAATACAGGAAACGTAACTTTAACTAATATTGTAGTTGAAGACAACCTACCTAATCTAAATTTAGTAGGAGGACCAATTTTAGAATTGCTTCCTGGCGAAATAGATAATGATACGTATACAGCAACTTATTTAATAACTCAAGAAGATATTGACTTAGGAACTGTAACAAATACAGCATCCGTAAGAGGAGAGCAACCAGGTGGTGATATAAATGATCCTTCTGATGATATCATTGATACAAGTGATGATCCTACGGATAATAATAATAATGATGATAATGGTGACGGTGAACCAGATGATCCTACTGTAGTGATACTAAATTCAATTTTTGATTTAGAAGTAACTAAGGTTGTTGATGAAACGCGACCATTAATTGGTGATTTGGTAACCTTTACAATTGAAGTAGCAAACATCGGAAATGTAACAGCTACTAATATTGTTATAGATGAGCAAATTCCAAGTGGTTACGAAATTGCATTAGATCCAAATACGGGTGAACCATTGATTGATTTCATACCATTTGAACCAGATGCCTCATATTCAGTTGTAAATGGTGAATGGGTTATAAACCAATTAGATCCTGATGAAATAGGAATTCTTCAAATTACAGTGGAAGTTCTAGGATTTGGTGATTACTTAAATACGGCATATGTACAAAGTGCAGTTGGTGGAACAGATGAAAATCCAAGTAATAATGAAGATGATGCAACTGTTAATCCAATATGTTTAACCATTTATAATGAGTTCTCACCAGATGGTGATGGTATAAATGAAACATTTGTGATTGACTGCATTGAGCGTTTCCCTGATAATAAGTTAGAAGTTTATAATAGATGGGGTAATATCGTTTATAGCAAAAACGGTTATTTAAATGATTGGACAGGCATATCAAACGGAAGAGCAGTAATTAATCAATCTGATGAGTTACCAGTAGGTACATATTATTATGTGCTGGATTTAGGAGATGGTTCAGATCCGAGAGTAGGTTGGCTATATATTAATAGAAAAAACTAATTAGTACTTAATTATAATATATTTTAAAATGATACATAAATCATCACAAATAAAAGGATTAATAGTTTTAGTATTCTTACTAATTAGTACTATTAGTTTTGCACAGCAAGATCCGCAGTATACCCATTACATGTATAATACATTAAGCGTGAATCCTGCTTATGCTGGTCAAAGAGAAACTTTAAGTGTTGTAGGTTTACACAGATCTCAATGGGTTGGGATTGATGGAGCACCACAAACACAATCATTAAGTATTCATTCGCCATTAAGAAATGAGCGAATTGGTTTAGGATTAAATATAGTAAATGATGCTTTAGGACCAGCAAGGGAATCTTTTATTGATGCTAACGTGTCTTATACTATTCCGTTAAACGCCGAGGATTTAAAGTTGTCTTTTGGTGTTAAGGGAGGTTTACATATCTTAGATACGGACTGGAGTAAAGGACGTTTTAGAAATACAGATCCAACATTTGAGGATAATATAAATCTAATCTCGCCAATGATTGGTGCAGGTTTATACATGCACACTCGCAGATGGTACTTGGGTTTAGCAGTTCCAAATTTTATAACTACCGATCATTATGATGATTATACAGAGTCAGTAGCAACAGAACGTATGCACTTTTACCTAATTGGAGGTTATGTATTTAATATTAGTGAAACCACTGAATTAAAACCGGCATTTTTATTAAAAGGAGTTTCGGGCGCACCAGTTATTGCTGATTTATCGGCAAACTTTTGGTTTCAAAAGAAATTAACTTTAGGCTTAGCATGGCGATGGGATGATTCAGTAAGTGCTTTAGCGGGTTTCCAAGTAACTCCAGGTATGTTTATTGGTTATAGTTATGATATGACATCAACAGGTTTAAATAATTATAATAGTGGAACACACGAAGTAACATTAAGATTTGAAGTAAAAAGGTTAGGTAGAATTTTATCTCCACGTTTCTTCTAAAAATATGACTATGAAAACAGTATCAAAATATATATTATTAACTTTTGTAATTGTAATTTCTTCTAGTGCATTTGGGCAAAATGGAAAGATACAAAGTGTTAAAGATGACTATAGAGATTTCGCTTATGTAAAAACAAGTGAAGTCTTGTTAGAAGTGGCAAATAATGGCTATAAGTCTGCGGATTTATTTCAAAAGTTGGCCAATTCATTTTACTTCCAAAATAAAATGGAAGAAGCTTCTAAATGGTATGGAGAATTAATGAAACTCAATGAGGTTATTGATCCAGAATACTATTTTAGATATGCTTTAGCCTTAAAAGGTATTAAAGATTATGAAGGTTCTGATAAATGGATGGAGAAATTTAATACATTAAAACCTAACGATTTAAGAGGTAAAGCCTTTGTTTCGAAGGTAGATTATAAATCTGCGATTGAAGAATTGAGTAGAGATGATATTGAAATTGTAAATTTAGAAATCAATACGGAATTATCTGATTTTGGTACAACAGAGTACGAAAATGGAATTGTATTTGCTTCAGCACGAGGCGGTGGAAGAAAATACAGATGGAATGAAGAACCGTATTTAGATCTCTACACCGTTGAAAAAATGGAAGATGGCACTTTTGCCGAAGTTAAAAGTGTAGGCGAAAATGTAAATACTAAGTTTCATGAATCTAGTGCGGTATTCTCTCCAAACGGAAAGTATATGTTTTTTACTCGTAATAATTATTTCAAATCAAGATATAAAGAAGATGCAGTAGGTATTAATAGGTTGCAACTTTATAGAGCTACATTAGGAGAGGACGGAAATTGGGATAATATCCATAAAATACATTTCAATAGTTTAGATTATAGTGTAGCGCATCCAGCATTAAATTTACTAGGAACAAAATTATATTTTGCTTCAGATATGCCAGGAACTTTCGGCCAATCAGATATTTTTGTAGTAGATGTTAATGAAGATGGCACATTAGGAGAACCTGAAAATTTAGGAAGTTCTATTAATACTGAAGGTCAAGAATCGTTTCCTTTTATAAATACTAATGGAGATTTATATTATTCTTCAACTGGTTTTCCTGGTTTAGGTGGTTTAGATGTATTTGTATCTAAAGGTGCAGATCAAAAAGTAACGGGAGGTTCTAATCGTAACTTTCCTATTGAAAACGTTGGTGAACCAGTAAATAGTCCATGGGATGATTTTGGGTATTATGAAAACTTAGTAACAAAACGTGTTTATTTCAGTTCTAACAGAGAAGGAGGAAAGGGAAGTGATGATATTTATACTTTCGAAATTCCTGAGATAAAACTTATAGTAGAAGGTACTGTTCAAGATGTTAATACCGAAGAATTATTGCCTAATTCTACTGTTATTCTATTAGATAAAGATGGAAATGAAATAGATCGCCAAATCGTTGGAGATGATGCTTATTTTAAATTTGATGTAGATCCAGAAAAAGAATATCTAATTAGAGTTGAGAAAGACAAATACACCTCAGATGAACAACGATTTACGACTCCAAATAAAAATCAGGAGTTGAAAATGGAGTTATTGATTGAGAAAGATGAGCAGCAAATTGAACCTTGTGATGATTTAGCGAAAGTATTAGATATCCCAATTATTTATTTTGATTTCGATAAATCTAATATTAGATATGATGCAGAAATTGAGATTCAAAAAGTATTGGCGGTATTAAATAAATACCCAACAATGCATATTGATATTCGTAGTCATACAGATTGTAGAGGACCTGCTTCTTATAATGAAAAACTTTCAGATAGAAGAGCAAAATCTACAAGAGCATATCTAATTGAAAAGGGAATTGACGCAGAACGTTTAACGGCTAAAGGTTATGGCGAATCTCGCTTAATTAACGATTGTGGATGTGAACCTACTAATGATTCTAATTGTTCTCAAGAAGAGCACCAGTTAAATAGACGTAGTGAGTTTATTATAACTAGTATAAATGGACAAACATGTGAAGATAAAGAGGAGGATAAAGATTAATTTTTTCTTTATCTACTAGAATAAAATAGCCGTTTAATTATTTAAACGGCTATTTTTATGAAATCCTTTACTTTTTTTTATAATTAAGATGTTAATTTTACAGAATGACAGAAGAACAAGTCATCTTAGTAGATGAAAATGATAACCAAATAGGTTTAATGCCCAAAATGGAAGCGCATGAAAAAGCGCTTTTACACAGAGCGTTTTCAGTATTTGTGTTCAATGATAAAAATGAATTGATGTTACAACAACGTGCAGCGCATAAATATCATTCTCCAGAGTTATGGACTAATACCTGTTGTAGTCATCAACGTAATGGTGAAACGAATTTAGAAGCCGGGAAACGACGTTTGCAAGAAGAAATGGGATTTGTTACCAATTTAGAAGAGAAAACATCGTTTATCTATAAAGCACCATTTGATAACGGTCTTACTGAGCATGAATATGATCATGTTATGGTAGGTTATTATAATGATGAACCTTCAGTTAATGACGAGGAAGTAATGGCATGGAAATGGATGAAATTAGATGCTGTTAAGTTAGATATGATTGAAAATCCACAAGTATATACAGCGTGGTTTAAGATTATTTTCGAGAAGTTTTATGAATTCATAAACGTAAACAAATAATGAAGGTTACTGTACATAGAAAAGCACATTTTAACGCAGCACATCGATTATATAGAAAAGATTGGAATTTTGAGAAAAACCAAGCAGTATTTGGCTTATGTAATAATCCGAACTTTCATGGTCATAATTACGAATTAATTGCGAGTGTTACGGGAGAAATAGATCCTGAAACAGGTTATGTTATTGATGTGAAAATTTTAAAAGATATTATTAAATCTGAAGTTGAAGATGCCTTTGATCACAAGAATCTAAATGTAGAAGTACCAGAATTTGAAGATTTAAACCCAACTGCAGAGAATATTGCAGTTGTCATTTACGACAAAATCAAGAAGAAATTAGATACAAAATTTTATCTTGAAATAACGTTATATGAAACACCTCGTAACTTTGTAACCTATTCGGGCCAATAACACTATGAAAAATCCTCTATACCCATTAAAATTTCAACCTATTCTAAAAGATAAAATTTGGGGTGGAGAAAAGTTGCATAAACATTTTAATAAAGATTCTAATTCTAAATCTTTAGGAGAAAGCTGGGAAATAAGTACAGTACCAGATGATGTTTCTATTGTTGTTAATGGAAGTTTAAAAGGGCAATCTCTTCAAGATTTAGTTAATGAATATACATCAGGTTTGTTAGGGAATAAAAACTGGGATCGGTTTGGTACTGATTTTCCGTTACTGATTAAATTCATAGATGCTAAAGAGGATTTAAGTATACAATTACATCCAGATGATGATTTGGCAAGTTTAAGACATAATTCTTTTGGTAAAACAGAAATGTGGTATGTAATGCAAGCCGAAACAGATGCAAATCTAATTGTAGGTTTTAACAGAGACATGGATAAAGAAACTTATCTAGAACACTTAAAAAACAAAACGCTTACCAAAATTTTAAATTTTGATAAAGTAAGCGAAGGCGATACTTATTTTATTGAAGCTGGAAGAGTACATGCCATTGGCGCAGGAGTATTGTTAGCAGAAATTCAACAGACAAGTGATGTCACATACCGCGTGTATGATTGGGATAGAGTAGATAAGGATGGTAATGAGCGCGATTTACATAATGATTTGGCTATTGATGCTTTTAAATTTGAATTAAAAAATGATTATAAAATCGATTATAGTTTAGACAAAAACACATCTAATAAGATGGTACAATGTCCTTTTTTTACAACTAATATATTAGAATTAAATACTGAAGTGATTAAGCAAAATACGTTGGACTCATTTATTATCTATATGTGTGTAGATGGCGAAGTAGAAATAATCACTGAAGATTATAAAGAAATTATTACAAAAGGAGAGTCGCTTCTTATGCCAGCTGAGATTACAGATTTTAAATTAAAAGCAGATTACGGCAAATTACTAGAAGTTTACGTTTAAAACTTCTTGAGAAAGTAAATTTAACTTAGTTATATAACTAAAAGGAATTAGTACTTTTGTAAACATTAAAAAAATAAATATTATGGCGAATAAAAGAGATTTAAAGAAAGATATAAATTACGTTTTGGGTGATATTATTGAAGCAGTTTATGTATGGGAACTAACTAATTCTGCAAAACCAACTAAAGATAGTGAAGCTATTATTGATGAAGCTATTACTACTTTTGATGAGTTAATTGCTCGCGTAAACGATAGAAGTGTAGAAGATAAGAAAGCACACTTTAAAGCAATAAACAATGACCTTGAATCAAAAGGGAAAAACCTCATTGAAAAAATTAATAAATTAAAATAAATTGTTTTGCAAATTTGAATATCTATTTTAAATTTGCAAACTCTTTTTTGCCGATGTAGCTCAGCTGGCTAGAGCAGCTGATTTGTAATCAGCAGGTCGTGGGTTCGAGTCCCTCCATCGGCTCTTAAAAAAGAAAAATCCAATCATTAAATTATGATTGGATTTTTTATTTTATTACAATAAAATAAAAACTTATACTATTCCGTAGTAGTTCTATTAGCAATAGCTTCGTTTAGCTTTTTACCATACAGTGAATTCTTTATCTCTGGTGTTAAACTATTATAAATTGAATCTATAAAAATAGGATTTGCATTCCTGGCTTCATACAAAGCCAAGTAAGGTGCAATTTCATTGTCTTTATGATTCATAGCATATTGTATAGTATATGCGTATTTACGCTTTACCATGTTGTCTCCTAATCTATTTAAAGAGTCAACAGCTATACTATCGTTTTCTTTTTGTGCCAAAAAACGAGCCTCCAACATATCTAAATTTTGATCGTTAAATTTAGACATCACTTCTATATATTCCGCTAATAACTCTTGTTGTTTAGAGCCTTTTATTTCAGAATCATAATTAAAATTCTTTAAAGTTGTATTGATTTCGGTAACCCCTTTGTTAGCGAAAAATGGTATAAAATGCTCTTCACCATCATTCTTAAACAATTTTAAATAAAGAATAATTGGTTCTTCTAAATCGGTATGCAACTTAAATTCTGATTGTCCATTAATAACCACAGAATCTAAATTTATAATAGTAGAATCGCCATCTTTTTGAAGATAGACAATACCCTTTTTTAAACCTTTTACTTTTCCTTTTAGTGTGAATGTTGCCTCACTCTCCTTAGCGCAAGACACGGCCAAAATTGTTAAGATAATGAGCGTTAAGGCTTTGTTTAATTTTGTCATATTTTGATAAATAATTAAGTGCGTAAATATCTTATAATTGTTTTAAAAAAACTAACCTGCTGCTGCAATTTTCATAAGTTCTGCACATAGAATTGCACCATAGGTACCAACAACATAACCAAAAACGGCTAATAAAGCACCAACGGTTGCTAAAGATGGATGAAAAGCAGCAGCCACCACAGGAGCAGAAGCAGCACCACCAACATTAGCTTGGCTTCCTACGGCTAAAAAGAAAAATGGTGCTTTAATTAATTTAGCAACTAAAATGAGTAAAATAGCATGTATTGTCATCCAAACTAAACCAATTAAAATTAATCCAGGGTTTTCAAAAATTTTGCCCAAGTCCATTTTCATTCCGATAGTAGCAACCAAAATATAAATGAATACACTACCTATTTTACTCGCACCTGCACCTTCATAATTTTTAGCTTTTGTAAATGATAATAAAACACCAATTAAAGTTGCAATAGAAATAAGCCAAAAGAAACCACTACCAAATGACGACAACGCGCTTTTGGGATTACTTACAGCTTCAAAATTATCTTTTAAGTAAACGGAAATATGGTCAGCCCCAAAATGGGCAATACCAACCGCACCAAATGCAAAAGCTAGTATTACAATTATATCTGTAAGTGATGGGTTTCTAGTAATCTTATCACTAAATGCTTGTACTTTATTCTGTAAGGCATCAATGGCTGAATTGTCTGCTTTAAACCATTTATCTATTTTCTTTCGTTTTCCAATACCAAGTAGAATTATGGCCATCCAAATATTAGCAACGACGATATCAACTAAAACCATGCCTCCATAAAGTTCTTGATTAAACTCATAAATCTCCAACATAGCTGCCTGGTTGGCTCCACCACCAATCCAACTACCCGCTAAAGTAGCTAATCCTCTCCATGTGGCATCAAAACCTGCTCCTCCAACGGTTTCTGGAGAAAATGAAGAGATAAGGAGTATAGCAATTGGCCCACCAATAACAATGCCTATTGTACCAGTAAAAAACATAACTAATGCTTTCCAACCTAAATTAAAAATCGCTTTTAGGTCTATACTTAATGTTAATAGCACCAATGATGCTGGTAATAAATAGCGACTGGCTATGAAATAGCTTTCAGAGATTTTATCAGAGATTAAACCTAGTGAATTAAATATAGCAGGAATTAAATAACACATTAATAGGCCAGGAACTATTTTGTAAAACTTAGGCCAAAATCCGGTTTTCTTAGATTCAGTAAAAAACACTAATCCTAAAGCAATCATTAATAAACCAAAAACAATAGCATCGTTTTTAAATAAAACCCACTGATTGGCTGTTGCCTTTTCAATTTTTTTCTTTTTAAGTGGAATTAAATTTCGATCTAATAAAAAACTGCTCGATGCTATATTTAGGAGTTCTACATCCTTAAAGCGTCCTTCTGTTTTTAAAACAATATCAAATAATGCCGACTTTTTCTCATAAGTAAGATTAGAATAACCAACATACTCTATAGAATGCACTTTGTCATTTACGTTGTAATTAAAAGTACCTTTTGCTAGTTTTTTATTTGGTATAAATTGAACAATATCAGCAAGATCATCGGTTATAGTTAAATCAATTTTAAAAGAATTGAAGCTTATAGAATCTATTTTTACAGGAATTGTAAATACATCTGAATGGCTCGAACTCGGTTTTTCAAAAGTAAGGGTTTGAGCAAACGAAATATTAATGCTAAAGAGGATTACAGAAAGTAGTAATAAAGTTTTTATAAGGGATTTCATATTTTGGCGTTTATTAATCGCAAAATACAAAAATTAAAAACTAAAAAAGTGACCGTTTCCGATCACTTTTTTTCATTGGGTTTATCCTTTGGTTTAGGTTGTCTATTGTTTTCTTTTAGATATTGCATTAGCATCCATTCTATTTGGCCATTGGTGCTACGGAACTCGTCTGAAGCCCATTTTTCAATTGCTTTCAGCATGTCTTCATTCATTCGTAACGCAAAGGCTTTCTTTTTAGACATTATAATTATTTTAATTTTTCTTTATAGGTTTCTAGCACACTAATGGCTTCAGTTCTTTTTTGAGTACCAATTAAAAGTTTTTTTCCATTTATTAATTCTAATTGTATGCCAATATCTCCAGAGACATTTATGGCTTTACCTTTAGATGATTTCAAAAGTGAGCTACCTCTCAATCCCCAATCACCATATTCGCTTATTGCACTGTAGGTTCTCACATAAACTTTTTCTATCTCATTCCACCGAATAACTTTAAAACTCCAGTGACTTGGAAAGAATTTATAATGAATACCATTGTCATCAATTCTAGTATCTAATTTAAAGATAAAAATGATACTTGCCGATACTAAAATAACACTAGTAAACATTATGATATCTGATGTAGAGAAACTACTCTGATTGGTTGTATATTCTTTTGCCATAATTCCTAAAGGAATCAAAGTGCCAATTAGTATTAGAATAATTAACCAATTTTGATTAAAACGTTGCTCTTCGTTGAAAATTTTCATTATCTGTTTTTATCGCGTTCAAATATAACTAAAGGCGAATTATGTCCTATATGTTTCACTTCCCAACCTTCTCTTGCATATTGATTTAAAAGGTCTTCATATTTTTGAATTCTGTTTTTAAAACCTAATTTTGGTTGAATTACTTTATACTCTTTCATATTTTAATGATTTAAGGTTCCTGTATTTAAAACTGGTGAAGCGTCCTTATCGCCACAAAGTACAACCATAAGATTACTTACCATAGCAGCTTTTCTTTCTTCATCTAAATCTACAACTTGTTTTTTATTCAGTTCTTCAATTGCCATCTCTACCATACTCACAGCGCCTTCTACAATTTTATGTCTTGCAGCTACGATTGCTGTTGCTTGTTGACGTTTTAGCATAGCACTTGCAATTTCATTTGCATAAGCTAAGTAACCAATTCTTGCTTCTAGCACTTCAATCCCTGCAATAGATAATCGTTCGTCTATTTCTTTTTCTAAGGCAGTACTCACTTCATTTACACTAGAACGAAGTGTAATATCTTCGTCTAAGCCTTCATCTGCAAAGTTATCATAAGGATACATACTTGCTAGTTTACGTACAGCAGCATCAGTCTGTACGCGTACAAAGTTTTCGTAATTATCGACTTCAAAAGCTGCTTTGTACGTATTATGTACTCGCCAAACTAGGATAGTGCTAATCATTACAGGATTTCCTAATTTGTCATTTACCTTTAAGCGTTCACTATCAAAATTACTAGCTCTTAAAGAAATCTTCTTTTTAGAATAGAATGGGTTTACCCAATAGAAACCATTCTTTTTCACAGTACCTACATATTTACCAAATAGGAGTAAAACTCTCGATCCATTTGGTTGTACCATTAAAAAACCAAAAGCGAGTACTAATGCAGCAACAATACCAAATATTGACCAACCTGTTTTAGTGATTGGTATTAGGGCAATGCTTCCAATAAATAATATTAAAAATAAGAATAGCATTAAATAGCCATTTGCCGGAACGATGATTTTTTCTTCTGTCATAATTTATAAGTTTAATTAGTTAATAAATATTATAATTTATTATGATATTAAAATGATATCATAAAGATATAACTTATAATGTTAGTGTGCAAATAGATTTAAATGTTACAGTTTTATTAAAAAATAAATAATTTAAACTTTGGCACAGCATTTGTAATATACTAAACGTAATGAAAATTACTTTAGTTATCGAGAGGTAACACTACTACAGAGTAGTCTCATTACATTTGGTTGGTTAGTTAGAAAAAAGCATCTCGTGGTTGGGATGCTTTTTCATTTTAGAAAGTTTTGGAACAAAAAAAAGCATGTATATAACTACATGCTTTTAAATATTATATAATTTTGGATGGCTTAAGACTGAATGAAATCTGTAAGAGATTTTATAAGTTGAGGTGATAATGGTCTGAACGATTCGTTATAAGATTTTGAATTTTCTAAATCATCACCTTCAATTTCAAATAGCACATGGTTCATGTTATCAATTATTTCTAATTGTGCTTCATCATTCGCCTTTTTTAATAATTGCGCTTCGTCTTCAGATACCTGAAGATCTTTAGTACCATTTACAATTAAAATTGGCATGTCTAATGTTTTTATAACCTCAGTTGGGTTGTAAGACATCCAGTTCATCATAAATTTCTGAATATTTGGCCCAAATAATGATGCTAGTTCATTAGGGTAATCCGTAGTTGTTTTTCCTGTTTTTAAAGTGTCTACAATACGCTGTGTTTCAATACCTAACTTTGGTGCCATTTTTGTGACCTGTTCTACAAGTACGTCTCCTATATTGTTACCTGCACCTGCAAGTGAAATAAAACCGTCTGCTTTATCTTTTGCAGCTAGCATACCAACTAAACTCCCTTGGCTATGACCTATGATATATATTCTATTGTATTTTCCTTTAGCTTTAAAATAGTCTATGACATCAGAGGCATCATTGACAAAATCATCAAACATAATATCATTGTCTACATCATTTTTTAAAATTTGTTTTACAATACGCTTATCATACCTAAATGTGGCAATACTATTATTAGATAGACTTTCTGCTAATTTTTTTAAGGAATTATTTTTTAGAAAATTTTGATTTCCATTTCTGTTAGTAGGACCAGAGCCTGCAATAATAATAGCAAGATTTATTTGTTTTGAATCTACAAGAGGTTCTAGTAATGTACCATCTATATGTTTGGTTATTGTAAGTTCTTCTTCTGAAAAGAAGTTGTCTTGACCAAAACCAACTGAAGACACTAAAAATAAGATAATGATAATATAAGCTTTCATTTGTATTTTATTTAAGTTGTATAAAGTTATATTAATTAGAATTGAATCTCAATATTAGCAACGAAATTTATCTAATTTTATGATTTTCTCGTGAAATAAACAGAATGTAAAATCGGTATTTAATCGGTAAAAAGCACTATTCTGTCTTGTAATGTTAAAATTATGTGTATTTCAACGATTAAATGTGTTTTTTGACGTGTGATTTCAAAATGAGTTATATATTTGACATGTACTAGAAATTTAGTTTTTAGTTCAATGGATTAATTAATTAATATTTGTTTTATGTTGTGTATAATTAGAGACCCTAAATCTACCAGCATAGTAAAAAAGCAAATAAAACTAAAACCGAGATTGAGGGATCTCGGTTTTTTGTTTTTATAAGGTTATCTACTTCAATTCTCTTTCTTTCCTAATAATTATACCTGATTATAATCCTAAATAGAAGGTTTGCGTATATAATTTAATTACAGCATCTGTTTTTTGATTAATTTAGTAATCGATATGAATTATAAAACACTCTTTTTTATTGGAAGTCTTTTGTTAATCACATTAGGTTTCAATCTAAAACAATCTTTACCAGAAGGTTTTGTTTATGTAGAAACTGTGATTCCGGATTTAAATGTGGAATTGCGGTATTTTTCTGAAAACAATTTTGTTGGCGACTCCATTGATGGCTATAAAGCAAATCGATTAATTCTAACCAAAGCTGCTGCTGAGAAGTTAAAATTGGTGCAAGAAGAGTTACAAAATCAAAATCTGTGTTTAACGGTTTATGATGGTTATAGACCACAGCGCGCTGTTAATCATTTTATTCGATGGGCAAAAGATTTGAATGATACATTAAAAAAGCAACAGTTTTATCCTGCAGTCAATAAACGAAACTTGTTTAAATCTGGTTACATCGCTTCACGATCTGGTCATAGCAGAGGTAGTACTTTAGATTTAACCATTTCAGATGGTGAAACAGGCGAGCCTCTCGATATGGGAAGTCCTTTTGATTTTTTTGGCGAAGAATCTTGGGTTGCGCATGAAGGTTTAACAGAGGAACAACGTAAAAATAGGCAGCTTTTAAAGACTGTGATGTTAAAACACAATTTTAGAAACTACCCAAAAGAGTGGTGGCATTTTACATTGCGTTGGGAACCTTTTCCAAAAACGTATTTTGATTTTGAGATTGAATAATTTAAGACCTCTTCAAGTAAATTAAACCAATAAAGGGACCAAGAGCTAATACCATAAAAGCGTAAGGTGTGTAGTTTGTATTTGCTAATAAAACGTTGAGCAGCTGAATACTAATAATGGTTATAGCAAAACCAATAGAATTAACTATGGTAAGTGCAGTACCTTTGGCATTAGCATCACAATTTTGAGCAACCATTGCAGAGAATAATGGAGAATCTGCAATAACTGCCATTCCCCAAATTACAAGAAATACTATAAAAATAAAACTAGAGTTTACCATAAAAAGTAATGGCGAGAGTAGGCAACATATGCCAGAAATACTAAGCGAGAAAAAAGCTGTTTTTTTTATACCATAAGTCTTGGATAGAAAACCGCCAAGAATACATGATACTGCGCCCGAAGCGATAACAATAAACGAAAACAAAGAAATGTTTAATGTCACATGATGTAATTGCGAATGTGTGATTAGCAAAACAGGTACAAAAGTCCAAAAGGCATAAAGTTCCCACATATGACCAAAGTAGCCAAAGGCTGCAGATTTAAAAGATTCATCCTTAAACACCTTTAGAATTTTAGACATTTCAAATTTTTGAACTAATTTTTGATAAGGACCATCTGGTACTAATGCAAAAATTAAAACGCCTCCTAATAG
The DNA here is from genome assembly GCF_947498005.1 of uncultured Winogradskyella sp. Taxonomy (GTDB): domain Bacteria; phylum Bacteroidota; class Bacteroidia; order Flavobacteriales; family Flavobacteriaceae; genus Winogradskyella. The sequence goes on from NZ_CANMIW010000011.1 coordinate 14,907, forward strand.
AGCTAAGGAAGATGTGACCCAAATAACCAATTCCCATTTTAAATCTAGATTAAACGATTTAATTAAATACGGAAATGCGGTTCCTAAAACCAGAGCAGCAATTAAAAAACTTAGTGATTTTCCTAGTCCTTTTTCAAAATGATCTGCAGCAATTTTCATACCTATTGGGTAAATACCAGCTAAACTAAAGCCAGTTAAAAACCGAAATAAAAGTAATGTTGTCATAGTGTTGTTTTCGTATAATACACCAATATTAAAGATGGCAGCGAACACTGAACAAATGAAGAAAATTCGTGACGGAGAAAAGCGGTCACCAAGCGTAAAAATGGCAAAAATAAAAGTACCAACTATAAAACCAAACTGAACCGAAGAGCTGATGTAGCCTAAGGATTCAGGTCTTAATTGAAAAAACACAATTAAATCATCTATAATTGAGTTACCTGCAAACCACAAAGAAGTACAGCAAAATTGCGAGAAAATAATAATAGGTAATATCTTTTTAGACGTTGTGGTTTTCAATTGCGATTAATTTAAATATGTCCAAGCCCAATACATCAATACAAATTGTAATGGTAAACGAAATAATAATAGCCATTTTGGAAATCCTGCAGATGCCTTTTTACTCGATAACATATAAAAATGGACCAATAAAAATACAGCCAACATGGCGATAATACCATAAATAGAAATAGTCTTTAAAGTGGGAATACAAAGTCCTATAGCTAAAAGTATTTCGGCTAAACCACTCAGATAAACAAGAGTTTTATGCTTAGGTAAATAGTTAGGCATTATACGCATGTACGCTTTTGGCTTAATAAAATGCATAATTCCAGCAATACAATATATAGCAGCCATAACATAAAGACCTAATGGCTCATTCATCTTTGTATGTTTTGTAGGTAATACCAATACCGTAATTAAATAGATTTTTATCTAATAAACTAGACTTAAATTGGTTGCCTTTATCAAAATTAACCCAATCGTTTCCATTGATAAATACACGTTTTATATAGGTGTTTTTACCTTCAACCTCATTAGTAAAAGGAAGTAAAGGTCTAAAATTGGTAGGTATTTTAACTATTTTACCGTTTTTAGATTCAATTTCTTTGTATTTTTTATTTGGTAATAATTTCCCGGCTTTATTGGTGTAGCCTAAAACTTGTAGCGATACAAAAAAACCATTATCAGGTACACGTATGTTATAATCATCTACATTAAGCTCATAGGCATCTCCATCTTTTTCAGTAGCTCTAAATACTATAGTTTCATAAGTGAGCACGTCGCCAGGAACACCATTGTTATTATCGTAAAATTGCACCTTAAATAGGGTTGAAAATTTCTTTTTCTCACTGTTTTTTTTGTTTCGTTTTTCCCAATCTTTAGATTCTAATGCAATAGGAAAAAAAACAGTTTTTAGATTTTGATCTTTAGTTGTCGATTTTGGAAAATAAACAGCGATTTCAGATTCTATAGTTGGTAACCAGCAATTATAATAGTCATCATCTAAAGAGGGTTTTAGTTTTTCTTCTTTAAATTTTCTGTCTTTTTTAAAGTTAAGCATTACTTCATCTAATTGATGCGATTGTGCTTTCATTATTAATACTTCAGGTAGATTTTTTGTAGCAACATTTAAATCTTTAAATCCTATTGCAGATATAAATAGTGAATCAATATCTGGGTATAACTTTTCAGTAAAAATAAATACACCTTCATCATCTGCAAAAATGCCGTTTCCATTACCAAAAGATATGGTTGCGTAGCTCACAGGATATTGAGAAATACTATCTTTTATAGTGATTTGTGCAAAAGATAATTGCCCAATACATAGAAGCGTAAATAGAATTTTGTACATGCTTAAGTTTTATAGATTTTAAAGATACATCATTTATAGGCATAAAAAAACGCCTCAATTATGAGACGTTTTTATATTATAAAAATTACAAGAGTTACTCGTTACCTACATGTTTTTTAGTTTGTGTAAAACCTACATACAAGCCAACGCCTGCCAGAAAGAATATTAAAGATGGGTAAACGGCATCACCTAAACCTGTATAGGTGTCTAAAATATTTGCAATAAATACACCCAAACCAATTCCCATTAATAGAAAAGCTAAATTTAGTACAACAACTTTCCAAGAAGAGCTTGATCGTTTGCCTATGTTAAAAATACTGGCATCTGCACCTTTTTCTATAAGTGCTAAACGTTCTTTGTTTCGGGTGGAAAAGTATAGATATACAATTCCGAAAATAGATAAGAATAAACTTAAAGGGATTAATATTTCTTCATTCATAATGTTTGATTTTTAATTGATTAAATTTAATTGTTACATAGCTTATGACGATAACATTTAATCTTAGGTTACACTTTTTGTAAAAAAAAATAAATATTTATATAAGTGTAACCTTAAATAATGTTTTGTCGTCTATACTAATATAATGACCACCAACGACGACCAAATACTAATTAATGCTATTAATAATGGCAACACTAAAGCGTATGCACAACTTGTAAATCGCTATAAGGATTTAGTATTTACCTTAGCTTTAAGAATGTTAAAGCATAGAGAAGAGGCAGAAGAAGTAGCGCAAGATACATTTGTAAAAGTGTTTAAGTCATTAGATAATTTTAAAGGCGATTCTAAATTTTCTACTTGGATTTATAGAGTGACCTACAACACTTGTTTAGACCGTATAAAAAAGAATAAAAAACATATAAATGATGTTCCTATTGATGAATTTACCTTTAATAAATTAGATACTATAGATAATGCATTAGATAACTTAATTAAAGAAGAAAAACATGCTTTAATTAAAAAGTGCGTTAATATGTTGCCAGAAGATAGCAGTGCATTATTAACTTTATTTTATTTTGAAGAATTATCCTTAGATGAAATATCGAGGATTATAAATATTGAAGCAAATACTATAAAAGTGAAGCTCTTTAGGGCACGAAAGAAATTGGCAGTTATATTAGAGCAATATTTGAAACCAGAAAACAGATTGAAACATGAAAGAGGATAATAAAAAAATAGAGGAATTTATAGATAAAATAATGTCTGAAGATGTTTTAGAACAACCCTCTTTAGATTTTACAACTAATGTTATGTCTCAGGTTGAAGCTATTTCTAATTCTGATGCAACTGTTTATAAACCATTAATTTCAAAACCAGTTTGGTTTATTATTCTAGGTAGTTTTATGGCCTTAATTGGTTATGTTATTTTAGGAAATGCCGAAACAACTGCAAGTTGGACAGACCGTTTAGAATTATCAGAAATTCCTATTAATTTGTTTGAAAACATATCTTTTGAGTTTTCATCAACATTTATGTATGCGGTTGTGTTTTTGGCTGTGATGGTTAGCATTCAAGTACCAATACTTAAGTTTTATTTTCAGAAAAGAATAACTTTTTAGTCTGGATAATACCAAAAGAGTATTGATTTCAATCTTTTGTTTAATGTATCTTTTTCTTTTAACGTTTTATAATTTACATGCAAAATATGTTTTCCAGGTGTTAGATTTTTCGTTGGTATATAGGTTTCAAAACCTAACTTATTTTTATTAACGACAAAATCAGATTTAAACGCTAATGAATCTATTTTAATGTCATACAATTCATTAAAGGTTTTTACATAGTCTTGCTTAATACTATCTAATCGCTTTCTATTGTTTCCCCAATCATTTTTTCCGTTATTATAACCAACAACAACATCAGAGGTTATACCTCTCGAATCTTTATCTGGTTTTAATCCTTTGTTAAAATTAAAGATATTGTCTTCAATAGATTCAGATAATTTAATGAAAATATTTATATAATTATCGGTAATAATTTTAGATTGTATTGCAGCATCCTTAACAAATAGTTCTGCATTTTCATCTATAGAATCTAAATAATTATTGTCACTAGTTATATAGCTTGTAGCTCTACTTCTTTCGTTAAAATAGTTAGAGAAATTATTATTTAATGAAGACAACATTATAATTAGTAAAAAAATTGGAAATAGAATTAAACTCAATCGTTTACCAAATTTATTATCTAGAAAATTATATACAATTGGTCTATATAAAAAGGATAACGTTATAAAACTAAACAACCAATAAAAAGGAAAATAAAGTTTAGAAATCCACTTTTTCTTTTTTAACCAGCCTTGGGTTATAAAGTCAAAGAAGGTTAAAAACATACCTAAAACAATAAAAATCATTAAAGGAATTCCTAATGCTTTGCTGAGCCAACCAGGAAGGTTTTCATTACTTATAACATACTCAGCAACTAATACTATAGTTAATATTGTAAAGGTAAGTGCAAGCACATAAAAGATCAATAAAAAAGAAACAGCGAAAATTATACTACAGTAATTCTCAAGACGCGCAATGTATCTATCAAAAGAACCAACTCTTTTCTTTAAGTATTTTGTAAATTTTTCACTGTAGTTTAATTCACTGTAATCAATATCTCCAGAGACATAGCGTAAACCTAGAGCTCCAATCCACAAACCTCTAAGTAAAACATGTAATAGTAAATTGAAAAGCAAAATAACACACGAATATAAGCCAACAATTGCAATAATAAATTCATGTAAAACACCATTGTTTTCAGCTTCTATAGCTGCTATGCTTAAAGGGTCATAAGCACTGACTAAACCAAAAATGGCAAAACCCGAAATCAGTAATTCTAGTTGCCAGCTTTCTTCTTGTAATTTTTCGAGGAGTTTTTTAAAGGCTGGTTTGTTATAATCTTGACTCATTATAAGGTTGTTGATTGATATTCAGTTTAAAATTAAACATATTCAGTTAAAATCAATCTTTTTATTAATATTTTGAAACCTTTTATAAATTCTATCGTTTTTAAAAATAGAAACCGCTAATCAACACAATGCATCAAACAGAGACTAAACTAATTAAGCTATGTAAAAAGGGAAATGAAGTTGCACAAATGCAAGTTTATGACACTTATGCACAAGCAATGTTTATTATCGCTTGTAGATATCTCAATAATGATGAAGACGCTAAAGACGCGATGCAAGAAGGTTTTTTAAAAGCATTTACCAATATAGAAAGCTTTCAACCGGAAGCTACTTTTGGCGCTTGGCTAAAACGGATAATTATCAATCAATGTTTAGATGTTCTAAAGAAAAATCAATTGCAATTTGATGCTGTTGAGGTTTCAGAATTAAGAATAACAAACGAAGAGGATTGGCAATTTGATAGTTCAATTTCAAAACAAGAGATATTAACTGCCATTGAGCAACTCAACGAAAAGCATAAAATAGTAGTGAAATTATACCTGTTAGAAGGTTATGACCATGAAGAGATTTCAGAGATTCTTGATATTCCTATAAAAACATCAAGAACACATCTTAGACGAGGGAAACTTAAACTACAAGACTTGTTAAAAGTAAAATACGATGAAGCGAGATATTAGAGAATTATTTAATAACGAAGAAGAACAGGAGGTAAAACAGCTTCCTAATAATCATAGAGCTGAGTTTTTGACGCAACTGAAAAAGCAGTCTAAACCAAAACGAAAGCCATACGGTTGGTTAAGTGTAGCGGCAATATTACTCATTGCATTAACTATTGGTTTTAGTGTTTTTAATACAGACATTGATAAAGATGATCCTGAGCCAATAATTGCACAAATAGAAGCTGTAGAAGCAGAATATTTGGCAAATATAGAAACCGAATGGCAAAGTTTCATAGCGCTCACTGAAGATGAAAAATTGGTAACACGTTTTAGAAAAAAGCTTGATGAGTTAGATATGGATTATAAAGAAATTTCAAAGCAATTTAAAAACGACAGTAATAATATTTTAGTTATAGAGGCTTTGGTGGACAACCTTCAAACGCGACTTCAAATATTAAAGGACATACAAAAACACATCAAAATATTAAATCAAAAAAACGAACAACATGAAAACACTTTTTAAAATATTGGCATTGACGCTCATCACGTCAGCACCTATTATTGCTCAAAACTCATTAGAAGCGAAAATGGATGAAACTCATATCATTTATGACGAAAGTTTTACAACAGATGCAAATACCACTTTAGTTTTAGATTTAAGTAATACTGCAGCGATAATTAAAAAATCCAAGGATAGCAAAGTCCATATAAAATATACAAAGGCTTTTAAAAACTATAAAAAGAAATTTGTGGAATCGAGTTTAAAGAGTCATACCGTTTCGGGGAAAAAAGAGAATAACAAAATAACTTTTACCTCAAAAAGCCGCAATTCAAGATACTACAGAGAGTATCAAATGGAGCAAGTATTAATTGGTCGATTGGCAAAAATGAAAGATACAACGACTACAATTAAGCCTATAATTAGAAAATCAATTGATTCTGTTTTAACTCAAATCAGTTTAGCTGAACGCTCAACTTTAAAAGATCTTTTAGGTACCATTAAAATTAAGCCAAGAGTACAGAAATGGAAAAAGAATGATAAGATGCAAATATCAAAAATGATAATCTTTATTCCGGAGCATATCCAAGTTAGGATGACACTTGGTAACGCTAATCTTTTTTTTACAGATGAGTTTTTAAATAAAACCACAATGAATTCTAGAAATTCAAGATTGAAATTTAAAAGCATTGGTAATGTTTTAAATGTTTTTGACGTGGATAATGGTTATTTCAATGTAGAAGAAATCACAGCAGGTAATTATAGTTTCGCAAACACGAGAGAATTAACGATCGGAAGAGTTAGTAATTCATTAATAAATTCTGAATTTACAAAGGTTGAAATTGGCGAAGTTGGAAGCAAAGTTGAGGTTGTGGATTTCAATAGTAAATTTACACTCCATAATTTTTCTAAAGATTTCCAAATTCTAGATATGAATACTGAATACTCAGAAATTAATCTATTCTTTCCAGAAGATCTGAATTTTAACCTCACAACATATGGAAGTCACACAAAACACTTTACAGATAATAAAGTATTTGATCTTAGTAATGCTAATCCGCGAACAGATGGTATAATGTTTCAGCTAAAAAATGAAGATAGCTATGGGAAAAATGTAAACAATATTAAGATTAACTCCATTAATGGTATTATCAGATACGGAAAAGACCTGATTGAAATTAATGAGTAATTTTTCTTAAATAAAATACGGATTAACGGTAATTGTGTCATCATAAAACCTGTCATTCTGAACTCGTTTCAGAATCTAAATTGATAATTCAGTACATTTTATTGAGTATCTGAAACAAGTTCAGATTGATAAATCAGTGGATTTATAATCACAAATAAATGGTAGTGAAGACAACGTCTTTCATTTAATGTTATCTAAAGAAAAAGCACTCAGATATTCTAAGTGCTTTTTTTTATTCTAAAAATCTAATTAATCTAACCATCTAATTATTAATACCAACGCTTTTTCTTCTTTTTTGAAGCTTCACTTTTACGACCTTTTTTATACTTACTCCCTTGTTTTTTGTGTACAATAGGTTTCGCTTTTGGGTCTAAAGGATAAGGATGTTCAGTTTCAACAGGTATTTGTACGTTTATAGCATTCTGTATGGTTTTTACGTAACTTTTCTCATCTGCGGAGCACATAGCATATGCTGTACCCAAATTCCCGGCACGTCCTGTTCGCCCTATCCTATGAACATAGGTTTCTGGTACGTTTGGCATATCAAAATTAAATACATTATCGAGTTCGTTAATATCAATTCCACGTGCTGCAACATCTGTTGCAATTAGTACTTTTACGTATCCGTTTTTAAATTTGTTAAGCGCTGTTTGACGTTCGCTTTGCGCTTTGTCGCCATGAATACTGTCCACTGTATAACCATTTTTAAGCAAAGTTTGTTCTAGCTTGTTAACACCAAATTTTGTGCGTCTAAATATTAAAACATTACCTTTTATAGTATTACGCATTAGGTGCAAGCACAATTCAATTTTGTTGCGTTTAGGTACATAATACAATACTTGGCTTACATCTTTTGCTACAGAACGTGTTGGTGTAACATCTATACGTTCTGGGTTTTTAAGTATGGTTTTTGCAAATTCTTCAATCTTAAACGGAATAGTTGCTGAGAACAATAGTGTTTGCTTGTCTTCAGGACAAAGACGATCAATTTTCTTTACATCATCTATAAAACCCATAGCAAGCATTAAATCTGCTTCATCTAAAACAAAGGTTTCAATATAATCTAGGTTAATATAATCTTGTTTGTGTAAATCGAGTAGTCGACCAGGAGTTGCTACTAAAATATCTACGCCTTTTTTTAAAACGTCAATTTGTGGTTCAATTGAAGCACCACCAAAAACGACTAAAGATCGTAGGTTAGTAAACTGAGCATACGTTTTAAAGTTTTGCTGAATCTGAACAGCCAATTCTCTTGTAGGGCTCACAATCAGAGCTCTAGTTTTTTTACCCTTTTTTGGAGCATCTTGTTTATCAAACAACTGCTGTAAAATTGGTAATGCAAAAGCAGCTGTTTTTCCTGTACCTGTTTGCGCAGAAACTATTACATCTTTTTTGTCTAAAACCAAGGGAATAGCGCGTTGTTGCACTAGAGTAGGCTCTACGTAACCAGAAGCGTCAATGGCTTTTAATAAAGGTTTTATGAGATGTAAGTCTTTAAATGACATATGTTTTGTATTTGTGTTATCTGGAATACCTTCGTAGGCAAGAATCAATTTTAACGTATAGATTAAAGTCTATTCTGCATTAAGTGCGGAATGACAAAATTAGAATATTAATTTTACCAACGTTCAGCAATCCAATCCTTTTGTTCTTTTTTTGTTAAAAATGTCCAAGCAACAAAGCGACTAATCTTATTACCTTGTCCCATTTCTATAGTTTTAACATCAGTAGCATCTACTTTTTGTAATATCTTGTAAGTTGGCTTTAAGGTTGCTTCTTTAGAAATTAAACTAGTGAACCAAAAGCATTGTTTGCCAAAATGTTTGCTTTCGTAAATCATATCTTTTACAAAACGTGCTTCACCTCCTTTAGTCCAAAGTTCATTTTGCTGGCCTCCAAAATTTAAAAGGGCCTTGCTTGGTCGTTTTCCTTTTAGGTTTTTTAATTTTTTTAGACTTGCTTTTTGAGCATCATCTAAAGACGCATGAAAAGGCGGATTACACATCGTAAAATCTACTTTTTCTTCAGGTTTTAAAATATTGTAGAAGAAGTCGTTAGATTTTTCTTGTCGTCTAATTTCTAAGGTCGATTTTAATCTGCGATTTTTTTGTTCAATATCTTTTGCAGAGGTAATGGCATTTTCGTCAGTATCACTGCCAATAAAAGACCAACCGTATTCATGGTTACCGATAATAGGATAAATACAATTGGCACCAACACCAATATCTAATCCTTTAATATGGATTCCTTGAGGTATTTCAGGCTGATTTCCTTGTAAAAGATCTGCAATATTATGAATGTAATCTGCTCGTCCAGGAATTGGAGGACATAGGTAATGCTGAGGAATATCCCAATATTGTAATTTATAATGATGAATTAATAACGCTTTATTCAATGCTTTTACAGCCGCTGGATTAAAAAAATCGATTGATTCGTCTCCATATTTATTAGGTGCAACATAGGCAGCTAATTCTGGCGAACTTTTAATAAGTTTTTTAAAATTATAGCGTTCTCTATGTTTACTTCTAGGATGAAGTTCAGTTTTTACTTTAGGATGTGTTTTTTTCTTTTGCACTATGTTGCTTATTTTAGGGCCAAAGGTAAGATAAATCAACTAAGCTTTATCTGATTCTTTTTGGGCAATGATATATAAATAGTCACCCAATTCGTTTTTATAAGAGTCAATGATTTCATTAATTTTTCCAGAATCAATATCATGCCTTAATGAAATGAGTCCGTTTTCTACTTCCTTAATATTTGCTAAAGCACTAAACGATGAAATACCATGTCTAATCTGCTCATCAAAATACAATTCTGGATTTTGCTTTCCACAATACAAAAATTGATCTTCTAAATCGGGTTTTATACTATAGTTTTCTGTATTTGTTATGCTTAATCCAGACCTGGTAAGTGCTTCTTTCACAATCTCTAAACTTGGCATTTGTAACATTGAATCTTCAAGCATTTTAGGAAAATAATGATTGAGCCAATAACCACTCATTTGTTGAGGTGTAGATGTGAAAATTACTATTTTACCTTCAGGTTTTAAAATGTATTCTAATTCTGAAAATGCACGCGTTAAGTTGGCCCAATGATGAATAGTTAAGGTTGCCACTATACCATCTACACTTTGATTTGATAATCCTGTAATTTCAGCAGATCCAATTTTCCAGTTTATAGCTTTGTTTCGAGCTTGTGCTATTTGTAGCATTTCAATGGAAGGATCAATACCAATATATTGAAACCCTTTTTTTTGAAGCGCGTCTGTATAATTACCAGTGCCACAACCAATGTCTAAATATAGACCATCTTTATTTGGATTAAGATGCTTTATAAATTGCTGTGTTAAGTGCAAGTCTGCTTTACGCGTTTCGTTATAATTTGCACCTATTTTATTGTATTTAACTGACATTTTTTAAATGGTTGATTATTATGTTATGTTAAGAAATTTTGCAAGCGCTGTCTTTTCTGAAGCGGTAAGGCATCATTATTTTCAATTAACTTTATATGATCCTTATTTTTATCTCGAGTGTATAATAACTTAAAAAAATCGAAAATTGAAATACTTCCCTGTATGTGTTCTATTAATTTGAAATCATCTCCATTTTTAACAAAACCCTCTTCTAAAACTCTCACATATGTACCAGAATAACCATGATCAATAAATTGCTTCAAAACATCGTTGGTTCCGAATTTGTGTGCAAATTTAAAACAAGGTTCTCTTGGTTGTGTAATTTGAACTAAAGCTTCGCCTAATTTATAAATGTCTCCAATAATGAGTTCACTTTCATTAAGATGACTAATGGTTAAATTTTCGCCAAGCATACCATAGCTCCAATCTAAATTTGGATATAGATTTTGCCAATATGGATACTGATTTTTAGAAAATAAGTAACAAGCTTTAAACTCTCCACCATGTACTTTTTTATCTGAAACTTCATCACCATGTACCTGCTCTTTACCAATAAAAATTGGGCTGTCTGTGGGTTTTTTGTATATACCAGTGGTCACTTCATTACCATTCCATAAGAAGGTAATTGGTTGTGCAATATTTGTAGAAATAACTTTCATGCTCTAATTTAAACAAAAAAAGCGCAAGTCTATACAACTTGCGCTCTCCAGCTATTAATCTTAGGGTAATAAGGGATATTACCTTGTTAGGACTGCAAAAATAGAACTATAAATGAAGTTAAATATTGATGTATGGTAAGAAATCGATGTCTTAAGATAATTCTTTTCTAATGCGACTTAAACTTTCTGTAGTTATTCCCAAGTAAGAGGCAATATGGTAGTTTTTGATACTCTTTTCTATTTTGGGATACGTTTCAATAAAATTAATATAACGCTCCTTCGCAGGTTTTGATAGGTTAATTAGAATTCTTTTTTGAAATGCCGTAAAGGCTTTTTCGAGTTTTATTCTAAAAAAATGATCCACTTTAGGCATTTTAGAATACATATATTCTTTATCCTCTCTAGAGATTCTGTATAAGGTAGAGTCTTGTATGGCTTCAATGTTTAAGACAGCTTTGCCACCACTGAAAAATGCAGTGTAGTCACTAATCCACCAATCGCTAATCCCAAATTGAATGGTATATTCTTTACCTTCTTTATCAACGTGAAAGGTTCTCATACAGCCATCTACAACATAATATTGATAATTGACAAGGTCACCTGCTTTTAGTAAGATATCCCCTTTTTTAATTTTTACTTTACGAAACACAGATTTTACAATCGTAATTTCTTCATCTGTAAAATTAAGCTCGTCAAAAATCTTATTTATGTACGTAAAATCCATTACTATCGTTTAATGAATATAAAATTACGTAAAACCTTTTAAATGAGTAGTTTAATTCGTTGTGGGATATAAAAATAGGTTTATCAGACAAAGTGTAAAAAACCACTTTTAATTAACAAAGTGGTTTGTTTGATTCTTTGGACTGATAATTAATTAATTTTCTTGGCGACAGATTCTTGTCCGCCTTGATATAGTGTGAAACTTTCAATAGCGTCTTTTTCAGTTTTATTAAACTTTACTTTAAGCGCTGTTACCTTAGCAAAAAACGTGGTTTCATCTTCTGCGAAAAGTTCAAATTTACCTTGACCTGTAGCTTGTCCAAATATTTGGCTGTCTTCAACAGTAATCTCCACAACAAAATTTGGAGCTAATTCATATTTACCAATATATTTTTTTAAGAGATCATTAGATAACGATATTTCTTTTCTGGCTTTAGGCATTGCCTTGTCTATTTCTATTCCAATATTTTCCTTGTCAGTGATGAAAATGGCTTGTCGTTTTCCGTTCGCTGTCTTTGAGAATTTATATTCTATATTTCCTTCTTCAAACATAAAATGGTTTTCAGATAATGGGAAAATTTCGAATACAGTGTTGGTTTCAGATTCTCTCATGCTGCTAAGTTTTCCGTCCTTCATAAATATATGTCTTATAGCTCCATCTTCAAATTCGTATGCGCCAACCCATTGTTTTAGCTTTTTCTCAGAAACTTTGACCACATCATTCATTGTAGGATAAGGTTTGCCGATAGCTGCAGCGGCTAAACTTTGAGTGACAGCACCAATATCGTTGCAGCTACAATTACTAAGACCAATAACATAGAGGTCTTCTTCAATAAGGTATATACCATTAGTAGAAGTACCAAAAATTCCACCGCTATGCGTGTAACCTTTAGACCCTTTTAAATTAAATTCACCAAGACCATAACCATAAGAAATATGCTCTCCATCATTGAGATTAGAACCATTAATTGCTTTTTCTAATGTTGATGCTTTAATAAATGTGTTATTAGTAAGTGCATTTTGCCATTTTAACATATCTTCTACAGTAGAGGTTAAGGAACCCGCAGCATGAGGTATAGTCATACTGAGGTAACTAGCGTTAACAAAACCAGAAGGTTCTTCTTCATAAGCCTCAACTCTGTTTTTAACTAATTCTCTATTATTTCCATATCTAGAATTATTCATGTTAATACGCTCAAAGATGTTTTTCTCAATATAATTTTCATACGTATCTCCAGATAATACTTCTATGATTTTACCTAATAATACATAACCAGAATTATTATATTGATAAGCTTCGCCTGGATCGAAATCCATGGGTTCATTTTTAAAATAATCAATTAACTCATCTAGAGTAAAGTCTTTTCTAGCCACTTCTAATAAATTACCAATGCCTGTATAACTTTTTATACCAGACGTATGATTTAGTAAATGATGCACAGTAATGGTTTTTCCATGCGTAGGATAATCTGGTATGAACTTAGTAATAGGATCATTGAGACTTAGTTTTCCTTGCTCTTCTAACATTAAAATGGCTACGGCCGTAAATTGTTTAGTGATTGAGGCTAACATAAATACGTTCTCAGGAACCATATCTACATTGAGTTCTAAACTCGATTTGCCAACCGCTTTTTTATAAATGGTTTTGCCATTTTTGGCAACTAAAATTGTTGCACCAGGAGCATCAGGATTATCATAAAATTGAGATACGATTTCATCGAATTGCGCGGTGTTGTTTTGAGCAAATGTTGCTGTTGTAAATACAAAACTTAAAAGGAGTAATGAGATAGTTTGATTGATTTTCATTTTTCTGAAGATTGATTAATACTAATAAGACGATTCTCAGAAGATTAAGTTACAAAAAAACCACTTTGAATTAACAAAGTGGTTTTAAATATTTAAGAAACTGAAACAAGTTCAGTAAAAGAGATTATTTTATCATCTCATAACTACGCTTAATAAAGCTTGTTAACTCTTCGCCTTTTAAAAGCCCTTGAGATAAACGTGCTAAATCTAAACTTTGAGAAATTAAACGTTCTTGTTTCTTCTTCGTTTTAGTGCCTAATATTTCGCCAACTAATTCAGAGTTTGTGTTAACGATAAGGTTATGAATTTCTGGCATGTTACCAAACATATTCATTCCGCCTCCACCAGTCTGCTGCATTTCTTTCATTCTACGCATAAATTCTGGTTGTGTAATAATAAATGGAGACGCATCGCTATCCATAGCTTCTAACTGAATTGAGAATTTTTCAGAAGGAATTACTTCCTTTAAAAGTGTATCTAATTCTGTTTGTTGCTCATCTGTTAATTTAGAAATTGTGTTTTCGTCTTTCTTAATTAAATTGTCAATATGATCACCATCAACTCTAGCAAAAGAAATATTTTCTTTAGTAGACTCTAATTTCTGAATTAAATGCGAAACAATAGGAGAGTCTAACATCAATACTTCATAGCCTTTAGCTTTAGCAGCTTCGATATAAGAGTGTTGCTGATCTTTATTTGAAGCGTAAAGGATTACAAGTTTACCATCCTTGTCAGTTTGGTTTGCTTTAATCTTGTTGAATAATTCGTCATACGTAAAGAATTTACCATCTACTGTTGGGTAAAGTGCAAATGCATCTGCTTTTTCAAAGAATTTTTCTTCAGAAAGCATTCCGTATTCAATAACGATCTTAATATCATCCCATTTTGCTTCAAAATCTTCGCGATTGGCGTTAAATAAAGATTTTAATTTATCTGCAACTTTACGTGTAATGTAAGATGAAATTTTCTTAACTGCACCATCTGCTTGTAAGTAAGAACGAGATACGTTTAATGGAATATCTGGAGAATCAATAACACCTCGTAGCATTGTTAAAAATTCAGGAACAATACCTTCAACATTATCAGTTACGAAAACTTGGTTTTGGTATAATTGAATTTTATCCTTCTGCATGTTCATATCATTCGTCATCTTAGGGAAATATAAAATCCCTGTTAAGTTGAATGGATAATCTACATTAAGGTGAATGTTAAATAATGGCTCTTCAAACTGCATTGGGTACAATTCTCTATAGAAACCACTGTAATCCTCATCTTTTAATTCTGATGGTTGTTTTGTCCAAGCCGGATTAGGGTTGTTGATTATACTATCTACCGTAATTTGCTTATGTGGCTCAGTTGTTTCTTTACCGTCAGCATCCTTTATTGTTTTTGGCGTGAAATCTGGATCGTTAATTTCCTTAGTTCCAAATTTAATTGGAATAGGCATAAACTTGTTATACTTATTAAGTAATTCACTGATTCTAGACTCTTCTAAAAACTCTGTAGAATCTTCTGCGATATGAAGAATGATCTCTGTTCCTCTAGATTCTTTATCAGATTTTTCTAAAGTAAATTCTGGAGAACCATCACACGTCCAATGTGCAGCATCTGCTCCTGTGTGAGATTTTGTAATGATTTCAACTTTCTCCGCAACCATAAAAGCAGAATAGAAACCAAGACCAAAATGGCCAATGATTCCAGAATCTTGTGCAGAATCTTTGTACTTGTCTAAAAATTCTTCAGCACCAGAAAAGGCAACTTGGTTAATGTATTTTTCAACTTCTTCAGCTGTCATACCTAATCCTTGATCAATGATATGAAGCTTTTTACCTTCTTTATCAATCTTTACTTCAATCTGTGGATTTCCGTACTCAGATTTAGATTCACCAATACTGGTAAGGTGTTTTAATTTTAGTGTGGCATCTGTACCATTACTAATAAGCTCACGTAAAAATATTTCGTGATCACTGTATAAGAATTTTTTAATAAGCGGAAAGATGTTCTCTACCGATACATTAATACTTCCTTTTGTCATGATATATAGTTTTTTGTATTATTAATTTTAATATTTAGCTATAGTCAAATAAAATACCAAGACTTAAAAAGTGACAAACTGACACAAGTACTATGCGTGCATAACGAATGTAAATTCTAATAAATGGTAATCGTATCTTAAATATTAAATTGCAGTACTAAATAATAACTATGTACAATTCAAAAATAATAGGCTTAGGCAAATATGTGCCAGATAATGTTGTCACTAATGATGATCTATCAAAAATGATGGACACTAATGATGAGTGGATTCAAGAACGCACTGGTATTAAAGAACGTCGTTGGGTAGAAAAGGGTAGTGGAGACACTACAGCTACAATGGGAGTGAAAGCAGCGAAAATTGCTATTGAGCGCTCAGGATTAGATAAAGACGATATTGATTTTATCATTTTTGCGACACTAAGTCCTGATATGTATTTTCCAGGTCCAGGCGTACAAGTACAACATGCTTTAGATATAAAAACTGTTGGTGCTTTAGATGTACGTAACCAATGTTCTGGTTTTGTATATGCCATTTCTGTAGCAGATAATTTTATTAAAACAGGAATGTATAAAAACATTCTTGTCATAGGCAGTGAATTGCATTCTCATGGATTAGATAAAACCACGAGAGGACGAGGCGTTTCTGTTATATTTGGAGATGGTGCAGGCGCTGCTGTTTTAACTAGAGAAGAAGATACGAATAAAGGTATTTTGTCTACACATTTACATTCTCAAGGTGAGCATGCAGAAGAGTTAGTGTTGGTTGCTCCAGGAATGGGTAAACGTTGGGTAAATGATATTTTGGCTGCAAACGATCCTAATGACGAAAGTTATTTTCCATATATGAATGGGCAATTTGTATTTAAAAATGCGGTTGTTCGTTTTAGTGAAGTCATTATGGAAGGGTTAATGAAAAATGAATTACAGGTTGATGATATAGATATGCTAATTCCGCACCAAGCGAATTTGCGTATTGCACAATTTATACAACGCAAGTTTAAGTTAAATGACGACCAGGTATTTAATAATATCCAGAAGTATGGAAATACTACTGCTGCATCCATCCCAATTGCGTTAACGGAAGCTTGGGAAGAAGGAAAAGTAAAAGAAGGTGATACGGTTGTGTTAGCTGCCTTTGGTAGTGGTTTTACTTGGGGAAGCGTGATTATTAAATGGTAGTAGATTGTTCTAATTAAGTTAGAATTTTAAGTATAAAAAAGCCCAAGCAGAATGTCTGTTTGGGCTTTTTCGCTATTAACCAACCTTAACTAATCACTATTATAAACTAAGTTTATAATTCCCATGATAAAAAAAACTTATAATAATGAAGACGTAATAATTGCCATTTTATTTCAATGAATATTACATTTAACTTGTATTTAACAAAAATCCTGATATGTCCAAAGACCCTCAGGATTTTCTTGATTTAATAGTTGAGTTCTAACACTAACCATCAACATTTTTGTCAACTATTAAATACTATCTTAAAACATGCCACCATCTTGCTTTACATCATTATCTCTTTGTTTACGCGATTTTGCTCTGTACTTTCCTCCACCAAAACGGTACGATAAGCTTGTTGTAATTTGTTGGCTCTCCCAGTTAAACTGTCCACGTTGGGCATAAGGTCTTTCTCCATCGAATTCTGCATACATAGTATCAAAAATATCGTTGTAACTTAAGCTGAAGTTGGCTCTGCCTTCCATAAAGTTATAGCGCATTCCTAGGTTGACCATTAACATATCATTCATTTCAAATTGAATATTCTTGTTTTTTGAGCGGTACATTCCAAATGCAGAAAAACTAAGACTCTTACTCACTTTAAAATTATTGAATGCTCTGGCACTCCAAGCTATATTATCGACTTCAACTGTATTTAAAACAATGTCTTGGTTGGTGTCAAAAGATTCAGCTAAACTCTTTTGTGTTTGCGAATACAAATCAAAACTAGCATTTACGCTCCACCATTTTGTAGGTCTGTAATTTGAAGATACTTCTATACCGTAAGACGTAGTATTGTCAAAGTTTAAATTGGTAAATATTAAACGGTTAACATCAGTTCTGTCAATTAAGATAGCTTGTTGAATTTCGTCTTCAATAATTCTGAAGAATACACCTGCCGTAATACTCCCTTTTTCAAATTGTCTAGTATAGTTTGTTTCTATAGAATTAGTAAATTGAGGACGTAATTCTTGATTTCCAAATTCTGAAATTAATGGTGTGCTCCAATTAGGTAATGGGTTTACTTGTCCTATTCCTGGTCTATCTATACGTCTACTATAACTAAATTGATACGAGTTTTTCTCAGAGGGTGAATAGGTTACAAATGCAGATGGATATAATTCAAAATAATCATTTGTAAAAGGAATATTTAATTCTTCACTAGAATCTAAATCTTTTTTAAAGGCATCAGAATCTACATTTACAGTTTCTGCCCTTACGCCAAACTGATAACTCCATTTTTCTAACTTTTTACCATAAGTGGCATATGCAGAATAAATATTTCTGGTGTAATCAAAAAGTGTTGTTGTTGGTATGTATGTACCTGCTTCGTTTTGTTCTCTTGCATCAGATTCGTAAAAGATGCTGGTGTCAAATAAACGTGCTTGTAATCCCAATTCAAATTTTACAGACTCTGATAATGGATTAACATAATCTAAATTAACAGTTGTACTATTTCTATCAATATCAGTATCTTCTATAAAATCTGGACGTTGAGAGCTAAAAAACACATTACTGTTATCCACCAAACCTTCATAAATATTATGATCAACTTCTAATTCTATATTATGACCTTCTTTATCAAAATCATGCTTATAATTAAAGTTGTACTGTTGAGAATCGTTTTCGTTTATGCCACTTAAGTATTGAGATTCATCAAGTGCATTGTTAAATAAATAAGCAATATTAGAGTTAACATTAGTTTCTCCATTAAAAATATTTTGATTTGTAAATATTGAAATC
Source organism: uncultured Winogradskyella sp. (assembly GCF_947498005.1). Taxonomy (GTDB): domain Bacteria; phylum Bacteroidota; class Bacteroidia; order Flavobacteriales; family Flavobacteriaceae; genus Winogradskyella. The sequence goes on from NZ_CANMIW010000011.1 coordinate 33,598, forward strand.
GTGTTTTTATCGTTTAGGTAATAATCCAGTCCAATTTTAAATAAATGAGATTTGTTGTCATTAAGAATATCAAAATTTTGTTGAATGTCTTGTTCTATTCTATTTATGTAACCGTAGTTTACGTTTCTCCTAATGTTATTTCCATATGAGCCATAAAAGTTAATTTTCCCGTTACGGTAATTAGCATCGATAGAGCTATTGAATTTAGCTTCAATATCATGAGCTAAACCAACATTAATATTACCATTAAAACCAATTTTAGTGTTTTTATGAAGTACAATATTAATTATACCACTCATACCTTCAGGATTATATTTAGCAGAAGGATTTGTGATTAATTCAACACTTTTTATAGAGTTTGATGGAATCTGTTTTAGCAATTGATCAGCAGGTATATTAGAAAGTTTGCCGTCTACCATGACCCTAACATTTTGGTTGCCACGCAAGCTTATTGATCCTGTCTGTTGGTCTACACTAACTGATGGTAAATTGTTCATCAGTTCACTAGCCGTAGCTCCAGCGGTTTGCAAATCTTTACCAATAGTGATGACCTTACGATCTACTTTTTGTTGAATTGTAGAGACATCTGCAACAATGGTCACTTCATCTAAACCTGTAGATTCTTCTTCGAGTTTAATATCTCCAAGATTAACTTTATAATTTCCTTTTCCGAGAGTAACGTTATTATTTATTGTTTTAAAACCAACAAATTGAATGGATACAATAATTGTACCTTCAGGTATATTTTCAATTTCAAATGTTCCGTCGTCTTTAGTGATACCACCTGTAATTATTTTATTGTTATTGTCTTTTATAACCACGTTTACATATGGTAATGGCTCATTAAGTTGCGCGTCTATAACGCGTCCATATACAGAACCGTTTCTTATATCGTCATTAGAATTGGGTTGGGCTGATGCTATTACCGAAAATAAGAGCATGCAGAGAAGCATAATTGATTTCATTTTGATTGATTTTGATAGTTTGTTATAGAATAGACGACTAACTTTACAGTATGTTACTCAAATTATTTACGTTAACATCATTTTAACATTATGAACAAAACCACATTAGTTATTGGCGCATCTTTAAAGCCACAACGTTACTCAAATAGAGCTATTAGAAAATTAAGACAATACAATCATAACGTGAAAGCACTTGGGTTACGAAAGGGTGACGTTGAGGATGTAACAATTGATACTGAATTAATGCCATATGTAGATTTAGATACTGTAACATTATATCTAAATCCTATGCGTCAAAAATCCTACTACGATTATATCATAAATTTAAAACCATTGCGTGTCATTTTTAATCCAGGAACAGAAAACCCTGAATTCTATAATCTTTTGAAACAAAATTCCATTGAATTTGAAGTAGCTTGTACGCTAGTACTATTAGCGACAGATCAATATTAATTTTTTCTTTTTGAAATTATTAGAAGCCCTAAGAAAGTAATTAAACCATTTAATGGTAATATCTCCCAATGGAAATTGTAATAATTATTCTGGGCATATATAGCAGCACATTCCCAAGCAGACTTGGTACAATTCTCTATAGATAATCTTTGACTGTAGGCTAAATAAGTTGGTATAAGCGTAACGCAATAGGTTAATAGGATAGAAACTAAGCCAACTACCCATACATATTTATCTTTAATAGAAGTTTTAGTTAAAATACCGAAAGCAAAAAGTCCTAGTAATGGTCCGTAAGTAAAAGTGGCGAATTTAAAAAGGTTACTTACGACACTGCCTTCTAAAGAATTGAAAATAATAACCACAATGATCAATAGCAAAGACACTGCAATATGAACCTTTTTACGTAATGGTTTTTGATCTTCAATAGGTTTCTTTTCAATGTTTAAAAAATCTATCGAAAATGACGTAGTTAAGGACGTTAATGCAGAATCTGCACTACTGTAAGCTGCTGCGATTAGGCCAATAATAAAAGTTATGGCTAATCCCTTACCTAAGCCTTGGTTCATAGCAATTTCTGGAAATAATAAATCAGTTCTGGTAACGCCATCTAATTTAGGAATTGTAACATTAAACTGATCTGCGTAGATAAAAAGTAAAGCACCTAGTGTTAAGAAAACTACATTTACAATTACCAGTAAAACTGACATTGAGAGCATATTCTTTTTAGATTCATTAGCGTTTTTACAAGTTAGATTTTTTTGCATCATATCTTGGTCTAAACCTGTCATGGCAATGGTTATAAATATTCCGCCAATAAAGTATTTCCAAAAATTAATTTTACTGTTGATGTCATCAAAATAAAAAACTTGACTCTTATTTTTAAACGTTTCTTTTGTGAATGTTTCTGCTAATGTCCAATCTAATTTATTCAGAATTAAAATAATAGCGACAATCACAGATGTTAGCATCGCAACGGTTTGTAAAGTGTCTGTCCAAATAATTGTTTTAATACCACCTTTATTGGTATATAGCCATATAAGTAAAATAGAAATAACCACTGTTACCCAAAATGGAACTCCTAAACTTTTAAAGACAATATATTGCATAGATAGCGCAACTAAATACAACCTAAAAGCAGCACCAGTGACACGTGAGAGTAAAAAGAAAAATGCACCAGTTTTATAACTTACTATACCAAAACGTTCTTCTAAATATTGATAAATAGATGTCACATTTAAACGGTAATACAGCGGAATCAAAACGAAAGCAACAATCAAATAACCAACAAAAAAACCAAATACGCCTTGCATATAGGCAAATTCTTGGCCCTTCACTAAACCTGGAACTGAAATAAAAGTTACGCCAGATAAAGAAGCTCCAATCATCCCAAAAGCGACTAAATACCAAGGTGCAGATTTATTGGCTTTAAAAAAAGCGGCATTAGAATCTTCTTTACCAGTGAAATAGGAAATTAAAATTAGTAACCCGAAGTAACAAGCAATTAATATTAAAATGGATATAGGAGACATGGTAAATTGAATTAGTGGTAATATTTTTGAAAAGTAGTACATTTGGTAAAATAGAATGCTTGAAAAATTAAATTTTTATGAAAAAATATACTTTCCTATCCGTATTTTCCATGTTCTGTTGTGTTTTGATTGCACAAGATTTTAAAGAACTTATAGCCGAAGGAACTCATACAGTTGAAGATATTGTAACTGTAGCTGAAAGTCATTTTGATTCGGTCGGTAGAGAACGAGGCAAAGGTTATAAACCGTTTAGACGTTGGCAATATTTTGCAGAACGCGCTATGAATGAAAATGGTATGCTAGAAACACCAGAGTTTTATTTCAATGAGTTAAATACTTATAACTCTAATATAAATAATGAAGGGTTTATTGCAAAAACTGTTGTGGGATCTTGGGAAGAAATGGGACCAACGTATTGGAATGCAACTTCAGGTTATAATCCTGGTGTTGGTAGAATTACCTCAGTTTCCGTAGATGAAAGTAATTTAGATCATATAATTGTAGGTAGTGTAACTGGTGGTGTTTGGAAAAGTTTAGATGGCGGAACAACATGGACAGTACTAACCGATGATTTAGCAAACATAGATGTATATGCTTTAGCTATTGACCCAAATAATAGTTCTCATTATTATTGGGGAACGACTAACGGTTCAATTTTTAAATCTGAAGATGGTGGTGCTACATGGACGTTACATGGCTCTGTTTCTGGTGGAACGGTAAATAAAATTTTAATCCACCCAACAGATCCTTCAATTATGTATTGCAGTTCTCAAGGTAGTGGTTTGTATAAATCTACTGATGGAGGACAAAATTGGAGTTCAATTTACTTTGCTGGTGTGTCAAATGGTTATGATGTTAGATTTAAACCAAACGATCCAAGTGTAGTTTATGCTTCGGGAAGTAGTTTTTATGTGTCTTCAAATGGAGGTACTAGTTTTACAAAAGTTGATGGTGTATCACCAAATCAGTTTAGTTCTGGTCCAAAAATGATTGGTGTTTCTCTAAATGACCCATTAGTAGTATATGTATTAGAAGCCGAAAGTGGAAAATTTGGTGCCTTGTATAAATCAACTGATAATGGAAGTAGTTTTACAAAATTAAATCATGACGGAAGAAATTATTTTGGTTACGATACAGCAGGTGTTGACGATAGTGGTCAAGCACCAAGAGATATGGCTATAGCTGTAAATCCTAATGATGTAAATGATGTTCATATAGCAGGAATTAATACATGGCGATCAACCGATGGAGGTTTAAATTTTAATATTTCTTCTCAGTGGACACCAAATAATGCCAATAATCAAAACATTGGTTATTGCCATGCAGATGTAGATTTGTTAGAGTTTGTAGGTTCTGGTGCAAATGTTAAGTTGTTTGTAGGTTCAGATGGCGGCATTTATAAAGCTGATAACCCAACCGTTGTGAATAGTACCTATTATACGGATTTAACGGCTGGTTTAGGGATTAGACAATTCTATAAAATTGGTATAAGTCAAACCACACCAGTTGTTGTTACAGGAGGTTCTCAAGACAATGGGTCTTCAGTTTTAGGTGCAAATGGTAATTGGACAGATTGGTGGGGAGCAGATGGCATGGAAGGATTTGTAGATAAAAACAATACTCAAATTATCTATGGTACGTCTCAATATGGATCTTTTGTAAAGAGTTTTAATGGAGGTTCTAACATTACGTATTTAACACAACCAGATGATAAAGGAGGCGATTCTAATTGGAATTGGGTAGTGCCATTTGAGCAAGATCCAATTTTACAAGATGTAATTTATTGTGCATTTGATGAAGTTTATAAGTCAATAGACGGAGGGCAAAATTGGGTGTCTATTTCTCAAAATTTTTCAAGTGATATAGATCACTTTAAGATAGCTCCGACCGATAGTAATAAATTGTATTTATCTATAAATGGTGCATTTTGGTATTCATTAGATGGAGGTGCTAATTGGATGCAATCGACGGCTAATTTAGGAGGTGGACAAATTAATAGTATTGCTGTTCATCCTGAAAACCCTGACAAATTAGCAATAGCAACTACTAATAATCAAAAGGTGTATGTCAGTAGTGATAATGGAGTGTCTTGGACATCCATAAAATGGGATTTGCCTAATTTTTCATCTCAGGCAGTTGCATGGCAAACAGGTTCCTCGGATGGTCTATATGTTGGTATGAATTATGGTGTCTATTATACAGATAACACCATTGGTGATTCTTGGACATTATTTAATAACGGATTACCAAATGTTAGAATAAACGAATTAGAAATTAATCATTTAGAAGGTAAGTTGTATGCTGCCACATATGGTAGAGGTTTATGGCGAACTAACTTATATCAAGAATCACTGAGCAACGATTCTTTTGAAATGGATGAATTAGCCATGTTTCCAAATCCTGCTTCTAGTGCAGTGAACTTAAAATGGAAGTCAGGAGAAACAGTTGCTGTTAGAATTTATAATTCTTTAGGGAAATTAGTATTCTATTCTAAAGCAACAGATTTATCTAATGGTTATAAAATTGAAACGTCAGCCTTAGAAACGGGTGTTTATTTTGTGAAATTAAATTCTACAAAAGGCGCACTGACTAAAAAGCTAATTATAAAATAAAGGTATTTAAATAGTGAAATTTAAGTTTGCAAGGCGTAATCAATCACATTTTTGTGCCTAAAAAACTTTACCTTTGCACTCATGGAATTTTCATCAAAACTCTTAGAAAATGCAGTCAATGAGGTATCTCAATTACCAGGTATTGGCAAGCGAACTGCATTGCGTTTAGTATTACATTTATTACGTCAGCCAGAAAGTCAAACGTTTCAATTAGCAAATGCAATTTCTAAGGTAAGGGCCGAGATTAATTTTTGTAAATCTTGCCATAATATTAGTGACAAAATTCTATGTGAAATTTGTGAAAATCCTAATCGGAATAGCGAGCTTATTTGCGTGGTAGAGGATATAAGAGATGTAATGGCTGTAGAAAACACAAGTTCATTCAAAGGTCTATATCATGTTTTAGGTGGTAAAATTTCTCCTATGGATGGGATTGGTCCTCAAGATTTAAATATATCATCATTGGTAGAGAAAGTAAAAGAAGGCAAAGTAAAAGAATTAATTTTTGCTATGAGTCCAACCATGGAAGGTGATACTACTAACTTCTATATCTTCAGACAAATTCAAGGTTATAATGTTTCTACGTCAACCATTGCTAGAGGTGTTGCGGCTGGTAATGAATTAGAATATACAGATGAAGTTACATTAGGTCGCAGTATTATAGACCGTGTACCATTTGAGACGTCACTAAAATCTTAAACAATATTTGAAGTTATCGGTTGTCATACTAAACTATAATGTACGCTATTTTTTAGAGGCGTGTCTAAAAAGTGTTGAAGTGGCCATTGCTAGTATTGATGCGGAGATTATAGTCATAGACAACAATTCTTCAGATGATAGTTGTGAAATGGTTAAGCAACTGTTTCCTTCAATAAAGCTAATTGAAAATAAAGAGAACTCAGGTTTCTCAAAAGGTAACAATATTGGTGTGGCTGAGGCGAAAGGTGAATATCTTTGTATTCTTAATCCAGATACTATTGTTGCAGAAAACACTTTTATAAAACTTTTAAAATTTTCTAACGCAAAGCAAAATCTAGGTATTGTTGGATGTCAACTTATAGACGGAACAGGGAATTATCTTCCAGAAAGTAAACGTAATGTACCAACGCCTAAGGTAGCATTAAAAAAGGTTCTTGGTAAAGTCGATGATTATTATGCAAATAATATAGACAGTGATAAAACTGGTAAAGTTGATATCTTAGTAGGTGCATTTATGTGGCTGAAAAAAGAGGTTTATGAAGCGGTTAAAGGTTTTGACGAATCTTATTTTATGTATGGAGAAGACATCGATTTATCATACAAAATCAAAAAAGCAGGCTACGATAATTATTACTTTGGAGAGACTACAGTCATTCATTTTAAAGGTGAAAGCACTTTTAAAGATGCAAAATACGCTAAGCGATTCTATGGTGCAATGCAGATTTTTTATAAAAAGCATTTTAAGCAGAACATGCTTTTTAATTTTATAGTTTGGTTAGGTATTAAGATGGCGCGAGTTACAAGAAAACCACAAAAGTCATTAAATTATAGCTCAGACAGAACTTATCTGTATGCCAAATCAATTAGTCAAACCTTAGAGAATCAATTGCCTAAGCCAATTGAAGTAATGGACTCAATTGCTGGAAATGTAAAAGGCAAAAGCACCTTAATATACGATTTAAATTTGTTTAAAACGACTGAGGTTTTTAATGATATGAAAGAGAAATCTAAACAAGAAAAGATTGTTTTTAGATTTATGCCAAAAAGCAGTAAATTTATCCTCGGAAGTGATAGCGCTACAAATAGAGGTGAAGTGTTACATTTCTAGGTTGTAATTATTGAATAAAAATCAGTTATTGATATGTTTTTTTATTAATTTTGCAATCGATTATAAAATAAAGACCTTCAAATTAAATATATGTCAAAGTTTGAACTTAAGTTACCTAAAATGGGAGAGAGTGTTGCAGAAGCAACTATAACCTCATGGCTTAAAGATGTTGGAGATGCAATTGAAGCAGATGAAGCTGTTTTAGAAATAGCTACGGATAAAGTAGACAGTGAAGTTCCTAGTGAAGTGGATGGTGTTTTAGTAGAAAAACTATTCAATGTTGATGATGTAGTGCAAGTGGGTCAAACTATTGCGATAATTGAAACAGAAGGTGGTGAATCTATAGAAGTGAAAGCACCAGCTGCAGAACCAGAGCCTGTTGTAGAACCAGAAGCTCCTAAGGCAGTTGCAGACGTATCGCAAACTGTTGTAGCTGCAAAAGCATCTGTAGACCCAGTAGTTTCTACAGAAGATCGTTTTTATTCTCCATTAGTAAAAAATATAGCAAAACAAGAAGGCATTTCTCAGGCCGAATTAGATTCTATAGCAGGATCAGGAAAAGATAATCGTGTTACAAAAAATGATATCAAAGCGTATTTAGAATCTCGAAATTCAGCATCAAGTAAGCCACAGACTCCAGAGGCAGTTGCTCTACCAAAGGTTGAGTCTAATGAAACAAAGAAGGAACAGGCTGTAAATAATCAAGTAGATACGCCAAAAAGCAGCTCTAAACAAGCTGAAGACAAAGCTAAAACAGAAAAGCCTGCCAGCAAACCAGTAGAGAAACCAATTGAAGTATCAAATGGTGATGAGATAATTGAAATGACCAGAATGGGGAAACTCATTTCTAAATATATGGTAGATTCTGTGCAAACTTCTGCGCACGTGCAATCGTTTATTGAAGCCGATGTTACTGATATTTGGAACTGGAGAAAGAAAATTAAGGACGACTTTATGAAGCGCGAAGGTGAAAACTTAACCTTTACGCCAATCTTTATGGAAGCTGTAACCAAAGCTTTAAAAGAATTTCCGATGATGAATATTTCTGTACAAGGTGATAAAATCATTAAAAAGAAAGCCATTAATGTTGGTATGGCAGCTGCTTTACCAGATGGTAATTTAATTGTACCTGTTATTAAAAATGCGGATCAGTTAAATCTATTCGGAATGGCAAAACGCGTTAATGATTTAGCTAACAGAGCCCGTTTAGGTAAATTAGATCCAGATGATATACAAGGCGGAACATATACTGTAACCAACGTTGGTACATTTGGTAGTATAATGGGAACACCAATTATTAATCAACCACAAGTTGGTATTTTAGCTTTAGGTGCCATTAGAAAAACACCAGCCGTTATTGAAGGACCACAAGGCGATTATATTGGTATTCGTTATAAAATGTACTTATCGCATTCTTACGACCATAGAGTTGTTAATGGTGCACTTGGAGGGCAATTTGTAAAAGCTGTGAAAGATTATTTGGAAGGTTGGGATGTTAATCGTGAAATCTAAATTTTAGAGAACAGACTAATTTTATAATATAAAAGAAAAAAGCACAGTTTTAAAACTGTGCTTTTTTTTATGATTCTTATATTATTTTATTTAGGAGTTCACTGATAAAAAATACAAAATTTGTATTACAGCTAAACATTGTATGTATAGAGTCGACATCTAATATTTTATTCGTCTAAATTTGATTGAATTTAAAATTGATTTATGAAAAAAGGTTACTATTTATTAATATTTATGTTGGTTACGATATTTACGTATGGGCAAGAGATTAATTTTCAGAAAAATGAAAGCTATATTGCTCGTAAGCATAAACTAATACAAAAATTAAATGTAAGTGGTGATAGTTTAATTTTAGAAAGTGAAAGAAAAAAGATAAAGCAAGTAGATATATTAAATGAAGACTATTTGGAGAGTATTATTATTGATAGCACCAAAGGAAGAATTAATCTTAAGAAATTAGCAATAGGTAACTATGTAATACAAGCAAGAATTGGTAGAAATTGGATTGTTATGTACATAGAGAAAACAACAGGTATTTACACAAGTTTAAATATAAAAGCTGAGTTGAAAGAAAAGAGTTCAGAAAAAGAAGTATTTGAAGAAGACAAAATGTATTGGGTGGTGTATGAAAGTAATTCACAATTTTCATCGCAAAAAACAATGGGCTTAAAATACGTGGATGAGATACAAGAAATGATTTCTAAAGTTAAATTAGAATTGAAAACGGAAGATGGAAAATACAATAAGTTAATTGTTTATGAAGTTTATAATAAACCAATGTTTATGAGAAGACAGCTTAGAAATAAAAAATATTATAAGTCAAGAAAATCAAAATTCTTTAATACGAAACCTTTATATAATTTAGAAATTGAAATAGAAGATAAATCTTAATTTTAAAAATTCTAACATTATAAATATAAAAGCACAGTAAATAAAACTGTGCTTTTTTTGTGATTCTATTGATGTGTCTTGTCCTGAATTATGGCTAAAGGTTAAAATTGATTTTACGCTGATAATTTGTATACCGTATTAGGTGTTGTGCACAATTTTTTTTATTTCCAATATTACCAAAGTCAGAATAGTCATTATTACTCCTTGTAGAATTATCATTCCAATTCTAAATGAGAATAAATCTATTAATTCAAAATTTTCATTTTCTGGCAAATAATCTCTATGAAAACTTGTCACAATTATCACAAAACGCTCTAAATACATTCCACTTTTCATTCCAAATGCGACTAAAAGTACATACCAAAATTTTGATGCTAATTTTTTAATAAGTAAAGTCAGAGGCAAAATTAAAGCGGATAAAAACATTATCCAATATGCCAAAGCATAAGGTCCAGTTGCTCGATTAATAAAAGCGTATTCATCAGGATTCATAGCCATTCCTATTAGATAGAACGTAAAGGTGACTATTGTATAAATAATTATTGTCCAACGAATTAAATTAAGCGTTTTTTTTGTTTCAAATCGGTTTTTGAAAAAGAGTTCGACAAGTGTTAAAGTCATAATTATTGGAATCAGACAATAAATCAGGTTCGCATCAACCATTTCAATTATACTTTTATATAACTCCATTTTTTAGTTATTCATATTTTGAAATCCCAAGTTGATTCAAAATTCCAATGACTTTTGTTAATAGGAATTGGAAAACTTTGGTCATGAATTATATCATAAGTATTGAGGTCAACTCTCCAAGTCAAAGTTTGTAATTCTGAATATTCAGTTTGAAAATGGACTTTTGATTCAAGCCATATTAATTCAGATAATAATTTTTCGTATTTAATAAGCCATTCTTTTAATTCATATTCTACTGATTTTAGATTTGAACCAAAGTGAATGATTCGGCCAGAATATTCTAAATTCGGTCGATAAATTTCATTATTATGATTGCTGGTAATAGCAAACATTTCTTTTGAAAGTGGTGGCCATTCATCATTGTTTTTTAGATTTCCAATTACTTTATGATTATGGCTTTTAACTTTGTTTTTTATTGGACTTTTCCAAAAATCCATTTCTTCAATATAACCATATAATGTGGTTCTCATTCCCATAGATTATCGACTTATCGATGTTTTCTTAAATTATGCACAACGTGTTTGTGTATGATTTAGTTGCGTGTTTTAAGCACTAAGGTTAGCAAATAAATCACAGATAGAAAGCCTGCGAGGACTTTCGTAAGTAGGCTATAACTAGCAATGATATACACGGTGTTGTAGGTAGTTTACTCTTCAAATACTAAATCAATATAAGGTATTCCAAAATAGAATAATTGCTGAGATGATTGACTTCCGAAAGTTGCGCTGGTAATTATTAAATTATTATTGCTAATTGGAAAATTCAAGTCATCATTATTAACGTTTTTTACTATTCGTCCAATAAAAATTGTAATATCATTAGTCGAATTATTTTGAACTCTTTTGATTGTATATGAGTTTCCTGAAACTAAATTTACAGGATTAATAGCTACATACTCTGTTATAGAGGATGAAAAAGTATGATTTTCAGAATATAATAGCATGTCGTTCGTGTTGTCATAGATTTCTATCAAATATGGATAAGTTTCAAAAGAAGGTTGGCTACTATATCCGATTTTGCAAATAGATTCATTTGATAAGACTTCAAATGTATAAGCATGATTAATTACATCAAGTGTTATTTCTTCTTGATTATTTACATCCATTAATAAATCAGTATAGAGTTGATTAAAAGTAGTGTTTGACGAGTCACATAATTGATTTTGTTCCGAATCATTGTCGTCATCATTATTACAAGAATTGAAAAAACCAATCGCGATTATAAATAAAATTATTTTTTTAAACATATTCTTCTTAGTTAAGTTATTGTATAGAGCATTCGGTTCTCAAATTACCTACAATTCACTGATAAAAAAAACGTTTCAATGTTTTTTATCAAGCGTTAAACGAAGTTAGCTTTTTAATTTTACGAAGCCAAGTCAGCTTTTTCTTTCTTACTAAGGCTATTCTACATATTCTAATTATCTTTGATTATCAAAACAAAAACAATGCAACTCAATTTAACAAAACCAATCTGTTTTTTCGATTTAGAAACTACAGGAATCAATATATCTAAAGATCGAATTGTAGAAATTTCAATATTAAAAGTACATCCTAACGGAAAAGAAGAAGCTAAAACTTGGGTTGTAAATCCTGAAATGCCAATACCTGCAGAGGTAACGGCTATTCATGGGATTTCTGATGCAGATGTGGCAGATAAGCCTACATTTAAAGCACTATCAAAAGAAATTTATAATTTAATAAAAGATTCGGATTTAGGAGGATTTAATTCTAACCGTTTCGATATTCCTCTTTTAGCGGAAGAAATGTTGCGTGCAGAAGTAGATTTTGATATGAAAAATACACATTCCGTAGATGTGCAAACCATATTTCATAAAATGGAACAGCGCACATTGGTCGCAGCTTATAAATTCTATTGCAATAAAGACTTAGATGATGCGCATAGTGCAGAAGCAGATACTAAAGCGACTTATGAAGTTCTGAAAGCCCAATTAGATCGCTATGAGGATCTAAAGAACGACACTAAATTTTTGGCAGAATTTAGCTCGCGTAAAAAATTCGCTGATTTTGCTGGTTTTTTAATTTTTAATAAAGAAGGCGAAGAATGTTTCTCGTTTGGTAAACACAAAGGAAAGCGCGTGGTTGATGTTATGGAAAAAGAACCAGGTTATTTTGGCTGGTTACTAAATGCGGACTTTCCATTATATACTAAAAAGGTTCTAACGGCTATTAAATTACGCCAGTTTAATAATAAATTGGGCTAAAATGTCTGCGATAGTAGCAATCTTATTATTTATAGTATGAAGCTTTTGTTTTTATTAATTCCCATTATAACTTTTTCTCAAGAGCAAATAGCTAAAGGTTTCGTTTTAGATAAAGTTTCTAACGAACCTATTCCTTATGTAAATATTTCTATTCTAGATTCTCAAATAGGCACATCTAGTAATGAGGATGGTAGCTATTCGCTAACAATAAGAGATAAAGATTTAGAGAAAACTGTAAAATTGTCTTCATTAGGCTACGAAAGTAGTGTAATGCCTATTTCTCTATTTTTAAAGACTGGAGAAGTTTTTTTGAATTCCTTAGTGGAAAAATTAGATGAGGTTGTAATCTCTAAAAAGTTTGAGGAAAAGACTAAGATAATTAATGAAATCAGAGAAGAAGACCTGTGTCAAGGTTATAGTTCGCATGCTGAAAATCCTTGGATATTAGCATTGTATTTTCCATATGATGAAGCATATGATACAACAGATTATTTAAAGTCTATTAGATTTCATTTCGGAAATTTTAGAAATAAAAAAGCGAAATTTAGATTGCGTGTATTTTCTATGGGTAAGGATAGCCTTCCAGATAAAGATTTACTAAAGGAGAGTGTTGTTGTAAGTTTAAAAAAGAAACAAAAAACTGTAGATATTAATATTTCAGATTATAATGTCATATTTCCTAAAAATGGTTTTTATGTTGCTTTTGAATGGTTATATATACCTTACAATGAGGTAAAAGTAACTTATGTCGATGGTCCAAAAAATAAAAATAAACGAAAAGGTATAAAGTATGCACCGACTGTTTCTGGTATTTGTGCAGAAGAAGGTGAATTTAAGTTATCTATTTATAACGCTGGTAAATGGCGCTTTTATGCAGCGAATAAATATAAAAGTGATAAAAAAATTATTCCAGCAATATCATTAACTTTGTCTAATTAAAAAGCTGTTTATCATTCCGCACTTGATTCGGAATCCACGGAAAGTATAAAGTTCAATTAAATAAGGTTCCTGCCTTCGCAGGAAATAGATATGAAACTAATCTGTATAGGTCGTAATTACACAGACCACATAAAAGAACTAGAAAACGAAAAGCCAACAGATCCTGTGATCTTTTTAAAGCCAGACACTTCTATTTTATTGAAGAAACAACCGTTTTTTATTCCAGATTTTTCAGATGAGGTTCATCATGAAGTGGAAGTTTTAGTGAAAATCAATAAAGTAGGTAAGTATATAGATAAGAAATTTGCACATAAATATTATGATCAAATTGGGCTTGGTATAGACTTTACAGCTAGAGATCTTCAAGCAAAACTAAAAGCTAAAGGATTGCCATGGGAAAAGGCCAAAGCTTTTGATGGAGCAGCAGTAGTGGGTAAATGGTTATCAAAATCGAAATTTCAACATATCGATAACGTTAATTTTAGTTTAAAAAAGAATGATGAGGTAGTTCAAAGCGGAAACACAGAATTAATGCTTTGGAAAATAGACGAAATTATAGAATATGTATCAAAATATTTTACTTTAAAAATTGGAGATATTATATTTACCGGAACACCTGCAGGAGTTGGAAAGGTTTTTGCAGAAGATCGACTAATAGGATACCTTGAGGACGAGGAAATGTTTTCAATAAAAATTAAATAAATGGCACAACATTATAAATTAGATAGAGTAAGAGAAATGGCTGATAACGATGAAGATTTCGTTGCAGCTATAGCAGCCGCATTTTTAGAAGAAGTACCAGAAGACGCTGAACGTTTAAGAACAGCAGTGCCTGCTAAAGATTATAAAGAAGTTTACCAAGCCGCTCATAAAATGAAACCAACCATAGATTTATTTGAATTGGGTGTTTTAGACACTTTAATTGAAGTGCAAGATTGGGGAAAGTTTGAACAAACAGATAAGAACGTAGATGAGCAACTTATTACAGTATTAACAGCTGTAGATAATGCAGTTACTGAAATTAAAGCCGATTTCGGATTGTAAATGCAAGCAGAGATTATAACCATTGGCGACGAAATTCTTATTGGCCAAGTTGTAGACACAAATTCCGCATTCTTAGGTGCGGAATTAAATAGAGTCGGTATTTCTATTTATCAAATTACATCTATTCAAGATGAAAAATCTCATATTCTTAAGGCACTTAAAGAAGCTGAAGAAAATGCAGATATCATAATCATTACAGGTGGCTTAGGACCAACTAAAGATGATATTACTAAGCATACAATTTGCGAATACTTTAATGATACATTAGTAGAAAACGAAGATGTATTAGAGCATGTAAAACAAATATTTCTAAAATATAGTTCAGCACCACTTTTAGAAGTAAATAAGCAGCAGGCTTTAGTGCCATCGAGATCTACAGTGTTGATGAATCATAATGGTACTGCACCAGGAATGTGGTTAGAGAAAAATGGAAAAGTATTTGTTTCACTTCCAGGTGTGCCTTATGAAATGAAAGCGCTTATAACAGAACAAGTGCTTCCTAAACTAAGAGCACAATTTAAGTTTCCATATATATTGCACAAAACAATATTAACCTATGGTAAAGGAGAAAGTGCTTTAGCGGAAGAGATTTCAGATTGGGAAGATAATTTGCCAAGCTATATTAAGTTAGCATACTTGCCTAGTTTAGGTCGTGTAAGGTTAAGATTGTCGGGAAAATATGATGACAAAAAAGCACTTGAAAAAGAAATACAGAATCAAGTCAATTTATTACTACCTCAAATTGAAGATATTTTTGTAGGATTTGAAGAAGACCAATCTATTGAAGCTTTAATAGGAGAACAATTCACTAAAGCAAATAAAACACTGGCAGTAGCAGAAAGTTGTACAGGTGGAAGAATTGCTCAGTCGTTTACAGCAAATGCAGGTGCATCAGCATATTTTAATGGTAGTGTGGTAACTTATGCTACAGCTTCTAAAGTAAAAATTCTAAATGTTTCTGAAGCTATTATAGAGAAACACTCCGTAGTAAGTAAGGAAGTAGCGGAAGCTATGGCAGAAAATGTTAGAATTTTGTTTAATAGTGATTATGGTATAAGTACTACTGGTAACGCAGGTCCATCTAAAGGAGATTCAGAGGCCGAAGTTGGTACAGTGTGGATTGCCATTGCAACAAAAGATGGTGTATATTCAGAAGTTTATAACTTCGGAAACTTGAGAGAGAAAGTAATTGGGAGAGCTACAAATAAAGCTTTTGAAATGCTTCAGAAACTTTTTTTGAAAAAGTAGAGTTTTATGTTTGTTGAAACGTAAAGTTTTATTAAATTTGCACCCTGTTTAAAATATCCATGTTCGGATTTTAGATTCTTAATAGTAGTGTTTACAGGCAATACTGTAGAAAACAGCAAGATAATTAAGAGTTAACAGAATTACATTAATACCTAAAGAAAGAAAACAATGTCAAGAGTTTGTGAACTTACTGGGAAAAAAGCGATGGTTGGAAACAATGTTTCTCACGCTATGAATAAAACGAGACGTAGATTTGATGCAAATTTAATGAAAAAGCGTTTTTACATTCCTTCAGAAGATAAGTGGGTAACATTAAAAGTTTCTACATCAGCATTAAAGACTATCAATAAAATTGGTATCGAAGCAATGTTAAAAGAAGCTAGAGCAAAAGGATTTTACAAATAATAGCGTTTACGCTTAAGTCAATTTACAATGGCAAAAAGAGGAAATAGAATACAAGTTATCTTAGAGTGCACAGAGCACAAGACGTCTGGAAAACCAGGAACATCTAGATATATTACAACAAAGAATAAGAAGAATACGCCAGATCGTATGGAGATTAAGAAATTTAATCCTATCCTTAAGCGTATGACAGTTCATAAAGAAATTAAATAATTTAAGACATGGCAAAGAAATCAGTAGCGTCTTTACAGACAGGATCAAAGCGTTTGACAAAAGCGATTAAAATGGTAAAATCACCAAAAACTGGAGCTTACATGTTTGTAGAATCAGTAATGGCACCAGAGTTTGTCAATGACTTTTTAAATAAAAAATAATCTTTATTTTTATATAGATTAACTAAACTGCTTTCATTTGAAAGCAGTTTTTTTATGGCTATATTTGAAAAATATGACATCTTAGCAGTAATTCATTAAGGGCAAGGTTGTTGCTTTTGGTTTTAACAATATGATTAACTAACTAAGTCATATAGAAGTTTAAAAACATTTAAACTTTTAACTTTTAAACTAAATAAATGAGTTTTTTTAAAAAAATATTCTCTTCAGAAAAGAAAGAAACCTTGGACAAAGGGTTAGAGAAATCTAAATCTTCTTTTTTTAATAAATTAAATAAAGCCGTAGCCGGAAAATCTAAAGTAGATGATGATGTTTTAGATAATCTTGAAGAAATCCTTGTTACTAGTGATGTTGGTGTCAATACCACATTAAAAGTAATTACAAGAATCGAAGAACGTGTTGCAAAAGATAAATATTTAGGAACTTCAGAATTAAATAAAATTCTAAGAGAAGAAATAGCAGCATTACTTTCTGAAACCAAATCTGGTGAAGAAACAGAATACACTATTCCAGATTTACCAAAACAAGCTGATGGCTCTAAAACGCCATACGTATTAATGGTAGTTGGTGTAAATGGTGTTGGTAAGACTACAACAATTGGTAAACTAGCCTATCAGTTTAAAAAGAAAGGATTAAAAGTTGTTCTTGGTGCTGCAGATACGTTTAGAGCTGCAGCAATAGATCAATTACAAGTTTGGGCAGATAGAGTAGATGTACCAATGATAAGACAAGAAATGGGTTCTGACCCAGCATCTGTAGCTTTTGATGCCTTGCAATCTGGTGTTAACCAAGATGCAGACGTTATTATTATCGATACAGCAGGAAGACTGCATAATAAAATAAACTTAATGAACGAGCTAACAAAAGTTAAGCGCGTTATGCAAAAAGTTGTTGGTGATGCACCTCATGATGTACTTTTAGTTTTAGATGGTTCTACCGGACAAAACGCGTTTGAGCAAGCCAAACAATTTACAGCAGCTACAGAAGTAACCTCTTTAGCTGTAACTAAATTAGATGGTACTGCCAAAGGTGGTGTTGTTATAGGTATAAGTGATCAGTTTCAAATTCCGGTTAAATATATTGGCGTTGGTGAAGGCATTGAAGATCTACAAGTCTTTAATAAATATGAATTTGTAGATTCTTTCTTCAAGTAACAAATAAGGTAGATTTAAAAGCCACAAAATCTGTCATTCTGAATTTATTTCAGAATCTTAATGATCTGATGATTATCCTTTCAAAATAGAATCTGAAACTAATTCAGGTTGATAAACTATTGTTTTTTTGAAAATACTTCCGCAAATTTATATTTCAAAGATTTATAGATCTTGGATGTGTTTTCCAAGGACATATTTATAACTTCATTGTTGTCTTAAGTCCTTATGATAACTAAATCTATTCTATCTTTTTAAAGTAAAATGACCTCTATAGGTTAACCTATTTGCTCTTGTGACAACAAACCAGTAGTCTGACGTTGGTAATTTGTGACCATCATATGTACCATCCCAAACCGAATTAGCATCTAAAACTTTTATTAGTTTCCCGTATCTATTAAATATCTTAACTAGAATTGACGGTTCAGTAGTAGCATTTTTAATATACCAAGTGTCATTAATGCCATCACCATTTGGTGTAAAAAACTTTGGGAAATTTAATAGGTAAACAACTTGTTCTGTAATACCACATTCATTTTTATCTCTTACATAAACTGTGTATTCACCAGAAGCTAAATTGTTAAAGCTATTACTATCTTGGTAATAAAAGCCATCAAGAGAATATTCGTAATCGCCTAAGCTTAATTCAGATAGGAAAACGGTAATGGAATTGTTATCATCTGTCCAATCCTCAACATCTATATCCGAAATTATAGCAGTATTTGACTGGACAACTTCAAAGGTCTTTGTAGATTCGCATAGGTAAGACAAATGATTTTCGGTAACCGTAACTGAATAATTTCCAATCATTTGGTTAGTAATTTCTATAGAGCTTGTAGTTGCTCCTGTAGACCATAAATAACTGTAAAAACCAGATCCAGCATCAATAGTTATATGGTTTTCATCCTCACAAATACCAACAAAATCTGAAATTGGTATAATTGGTGTCGGTTCTAGATCAATTGTAATTTCAGCAATTTGATAACAATTATCTGAAGAATCTATTCTTGCAAATACAATGTTCGATTCTGCATATGTCACATAATTTGAAGGATCAAATAAACCGTCTTCATTATAATTTTCAGCGTCAGATAAATTTTCGAAATAATGAAAAGTACATTCTGTACATGTAGCAATTTCAGATTCATAAAAGGTTAAATCGGTATTTTCTAGGTCATCATTATTTGTGTCACATAAAATAATCGATAGATCATTTACAACTAATATTGGCATTATAATACTTACTTCTACAGCAATTCTCTCATCACTTTCACAACCATCGTTTGTAATTTGAGCGCCATAATAAAGATTACCATCAATAAGATGAGTCTCGTTAGAAATGACATTACCATTAATTTCAGCATCATACCAAACCGCATTTGAATTTACTTCAAGATCTGCTATAGTTGCTTGTTGAGTTATACAAAATACTTGTTCATATTCTCCAGTTAAAGCTTGCGGTTTTTCTAAAATGGTTATATCAAATATTTCCGAAGCAATTCTACATGCCGAAGATTCAATATTAATTCCGTTGGCTACGGTAATTCTATATTGAAAACTTCCAGGAGTATCAGTTTCTGAAAATTCAAAATTAGTTGTTGTTTCATTGTCAATATCTGCCCATGTTATACCTAAATCATCTGAAAATTGCCATTGGTATTGAGGGTTTGTATAACCAGATAAAACATCAGCTTGAAATGTATATTGAGCTGAACTGCCTTCACATAAAGTAATAGCATTTCCTAATTCATTATTTATTGAGTTTGTAATTGTAGGACCACATGGTCTAAAGGCAATATCATCAAGAGCAAGGTCATTGCCAGGATGTGCACTTGGTGCAGAGTTTAATATTGTAATGACAACTTCTGTATCGTTTTCGAGGGTAAAGAAAAAACCGTATTGTAACCAATTTCCAGAAGAGGTCTGTGCAATGTCACCAGTGTTATATGAACCTAATATGTTTCCAGACGTATCACTAACCCTAAAGGTAACATCGGGATGATATTCGTCCGTACCAACAGAAGGGTTCATAATGTTAATAAGCCAAGCAGAAAACTCGTAGGTTGTGTTTGAGCATAATCCTGTAACCGTTTTGGTGTAAAAAACGCCTTCATTTGCTAAAACAGCACTGTTTATTACCATCATGTAACCATTGGTGTCGCCTGTGTGATCGCTAGTAACGTGCCAAGCATTTCCTTTTAATCCACTTGTGGTATTGGCTATAGTATATTCACCCTCATCTAATTCACCAGCACTACTATAAGTAAATGCCGTGATATTATTACCTAAAGCATCTCCGCGTTCTGAGCCAAACCCAAAATCTATTTCTACTAAGGGATCACCTAAATTACCTTCGCATAATTGAGCATTCAATTTTAGTGACGTTAAAAAAAGAAAAACAATTAGAAACTGATTTTTTATATTCAAATTAGAAATATTTAAAAATGACTATATAAAGCTATTTCATTTAGGTTTAGCTATAAGTCTTTAGATGCTGTTTTTAAATATAACTTGTGCTTAAATTTTTTTAAGATCTGAAAAATGTAATTATTTTTTAGGAAGGGTCATTTTTGGCTAATCAATCAAAGCATTAATTTTTAACCATAAATCATTATCAAAACTAGATAAGGCAAAATTTTCATCTTCCGCAGATTGTCCCATTCTAATAACCACAATTTCTTTACTGGGAACAACATATATTTTTTGATCGTTTTTCCCTAATGCAGAATACATATCACTAGGAGCGTCTGGTATTAGCTCGCCTTGAAATTCAAATTGACTTTGTGGTAAATGATAAGTAGATTTTCCGTTTAACCACCACATATAGCCATAAGCTAAATTTACAGTTTGAGATGTATTTGTAGCTTCGCTTAAGTAGTTTTCATTTATTATTTGTGTGTCTTCCCATTTACCATTAGCATAAGATAACAAACCAAATCTAGCCATACTTCTGGTATTACTCCAATAAACACTTAAATCGCCAAGATCTATCCAACTACCATTCATGCCAATAGGGTCTTTTAATTTATCTGTAAAGTAATTACTCCAAGTTTGATTAGTTGCTTCGGCTACAACATCTTGCATTTTTACATAAACGTTATGATATGCCCAACGCGTACCAGCATCAGCAACATATTGCAAATTAGTTGATGAAACATCATCGCCACTAGTATCATCAAGTCCTGAGGTCATTGTTAAGAGATGTTTACAGGTAATTAAATCTTCTTTGGTAGCAGAGGTACTTGTCCATCCTGTTCCTAAATAATCAGAAACTTTGTTATTGATATCTATATAGCCTTCTTGCTCGGCAATACCTGATACTGTGGTTGTAAGCGTTTTTCCGGCACTTGCCCAATACCAAGTTGAGTTGCTATCATGACCATTCATGTATTCTTCCACTACAATTTTTCCGTTATGGAGGATTATAAAACTTTTGGTGTCTTTTTCTTCTAAATAATCTAAAAGTGGTTGAAGTTGATCTTCATTCCAGTTTAACTCTGATATAGATTTAGTTTCCCAAGTATCTGAATTAATTGGTGGAAAATAAATTTCTTCTTGTTGTGGATCTACGTCATCAGAACTGTTATCATCATTTGAACAGGACAAAAACACTAAAAATAGGAGCAAAATTGTGGTAAATAGATGAGATTTCATGGTTAAGTTTTTATTTAAGACTCTAAAATATGCAAAAGGTTTAATAACCAGCACGTTTCAAATGTAAAACTACAATCGTAAATCGTAAATCATTCCTTATCTTTGCCAACTGATTTATAAAAAGCATGAGAACCAAGACTACAAAAAAGAATAGAATCAACGTTATTACATTAGGCTGTAGTAAAAATGTTTACGATAGTGAAGTTTTAATGGGACAGCTAAAAGCAAGTGGTAAAGACGTTGTACATGAAGAGGAAGGAAATGTTGTAGTTATAAACACCTGTGGTTTTATAAATAACGCCAAAGAAGAAAGTGTAAATACCATTTTGGAGTACATGAAGAAAAAGGAGGAAGGCGATGTAGATAAGGTTTTTGTTACAGGTTGTTTAAGTGAGCGTTATAAGCCAGACTTACAGAAAGAAATCCCGAATGTAGATCAGTATTTTGGTACAACTGAATTGCCAGGCTTATTAAAAGCCTTAGGTGCAGATTATAAACACGAATTAATTGGTGAACGATTAACAACAACACCAAAGAACTATGCGTATCTTAAAATAGCAGAAGGTTGTGATAGACCTTGTAGTTTCTGTGCTATTCCTATTATGAGAGGAAAGCATAGAAGTACACCTATTGAAAATTTAGTTACAGAAGCTGAAAAATTAGCAGCTACAGGAGTTAAAGAATTGATATTGATAGCTCAAGATTTAACCTATTACGGATTAGATATCTATAAAAAACGAAATCTAGCAGAATTATTAGAAAACTTAGTTAAGGTAGAAGGGATTGAATGGATTCGTTTGCATTATGCTTTTCCAACAGGTTTCCCTATGGATGTTTTAGATATTATGAATCGTGAACCAAAGATTTGTAATTATTTAGATATACCATTACAACATATTTCTGATGATTTATTAAAATCAATGCGTCGTGGTACTACCAAAGAAAAGACGACTAAGTTAATAAAGGAGTTTAGAACTATTGTGCCAGAAATGACGATTAGAACCACATTAATTGTTGGTTATCCTGGAGAAACTGAAGCACATTTTGAAGAACTTAAACAATGGGTTTCAGAAATGCGTTTTGAGCGTTTAGGCTGTTTTACATATTCTCATGAAGAAAATACACACGCTTATAATTTAGAAGACGATGTGCCAGAGGACGTAAAAATGCAACGTGTAAATGAAATTATGGAAATTCAATCTCAAATTTCATGGGAACTGAATCAAGCTAAAATAGGACAAGAATTCAAAGTTGTTATTGATAGAAAAGAAGGAAATTATTTTGTTGGTAGAACAGAGTATGATTCTCCTGATGTTGATAACGAAGTGCTTATTGATGCATCTAAAACGTATCTAAAAACGGGAGAGTATACCACTGTAAAGGTAATTGAAGCAGAAGATTTTGATCTGTATGGTGAGGTGGTAAAATAATCTTATTGCATTATGAGCCTAGATTTATTTAGGCCAAACAGTTTCAAATCTTACACAAACTATTTTCATATCTTCAGTTGGTTCTTTTTCAATTTCTGCTAAGAAATTTTTAAAGAAATCCCAATGTGCTTTTTTCCATTTTTTTAAGGGCTCAGAGTCTGTTCCCATGTCTAATTGCGCATATTCCTTAGATATTTGATTGAACGGAATGGTGTCTATACTTTTGTTCTCTATGATTGCATATGCTTTACCATCAAAATCAGTTATAATTTGTTTAGATCCAACTTTGGGTAGATCCAAGTTATATTGTTTATAGAGACTAAGTAGGCCAGAAGAGGCTTGCTTTTTTTTATTTGCAGTTAATTCTGCTAATCGTTTTGCATCTTCTTTGTTGTTGTGGAAAAAATCAAATTCAGGTAATTCTGTATTCTTAAATTCTGGATTTTGAGCAATGTAGCTGTTCCACATTGTTGTTACCGATTGGTCTATTACTATTTCAGAAGTCTTATTAGCCTCTGTTTGCTCGTCATTTTGTGTTTTTTCTTCATTCTTACAGCTGATTAGAATTAAAAAGAAAATGATTAAAGTTTGTTTCATCATAACTAGTCAGTAAAATTGTAAACTCCTTTATGCAATATAAAGAACGTTAACTGAATTTTAGTTTTTGCTAAAAAAAAAAAGACTACACATTAAATGAGAAGTCTTTTTCCTTAGTAAATTTATATATCTCATTAACAGCCATCATTAGAGCCAAATGTAAAGACAAATTCTTGCTCCATTTTTTCGCCATTGCTTTTTCTTGCAGGTAACCATTCTCCAGGTATCTTTTGTAGAAGGTCTTTAAATTTATTATCAATAGAAGGATATCCCGTTTTCATGGCATCATGCTTAACGTCTTTAACTTTACCTTCTTTAGAAATGATAAAAGAGTATTTTATGGCATTGAGTCTGTCATCAGTTATAACATTCAACGCTTCTAAACTGTTTTCTTTTAGATACGTGATTAATGCTTCTTTACCATCAACATATGCAGCTTGTTGGTCTGGAACAATAGTAATGTGTGGACCAAAAAACTTATCTTCAATAACACCAGTCTCTTTGTTTTTGCCTTTAAATTCGGTTCTAATTGTAAAGTGATTAAAATAATCTAAGGATCTTAATAGTTTTAATTGGGCTTTGGTAAGTTGAGCAGTGGTGCCATATTCTTGTAATTCAGACTGTTGGTTATCCTTAATTACAATAAGTTTTACGGATTTTATTTCCTCAATTTGGTGTTTTTCATCTTCATTAAGAAAATCGTAAATGCTGGTTGCTGCTTGTATATCAGCTTTTTGTACAGCTTCAAAGCGTGCGTCAACACTATAATGCAAATCTGGTAGTTCTTTTAAAAATGGACCATAGTTAATGGCACTATCTATTGCAATGCTATTGTTCCTTTTTTTACTTAAATCTTTGGCGTCAGAAGATTCCATATTAGTTAAACCAAAAAATAGAATACTTAATAAGGCCAATGCAGTTCCTAAAATAATAATACGTTGTTTCATAATGTTTTGCTTTTTGAGATGAATATGCTCAAATGTATTACTGAATGTCTATGCTAGTGTAACATAAAATGTCAAAAAAGTGTAAAATCTTTGTGAATGCATAATTTACATTGCTTAATCTCATAAAACTGTTTTTTTAATTTGCTTTTTCATAGGCCTCTTTCATCCAAGCAATTAATTCATCGTCTAGATCATTAACCGATGTAATTTGTACACGATGCGTGCACATTGTACCAAATGGACCAGAATTACCTAATCTATCAGTTGTTGGTTTTTCTGGAAGTTTTAAGCCTAAATCAATGCGTTTTTTAGTAGCTGGTTTAATGAGAACAAATTGTCGTTTTCTAATGAAACTTACACTAGTTTTCTTTGGTGTTATTGTGACATCTTTCCCAAAAGCTTCGATTTTGTTATGTAGCTTTTCATAAATAGGAAATAATAATTCTTTCCCTTCATATTGATTAGTAACTAAATCGTCTTCAGAATTATTTTCTTCCTTAGAAAGTGTCACAATGGTGTTGGCAAAACCATGCGTTACACCATGTTCTTTCTTTAAAAAATTAACACCTTCAGAATGTTTTACAAATGCTTTTTCTTTTAAAATAGATGTCCATTGGTCTAATGATTTACCTGTTTTCTCAGGCATATTGTTAATCATTGTTTGTAATGCTTTTTCCATGAGATATAGTTTTTAAAAGGGTTTACGTGACTTTTGTGGCAAATATGTGTCGTATAATTGAACACAAATCTTAGTATTATGAACAGAGCGGTTAGACACAATAGAATGCAAATTATTTTATTATCTTGTTATGCGTTTGTCAGTTTTGTAATCTGGTATTTTCTTTTTTAATTATTTTGAAGGTAAGCTATTAACGTAATTAAAACTATCCTCAAAATAACCAACTAATAAGTCTTTTTCATTGTAAAGCGATTTTGGTACTAATACATAATCTCTCATTTTTGCACCATGCGAATATTAGTCGTCAGCGTCATATTTCGCTTTAAATTTATTAGCAGTTTCTTTTGGCAATCTTATGCCAATTTCGCCTGCTTTATTTAATAGCGTAAACATATAACCATTAGAGGAGGTGTAAATCATCTTTTTGCCTTTGCGCTCAAATCCGTTACAAGCTTGCGTAATATCATCAAATACTTTTAAGGTGTCTTCCCAACTCATGTTACACGTGCTGGTCTATTAAAATAGCATTACCATCTGGATCTAAAACCACAAAACTTGCTGGACCAGAAGTTGCCGTTTCTTCTATTTCACTAGCAAATGTTACAGCGTTAGATTTTAAATGTGTTTGAATAGCTCTAACATCATCAAAATTTTCTAAAGTATTGGCGTTTTGGTCCCAACCAGGATTAAAGGTAAGAATATTGTTTTCAAACATACCTTGAAACAAACCAATCAATGATTCGCCATTTTTCATGATGAGGTAATTTTTTTCTAATTCACCACCAAAAACGGAGAATCCTAAAGTTTCGTAAAATGCTTTTGATGCCTTTATGTCGTTTACAGCAAGACTTACTGAAAATGCGCCTAGTTTCATAATTTTGAGTTTAAGTTAGTACTTAAAGGTAATGAAAGTTTTAATTATGACTTTTAGTAGGTGTGTTTTTTAAATAAATATAATAATTTGGTGCTCTCAGAGCTTTAAATTTAATGGGATTTTGAACAGTCGATACACGGTTTTGTGTATGATTTCGTTGCGTGTTTAACCACTAAATTTAGCAAATAAATCACATATAGAAAGTCCGCGAGGACTTTCGTAAATAGGCTATAACTAGCAGTGAATTATACAAGGTGTTATATACCGTTTTCTTTCTTCCAATCGGTCTTCAAATATTTTAAAGCATCTTCTAAAGCTTTACTTGAAGGTTTAGGGTTAAAATCTAATTCTTTTCTTGATTTACTAATATCATAATCTTGTTTTAAGCCATAAAACATATCCAAGTAATGTCTCTGTAATAAAGGCTCTTTGCCTGTTAATTTACTTCTGAATTCCATTAAACTAGCTACAGAATATAATAAACATTTTGGTACTTTTTTAGGTGTTTTTAATTTTAGTTGCGGATATAATTCTGATGCTATTTTTACTGTTTCTTGTAATGTTGTATGGTGCTCATTAGATAAAATATATCTTTCTTGATTTCTGCCTTTTTTCATTGCATTATACATACCATAAGCTACATCTTTTACATCTACCCAATTTAAAGTTACGTTTGTGTCTACAGGTATTTCTCCATTTAAAACTTGTAATACAAGCTTGTTAGAATAACTTAACTTATAAGCTTTAGACCCAATCATAGCAGAAGGTAAAACAAGAACAGTTCTGATACCATACTTTTTTCCTAATTCTAATGCGAGTTTATCGGAATCATTTTTAGAATTATAATACCAGTTTCGTCTGTCTTTGTTATATCCATTATCAACATTTGCAGGTAATTTTGTAAAATCTAAACTGGCTACAGAACTTACATAAACGATATTTTTGACGCCACATTCTTTAGCAATGTCAAACAAATTTTGAGTTCCTTGCATATTATTATCATAAATTTCAGTTTTAGGGTTTTTAGCCCACATACTGAAATTTGCAGCCACTGCATATAAGTTTGTAACTCCTTGAAATGCTTTTTTTAGGGATTCTCTGTCGGTAATATCAGCTTGAACAACTTCACAGTCTAACCCTTTAAAGGGTTCAGTATTATTAATATTTCTTACAGTTGTTCTTACTTTTTGGTTATCCGAAAGTAAAAGCCTAATTAGGTTGTTTCCTAAATGTCCATTTCCGCCAGTTATTAATGAAATTTCGTTGCTCATAATTTTTAAATTTTGTTTGAGCAAATTTCGACACCTTTTAAGCGGTTAGAAATAACATTTGTTAGAAAGCGATTTGTTTTCTGATACGGCTTAAAGATTGAGGTTCCATTCCTAAAAAAGAAGCAATATTGTCAATAGATACATTTAAAGCTAATTTTGGATACTGTTTCACAAATTTAATATAACGTTCTTTTGCAGTTAAAATTTGAAAATCTTTAACGCGGTCTAATTTGCAACTTAAATGTTCATTTGTTACTTCTTTGACAAATATTGCCCAAAATTTTGTTTCCTTTTGTAAAATGTCAAAATCAAGTTTTGATATTTTTATTAGATTACAATCCGTGATAGTTTCATAATAATCAACGGATGGGGTTTCTGTCATAAAGCTATCTAAGGATGTGAAAAAATCTTGCTCAGCTACAAGATGTTGTACAACAATCTTTCCGTCAATATTTTGATATCCTTTTACAATTCCAGTATCTAAAAAATAAATATATCGCTCAACTTTTCCTGCTTCTAAAAGATTAGTATGAGCTGAAATTTGTTCAGAAACAAAATACTTTTTGATAAAATCAATTTCGTTTTGAGTTAAATCAATTTTTGATTGTATGTAATTAATTAGATTCTCCATTGTTGTGTCGTAATGGTATATAATGTCCCGCTAATATTAAAGCGTTTTAATGTTTTATGTCCAACGTTAAACGAAGGTAGCTTTTTTGAGATATAAAGTCAAGTGACTGACTATTAATTGTCTATATTTTTTTAATCTTCAATTGTTAATAAACTTAAACACTATTTATAATTATAGCAATAAGCTTTTTACTATCGCTTAACTCATACTTTTTAGCACTTTAACAATTTCATCAGGTTCAGAGCGCGTTCTGTAATCTACATTGACGTAATTCCATTTTACAATGCCATTTCTATCTAAAATAAAGGTTGCAGGAATAGGTAAAACATTAG
Organism: uncultured Winogradskyella sp.; assembly: GCF_947498005.1. Taxonomy (GTDB): domain Bacteria; phylum Bacteroidota; class Bacteroidia; order Flavobacteriales; family Flavobacteriaceae; genus Winogradskyella. The sequence continues at coordinate 61,872 of NZ_CANMIW010000011.1, forward strand.
CGTTACCATTATTAATGGCTTTTAAATCTAGTCCACGATCTACACGCATATGTTCCATTAAAAACTCAGGGACTTCCCAAGCTACACCATATTGTTTGGCAACTTTAGCATCTTGGTCCGACAGCACTGTAAATTCCATTTTACTAATTTCATTTTCAGTTAAAGAATCATCTGGTACTTCTGGGCTAATAGCAACTAGAGTTGCACCTAAAGCTTGTATTTCACTAAGTTTAGCTTGTAATGCTCTTAATTGTAAGTTGCAATAAGGACACCAACTACCACGATAAAAAGTAACTACAACAGGTCCTTTGTCTAGTAAGCCAGATAATGAAATCGGTTGTCCTTTTGGGTTTGGTAATTCAAATTCTATAGCTTTATCGCCAACTTTTAGAGCATCTTTTCCGTCTTCAAAAGCTTTGGCTTTAGCTATAACATCATCAACGCCTTGCATAAATTCAGGTTTTGCGTTTCGTCCTGCTGCAATTTTAGCGTCGGTTTGTTCTTTTAGTGTTTTCATTTTATGTTTTTAATGTGTCGTTATTCTTAAATTATGAACTAAAAATAAATTTAGCCATAATCCATAAACTAGCCATGTTCTTTAATTTTAATTAACTTTTTAATTAAAGATTACAGCTCGTAAGCATTATTATTTACAAAGAATAAAGAATTCACAAAAAACAATTTACCGTTTTCCCAAAAGCTTCTAAAAAGAGGATTATCTACCATGTAAATAAAACTACCGCTTCCCATAGTTTCCTCACCAAAAACCAAAGTTTGGTCTAAGTTTTTTACAGCATTTTGACCTGCAAATCCAGAAAAGACTTTGGTGTCATTTAAGTAAGCCACATTATAGCCACTGTCTAATAAATTGTATGCAGAACTACCTAATTTTAATGTGAAATAGTTGTCATCATAACCGAAAGCCATAGGATGCGTAGCATCTACTTTAGTATTAAAAATGGCACCTGTAATTAAGTGGTTACTGTATTCGCGTTCGCGATTGGCGTAAGGTGTTAAGTTGTCGTCCTCGTCTTCATCATCGTCTGAATCTTTATAACTTAAACTAAATCCATCCTTACCAGCAAAACTGGCTAGTGCACCATCAATAGCGATTACTTTTCCACCAGAACTTACCCATTTTTTTAGTTTCGTCATGTTATCACCAGTCAAAACTTTACCGTAATAACCATTTGGTATAACTAAAACGTTGTATTTATTCAGGTTGGTTTTGCCTAAATCATCGGTATTGATAGAAGTTACTGGGTAGTGTAATTGTTGCTCAAAGAAATGCCATATCTCACCATAACTTAAAGAGGACGTACCATCACCAGAAAGTATAGCAATTTTTTGCTTATTGACTAACTTAATATCTGGCGAGCCAATATCTGGTGTTTTGTGAGAAAATCCAGAAGTAATTTCTGTTAATGGTTGGGCATGTTCTTGTGCAATGGTATTCAATTTTGATACCATTTTTTCAATATGCTTGTTGTCGCCTTTAGTAATAATTAAAGAACCACGTCCAAAGGTTTTATCATTAGAAGAAAATGCTTTTTCAGTAAAACGCACCTTGAAATTATGTTTCAATAAAGCGGCTAAAAACTGAGCATCTTCCATAGAATTCCATTTACTTACATAACCGTAAGCATCATTTAAAACCTGGAGAGATTTTTTACTCGCCATTGTATTACTGCTTACTTTAGACGTTGTAGCAATAGCATCTAATCCATAAGCGTAAGGCAATGACCAAGCTGTAATATCATATGTTAATGAGTCGGAAAGCAATGTGTTGGGTTCAAACAAAACCTTAACCATTTTTCCTTTTGGTTGGTTAGAATGTACTACCAAAGCATTACTGTCTGCATTAAAACTACCTTGCTTGCCTGTAGCATAATGGTAACCAGAAACTTTAGTACTTGTAGCGTTTTCAAATGTAATTTGATGTTTGTTTAATAGTGTTTTTAAGCTATTAATTTTGTCTTCATTCCCTTTTAAGACGTAGCTTTTATATTTTAGATTGGCATTATTGAAGAATTTACCAAACTCTGTATTCAGTTGTTTTGCGTTTTTTGAAGCCATTTCTACAGTAGAAATTCCTGTAGTGGTATGATGCGTTAATCGTTCTACCAAAGTTAACACATGGCCTTCATCGTTTAAAATGCCCAAACCTGCCATACCATGGCCACCTTGTTCGTAAGTCATTCCCATGGCACCCATAAACGTTGGATAGGTATCACCATAACTTGGGTACAATAAATCAAAACGTTCTCGTGTAAAAAACAACCAACCTTCTGCATCAAAATATTTGGCATGATTTTGACCAATTTGCGTTTGGAAATCGCGTTGCCAATCTGAAATGACTTCATGAAACGGTTCTGCAGCTGGCGCAAAATAATACGGTTCGTTAATACCTTGCTCATGAAAATCTACATGCACATGCGGCATCCAAGTATTGTAAACCTCTAAACGTTGTTGGGTCTCAACTTGTGTGGCCCAAACCCAGTCTCTATTTAAATCAAAAAGATAATGATTTGGTCGTCCGCCTGGCCAAGGTTCGTTGTGTTCACTGGCTTGTTTGTCCACATCGTAAGGTTCGCTCTTGGTTTCATTATACCAATTAATGTAGCGGTCTCTACCATCCGGATTGACACTTGGGTCAATAATTACAACCGTATTTTTTAATAAATCTTGTTCTTCTGTTAGCAATTTATAAAGAGTAAGCATTGCAGCTTCAGAGCTAGATGCTTCGTTACCATGCACATTATAACTCAACCAAACAATTGCAGTATCTGTATTAGTTGGTTCACCATCTAATAAACCTGCGTTTTTTAAATTGTTTTCTCTAATCGTTTCTAGATTTTCCATGTTAGCTTCGCTTGTAACAAAAGCTAAATACATGTTTCTACGTTCATTGGTTTTTCCGTAGTTCACCAATTTTACTTGATTAGGTACAGCAGTTTCAACAGATTTAAAATAATCAATAACCTGATGATTTCTACTAAATTGTGTGCCAATATCGTAACCTAAAACGTCATTAGGAGAGGGAATGGTTTGTGCTGACGTTAAGGAAAGACTGCCTAAAACGACCAATAAAACGAAGACTAATTTTTGCATTTAATTTAAAATTATGGTTGTAAGCTAGTAAAGATAGTTAGTGCAACTGAATTAACTAAAAATTAGCAGATAAAAAATTGAAGAGCCTTATATTTATGCCGAAATTAAGATTAACCTATGCCAACTGACTGTATACCGTTTAAGGAAACCCATTATTTTTCAGATTTTATATGCGACTATATCGCGGAAAAACCAGAATTAAAAGACTTTTACAATCGTTTTCCAAAGCTTGAAAATTTTGAAGCTCAGATACATGAAAAATCTATCTCATTTAAACGTGAAACGAGAACGGTATTAGTTGAAACTTTAAAACAACAATATAAAGATATACAGACTTCAGATTTGACGTCTGAAAATATTGAAAGCCTACAGCAAGAAAACACCTTTACCATTACAACAGGTCATCAATTAAACCTGTTTACAGGACCTTTATATTTTTTGTTCAAAATTGTGTCTACTATAAATTTAACAAAGCAGTTAAAAGCTGAATGTCCAACTTATAATTTTGTACCCATTTATTGGATGGCTTCAGAAGACCATGATTTTGAAGAAATTAATTATTTCAATTTTAAAGGCAAAAAGATACAATGGAATTCAAACCAAACAGGTGCAGTTGGTCATTTTAACACGGAAGGTTTAGACGATGTTTTCGATATTATTGCTTTAGAATTTGGAGAAGGTAGAAATGCAGAACAACTAAAAACATGGTTTAAGGAAGGCTATTTAAAACATAATAATTTAGCGGATGCTACACGTTATTTGGCAAACGAATTGTTTGGCGAACATGGTTTGGTTATTATAGATGCTGATGATAGCGCATTAAAACGTCTTTTTATTCCGCAGATGAGAAAAGAAATTCTAGAGCAAACAGCATTTAAAACAGTTTCTGAAACTAATAAAAAACTAGAAGCCTTAGATTTAAAGATTCAGGTTAATCCAAGAGAAATAAATCTATTCTATATAAAAGACGGCTTACGCGAACGTATTGTAGAACGTGACGGAGTCTATTCCGTTTTAGATTCAGAAATAAAATGGAATGAAAGTCAACTATTAAAACACTTAGATGAGGAACCAGAATGTTTTTCGCCTAACGTAATTATGCGTCCTTTATATCAAGAAGTGATTTTGCCAAATCTCTGTTACATTGGTGGAGGCGGAGAAATGATTTATTGGTTGCAATTAAAATCTAATTTTGAAGCGCAAAACGTAACATTTCCTATGTTGTTGTTAAGAAATTCAGCCTTAATAAAAACCATCAAACAAGCCGAAAAACTTGAAAGCTTAAATATTTCTAACAAGGATTTATTTTTAGATAGACACTCATTTATTAATAAGAAGGTTAGAAAAATCTCGAATATAGATATTGACTTTTCAGACCAAATAGCACATTTAGAATCTCAGTTTAAATCCCTTTTTGAAGTAGCAGAACAAACCGATAAATCATTTATTGGCGCTGTAAAAGCACAAGAAGTAAAACAATTAAAAGGCTTAAAACATCTTGAAAAACGTTTGCTACAGGCACAAAAGCGAAAATTAGCCGACCAAATTAGCCGTTGTACGGAGTTACAAGAACAATTGTTTCCTAATCAAAGTTTACAAGAACGAAATACTAATTTTTCAGAATTATATTTAGAGTTTGGCACACAATTAATTCCTAACTTATTGAAGGTTCTACAACCATTGCAAGGCGAGTTTACCATCGTTACCTTATAGTTATCATATAAACTGTTAAAAACTATTCAAAAAATCGCAGATCGTCAATCGTAAATTTAAATTCAATGTTTATTTTTGCGCATGCAACACAACAAAGTCCTAATTTTAGATTTCGGATCGCAATACACACAACTAATTGCGCGTCGCGTTAGAGAATTAAATATCTATTGCGAAATTCACCCATTCAATAAAATTCCTTCAGATTCAGATAGCTTTAAGGCTGTTGTTTTATCTGGTAGCCCAAATTCTGTGCGAGGAGAAGATGTTCTTCACCCAGAGTTAGATGGTATACGAGGAAAAAAACCAATGTTAGCCGTATGTTATGGTGCGCAATATTTAGCCCATTTTTCTGGTGGCGAAGTTGCGGAATCTAATACTAGAGAATACGGAAGAGCCAATTTAGATTTTGTAAAAGAGAATGAAGACTTCTTTGAAAACATACACGAAGGCAGCCAAGTGTGGATGAGCCACAGTGATACTATAAAACAATTACCAACTAATGGTGTATTGTTGGCAAGTACAAGTGATGTAAAAAATGCAGCTTATAAAATTGAAGGCGAACAAACGTATGCTATTCAATTTCATCCTGAAGTATATCACACAACGGATGGTCATCAATTGCTTCAAAATTTTTTAATTAAAATAGCACACGTTGAACAAGATTGGACACCAAATGCATTTGTAGAGGAAACGGTTGCTGATTTAAAAGCGAAGCTTGGCGATGATAAAGTCGTACTTGGTCTGTCAGGAGGTGTTGATTCTTCTGTAGCAGCGATGTTATTACACAAAGCTATTGGCAAAAACCTCTATTGTATATTTGTAAATAACGGTTTATTACGTAAAAATGAATTCGAAGATGTATTGCATCAATACGAAGGCATGGGATTAAACGTTAAAGGTGTAGATGCTTCGGCACGCTTTTTGGGTGCTTTGAAGGGATTGAGTGATCCAGAGAAGAAAAGAAAAGCTATTGGAGCCGAATTTATTGCTGTTTTTGATGATGAAGCGCACTTAATACAAGATGTTAAATGGTTAGCGCAAGGTACAATCTATCCAGATGTTATAGAAAGTGTTTCTGCAACAGGAGGACCAAGTGCAACGATAAAAAGTCATCATAACGTTGGTGGATTACCAGATTATATGAAGTTGAGCGTTGTAGAACCTTTACGAGCTTTGTTTAAAGATGAAGTAAGACGCGTTGGTGCTTCTATGAATATGGATAGTCAGTTATTAGGTCGTCATCCATTTCCTGGTCCAGGTTTAGCAATTAGGATTCTTGGTGATCTAACTGAAGAGAAAGTACGTATATTACAAGAGGTAGATGCTATTTTTATTAATAACCTTCGTTCTTGGAATTTGTATGATAAAGTTTGGCAAGCAGGTGCTATGTTGTTGCCAGTGAATAGTGTAGGTGTAATGGGAGATGAGCGTACTTACGAAAAATGTGTAGCTTTACGAGCTGTAGAAAGTACAGACGGAATGACTGCAGATTGGGTAAATTTACCATATGAGTTTTTGCAAAAAACCTCAAATGAAATTATAAATAAAGTGAAAGGTGTTAATAGAGTTGTGTATGATATTAGCTCTAAACCACCTGCAACGATTGAATGGGAATAAAACAATTTAGCTTAGCCTATATTGTTTTTAGAATAAAAGTAAAATAGAATACATGAAAAATTTTTTAGCCATCTTATTAATTGCTTTTACTATTGGTTTAAGTGCTCAAAATTATGTTGAACATAAGGTACAGTCTGGAGAAACAATAGAATCGATTGCAAAACAATATTTAGTAACACCTTTTGATATTTATGCATTAAATCCGGATGCTAAGAAAAAATTTCAGCCGAATACGGTTTTAATTATACCAAATTCTAAAATTAAAAATGAACCTATAGCAGAAAATAAGCGCGAGCTGACTGGTTATAAAAGTCATAAAGTAAAACGAAAAGAAACGTTATATGGTTTAACTAAAAAGTATGGAATTTCTGAAGAAGAATTAAAAAAGGCCAACCGTTCTTTATATTCTGAAAACCTTAAAAAAGGTGATAAAATTAAAATTCCTCAATACCGAACAATTATTTCAAAAAGGTCTTTAAGTAACACCGTAAAGAAATACACCGTTTTACCAAAAGAGGGGAAATGGCGTATTGCCTATAAATTTGGAATTTCGGTTGCAGATTTAGAAGCATTAAACCCTTACATGAATGACGTAATTCAACCAGGAGATGTGCTTAATGTTCCTAATATTGAAGATAAGGAAGAAAAGAAAATTGAAGCTGCATTTGGTTATTATGAAGTTTTACCAAAAGAAACATTCTACAGTTTAAAAGGTAAGTTAAACTTAACGCAAGGGCAGTTAGAGCAATTAAATCCTGATTTAAAAACAACAGGATTAAAAGCAGGTATGGTTTTAAAAGTACCAGAAGGTAGTAATACAGAAGTAGGATTAACAGCGGTAAAAACTACTAATTTAAAACGAAACCTAGTTAATTATAAGACTAAGAAGATCGCTTTAATGATGCCTTATCAATTGCATAAAATTGATGTAGACTCGGTAGAGGAAGCAAAGGATAGAATTAAAAACAACAAATTGTTATCTATAGTGTTAGATTTTCATGTTGGTGTATTGATGGCTTTAGATTCTGCTAAACAATTAGGAATCTCAACAGATCTTAAGGTATTTGATACGCATTACCACGCAGCAGTAACATCTAAAATATTAGCTGAAAATGATTTTTCGGATTATGATGCTGTTATTGGACCAATGGAAAGTAAGAGTTTTGATCGTGTGGCTTCTGCTTTAAAAGGCGATCGCGTGCCTGTAATTGCTGCAATGAACAAGCCTAAACAAGTTTATAGCAACGTATTTCAAACCTTACCAGAAAAGGAATTATTGAGCAAAACAATGATTGATTTTGTAAAAGCTGATAGTTTAAAAACTAAAGTGGTAATAATTTCTGATCAGGCCAATAGAGCGACTAGTGAAGCATTGCAAAAGGAATTTCCTGGTGCAAAGCTGTTTTTCTCTAGAATGAATAAAAAAGATAAGACTAAAGATGCCTACTTTTTGTATCATTCAGAATTAGAAGGTGTATTCACAGCAGGTAAAACAATAGTGTTTTTAGAAACTGATAACGACTCATTTGCATCGAGTATAATAAGTATGCTAAATGGTTTTATTAGTGATAGAACTGAGATTGTTTTGGCTACTTTAGACAAGGGGAAAGGTTTTGAAGGTAAAAACATTGATAACATTTATTTGTCTAACCTTAAATTTCATTATGCTTCTGTGTATAGAGATTTTGATGATGAAAAAGATAATGGATTTGTTAAGGCCTACAGAAAAGAATATGGTATAACACCAAGTAAATATGCAGCACGTGGTTTTGATATTACTTTAGATATCTTAATGCGTTTAGCATCTGCAGAGGATTTATATGAAGCTTCTCCAGATACAGTGGAAACAGAATACATTGAAAACAAGTTTAGATATACTACTGACTTTTTTGGTGGTTATGTAAACCAAGCTGTTTATGTAGTAAAATTCGACGATTTACGAGTAGTAAAAGCAAATTAAGGTGCTTCAGGTTATTTATTATCTAATCTCATCTTAATTTTTCAGTGCTTTAACGAATAATATACTTTTTTTGATATAAATGACGTTATTTTTGAGAGGTGCGTTTAACTAATTAATTAGCGTATTCATTTTAATCCATTTTTTATCCCTTGAAAAATATTCTTATTTGTTTGTTTGTGTTATTTGTTAGTAGTGAAACTAATGAAGACACAATGACTTGGGATGAAAATAACAAGTTAACTTGGGCAGACTTCAAAGCAAGTCCAGATTCCGATTCTGACGCCGTTGCTTTAACAGCTTCAGGAATTACATTTGGTTTTGGTGTTAAAACATCTGGCAAACGTATAGTGGAATTTTCAACCACAGTAGAATCGCACTTTTATCCTAATAAATCTTGGTATAAAAAAGCGCAAAGTGATGCGCATATCCTTGGTCATGAGCAATTACATTTTGATCTTACAGAACTATATTCTCGAAAATTAAGACAGGAAATTTCTAAACTACAAGTGAATCAAAATGTAAAAAAGCAATTGAATAGATTGCATGAAGACATCAATTTAAAGCTCAGTGCAGCTCAAGCAAAATACGATCGTGAAACCCAACATTCAATAAATGCAGTTAAGCAAAGAGAATGGGCTAACTATGTAGAGAAAGAATTAAAGAATCTAAAAGATTACAAATCGCTTTAATAATTCTGTCTTAATAAAAATCATTAGACTTCAAATTAAAAATGGAATTAGACGGACGAGTTCTTATAGAATTAGCGCACTATAAAATGCCATTTGGGAAATACAAAGATCAATACCTTGTAGACATACCAGAAGCTTACTATGTTTGGTTTCAACAAAAAGGATTTCCAGAGGGAAAATTAGGTAAAATGATGCGCCAAATGTTTGACATTAAAATTAATGGTTTAGAATCAATGATTCATACCATTCGACGCGATTTTGAAAAGTAAAAGATTTCTGTTTCTTAAGGTATTTTTAACCTATTAGAAAATGTGTTATAGCGTAACACCTTATTATTTTGCGTAAGCACCAGAAGAATACGTTAACTCGTAGCTGTGTGTGTAAACTTCAAACACAATACCAAATGGATCTTCAACATAACACATTTTATAAGGCTTATCGTTAGGATAGTATTGTCTAATTGGCATACGTTGTTTTCCGCCAGCAGCAACTATTTTATCTACTAAACCTTCAATATCTGGGTCTTGGATGCAAAAGTGAAATAAACCGGTATTAAACGGATTAAATTTTGGAGCTTTTTTTACGCCATGAGAAAATGAAAATAATTCTATGCCAATACCATCTGAGGTAGACATATGTGCAATTTCAAAACTTTCCCAATCATCGCCAAAAACGTCAATACACATTATACCTATGGCTGTATCTGCTTCCTTTTTTACAGTAGAAGGTTCCATAATAACGTACCAACCCATGACGTCTGAGTAAAACTTTACAGCAGCATTAATATCTGGTACTGTAATACCGATATGCGAAAAAGACTTTGGGTAACTCTTATTAGTTGTCATAATTTTTGTTTTAGAGTTCAAAATTAATTTATATTTGTGTAATTAGCAATAACTTACTAAAAAGTGCTATAGTACACTAAAATAGTAAATTGCTGAATAATAGAAGTTTATTGTAGAAATAACATGAAAAATAGTTGCCCACTTAACTATACGATGCGCTTAATAGGTACCAAATGGAAACCTCTAATACTGTTTCATTTGTTAGAAGGCGCTTCTCGATCTGGTGTTTTAAAGAAAAAAGTACCAGATATATCAAATAAGATGTTTACGCAAACGGTTAGAGAATTAGAAAAAGATGGACTAATCTCTAGAAAGGTTTATCCTGTAGTGCCTCCAAAAGTAGAATACAAGCTAACCGAAAGAGGACAATCGCTCGAAAATCTATTGAGAAGCTTAGATAAATGGGGTTTAGAAGATCTTAGAACAATTAAAAGTAAATAGCTCTAAACAATTTTAATTGCCTGTTAATAGATAATTACCATCGTAACTGCCAGCAATTATAGTACCATCATTTCTAGTAAATGAAAAGTTAAATACGATATTATATGCTGTATAGTTAGTAATGGTCACAAAACCAGATTGTGCATATAAATCAGAATCTGGATCACTGTCTGACAAGAGTTGTGTGCCAGGATTAAATTCACTGTCTGTTATTGACCCATTTATAGAGACACTGAATGCATCAATTGAGTTGTAAGTGGTGTTCTGTAGGTTAATGTCATCAACTTCAAAATTAACATAAGAAACATCTGTTAAATCGGAGTTGCTTGTTATTTCAGAACTTGATTTATTAAATATATTTATCGAAATTTTACCAGATTCACTAGCACTAGAATTACTATCAACAATAATAGCAGACATTAAAGGATAATTGTTGCCATTATAGCTAAATTCGTTAGTGTCTTCTGGTGTGTAAGACGTATTCTCTTCTGGAGCACAACCAAATGTAATTAAGGTAAAAAACAGTATAGTAAGAATATGTGAGTAGGATTTCATAATAGATAATTTAATTAAAGTCTAAAAACAAAAAACCACTAAGTAGGACCAAGTGGTTTTTTAATTTTAATACAAGCCCTAATAAAAGGGCCTAAATACGCAACCAACGTTTATTTTCTTAAAACGTTCTTTGTTACCGTGTAATGTTTACTGCTAAATTGAATGATGTACATTCCAGAATCTAATTGATTAAGATCAATAGTTCCTTTGTAAACTTCTACTTTTTGCTTTTTACCATAGATATCATAAACTGTAATGGTAAAATTAATGTCCTCATCAACAAGGCCATAATAAACAAGATCTTCAGTAACAGTTGGGTAAACTTTTACTTTGTCATCATTCTCTGTGGTCTCATTTTGAGTTTCAATAGCAAAAGCAATATCTGCAGTCTCAACCACAGAAATGGCGTTTGTTTTACTCGCCGAAACGGTTTGTGCCATAGATGCCATAGAACATACAGCAAATACTAGTAATAAATTAAATTTCATAAATAAGTAGGTTAAAATTTGGGTTAAATATTAATTTAAGCCGTAAACTTATGAAAATAAATGATTAACGCAAATTTACTTACGAATAATCCTACATGTATTTGCATTTAAGCATTAGTTAATTGTAATTTATAGGTGTTTTCTGTCTTTTTAAATCTGAGAAAATGAGTGTTGCTATAAAAATTGGAGTCTTCAAATTGGGGAATTATAAACCTTATTCGCAATCCGCTTGTACGACTTTGTGTTGCCACTGAATCCAATATTCTTGTAAGCCTTGTTTTGTGGTTTTTAGTTCACTAATATTTAAATGACGACCAGCTAATACTACGTTTTTTAATTGTGCTTTACGTTGCGCTAGAGCAGGAGTGTGATTCCAACCACCAACATGATCAAATGCTGTGTAAGCATCACATTTATTAGTCACGGAAAGAAAAGGAATTGTTAAGCTATAAGATACAAATCCAGAACCCATACCATCTGTACGCATAGAGATGTTTTTAAGATCCACTTTAGCGTATGTTCTAGAAGCATATAGCTTTTTTAATTGATCGCCAACAGAAGCAGCCATTTGGTTAGAGAATTGATGTGCAATATCGTCGCCATTAATAAATTCTTTACCAATGTAAGTGCCTGTGCAAGCTTTATAGGTGCAAGTAATGTTTTTTGCTGAGGTTAAGCTCTTATTGTCTTCATTGTATTTACAAGATGACAAAACGAACATTAGCATAACATAGATTATGATTTTCATAATTGCATCTTTAGGTAATATCAAACTTCCACATTTTCCTTTTTCGAGATTTTTTATTAATCATTTTAGTGCCAAGTAATGTTTCCCATAAGAGTAAACCCGATATCTTTTCTACTTTAGAGGTTTCAACTAAAAACTCTTCAAGTTTTTTATCTGTTTTTTCATTCGGAATTATAAAAGACCACATATTTATGGTTCCTGTATTTCGTTCTGTTAAGACCGATTTAAAAAAGGCATGAGGAATTGGTAATGAGACAGAAATTTTAGCATTATCATCACCCATCATAATGACTTCTTGATCAAAGTAAAATAAAGGACCACTGATGACGTAGGTTTCAAAAACTTTTTCATCACTATCTAATATTCTAATGGCTTGTTCTAGATCTTTCCAAACCCCTTTATTAAAACTTGGTGCTTGTGGTGTCATATTAGAGAGTAAAAAGGTTTCGCTATTCTGTATTTGTGTTTCAAATTGGTTAGCACTGGCTACGAGATGACCTCTGTCTAATCCTGAATGTTGATATACTTCTTTATCAGCTCTAAAACTTTCTGGAATCCTGTAGTCTGACCGAAAATTATCCATTCTTTCAACATCAGTTCTGTCTTTATCAATAATTTCTAAAGCCCATTTTGCTTGCCTAAAATAGTACGAGTAGCCTAATACATAATGTCTGTTATACAATATTTGATCTGCTGTTGGTAAGCCATACCTAGTTTCTCTTTTTAAATTCGGATGGTTCATAAACTAAAACTTTAAAAATTGATTATAAGTTTTGAAGTTACTAAAAATAAACACTCAGTAGAATACGTAGATATACTTATTTTAAGGAATTGTTAGGTTAGCGTTGTGATCATTGAAATCGAGCTTAAATAAGATTAGAGTAGGTAATATAAAGCTTGATTGAAATTAAAACCAGCAATTAATTATACACGGTGTTGGGCTTTCGTACTTTTTAATCGATGTCTTTTTTTAACTTATCAGGATTTTGTCGTGTGTCAAAAATTGTAATGATTTCTATTTCTTTTCGTTCAGCTATTATTCTGTAGAAAATTGTTGTTTGCTTTGTTACAACGCATTTATAAAGATTTTCAAATTCCGATGATTTTGGACAAGTATCAGGTTGAATTGATATTTGTTTGATTTTATCGTTTAGTTTAGAGATAAACTTGTCACGCGTTTTTATGTTCCACTCTTCCAATAAATATTGAGATAATTTTAGAAGTTTGGATTCGGCAAGTTCGGATAAGAATACTTTCATTAAGAAATTTTCTTTAAGAATGATTCGTAAGAAACTCTTTTTCCTTTATTCAATTCCTCAATACCTTGTTTTATTTCAGATTGTTCAGATAGAGTTAATTCATCCCAAAAATCGACTTTTTCTTTTTTTACAAAATCAGCTACTTTTTGGATAAAATCACTGTTTTCAGTCTCCAAAATCGTTTTTAGTAGTTCAAGTTTTGTTGTTCGAATGTCCATTTTAAAATTTCTTTTAATCAAATGTACAAAAAATATGATTCAGTTCGATTTTTTGTCTGTATGTCTTGTCCTGAAATATGGCTACAGGTTAAAATTGAATTAAGCTGATAATTTATATACCATATTAGGTGTTTTATAGTCTAAAGATAAATGTAATCTTATTTCGTTGTATAAATTAATTGCATTTTTTGCAGCTCTTTTAGCGTGTGCTACGTTATCAAAGGTCTGGTCGAGATAAAACTCATCTTTTAATATGCCATTTACACGCTCAGCCATGGCATTTTCGTAACAATGATTTTCTTCAGTCATACTGATATCTATCTTTTTTCTCTTTAG
>NZ_CANMIW010000012.1 GCF_947498005.1 uncultured Winogradskyella sp.
CACAGTAGAGTATGACGAGCCAGGTACTGATATCCGTAAAGAATTTAAAGCCCATTTTACCTTGAAACGATAAAGAATAAAGGAGAATAACGATATAAAAAGGCCTAAACATGTAAAATGTTTGGGCCTTTTTTAGTTTACATATTTAATTGTACAGACAATACGTTAAGAAGGACTTATTAATTTAGATAATCAATACAGTTGTATTGTCTACTAACTCATTCTTAAGGGTATGAACATTTTGATGTTGTCTTGGAGTCATTTTTAACTTAGAGTTTCTACTACCAATATAAGTTCTTATTTGAGCTAAATAGATAGGCTTTCATCATAAGCAATAATCTATAAAATAAAAAAAAACCAGAGAATTAAAATCCTCTGGCTGTAAATTAATTATGATTTACTTTATTAGATATCAAAACCTAAAGTCAAAATGAAATCTGAGTATTTAGATTGTAATGATGCAGAATCAGTAAGACCTGTATTATAAAGTTGTTGATTAAAATCTCTTTGCGACTGACTGTAAGCAAAATCTAAATTAAAATTTCCAAAGTTGTAACCTAAACCTAAAGAATAGCCATTTAAATCACCATAAAAATCGTTATCTTCATACGGACTTTCTTCGAAATGGTAACCACCTCTAAAACTTACTTGCTTGTATCGATATTCTCCACCAAGTTTATAAGATGCCGAAGTCGTTAATTCATTATTTATCTGATTATTTAGATTTGAGAATAAAATATCAGTTGAAGGCTTAAATTTTGAATTTGTATAATCCTTTACAGAGTAATCAAAACTAATTAATCCAGTTTTACCAAAGACATATGCTAAACTACCAGTAATTTTGCCAGGAGTTTGTAATTTATATTCTTCATAAATATTAATAATGTTGCCAATATAGCTAATTTCAGGATCTGCATTGTTAGAGTCAATACCTTGAGATAATTCATCACTAATTCTGTACCATGTTGGAGAGTTGTATGATAAACCTACTCTTAAATCATTAGTAATTTTAGCAATTGTACCTAATTGAAAAGAAAAACCACTACCTGTAGTGTTTAATAGATTTTCAAAAGCAATATTGTTTACAATAGACCCACTATTATTGTTTGTTTCTCTAAGTCGAGTTAATTTTTCATAGTTAATGAAGTGACTATTCAAATTTAATCCAAAGTATATTTTTTCATTATAATCAGCAGCAAAATTAAAAGCTAATTTTCCATTATAACCAGTTGATGCATAAAGATAATTCTGGTTAAAATTACCTGAAGCGACGTTAGACAAGTAATTAGTTTCATCATTGTTAGTTTCATCATCCAAATTTTCAGGATCTAAAATACCTGACCAATAACCTAAAAATGCTTGTTGAATAGAATATCCATTTTGTAATGTACCGATATCTGCATAAGCATCTTCAATAAATTCTCCAGGAAGGAGTTTCAAGATTCCAAAAGGAATAGTGTTATTGTTTGTAAAGGACAAGAAATAGCTATCTATAGAGGTTGTATTGGTACCACTAGCTACCCATTCGTCATCATAATCTGTAGAACGATCGTATGCAATACTTAACGTAAATTTTCTCCATTTAGAATTAGTATTCGCATTTTTAAATACAAATGCTGCTCCTAACTGATTTAAATCAACATTAGAATTTGATGAACTGTTTAATCCATTAAAATAACTTACATCATTTTTTTTATTAAACAGTCCTAATGATAAGGAGACTTCGCTATTATTAAAAATAGCAGATCCAGCAGGATTAATGTTTACACTAGATAAGTCACCACCTAATGCGCCAAACGCTCCACTCATGGCTCTAAATCTTGCGGTACCTTGGATTTCATCCATAGAATATCGTACAGCATCTGTAATATCTTGAGCTAAAATATAGGACGAGCTTAACAAGCCTATGCTTAACATAAGTAACTTTTTCATAATAATTTTTTTAAAATTTGGAATTAAACTCAAGTCTATCCTCTTCCTCTTCTGCTGCTAGATGAACTACTACTTCTACTGCTACCACTAGACCTAGAACTCGAAGATGATGATCTTACGCTTCCTGATGAGGAACTTCTAGATGATCGAGATGATCTCGTTGTAGTTGATCTTGAGTTACTTCTAGACGGCGTCGTTGTTCTAATTGTTCTGCTAGACGTAGATGATCTTGAAGATCTTGTACTTGGTCTAGTCGTTCTTGTTACATTAGTCGATCTTGACGATGGATTAGCACTTCTTAAACCAGAGCTTCTAGTTGTTGTGGCTGTAGATCTAGTTAATCTTCTAGTAGAATAATTTCTACTAGCTAGCGCTGAATTACTTCTTCTAGACAATGTAGTGTTAGTTCTTCTACTTAAGCTATTATTATATAACAATCCTCTTCTAGAATTATTGTAAGCATATCTATTACGTATTCCGTGATAACCATTAGCAAAACCATAGTTATGATAAGCATACCCAGAAAAGAACCAAGGTGACCCAAAGCCGTAGCCGTAATATCCTCCATAAGCCCAAGTATTATTCCAGCCTATTCCCCAAGGTCTACCCCAATGATTAAATCCGTATCCAAAGCCTCCATTCCACATCCATGGTGAATTGTAGCCATACCAGCCATTATCTATATAATTAATCGTTACAGAATTACTATTTTGTCCCCAACCACCATAAGGTGTTTGTTGTTCTATAGTGTCTTGAGCAGTTTCAACATAATCACTTTCATAAGCATCTATATCCGTAAAAATTTCACTTTCTTCGCTAATAGCATCCATTTCTGCAGAATTCTCAGCAAAGTAATTTTTATAATAATTAGAATTATTCGTTGAAGTTGTTACAACTGGTTCTTCGGTTTCATTTGCATCCGTAGAATAAATACCGTCATTATCGTATCCTGCGTATTGAAATGAACCACAAGAAGTGAGAATAGTAGTTAAACCGAGTACAACAATAAAAGGCATTTTTTTGAGTGTAAAAGTTTTAGTTTGCATATCTTTTTTATTTAATTGTTGAACAATGTAAAAATAGTTAGTTTTGTTGAACTATTTTAATATTTAACATAAGCACAATATCTGTGCCAAAACATAAAAAATGAGTAAAAATCTTACTAGTAGAGCTGAAGATTATTCTAAATGGTATAATGAATTAGTTGTAAAAGCTGATTTAGCTGAAAACTCAGCAGTTAGAGGTTGTATGGTTATTAAACCATATGGTTATGCTATTTGGGAAAAAATGCAAGCAGAGTTAGACAAGATGTTTAAGGAGACCGGACATCAAAATGCCTATTTCCCTTTATTTGTTCCGAAAAGTTTATTTGAAGCAGAAGAAAAAAATGCAGAAGGTTTTGCTAAGGAATGTGCTGTAGTAACACATTATAGATTACAGAACGATCCTGACAATGAAGGTAAGTTAAGAGTAGATCCTGAAGCAAAATTAGAAGAAGAACTTGTAGTAAGACCTACTAGTGAAGCCATAATTTGGAATACATACAAAGGCTGGATACAAAGTTATAGAGATTTACCAATTTTAATCAATCAATGGGCAAATGTAGTGCGTTGGGAAATGCGTACACGTCTATTTTTGCGTACAGCAGAATTTTTATGGCAAGAAGGACATACGGCTCATGCTACAAAAGCAGAAGCATTGGTAGAAGCTGAACAAATGAATGATGTCTACGCCAAATTTGCCGAAGGTTTCATGGCTATTCCTGTAATTAAAGGTGTAAAAACTGAAAGTGAACGTTTCGCAGGTGCAGTAGAAACGTATTGTATTGAAGCTTTAATGCAAGACGGAAAGGCACTTCAAGCAGGTACATCTCACTTTTTAGGTCAAAATTTTGCAAAAGCCTTTGACGTTAAGTTTACGAATAACGAAGGTAAGTTAGATCACGTATGGGCAACATCTTGGGGTGTTTCTACAAGGCTAATGGGAGCATTAATTATGACACATAGTGATGACAAAGGCTTGGTTTTACCTCCAAATTTGGCACCATCTCAAGTCGTTATTGTACCTATATATAAAAGCGATGAGCAATTTGATGCAATCACCGAGAAAGCAGAAAGTATAATAGATGAACTGAAAGCTTTAGGTGTAAGTTGCAAATTTGATAAAAGAACAACGCATAGACCAGGAGCTAAATTTGCTCAGCATGAATTACAAGGTGTGCCATTAAGAATTGCCATTGGACCGAAAGATTTAGAAAATAATACGATTGAGTTAGCAAGACGTGATACATTAACAAAGGAGATTGTTCCAATGGATGGTTTAGCTACTGTTATAAAGAATCTTCTAGAATTAATTCAGAATGAATTATTTAATAAGGCATTGACATATAGAGATGAACATATTACAGAGGTAAATGATTTTGAATCGTTTAAAAAAGTATTAGACACTAAAACTGGGTTCATTTCTGCGCATTGGGATGGAACTGCAGAGTCAGAACAGAAAATTAAGGAGATAACAAAAGCAACTATTCGTTGTATACCTATGAATAATAAAAAGGAGGAAGGTGCCTGTATTTACAGTGGTAAACCATCAACTCAGCGTGTGCTTTTTGCTAAGGCTTATTAATTTTTTTAAAAAAAATTGATTAGGTGTTGCAGAATTTAAAAATAGTTGTATTTTTGCATCCGCAATGGAAACGTTGTAGGTTCATTTAAATCATTTAATAACCAAAATGGCCCGTTCGTCTATCGGCTAGGACGCATGGTTTTCATCCATGTAAGAGGGGTTCGATTCCCCTACGGGCTACAATTTTAATAAGAATAAATATAATGGCAAATCATAAGTCAGCTTTAAAAAGAATTAGAAGTAACGAAAAAAGACGTGTACTTAATAAGTATCACCATAAGACGACTCGTAACGCTATAAAAAAGTTACGTGAAATCACTGATGCTAAAGAAGCTCAAACAATGTTACCATCTGTTATCAGTATGATAGATAAGTTAGCAAAGAAGAATATCATCCATTCTAACAAAGCTGGTAACTTAAAGTCACAATTAACTAAATATGTTGCTGCAATCTAGTTGTAGTTTCTACTAAGATATTGAAAAGTCTTTCCTCAACGGAAAGACTTTTTTGTTTTTACAGAGTCTATATTTTCTTTTTTAATAAATATTAAAAGCGATAATTCATAATATTTGTTAAGCACCTATCTCAGTCTTTATAAGCACTTAGGTTGTACTTGTATCGTAAATAAGTCTAATGGGTTTGCCAAAGAGACTGTGAACCTTGTAAATAAGACTTATAAAGTAGAATTTATTTAGAGCATTGATTTGGATATAGAACTTCTATAAGGGTTTGTTACGGTTCGATATAAGTATTTAGGTTCTGTGAGATATTCAATACTTTAATTACTAATCGTCACTTTTTTAAAATGTCATCAAATTAGTGCTACCTTTGTATAAAATTTAATGTATGCATAAAGCAGGTTTTGTAAATATCATCGGTAATCCTAATGTTGGAAAGTCAACATTAATGAATGCGTTTATAGGCGAAAAATTATCCATAATTACGTCTAAAGCCCAAACGACTAGACATCGTATTTTAGGTATTGTGAATGGCGAAGATTTTCAGGTCGTTTTAAGTGATACACCAGGTATTATTAAACCGGCTTATGAATTACAATCTTCAATGATGGATTTTGTAAAGTCTGCATTTGATGATGCAGATGTACTTATTTATATGGTAGAAATTGGTGAGAAGGAATTAAAGGATGAAGCATTCTTTAATAAAATTAAAAATTCAAAAATTCCTGTTTTATTACTACTGAATAAAATTGATAAATCTAATCAAGAACAACTAGAGGAGCAATCAGAATTATGGCAAAACAAAGTGCCAAATGCTGAATTTTTTCCAATTTCTGCCACAGAAGGTTTTAATGTACAGAACGTATTTAATAGAATTATAGAACTATTACCAGAATCTCCTGCTTTTTATCCTAAGGATCAGTTAACAGATAAGCCAGAACGCTTTTTTGTAAATGAAGCTATTAGAGAAAAAATCTTGATGCATTATAAAAAGGAAATTCCTTATGCAGTTGAAGTAGATACAGAAGAGTTTTTTGAAGAAGAAAATATTATTAGAATGCGATCTGTAATAATGGTAGAGAGAGAAACTCAAAAAGGAATTATTATAGGTCATAAAGGATCTGCTCTAAAAAGAGTAGGAGTAGAAGCTAGAAAAGATTTAGAAAAATTCTTTGGTAAGCAAGTGCATTTAGAACTCTATGTTAAAGTGAATAAAAACTGGAGAAGCAACCAGAATCAGTTGAAGCGTTTTGGGTACAATCAAAAATAGACTTGATTAGTTGTTACTAACGTATTTTTCTTAAAGATTCAATGCTTAGCGATAAGGATTTAAAACTTCATTCATAAAGTTATTCAATTGATGCATTTCAGGCATGCCTTTACTTCTTCCTATTCGTCCTGCAAAGTATAGAATAAACCAAACTAGAATCATTAAAAGTGCTAAGAAAAATTGAATTGAATAATTGCTTTTAAGTGTATAGTTAGTATATGTCCATATACTAAAACCTGTAAATAGGCCTGCCACCACAAAATGTAGAAACATAAATAGTGTCCATACAGTTGGGGTGGGTCCAAAAAGACCGTGAATTACGGACTTATCTTTTTCTTCGATATTAATTTCTAGATGCAATTGAGGTGACCAGAAATGTTGATCTTTCTTCTTGAATTTTATAAATACATGATCGTCAATTCGACTAACAACAAATTTAGATTGTGAAGTTTTTAATTTTTCAAATGCATTTAATAGGATATCATTATTTGTTGGTATGTCATATTTAAATCGCGGTCTTAATACAATATTATTTGATAACGCCATATCATGAAATGACTAAAATTTTATTTTAAGATAAGAAACTCGACACGTCTATTTATAGAGTGTTCTGTTTCTGTACAATTATCTCCACATGGAACTAATGGTTTAGTTTCACCATATCCTACTGATGTTAAACGTTCTCGAGGTATACCATTTTGAACTAAATATTCTAGTGCAGATTTAGCACGTTTATCAGATAAGTCTAGGTTAAACTGAAAGCCTGCTCTAGAATCCGTATGTGCACCAAGTTGTATCTCCATTCTAGGATATTTAACTAATAGTGCAACTAATACATCGAGGGTACTTGCTGCTTGAGGCTTAATATCCCATTTAGCAAAATCGAAATAAATATTTTCTAGTTGAATAAACGTATTACCAAAATCATCATCGGTGACGATATCTTCAGCATCCTTATAAGATTCAATTTCGAGCTCAATGTTAAATTCTATATTTCCCTTATCATTCGTATCAAAATACTCTAATTGAGGTATGTATTTAGGTTGAAAACCTTCAACTGAGTATTGCTGATTAGGTAGAGTTGGTAATTTATATTTACCATCTGCACCTACCACTTGTTCTGCCACTACATTACCGTCTTTATCAAATAAAGTAACGGTTGTGTTTGGTAAAATATCACCTGTAACTTTATCTGTTACCAACCCTTCTATAAAGTAAGTACGTTCTGTATCTATTCTTTTAAAGGTATAGATATTATCTAATCCAGATCTATTAGAGGATAAAAATCCTGTATTTAATGAGTCTACTACTACAAAGGCAAAATCATCTTTTTCACTATTAATAGTTTCTCCTAAATTAAGGGCATCTAAAAACTTATCGTTTCTTACCGAGCTAGAAAACAAATCTAAACCACCAAAGCCATGTTTACCATTTGAGGCAAAGTACAATGTACTGTCTTTAGCAATATATGGATATTGTTCTCGTCTAATAGTATTAATGTTATTTCCCAAATTTACAGGCTCACCAAAAGAATTATCACCTAAAATATCTACATAGAAAATATCAAAAGAACCTAAAGTATTTGGCATATCACTTGAAAAATACAATTTAGTTTCATCCTCGTTTAATGCTGGATGCATTGTAGAATATTCATTACTAGAAAAAGATACAGCTTCAACGTTTTTCCATTCATCATCCACTAATTCAGCTTTAAAAATACTGACAACAGCTATCTTAGTAGAATCTAAATCAATTCTTTTCTTAAGATTTCTTGAGAAATACATTGTTTTTCCGTCTTTGGTAAAAACGGCATTACTCTCATGTTGTTTTACTGTGTTTATTTTTTTACTTAAAGGTAAAATACTATCTAAAGTAATGGTGTCTCCTATAGAAACTTTAGCTTCATATAGATCTAAGTAAGGTTTACCATTCCATTGATAGTTTGGATTCTTAATGTTTTTTGTTGAAGCAAATACAATTTTGTCACCTTTTAGTCCTACACCAAAACTAGACCCACCAACATCTGAAGTAAGATTTACTAATTCGTATTCGTAAGGGATAATTCGTTTTAACAATGATTTAAAACTTTTGGTATTAAAAGGATTGTTCAAGTGATTTGTAGTAATCTCATCCGCTTCGTCATACTTTTTAATGCCTTTTAAAACATCAAAATATTTAAAATAGAATTCATCAGTAAGTTCTGCACTATCCTTTAAATCATAAACTTGTTTATAGGCTTTGTAAGCATTAGCAAACTCTGAATTATAATAATAGCAATCACCAAGTTTCTCTAAATTAGTTGCAGTCTTAGGCAAGTTTGTAAAGATTTCAGCAGCTTCGACATAGGCTCTATTTTCGTATAGCATATCTGCCTTGCTCTTAGATTGTGAGAAAGAAAATACACTAATTGTAAGTGTTGCTAATAGAATATATTGTTTAATCGTTTTCATTTGCTTTTAATTAGAAAAATCTTGGGGATTTATCGTAACCTTTCCCAAGTTTACCAATATTAAATAATAAAAATATTTCGTGAGATCCGGAATTAAAACGACCTAAGTTAGATAAAGTATGGTCATAGGCATATCCTATTCTAACAGCATCAGTCATTGTAAAATTCATCATGCCACTTACCGAATCCTCAAAGCGGTAACCTACGCCAAATTCTACTTTATTGTGAATTAAAACATTTGCGGTTAAATCTACAGATAGACGTGCGCCATCCACATGTTTTGCCATAAATGCATGTTTAAATTTATAATTTTCTCCAAAATCGATAACATACCCACCTGTAAAAAATACATGAATTTTATCTACACCTTCTGTTACAATTCCACTGTCTTCTTGTAAATATTTAGTTTCTAATAAATTTGGAGCCGAAAGCCCTAAATAATAATGTTCTGAGAATAAAAACAACCCTGCTCCAATATTTGGAAAAATATGGTTAATGTTTTCAGCATATGCTGGATCAGGTAGTGGGTCAGAATATACAAAGCCATCAAAATTAGTGCTGAAAAATGTCGCTCCGGCTTTAACGCCAAAGGAAAGTTTTGTAGTCTGACCTACGGGTAGTACATAAGCAATATCTGCATATGCATTGGTTTGTTTAACGACATCTCCAATTTCATCATGTACAAAAGAAATACCTCCTTCTAAACGATCTGTTATGGTTGAATGTGCAAAAAAAGTGGCGGTTGTTGGTCCTCCAATGGATCTAGCCCATTGAGATCTGTATAGTAAACCTAAATTCATTTTAGAACTATCATCTGTAGCGTAAGCAGGATTAATTACACTCATATTATACATGTATTGTGTATACTGAGCATCTTGCTGCGCATGAGAAAATAACCCTAAAACTAGAATTATAATTGTTATGCTATATGTTTTTATTTTACTGATCATTTTAAAGTTTCATAATTATCTATTTAAATAGACTCGTCCTTGTACAGCTTCTGTAATGCCATCATTAAATTCAAGTATATAAAAATAAACACCTACAGGTAGAACGGTATTGTTGTTTTTCCAAGTACCATCCCATTTAGGTGTATTAATATCGCCTTCATAGAGTATATTACCATATCTGTTATAAATACTCAGTTTAAAATTTGGGTAAAGATCATTTAAGAAAAGAATATCAAAAACGTCATTTATATTATCTCCATTTGGTGAAAAACCATCAGGAATTAATAAATCTCCTATACACTCAATAAAACTAATACTTACTTCTAATCTAATATTACTTTCACAACCATTAGTAGATCTAATTGCGCCATAATAAATAACACCCTCTTGTAACTCTGTTGTTGTAGAGTATAACGTTCCGTTTATAGGCTCATCATACCATACTATATTACCTCCTTGTACAACATTGCTAGATAAATCTGCAATGGTTGATTCTTGTTCTGCACAAAATTCGGTTCCATTTTCAATAAGTTCTGGAGTTTCAATTTCTTCCACAAATATTTTAATAGGATTAACAAAGCTTGTGTCTGCATTACAAGTTTGACCAAGTAAGAATAATTGAGATAAAGCTACTTCAGTTTCACCAGGATTCTGTAATAATGATTGTGGTATAGTAAATGAAGCTGTACCATTGACCACTGAAATTACCACTGTATTGGTAGAGGAATTGGCAAGACTTAATTGATATACAATGGCATAATTACCATCAGCTAATTGTGTAGCTCCAGTAATATTAATAATAGCATCTTCTTGGCCTATACACACTACATTATCATCTTGAACTTCCATGGTTAGACCAGTTACATCAGGGAAATCTACGATGTCTACTGTAACTGTAGCTACACTCGTTATATTACATTCTACCGTGATAATTGAGTAGGTATAAACTCCTGTAGCGTCAACGAGAGGATCAAAAACTCCAGTTCCACTTGCCAGAGCTGGAGACCATGTACCACCTGCTACAGGTGCACCTCCCAAGCTGTCAAATAAATCAACTTGGTTGGTATTGTCTATACAAATATTTAGAATGGCATCACTACCAGCACTTGGTATTGTATTTATAGTAACCACCACATCTGCGGTTGCTGGTGGACATGACGACGAACTATTAGAAACGGTATAGGTATATGTTCCTTCTGCATCTAAAGCTGGATCAAAAACACCAGTTCCACTTGACAGTGCTGGCGACCAAGTTCCTCCAGTTTCGGGAGTACCTCCTAAGCTGTCAAATAAATCACTAGGTAAATCATTAATACAAAATTCGATTGCTCCATTTGTTCCTGCATTATTTTCTGTAGAAAAAGTAACATCAACTGTTGCTGAACTTGTGCCACACGATGAAGTGATTGTGTATGTGTAAATACCTTCTGAATCAGAATTAGGATCAAAGATACCTGAGCCGCTTGTTAGTGTTGGAGACCATGTTCCGCCACCTTCAGGCGTGCCTATTAGACTATCAAATAAGTCAACAGATCCTATTGAAATACATAAGTCTAGTATTCCATTATTACCAGCATCTGGTCCTTCTGTAAATGTAACTACTACATCTGCCGTAGCTGTTGGGCAGCTAGATGAACTGCTTGAGATTGTATAAGTGTAGGTGCCTGCTAAATCTACTGCAGGATTAAAGACTCCAGTACCACTCGCGAGTGCTGGAGACCATGTACCACCAACTTGAGGTGTGCCACCTAAACTGTTAAATAAATCTGTTAATGGATCAGTATTACAAAACTCAATAGAGCCATCTGTTCCTGCATCATTTAAAGCAGAGAAATTTACTGTTACAGTAGCTGAACTTGTACCACATGAATTAGTTATTTGGTATGTGTAAGTTCCCTCTAAATCAATAGTTGGATCAAAAACTCCTGTTCCACTTGTAAGTACAGGCGACCAAGTTCCACCCATTTCAGGAATACCAGAAAGACTATCAAATAAATCTACAGTCGCTGTACTATTACATAAGTTAAGTGTTCCGTTGTTTCCTGCATTTGCTAATTGATCTATTGTTACTGTTATCTCTGCAGTTGCAGTTGGGCAATTAGATGCACTATTAGAAATGGTATATGTGTATGTTCCGGCTGCATCTATTGACGGATCAAAAATGCCAGTTCCACTAACTAGAGCAGGTGTCCATAGTCCTCCTGTATTAGGTGTTCCTCCTAAGCTGTCAAATAAATCAACAGAAGTGTCTGTATTACAAAGTACTATAGATCCATTTGTTCCCGCGTCATTCAATTCTGAGAATGTAACTACAACTTCAGCTGAGTCCATTCCACATGAATTATTTAATGTATAGGTGTAAGTGCCTTCTAAGTCAATGTTTGGATCAAAAATACCTGTGCCACTTGTTAATGCAGGAGTCCAAGTTCCTCCTGTTTCTGGAGTTCCTGCAAGACTATCAAAAAGATCTACTGTTGCTGTACTGTTACATAAGTTTAAAGTTCCGTTATTACCAGCGTTAGGACTTTCAGTAACAGTAACTATGACATTGGCTTCTGCACTTGGACAGTCAGACGCACTATTAAATATCGTATAAGTGTATGTGCCTGAAGCATCGATAGCAGGATTAAAAACTCCTGTGCCACTTGCCAATGTTGGAGACCATGTTCCTCCAACTTGTGGAGTGCCACCTAGGCTATTGAACAAATCTATAGTTGCATCGGATTCACATAATTCTAAAGTACCATTTGTGCCTGCATCATTTAAATCTGAGTAAGAGACTGAAACGTTCGCAGAGCTAGTACCACATGAGTTAGTTAATGTGTATGTATAGACACCTTCAGGATCTATGTTAGGATCAAAAACTCCTGTTCCACTCGTTAATGCTGGCGACCATGTTCCACCAGTTTCAGGTGTTCCCGCCAAACTATCAAATAAATCTAAAGACGTAGTACTATTACACAAGTTTAAAGTTCCGTTGTTACCAGCGTCTGGACCTTGTATCACATTAACAGTTACTTCTGCTGTAACACTAGGGCATAATGAATCAGTATTAGATACAGTATACGTATAAACACCGCCATTATCTAAACTTGGATCAAAAATTCCAGTTCCACTATTAAGTGCAGGCGACCATGTTCCTCCAGAATCTGGTGTACCGCCTAAACTATTAAATAGGTCTATACTAGAATCTGTTGCACACAACTCTATAGTTCCATCTGTTCCTGCATCATTTAAATTAGTAAATGTTACCGTAACATCCGCAGAGCTCATTCCGCATATATTTGAAATGGTATAGGTATACACACCTTCTGGGTCAACATTGGGATCAAAAATACCAGTTCCACTACTAAGTGCAGGAGACCAAGTTCCATCGGTTTGAGTAACACCTGTAAGGCTATTAAATAAGTCTACTGTAGCCGTGTTGTTACACAAATTGAGGGTTCCGTCATTACTACTATTTAATTCTTGAGGAAATATTACTGTAATAGTTGCGCTATCATCAGGACATATTGTGGTACTATTAGATACAGTATAAGAGTAAGTCCCAGCTGAATCTATGGATGGATCAAATATGCCAGTTCCGCTATTAAGAGTAGGAGACCAAATGCCTCCTAAATCTGGCGAACCACCTAAGCTATCAAAAAGATTTATTGCTGCATCATTTGTACAAATTTCTACAATTCCATTAATTCCAGCTTGATTAGCGTCATCAACACTAACGGAAACAGTAGCTGTACTATTTCCGCAGTTAACTGTGGTTATAGTGTAAGTGTAGGTTCCTACTGTATCTAAATTTGGATTAAATATTCCTGTGCCGCTACTAAGCGATGGCGACCAAGCTCCTCCTGTTTGAGGTGTGCCTTCAAGACTATCAAATAAATCTGCATTAAAATCTAAACTACATAAGATTAATGTTCCGTCTAGACCAGCATCTGGCGAAACCTCTATTGATACGTTTACAGTTGCAGTATCGTCAGGACAAAGTCCTGTTCCTGTTGTGGTATAAGTATATATACCTTCTGGGTCAACTAATGGATCAAACAATCCTGAGCCACTATTAAGTGCAGGTGTCCAAACACCGCCTGTAGTAGGTGTACCACCTAAACTATCAAATAAATCAATTAATCCATCTTCAGAACATGCAGTTACGGCACCATCTAGTCCAGCACTAGCAAATGCAGAAACTGATATAGTTACGGTCGCAGAAGCATCAGCACAAGGATCAGTTCCAGTAACTGTATACGTATAAGTACCATCTGCATCAATCAATGGGTCAAATAAACTTGAGCCACTATTAAGCACAGGTGACCAAACACCACCTGCATCTGGAGTACCGTTTAAGGTGGTAAATAAATCTACTATTCCTTCGTTGTCACATAGAATTAATGTGGCATTTTGACCAGCATTAGGTTCTTCAATAATTATAACTTCAACTTCAGCTGAAACATCAGGACAAGGCGCAGTACCTGTAATTGTATATGTGTAAATTCCCGGAGCATCAACCGCTGGGTCAAAAACGCCAGTTCCGCTTGAAAGGGCAGGCGACCATGATCCTCCAGTTTCAGGTGAGCCACCTAAATTAGAAAATAGGTCTACGATAGTTAAATCATTGCTACATATTTCTAGGACACCGTTTAATCCGGCATCAGATAATGAATTAATAACCACTGTGACTGTAGCAGAATCTCCAGGGCAAGGTATGGTATCTGGAAAGGTATAAGTATATACTGTAGCAGGATCAATTAAAGGATCAAAAATGCCTGTTCCACTGTTCAAAGCAGGTGACCATGTTCCTCCTGTATCTGGTGTTCCTCCAAGGCTATCGAATAAATCTATAGTGCCAACATTGTCACATATTTCAACACTACCATTTTCTCCAGCATCGCTAAAATCATTTACAGTTACATCAACGGTTGATGTGGCATCTGCACAAGGAGAAGTTCCACTTACCGTATAGGTGTAAATTCCTGAGGGATCAACAGCTGGATCAAAAATACTAGTTCCACTAGCTAAAGCAGGCGACCAAATACCACCAGCCTCTGGTGTACCACCTAAACTTAAAAATAAATCGATAGAACTGTCTATACTACAGAGTAATTCTGAACTGTTTGTACCTGCGTTTGGCGCATCAATAATTGACACTGTTACGGTTGCGGAATCATCAGGACAGCTGTTATTTGAAGGTACAGTATATGTGTAAACTCCAGAAGTATCGAGATTAGGATTATAAACACCCGTGCCACTAT
Source organism: uncultured Winogradskyella sp. (assembly GCF_947498005.1). Classification (GTDB taxonomy): domain Bacteria; phylum Bacteroidota; class Bacteroidia; order Flavobacteriales; family Flavobacteriaceae; genus Winogradskyella. The sequence continues at coordinate 14,934 of NZ_CANMIW010000012.1, forward strand.
TTAATGCAGGTGACCAATTACCACCAGTTTCTGGTGTACCACCTAAAGAAGAAAATAAATCATAAGTTGTGCCTGTTTCGTTTTCACATACATCTAAAATACCATCATTACCAGCATCAGGTCCAGTTTCCAGAAGAACTAATACACTTAATCTTCCGAGACTTTCACAAGGAGGATCCACAGTTGTTGCATAATATGTTTGTCCATTTATTAATGGTGTTGTTGGAGCTAAAGGAAAAGAGGAAAAGAGTGATATGTACCAATTATTGTTACCACTAGCTACTAAATCGCCTACAGTAGGTGTTGAACCAGATGAGATACAAAATTCTTGAATCATGTCTCCAGTAGGTGTAGGATTTAAACCTACATTTACTAGAACGGCAAGCCTTGATGTTCTACAACTTCCGTCAGGAATTGCTTGATCAGCGTAATAAATAGCTTCATCTATTAACACATCAGTATTATTTAACGGTATTCCTCCTGTTGATGATAAATACCATTGTACATCATTTCCTGCAGCGACCAAATCTCCAACAGTAGCTAGAGATGCCGACTCTACACAAAAACCTTGAAAATTGTCACCAATTGGTTGAATATATATTGTAATATCTACACGTTGACGTGCACCACATGTACCAGTGCTATCATCTGCATAATAATCTTCACCATTTATAAGATTGTCCGAATTAGACAGAGGAATTGTTGAAGTCGCAGTATCGTACCAAACAATACCACCACCATTATCTGTAGCAATTAAATCACCTACTAAAACAGATTGGGTATTACATAAAATCTGATTGCTTTCTGTAACCGTAGGACACTGTGCATTAACACTAGTTAAAACACCTGAAATTGAAATAAGAAGAAACGCTAATAGTATAGAATAACTTTTAAAACTGTACTTTTTGGCTTTCATTAAAAAAATTTAAATAATTACTTTTAGTTGAAATCGATGCCATGGATTAAGAACAGCAAGTTCAAAATAAAATCGTTGTCTTGCTAATTTGTAAGATTAAGGGGGAAACAAATATATGTAAATAGCGTTTACATAGCAAAATTAAAATATGACAGTTTTAAAGTATTTTTTTATTTCTTTGGTTAAAAGTGTTAATCTACTTCTATTAATCCTTCATTTGAATTGTATTGTAACAAATGAAGACCTGAATTAGAATAATTTGAGGCATTAGATTTTTTGTATTCAAACCTTAAGTGAGGGTGTTCTGTTACGATATTATTAGCAGTTTCTTCAAATGAAGTATTTTGCGCTAATCTCAGTAAAATATCCAATGTAATATCAAACCCTAATATAGCATGTCTCGATGGTGCTATTTCGAATACATCCTTATAACTACGTTTAAAATCCTTGATATCTTTTTTGTTTTGAGGGTCTAAAACAGAAGGGAAGATAAGTTTTAAAACACGAAATCTCATATCGGAAACTTGGCCTTGTTTTGGTATTAAAGCAGATTCTAATAAGGCTAGTTCAATATTATAATTCGATAATTTGCTCATTAATGCAGTAGTTGAATTTAGAAACACACTGGTTTTATCACTATCTAATATTACATAATTTAGCTTATTAGTACTTAAAGCATTTTCTAATACATTAGGACTAAAATTTCCTGAATTATCAACTTTTAAAAATTTTGCGTTAGGAATAATACTTTGTACTAACACTTTATTCTTAGATTCCTCCTCTTCACTTACTACAATTACTCTAGCATTTTGCAATGCTAAATAATTTAAAGTTTTAATTTTTTGAAACTCATCACTAGGTATTGTTTTGTAGATTTGGCTACTATCATTAGCAACTAAATTAGATTCTATATCAACTACAGCGACATCTTCATTAGAATTAATTTTAGGAAAATGTGATGGATTGTCTAAAAAAGGAACAAGAAGTACATTTTTTTGGTGTGTACTATTGATGTCAAGTTTTGTTTTGGCTATGTTTTTCTTAATTAAAGTAACATCAAAATCTAAATTTAGAGCTTTAGCAGAATCAATAGCAATTTGAGCACCTTGGAAAAAATCAATGTAAAATTGTTGGTCAGGATCTGCGTTAACCATGTTTTGTCTTTCCTCAGGAGAACTAAGCTCTTGGCTAGAAAACGGTGTGTAAAAATATAAACCTGTTGTGGTTTCAGTATTTAAATTTGAAAATAATTGCGCATTTCTATTACTCGTATTTACAAGAATTTCATTGGTAGTATTATCTAAATTAACAGCAGTAGATTGCGTGTTCTGATTCGGGTTTCTAGGCATTTTGATAATGTCACCTTTGTTAACAGCATCTCTCAAGCTAGGGTTTAATGTCATAAGGTCTTCCATAGACATGCCAGCCTTCCTAGATAAACCATAAAGTGTTTCCTGAGGTTGAATAGTGTAATCAATGTAATCACCTTCTGTATTACTAATGTTCGTTTCGGTTACAGTATTTGTTTCTGTTGTATTAGATTCGGTATCAATACTAGTTATACTGTTTGGCTTGTTGGTGTCTATGCGATGACCTGCCATTAACATGTCTACAATATGTGGATTGTTTTCTTCGAGCTCAGCAATCGTCATATTGAAACGTCTTGCTAACTCAAATTTAGTGTCTCCTTTTTGTACTAAATATTCTCCGTCATTAGTTATAACGGAATTTTGGTCAGGTATGATAAGTGTTTGTCCTATTTGCAAAAACTCTGAAAGTTGACTAGAGTTTGCCGCTTCTAATTGTGCTACACTTATACCATTGTTTCTGGCAATTCCCCATAAAGTTTCTCCTTTAACGACAATGTGTTCTCCAGGGCCAGCCTTTGGTGCTTGCTCTGCAATTGTATTATCAACATTTATAATGTGTCCTGCTTGCAGCATCCTAACGATATGAGGATTCTGTTGCTCTAACATGGCTATGCTTACACCAAATCTCCTTGAAAGTCCAGATTTAGTTTCTCCTCGTTGTACTTCGTAATTAGAAATACCATTTGCAGTAACTTCAGTATTTGTTGAGGTCGTGTTATTAGTTGAAGAATTAGGAATTAGTAATGTTCTACCAGCATAAATTACGTCTCTAGAACCAGGATTAAGATCAAAAATAGCATTAACGCTTACTCCATATTGTCTTGAAATCTGATAAACACTTTCTCCTTTTTGTATCGAATGGACAATATTATCTTGTTGAGCAGTTGCCAGTTTAGATCCTAAAATCAAAACTATGATCACCATAAAATATTTCCCCATTCTTATTTGAATTTTAATTACTTAATAGCACTTGAATCAAGTAAACAAGTGCAATTTGGCTTGGTTTTCATCGTGATAAGTATTCAAGAAAAGGGGCGAACTCTTGAGCGATTTAAGCAGTAATTGCCTTACGTTTGATGATAAAAAAAACCATTATATATACAAACATTAAAATTACTAAAAATATAAGTGTTATAGTTTTATTTAAGACTTGTTATCAACAGGATATTAACAATATTTTTTCTGTAATTATCTCATTTATTTAGATTGATATTTTGTTTTTAATTCTGTCTAGTTAAAAGACCTCTAATAGTTAACAATTAGTAATGCTTATGTACTATCTTTGTCGTCTTAAATAATAAATAATGAGTAGTATAGTAGCTGTAGTTGGTCGTCCTAATGTTGGTAAGTCAACCTTTTTTAATCGTCTTATCAAAAGACGTGAGGCTATAGTTGATGCCGTTAGTGGTGTAACTAGAGATAGACATTACGGAAAAACAGATTGGAACGGAAAAGAATTTTCTCTAATTGATACTGGTGGATATGTTGTTGGTAGTGATGATATATTTGAAGCAGAAATTGATAAGCAAGTAGAGTTGGCTATTGAAGAAGCAGATGCTATTATTTTTATGGTAGATGTTGAGACAGGTGTTACAGGCATGGATGAAGATGTTGCTCAACTTTTAAGAAAAATAAAAAAGCCAGTCTTTCTGGTGGTCAATAAAGTAGATAACAACAAACGATTAGAAGATGCTGTTGAGTTTTATTCACTTGGTTTAGGTGAGTATTTTGCGATAGCAAGTATTAATGGAAGTGGAACAGGAGATTTGCTAGACGCTTTAGTTAAGGCTTTACCAGAAAAAGAAGAGGTTGAGGAAGATGAATTGCCACGCTTTGCCGTTGTTGGCAGACCAAATGCAGGTAAATCTTCTTTTATAAATGCACTAATTGGTGAAGACCGTTATATCGTTACTGATATTGCTGGTACCACAAGAGATGCTATTGATACTAAATATAACCGATTTGGTTTTGAGTTTAACTTAGTAGATACAGCAGGAATAAGACGTAAATCTAAAGTAAAAGAAGATTTAGAATTTTACTCTGTAATGCGAAGTGTAAGAGCTATTGAACATTGTGATGTTTGTTTAGTCGTAGTTGATGCTACTCGTGGTTTTGATGGGCAAGTACAAAATATCTTTTGGTTGGCTGAACGCAATAGAAAAGGAATTGTAATACTTATCAATAAATGGGATTTAGTTGAGAAATCTACAAAAACAGCTAAAGAATTTGAGAAGCATATTAGAAATGAAATAGCACCTTTTACAGATGTGCCTATTGTTTTTATATCAGTATTGAATAAGCAACGTATATTTAAAGCTATTGAAACGGCTGTTGAAGTTTACCAAAATAGAGCAAAACGTATTAAAACGAGTGTGCTAAACGAAACATTATTACCAATTATTGAGCATCAACCACCACCAGCTTATAAAGGTAAATTTGTAAAAATTAAATATATAATGCAGTTGCCAACACCACAACCGCAATTTGCATTTTTCTGTAATTTGCCACAGTATGTGAAAGAACCTTACAAGCGTTTTTTAGAAAATAAATTGCGTGATCAGTTTGATTTTAATGGTGTGCCAGTGAGTGTTTACATGCGAAAAAAATAATTTCACATGAAAATAAAGTTGGTCTACACTATTATATTATTTCTAAGTTATTGTGGGTATTCGCAAAATGTACCTCCAGAAATAAGTATAACAGGTGGTCAAACGTATTGCGCTAATGTATCTGTTCCAATTGTTAGTTCTGCGGTTATTACCGATCAAAACCCAGAAGATACAACGTTATCACAGGTTTTTATTCAGATTTCAGAAGGCTATGAATTGGGACAAGATGTTTTAGAATTATTTGGTAGTCATTCAAATATTACCTCTGGTTGGGATATTGCGCAAGGCCGTTTATCGCTTATTGGTCCTGCTACGTTTGAAGAATTTTCTGCAGCTATTGAAAATGTAATGTTTCAAACAAGTCAAACGATTTTTACTCAGAACAGGCAATTTTCAATCAACTTAGGGAATGCTAATTACTTACCAAGTACAGGTCATTATTATTTTTATGTTGAAGCTACAAGTATAACTTGGACAGAAGCGAGAGACGCAGCTGCTGCTCAAGATTATTTTGGATTACAAGGATATTTAGCAACAATTACAACAGAAGAAGAATCTCAATTGACTGGTGCACAAAGTGCTGGTACAGGATGGATAGGTGGTTCTGATGAAGAAACTGAAGGTGTTTGGAAATGGATGACAGGACCAGAAGCTGGTCAAGTTTTTTGGCAAGGTGTATCTAATGGATTTGCACCTAATGATATGTTTGCATTTTGGAATACCAATGAGCCAAACGACTTTAATGATGAAAATTATGCGCATATCACAGATCCATCAATTGGTGTTTCGGGATCTTGGAACGATCTCGGAAATGAAGGAGATATTAATCCTGGTAGTCCATATCATCCCAAAGGTTATATTGTAGAATTTGGTGGATTGCCAAATGAACCTGAGATTAATTTATCTGCGAGCAGTACTTTAATAATGCCAAGAGTTACGAGCAATCCGGTTTCATACTGTGGTGAAGGTTTTTATAATTTAACTGTAGAAACGTCAACCGATGATGTTTGGTGGTTCGAAAATGAAAATGCAACAGTGCCAATTAATTCTGGATTAGAATATGATGTTAATCTAAATGCGACCACTACATTTTGGTTATTGCCAGCTGTTCAAGATTGTGCAACTAACACCAGAGTACCTTATACGGTGACAATTTTTACGAATCCAGAAGTTTCAGATGTGGTTATTACTCAATGTGAGGATGATGTCATGGATGGAATTTCAAACTTTAAGTTAAGCGATTATAATGATGTTATTGTCTCTGGTAGTTTAGTAAATATTGAAGTAGATTTTTATGATTCAATTGACTTGTTTAATTCAATAGATGACCAATCCTATACTAACTTGGCTAATAATCAAATTGTGTATGCATTGGCAACAGATACCACAACAGGATGCAGTAGTATTGCCGAAGTGACACTGTCTGTTAATGCAACGATAGCAAATATGGCTGCTTTAAGTGAGTGCGATAACATTAACGAAACTGGTTTAGTAAACTTTGATTTGAGTTTAGCAAATGCGCAAATTTTAAACAATGAAGCTTCTGATATTTCAATCTTAGGATACTATGAAACTTATAATGATGCTTTAGTTGAAGAGAATGAAATAGCAAGTAACTACACAAATATTGAGGTATATAACCAAACAGTATATGCAAGATTAGAACAAAACGGAAGTTGCTATAGTATAGCAAAAATTAATTTAGTTGTAGAAAGTCTTCCAATTTTGGAGGAAGACAACATTGTATATTATTGTACCGATAGTTATCCTGAAACAATAAGGCTTAATGGAGGCATTGCTGAAGATATTCCAAATAATTATTATTACAATTGGTCAACAGGAGAAACAACAATGTCTATTGAAGTCAATGAACCTGGAACATACTCTGTAGAAGTGACAAAACCATTAGGTTGCACAAATGAAAGAGTAATTACTGTATTACCAGCAAGTACTGCTGAGGTAGAAAGTATAGAGGTAATTGATTTATCAGAAAACAATACCATTACTGTTTTAGTTTCAGGCGAAGGAGAATATTTATATTCGTTAGATAGCGCGAATGGCATTTATCAAACATCTCCTATTTTTGAAAATGTACCATCAGGTTTACATGACGTTTTTGTAAAAGATATTAAAGCTGATTGCGGTATTGTATCTGCAGAAATTTCTGTTTTAGGATTTCCTAAGTTTTTCACACCAAATGGAGACACTATAAATGATGTATGGCAAATAAAAGGTGTTTCTCTAGAGGATAATGTTATAGAAAGTGTTACTATATTTAATCGCTATGGTAAATTAATTACGGTGTTGAATTCAAATAATCCGTTTTGGGATGGTTTTTATAATGGAAAGTTAATGGCAACCGATGATTATTGGTTTGTAGCTGAATTGTTAGATGGAAGAGTTAACTCGGGTCATTTTTCTCTAAAAAGATAGATTGAAATAATTAGCTTATAATTTTCATACGATTTTTTATTTTAGTACGTTTAAAGAATCAATCAACAATCTATCAATCAACCAATTATTTAATATGAAGAAACTATTTTTAGTTTTTGCATTTCTATTTTCGTTACTCACATTTTCACAAGAAAAATCATTTGAAATTACAGGCTTACTAAAGGCTCAAGACTCTAATAATCCTATAGAATCGGCTACAGTTTTTTTACAACGTATTAAAGATAGTACTGTAGTATCTTACACAATTTCTGACAAGGATGGGAAATTTAAAATAGAGAGTTCAACTTACGATACTGCTTTAAATTTTTACATCTCTTATGTTGGCTATGGAACTTATTTTAAAAAAATAGCAATTGATAAAGAGAAAATTGATCTTAAAACAATTTCATTAAAACTCGAAAACCAGCTTGGCGAAGTATTAATTAAGTCAACTGCACCAATAACGATTAAGAAAGATACTTTAGAGTTTAATGTAAAATCATTTAAAACTAAAAAGGATGCCAATGTAGAAGATCTGTTAAAACAGTTACCAGGTGTTGAGGTAGATGAAGCAGGCAATATAAAAGTGAACGGTAAACCTGTTAATAAAATATTAGTAAATGGTAAGCCGTTTTTTGGTAATGATCCTACAATTACAACCAAGAATTTAACTAAGGATATTATAGAGAAAATTCAGGTTGTAGATACAAAAACAAAGTCAGAGGCTTTTACAGGTGAAGAAGGTGATAAAGAAAATAAAACGATTAATCTTACTATAAAAGAAGAGAATAATAAAGGTGTTTTTGGTCGTGTCTCAGCAGGTGCTGGTACTGATGAACGTTATGAGTTTGCAGGTATGGTAAATCTATTTAACAATGATAGGAGAATTAGTGTACTTGCAGGCGGAAACAATACAAATTCTCCTGGCTTTAGTTTCGGAGAAATTCATAAAATGTTTGGTAGTGGAGGCGGAATCTCATTTAATAGTAACGGATCTTTTTCTTTAGGAGGTCGATCATTTGGTGGAGGACAAGGTATTACATCATCTCAAAATGTTGGTGTTAATTATGCTGACGTCATCGGAGAAAACACAGATATAGCTTCCGATTATTTTTATGCGTCTAGTAATTCTAAAAATGAATCTTCAACACAGCGCGAAACAATTTTATCAGATTCTAGGTTTTTTACAAATTCAGATTCAAATTCAGATAATGATACTTATAATCATTCTATGAATTTAGAATTTGAAATTGAAACAGATTCTACCTTTCAAATTAGTTTTGAACCTTCTTTTGGTTATTCAAAATCACAAACAAGGTATTTAAATAACGAAGAAACTCTAGATGAAGATTTTGTGTTAACCAATCAATCTGATGTTAATTCCTTTGTAGAAAGCTATGCCAAAACTTTTTCTAATGTGTTTTCAGCAACAAAACGAGTAGGTAATAAGGGATCTTATTTTAAGTTCGAATTAGAAACTGATATAAATGATCAGGAAAGTGAAGATTTTTTAAATTCTAATACAGAAGTATTTGGTAGTAACCCAGAAACAATAGATCGAAACCAGTTTACAGAAGGCGATAATTTTAGTTATGGTGTGTCTGCAGAACTGTCTTATAGAATAGCTTTATTGGCTAAAAAACTATTTTTAAATTTTGAATACGAGTATGCAAAAGATATAGATAATAATTTGGAGAGTACGTTTGATTTTAACAATGGAACCCAAGATTTTTCTGATTTTAATACGGACTTAAGTACAGATTTTAAATATTCAGATATTAGAAATGTACCAACCATAGGAGCAAATTATAGAGGAGAGAAGCTATCGCTTTATTTTAAAATGAGCTACAATTTCAGAACCTTAAAAAACGAAGATTTATTAAGACCACAATTTAATGTAGAAAGAGGATTTGAAAACATTGAAGCTAATTACAGAATTAATTATAGGTTTAGCCCTAAGTCTTCAATCTACGCAAATTATAGGTTAAGTAATAGACCACCTGGATTAAGACAATTACAAGCATTTGAAGATGTTTCCAATCCATTGGTTACTGTAATAGGAAATCCAAATTTAGAACCTTCAAATAGACATAGTTTTTATGGAGGTTATAATGGATTTGATTGGCAAAAACGAACAGGATTTTATGCGAATTTTAATGCTAATATTAGTAATAATCAAGTCGTATCTAAAACTATTGTTGATGCCGAAACATTAAAAAGAACAACCACCTATGAAAACGTAGATGGTAATTATAATTATGGCGTAACAGGCAATTACACTAAAGACTTTAAAATAGATACTTTAAGAACCATAAAGTTGGCAATTAGAACGCGTTATAATTTTAATAAGCGTATTAACTTTAATAACGATGTAAAATATTCTAGTGAAGTAAGGACTATTTCGCCAAGACTTGGTATAGATTTTCTTTGGGATAAGGTCATGGAGATAAAACCATATTATCAGCTTAGTTTTACTAATAACGCATATGATATAGAATCTTTTGAAGATAGGGAATTTACAAGTCACAATGCTGGCTTGCGAACGGCAACATTTTTACCTAAAAATTTAGAATGGCGAAATGATATTAATTTCAATTATAACCCAAATGTCGCAGATGGTTTTCAAAAAAGTGCTTGGTTTTGGAATTCAAGTTTAGCGTATAGTATTTTTAAAGAGAAAGTAATCCTAACTGTAAAAGTTTACGATTTATTAAATCAAAATACTAATGCTAGACGAATAGCTACTCAAGATTATATTGAGGATAGTCAAAGTACAGTATTACGTCAGTATTTTATGTTGAGCCTCAGTTATAAGTTTAATAGCCTTGGTAATAAGGGAAATACAAGCGATGGAGATATTATTTTCTTTGATTAGAGTAGTACGTGTTTTACCAGCTTCCACCAGCGCCTCCACCTGAGAAGCCGCCTCCACCTCCAAAGCCGCCTCCAAAACTTCCTCCTCCAGAACTTCCGCCAAAACCACCTCCAAAGCCACCTGTAGATGAACCTCTAGAATAACTTCCGCGACCCATATTACTTAAAATTATGGCTTCGAGAATACTTCTACTGTCACTTCGATTGCCTCCGTTTCCACCGTTTCCGCCACCACGTGATTTAGATATGGCAATAATAAAAATTACGAAAATTATAAAAAGGAAAAATATAACTTCAATTGGAATACCACCAGAACTTTGTGGCTTATTATTTTTATATGCACCACTAAGCACATCAATTATAGCATCAGTACCTTTATTTAATCCACCGTAATAATCTTCTCTTTTAAATTCAGGAATTATAATATTACGAGTTAGTTCACCTACAATACCAGCAGTAAGTCTATCCTCAACACCATAACCAGGAGAAATCCAGATTTTTCTATCCTTTCTAGCTAATAAAATAAAAACGCCATTATCTTCCTCTGCCTGGCCAATTCCCCATTTTTGTCCCCATCTTGGAGTAAGTAAGCCAATGTTTTCGCCTTTTGTTGTTGGTATAATTACAACTATAATTTCTGTAGAGGTGCTATCGTTATAGCGTCGTAACTTTTCAGATAGTGCAGAAAATTCGTATGGTTTTAATACCTTAGTGCTATCAATAACCGAAGGTATAAAATCCGGCTTTTCTGGAACATTGTATTGTGCGTTGGCAGTGTAAAAAACTCCAGCCAATACGCTCAAGAATAATGAAAATACTAAAGTTCTAAATTTTTGCATTAGTTTTTTGAAATTGAATTTTCAAGTTCATTAGTATCATCATGTAACCAAGGAAAGTGTGTTGACAATTCTTTTCCAGCCTTATTGATTCCGTCAATTAGACCACCAACAAAATTACCTTTTTTGAATTGAGTTGTAATTATGTCTCTTGTAGAATTCCAGAAATCCGCATCCACAACAGTATTTATACCTTTGTCACCATAAATCATAAAAGATTTATCTTCTACAGCAACATAAATGAGTACGCCGTTTTGTTGTTTAGTGTTATCCATTTTTAAATAATGAAAAACTTCTAAAGTATGCTCAAAAATATCTTTTGAGCAATGCTTCTCTATATGCACACGGATTTCGCCAGAAGTATTTTTTTCGGCATTACGTATAGCTTCTACGATTCTCTCTTCATCTTCAGCACTAAGAAAATCTTCAAGTTTAGACATTTTACGTTTTATTATAAATCGAATTCTACTTCAACTGGTTTATCAGCACCTGCTTCGGCATCAAAATAAGGCTTTTCATCAAAATTAAGAAAACCTGCTAAAATGCTATTTGGAAACGTATTAACGTGAATGTTATAAGGTTTTATTTTCTCATTATATCGTGTTCTTGCAGTCTGTATCGTATTCTCAGTACTTGTTAATTCATCTTGCAATTTCAAGAAATTCTGATTGGTTTTTAAATCAGGATATTTTTCTACAGTTACGAGTAAACGCGATAATGCACTACTCAAACCACCTTGTGCTTGGTTAAATGCTTGTAATTGTTCTGGTGTAATATTTGAGGGATCAATAGTTGTTTTTGTTGCTTCCGATCTTGCTTTTATAACAGCTTCTAATGTGCCTCTTTCAAAATCAGCGGCTCCTTGTACTGTTTTTACTAAATTACCTATGAGGTCATTTCTTCGTTGGTAAGAAGTTTGAACATTTCCCCAAGATTCCTTTACATTTTCGTTTAGTGTTACGGCAGTGTTATTGAAATTCTTTCCCCAAGAATAAAATCCAAATGCCAGAATAGCAATTACGATCACAGGAATTAGCCATTTTTTCATAATAGTTTAGTTTTAAAGTTGTGTTTTAATTTTAGTTAGTTGTGCTTTTATACTTTCTAGCTTATCGATAATTTCAAATTTATCTAAAGCTTGCTTTTTTTCTTCTTTTAGATGTGTTTTTGCACCTTCAAGCGTAAATCCTCTTTCCTTTACTAAATGATAAATGAACTTAAGATTTTTAATATCTTCAGGTGTAAACTTTCGGTTGCCTTTGGCATTTTTTTTCGGCTTTAAAACGTCAAATTCTTTTTCCCAAAATCTAATTAAGGAAGCGTTAACTTTAAAAGCTTTGGCAACTTCACCAATGCCATAATAACGTTTTTCTGGTAAATCTATGTGCATCTTAATCTAGAGATTGGTTTTCTAATGACGCTTTTTTAAGCAAAATATCATATTCTTCTGCAGATAAATTGCCATAGTAAAAGTTAATTGGGTTAATGCGTTCACCATCTTTAAATACTTCATAATGTAAATGTGGTGCTTCAGATCGGCCAGTGCTACCAACGTAGCCAATTAAATCGCCTCGTTTTACACGCTGATTAACCTTTACGTTATACTTGTATAAGTGGGCGTACAATGAGATGTATCCATAGCCGTGATCTATCCTTATGTGATTACCATAACCTGTAGAGCCATTATCTGCTCGTTTAATTACGCCATCTCCAGAAGCATATATTGGTGTGCCTCTTGGTGCCGTAAAATCCATTCCAAAATGAAATTTTCTAACTTTAGTAAATGGGTCAGTTCTATAACCATAACCAGAAGCCATACGTGTTAAATTCACATTGTTAATGGGTTGTATTGCTGGTATAGCCTCTAAAAATTTCTCTTTATCTTCTGCTAATTTTGCAATTTCATCTAAAGATTTAGATTGCACAACAATGGCTTTTTCTAAAACGTCTAAGCGCTTAAAACTTTCGGAAATTAACTGAGAGTTATTATAACCTTCATATTTTTTGTAGCGGTTAATACCACCAAATCCTGCTCTTCGTTGTTCCGTAGGTATAGGGTTGGCTTCAAAATAAAGTCTGTAGATCGCATTATCGCGTTCTTCAACATTTTCTAAAGCCGCAAAAGCGTCATCTGTTCTTTTGTTTAATAGCTCATATTGCAATTCCATATTTTGCAATTCTCTAGCCATTTGTCGCTCTTTTGGCGACTCAATATATTGACTAGCTATAAAAAATGACAAAAATCCAAAAAGTGCAGCCGCAGTTAAAAATACAGCAACATACTTAAAAGTTGTTCTTTTCTTCCGCTTTATTTTGCGGTAAGAAAGCGTTTCAGAATCATAATAATATTTTACTTTAGCCATGTTTGAATTTATACTATTTTTGCAGCAAATAAGTGTACAAAGCAAGCGTCTTATATTAGCGTAACGACCAAAGATAAAAAAATGTTTTGCAATTACGTAAATTTATTAAAAACAAGCTTTAATTTCAGCATATGAAGTCTCAAGACATACGATCTAAATTTTTAAATTTCTTCGAAAGTAAACAACACCTCATTGTGCCATCTGCACCAATGGTTTTAAAAGATGATCCAACTTTGATGTTTGTAAACTCAGGAATGGCGCCATTTAAAGAATACTTTTTAGGTAATGCAGAGCCAAAGAAAAATAGAATGTCAGATTCGCAAAAATGTTTACGCGTCTCTGGTAAGCACAACGATTTAGAAGAGGTAGGTTATGATACATATCATCACACGTTATTTGAAATGTTGGGTAACTGGAGTTTTGGTGATTATTTTAAAAAAGAAGCTATTGCTTGGGCTTGGGAATTATTGACAGAAGTTTATGGTATAGATAAAGACATTTTATACGTTACGGTTTTTGAAGGTAGTGATGACGATGATAACCTTGATATGGATACGGAAGCTTACGATATTTGGAAACAATATATCGCAGAAGATCGCATACTAAAAGGTAATAAGAAAGACAATTTCTGGGAAATGGGTGACCAAGGACCTTGTGGACCTTGTAGTGAAATTCATGTAGATATTCGATCCGCTGAAGAAAAAGCTAAAGTAGACGGCAAATCGTTAGTGAACATGGACCATCCTCATGTAGTTGAGGTTTGGAATTTGGTCTTTATGCAATACAACCGTAAAGCAAATAAATCTTTAGAGCCATTACCAAATAAGCATATTGATACAGGTATGGGATTTGAACGTCTCTGTATGGTATTACAGAACGTACAATCTAATTATGATACTGATGTATTTACTCCTATAATACGTGAAATTGAAACCATTACAGACAAAAAGTATGGTAAGGATGATGACGCAGATATTGCAATTCGTGTAATTTCTGATCATGTAAGAGCTGTAGCATTTTCTATTGCAGATGGGCAATTGCCTAGCAATACAGGAGCAGGTTATGTAATTAGAAGAATTTTACGAAGAGCAATTAGATACGGATTTACGTTTTTAGATAAGAAGGAACCATTTATATACAGATTAGTAGATGTGTTGAGCAAAAAAATGGGAGATGCTTTTCCAGAAATTCGCTTACAGAAAGCACTAATTGAAAATGTAATAAAAGAAGAGGAAGCTTCTTTTTTAAGAACCTTAGATCAAGGTTTAATATTATTAAATCGTATCGTCGAAGAAACTAAAAGCGATACCGTTTCTGGTGAAAAGGCTTTTGAGTTATATGATACTTATGGATTTCCTATCGACTTAACGGCTCTAATCTTATCTGAAAAGAATTTAAAATTAGACGAAAAAGGCTTTAAGGTTGAATTACAAAAACAAAAAGACAGATCGCGTTCTGCTAGTGAAACCTCTACAGATGATTGGACGGTTTTATTTGAAGATGATGTACAAGAATTTATTGGTTATGATACTGAAGAAGCAAATGTAAAAATTGCGAAGTACCGAAAAGTTACCTCAAAAAAAGATGGCGAAATGTATCAATTGGTCTTTAACTTAACACCATTTTATCCAGAAGGAGGTGGCCAAGTAGGAGACAAAGGCTTTTTAGAAGATAAACATGGTGATGTAGTTTATATTTTAGATACAAAAAAGGAAAATAATGTAGTGTATCATTTAACCAAAGAGTTACCAGATCATTTAAATGAGAGTTTTAAAGCTGTTGTAAGTGATGAACATAGAACATTATCTTCTAGTAACCATACAGCAACACATTTATTACACCAAGCATTACGAACTATTTTAGGAGAGCATGTGGAGCAAAAAGGATCTTTAGTGAAACCTAATGCTTTGCGATTTGATTTTTCTCATTTCTCTAAAGTTACAACAGAACAACTTCAAGAAATAGAAGATTTTGTTAATGCAAGAATTGAAGGAAAACTACCATTAGAAGAAGGTCGAAACGTACCAATGGAAAAAGCTATTGAAGATGGTGCTATGGCTTTATTTGGAGAGAAATATGGAGATACAGTAAGAACTATACGATTTGGGAATTCTATTGAGTTATGTGGAGGAATCCACGTAAAAAACACATCTGATATTTGGTATTTTAAAATTACTTCAGAAAGTGCAGTAGCCTCAGGTATTAGACGTATTGAAGCTATTTCTAATAAAGCTGTAAGAGATTATTTTTCAGAGAATAATTCTTCTTATTTAGAAATAAAAGGTTTGCTTAACAATGCAAAAGAACCTGTGAAAGCTGTAGTGAATCTACAAGAAGAAAATGCAGATTTAAAAAAGCAAATAGAAGGCTTATTAAAAGACAAAGCAAAAAATATTAAAGCAGAACTAAAAAATGAAATTACCGAAATTAATGGTATTCAATTTTTGGCTAAGAAGTTAGATTTAGATGCTGCAGGAATTAAAGATGTTTGTTTTGAATTAGGCAGTCAGTTTGATAATTTGATGCTTTTATTTGGAGCTGAAAATAATGGTAAAGCAATTCTATCTTGTTATATCTCTAAGGAATTAGTGGCAAGTAAAGATTTAAATGCTGGTACAATTGTTAGAGAACTAGGTAAACATATTCAAGGAGGAGGAGGAGGACAGCCTTTCTTCGCAACAGCTGGCGGAAAGAATCCTCAAGGTATTGAAGCTGCTTTGGAGGCAGGAAAAAATTACCTATAAGTTTGTCATTCAGATAGTGATTAAGAATCTATATTAAATGAAATTACAAACAGAAATACCGCTTAAATCACCACAGCATAATCAAATAGATTACAGCTCTAAATTGCTTTTATTTGGTTCATGCTTTTCTGAAAATATAGGTGCTAAGTTTGAGTATTTTAAATTTCAAAATACTGTAAATCCATTCGGTATTTTATTTCATCCTTTGGCGATAGAAAATCTAGTAACGCGTGCCATTAATAAAGATTATTATTCTAAAAATGAATTATATTTTCATAATGAGCAATGGAGTTGCTTGGATGCACATTCAAAATTAAATACAGCTTCAAAAGAGGACTTATTACATTCATTAAATTATCATATTGATAAAACATACGATCAACTCAAAAGTGCAACTCATGTCATAATTACATTAGGAACAGGTTGGGTTTACAGACATATAGCATCAGATAAAATAGTTGCTAATTGCCATAAATTATCTCAAAAACATTTTTTAAAAGAATTACTTTCCGTAGAACAAATTACGGAATCATTAGAAGCAATCGTCAGCTTAATAAAAAGTGTAAATCCTGAAGTTTCGTTTTTGTTTACTGTTTCACCAGTAAGACATATTAAAGATGGCTTTGTAGAGAATACCCAAAGTAAATCGCATTTACTAACTGCAATCCATCAGGTTGTAGAGCCTAGAGAGCAGTTTTATTATTTTCCATCTTATGAAATTATGATGGATGAATTGAGGGATTATCGTTTTTATAAATCAGATATGCTGCATCCCAATACTACAGCTGTGAATTATATTTGGGAAAAATTTACCACAGTTTGGTTATCTAAAGATGCTTTAGAAACACTAGAAAAAGTTAGTTCAATTCAGTCTAGAAAAGCACACCGACCGTTTAATTCAAATTCACAAGCACATCAAGATTTTCTGAACAAGCTTCAAAAGGATATTGAAAACTTAAAATTAGAATATTCCTTTTTTGATTTTAAATAATATCGATTTCAAGTTCATCTAATTGGTTTTTTTAACTGTGCTTTTACGCGGTCAAAAGATTGCTTGCTAGCGCGTTTCCAGCGGTAAATATTATGTTTTTTAGTTATTATAACGTTACGTTTTTCTTCTTTATCTCTAATGGTTTTTACCCAATTAAAACGTTTACTCGTAATAGATATAGTTAACTCGTTATTGCAACCTAAAGCTTCTAGAGCATTTAAAGCAGCGATTGATACATTCTGAATTTTATCGTTAATAGTATACAAGAGAACAGGAACTGAAGATGCTCTACCTTCATGTTCTAATCCTTCCGCTGCCCATAATCTCGTTTTATAATTTCCATGTTTTAAGGTATATTCTAGTTTCTCAACAGCATTGGTATTAACCCAATAATCAATAGTGTTTTCTGATGGCTGAGTCAGCTTCAGTTTAAACAGCATATATGTGATTTGATTTAGCATAGAATTGAAACAATATATTAATTATGTGTAGTTAAAAGTCTCCTTTTGTTACAACTATTATTAATATGCCATGTTGTTTTGGTTTAAAAATATACGCAATTCGTCGTATGGTTTGGCTTTGTCTTTTTATTCAAATTTGTGACATAGAAACCCATAATCAATTTTATAAACATATTAATCATGAAAAAATTACAACACATTATTGTTATTATTAGCTGCCTACTTATTGGCACAACGTATGCTCAAGATTTAGAAGAATTTAAACCTGGTAAAGAAAAGTATGGTTTAGGTAAACTTAAAAAAGGGCCAAAAAAAATATACATAGCGAGTTTTAACGTGAATTTTGAAACTTATAAAGAGGCTGTGTCTTATAAATCTTCAGGAGGATTTAGAAACACGGCAAAAGGAGAAGCTACTGCATCTGCTGCAATTGGGATTAATGGACTACAGGAAGCTGATATTCAAGAAAAAACAAATCAGCTTTACAATGATTTTATTGAAGATTTAAAAGCAAAAGGTTTTGAGATTATAACTGCTGAAATGGCAGGAAAAACAGATACTTATGAAGGTTGGGAAAAGGCTAGTGGACCTTATGTAATAGAATCTGGTCTACCTGGTGTTATGACGTCTGTGCCAGATGGTTATTCGTTTTTTTATAAAGGAGAAACAAAGAAAGGCAAGAAGAAAAAAGGATTTTTAAATGGTTCTTTAGTGCCTCAAAAATTATCTGATGATTTAGATGATGCTGTCGTAGCTAATGTAAATCTCTACTTTATGTATTCTGAAGCTGGTAATGATTTCTTTAAAAATGCAGGTGGAGCTAAAGTGAAAATGTTTACTAACTATAGGTTAATAGGAGATTATGTTGTTGCTGCACCAAAAAAGAAAGGCTTAAGATTAAAAGGTGCCCAAACTCAAGAAAGAATTAACTCTATGGTTTCTTTTACTAAAGGTAAAACGGGATTAGGAGCAGAGACGCAATATAACGGAACTTTAAAAAAGGATTTAGAAATCAATGGTGTTATTAAAAAAGAAAAAGTCGTTGCATATTCTAAGCAAACTTCAGAAACTGCAACGTCATTTAAACCTGTGGTTATTGCAGGAGCAAGTTACAGTTCACTTACTAAATGGATTGATGTAGACTCAAAAAAATATGTAGAAGGGCTTTATAATGCTGGTAATAAATTTTTAGATTTTCATACGAGTGAATTTCTAAGTAATTATTAAAACCAATATTATTTTAGTTGATATTCAATGGTATAAAAAGTGTTAAGTCTGTGTTCTGGTTTTAACAAGAAAATAGTATTTAACACTTTTTAATTAAATTTAGACATGAAAAAATATCAAATCGCATTCCTAACATGCTTTTTCTGTTTGATTGGTTTTGCTCAAAATTTAGACAGTTTACTCGTTGTTGCAAGACAAACAGTT
Organism: uncultured Winogradskyella sp.; assembly: GCF_947498005.1. Lineage (GTDB taxonomy): Bacteria > Bacteroidota > Bacteroidia > Flavobacteriales > Flavobacteriaceae > Winogradskyella. Next base: position 33,962 of record NZ_CANMIW010000012.1, read on the forward strand.
AATGATTCCGCAAAAATTAGAATGTATAATAAAATTGGATTTAGATATATTTTCAATGATTCAGATAAAGCCATCAAAGTCTTAGAAGAAGGTGTGCAACTCGCTAATAGCGCTGATTTTCAATATGGTTTAACAGAACTCATTAATACCAAAGGCATTTATATGGATGTTATGGGCAAAAGCGATTCTGCTCAATATTATTTTGAAAAAGCTTTAAAAATAAGTCAAAAGCATCAGTTCAAATCTATTGAAGCCTTGTGTATTAATAACCTTGGTATGTTTAATTGGAATAGAGGCAATTTTGACCAAGCTTTAGATTACTTCTTTCAATCGCTTAAAAAAAATGAATCCTTAAATCAAGAAAGTGCAACAGCTAACGCGTTAAATAATATAGGTCTCATTTACCAAGAAATGTATCTTAATGAAAAAGCTTTAGAATATCATAGAAGAGCTTTAAGTGTTAGAGAAAAATATAATTTAGAAAACGATCAAATAGCATCACTTAATAATATTGGGATTAATTTAAAGGAACTTGGACGTATAGGTGAAGCAATTGAAATTTATAAAACAGGAATTGATTTAGCAATTCGAAAAAACAATAATTTAGAATATCACAAGCTGTTAGATAATTTGGCCAATGCATACAATCTAAATGGCGATACAGATTTAGCATTACAAACCTATTTTCAGGTTATTGAAAAAACGAAAGAAGCCAAAGCAAATGAAAAAGCTTTACTGTCAACATACAATAATGTTGCTACATTATACAATGATGCTAACCGACCAATAAAAGCTTTAAATTATATTAACGAGGGTTTTTTGTTAGTAGAAAAATATCCTGAAAGTGCGCTTATGTCTGCAGATTTGTATTTAACAGGCGCAGAAAGCTATTATATTCTGAATAATTTTAATAAAGCTAGAGCATTTAAAAGTCAATATATAGCATTGAAGGATTCTATCTTTTCCGAAAAAAATGCAAAGGCCATTGCAGATTTGGAAATTAAATATGAGACTGAAAAAAATCAAAAGCAAATATTAATTCAACGAGCAGAATTAGCTGAACAAGATTTAATTATACAGAAGCGGAATTATCAGATCTATGGTCTAATTGGTTTGGTTTCGATATTCAGTTTTATAGGTTATCTTTTTTATAACCAACAACGTTTAAAAAATCATCAACTTGAAAAGGAAAAGGAGTTGAACAAAGCTTTGATTAAAATTGAAACTCAAAATAAATTACAAGAACAACGCCTAAGTATTAGTAGAGATTTACACGATAATATTGGAGCACAATTAACCTTTATTATCTCCTCTATAGATAATATTAAATATGCTTTTAAGCTGGAAGACGAAAAACTAAAGACCAAATTAAGTACAATAAGTGATTTTGCTTCAAGCACTATTTATGAGTTACGAGATACTATTTGGGCTATGAATAAAAACGAGATTACGTTTGAAGATTTACAAGTAAGAATTTCAAATTTTATAGACAAAGCCAACCTTGCTGCTCAAAATATAGATTTTCAATTTAATGTAGATAAAGATGTGAATAATGATGCTGTTTTTTCTTCAGTACAAGGGATGAATATTTATAGAATAACCCAAGAAGCAATTCACAATACTTTAAAATATGCTAAGGCTTCAAAAATTAATGTTGAAATTTACCAAGTAAATAATCATATTAGAGTGTCAATAAAAGATGATGGCATTGGGTTTAATGATACCAATACAGTATTGGGTAATGGTATAAGAAATATGAAAAAACGCGCGCATGAATTAGGTGGAAATTTAAGTGTAGAAACAAAAGAGAATAAAGGAACATCAGTAACCTTATTTTTGTAATAATTACGAATGAAAATAAAAATTGCTATTGTAGATGATAACTCGTTTTTAATAAAAACGGTAGAGGAAAAATTATCTTTTTTTGAAAACTTAGAGGTAAAATTCAAAGCAATGAATGGTGCCATTCTGTTAAGTCAATTAGAAGAAAATTATAATCTAGATTTAATTTTAATGGATATTGAAATGCCAGAAATGAATGGTATTGAAGCGACTGAAAAAGTAAAACAAAAGTATCCTCATATTAAAATTATAATGCTAACGGTTTTTGATAATGACGAAAACATTTTCAATGCCATTAAAGCTGGTGCAGACGGTTATTTGCTAAAAGAAATTAATGCTGGCGATTTACATTCTGGCATATTAGAAACCTTAAATGGAGGTGCTGCTATGAATCCTTCAATTGCTTTAAAAACTCTTAAATTATTACGAAATCCATTTGTTCCTAATGATAATGATAAGTTAGAAGAAATTAAACTCACAGAAAGAGAGGTTGATGTATTAGAGCAGCTAAGCAAAGGGTTAAGTTATAAATCTATAGCGAGCAACCTTATGCTATCTACTGGGACAATAAGAAAGCATATTGAAAATATTTACAGAAAACTACAAGTACATAATAAACTCGAAGCTGTTCAGAAAGCGAAACGAAATAATCTTATTTAGTATTTACCCTAACACTATCAGGCACTAAAACCGTGTAATCGCCATTATTTCTTAGTACATCTCTCACAATTGAAGATGATATAAAGGATGTTTTAGCTGCAGTTAATAGAAATACCGTTTCAATTTTTGATAGCCTTCTGTTGGTGTGAGCAATAGCCTTTTCAAATTCAAAATCCGCAGGATTTCTTAAGCCTCTAAGAATAAATTTTGCATCAATTTTTTCACAAAAATCAATAGTTAAACCAGTGTAAGTAACCACTTTTACTTTAGGTTCGTTCTTAAACGCTTCTTCGATAAACTTTTTCCGTTCTTCAAGAGAAAACATATATTTTTTTTCGGCATTAATACCAATAGCAACAACAACTTCGTCAAATAATTTAATACCACGTTTTATAATATCGAAGTGTCCGTTTGTAATAGGATCAAAAGATCCTGGGAATAATGCTCGTTTCATTGATAGTGTTTTACAACTTATAAAAAGACGTCTTAATTATTTCAAATATAACTATTAATTATTGATAGTTTCTTCAATAGCATTCTCAAATAAAGCTTCCATACTAATGCCAGCTTTCGCAGCTTGTTGCGGTAAAATACTTTCGTTAGTTAAACCTGGCACTGTATTAACTTCTAACAAATAAGGTTCATCGTTTTTAAAGATAAATTCACTTCTAGAGAAACCTTTCATTTTTAAAATTTCATAGATACGTTTAGCTTCAATATTTACTTTGTTGGCATAATCATCAGAAATACGAGCAGGTGTGATTTCTTGAGATTTTCCTTCGTATTTAGCTTGGTAATCAAAGAAATCATTTTCAGAAACAATTTCAGTTATTGGTAAAACGAGCGTTTCGCCTTTATAAGAAATAACTCCAACAGAGACTTCAACACCATCTAAAAATTGTTCAATAATAATTTCATTATCTTCTTTAAATGAGTTGTCTATTGCGGCTTGTAATTCTTCCTTTTTATACACTTTAGAAATTCCAAAACTACTACCAGCTTTATTCGCTTTTACAAAACAAGGCAAACCTACTTTTGTAATAATAGCGTCTTCATCTATTTGGTCTCCAAGGTTAAGCGGAAAACTTTCAGCCGTTTTAATTCCATAAGGTTTCAAAGTCGCTAACAAATCGCGCTTATTGTATGTTAATGCAGCTTGGTACATATTGCAGCTAGTTTGCGGAATGTCTAACAGTTCAAAATATGCTTGCATAAAACCATCTTCGCCTGGCGAACCATGTATAGCGTTAAACACACAATCGAATGTGATTTTTGTGCCATCTACTACAATCGAAAAATCATTTTTATCAACCGAAATTTCTTCATCAAGTTCATTAATAAAAACCCATTTCTCTTTAAAAATATGAATACGAAACGTATTATATTTAGCCTTATCTAAGGTATTGTAAACCACGTTACCACTTTTAAGGGAAATCTTGTATTCGCTAGAATAGCCACCCATAATAATTGCAATATTTTTCTTCATTTTATGTACCCAATAAAATGGGTTTGTTTTAGTTTATATAAGCGATAGCGTAAATGTATAATTTATTTTTAATAATCTAAATGGGTTGTTAATACGTATTTTATTTGCGAGACGTTAATATAACGTTAGAATTTCTTAGTTTTGTCCACAATTATATAGCTTATGAGTTTAGTTAAGTTTCTTACCAGTAAAGTGTTTTTTAAACAAATAGCATTGGCCATTGTGGCGCTTGTTGTTTTGTGTTTTATTGTTTTAAAATGGTTAAACATTTCTACCAATCACGGAGAATTTGTAATTGTACCAGATTTAAAAGGTAAATCTTTAGAAACAGTTGGTATAGAATTAAAGGATTTAGATTTAACGCTTAAAATTCAAGATTCAGCTAATTACAATCCAAAATATCCAAAGTATTCTGTTATTGAGCAAAAGCCAGCAGCAGGTTCTCAGGTAAAGGAAAATAGAAAGATTTATTTAATATTAAATCCTTCTGATTATCGTAAAGTTGAAGTGCCAAATATTTTAAAATTTACATTTAGACAAGCTGAACCACAATTAATAGCCTTAGGTTTTAAAGTAGGAGAAATTACGTATAAAGATGCTATTGGAGAAGGTGTAATGTCTATGTCTTATAAAGGCAAACCTCTTAAAGCAGGTACAAAATTACCATTAACATCTAAGATAGACTTGGTGTTAGGAAACGGTAAATTATAAAACAATTCAATGCCAAATATTCCTGATATTTCAGACGAAGGAGAAAACGAACTTTACGAGCACCATGCTTTTAGAGTAGTCGCTGGTCAGCAGCCACTTCGTATCGATAAATACTTAATGAATTTTATAGAAAACGCTACGCGTAATAAAATTCAAGCTGCAGCAAAAGACGGAAGTATTTTTGTGAATGATGTACCTGTAAAATCTAATTACAAGGTAAAACCAAACGATTACATCACTGTAAAGTTTGAGCATCCACCACACGAAAATCTTTTAATTGCAGAAGATATTCCGATTGATGTGGTTTATGAAGACGACGATTTACTGGTGGTTAACAAACCAGCAGGTATGGTTGTGCATCCAGGACACGGAAATTATTCGGGTACATTGATTAATGGTTTAATTTTTCATTTCGAAAATTTACCTAACAACTCAAGCGAAAGACCAGGTTTGGTGCACAGAATAGATAAAGATACTAGCGGATTGTTAGTGGTTGCCAAAACCGAACAAGCCATGGCACATCTTTCTAATCAGTTTGCGAAAAAGACGAGTGAGCGCGAATATGTTGCACTTGTTTGGGGAAATATTGAAGAGGAAGAAGGCACCATTGAAGGTAATATTGGTCGTCATCCAAAAAATAGATTACAAAACACGGTTTTTCTAGATGACGAAGAAGAACAAGGTAAACCAGCCGTAACACATTTTAAAGTTATAGAACGTTTGGGTTATGTAACCTTAGTAAGTTGTAAGCTCGAAACAGGACGTACACACCAAATCCGTGTACATATGAAACATATTGGTCACACCCTTTTTAATGACGAACGTTATGGAGGCGAACGTATCTTAAAAGGGACCACATTTACAAAATATAAGCAGTTTGTAGAAAACTGTTTTAAGATTTTGCCGAGACAAGCTTTACATGCCAAAACGCTTGGGTTTGTGCATCCAACCACAGGAGAATTCATGAAATTCGAATCTGAAATTCCTCAGGATATCGCGCAATGTATAGAGAAGTGGAGACATTATGCAAAGCACGCTAATGATTAGTGCCAAATTCCTGCGAAAGCAGTTCCGATAGCTATCGGAATCAAAAGTAGATTTAACAAAGACTCAGTAACGTCTAAAACAATATGTTTTGGGCGTTTTATTTTTTTTAACCTTCAAGGGTTTTTAAAACCTTGTAGGAAAAAAATAATCAGGCTGTCCACTATATCTTTTTTTCGTGCCTCAAAAAAGGATGCCGTTTCCATCCTTAACGCGCTTTCCCAAGACTATTGAGAAAAGATGAGAAAACTGCACATCTTGAGCAAGTTTAAAAATACTCACTCACTCACTCAGTTTGTCATGCTGAACTAGTTTCAGCATCTCAAAAGCATCTTCATTAAATTAGATTCTGAAACAAGTTCAGAATGACAAATCATTACTTATCACGTTTAGGTTAATAACCAATTCTTTTAGCTATTCTTACGTTGAACATATTTGTGAATTGGCATAGTTATTTCTAATAGTGATATCAATTTTACTATTAATAAATATTAGAAAATCTTTAAGATACATCGTATTTTTACTACTGAGAAAGAAGAAGTGTTTAACCATAAATTAGAGGTCTGCAGTAGCAGCAAATACATATGAAATTAGTACTATCACCAGCAAAATCTTTAGATTACGAGACTAAATTACCAACCACTAAAACAACGGAAAGTAGTTTTTTAGCGGAATCAGAACGTTTAAATAAAGTATTAAAAAAGAAGTCGGCAAAGAGTTTATCTAAACTAATGCATATTTCAGATAATTTAGGGCAATTAAATTATGAGCGCAACCAAGACTGGGAATTACCATTTACAAAAGACAATGCAAGGCAAGCCATATATGCATTTAGTGGCGACGTGTATAGAGGATTAGATGCCTATACAATTGATACTGATAAATTAGATAAAGTAGAAGATACCGTTAGAATATTATCTGGTTTATATGGTGTTTTAAAACCATTAGATTTAATTCAGCCTTACCGATTAGAAATGGGAACTAAAATGCCAGTTGGTAAAAACAAAAATTTATACGAGTTCTGGAAAAAGAAAGTCACTAAAGCTTTAAACGAAGAGTTAGAAGATGATGAGCTTTTCCTTAACCTGGCAAGTAATGAGTATTTCAAAGCCATAGATACAAAAGCTTTAAAAGTACCAGTCGTTAATGTAGCGTTTAAAGAATTTAAAAACGGACAGTATAAAATCGTAGCCATTTTTGCTAAATTAGCTAGAGGATTAATGACCAGATACATCATTGATACAGATGCTAAAACTTTAGATGATGTAAAAGGATTTAATTTAGAAAACTACGGATTTAGCGAAGAATTATCTTCTGAAAATGAATTGGTATTTACAAGATAGTTACTATATTTAGATACCTAATTCTAATCCATGTATTACTATTTAATTGTAGCGCTTCAGGCGTTTTGTATTTATCATGTCTATAAAAATCATAAACCATATTATTGGTTTTTTCTCATCTTCTTTATTCCTGTTGTAGGTTCAATTATATACATCATAACGCAAGTTTATAATAAGAATGATGCCGATAAAATTCAAAGTGAATTAACGTCTATCATCAATCCAACTAAGAAAACAAAGGACTTAGAAAAGAAGTTAGAATTTTCAGATACGTATACAAACAGAATTGATTTGGCAGATGCTTATTTCGCTAATAACGATATGCCTAATGCTATTGTTAATTATAAGCATACGTTAAAAGATACATCCCAAAATAATTTATACGCACATCAACAACTTATTTTGTGCTATTTTAAATTACAAGATTATGCTGGAGTTTTAGATAGTGTAGAAGTCATAAAATCTAAACCAGAATTTAAAGGGTCTAAACAACAATTTTGTTATGGTTTAGCTTTAAAAGAACTAGGTCAACTAGAAGATGCTGAAGTACAATTAAAACAGATAGATAGACCATATTCTAATTATAATGAGCGTTTAGAATTAGCAAAATTCTATATAGAAAATAATAGAGCTAATGAAGGCAAGGATTTATTGAATGAAATCTCAACAGAATCTAAGCATATGACGAAACCTAATCGTCGTATCTACAGAACTGCAATTGCTGAGGTAGAACGTTTGTTGAAATCTTTATAATTAGCTGTTTACAATTCCATCAAAAATCTCATAAATTAAATTAGACTCATTATCTACATCTTTTCGAGAAGGGTTTAAAATAAATCCATTTTTAGTTAAAAGTCGTTTAGAATTTTCATTTTTGGTATCTGTAAAAGCTTCAATTTTCTGAAGTTTTAATTGATTAAATCCAAAGTCGAGAACCAAATTTAAGGCTTCCGTCATAATTCCTTTATTGTGAAATTTGGGATTTAAGTCATAACCAACTTCTGCTACTTTTTTGTCTACAGAGAAGTTCCACAAGCAAATAGTACCTATAAGTTCTGATTTGTCTTTTAGCGTAATTCCCCAAACAATCGAAATACTATGCTCTAGATTATTATGCTGTGTTCTTATAAAGTTTAACGCATCTGAGATAGTTTTAGTTTGTCTATGCTCAGGTCTTTTAATATACCGATTTACAATTTCGTTGGAACGTAAAAAGAGAATGGTATCAGCATCAGATTCTTTCAGTTTCCTGAGGGAGAGTCGTGCAGAAGTAAGTTCAGTAAAAGGTGTGAAATTCATCTCTTGATGTTATAAGTTGCTCAAATATTGATAGTATTCAAACTTAAAGATATTTCAAATATTTATTACCTTAGTATGAAATACAAAAAATGAGAAAAACGCTTCAGATATCTAATGCAATAGCATTGATTATAACCATATTTATTAATTACCTGTCTAATACAGGTATAATGAATAACACTACTATTGGAGAAGTTTCTAACAGTTATAAATCGCTTTTTACGCCTGCAGGTTATACGTTTTCAATTTGGGGAATTATTTATATTATGTTGGTATGCTTTGTGGTTTATCAAGCGAGAACTTCAAGTTTTAAGACTAAAAACGATGATTTTGTTTTAAAAACAGGTTGGTGGTTTGTTATGTCTTGCATGTTTAATTCACTATGGGTTTTTGCATGGATTTATGAATTTACAGGCTTATCTTGTCTATTCATCTTTTTATTATTGTTTTCAATTTTAAAAATTATTGTAAATAATAGAATGGAACTCGATGATAAACCATTTCCCATTATTGCCTTCTTATGGTGGCCATTTGTAATTTATGCAGGTTGGGTTACATTAGCTAGTATTGCAAATGTGTCTACGTATTTGGTTAAAATAGATTGGAATGGATTTGGGTTAGAACCTAAATTCTGGGCAATTTCACTAATAGTTATTGCCACAATAATTAACCTTACCGTTATTTGGAAACGTAATATGCGCGAATTTGCTCTAGTTGGTGCCTGGGCATTAGTTGGTATTGGTGTTGCTAATAAAAATGATAATTACTCGATTGCTGTTTTTGCATTTATTGCTGCTGCTGTATTAATGATAAATGCAGCAATGCATGGTCATAAAAACAGAGCGACGAATCCTTTTTTTAAATTTTTAGAATGGAAAAAATCGAGAAATTCATAATAAGAAGGTAATTAGTTATGTCAACAAGAAAATAGGCGTAACTTCGCGCCAAATTAAAGGAGTGACCTAATATAATATAGAGTTTGCTTCATAAACACTATATATGTCATTTAAAGAATTAGGCTTATCTGAGCCGTTATTAAAAGCAATCAGTAAAAAAGGATACGAAACACCATCGCCAATACAAGCAAAAGCCATCCCTTCAGTTTTAGAAGGAAAAGATGTTTTGGCTTCAGCACAAACCGGAACTGGTAAAACTGCAGGTTTTACATTACCATTATTACATCTCTTATCTGAAAATCCAAAGGAAAAATACAGACCAATAAGAGCATTAATTTTAACGCCAACACGTGAGTTAGCAGCTCAGGTATTTGCTAACGTAAAGGAATACAGCGAATTTTTAAATTTAAGAAGTGCTGTAATTTTTGGTGGTGTTAATCAAAAACCGCAAATCGCAACCATAAGAAAAGGTGTTGATGTCTTAGTAGCTACACCAGGACGATTACTAGATTTACAAAATCAAGGTGCATTATCTTTAAAACGTGTTGAAATATTTGTTTTAGACGAAGCAGATAGAATGTTAGATATGGGATTTTTACGTGATATTGAACGCGTAATGAAGTTAATGCCGGACAAGCGACAAAACCTTTTGTTCTCGGCAACATTCTCAAAAGACATTAAAAAATTAGCTTATTCTATTTTAAATAATCCGGTTCAGGTTGAAACAGCACGACAAAATACGGCTGTAGAGGTTATAGACCAAAAAGTATATAGAGTTGCAAAAGGCAAAAAAACAGGCTTAATTATTAAACTAATTTCTGAAGGTAATTGGAACCAAGTTTTGGTTTTTACAAGAACCAAACATGGTGCTAACAAACTTTGTAAAAAGATGATTAGTGCAGGTATATCAGCAGCAGCTATACACGGAAATAAAAGTCAAGGAGCTAGAACAAAAGCCTTAGCAGGTTTTAAAAATGGTTCTGTTAGAGTATTGGTAGCTACAGATATTGCTGCAAGAGGTATAGATATTCCATTATTGCCACATGTTATAAATTTTGAATTACCTAACATTTCTGAAGATTATGTACATAGAATCGGTAGAACAGGTAGAGCAGGAGCAGAAGGCCAAGCATTATCTTTAGTTAGTGCAGATGAAACTAGTTATTTAAAAGGTATTGAAAAGTTAATTGGAGAATCTATTGAAGTAGAAATAGTGGAAGGTTTTGAACCAGATCCAAACGCTTCAACAGCACCAATAAAACCTGGTCAAAACAGAAATCAAAATAAAGGAAGAAGAACTAATAACAGAAACTCTAATTCTAAAGGTTCAGGTAATAACAGAAATTCTAATAGAAATAAAAGTAGAAACCGAAACCGAAATAACGATTCTACGCGTAATTAAGCTGTGATGACTGATAGTTTAAAACATAAAATAATTGAAGTCTGCGATAAGAAGATTGCTCAAAAAGGAACTAATGTTGGTGTTTCTTTTTATGCTTTTTTTAAAAATAAAAATGATAATCCAGAATTGTTGATGGAAGCCGCTACGTGGTGGATAAAAACACACGAGCTAGACCATTTTGAAAAAGCCGTTAAGATTAAAGCTTTAGTAAATAGCTTATAATATGTCTACGCAACCAAATAATCCATTGCATGGAAAAAAGCTCGCTGATATTGTAACAGAGCTACAAGCGCATTATGGATGGGAATATATGGGTTATCAGATTAATATTAGATGTTTTACGCACGACCCTTCAGTTAAATCTAGTTTAAAATTTTTAAGACGAACGCCTTGGGCTAGGACTAAAGTTGAGCAAATGTATTTAGCGTATTTAAAAAAGAATCCTAACTTAAAGTAAAACTAATTATCATAAAAAAAATCCTCATTGCTAAATGAGGATTTTTTAAAATGTTTAAAAAAGGATTTAATCTTTTTTTAGCGTTGCTTTTTTGTTTTTTTCAATCTGCTTCAATTCTGTCTTTTGAGCAGATTTCTTTTTCATTTCGAAAGCCAAAGTAAATTCATCCAAACTTATGGAACCGTTTTTATTTGTATCCATTTTAAGGAATTTGGTTTTAACCTCTTCTTCACTAAATTCGTCTTTTTTGTAATTAGCTTTAAGTTCTTTTAAATTTATGGTTTCATCGGAATTAGTGTCAAGTGCTTTAAAACTTTTTATAGCTCTTTTATTCTGAACTTTTTGTGTTTCAAGTTTCTGTTGAGCATTTGCAAAAGAGAAAGATGTTATAGCTATGAAAAATAATCCTGTTTTTATTGTATTTAAAATCATAATATTAATTTTTTAATTATTCATTAATGAGAGCAATATAAGGTAAAAAGCTTTAAAATTTAGTTAATTTAATAAGTTGCTGAATTATGCCCTTAATTGTCTTAAGCCCTCATACACTATTATACTTACGGCATTCGCTAAATTTAAACTTCTAATAGATTCACTATAAAGTGGAATTTTAAAAAGGTCATTTTTATGAGCTTCAATAATTGTTTTGGGCAAACCAACGGATTCCTTTCCGAAGACTAAGAATAAATCATCTTCAAACGTTATATCCCAATGGCTTTGAGTTCCATGACTAGATAAGAACACCATTTTTGCATTGTCATTCTTTTTGAAAAAATCATCAATATTTTCATAGTAAATAACGTCTAGATGCTTCCAATAATCTAATCCTGCACGTTTAAGTCGTTTATCATCGATTTCAAAACCAAATGGTTTTACTAAATGTAAGGTAGAACCAGACGCTAAAGCCAAACGACCAATGTTACCCGTGTTATTTGGGATTTCGGGTTCTATGAGTACGATGTTTAATGACATTATTAAGTTTAATTAAGAATAAAAAAATGCCTATTCAATTAATAAGAATAGGCATTAAATATAAGTTTTTAATTGTTCAGTTTAAAGTGTGATGACTTAAACAGTAACAGTAGAATCTATTTCTTTTGGATCTGGTCCGTAAGCGTTAGGTCCTTTGTCGCCTTCTGTTGCAAATAAAACGATTAACCATATACCTCCTACTAATGGTATAAGTGCTACTAAGTAAAACCAACCACTTTTTCCTATATCGTGTAATCGTCTTACCGCAACGGCTAAACTAGGAATTATGATACCTAAGATATATATTAGATATAGTCCTGCGAATGCACCTATTTCTGTCAATGCAACTAATCCACCAGCAACAAGTACAATTGCAAAAGCAAAAAGCATATTAAACAAAACAAACATCCAATATTCTTGACGTCTTGCTCTACCTGTAAAATTTGCGTAATTATCTCTTACGACTTTTAAATACCATTCCATAAATTTGATTTTAGTTGGTTAATGTGACTCAAATATAAACTTTAATTTAAAATAGATGTATTGAAGTTTATTATTCTCGATTAACGTTCGGCTTTTTTAAAAGCTTTATGATTATTATTCGGACTAATAGAATAAATGGAAATTCATGAAAAACAACATCAAACCAGTCTTTTACGGTCATTCCATTTGCACCACCTTCAATCCATCTGATTTTACCAACGATGTGAGGTTCTGGAAAAAATGGTGCCAAACCTAAAGTTAAGCATAAAAGAATAATTAATTTCCAGTCGTTTAAGAGTTTCATATTATAAAATAGCAGTTACAAAATCATCAATTTTATCGACACCAGAATTAGTTAAGTGTTTTACAAATGCACTACCAATAATGGCGCCTTTGGCGTATTTTGTTGCTTGTGTGAATGTTTCGTTATTAGAAATTCCAAAACCAACAATTTGTGGGTTTTTTAATTTCATGTTGGCTATACGTTGAAAATATTGCGTTTGTACATCTCCAAATCCTGATTGACTACCTGTGACACTTGCAGAACTTACCATATAAATAAATCCGTTTGAAATAGAATCTATATATCTAATACGTTTTTCTGAGGTTTGTGGTGTAATTAAGAAGACGTTGATTAGGCCATATTTTTCGAAAATAGATTTGTAATTATCATGATACACGTCAACTGGTAAATCAGGAATAATAAGTCCATCTATGCCAACTTCTTGACATTTTTTACAAAATTCTTCTACACCATATTGTAGCATTGGGTTAAAATAACCCATTATGATTAGCGGAATTGAAACCGTCTTACGAACGTCTTTTAGTTGTTCAAAAAGATGTTCGCTAGTCATACCATTATGCAATGCCTTTGTAGAACTTGCCTGAATCGTAGGACCATCAGCTAAAGGGTCACTGAATGGTAGTCCTATTTCTATCATATCTACACCAGATTTTTCAAGATTTTCTATGACAGTAACTGTGTCGTTAATGTTTGGGTATCCTGCTGTGAAGTATATGGATAATAGCTTTTTGTCTTCTTCTAGTTTTTGGTTTATTCTGTTCAAAATGTTATAGTTTTATTTAGTTTGTTCATTTTGTCTTGAAACAAAACGAACCAAAAGTTCAAAACGATTTGTCAGGAAATCGCTGAAGCGACATTCGCTTTCAGGATTCCATGCTTAAAGCTACGATTTGCAGTTCCATCCTATCGCTCATTATTTCTAAAAATCGTTGCTTCCGACTATGTCGAAATTTGGGACATTAATTTTTGCTGCTTTTTGTTTTGTTCCCAAAATATATTTTAATTTTTGCTTACTGCTTACTGCTTACTGCTTACTGCTTACTGCTTACTGCTTGCTGCTTACTTCGAATTTACAACTTAAAATAATCAATATAATTTTGTAAATCTTTATCTCCTCGTCCTGATAAATTTAACACTACGATATCATCTGGTTTAAACGTTTTATGTTCAAAAACAGCTAAAGCATGAGAACTTTCAATCGCAGGAATAATACCTTCAAGTTTGCATAAATCCAATCCAGCTTTCATGGCATCATCATCTGTAATGGCTATAAATTCCGCTCGACCTGTTTTATATAAATTAGCATGCATTGGTCCAACACCAGGATAATCTAATCCTGCTGAAATTGAATAGGGTTCTGTAATTTGTCCATCGTTAGTTTGCATTAATAAGGTTTTACTGCCATGAATAATACCTTCTTTTCCTAATACAGATGTTGCAGCACTTTCTCCTGAATCAACACCATGTCCTGCGGCTTCAATAGCAATAATATTTACAGCTTCATTGTCTAAATAATGATAATAAGTTCCGGCTGCATTACTTCCACCACCAACACAAGCCACCAAATACGTTGGGTCTTCCGTACCTTCTTTTTCTAAAAGCTGACTTTTTATTTCTTCTGAAACAACTGCTTGAAATTTAGCTACCATATCTGGATATGGATGAGGTCCAACCACACTACCAATAATATAATGTGTGTCAACAGGATTGTTAATCCAATCTCTTATAGCTTCGTTGGTTGCATCTTTTAAAGTACGACTTCCTGATAAAGCCGGAATCACAGTTGCTCCTAACATTTTCATTCTCGCAACATTTGGTGCTTGACGAGCGATATCAATTTCTCCCATGTAAACAATACACTCAATTCCCATAAGTGCACAAACGGTTGCTGTAGCCACACCATGCTGACCTGCTCCAGTTTCGGCAATAATTCTGTTTTTGCCGAGACGTTTTGCCATAAGGATTTGACCAATAGTATTATTGATTTTATGTGCTCCTGTATGGTTGAGGTCTTCACGCTTTAGATAAATTTTTGTGTTGTATTTTTCTGAAAGGCGTTTGGCGAAATAGAGTGGCGAAGGTCTACCAACATAGTCTTTTAATAAGGCATTAAACTCTTCTTGAAATGAAGGTTCTGCCATTATTTTAAGATAGTTTTGTCTTAATTCTTCTACGTTTGGGTATAGCATCTCTGGAATGTATGCACCTCCAAACTCTCCGTAGTAGCCTTTTTCGTTGATGTTGTAACTCATTTTATTTGTTTCTTTATTGCGAAATTGAATTGTTATTCAGTGTTGCAATTTGTTTTCTTTTTTATTTTGTTCATTTGCCTTGATGCAAACGAACCAAAAATCACAATCAAAATATAGGAAATTCCTTCGGAACACTCGCTCTCGTAATTTCGTGCTTGAAGCTTCGCTTCGCATCTTCATTCCTTCGCTCATTATTTCTGAATTTTGATGTTCAATTCTCTGAATTGATTTGGGACATTAATTTTTACTAATTTTTGTTCTTTCCCAAGTTTTTTTAATTTTTGCTTACTGCTTACTGCTTACTGCTTACTGCTTACTGCTTACTGCTTACTTCTTTTTTAAACTTTTCTAATTCCTCGACATTCTTGAATCCAGGTTCTATTTCAAATTTACTATTAACATCGATAGCGTAACAATATTGAGATTCCGACCTTCGCAGGAATGACTGAACACTTTCAATTTCATTTAATCCGATGCCTCCACTTAAAAAATACGGTTTTGTGGAAGGGTAGTGGTTGAGTACATTCCAATTGAATGTGTAACCATTGCCACCTGGTAATTTACCTTTTGTGTCGAATAAATAATAGTCGCAAGCTTTTTCATAAGGCTGAAGCACATCAAAGTTAAATTCGTCTTTGATGCTGAATACTTTTATGACTTCAACATTATTTATTTGTGCGCAATATTCTGGTGTTTCATGGCCATGAAGTTGCACGGCTTGTAAACTATATTTTTCTATTTTCTCTTTTACAATTTCTAGGTTTTCATCTACAAAGACACCCACTTTTTTAATCGATTTTGGAATGTCTGGAATTATTGAATCGAAATTTCTAGCAGATTTATCGTAAAATATAAAGCCTAAAAAGTCAGGTTGCAGATTCGCAACAGCTTCTATATTGTCTTTATATTTCATTCCGCAGATTTTTAGTTTCATAATTTTTGTCATTCCTGCGAAGGCAGGAATCTATTAATTTAGTGGGTTATTGTGGATTCCGCATCAAGTGCGGAATGACAGTTTATTGTTTTAATTTTTAAATTGAGACCTGTTAGGTTTTATAAACCTGCTAGGTCTTTTATAAATTTAGTTGCACTCTCTCCAGGATTATCCGTTTTCATAAAATTTTCTCCTATTAAAAAGCCTTCGTAGCCAAAAGGTTGTAGTTCTTTTATAGCTTCAACCGAACTTATTCCGCTTTCGGATACCTTTACAAATTCGTCAGGAATTACTGGACTCAATTGTTTTGAGGTTTCTAAACTGACTTCAAATGTTTTTAAATTTCTGTTATTTACACCTAGCATATCTAATGAAGGCATTATTGATTTGTGTAATTCTTCTTCGTTATGAACTTCTAATAACACATCGAGATTTAGACCTTTTGCAAACTGCGAAAATTGTTTAATTTCTTCTCTTGTTAAAATAGCTGCTATCAATAAAATAACATCAGCTCCATAAGCTTTGGCTTCTAGAATTTGGTAGGTATCAATGATGAATTCTTTTCTTAAAAGTGGTAGGTTAGAGCTTGCTCTAGCCAAGATTAAATCATCTAAAGAACCACCAAAATACTTTCCGTCAGTTAAAACAGACATACCACAAACTCCTGCATTTTCGTATCCTTTTGCTACATCTTGCACATTTAAATTGTGATTAATTTCGGATTTAGATGGCGAACGTCTTTTGTGCTCGGCTATGATTCCTGATTGACTGTTTCTTAAGTTTTGAGCTAGAGAAATAGTGTCGCGTTCAAATAGAATGGATTGTTCTAATTGACTTGCAGGAATTAGAGATTTTCGTAAATTAACTTCTTTACGTTTGTCTATTACTATTTTGTCTAATATGTTCATATTAATGCCTGTGAAAGCAGATTTATTTTTAATTCATTTTCTTATTTATTCATTTGCCTTGATGCAAACGAATCAAAAATCACAATCAAAATTAGGAATTACTCATAGATTTCTATTGTTTTTTTGAAATCGTGAATGCTGAGCATTTGCTAAAGCGACATTCGCTTTTAGAACTTCGTGCTTGAGGCTGCGCCTCGCATCTTCGTTCCTTCGCTCATTATTTCTGAATTTTGATGTTTCCGACTATGTCGGAATTTGGGACTTTAACTTATACTCATTTTTTTTCTGTCTCAAATAATGTTTCATTTTTGCTAACTGCTAACTGCTAACTGTTAACTACTAACATTTAATTACTTATCTCAATCAACTTATCTAGCGCTTGTTTTCCTTTTCCACTCATTAGTGATTCTTTTGCTAATTCAAACCCTTCTTTGTGTGAAATTTGTTTTGCGGTAGCAATAGCTAAACCTGCATTGGCACAAATAACATTATTTTGGGCTTTTGAGCCATTGCCATTGATGATTTTTGTAAATAATTTAGCGGCTTCTTCAACTGTGTTTCCTCCGAATATTGCAGATTGCTCTACCGTATCTACACCTAATTCATAAGGTTCAAATAATGTTTCGGATGCATTGGTTATGACTTTTGTTTTACCTGTTAATGAAATTTCATCATAACCATCTAACGCATGAACCACAGCATAATTTTTATCGGTTTCTTGATACAAATAACCGTAAAGTCTTAGTAATTCCAGATTAAAAACACCAACCATTTGATTTTTTGGAAATGCAGGATTTACCATTGGTCCTAACATATTGAAAAAGGTTTTTACACCTAATTCTTTTCTAATTGGTGCCACATTTTTCATAGCTGGATGAAATAAAGGTGCGTGTAACACACAAATGCCTGCTTCGTCTATACTTCGTTTTAAAAAATCGATATCATTAGTAAATTTTATACCCAAATGTTCCATGACATTGGATGAACCGCAAGCTGAGGATACGCCATAATTTCCATGTTTAGTAACATGTACTCCTGCACCTGCTGTAACAAAAGAGGACAATGTTGAGATATTAAACGTGTCTTTTCCGTCGCCTCCTGTTCCGCATAAATCTATGGTATCGTAATCGCTTAAATCTACAGGAATACAAAGTTCTAAAAGGGCATCTCTGAATCCTCTGAGTTCGTCTAAAGTGATGCTCCGCATCATGTAAACGGTTAGGAATGATGCGATTTGACTTTGATTGTATTGACCCGCTGATATATTAACCAAGACGTTTTTTGCTTCTTCGCTTGAGATGCTTTCTTGATTTATTAGTCTGTTTAGTAGTTGTTTCATGTTTACTTCTCACTAATGTGGGAATCTGTTTTTAATTGCTTTCTTTTATATAATATTTTTTCTTTCTCTGTTCATTTTGTCTTGAAACAAAACGAACCAAAAATTCAAAACGATTTATAAGGAAATTGCTAAAGCACCATTCGCTTTCAGGATTCCATGCTTAAAGCTTCGCTTTGCAGTTCCATCCTTTCGCTCTTTATTTCTAAAAATCGTTGTTTTCGACTTCGTCGAAATTTGGGACATTAATATTTACTCATTTTTTGTTCTTTCCCAAATTATATTTTATTTTTTGCTAACTGCTAACTGCTAACTGCTAACTGCTAACTGCTAACTGCTAACTGCTAACTGCTAACTGCTAACTGCTAAC
>NZ_CANMIW010000013.1 GCF_947498005.1 uncultured Winogradskyella sp.
TTAGCTTTTGTAAACTCATCATCTAATGATTTTATGAGTTTACGTACGCCTTCTCTAGGAAGGGATTTGCGTTTTTTACTGACTATTTTTATAATCTGTTGTTCTAGTTTTAAACGCTTATCAGCTCTAGATTTGTATTTATAATACGCATCACGTTTAAGTCCAAAACAACTTGCTATAGTAGATAAAGAAGCAAATCCCTTAGCTCTATTTCTAGTTTTAATAAAAGCTAGATATTGAGTTTTTTTTTAAGTTGCTGAACATTTTTATATCCTAATTTTTCTGCAGCTACTTCAAGATAAGATTCCTCTACCAATGCATCCAAATCCTTTTTAAGCAGTAGCTTTTTAAGTTTTTCATTCTCTTTTTGCAATGCTTTTATTCTAGATATTTCGTCTTTCGTTTCCACTTTTACTCTGGTGTTCATTAAGTCTTTACGATTATACTTTTTAATCCATTCATTGACTGTAGTAGGTGCAATAGAGTAGAGTTTACAAAGTTCGCTCTTTGTGTGTTTTCCGGTTGTAAGTTCCGCTAAAATTTTCAGTTTAAATGGTTCTGAATACCGTCTGATTACTTTGTCATTTTTGTACATAATGTTTAAAATAATGTAGCCTTTATTCAGGACGGGTCACTATGTTGTACAACGTTGTTGTATATGTTTTGTTGCGTGGTTAAGCACATGATTTAGCAAATAAAAACCGAATAGAAAATCCGCGAGGATTTTCGTAAGTAGGCTAGAACTAGCAATAAATTATATACGGTGTTGTAAGTAGTTTTTTATTTAGTTTATAATGTATTTGTTATTTCTTTTTCGTAAAACTTTCCTCTATCGTCAGTCGCAGTAACTTTTGGTCTTTTTCCATTTTCCCAAATAAGTTCAAATGATTTTAGAGAGTCAAATTCTACGTTTTGTGAATTGAAATGTTTACTTATGTTATCATACCAATATCCAATTGATTTAGTAATTCGGTCAGAAATCATTGTTTTTGGTTGGAATTCTTTAGTTTTCCAATCAATTTTTATATCATAATTCTTTCCACTTATTTTATTCAATTCATCAATTACAAAATCAGAATCAACATAATTTTCATAGCTTAAAAAGCTATGTCCAAAATTGTGAATTGCAGATAGAATATTTTTATACTTCATAATCTAAATTGCTTAAATGAATTTTAAAAATTAGATTTCTCCATTAATTCCATTTGATTTTTAATATGTCCAGATAAAAATTCTTTTTCTTTAGAGTTCAAGTTTTCCAGAATTCCAACTCGTCCATAAAAACTTATGTTTTCATCGTCTTTATGAACTAAAACAATTACAGGAAATCCAGTTTTCGCCTCAAACATTTCCAAGTCATTTTCCATTCCAGATTTCGGATTGTCACGGTCAAGAAAATATTTAAATCGAATGTTTTTTTCAGTGGGACTGTCAAAAGGGTCGCTTGTCGAAATTGCTGATTCGATAAAGCCTTGTACTTCATAAAAGTCAGACTCATTATAATCAGAATATCGTTTTTCGGACTCGCAAGATGAAAGTCCAAAACTCAATGATATCAATATGATTAGCGTTTTTCTCAAATTACTTACAACGTGATTGTGTATGGTTAGTTGCGTGTTTCAGCAACTAATTTAGTAAACAAAAACGAACGCGAGAAAATTCCGCAGGAATTTTCCAAATAATCAACGACTAAAGCAATTAAATATACACGTTGTTGTGCAACGTATTTTTATTTTCATAAACTTGGTACTTTTTTGTATTCATTAAGTATTTTGTCAATGTCATTTTGCGGAAGGTTAAATCTATTTGTTTTTCCTAAAAATCCTTTGTCATCAATTAATAAAACTAAGTCAACCAAGTATTCACTTATATTCATATTCATTCCTTCGCATCCAGTCCGATAAAAAATAGAATGTTCGGTATCGTCAATTACTCTAAGCATTAGCTCCATTTTATTTTTAAATTCAGGTTTTCTTAATAGTCCCTCGTATGCTATTGTCTTAATAGTTCCATTTGGATAATTAGTCAGTTTTATAAGTTCGGATTCGGTTGCGTTATTCATAATCCAATATCTTCTATCATATTGTTTAGGTTTACGTGGTGCAATTCCGACCCAACCACTTGAAATCCCACTATTTTCTGCAACTTTTACACTATCTCTAACTTGCTCGCTTATTCCATTCCAATTATAAGACCAAGATTTTTCATAAAATGAAGTCAAAACCGTAAATATTCCAATTCCGATTATGGTCAAAATTGGAAAAATCATTGAGAAACGATTCCTCTTTTTGTTATGTAGTTCGGTTTTTCTCATATGTTGCACAACTCCTTATATAATAACTTTTATTAACCATATCCCGTTAATAAACCAGAATATTAAACTATAAATAGTGATTAAAACGAAGTTAAATATTTTTATTAATATATCTATTTGTAAAGTTACATAAAGATTTCGAGATCAAAAGTTAAGCTAAAACTGTCTATTCTAAAAAAATAAATTACTATGAAACGAAATAACTAATACTTAATATATAATAGCTAAAAAATAAAAAACCACCTTGCTTTCACAAAGTGGTTTTATAAAGGATGTATATTAATTTCTATTTGTCAATAGAACCGAGAACACGCTGCATAAACTCATTTACGGCTTCTTTCTTAGGTTTACCATTTTGTATCATTCTGTTTACTTCAATGGCTCCATACATATTTGAAATTAGCTCACCAATAACATCTAATTCTTCATCTTTTAAAGAAGATACTTCTGTTAAGGCTTCTAATGTTTCAATAGTTTCAACAACAAAATCCTCATCGTTGTCTTCAATAAATTGTGTTAAATGTTTTATTACTGGTAATTTCATTGTGATATACATTTTTATCGTCTTCAGCCCAAACTAAAAGTCCTAGTTTTAAAATGCGCTCAGCCAGACAATTATTAATTAAGCAACTTCATTAACAAGATCTTTTAAAACATCAAACTTGTTAGTTTGTACTTGGTTTACAAATTCCCCGTTTTTAAAAGTGGCGAATGTTGGTAAATTATCAACAGTGGCAAGCTTTCTACTTTCCGGAAATTTCTCGGCATCAGCGATAACAAAAGTTATGTTTTCTAACTCAGAAGCTAGTTTCTTAACTTTAGGTTTCATTATACGACAGTTGCCACACCATGTTGCTGAATACTGTACTACAACTGTATCGTTATCCGCGATATAGCTCTGTAAGTTATCTTCGTTTAATTCTGTAACCATAATATATTAGTTTGCTTGTGCAGCTAAATACTCAGCTGTTGCTTTTGCATTAGCATTCATTGCTTCTTTTCCTTCTTCCCAGTTTGCAGGACAAACTTCACCTTTTTCTTGTACGTGCGTTAAAGCATCGATAATTCTAAGGTATTCGTTAACGTTTCTACCTAATGGCATGTTGTTAACGCTCTCGTGTTGTATAGTGCCTTCTTCATCAATGATGTAAGTTGCTCTATATGTTACGTTGTCACCTTCTACAGTTACTAAGCCTGTTTCTTCATCAAACGTTTCATTAAACGTATCTAAGATACCTAACGCTGAAGCTAAGTTACGGTTAGAGTCTGCTAAAATAGGGTAGGTAACACCTTCAATTCCACCATTATCTTTTGCTGTGCTTAACCATGCAAAGTGAACTTCTGCAGTATCACAAGACGCACCAATTACAATTGTGTTTCTTTTTTCGAACTCACCTAAAGCAGCTTGAAAAGCGTGTAATTCTGTTGGACAAACAAAAGTGAAATCTTTTGGGTACCAGAATAAAACTACTTTTTTGTTGTTGTTTTTTGCTTCCTCTAAAACGTTCACTTTAAAAGTGTCGCCTAGATCATTCATTGCGTTTACGTTTAAATCTGGAAATTGTCTTCCTACTAATGCCATGTGTTTTATAATTTAATTGTTAATTAATTTCTAAGGCAAATTTAGTAAGGCGTTTTGTACTTTTTAATAGGAATTGATTATCATAAAGAATAGTGAAATAGCAAGTGTATATGGCAACAAAAAACAAGTCGTTTTATTGTCATTTTGATAATATCTGAAGCATTAATATGTCAACTTGATAATTTATAAGGAAAAAGCCTGAGTGGGTCGCTATTATTTTTTTGTTAACATTTTTATTTTAATTCTTAATGCTGCAAAAAGTAAAGTTGTAAATGGACTTAGCCAATTGAAAATGGCATACATAAAGTATTCGCCAACGCCAACGCCTAACACACCACTTTGGTATGCACCACAGGTGTTCCAAGGAATAAGGACGGAAGTTACTGTCCCAGAATCTTCTAAAGTTCTACTTAAGTTTTCAGGAGCTAAACCTTTGTCTTCATAGGCCTTTTTAAACATTTTGCCAGGAATAACTATGGCTAAGTATTGGTCTGAGGCAATGACGTTTAGACCTAAACAACTTAGCACAGTGCTTGTAAATAAGCCAAAAATTGTAGTTGCTACAGAGAGTAATGCTTTTGTAATTCTAGATAATGCTCCAATACCATCCATTATCCCTCCAAAAATCATAGCACAGACAATAAGGTAAATCGTCCATAACATACCATTCATTCCACCAGAACCAAATAATTGTTTTAATTTATCTATTGTTAAAAGTCTACTAAGACTATCCGTTTTGATGGCGAGTGTATTTTGGTCGTAATTAAATGGACTAAAGATGTCTTCTAATTCTGAAATAGAAAAGTTTTTTTCAATGCCACCATCTGTAAAAAGTGTTTCGAGATGCGAATTGTTTCCTATGGCTTCAATATCTTGAGCATTTAATGTAGCCATATAAGACGTATCGTCTATAGGAATATTAGTATCTGTTAATACGGAATTAACGATAGTTTTAGATGTAGAATTTGATACAGTTTCTAAAACTTCGGGCTGAAATATAAGCGCAAAAACAATCGCTAATACAACGCCTGAGCCTAATGCAATTAAAGGTTTCGTTTTTAATAAAATTAAAGCTACTACAACGACAGGGACTAAAAATAACCATGGTGTAATATTAAAAGTAGCATCAATCGTTTCTAGTATTTGAGATATATCTGTATTTCCTGAGGTGTCTATTGATGCACTGATTATTCCAAAAACAACTAAAGTGACTAAAATTGTGGGTACAGTTGTTATCGTCATGTACTTTATATGCGAAAACAAATCGGTTCCTGCCATTGCTGGTGCCAAATTGGTAGTGTCACTTAAAGGCGACATTTTATCACCAAAGTAAGCGCCAGATATTACAGCGCCTGCAATCATTCCTGGATTAATACCTAATGCTGTACCAATACCAACTAGTGCAATACCAACAGTTGCAGATGTGGTCCATGAACTACCTGTAGCAATAGAAATTACAGCTGCAATAATAACAGAAGCAGGTAAAAATATTTCTGGACTTAATACTTGTAAACCATAATAAACCATAGCTGGTATTACGCCACTGACCAACCATGTGCCAGCCAATGCGCCAACTAAAAACAGTATAACTATAGGTACAAATACACTTTTTAAATTTTCCCAAACCTCTTTAAGCATGGTATTAAGTGAGGTTTTATTAAAAAAACCAACAACGGCTGCTACTGCACCTCCTAATAGTAAAATTATTTGATTAGTATAAGCACCAAACCATTCACTACCTTCAACAAAAAAGATATTGTAGGCGAGCATACCCATTAATATGACAACAGGAATTAAGGCTTCAAAAAGGTTAAGTTCTTTATTATCAATAATTTGTTGGTCTTCGATGTCAATTTTAGATGAATCGTGGTCTTTCATTTTAGTTGCGTTTGGTCTTGTAATGTTACGATTTTGTTAAGTCAATTGCAAATAGATTCCTTTGTAGAGCGAAAGAATAAAAAAATGGTTAGATCCTTTTTTGTGAAAAAGAAGCCAACCATTTATACCTAAAGTCTCGTGATTTCTTTATAAAATACCCAGTTCTTTCATGCAAGTTTTCATATTATTATAAGTGCGTTCAATGTCAGCATCTAAACCAATTGAAAAACGAATTAACCCATCGCTTAGTCCCATTTCTTTTTGTTCATCTTCAGGTATTTCAGAAGATGTAGAGCTTCCTGGTGCACTAAAAAGGGTTTTATAAAAACCTAAGCTAACAGCAAGATAACCTAAGTTTCTTTCTTGCATTAATTCCATAAGTGCATTGGCTTTATCTAAAGAGCCAACATCAATGGTTAACATGCCTCCAAAACCGTATTTTTCATTCATCATGGATTTAAATAATTCATGAGATGGGTGAGACGCTAAACCTGGATATACTGTTTTTAAACCATCGTTTTCAAATTTTTCAGCCAAAAAAGTCGCGTTGTGGCTATGTTGCATCATTCTAATGTGCAGTGTTCTTAGGTTTTTAAGAACAGATGCAGAACGTAAACTATCCATTGTAGAGCCTAATAACATTGCAGCTCCACTGTTAACGTTTCTAAGATCGTCAATTAACTCTTGCGTTCCACAAACAACACCTCCAACAGTATCTGAAGAACCATTAATAAATTTAGTTAAACTATGGGCAACGACATCAGCACCTAATTTTATAGGAGAAATCGATAGTGGAGAAAACGTATTATCTACTATAAGTTTTAAATTGTGTTTTTTTGCTATTGCCGCTAAACCTTTGATATCTGCTACTTCTAAAAGCGGATTACTAACAGACTCACAATACAAAACTTTTGTGTTTGGCGTAATTGCCGCTTCAACAACATCTAATTTCGTTATATCTACAAACGTGGTATTTATAC
The DNA here is from genome assembly GCF_947498005.1 of uncultured Winogradskyella sp. Classification (GTDB taxonomy): domain Bacteria; phylum Bacteroidota; class Bacteroidia; order Flavobacteriales; family Flavobacteriaceae; genus Winogradskyella. The sequence continues at coordinate 6,755 of NZ_CANMIW010000013.1, forward strand.
CCAAACGTGGTGTAAAATTTTTAAGAAATGCATACGTACCACCATAAATAGTTCTACTGCTTACTATATGATCACCAGAACCACAGAGTTGAAGCAAAACTGGTGTTATTGCTCCCATACCAGAAGCTGTAACTGTTGCGGTTTCTGTACCTTCCATAGCTGCTAAAGCTTCGCCTAAATATAAATTAGAAGGTGATGAATGACGTGAGTATAAATAACAACCATCTGCATTGCCTTCAAAAGTATCAAACATAGTTTTTGCTGATAGAAATGTGTAGGTTGATGAGTCTGAAATAGAAGGATTTACGCCTCCGAATTCTCCGAAGTATTGTAAATCTTGAATGTTGTTTGCAGGTTTAAATGCCATAGTTTAATGATTTGTTTATTGTATTCAAATGTCGTACAAATAAGAATAATATTCAACAGTTAGGGTGGAACTTAGAAAATATAATTGTAATAAGTATAATATTTAGATTTAAAATCTTTATATTTAGTGTAAATATGATTTATTCCGAAAAATTATAAGTATGATATTTGACGAAACCGATAGAAAGTTGCTTCATTTGCTACAAGTTGATAGTAAGCAAACAAACAAAGCTTTGTCTACGAAATTAAATTTGTCTGTTACTGCGGTTTATGAGCGCATTAAAAAGCTTGAAAAAAGTGGAATTGTAAAACAATATGTTGCTTTGGTTGATAAAACCAAAGTACAGAAAGAATTCGTAGCATTTTGCCATGTAAAATTGGTGCAACATTCTCAAGATTATGTAGTTAAATTTGAACGAGAAGTTAATCAACTTAACGAAGTTTTAGAATGTTATCATCTCAGTGGTGATTATGATTATTTGCTTAAAGTTTTGGTAAAAGATATGAAAGCGTTTAGGGAATTTATGGTTGAAAAACTTACCAAAATAGATCATATAGGTAGTACACACAGTATGTTTATGATTAACGAAGTAAAACATACAACGGCAATTTCTTTAAATTGATTATATTAGGGTATGAGAACAGCGCACATAAAGGACTTATATAAGTTTATATTTAAATCTTACGACAAGCCATATCTACAAGAACATATCAATAAGATTATGGAATTAGATTCTTTTCTTCCTTATAGTTCAACTTTTTTTTGTGTTACTAATACTCAAGAGTTGTCTTTTGAATATATCAGTAAAAATTATAAAGCTTGTTTAGGTCTTGATCCTAATGAATTAAAAACAAAAGGCATGCGTTATTTTTGGAGTAGAATTCATCCAGATGATGTAGATGCGTGGTTAGAAGCCTTAAATGGTTTAATGGAATATACACTTAGTGAAATTCCTGAAAACAAAAGAAAAGATGCTAATTACACATGGAATTTTAGAATTAAAAATGCAGATGGTGTCTATGTTAATATAGTACAAAACACAACACCTTTAGTCTTTGATTCTACCGGAAAACCAATTATTGGTTTAGCACATTACACGGTTTTAAGTCCTAATATTAAAATGGAAATTACGGCTTCTGCAAAATTGTTAAATGATAAACAAGAGTATGAAACCATATATTTTAATAATTTTTCTCAAAAATTACTCAGTGAAGGCATAAGCAATAGAGAACGCGATATTATTAGGCTCTTAGTTTTAAACCATACAAGTAAAGAAATTTCTGAAAAGCTAAACATAAGCTCACACACAGTAGATACACACCGAAGAAATATATTAAAAAAGCTAAATGTATCCTCTACTGGTGAGCTTGTAGGTATGCTGAAAACAAAACAACATTGGTTATAAGTATATAAAATACTCAAATTGAGTATTGTTGAATACTAAATGTTTATTGATATTTGACATGCTATTAGCAACTTAGGGAAAATATGTCCATACTTAGAGTTTAATTGATAAACTTTGGGTTTGGACTTTTTTTATGCCATAATTTTAAAAATTTTTAATTCAAAATAATTATAAAGCAACCATTCTTAATATTTTTACGTCTATCTAAATAGAACCATCTGTATAATGGTAAAATTTATAAATATAAAATTTAGAATATGATCAAAAAAATACTACTCACGTTTAGCGTTATAGTGCTATTGGCATCTTGCGGAAGTGTTGAAAAACACAATTTACAAGTCACAAAATTACATTCTGTTGCAGATTTACGAGAGGACGTAGATAAATTATATACGCAACTAAAGCGTAACCATCCACACTTATATGAATTTACATCTAAAGACGTTTTAGATTTTAAGTTCGATAGCCTAAAAAGCGCTATTCAGAACCCAATGGATAGTCGTGCGTTTTACAAGCAGTTGTCACAAGTCACTAAATATGTAGGTCAAGGTCATATGTCTGTTTCGCCACCAGGTAAACAATTTAAAAGAAAAGAGAGAAAGGCTCTTAATAAAATGAAGTTTGATATCAATAATTTAGATTTTGAATATTTAGATGACAAACTTTTTATTGCAAATGCAAGAGGGAAAGATAGTGTTTTAATCAATGCGCAAGTGTTAGAGGTTGAAGGCGAAAAAACTCAAGATTTACTCGATAAATTCAAAAAACGAATAGCTTCAGATGGATATAATACAACATTTCATCAACGCGTATCGGGAAATCGTTTTTTATCTTACTATGTATATGATAAAGGACGTTTTGATAGTATAAGTCTTACATTAAAGAATTCAGATTCAACTTTTGTGAAACAGTACAAACGTGTTCTTAGAAAAGATTCAACCACTGCGAAAAATGATTCTATTAAAGTAGATTCTCTTAAGTTGAAGAAAAAGATAAAATTAACGAAAGAAGAACGAAAAGCTAAAAAATTAGAAAGCAAGGCAAAACGAAAATATAATCGTGATCATGGTTATAATTACTTAAGAAAAGAATACACACGTAACTTAAATTTTGTAGGTAAAGATAGTACTGTTGCATTGCTGAAAATAAGAGGATTCTCTAGAAATAAGTATGAAGATTTTTATGACCAAACCTTCAAAACATTAGACTCACTTAAAACGGATGCACTAATTATTGATCTAAGAAATAATTTTGGTGGTAGATTAAAGGAAATTACCTATTTGTATGGTTATTTAACAGACAAGAATTATACAATGATAAATACTAGTGAGGTAAATACTAAATTTCCAATACTAAAAAGTTTAATGAGTAATACAACACCAAATGGACTAAAAGTATTAGGAGGAGTTTTGACGCCAGTTTTTGCAACGATTGATATCTTAAAGGTAAAGAAAACAGATGGAAAATTATATTACAGGTTTAATTCGGCAAAAGAAAAAGAAGCACAACCATTAAACTTTAAAGGAAAAATTTATGTCCTCATTAATGGAAACTCGTTTTCTGCGTCATCATTGATATCTACACAATTGCAAGGTAGTAAACGCGCCACTTTTGTAGGCGAAGAAACAGGAGGAGCTTATAACGGAACAGTGGCAGGGTTTTACAAGTTATATGAACTGCCTAATACCAAAGTTAAAGCGAGAATTGGCTTAGCATTTATAGATGCGCCATACAAAACAACACCAGAAGGTTATGGTGTAAAACCAGATATTGAAATTATTCCAACATATCAAGATCGTTTAAATAATATTGACCCTGAATTAGAGTGGGTTTTAAAGGATATAGAAGAAAAAAAGTAAATAAATTACTTCTCTAATAATTAGATTTAAAGTTCGTAAATTATAATCTAAGTCGTATTTTTGTTTGTATATAAATAATTACACAAAAAACAAACTCATGAAATCATACGACGTAGCAGTAATAGGTTCTGGACCTGGAGGATATGTAGCAGCAATTCGTTGCGCACAATTAGGCATGAAAACAGCCATTATTGAAAAATATTCTACTCTTGGAGGAACTTGCTTAAACGTAGGTTGTATTCCTAGTAAAGCCTTATTGAGTTCTTCTCATCATTATGAAGAAGCAACTAAACATTTTAGCGAACATGGCATCGAAATTCCTGGCGACATCAAAGTTAATTTAGAAAAAATGATAGGTCGTAAGCAGGCTGTTGTAGATCAAACTACAGGAGGTATTGATTTCTTAATGAAGAAAAATAACATCGATGTTTTTGAAGGTTTAGGATCTTTTAAAGATGCAACGCATATTACAATAGAAGGTAAAGATGCTCAAGAAATTGAAGCTAAAAAAATCATTATAGCCACAGGGTCTAAGCCATCAACTTTACCATTTATTAGCTTAGATAAAGAACGAATTATTACTTCTACAGAAGCTTTAAAACTTAAAGAAATACCAAAACACATGATTATCATTGGAGGAGGAGTTATTGGTTTAGAGCTTGGGCAAGTTTATCGTCGTCTAGGAGCAGAGGTTACTGTTATAGAATACATGGACAGAATCTTACCTACAATGGACGCTGGTTTATCAAAAGAATTAAACAAAGTATTTAAGAAAGCAAAATGTAAAATGATGTTGTCTCATAAAGTTCAATCTGTTGAGCGTAATGGCGATGAAGTTATTGTAAAGGCTGAAAATAAAAAAGGAGAACTCGTTGAGTTTAAAGGCGATTATTGTTTAGTTTCTGTTGGTAGACGTCCTTATACAGATGGTTTAAATCTTGAAGCTGCAGGTGTAAAAATGACAGATAGAGGACAAGTAGAAGTCAATGAGCACTTACAGACTAACGTGTCTAATATCTATGGAATTGGTGATGTTGTAAAAGGAGCGATGTTAGCGCATAAAGCTGAAGAAGAAGGTGTTTTTGTAGCAGAAACAATTGCAGGACAAAAACCACATATTGATTATAATTTAATTCCTGGTGTCGTTTACACGTGGCCAGAAGTAGCTGCTGTTGGGAAAACAGAAGAAGAATTAAAAGCAGATAATGTAGCTTATAAAGTGGGACAATTTCCTTTTAAAGCCTTAGGAAGAGCAAGAGCAAGTGGAGATACAGACGGTTTTGTGAAAATCTTAGCTGATAAAACCACAGATGAAGTTTTAGGTGTACATATGATTGGCGCACGTTGCGCGGATTTAATTGCAGAAGCTGTAACAGCTATGGAGTTTAGAGCATCTGCAGAAGATATTTCTCGTATGTCTCACGCACATCCAACATTTGCTGAAGCTATTAAGGAAGCCGCATTAGCCGCAACAGACGACAGAGCTTTACACGTTTAGATTTTAAATATGATTATAGAACCAAAAACAAGAGGATTTATATGTTTAACATCTCATCCAAAAGGTTGTGAGCAAAATGTATTAAATCAGATTGAATATATAAAATCAAAACCGACCCAAAATGGTCCTAAAAATGTGCTAGTTATAGGTGCATCTACAGGTTTTGGTTTGGCATCGAGAATAACAAGTGCTTACGGATCTAATGCATCAACAATTGGTGTGTTTTTTGAAAAGCCGCCATCAGAAGGTCGTCCGGCTTCACCAGGTTGGTACAATAGTGCAGCTTTTGAAAATCAAGCCCATAAAGACGGTTTGTATGCAAAGAGCATAAATGGTGATGCTTTTTCTCACGATATAAAAGCGCAAACTTTAAATTTAATTAAAAAAGATTTAGGGAAAATAGATATGTTAATCTATAGTTTGGCTTCTCCTGTGAGAACACATCCAGATTCGGGCAAGCGATACAAATCGGTTTTGAAACCCATTGGTGATGCATTTACAAATAATACTGTAGATTTTCACTCAGGTATTGTGAAAGAAATTTCTATTGAGCCATGTTCTGGAGATGATATTGATAATACAATAGCTGTAATGGGAGGCGAAGATTGGCAAATGTGGATAGACCTGTTAAAGTCTGAAAACGTATTGTCTGAAGATTTTACCACAGTTGCATATTCTTACATTGGCCCTTCATTAACAGAGGCTGTTTATAGAAAAGGTACCATTGGTAGAGCAAAAGATCATTTAGAAGCTACTGCATTTAAAATTACAGAAGCTTTAAAAGATATTAATGGTAAAGGCTACGTTTCAGTAAACAAAGCGTTAGTAACGCAAGCGAGTTCTGCTATTCCTGTAATTCCGTTATATATTTCATTACTATATAAAGTGATGAAAGAAGAAGGTGTACATGAAGGTTGTATAGAGCAAATTGAAAGATTATTCAACGAACGCTTATATGCTGAAGATTTACAATTAGATGACGCAGGAAGAATACGTATTGACGATTGGGAAATGCGAGATGACATTCAAGCTAAAGTGTTAGAACTTTGGAAACAAGCTACAACAGAAACATTGCCAAATATTGGTGATTTAGAAGGTTATAAAACGGATTTTTTCAACCTTTTTGGTTTTAATGTTGAAGGTATAGATTACGATAAAGACGTAAATGAAATGGTTGCAGTACCTGGATTGCAAGAGTAATCCATAATAATATTCACAAAAGCGAACCGCATTACTTCATTAATTTAAAGTTGGGTTCGCTTTTTTTATTTTTCAATTTTCAAAATTACTAGCTTGTTCAAAATATTAAATGCCATATTTCCAATTTATTTTTGGCTTATCTTATTAATAGGAATTGTAGTTCTCGTTAATAATGTTAATGTAGAAATTGCATACTTATTACTTAACCTTGTCGCTTTTTTATTTTCAATAAAAGTAGGAGTTGTAATCCATGAGTTTGGCCATTTAATATTCGGTAAATTAGCAGGTGGCAATCCTAAACGTATTGTACTAGGTAAAAGTCATGAAGTAAAACGGTTTACTGTTTTTGATATTAAAATTATATTGAATAAGGATTTTAATGGCGGATTTGCTTTTGTTGAATTTCCTCCAGAAAAAAACACTAAGATCAATCAGTTTTTGCTGAGCTCAGGAGGCTGCTTAACCAATTTGATTGTTGCTGGATTATTATTGTTGTGCATAGACTTTAGTTTTTCTTTTCTTTCTAGTGATAATGGATTTCAGTTTACATCAGCATTTATATTTGCCAATTCTCTAATTGCTATAATTAGTTTAATTCCTTATCATGTTGAATACCAAGGTGTAAAAGTGCCTACAGATGGTTTAACTTTATTAAGGTTGCCATTTAAAAAAAATAATGCGAGTAATGTTGACTTTAATGCCTTTTTTGAAGCCCAAGAAAAGTTTGAAGAAAAAGAATTTGATGCGGCAATTCAACTTTATAAAAAATATATAAATATTGAAGAGACTAAGGTATTAGCTCATTACAATACAGGAATAATGTATTCTAAGAAAGGAGATATTGATGAAGGGATGTCATGGCTAGAGTCTTGTTTAAATCTAGTTGATAAAGAAAAAGATAAAATGATGTTTGCCCACATTAATAATGGTTTGGCTTGGTTAAAATTGGTAAAAGGGGATACAGGTCAGATTGATATTTTGTCTAAAACAGCCTATTCAATTAAGCCTAGTTTTTACTATTTTAAAGGGACAAGAGGTGCTGTTCTTATTGAATTAGGTAAAATAGAAGCCGGAATTAAAATGTTAACTCCTTTAGTTGATTTTAAATATCCCAATAGCCAAACCGTAACTGACGCTATTTTTTTATATTATGGACATACCGTTCTAAATTCAAATAAAAAGGCTCAAAAATTTTTCAATTTTGTCAGCAAAAATTTAGATAGATTAAGTGCAGATGAATTGTTGGTATGGAAAAGGATTCAAAATAAACTAAAAACCACAGAAGGATTATAATTCTTGAATTAAATCTTCAATTCGCATGCGTTTACTGTAATCATATTCATTAACATCTTTTACAAAACAATATGCGCTTATTTCGCCAGATTTGACTTTCTCAGCTAATTCTTCAACTTTAAATGGCCCAAATTCTTTAGATTGTTCAATGTAATAGAATTCGTGATCATAGATAATAGAACTTACTTTTTTCTTATATTTTTCCTTTAAGAATGTCTGTATATCTTCAACAGAATTTAATTCGTCATCGTAATTTGTAGAATTAATATACATAGCAAACTCTTCTTTCTCTTGGTTATTAAGAACCAAAATATCATCGTCCTTAAAATAAGCTTCTACTGTAATTAAACCATCTTCAGTTTCAATCGTAAAACTATTTAGAATATTTAAAGTCCATGAGGTTTTTATGACATCGTCTTTTCTTGAGATCTCAAGAATATTATCTTCCTTAAATGTGTAAATAGATTTCTTCTTAGAAATTCCATTAACTAAAACCCATTGCTGATTTATAAAATAAGTATCGTGATGACGCTCATAATTAAACGGTTTTAAATTTGGTATTGTTTCGTGAAGGTATTTATTCATTAATAGGTTATTCAATCAATAGCATTTGCTATAATAACGTTAGGTTTAGGACTTTAATTATCTAAAGTTAATAATTTTATTATTGTTTTAAAACTTCTCAGCAATAACTTCGATTAATGGTTAATCTTTTGTTATCAATTGTATTAATTTAATTAATTATTAAATGCCTTTAGCTATAAATATACTTGCGGTAATTTATTTAAATTACCTTCTAGGAAAATTAATGATAGGATTACAATATATAGGTGTTCGTTACTCTATTAAGAGTGCATTAATCTATTATAAAACAGTTCTTATTTTTTTAATCTCATATATTATTTCATTAATTTTGTAATTATAATATGGAAGAACTAACCCTCACAACACCAGCGCTTTTGTTCTCAGCAATTTCTTTAATAATGCTGGCTTATACAAATCGATTTTTAGCATATGCTGCTATTATAAGAAATTTAAGTGAAAAGTATATTGAGCATAAAAGTGCTTCTATTTTAAGGCAAATAAATAATTTAAAATTGCGTGTAAAATTAACAAGGTATATGCAAATTACTGGCATAAGTAGTTTGTTATTCTGTGTGCTTACCATGTTTTTGATTTATATTGATTTTAATCTTATAGCTATTTGGGCGTTTGGTTTAGGCCTATTGCTACTTATAGTTTCACTGTTATTTCTAATTTGGGAAATACAGATCTCTGCTAAGGCTTTACAACATCATTTAGTAGATATTGAAGATCATTTAATAAATTAAAAAAAAATATAAATAAATTGTGACGTCTTAAATAAAGAGGTGTCTTAATACTAATAACTAACTAATTTTATCAAAAATTCCCTTGACAAAAGACGCTATTCATAGCCTAACCGATGAAGCGCTTGTAGAAGCTATCGTAAGAAATAACGACACTATGTTGTTCGAAGTGCTGTACGATAGATATGCGAGTATGGTTTATAACAAATGTTATGGTTTTGCTAATGGAGTAGATGAAGCTAAGGATTTGACCCAAGATGTTTTTTTAAGGGTCTTTGTGAAATTGGCAAGTTTTAAAGGGCGTTCAAAATTTTCTACTTGGTTATATGCATTTACATATAATCATTGTGTAAATTATGTCACGAGAAACACAGCTAAGAAATTAGAGAAAAAATCTATTAGTTCAGAAGTTATTGACATTGAAAATATAGGAGAGGATGTTGATTCTACACTCGAGTTTGCGGACATGAGAGTAGAACAATTGAAGAAAGTTATGGAGTTGATATCTCCAGATGAAAAAATGATTTTATTATTAAAATATCAAGATAATTTATCGATAAAAGAATTATCTGCGGCTTTAGATATAGGAGAAAGCGCAGTTAAAATGCGATTAAAAAGAGCGAAAGAAAAACTAGTACAGAAGTACACAAATTATACAAAAGATGGAAAATCCATTTAGTAAAATAGATCAGCCTTTAAAGGAAGTTCCGATGGAACTGAAAGGGAAAGTTATGCATGATATTGCAATGGCTAAGCTTTTTATGGAAATAGCTGAATTATTTTCGTATAATATTGCACATGTCATTGATAGTGTAACTAGTAAACGCGTAAAATAGGATACTTAATAAACCCTAACAAAAAATTATTAGTATGGAAAAAATGAATGAATTTTCAGATGTAGCAATGAAGTCTCTAACAAATATTTGGTTAGAGATTACTAAAATATTCCCAAATATTATTGGTGCCCTTATAGTATTAATTATAGGTTGGATTGTTACTAAGTTAATTGTAAAAGTCATAAAAAAAATTTTAAAATTAGCCAAAACACATAAACTTGATGAAAAGATTAATGAAATAGAAATCATTGAAGGTAAAGAGCTTAATTTTAATACAGTAAAAGTTGTTTCTAAGGCTGTAAAGTATATAATGTATATTGTGTTGCTGGTAACAGCATCAGATATAATGGGCTTAGATATTATAACACAACAGATTAGTGATTTAATTTCTTACTTACCAAAACTTTTTGCCGCACTTATTGTATTTATTGTAGGTCTTTTATTTGCTAATTTCGTTAAGAATGGCCTTAAATCACTTTTTGAATCTATGGATTTGTCTGGTGGTAAAATGATTAGTCAGGTTGTGTTTTTCTTATTGTTAACTTTTATTTCTGTTACAGCTTTAAATCAAGCAGGTATTGATACTGAGATAATTACTAACAATATTAATATGATTATTGCTGCTTTTTTATTAGCTTTTGCCATTGCATTTGGTTTAGGTGCTAGAGAAGTAGTAGGTAAGTTGTTAAATGCTTTTTATGCACGTAAAACCTATGAGGTTGGGCAGAAAATTATATTCAACAATGAAACTTACACAATTGATGCTGTGCAAAGCATTTCGGTAATTTTAAAAAATAAAGAAGGAAAACTTATTGTTCCTATAAAAGATATAGTAGAAAATCAAGTACAATTGCAGGATTAACTATGAGGTTAGGGTCATGGATTCTGTGTTTACACGGGATACGATCCTGCTAGTACTTGAGATTATAAAGCCCTTTTCATTTATTTGATAAGGGTTTTTTTTATGATGTAACGTGTGTAAAAAGAAACAATACATCTAAGAATATCCTTATATTAACTATCCGAGAAAGAGGATCAAACGTTAACACTATGAAAATTCATGGATTTATAATTTTTGTAATTATTGCTTTCACATTGATGGGTTGTGAAAATGATGAAAATAACCCACAAGAAGCAATAGAAGAGAGTTACTTATTTGAAGATGGGTTTGAAACTCAAAATGACCTATTGGAGGAGTTGTTTCCTACTAATGGTATGCGATGGACCACAATTCAACAGACAGATCCAACAGACGCAACTAACGAAATTTCAATTTCAAATACTCAATTCAATGAAGGGCAAAATGCACTACGTGTTCTTGCTTATCAATCAGATTCGGACTTGTCAAAAATAGATATAGAAAAGAATGGGTTAAATATTGTTGTAGGAGATATAGTTAAAATAAGCGCTAACTTTTATATCGTTGGCACTGAACCTATCGAAAATCTATTGCTCCTTGATTTAGAGTGTTGTTCTTGTTGGGACCCAAATGTTGGCAGTAATTATGGTTCTGAAAACCAATGTCCTGGTGTTAGATTAATGATGTCTGGTGGTAATGATTATTTGTCAATTGAAAGAGGAAAAATTTCTGGAACTACAATGCAACAAACAACGTTAGCTTTTCCAAGAAATCAATGGGTTACTGTACTATGGGAAATGACTATGTCAGATAATGAAGATGGACTTAACCGATTAACAATTAATGGTACTGAAGTTATCAATGAAGCTGGAATGAATATGCCAAATGCACAAGTTTTTATAGATGTCTTTCTAAATCAAGGTATTGATTTTACCCTACAAGAACCTGCTTCTTACGAACGTGTTCAAGTAGGTGTAACCGCTAATCCTACAGCTGGAAATATAGAATTATTTGTAGATGATTTTTCAATAAAAGTAGAATGAAATTCTGTTAACAAAACTGTAGCCAACAACTACTTTTTATTACGACGATTATAATTCTTGTCGCCTCGTGTTTTTGGCTTCTTGTATTTTGCTGCTATCTTAAACTTATAAGAACCACCTAAATTTTCTTTTGAATTCTTTTCAGACTTTTCATGAAAAGCTGGTCCTGGAGCATCAGCATCACTTCGTTTTATAGGATTGTTACGCTCTCTAATTTGTGGACGTTCTTCTTCAATAAGTTCGGTAGAAACTTCAACACTTTCAGGAATCTCAAGCGTTTCAATTTTCATTTGCATTAATTCCTCAATACGTTCTAAACCTTCTTTTTCTTTATCAGTAGACATTAAAATGGTATGACCTTGCTTTTCGGCTCTTCCGGTTCTACCAATTCTATGCATGTAGTTCTCTGGATAATCTGGTGTATCAAAATTAATAACATGAGAAACACCTTCTATATCTAAACCTCTTGCCATAACATCTGTGGCAACAAGCAATCGGTTTTCGCCCTCTCTAAATTGTTCAATACTACGTAATCGGTAATTTTGTGTTTTATTAGAGTGAATAACACAAGATTCACTTGGGAATAATTCTTCGAGTTGATTAAATAATCGGTCAGCCATTTTCTTATAAGCCACAAAGATTAAAACTCTTGAAAATTCTTCTTTATCATGAAGTAAATATTCTAACAAATTTACTTTGGTGTAAAAGTTAGGCACATCATAACGTTCTTGTTTAATGTTTTCTAAAGGTGTACCCGAAACGGCAATTGATATTTTAGTAGGATTAGTGAAAAAATCAGTAATTAATTCATCAACATCTTTAGTCATCGTTGCCGAAAACATGATGTTTTGTCTGCGTTGTGGAAGAATATCAAAAATGTTCATCAGTTGATGCCTAAAACCTAAGTCTAGCATCACATCAACTTCATCAATCACTAATTTCTGAATAGATTTTAGTTGCAACACTCTGCTTACAGCTAAATCGTATAAGCGTCCTGGTGTCGCTACAATAATATCTTGGCCTTGTGCAACAGCTTGTTTTTGTGTATTTATATTGGTGCCACCATAAACACCCAAAACTCGGTTGTTAATGTATTTAGAGAATTTTTCAATCTCACTAACCACTTGTACCACTAATTCTCTGGTTGGTACTAAAACCAAAACTCTAGGATTATCTTGTCTAGAATATTTTAGATTCCTTAAAATAGGTAGCATATAGGCCAATGTTTTACCAGTACCAGTTTGTGCAATACCAACAACATCTTTACCAGATGCTACCACACTAAATGATTCTTCCTGAATTGGAGTAGGTGTGGTAAACCCTAAATCATCTAAGGCGTTATATAAAGGTGTGTTTAAATTTAGGTCTTGAAAAGTCACGTTGCAAAGTTTTGTGCAAAGCTACCATTTTATTATTCAACTTAAGATAAAAGGTTTTTTTCTATTTCAATGCTATAGTCGGCTTCAAAAATGGCACCAGATTTTAAACTCAAAACCCCTTCTTTGTTTTCAAGTTTTTGGTCTGTAGTTTCATTATCAGCAATACCCAACCAAGGCTCAATACAAACGTAAGGTGCATTTGGTTTTGCCCAAATACCTAATTGCTTAAAACCTCTGAAGTTAACGGTTAAAACTTTGCCTTTTATTTTGTGTGTTAAGCTTACAACCCTAGATTTTAAATCTTTAAAAATTAAAGCATCAGCATTAAATAAATCGGGTCTTAAATTAATTTTATGTCCATCAGAAAATGCAGGTCTTGTTTCGTTGGTTAATAGCCCATTATCCATATTTAATAGATAAGTTTCGCTGTCTTCGTTGTGTTCAAAATCTAAAAAATAATCAGTGTAATCTTCATCTTTCGTCAATGGACAATTAAAAGCAGGATGTCCGCCTAAGGAGAAATAAAGCGTCTTTTTATCACGATTTGTAACTGTATGATTAATGGTTAATATATTTTCTGTAAGTGTATAAGTAATTTCAAACTCAAACAAAAAAGGATATAACTCATAGAGCTTATCATTAGATGATAAACTAAATGTGATACTAGAATCGGATTGACTTTTAATTATAAAATTATCGTTATGTCTCGCAAATCCATGCTTAGGCATATGGTAAGTTTTGCTATTGTAAATGTAGCTGTCGTTTTTCATGCTACCAATAATAGGAAACAAGTTAGGTGCATGACTTCCCCAAAATTCAGGGTTTGCTTGCCATAAAAATTCAGTGTCATTTTTTGCTGAAGTAATATTACATAATTCGGCACCTTTAGATTTTATGTTGATTTGTAATAAGTCATTTTTTAAACTATACATATCTTCTTATTTTTTCTGAAATATACAATTCTTGATATTTTTTCGCTAGTAAAATTAATATTTATCCTTCAAAATTTTCAATTACAATTATTTGCTTTAGTCTTCAGATTAATACAAATTAATCTTTTAAAATAACCCTAAAGTCCCCTCAAGGGGACAGTCTCACTGTTGTGCTTAAAAAAACATTAAGAATTGTCCTCTTTTGGGGTGTAAAATCAGAATAAATAAATATTTTCCCATACCTCAAACATTAAAATGGCAATTAAGAAAATCATATTAATTCAGTAACTTGCAGCAATTATTTTCCTATTGAGAACAACACAAATTCATCAGCCTAAAAATTTAGAAAGCTTTAAGCAAAATTTATTGCTTTGGTCGCAACAATTCGATGATGTTTTGTGGTTAGATTCTAACAACCATACTGACCAATACACTAATTACGATGCGGTTTTGGCAGTTGATGCGTTTACAACTTTACGTACAGATTTTTTTGATGCCTTTGAACGTTTAAAAGAATATCAAACATCAACAAAAGACTGGATATTTGGTTATTTAACCTACGATTTAAAAAATACCACAGAACGCCTAAAGTCTCAAAATTTTGATGGTTTAGAGTTTCCTGATTTGTATTTCTTTCAACCTAAAAAACTGTTTTTGTTTAAAGATAATCAAGTTGAAATTCAATATTTAAGAATGGTTGATGATGAGATTGAAGATGATATAAGATTAATTGAGTCTATTGTCATTTCTAACGTAGTCGAGAATCCTCATAATCCAGTAAAAATTAAACTAAGAATTCATAAAGACGATTATTTCGAAAAGGTCACTAAAATGCTAGCACACATTCAAAGAGGCGATATTTACGAAGCCAATTTTTGCCAAGAATTCTATGCTGAGAACAGCGAAATAAATCCACTTGAAACCTTTAAGAAACTTAACGAAATCTCAAAACCACCATTTGCAAGTTTTTTAAAGTTTGAGGATAAATATATGATGTCTGCTTCGCCAGAACGCTACATTAAAAAAGAAAGCATAACAGTAATTTCGCAGCCTATAAAAGGTACAGCGAAACGTTCTACAAATAAAACAGAAGACCTAAAACTCGCAGACGATTTATCTAAAGATTTAAAAGAGCGAAGCGAAAACATTATGATTGTAGATTTGGTAAGAAATGATTTATCGCATACAGCCATAAAAGGAAGTGTAGAAGTGAAGGAGCTGTGCAAAGTATATTCCTTTTTGCAAGTCCACCAAATGATTTCTACGGTTCAATCTCAAGTAGAATCAGATACAAATCCAGTAGATATTATTAAAACTACGTTTCCAATGGGAAGCATGACAGGTGTTCCAAAATTATCGGCAATGCAAATTATTGAAAACCTAGAAGAAACCAAACGCGGTTTATACTCTGGTTCAGTTGGTTATTTTACACCAAATGGCGATTTCGATTTTAATGTTATTATTAGAAGTATCCTTTATAACGAATCAAAAAAATACATTTCATATTCAGTAGGAGGAGCCATCACAGCAAAAAGCGACCCTCTTAAAGAATATGAAGAATGTTTGGTTAAAGCCAAAGCGATGCGTGAAGTCTTGGAGAAGCCCCTTTAATTCCCCAAAGGGGGAAAACTAATACACGAGAAATACATGTGCGACTGATTCTTTCTTTTGCGACTCTGCGTCTTTGCGAGAGAAATTAACGATTTGCTACTCAATATGTCTTCTAAACGTGCGCTTAACCTTATCAAAAATAGCTTCAATACGTTTTTGTTCAATTTTTTTAATTTTAGCAATAGATTCAAAATCTAATTTTCCAAAAATGTATAAATCCATTATGTTAGAGACATTAAATGGTAACCAGTTGTAAAGTTTATCAAATGCTCTAGGCGATTGTTTAGTGGATAAATCTTTAACTTCAAAAGCGCTTAAAATAGAGGTTTCTTTATCAGAATACAGTTGTAATAATTCGCCTTCGTTTTGGTTGTACGATATATCGTTGAGCTCTGTGTTTAAAATAAAATCAAAATCGCCATCAATAGTGTAATCTTCACTAAGTTTCGATAGTTCTTTTTTTAGCAAAGCATCTGTGCTAATCGTTTCTTTATGGTGCGCTTCGTTTTTAAAAAGTACATTCATATAGTTATCAACTATTTTAAATAGCTCAAGTTTTACAGCTAAATGTTCTGCTTCAATGTCAAAATCTTTATCATAGAGTTCAATAATACTCTCGTCAATAATTCCGTTTGAGGAAAACATATTTTTTGGTAAAATACCTGTAGATTCAGCAATATAAATTCTGTGTTTTACATAAGGATGTAAATGTGGTATGGCAGAAAGCACCTTTTTTTCAAAGGCATTTCGTGCTGTTTCTGATGTTAATTCTTCTGATACACTCCTGACCTGTTATTTTTAAATTCATTTAAAGTTAAATAAAAAGTAAATACATCAATATGATAAAAGTCATTTTAACAGCAGTCATTTTGGCTTAAATAACATTAAACTTTGCTGATTAGAGGCTCATTTGGATTGAATAATTTCAATATCTTTGAGCTGTGCTAATAGACTTCAAAAATCATATAATTGATAAGCTTTCCATGTTGAATGACCGCAAACTACTCATTGCTATTTCTGGTGGAATAGACAGTGTGGTATTAGCGCATTTATGTCAAAACTTGAATTTGAATTTCTCACTAGCACACTGTAATTTTAATTTAAGAGCAGAGGAAAGTGACAAAGACGAAGCCTTTGTTATGGAAATGGCTGAAGATTTTGATGTTGAAGTTTTTGTTCAGAATTTTGATACAGAAACTTATGCCACAGAGCATAAGCGTTCTATACAAATGGCAGCGCGCGAGTTGCGTTACGATTGGTTTAAGGAATTGGCAGAACAGCTAAATTTCGATTATATTCTTACAGCGCATCATGCAGATGATAATCTAGAAACCTTTCTTATCAACTTTACAAGAGGAACTGGGCTGAATGGTTTAACCGGAATCCCAATGATAAATGATAACGTGGTAAGACCATTGTTACCATTTTCTAGAATTCAAATTGAAGCCTTCGCAAAAGCGCATCAAATTACTTGGCGAGAAGATGCCAGTAATGCATCTAGAAAATATCTGAGGAATAAGTTAAGGCACGAAATAGTGCCAATTTTAAAAGAAATCAATCCGCAATTATTAGACAGTTTTCAAAATACGCTGAGTCATCTTAACGATACACAACTGATTGTTGAAGAGCGATTATTGGATTTTAAGAAGCGAGCTATTATTTCGGAAGATGATTTAGGAATTACCTATAAAATTTCAGAGTTTAAAGCGGTTAAGAATCCAAAAGCTTATTTATTTGAGCTATTTAAAAATTATGGTTTCACAGAGTGGAATGATGTTGTGGATTTGTTAGATGCACAATCTGGTAAATTAGTAAAGTCTAACTCGCATCGTTTAATAAAGCATCGTGAGTTTTTAATTCTAACAGAATTAAAGGATTTTGAGGAAAGTGAAACATCTCTTTTGATGTCAAAAAATGATAACGAAGTAGAAACACCATTTGGTAATATGTGTTTTAAAGAAGTTGAAACAATTTCTGAGACCTCAAAGCATATTATTTACGTTGATAAAGACCTTTTAAAATTTCCTTTAGAATTAAGACTTTGGAAAGAAGGAGACACATTTCAACCATTAGGAATGTCAGGTAAAAAGAAAATCAGCAAATACCTAAAAGACGAAAAAGCATCATTAGTAAAAAAAGAAAATACTTGGGTGTTAACTTCAGAAGATAAAGTAATTTGGGTCGTTGGTAAACGTGCAGACGAACGGTTTAAAGTAAAAACCAATACAAAAGTAATACTTAAAGTGATTATTTAGTATTTTAAACTTAAGTGATTGTAATAAAATAGAATAGATTTGAAATTAAAAGGAAACATCGTAGACATTGAGAATCGTAACGTCTTCAAAGGGGAAATCACGATTATAGATGGAAAAATTGCATCTATCGAAGAGAAAGATTGTGAAGAGAATCATTTCATTTTACCAGGTTTTGTAGATGCGCATATTCATATTGAAAGCTCAATGTTGGTGCCAAGCGAATTTGCAAAAATTGCTGTAAATCACGGAACCGTTGCTACCGTTTCTGACCCACACGAAATTGCCAATGTGCTTGGTGTAAAAGGTGTGGAGTTTATGATAGAAAACGGAAAACAAACCCCTTTTAAATTCAACTTTGGAGCACCTTCTTGTGTGCCAGCAACAAGTTTTGAATCCGCAGGAGCTATTATAGATTCTGATGACATTAAAGTCTTAATGGAAAACCCAGATATTAAATATTTGGCCGAAATGATGAATTATCCAGGCGTTATTTATGATGATGCGGAAGTGCTGAAGAAAATAGAATGGGCAAAACATTATAATAAACCTATTGATGGTCATGCGCCAGGATTACGAGGCGATGATTTAACAAAGTATATTTCTGCAGGAATTTCTACTGACCACGAGTGTTTTTCATTTGAAGAAGGTTTAGAGAAGCTTCAAAAAGGCATGAAAGTGATTATTAGAGAAGGTAGTGCTGCTAAAAATTTTGAAGCTTTAATCGATTTGCTAGACGAACATTATAAAAATATGATGTTTTGCAGTGATGATAAGCATCCAGATGATTTGTTATTAGGTCATATCAATCAAATTTGTGCAAGAGCTGTTGCTAAAGGCAATGATGTATTTAAAGTATTACAAGCGGCTTGTGTAAATCCTGTAAAACATTACAACTTAGATGTTGGGTTGCTAAATATTGGCGACGATGCGGATTGTATTGTTATGGAAGATTTAAAAGACTTTAAAACGCTTCAAACGTATATTAATGGCGAACTGGTTTCAGATAATGGTGTTTCAAAAGTGAAACATGTTAAGTTTGAAAACCTTAATAATTTCAACACCACTAAAAAAGAAGTTTCAGATTTTAGATTAGCATCTAAGGCTAAGGAAATTAGAGTTATAGAATGTTTAGATGGCGAATTAATTACCAATGAGATTATCGCAGCATCTACAATTAAAGACGGCAATCTTGTATCGAATACAGACACTGATATTTTAAAGATGACGGTTGTAAATCGTTATAATAATGATGCGCCTGCTATTGCCTTTATTAAAAACTACGGACTAAAAGAAGGTGCTATTGCGAGTTCTGTTGGTCATGATTCGCATAACATAATCGCTATTGGTGTTTCGGACGAAGCTATTTGCAAAGCAGTTAACCTTTTAATTGAAAATGAAGGTGGTATTTGTGCGATTTCAGACACGGAAGAAAAAGTAATTCCGTTGCCAGTTGCTGGTATTATGAGCGACCAAAATGCAGAAATTATAGGTAAGCATTATTCCGAATTAGATAAAATGGCAAAGGAATTAGGTAGTAAACTTCATGCGCCTTATATGAGTTTGTCTTTTATGGCTTTATTGGTTATTCCTGCGCTAAAACTAAGCGATAAAGGCCTTTTTAATGGTGGGAAATTTGAATTTACGTCTGTCGAGGTGTCTTAAATTTTAACAATGTTTAGGCAATTAAATTATTAAATTGCAACAAAATCATCAATCATGAAAAATATACTATTAGCTGTGGCTTTTTTGTTCACAGCAATTGGTAGTGCGCAATTAGTGTCTACAAGTAGCGTGACAGTTGGAGGAGCAGGTGACTATACAAATCAACCATATGTGCCACAAGCTAAATTTTCGCGTACACAAACCATTTATTATCCTGAGCAAATTAAATTTAATGGTGAGATTACTGGCCTAAGATTTTTTACGGCATTTTCTAATAGTACAACATCTCCAACTCCAAATACAAGCTTAATTTTTAAAATAGGACATACTACTAAAGAGGAATTTGTATCTGGCGATGGTTTTATACCTGATGAGGATTTAACCGAAATTGGAATCACAACATATTATGCAAATGCGTATGAGTTTATTTTAATTTTTGATGAATCTTTTACATATAATGGAACCGATAATTTGGTAATCGATGTAGAAGATATTAATCCTGGCCACACAACTAGTGCTTTGTTTGGATGGGAAGGCACAGAGAACTTTAATAATCCACCAACAAGGAGTCGTGTAAGTATAACAGAGGAATTTGATGATGGTTCTACTTCAACGTCAGTGTTATTGCAGAATTCTTATGCGAAAACACGTTTTGATGGCAATTTGCAAATTTGTCAAACTGTTTCTGTTATCAGTATGGACAACATAACAGATACAACAGCAGAGTTTACGCTTAGCGATATTCCTGATGCAAACCATTACAGATATGTCATTACCGAAGCTGGTGAAGATATTCCTGAAACTTACACTATAACAAACAATCAAACATTCTCTGTGTCTGGTCTATTGCCTTCACAAGACTATTATGTCAATGTAAAAACAGATTGTGATGCCTTTGGTGTTACATCTGGTTATCGTAGCTTTTATTTTAAAACTAGACCAGAAGTTTTAAGTGTGCCTTATACCATTGATTTTGAATCTGAATTTGAGAGAGATTACGCTGTGCCAAATTACGGTGTGGAAATAAATGGAGAAGCAGCAAATGCAAGTGCATATGGTTTAATGCTCAACGGTCCTGGTTATCCTCAATACCTTGGTTATAATGAGTATGGAGATCCGTTTGAAGAAAATTTAGATTTTATAAGAACTGTGACTATTGATGCAGATTTATCTCAAAATACAACTGAGCCAGTATTAAGATTTGATATTAGTCAGACATCTAGTGCTTATTTGCGTGTTAAAATAAAAGCTTATGCAGATGATAATGTGTATACAGGTGTTGCTGAAGACTTTGTTTTCAATGCAGCGTATGACGATAATAGTTTTAAAACCGTTTCTATAGATTTATCGCAATTTGTAGGTAATCTCGTGACTATAAAATTAGAAAACGTTAGTCGATCTAACAATAATAGAACGTACTTAGATAATATTCAATTATTAGAAAATGATTGTGAGAACATTGCAAATATCTCAGCACTTAGTGCATTAGATAGTATTGCATTAAATTGGGACGCGACAGCTGATAACGACTACGAAGTCATAGCTGCTGAGTTTGACGACATTCTTGGAGTTGATTATATTTCCTCAGATAATAGTAGTCATACGTTTTCAAATTTAACGCCAGCAACATCATATAAACTTTTTGTTCGAAATAGTTGTTCAGTCTCACTGTCACCATGGAAAAAAATCTATGCATCTACAGATCCTGAATATTTAGAACTAGGTTATGATAATTACTTTAGCGACGAATCATCGCTTAATACCGACTTGTTTTCTGTATTGCATAGCGAATCCTCTAAGATAGAGTTTGTGAATTATTCTGTGTACGATAGGTTGGTGCTTCATCAACGCGATTCTAATGCAGAATGGGTTGGAGGAGAGACAACAACAGAATCACAAGCTTGGAATGAAAATAAGGATTTCTTAACGGCTTTAAAATTTAAGATTGATGGTGCATCTTTAGTTGATGGTAATGTAGATATAGAATTTAGACAATTACATCATTATAGTTCTACACCTGCAAATTCATGGTTTAGAATATTAATTAATGGCGTGCAATATGGACCAAGTTATAACCCAATAACGAGATATCAAGATCCAGTTACTGCGATAAGTATAGATTTAGATGCATACATAGGAGATGATATTGTTTTTGAGTTGCAACACGTTGGTCGTACTAAAGATTATTTTTCACTAACGCCAATTGGTGGAGATGGTACATTGATCAATAGAATCGCTTTTACAGGTAATGCGTTGTCTGTGACTGAAGAAGACAGACTTTTAGTTAAGTTATATCCTAATCCTGCTTCATCTGAGTTGCTTCTGGAAGGGCTTCAAAATAATAGTGATATAAGAATTTTAGATTCAAACGGAAGAATGTTAAACTCGTTTAAGTCAATTGGTAATAGTGCTTCCTTGGATATTTCCGACTATAATTCAGGACTATATTTTGCTGAAATTTCTGTAAATAATAAATTACAGACGTATAAATTTATTAAAAACTAACCTAATACACTTAATAAAAACCAACCACTATGTTTATTAGAAAAACTATATCAATTCTTCTTTTATTTTTAACAGTATTAGGATGTAAATCCAATTTAAAAACGACTGATAATAATTTAGAAACTGCAAACGAAGTAGTTAATGAGGTTAAGGCTGTAGCTGAAGAACGTTACAGTCCAATGGATCACTATACTAAGAAAGAGGTGATGATAGAAATGCGAGATGGTATAAAATTGCATACTACCATTTACTCGCCAAAAGATATGTCTAAAACATATCCGATTTTAATGAAGCGCACGCCATACAGCTGCAGGCCGTACGGAGAAAATGAATTTCCTAGTAAGGTTGGACCAAATAGATATCTTATGGAAGAAGGTAATATTATGGTGTATCAAGATGTGAGAGGTCGTTGGAATAGTGAAGGTGTTTACGATAATATGCGAGCGTACATACCTAATAAAACAGGCAAGCAATTTGATGAAGCTAGTGATACCTATGATACTATTGAATGGTTAGTAAATAATGTTGATAATAGTAATGGCAATGTTGGTACTTATGGTATTTCTTATCCAGGGTTTTATGCAACATATTCATTGTTAGACTCGCATCCTGCTTTAAAAGCAGTTTCGCCTCAGGCTTGTATTGGAGATTTCTTTTTCGATGATTTTATTCATAATGGCGCCTTTTTATTAAGTTATTGGAGAGCAACTTCGGTTTTTGGTTACATGAAAGATCAGCCAACAAAAGAATCTTGGTATGCATTTCCAGATATAGGAACAGAAGATCAGCATCAATTCTTTCTAGATCATATGCCGTTAAGTAAGTTAAATAGTTTTTATGGTGAAGACAATGTCTTTATGGAGCAAATAAAAACCCATGTTACTTATGATGATTTTTGGAAAGCTAGAGGAATCATTCAGCATTTAAAAGATATTAAACCAGCAACGATGGTTGTAGGTGGTTTGTTTGATGCTGAAGATCTATACGGACCTTTTAATACTTATAAGAGTATTGAAAAAAATAGTACTAATTATAATACGGTTGTCTTTGGACCTTGGAGTCATGGCGATTGGGCAAGAAATAAAGAAAGGCAAGTGGTTGGTAATATTCATTTTGGAGATAGTGTCTCAGATAGTTTTCAAAAAAATGTTGAAACTAAATTCTTTAATCATTTTCTAAAAGGTGAGGCTAATGGTAAAACAGGTTTGCCAGAAGCTAGTATGTTTAACACAGGTACTAAGCAATGGGAATCTTTTGCGTCTTGGCCACCAGAAAATACAGCTAAAGAAAGTTACTTTATGCAACCTTCTGAGCGCTTAACAAAGCAAGCTAATCGCATGATGGCAACTTCAGACTTTGTGAGTGACCCTAAAAAACCTGTCCCATACACAGAAGATATAAAAGTTGGGTTTACACCACGTAAATTCATGACGGACGACCAGCGTTTTGCATCTAGACGACCAGATGTTTTAACTTTTGAAACTGAGATTTTAGAAAACGATATTACGCTTGCTGGCGATATTCTGGCGAAGTTGAACGTATCTACAACAGGAACAGCAGCCGACTGGATTGTTAAGGTAGTTGATGTTTTTCCGTCGGATATGGAAAACACAGAAGACGTACAAGATCATTTAAAACTGAGTAACTATCATATGATGGTAAGGAGTGAAGTGTTGCGTGGACGTTTCAGAAACAGTATGTCTAAGCCAGAACCGTTTGTACCAAATGAGAAAACTGCGGTTAATTTGAAGCTTCAAGATGTGTTTCATACATTTAAAAAAGGACATAAAATTCAAGTACAAGTGCAAAGCACATTTTTCCCTTATATAGATGCGAATCCACAAACGTATGTCGATAATATTTTTGAAGCAAAGGAATCTGATTTTCAGAAGCAAACACATAAGGTTTATAATGATTCTGCTATTGAGTTTACTGTTTTAAAATAACATAAAATTGTTTCCTCGAGCCCAGTTGAAAGGTTGTAATAGAACAAATAAATAATGCCAATAATAGAGCCAACTTATAAACCACCCTTTTGGGCAAAAACGAGTTTTACATCTACTGTGTTTTCTGGTTTAGCACGCAGAGTTGAAGGTGTTGAGCAAATAAGGGAACGAATTACATTACCAGATACAGATTTTTTAGATTTAGATTGGAGCTACGCTAAACAAAAATCAAATAAGGTAATTGTTCTATTACATGGTTTAGAAGGAAGTGCTCAGCGACCATATATTCAAGGAACAGCAAAACTATTTAATGAAAATAATATTGACGCTGTTGGTGTGAATTTTCGAGGTTGCAGTGGTGAACCAAATCGGTTGTTTAGAAGTTATCATTCTGGTGCAACTGAAGATTTAGAAGCTGTTATTCAGCATGTTTTATCTAAGAGTAAATACGATGAAATTTATATAAAAGGTATTAGTCTTGGTGCTAATATGGCTTTAAAATATGCAGGAGAAAAAGTTGATTTACCAAAAGAATTAAAAGCTGTAATTGCAGTTTCAACACCATGTTATTTAAAAGGATCTTGCGAGGCTTTACTAAGTTTAAGAAATAAACATTATGCTATTCGGTTTTTAGCACATCTAAAAGAAAAGCTAAAACCGAAATTAGAGCAATTTCCTCAAAATATTACAATTAAGGATTTTAATTCAATTAAAACTTTAATTGATTTTGATGATGTCTATACGTCAAAAGCACATGGATTCAATGGCGCTTTAGATTATTATGACAAGGCCAGTTGTTTGCAATTTCTTCCA
Source organism: uncultured Winogradskyella sp. (assembly GCF_947498005.1). Lineage (GTDB taxonomy): Bacteria > Bacteroidota > Bacteroidia > Flavobacteriales > Flavobacteriaceae > Winogradskyella. The sequence goes on from NZ_CANMIW010000013.1 coordinate 31,546, forward strand.
GATATTAAAGTACCTTCTTTAATTATTAATGCACTCAACGATTCGTTTTTATCGCCTGAATGTTTTCCTGTTAAGGAAGCTAAACACAATTCTAATTTGTATTTAGAAATGCCAAAACATGGAGGTCATGTTGGTTTTATAGACAAAGGAAATGTGTATTATAACGAAAAACGTGCTTTGGATTTTGTGAATGGGCTTCCTTGAGTAAAAATCTTTTCATAACTTTAAGTCAAATAAATTGATGCCTATGAAGTTCCTCAAATCATTTCAGTATAAAACAGTATTGAAATCTATTTCCATAAAATCTTTTGTGGGAATTGCTTTCGTAGCAATGGTTTTAGTGTCTTGCCAAAGTCTTAAAACAGCAGTTTTTGATCAATATTCTTACCAACAAGCCATCTCATTAAAAGTGGAAGGTCTTAACTTAATGGATGAGGCTGTAAATGATTTTACGCAACATGCGGCTGAAGTTAAAACACTACGATTAGATCTTCAAAAAATTATGGAATATGAAAAGAACAAGCCAGACAATGAAGTGAGTTGTGCAATGTGGAAATCAATTGCAAATGAAGAGCGAAACTTATTAGCTGGATTTCTTAAGCGCTGGAAAGAAAAGAATCAATTATCTCAGGTATTTATAGATGAGGCAAAAATTCAAGTTTCTGAATCTATTGATCTTATTATTAAATATGAGGGTCAAAAGAATAAAACCAACGAAACTAAGATTCTTAACTTTTTAAACTAGTTACCAAAACAAATACATCGTATAAAATGGATATAGAAGAACTTTTAAAGCTTTTAAAGGACGAATTACTTTTAGTATTGGGAGAAAGTTATGGTGATTTTAAAAAAGAAACCAAAGCAGATGTGGAAGCGTTTTTAACGCTGTCTAAAGTTAAAATTGAACGCTGGACCAAGTTGCTGCAAGCAGGCGAGCTCACGGTAGATGACTATAAGTGGCTGTTAGAGAGTCAAAAAGATGTATTAATCTTAAATACCCTTTATCAAGCTGGTGTTTCAAAACTACGTTTAGGACATTTGAAAAATAAGATTATAAAAACTATTGTAAATACAGTGATAACAATCATTATTTAACAAAATGCTATTTGTTATCAAATCGAGGTTGATTTAGTAAATCACTTTTAGTGTCTTCTAAATATTCATAAACCCACTCTTGTTTTATAAATTTAAAACCTTTTATTTTAAGATGGAGGTTTTTTTTTTTTTTTTTTTTTTATGTCAAACCTTTTCTTAATAAAATCTTAAAGTATGATGTCAGATTTTATTACATATTACTTCTTATTTTTTGTTTATAAGTGTTAAAAATTCATGCGTAAAATACGTTTTTTAAATACGTTTTTTCTGCTTTAATGTCCGTTTTTGGGATGTAATTTAGCTTCTTTTCATCTATCTTTTTTGAAAATTTATTCGTGTTATAGGAATTTCAAAGAAGTTCATCGGATTTTTATCTCCAGTATTACTTAACATGAAAACTCTTGTTAATTTTATGCCAATATTGGTTCTTGCATAACTCCTAACTGTGCGAGATTTTGTGTTGCGTTGTAGTGTAAAACACTTCAACTAACTATTTAATTAAATTACCTTAACTATCTACAAATTAATCTTATTAACTAACACCTATTTAGTATGAAACAAAAGTACCTAAGGCAATCTAATATTAGATTTGCACTTTTATTATTGTTGACTTCTGTGATGTCCGTTTGGGCTAGTAATGCAGGCGTCGATAGTAAAATTAATGAGCTAATATCGACAGATGTTTCCTCGAAAAACGCATTAAATATAAATGACACTTCATGTGGTTACATCACAGGAATTTACATTTACGATCAAGCAACTGATGCATCAGTTTATGGACCTATCCAAGACAATGCTCAGATTAACATTAATTCATTGCCTAATAACTACTATTTAGTAACACAAACTTCGGGTAACGTAGAAAGTATTACTTACTTAGTTGGTAATAGTTATATTGTTGAAAACGTTAGTCTCTACACGTATCCAGCAGGAGGTTCAAACTGGAATGCTGGTGTAGGATCTTATAATGTTAGTGTAAAAGCTTATAAGTACGATAATGCAAACGGACAAAAATGTGATTATCACAATGTTTCATTTGATATTGTTAATGGTTCTTCTAATATTACACCTCCAAGTAGCCCAACGTGTTCGTCGGGTTCTTTTTTATGGGAAAATAATATTAATGTCAATAATCTGACAGGTAATTCTGGAGTACCAGAAGCCGATGTTAGATTAAAAGATGGAGGAGATACTCAATTTACTATTCCTGGACCTTATCCAACAGAATTTAATTCTGCAGTGACAGTGTCACTTGACGAGGTTGTTTCTTGGGATGGTTACACGAATAGAGTAAATATTAATCAAGGCAATGAAAAATGGAAAGTTGTATTTAAAAAAGATGGTAACATTGTTTTTGAATCTTCATATACTCAAGATGTTGACGATAACGTGACATCTGCAGAATGGGTTGGTCCATTAGAATCGAATATATTTTTACCAAATGGTACTGATGCAATTATCATTGTACACTATGAGGATTCACAATTAGGTGAAGGTTCAGTAGATGGTGTTTCAAATTCTGTAGCACCTTCTTCAATTTGTGTTTCTTATGAAACTCCAGAAATTGTTGCACCAAGCGATCCAACTTGTGATAATGGTTCTTTTCTATGGGAAAATAATATAGACGTAACGACTTTAGAAGGTTCAAATTTAATTCCAGTCGCAGATTTAAGATTTAAAGATGGAGGAGATACGCAGTTTACTATTCCTGGTCCATATCCAATAGAGTTTAGTGGTGCTGTAACGGTGTCATTAGACGAGGTGATTTCATGGGATGGATACGGAACTAGAGCAAATACGGTAGCTCAAAACAATGAAAAATGGAAAGTTGTTTTTAAGAAGAATGGTAATATAGTATTCGAATCTTCTTATACACAAGATATAGCTGATAATGTGGTTTCTGCAGAATGGATTGGGTCTTTAGAGTCTAATATTTATTTGGCAAATGGTACAGATGAAATTATTCTTGTACATAGCGAAGATCCGACTTTAGGAGAAGGGTCAATTTATAGCTCATCAAATTCAGTAGTGCCTTCTTCAATCTGTATTTCATATGTGGCGTCAACGGCATCATTAGGAGATACCGTATTCTTAGATGAAGACCAAGACGGTATTCAAGATGCAGACGAAGAAGGAGTTGCAGGAGTAACAGTTAACTTGTTAGATTGTAACAACAACCAATTAGCAACAACTACTACAGATGCTAACGGTAACTATGTCTTTGCAGATTTAGATCCAAATGAAGATTATAAAGTTGAATTTGAAGTACCAACAGGATACGAATTATCACCTTCTAATCAAGGAAGTAATGATAGTAATGATTCAGATGCTAATGCTAACGGCAGAACGTCTTGTATTGATTTAGCACCAGGCGAAGATAATCCAACTATTGATGCAGGTATCTATTTGCCAAGTGCGTCATTAGGAGATACCGTATTCTTAGATGAAGACCAAGACGGTATTCAAGATGCAGACGAAGAAGGAGTTGCAGGAGTAACAGTTAACTTGTTAGATTGTAACAACAACCAATTAGCAACAACAACTACAGATGCTAACGGTAACTATGTCTTTGCAGATTTAGATCCAAATGAAGATTATAAAGTAGAATTTGAAGTACCAACAGGATACGAATTATCGCCTTCTAATCAAGGAAGTAATGATAGTAATGATTCAGATGCTAATCCAAACGGCAGAACGTCTTGTATTGATTTAGCGCCAGGCGAAGATAATCTAACTATTGATGCAGGTGTTTATTTACCAAGTGCGTCATTAGGAGATACAGTATTCTTAGATGAAGACCAAGACGGTATTCAAGATGCAGACGAAGAAGGAGTTGCAGGAGTAACAGTTAACTTGTTAGATTGTAACAACAACCAATTAGCAACAACAACTACAGATGCTAACGGTAACTATTTCTTTGCAGATTTAGATCCAAATGAAGATTATAAAGTTGAATTTGAAGTACCAACAGGATACGAATTATCACCTTCTAATCAAGGAAGTAATGATAGTAATGATTCAGATGCTAATGCTAACGGCAGAACGTCTTGTATTGATTTAGCACCAGGCGAAGATAATCCAACTATTGATGCAGGTATCTATTTGCCAAGTGCGTCATTAGGAGATACCGTATTCTTAGATGAAGACCAAGACGGTATTCAAGATGCAGACGAAGAAGGAGTTGCAGGAGTAACAGTTAACTTGTTAGATTGTAACAACAACCAATTAGCAACAACAACTACAGATGCTAACGGTAACTATTTCTTTGCAGATTTAGATCCAAATGAAGATTACAAAGTAGAATTTGAAGTACCAACAGGATACGAATTATCACCTTCTAATCAAGGAAATAATGATAGTAGTGATTCAGATGCTAATCCAAACGGCAGAACATCATGTATTGATTTAGCGCCAGGCGAAAATAATCCAACAATAGATGCAGGTATTTATTTACCAAGTGCATCATTAGGAGATACCGTATTCTTAGATGAAGACCAAGACGGTATTCAAGATGCAGGCGAAGAAGGAGTTGCAGGAGTAACAGTTAACTTGTTAGATTGTAACAACAACGAATTAGCAACAACTACTACAGATGCTAACGGTAACTATGTCTTTGCAGATTTAGATCCAAATGAAGATTATAAAGTTGAATTTGAAGTACCAACAGGATACGAATTATCACCTTCTAATCAAGGAAGTAATGATAGTAATGATTCAGATGCTAATGCTAACGGCAGAACGTCTTGTATTGATTTAGCACCAGGCGAAGATAATCCAACTATTGATGCAGGTATCTATTTGCCAAGTGCGTCATTAGGAGATACCGTATTCTTAGATGAAGACCAAGACGGTATTCAAGATGCAGACGAAGAAGGAGTTGCAGGAGTAACAGTTAACTTGTTAGATTGTAACAACAACCAATTAGCAACAACAACTACGGATGCTAACGGTAACTATGTCTTTGCAGATTTAGATCCAAATGAAGATTATAAAGTAGAATTTGAAGTACCAACAGGATACGAATTATCGCCTTCTAATCAAGGAAATAATGATAGTAATGATTCAGATGCCAATGCTAATGGCAGAACATCTTGTATTGATTTAGCGCCAGGCGAAAATAATCCAACAATAGATGCAGGTATTTATTTGCCATGTTCAATCGACCCTAGTATCACTGTTTCAACTGAAGGTAATAATGATAATACTATTTGTTATGGCGATGATGCTGTTTTAACCGCAGCAGGTGGAGATCAGTTTGTTTGGAAAGCAAATGATGTAGTTATTCCAAATGAGTCATCAAATACTTTAACGGTAAGTCCAACTGAAACAACTGTCTATACTGTAGTGGTTACGGATAGTTCTCAGTTTGATTGTTCAGCTGAAGCTATAACAACTATAGCTGTTAATCCTCCTACTGAAAATACAGTGGAAGAAGTATCAGTATGTGCAGGTTCAGACTATACATGGTCACAGAATGGAATGACGTATACAGCAGCAGATAGTCCGGTAATGTTGACTATTAATGATAATAATGGTTGTTCGTACACAGCAACGTTAGTAATTAACGAATACGAAGAAACAGAAGATATTGTAAATGCG
>NZ_CANMIW010000014.1 GCF_947498005.1 uncultured Winogradskyella sp.
GTGACATCAAACGTGGTTGACACCACAGGATTAGACCCATCGTTAGTAGAAAGTGTAATTGTTTGCACAGTTCCTGCACCACTAATTACAGTTCCTGCAACAGGCGATTGTGTAACAGTTAATGTCCCACAATTATCATTTGCTGTTGTTAAGGTTGTATAATCAGGAATAGTAAAATCACAGCTCGTATCTAAGTTTTCATTTCTATCAGCCACTGCAGTAAGCGAAGGCGAAATATTATCAATAAGCGTGACATCAAACGTGGTTGACACCACAGGATTAGACCCATCGTTAGTAGAAAGTGTAATTGTTTGCACAGTTCCTGCGCCACTAATAACAGTTCCTGCAATAGGCACTTGTGTAACGGTAAGTGTGACACAATTATCATTAGCAGTAGTTAACGTTGTGTAATCAGGAATAGTAAAATCACAGCTTGCATCTAAGTTTTCATTTCTATCAGCCACTGTGGTAAGTGTAGGCGCAATATTATCATTAAGCGTGACATCAAACGTGGTTGACACCACAGGATTAGATCCATCGTTAGTAGAAAGTGTAATTATTTGCATAGTTCCTGCGCCACTAATAACAGTTCCTGCAACAGGCGATTGTGTTACAGTTAGCGCTGCACAATTATCATTAGCTGTAGTTAAGGTTGTATAATCAGGAATAGTAAAACCACAACTCGCATCTAAGTTTTCATTTCTATCAGCTACTGAAGTAAGTGTTGGCGATTCATTATCAATAACATTAACAGTAAACGTGCAAGAGTTTCCCGAAGGAGCATTTAATATATCACGTTCTTCATATGTCACAATTGTACTACCTAATGGAAAAACATCTCCATTACCATACGCGGTTATTAAAACCATGTTTCCTCCAGGAATATCTGTTGTTGGAATGGTAAAATTTACAACAGCATCACAAGTACCAGCATTAACATTAGCTGTAATAGGACCTGAAGGGCAATCTGAGATAGTTAAATAATTATTAGTGCTAACAACATCTAATTTGCGTGAATCTCCAAATGAATTGTAAACAAAACATACAGATATAGCAAAAAATAAAAACTTAGAGTATAAGTGTTTCATTAATTTAAGGTTATAGTTCAGCTAAGCAAAATGCTTAGAAAAACAGTTTATAGAAAAATGATTAGGGTTGAAAGGGAAATCAAAATTAGGTGAATACAGATTAAACGATTAAATTATTCGATTAAGTACAGATAAAAACTTCAAATGAAATTGTTAAGATTTAAGAATTAATTTTAATTTATTACTAACATATTTATGAACACTTTTTTATGTTTTATATTATTGATAATAAATAAGTTAAAAAGATGAGTTTAGTGGATTTTTTGATCAAAAATTAGGTAATGTTATTGTAGGATTTTTTCGAAAAAAAAGCCTTTCTATAATAGAAAGGCTTTTTAATACTTTAGTTTCGTTAAAATTTTCAGTTATTCTTTAATAACCTTCTGAACATTTTCTCCGTTATTACTTATTGTTTTTATAAAATATACACCAGCTGCGTATTCGCTAAAATTAATTTCTGCAGAAAAATCATCTATTGTTTTAAATAATATTTGTTTTCCTAAAATTGATGTTATTTCTAAACTTATAATATTACTTGAATTATTAACCTGAAGTATATTCTTAACAGGATTAGGATATATGCTTAAATTAGGTTGCGTAAATTCAGTATCGCTTAAGGTTTCAACGAAAGTAGTATTCCATGTGTTAGTGATAATGGCAGGATTAAAATCGAAATAGATTTCGGCAGTATTCGGAATCACATCTCCTATAGCATAATCTGGAAAAGGTTTCACTTTAAATGTAATAAAACCATGACCTGTCTGCGTATCATCATCTTGAGAAGGTGGTAAATTAACACCAAAGAAATTCCACTCTAATTGTTTACCAACGCGTTCTAACGAATAGGCATGACTAGCATCTAGCATTTTTAAAGTGGATTCATCTAATTGATCATCTAATAAATCTTCAACTTTAATATTAATAGCATTTGCAGTTCCTGTGTTTTCAAAACGGATTGTATAAATTAAGTAATCATCGGTGGTAAATGTAGAGTGTACAATATTTTCACCATGCTTTTCCGTAATATCATTAGGATCATAAGAACCCACAATTGTTTCCGTTAAACTCGATGTATTATTTAATGGTAAAATCTCTCCAGCTAGTACTTCTATATCAGCAGTATTAGTTACCAATTGGCCTAAACTTACGGTTGGTAAGGTAGGCACATACATTTTTACCCAAAGGTGTTTTGTTTCATAAGGTCCTAAATCACTAAAAGTATAAGAAAACCCATTTGATGTTGTGGTTACTGAAGCCACATTAGTAGAGTTCCAATATAGCGTTGATTCATATACATTGAGCAGACTTAAAGCGCTATCCATATTAAAATCAATAGTTCCAGATGTTACTGTTTCATGTGAATGATTAGTGTAGCTCACGTAATTCCAATAATTAAAACCAGGAATAGGTGGTCTCCATGATGCTGATACATCAATAGACAAATCATCGTATGGTGTTGCCGTAATAGGAAAATCATAAGTTGTAATTCCGGAACCTACAGGAACCGAAATATTAGAATAACTTGTCGTTGTAGAATTGTAAGCAGCATAATCTGGATCTACAGTATAAGCTAAATTATATGTCGTTGTTGGATTAGATTCATATAAATAATGAGGCGATACAAACAAATTATGCATAATACCATCATTGTTAATTTCGTAATTAAACTGACCTAAAGGATAATTAATTTCATTAGTTTCTTGTATGCCATTACCATTACTATCTACAAAAGCATTAAGTTCTAAACCGTCAGATTGTTGTAAACTGAAATTCTGAGACTGATAGTATAAATACTCTATTTGTTCATTTCCGTAATAGGTACCGTAAAAATGTGCACCTTCTAAGTTACCATCGTAATATCCAAAATTAATATCATCTTGTGTAATAATGTGTAATGCGGTAAACGTAGTTGTATCGGTAAGGCCTGCGCCTAAGCTTGCTAATGGTCCACCAACAATATCTAGGTCTTGATAAGGCACTTCCGCATCTATATTGGTAATAGCTGCGTTTCCGTTATTGGTTACTGTGTACTCATATTCAACAGTATCTCCAACACTTGTATAGCCATCGCCATTAAAATCTACATACGTTACAGTATAGTTGACCTCTAAAGGAGATACAACAATAATAGTAACCCAAGCTGTGTCGCAACTTGTTGGGTTTGCTGTCTCGCAAATTTGATATTCTATACTGTAATAACCTAACGGAACACTAGAAGGGACTGTTAAAAGTCCACTAGAATCTAGAGTAATGCCCAAAGAATTGTTACTAAGCATTGTTAAGTTTATATCAGCTAAATTTACAGGTAATCCTTCAAAAGTATCATTATCTAATACATTTAAAGACGTACCAACTTCTAAAATTGAAGCTATTGGGTCTGCTTGTGCATTTATAGCATAATTATCTATAATGAAAGCTTCAACGGAATAATTGGTGTTATATGTATTACCTGAAGTTATAACGGCATCAATGAATAAATTTTCATCATCTTCATCTAGCTGGTCTAAAACTGTAGGATAACTATAAACCTCATTATAATTGTGATATTGACCAGCAGGAATTGTAATATTTATAGTTGAGGTTGTATAATCAGAATTATCAGCTGTACCATTAGTGGTAGTAATTTCAATTTCAGTATCAACAGGACTTGGATGTGTTAATCTTGGTGTAAATTTAAGATCAAATCCTTCTTCTGCTGCGATACTATCTGAATATGGTTGGTTATCATTACTATAATAAGGCCGAATACTAAAATCTGGCATGCCATCATTATCAATTATAGTTAAAGACCCAGTTTCAGAAGCATTTGTGGTGTTTCCGGACATCACAGTGCCTGTGTAGTTAAATGATTCTTCTGGTTCATCTAATGTGTCGTCCGTTGTGTAAACCTGAAAATTCACACCAATATCTCCTGCTTCAATAGTTTTTGTCTGAGTAAGGCTAGTATAATCAGAGTTATCAGCCGTTCCATTAGACGTTGTGATTTGTACAGTAACATCAGAATTAAATACTCTATCTAAATTAGCATAGACATAAGCCGAATTTCCTTCTGTTGTATTACCATAAGAAGACAAAATTAGGGTTGGTGTTGTATCATCATCTAAAATGGTATAAACAATATCAATACTATTATTTGTTGTGTTTCCAGAGGTTATAGTTGCTGTTATATTAAATGTTTCATCGGCTTCCGTTGCTGCATCTTGCAACGAAACAACAGGTATATAAATAGAACGTTCTCCAGCAGGAATAGTTAAGGTTGTTGAAATTGCGTCGTAGTCCGAAATATCTGCTGTATCATCACTACTAACTATATTAAAAGTGACGTCAGTACTAAAATAATTACTAAGAATAAAAGAATGATATGTTGTTTGGCCTTCAACAATACTTCGGGAAGTCGTAGAGTTAACTGTTGGCGTAGTATCATTATCATAAAGATATATAATTCTAGAAATTTCAGAATTATTAGTGTTGCCAGACGTTACATTAGCTTGTATATTAAAATATTCATAATCATCTTCAATCGTAGAATCATTGTTTGTAGGAATACTTAATGCGCTACTACTTAATTGACCTGCAGGAATAGTAACTGTTGTATTAAGAGGTGTATAATCACTATTGTCAGCCGTGTTTGCTAGTGTAGATACATCTACAATAACATCAGTTGTAGTTGCGCTATACATGCTAACGGTAAAGGTATACGTATTACCTTCAATTACAGAATAGCCGCTTCCTCCATTGGTTATGTAAACCGTTGGGCCTTGAGCAAAACTAAATATGGAATAAAAAACAAATAGAAATAGAAGTGATAATTTTTTCATGATGGATTGGTTTGATAACTAATAGACGATAAATTAATCAAATGGTTGCGTTAAATTAAGTGCTATTTTTAACTTTAATAACATATTGGATTCTATAATTATAACAGCTAAAAATAAAAAACTCCTACCTAAGTAAGAGTTTTTTAATCTGGTATTCATTATTTTAACTTCTTCTAAACGCATAAGAACCAATGATATCCTTAAGTTTTAGTTTTAAATCTTCGCCTGTATCATAGACCATTTGTTCGTCTGTTGGGAAACGCATTTGTCTTTGGTTGATAAGCGAAATGTCATCTTTATGTAACGCTCTTTTATCTCCTTTATATGTCCCAAATACATTTTCAAATACAAATCCACTATCTATAGCAAAAGAATTTATAGTTTGGTTTTGTTTTAAATCTGTATAAACCACATCAGCAATTACTTGTGCTGATTTTGTTTGTAAAACTTCCGTAAATCTAGCCTTAACAGTTATAATTTTATCAATTTTAATATCGTTACCCAAACTGTCTTTTTTTACGTTTCCGTTTCTATCTAATTGGTATTCCCAACCATCAACAATTTGTTTTTGTCTTAAAATCTGTGTTTCGTTAATACGCTCTGGCGAAATGTTTATTTGCTTTAATTGCAATGCCATGGCAAAATCATAATCTATAGTTTCACTCGTGTTAGTGTGATATGTTGTCCAAAAATCATTTAAACCATAGGTGTTAAAATCAATTAAATCGGCTTCTAATTGTTGTGGAATAAACTGTTGTGTTTGGTTCTGCACAGAAACGTACACGTAATCCATACCAGCTTCATGCGCTTCTGTAATTAAGCTTCTATTTTCTTCAAAATTAGGATTAATTTCTTCAATATAACTGAAAATACCATGCGCTTGTCTTGCATTATACTTATCGCCAGAATCTAATAATGTAATCCCTTGGCCAATTAAATACTCAGAGGTTTTGTATCTGTAATCAACAATTTCTGAACTGTAATCATTAAAATCTAAGTTCAGTGTTTTGCCATTTATCTGCAAAGGCATCACACGCTTAATAGCATTTTGTCTTTCTTCTAAATCTACATATATAGAATAAATCGTTTTAAATTGTTCTGGGTTCCCATCTTTTTTAAGATGAGCCACATCATTTAAATTTTCTTCTAAAACTTTATAGTAGGCATCCTCAAGCATCACAATATAATCTTGCTTTCGGTTTTTGTCTTTATTGTTTTCAAGTTTTCTTAACGCTTCAGAAATAGCTTCGTCATAATTTCCATTGCTAATGGCGCTTTCAATTTGTTTTTTGGCACTACAAGATATTAGTACCGAAACAAGGACTGTTAAAAGTAAAAATCTTTTCATAATGTTAGGTTTTATTGGTTATGTAATTAGTAATTTCAATTATGGTGCCAAACTTTAAATTGAACGTCACTTCGAGTGATTTGTGAGGCACGAACAAATTGTATCGAGAAGCTTTTTTAAACATATTGTTCTCGATACAAAATTGCTAAAAAGAAGCAATTTCACTCGAACTGACGTATGGTTTCAATTTATAATTGTATGTCACTTGAACTGACGAATAGAATATATTTTTGTTTCTTTGCAAATCAATTGAAAGTACTATGTTTAATACGGAAAACGGTTGTTTTCATCCTTTAGAATCACATTCGGAAAAACTTCCGAAACATTTTACATTTCCGTTTTATTACACACCACATCCACTTTGTATTAAAGCTGCAGATGCGGTAAAAACATATTTAACTACACAGCAAGATTTTGAACATAATTTTGGTCTAGACGAATCAAAAAAAGGTTTAAAACTCGGAAAAATGTTTGGTGTAATGTTAGTTGAAACTTCAGAAGGACAACTAGGTTACCTCACAGCATTTTCAGGAAAATTAGCAGAAAGCAATCATTTAAAAGGATTTGTACCACCTGTTTATGATACTTTAAACAAGGATGGTTTTTACAAGCAAAATGAAGCACATTTAAATGATTTAACAGCTGAAATAGAACAATTAGAACAAAATCCTGAAATTGAAAAAGCCTTAAAAAAATTAAAGAGTTTAAAGCTTGAAAATATTCAAAAACTTGAAGATTTTAAAACTAAGGCAAAAGCCGAAAAACAAAAAAGGAAACAGCGTAGAGTAGAAGCAGAGCAACATCTTTCAGATACAGAAAAAGCACTATTTTTTGAAGATTTAAAGCAACAAAGTATTCAGAGTAATATAGATTTAAAATATTTAAAACTTCATCTTGAAGATGCGCTGAAAAAAGCAGAAAATGATGTAGCCGAATTACAAAATCCAATTGAAGCTTTAAAATTAGAACGAAAAACATTGTCTGCGCGTTTGCAAAAGGAAATTCATGAACATTATAAATTTCTAAATGCTAAAGGCGATACTAAAGATTTAATCGCAATTTTTAATAGTACAGATTTAGGAAAACCACCTGCAGCAGCTGGCGAATGTGCTGCACCTAAATTGTTTCAGTATGCTTATCAAAATAAGTTAAAGCCTATTGCAATGGCCGAATTTTATTGGGGAATTTCGCCAACCAAAGAAGTTAGAAAACACGGACAATTTTATCCATCTTGTAGAGGACGATGCGAGCCTATTTTAGGTCATATGATGCAAGGTTTAGACGTAGAACCAAATCCTATAGAATTGGCTGGTGTGTTTAATGGCGAACTAGAAATAATCTACGAAGACGATTATTTATTACTGGTTAATAAGCCTCATGAGTTTTTATCCGTTCCTGGTAAAACTATTAAAGATTCTGTTTTAACTAGGATGCAAGCGTATTTGCCAAATGCTACAGGGCCATTGTTGTTGCATCGTTTGGATATGTCAACTTCTGGTTTATTATTAGTAGCCAAGAATGAAAGAACGCATAAAAAACTTCAAAAACAGTTTATTGAACGCACTATAAAAAAGCGCTATGTAGCCTTGTTAGATGGAATTTTAGATGCAGAACAAGGCATTATAGATTTACCTTTAAGAGTAGATTTAAACAATAGACCAAGGCAATTAGTTTGTTACGAACACGGTAAAAAAGCTACAACTAAATTTAAAGTGGTTGAGGTTGTGGATAATAAAACAAGAATTCATTTTTACCCTATTTCTGGAAGAACACATCAGTTACGCGTGCATGCAGCGCATCAAAAAGGTTTAAATATGCCTATTGTTGGCGATGATTTATACGGAAGAATTTCTAACCGATTACACCTTCATGCAGAGACATTAAGTTTTGAGCATCCTATTAAAAAAGAGTGGGTTAGTTTTAGTTGTGAAGCTCCTTTTTAGTTTGCAGTTCTCAGTCGCAGTTTTCAGTCACAGTCTCAGTTTTCAGTCACAGTCTCAGCTTTCAGTTGGTACTAGAAAGTGTACAGTGAAAAGTAGAAAATAAAAAGTATAAATTGTAAAGTGTAAAGTGTAAAGTTAAAAGAGACTTGTGATTAGTTAAATGTATAGAGTTCTAGTGTTTGTTGAAATATGTTTAATAAAAAAGAAGATTAAAGTTATTTCTCTCTAATCTTCTTTCAATTTTTTTTAGCAAACTGCAAACTGCAAACTGCAAACTGCAAACTGCAAACTGCAAACTGCAAACTGCTTATTTCTTCTTTTTCTTAGAATCAAATACAGGTAATAATTTCGTTTTTACAGAACCAAAACCAATTCTAATATCATCTTTTTCACAATAACCTCTCATAATAACTGTATCGTTATCATTGATGAATTTACGTTCGGTGCCATCTTTTAGCTTTACAGATTTTGTGCCTTTCCAACTTAATTCTAACATAGAACCGTAAGAATCTGGTGTTGGACCAGAAATTGTTCCACTTCCCATCATATCTCCAGAGTTAATAGGACAACCATTAATGGTATGGTGCGCTAATTGCTGAGACATGTTCCAGTACATATATTTAAAATTAGATTTTGCAACCGTTGTTTCTTTAGCACCTTTTGGCTGTATACCTACTTCTAAATTAATATCGAAACTCTTTTTTCCTTTAGTTTGAAGATAGTCAAGAGGCTTTGGGTTTTGCTTTGGACTTTCAGTTCTAAAAGGCTCTAAAGCATCCAAAGTTACAATCCAAGGCGACATTGACGATGCAAAACTTTTACCTAAGAATGGTCCAAGTGGTACATATTCCCATTTCTGAATATCGCGTGCAGACCAATCATTAAATAATACCAATCCAAAGATATATTCTTCAGCTTCTTCAATAGGAATTGGTTCTCCTAAATCATTAGCATCTGTTGTAATAAAAGCCATTTCTAATTCAAAATCCACCAATTTAGAAGGCCCAAAAACAGGTTGCTCAGCATCTGCAGGTAACGTTTGTCCTTGTGGACGATGGATAGGAATTCCCGAAGGTATAATAGAAGAACTTCTACCATGATACCCAACTGGCATGTGTACCCAATTTGGTAACAATGCATTTTCTGGGTCTCTAAACATAGCACCTACATTAGTGGCATGCTCTTTACTTGCGTAGAAATCTGTGTAATCGCCAACTTGTATTGGTAATTGCATTTCAATTTCATCTAAACGAAATAAAATGGTTTCTTTATGAGGTACGTTATTTTTTAAAGTATCATTTTCAGCATCAAAAATTTCAGCAATTCTATTTCTTACTAAACGCCAAGTTTTTCTACCATCAGCAATAAAATCATTTAAAGTATCTTGTAAAAAGATATCGTCTGTTAACGGAATACCTTCAAAATAACCCAACTGATGCAAAGCACCAAGGTCTATCGCAGTATCTCCAATTCTGGTTCCAATAGTAATTATGTCGTCTCTAGTTAAGAAAACACCGAATGGAATGTTTTGAATTGGGAAGTCTGATGATTTACCGACATGTAACCAAGAGGTTCTGTCTGGATTATTGGCTGATAATGGCATATTTCTATTGTTGATTAAATGTTCATTAATTTCTATTCAAACCTACATAATTTTTGATATTTAAACTAATGTATTCACTATTTTTGTACTGATTTAACAAACACATTATATATGCAACGCGACGAACAAATTTTTGAACTTATAAAAGCAGAAAACGAACGCCAGATTGATGGTATAGAATTAATAGCATCAGAAAACTTTGTTAGCGACCAGGTCATGGAAGCTGCAGGTTCTGTATTAACTAACAAATATGCAGAAGGTTATCCTGGTAAGCGTTATTATGGAGGTTGTGAAGTAGTTGATGAAGTAGAAAATATTGCCATTGATAGAGCAAAAACATTGTTTGGCGCTGCGTATGCTAACGTTCAACCGCATTCAGGTAGTCAGGCAAACACAGCTGTTTTTCATGCATGTTTAAAACCAGGCGATACTATATTAGGTTTCGATTTGTCTCATGGTGGACACTTAACGCATGGTTCTCCTGTTAATTTTTCTGGTAAATTATATAATCCTACATTTTATGGTGTAAAAAAAGATACAGGTTATATTGATTATGATATGCTAGCTGACCAAGCTAAAAAAGAGCAACCAAAATTAATAATTGCTGGTGCTTCTGCATATTCTAGAGATATCGATTTTGCTAAGTTTAGAGAAGTTGCTGATAGTGTAGGTGCTGTTTTATTAGCCGATATTTCGCATCCTGCAGGCTTAATTGCAAAAGGTATTTTAAACGACCCAATGCCACACTGTCATATTGTAACAACTACAACACATAAAACGTTACGTGGACCAAGAGGTGGAATGATTATGATGGGCGAAAATATTGATAACCCATTTGGTATTACATTAAAGAATGGTAAACTTCGTAAAATGTCTGGTTTATTAGATTCTGGTGTTTTTCCAGGAAATCAAGGTGGACCGTTAGAGCATATTATTGCGGCTAAAGCCATTGCTTTTGGAGAGGCTTTAACGGATGAGTTTTTACATTATATGTTACAAGTTAAGCACAATGCTGATGCTATGGCAAAAGCGTTTGTAGCTAAAGATTATAACTTAATTTCTGGAGGAACGGATAACCACATGATGTTAATTGATCTAAGAAATAAAAATATTACTGGTAAAGATGCAGAGAATGCCTTAGTAAAAGCAGATATTACAGTGAACAAAAACATGGTGCCTTTTGATACAGAATCTCCTTTTGTAACGTCTGGAATTAGAGTTGGTACACCTGCAATTACAACAAGAGGTTTAAAGGAAACTGATATGCCTTACGTTGTAGATTTAATTGATGAAGTATTGACAAACTACCAAGACGAAACGGTGTTAGCTGGTGTTGCTGAAAAAGTGAATGCTTTAATGGGTGGACGCGCTTTGTTTAATGCTTAATACATTAACGCTGTCATACTGAACTTGTTTCAGTATTTCAATTTAAAACATACTATAATTACAAAAAAGCCTTTCAATTTATTTTGAAGGGCTTTTTTTATAAATTAAAATAAGATTTAATGTGAGTGAAATGGCTATAACGATTCCTATTATGATTAAGTGTTGTGTAGATAGATTTTTAAAATCTGGTCGTCTTATCTTTTCTACAACGGCTATAACAAAAGGAATTGCAGCTAAGCAATTAAAGGTTAGCCATAGATACTTTATAATTTCAATAGCAAATTTTGAGTAATTGAGTTTAGATTTCATCTATAGGTGTTAATCTTCAAAAGTAGTATGAATATATGCACCAGCATCAATAGCACTTGAAGATCTTACGCCTCCAAGAATATCTAAATTTATTAAATAATCAGAACTACCAATACCCTTGGCACCAGAGTCAAAACCAATACGCATTAAGTTTTCGTAAGGATCTTCAAAATCAGGGAGTTGGTTGAAAATGTTTCCTTCAAAGAAATTAGTGTCATTGAAGACGTAATTTCCAGTGTTCTCAAGAATGTCATTATCAAATCGGATTAAGCAATTATTAAATTTAAAATTAAATACACTGCCTTCATTTTCAATAGTTAATTCAGGATTATCATTACCATAAATTATACAATTATTAAAATTGGCTTCTGATAACTCATTTGTAAATACGGTATTGTTTTCATCCACTAAAAAATCATTTAGAAGCAAGGCTGTATAATCCCTAAAGCTTGTATTCCAATAGTTAGCGATAGTACAATGTGTAAAGTTGTATTTACCTCCAAATGTGCCTGCAAAAGAAGATTGGCCACAATTATTGATAACTAAATTTTCTGCTTTTATAGATGTTGCTCTTCCTAAAATACCAAAGCTACTCACATTATAAATTTGAGAATTTGTAATGGTTAATTTATCGTTTATCGCGTTTTGATTGCCTTCAGATAATATGCCAATAGTAGCATTTTTTATGGTCGCATAATTAATAGAGTTGTTTTCGCTTCCGTTATAAAACCAAATAGTTCCCCATTGTCCGGGAATATCTTCATATAAAGGTTCTAATCTGTCACCTTGTAATATAACTTCGTTTTCTAAAGTGTCTTGATCTGCACTTAAGTCGCCATTAATATTTAAAGTAGCACCATCAGTAACAATTATGCCAGAATCCGCATGAAAATGCACACGTGCCCCAGCTTCCATGATTAATGTTTTACCAGCATCAACACCAGCATAACCATAAATCACATATGGTTTTTCGTTGGTAAACGTGAGTTCCTCATCTGTTAGAAATCTGCCTTGTAGAGCAGTTTCGTCTGGTGTTCCGTCGCCATCAACATCAAAAGTTAGCGTTTCTATGATATAGGTGTTATCTTCTTCATTCAATTCTCTATTAGGATAAATAAACACAGCATCTTTTACCAAAGTAACAACGTCGACGTCTTGCTGAATACTTCCTGAATCAAAAAGAATTTTATCTGTATATAAAAATTGATTTTCTAATGCACCTAAATGGGGAGAATTAATATCGATAGTAGTTTCAATAAATATAAACAAGCTATCATTTGCTAACAACTCTACATCTTCAAAAAACTTTCCGATCTGCTCATCATTTTGTACACCCGTAGAACCATCTATATTCATTCTGTAAAGTGAGTTTTCTCCATTCTCTAACTGAATCGTTGGGATTACAATATCTGTATCACTACGATTATACACTTTTAGATTGTACGTGCTAGAACCAATTGTTGAGAAAACGGTGTCTAAATAAATAGTGTCTTTGGCGAATTGTAAATTACCAGTGTTAGGAGAGAATTCAAAATCATCACGACAAGAACTCCAAAATATTAATATTCCGAAACAAAGTAAAAATGAGAGCAATCGCTTCATAAAGTGGTTTATATAATTAAGGCTTAAAAATATAACTTTTGAAGTTAGGTTTTATTATCTACTTCTAGATTTTTCTAATCTTTGGTAAGAGCTTCCTCACTGTATTGCTCTAATAATATTAAAAATAGTTGACTATTTTGTACTAACTCTTCTAACAACTGCATTTTATTTTCGTCTTTTAATAACTTAGTACTTATTTGTTTTGTTTCGCAGAAATCGTAAAATAGATAGGTTTTATCTTCAGGAATTTTTAAATCTTTGGTCATTAAGTCTTTATTAAAAAAATCACTTTTGTTAAATAAAGAATCCATTTGTGTATAAGTGATGGGTTGATAAACAGGAGCAACATATTTATCATCATTTTTGAATAGTTTGGCAACTAAACCAATAACCGCTAAAATGTCTATAGATCCATTTGCATTGCATGGTTGGTATAAATGTGGATTGTTTTTGATATCCTCTTTTAGTATATTTTGAAGGTTATTATTATAAGTTTCTTCTGTAAATACGGGTTGCTCAGGTTCTGCTTTAATTTCAACTTCGTCTAGTTCATTTAAAATTTCTTCTAGTTCGAAAACGAATGTTCCTTTAAAATGAATGTCCTCTAAAACTATAGTCTTTTTATGATAGAATAAGGATTCAAATGTAATGCTGTCTGCGACCTTAGCAGTAATACTAAAATCGCCTTCTTCATTGGTTAGCGTTAACCGATTTTGAGTGTTATTATAAACTTTAATGTTTTTTATAGTGCCTTTTGAGTCGTATACTTTGCCTTTTAAAGTTTGGGCATTATGTAATAATGGAAGGCATAACAGAAAGAGGAGGAAAGTAATTTTTTGCATATTATAGTTGATTGATGCCTTAAAGAAAAGTGAATTAATCGAAACTATACTTAGCGTTAAATAAACTTTAACCTAATAAAATGTTAATTAAAAAGTTCGCCAATTTCTGGAGTTATACGTGTTGGTCTTTGCGTTTTATTATCTATTAAGCACCATTTTGCTTTAGATTTTACTATCAATTTTTTGGTGTTTGCATTAGTGATTTCTACATGTCTTATGGTAGATACGCCTTCAACTAAAGGAACATAAGTTTTTAAATGTATTGTATCGCCTAACAATGCCTGACTTTTATATTCAATAAAGTGATTTACTAAAAACCAGGAGTAAGATGCTAGGATATCTTGTGTAGCAAATGCAAGCCAATGATCCTTTGCTATGTCTTGAACCCATTGTACATAACGAACGTTATTTACATGGTTAAGGTCATCTATATCATCTTCTGAAACCGTTATGGTTTTTTCAAATATTTGCATCTTCAGTTTTTGATGCTTAAAGATATTATTTCTTGTTAAATAACCTTTTTATTCTGTAAAAGAATTTGCCTATTGTGGTTCTTTTTTTTGAATCGTTTGTTAATTGATTATTAATAGAAATCGGATCTGTAGGAGTATTATGGTTATAAACTTTAATACCACCAGCAACTACACTTACTTCACCTAGAATTTCCATTTCATTTGTTTGAAGCTTAATATCGATATGCTTTGTGTTTTCAACTTTTATTTCTTGTGAGATGAAACCTAAATAACTAAAGATAAGTATTTCGCCTTTTTTTACTTCAATGGTGTATTTTCCATCAAAATCAGTTTCAATTTTTTGGTTAGTACTTTTTACGACGATAGAAACACCTGCCATAGGTGTACCTAAATCCGCTTCCGTAACTTTGCCGTAAATTTTGTGCATGGCTAATATAGAGGTAGCTATTCTACCATTAATCACTGGTTTTATTGTTGTTTCTGTTCTAATAGATTTTGGTGCGCCTTGCGCATACATATATTGGTTCCCTATTGCCAAAAATGCAAATAGGCCAGAAGCTACCCAAGACAAATAATTATTTTTATTCTTTCTGGCTAATACAATATCTCTATCGACTTGTTCGGTTTTAAACCTTCCGCACAGGTTGCCTTTAAATTCTAATGATTTAATGATTTGCTCATCTGTTTGTTTTGAAAAATCTACAACAGTTTTATCGCATACAGCACAATTACGTCCTTTATCTTTAGGTGTCATTTTATTCCAATCCTCGTGGCAAGGCTCTGGTATACTAATGGTAATAACTTTTCTCATGGTTTCTATGATTTACATCAAAGAACCAAAAGTTAGTCGTTATATAAAACTTACAATGAGTAAAGTCGTCTTTTCAGTGAGTGAAGTCTAATAATTATTGCGCAGTAATTTTTACTTCAAAAAGTTTATCCCAGTTTTTTCCTGTTACAAAAATTGTTTTACGCTCAGGATGATAGGCAATTCCGTTTAACACATCTAAATCTGCATGTTGTTTTACGAGCGCTTTTAGCGGTTTAAAGTTTATAACACCATCAACACCACCTGTTTTTGGGTTTATAATAGCAACACCATTTCTTTGATAGATATTGGCAAATATTTTACCATCAATCCATTCTAGCTCATTGATTCTAGGGATTTTACCTTTTTCGGTATAAACTTCAATGTGTCCTTTTTCAGTAAGATTTTCAGGATCTAGTAAATATATTTTTTCTGTTCCGTCAGATTTATATAACGTTTTTCCGTCATTACAAATTCCCCAACCTTCTTTACTTGTTCCGTAATTAAATGTACTCAGTTTCTCAAAGCTGTTTACATCGTAAACGAAACCTCTTTGAGATTGCCATGTTAGTTGATAGATTTTATCGTCTAAAACTGTTAAGCCTTCTCCAAAATATTGGTCTTCTAAATTGATGTTTTTTAAAACCTCTCCTGTTTCAAAATTTACTTTTCTAAGTTTAGATTCTGTTTTTTGACCAGTACTTTCGTATAAATCGCCATTAAAAAATTCTAGTCCTTGTGTATAAGAGGTAATATCATGAGGAAATGTATTTACAATCTCATAAGTGTATATTGTTGGGATTACATTATTGTAAACAACAACAGGTTTTGTTATGGTTTCTGATTTGTCACCAATTGTTACATTCGCGGTAATGGTTTTACTACCTAAAGTTACACCATTTAAAACTGTATTGTTTTCAATTGGCTGACCATCTAGTTGATAACTAACCTTCGAAATCTCTAATTTTTCTGGGTTATCTATAGATAATTTTAATGTGTCGCCAGACATCAATGATTTTTCATTCGTTTTTATAGATAAACTAGATTTATTTGAAGAATTATTTTCTCCACAACCTAATACTAATATTGTTAAAGTAAAGAGAATGAAATATTTAGATGCTAACATAAGTTGGTTATTATTTTTTAGCAAGTTATTAAATTAAATTCAGTTTAAAAATCTAAATAAATCGTTGTGTAAGTTTGAAAAGGTTGTATCTTTGCAGCCGGCAAGTCCTACACAACCAGCTCCTGTTGAATCCTCCAGGGCGGGAACGCAGCAAAGGTAAACGGTTGTAGCGGTGTGATGTAGGTAGCTTGCCTTTTTTTGTACCCTAAACTCAAATCTTAAAAGCCTTGGCTGATGAGATTTTTTTGTTTTACAAATAGTTTAAAATTCTTATTTAATTTAGGGTTATACGTTTTCTAAGTAACGCTTTATATGACAATGAAGCGTCTTTTTAATCTATAGTAATTTTGGAATTCGTATTTTCGAATTTGTAATTTAAAAAGCATTATGTCTAAAGTTGTTTTAATAACAGGTGGTTCTTCTGGAATAGGAAAATCGGTTGGTGAGTTTCTTCAAACCAAAGGATTTAAAGTTTATGGTACTAGTAGAAATCCAAATAATTATCCTAATAGTAAATTTCCTATTGTAGCTTTAGATGTTACTCAACCAGAAACAATTTCTAAATGTGTTTTTGATGTGCTTTCTATAGAATCTAAAATTGATGTACTTATTAATAATGCAGGTGCAGGAATTACAGGTCCAATTGAAGAAATACCAGACGAAGAAATAAAGCGAAATTTCGAAACCAACTTCTTTGGCCCAATAAATGTAATTAAAGCTGTTTTACCATCGATGCGCAAACAAAAATCGGGCTTAATTATAAATGTTACCTCAATTGCAGGTTATATGGGATTACCTTATAGAGGTGTTTACAGTGCAAGCAAAGGCGCATTAGAGTTAATAACGGAAGCCTTTAGAATGGAATTAAAAGGTTTTAATGTAAACATGACTAACGTTGCTCCTGGCGATTTTGCCACGAATATAGCAGCAGGTCGTTACCATGCACCAGCATTAGAAAGTTCACCTTACAAAGAAACTTATGGTAAAACTTTAAGTATGATGGATGAACACGTAGATAGTGGTAGTGATCCAAAACAGATGGCAGAAGCTATTTATAAGATTATTGAAAGTAAAAACCCTAAAATTCATTATAAGGTTGGTGTTTTTATGCAAAAATTTTCAATTGTTTTAAAACGAATTCTTCCAGATACGGTTTACGAAAAGATGTTGATGAATCATTATAAGTTATAGATTTGGTATGTTTATTGTGACTTAGGTTTTCAAATAAGCTATTATGAAATCAAATTACATTCTTCCGTTATTATTCTGTATTTTATTTTTTGGTTGTGAAGACACCTTAAGTTGTATTATTCCAAGAGAACCAGAACTTCCTAATAAATCATTTCCTATTACAACAGTAGATAGTTATTTCTACACATCTCTTAAGGCTGAAATAAATAATGAACCACGAGATGATGATTACGATTATTATTTTGATGTTAAAGGTTTACCTCTAGGTATGGAATACGTCGTTAATTACAGAACTTTAAAATTACAAGGCATACCAGAAGTATCAGGCACTTATAGAATTACGGTATATTTAGATGTTGATGGTCCTTTTAGGGATTTCCAAGATGATTCTGAAATTCTATGTAATTATAGTACTATTAAAAGCTATTTGTTGATAGTTGAGTAACAATGATGAATTACTAATAGTTTCTTTTTAATATATTCTGAAAATCATTTCTATAAATTAGGCTATAAGTTGTAAATTCGCAGCAACTTATTTTATAATAATATAAAACAACATAACATGAAATTTTTTATCGATACTGCGAACCTAGAGCAAATTAAAGAAGCTCAAGATATGGGTATTTTAGATGGTGTTACAACGAACCCATCATTAATGGCAAAAGAAGGTATTACTGGTACTAACAATATATTAAAGCACTACGTTGATATTTGTAATATTGTTGAAGGTGATGTTTCTGCAGAAGTTATTTCTACAGATTTTGAAGGCATGGTAAGAGAAGGTGAGGCTTTAGCAGAGTTGCATGACCAGATCGTAATTAAATTACCAATGATAAAAGATGGTATTAAGGCATGTAAGTATTTTTCTGATAGAGGTATAAAGACAAACGTTACTTTGGTGTTTTCTCCTGGTCAAGCTTTATTAGCAGCAAAAGCTGGTGCAACATATGTTTCTCCTTTTATTGGACGTTTAGATGATATTTCTACAGATGGATTAAATCTAATTGCAGAAATCCGTCATATTTATGATAACTATGCTTTTGAAACTGAAATTTTAGCTGCATCAGTACGTCATACAATGCACGTAATTGACTGTGCAAAGTTAGGTGCAGATGTAATGACAGGTCCATTAAGTTCTATTACAGGCTTACTTAAGCATCCATTAACAGATGCAGGATTAGCTAAATTCTTGGCTGATTATAACAAAGGAAACTAAACTTATTTTTATAACAGTTTAAAAAGCATCTTGTTTAGCGACAAGATGTTTTTTTTGTAATAAATTGTCGAGGGTACTTTCAAACTCTGGGCTAAAAATATTAGTGTTTGGATGAAGTATAATGCCCTTTTCATCAACAATTATAGATTTGTTAAGGTAATTCACGGCTAATTTTTTTCTAGCTGCTTTAGAATTTTTAAATTTAAATTCGTTTTCTGTTGAGAAGTTGTAATTATCTATGATTTTTTTCCAAAATTTATCGTCATTATCATTTACGTTAATTGAAATAAAATCCATATTAGGATATTTCGATTTCAATTTCTCTACAACATGATGGCTATTTCTATATTGCGCTTTAGAATTAGACGCCCAAAAATAAATAATCGATGGTTTTTTTATAATAGAATCGATATTATGATGCGTGTCATTGTAGCCAACCAATTCAATATTAGGTAGCGTATTACCTTGTCTTAGTAGTTTTAAGGAAGACACCAACTCTTTCATATACGTTTTGTCTTTCTTATTTGTAGTTTTTGCTAAATAATAATGTAATAATTCATCAGCTTCATCCTCTGTGTGATTGTTACTAATATACTCTCTTGCTTTATATTTTAGTAAGTTATTTTTTATGGTTGTATCTGTAATGATACTATCTATTAAATCTAGCTTCGTTTTATTATATTCCATAGCGTGTCTATTAAACTTGCTATGATAAGGATTAGCTTCATAGTACTTACAAATGGCAAGATTATCTATGTTAGAAAATAGAAATCTATTATATGCAAAAAAGTGACTTAAGTAATTAGCGTTGTAGTCTATATTCTCTCTATGATTAAAGAAATTTTCAGGTAGATCCTTAATGTGAATCATTTTATTACTCCCAAAATAAGCGAATGGATAAATTTCCTTATCAGCATAAGTATTGTAATTGATATTCGCTTCTACAATAGATTTAAAGAATTCTGTTTCGTCATTATCAAGTAAAAACTCATGAAACTCTTTCAATTGATTCTCTCTTCTATTCTCAACAAAATCAAAGAAGTCTTCTGGTTCCATTTTAGAATATTTTACCAGTTTTTTTGCCTCTTCTTCATTCGATAAATAGGTCTTAATTAGGTAATTATTCTTTTTTGCACCTTTACCAGTAAATACAAGAGACTCATCAAAATCATACGTGTTTAAACGAATCATCATACTGTCGTTAGGTTCTAACAATAGCATTTGATATTCGCCACCGTGCGTAATGGAATGAAGTCCTGATTTTAGGTTATCAACTTTGTAAAGAAATCTGTTGTTTTTATCTAATGTAATGGAATCTACGATCTCGCCTTTGGTATTAAAAAGTACGACACTCTTATTTTTTGGATTAATAATTTCGCCACCAATATAAGCATGCTCACTATTGCTTCCACCTTTAAAATGACATCCAAAAGTGACAGACAACAATATTATAGCAATTGCAATATTTCGAGTTAGCATAAAAATATGAATTATTAAGTCTAACAAAAATATAGGTTGATGTCATTAAGTCTTGTTAATACCTCGTTAAAACTTAACTTTAGGTAATTGCGTGAGGCATAAATAGCTTTTAATCAGGTTTTTGTGTCGTTAAAGGTTCAGGTTAAAGCTTGTTAAAACTTTGTCCTTAATAGTTTTTGTTATCAATTAATATCTAAAATGATAGAATTTTACATTATTTATGATTCCTAGTAATGTAATATGGCAGAATTTGTGTTTAATTTTCTACTTTTGCAAATTCAAAAAACACCTTAATATTTCTAAGGTCAACAGAATAAAGTTATAAATTATGTTATCAGTTTCTAATCTTTCGGTCCAATTCGGAAAACGCGTACTTTTTGATGAAGTAAGTACTACATTTAATAATGGTAATTGCTATGGAATTATTGGTGCTAATGGTGCCGGAAAATCGACGTTTTTAAAAATTATTGCAGGCAAAATGGATCCGACTTCGGGAAGTGTTCATTTAGAGCCTGGTAAACGCATGTCTGTTTTAGAGCAAAACCATAATAAACATGATGATGATACTGTTTTAGAAACCGTATTAAAAGGTAATATTCCACTTTATAATTTGAAATCTCAGATTGATGCACTTTATGCAGATTATACAGATGAAAACGCAGAAAAAATTGGAGAATTACAAGTTCAGTTTGAAGAATTGAATGGTTGGAATGCAGATAGCGATGCTGCAGCCATGTTATCTAACTTAGGTATTAAGGAAGATTACCATTATACCTTAATGAAAGATTTAGATGGTAAGCAAAAAGTACGTGTATTATTAGCACAAGCTTTATTTGGAAATCCAGATTTATTAATCATGGATGAGCCTACCAATGATTTAGATTATGAAACCATTTCTTGGTTAGAAAACTTCTTGGCCAATTATGATAATTGTGTTATTGTTGTTTCTCACGATAGGCACTTCTTAGATGCTGTTTGTACACATATTTCAGATATAGATTTCGGAAAAATTAATCATTTCTCAGGTAATTATACGTTTTGGTATGAGTCGTCTCAGTTAGCAGCAAGACAACACGCACAACAAAACAAAAAAGCTGAAGAAAAGAAAAAAGAATTAGAAGACTTTATTAGAAGATTCTCTGCTAACGTTGCTAAGTCTAAGCAAGCAACGAGTAGAAAGAAGATGATTGATAAATTAAATATTTCTGAAATTAAACGCTCTAGTCGTCGTTATCCTGCGATTATTTTTGAGCGCGATCGTGAAGCTGGAGATCAAATTTTAAATGTTGAGGGTTTAACGGCAAGTTTAGAAGGCGATGTTTTATTTAAAAATATTGATATTAATCTTAATAAAGGAGATAAGGTCGTCGTTTACTCAAAAGATTCTAGAGCAACAAGTGCATTCTATCAAATTTTAAATGGTTACGAAGAAGCTGATTCGGGTAAATTTGCTTGGGGAGTTACAACAACCCAATCGTATTTACCTTTAGATAACAGTGAGTTTTTCAACAATAAGTTATCATTAGTAGATTGGTTACGTCAATGGGCACAAACTGAAGAAGAACGCGAAGAAGTAAACATTAGAGGATTTTTAGGAAAAATGATTTTTAGTGGAGAAGAAGCTTTAAAAACTTCAGATGTGTTATCAGGAGGCGAAAAAGTACGTTGTATGTTGAGCCGAATGATGATGATGAGAGCTAATGTGTTAATGTTAGACGAACCTACTAATCACTTAGATTTAGAAAGTATTACGGCGTTTAACAATTCATTAAAGAACTTTAAAGGGACTTTATTATTAACAACACACGATCATGAGTTTGCACAAACCGTTGGTATTAGAATTATAGAATTAACTCCAAATGGCGTTATTGATCGTTACATGACGTTTGATGAATACATGAATGATAAGAAAATAAAAGAACAACGTGAAAAGATGTATGCAGTGAATGCATAATGTCATTTTACAAATTGATCATAAAAAAAGCTAGTGTTATAGAACACTAGCTTTTTTTATTTCTTAATTGTTGCATTTACGAAGCCGAAGCTTCCATATCAGCTTCCACACGAGTAACTATAGCCTGTGCTTTTTCTAATTCATCATTGTGTACATAAATCTCTTGTATACCATTACTAATTGATCCTTGGCCACCTAATCGTTGCGATTCGCCTTCGTCTTTAATAATTGGTACAATACCTCCAACTTCCAACTCATCTTTTATGCGAGTTGCTAAAATAAAATTCCCGTGATAAACTTTTGTATATTCTGAAGTGCTCATATTTATTAGTATTTAATGTTTAAGAAAAGTTACAAAAATATATTGACATACACTCTTAAAAACATCACAATTTTATCGCGTTAAACTATGATTTTTTAAATGTCAATAGTTTTTGGCTATTGAAATATTGGATATTATCATATGATAAATTTAACTCATCGGACATTATTTTATATTTTTATCGAAGAAACACAGTAAAAAATATAAAATATGGAAAAATCATCCCACGATTCTGCTGATCCTATACATGCGGAAAATCAAGAAGCAAACCACCATAACGGTTCAGATATTAGTCAATGTCCTTTTATGCAAGGGGCAATTACAACTACTGAAAAGACGGTTACAGATTGGTGGCCAAATACATTAAATCTTGATATTTTACATCAGCACGATTCAAAAACGAATCCTTTAGGTGCAGATTTTGATTATCACGAAGAATTAAAAAAATTAGATGTAGATGCTCTTAAAAAGGATTTACATGAGTTTATGACCGATTCTCAAGATTGGTGGCCTGCAGATTGGGGACATTATGGAGGACTAATGATTAGAATGGCTTGGCACTCAGCAGGATCTTATAGATTAGCTGATGGACGTGGTGGTGGAGGAACAGGTAATCTACGTTTTGCACCGTTAAATTCATGGCCAGATAACGTAAGTTTAGATAAAGCGAAACGTTTATTATGGCCTATTAAGAAAAAATATGGCAATAAAGTAAGTTGGGCAGATTTAATCATCTTAGCTGGTACAATCGCTTACGAAAGTATGGGACTAAAAACTTACGGTTTTGCTTTTGGTCGTCAAGATATTTGGCACCCAGAAAAGGATGTATATTGGGGCGCAGAAAAAGAATGGCTAGCGCCAAGTGATGAGCGTTATGGTAACGTTGATAAGCCAGATACTATGGAAAACCCTTTAGCTGCTGTGCAAATGGGATTAATCTATGTGAATCCAGAAGGTGTTAATGGTAAACAAGATCCATTAAAGACAGCTAAACAAGTACGTGAAACTTTTAAGCGTATGGCAATGAATGATGAAGAAACTGTTGCTTTAACAGCTGGTGGACATACAGTAGGTAAAACACATGGAAATGGCGATGCAAGTATTTTAGGACCAGATCCAGAAAGTGCTGATGTTGAAGCACAAGGTATGGGTTGGGCAAATCCTACAAAATCTGGTAAAGGGAGATATACAGTTACGAGTGGTTTAGAAGGTGCTTGGACAACGCATCCGACAAAATGGGATAATGGCTTTTTTGAAATGTTATTTAACCATGAGTGGGAATCTAGAAAAAGTCCTGCAGGAGCAGATCAGTGGGAACCTGTAAGTATTAAAGAAGAGGATAAGCCTGTAGATGTTGAAGATTTAACAACTAAGCATAATCCAATGATGACTGATGCAGATATGGCCATGAAAATGGATCCTATCTACAGAGAGATTTCATTAAAATTCATGAATGATTTCGAATATTTCTCTGATACTTTTGCTCGTGCTTGGTTTAAGTTAACGCATCGTGATTTGGGACCAAAAGACCGTTGGTTTGGACCAGATGTACCTCAAGAAGATTTAATTTGGCAAGATCCTATTCCTAAAGGAAATTACAATTACGATGTAAATGCGGTAAAAGCAAAAATTGCCAGTACAGATTTAACAATTTCTGAGTTAGTGTCTACAGCTTGGGATAGTGCGAGAACGTATAGAGGATCAGATTTTAGAGGTGGATCTAATGGTGCGCGCATTCGACTAGAACCTCAAAATGCTTGGGAAGGAAACGAGCCTGCTCAATTACAAAACGTATTATCTATTTTAGAACCAATTGCTTCAGAATTTGGAATAAGTGTTGCAGATACTATTGTATTAGCTGGAAATGTTGGAGTAGAAAGAGCTATTAAAAATGCTGGATTGGACATCAATGTGCCTTTTGCACCAGGTAGAGGAGATGCTTCACAAGAGATGACAGATGTTGAGTCGTTTGAATCATTAGAACCTTTGGCAGATGGTTATAGAAATTACCAGAAAGAAGAGTACGTTGTGAGTCCAGAAGAAATGTTATTAGATAAAACGCAGTTACTCGGATTAACAGCAGCAGAAATGACAGTTTTAATAGGAGGAATGCGTGTAATGGGAACCAATTATGGTGGAACAAAACATGGTGTGTTTACTGAAAACGAAGGCGCTCTTACTAACGATTTCTTTGTGAATCTTACAGATATGATTTACGAATGGAAATCACTAGATAATGGTATTTACGAAATTAAAAACCGTCATACAGGCGAAGTTAAGTACACAGCTACACGTGTAGATTTAGTATTCGGATCTAATTCTATACTTCGTGCGTATTCAGAGTTGTATGCGCAAGATGATAGTAAAGAAAAGTTTGTAACAGATTTTGCTGCGGCTTGGACTAAAGTAATGAACGCTAATCGTTTTGATATATAAACTATTATAAACATTGATTTAAAAAGGAATGGACTAATGGACGTTCCTTTTTATTTTAAAAATTTTTGAAAATGAAAAAGGATACAGATGTTTTTTTTGAAGCTATAAGAGTAGGAGACATGGACCGCCTAAAAGCGTTGATGTGTATTAATCCTAATTTAGTTAATGAGAAAGATGCTAGAGGTTTTACGCCACTTATTTTAGCCACTTACTTTGATAATGAAGAAGCGACGAACATTCTTATTGAAAATAAGGCAGACATTAATGCAAAAGATGGTTCTGGTAATACTGCATTAATAGGTGTAAGCTTTAAAGGGAATATGGCTTTAGCAACAACGTTGTTGGCTAATGGTGCAGATGTAAATGCTGTAAATAATAATAAAACAACAGCATTGAATTTTGCTTCGCAGTACAACAAACCCGCTGTTGTAAAATTGTTATTAGAGCATAATGCAGATACTACTGTTAAAGATGTTGAAGGAAAAACAGCGTTCAATCATGCGGAATCAAAAGGATTTACTGAAATTATAGCATTGTTAAAGTAAATACATAGGTACTATTTCCGTGATGTCCTTTTCTATTAAACCAATTTGATGCTCTTGTAATTTTATGAGTAGTTCTTCAGAAAAATAGGATGTGAATATTTCTCATGCTTCGTTCGGAGTGACAAATTCCTCTACAGTTGTACTTATTTTAAACCAAAAAGCCTCAAACAAATGTATGATTGAGGCTTTCTATGTTATTTGAAATGACTGTTCCAAAATAATAATAGCAACGGGTTTTATTGCTAACAAAAATTCTGAGCCTAGTGATCACTGACCTATATTATATATATATAATTTTAGTATGTTATATGGTTTGAATTATTCAAAAAGTTAGTAATAGATTGTTTTCTGTGTTGGGAATTGTATTTAAACTTTAAAAACAGGTTTATTCGCTCTTACATAACTCTTAAATTCATTATAGTCTATGTATTCAAATAAGTCACTTTCAGAACAATTATTATCTAATAAACTCTTGTTTTCCTTAAAAGAAGAAGCTTCATGAATATTATCATGCAATAATGGAATAAATTCTGATAATTTTTTCTCATTATAATTAAATACTTCGGGCAATTCGTCTTGGTTTAATCGCCATGAATTACCAAATGCGTACGTAAAGTTAACCGAACCTAAAACTTCAAAAAAGTAATCTTCTGGGAAAAAGAATTTGGCTTTTAAATTACCACCAATCATCGCAGACCCATCATTATAATCTCCCAAAAGGCAATTGTGAACAGTTAAGTCTCCAAAGATAAAAAGCATTCCGCTTGTAACTACATTGTTTGCCGTTACATTACCAGTAACAAAGAGTAATTGCATTAGATCATCTAATATAGAAATACTGCCATCAACTATTAAATTTCCATGCACTATAAATACTCCTATTTCCAATTGTTCTAAACAATGTAAATTACTTAAATGAAGATCTCCATCATGAAATACAATATCTTTTTTTGTATCTATTGCTTGTTTGGCTAAATGCATAAATATGCCACCTACATCTGTTATATTTATTGTTTTTTCATTCGTTTTTTTTGATAAGATTGGAATGATAGTTTCATTAATAAACTGCTTATCAAATTGCCCTCTCAAAAAACTTTTACCGTTTTCAAAAATGGTTTCAAAGATATTTGTAATTTCAGATTCTGAAATGTTTTCATCTTCTACTGAAATTAATTCTTTTTGTACGATAGTAGGATTTAAATGTATTCCATTCTTGTCATAGTAATCAAAACGAACTGGAGATCCAGCTTTCTTTACTGCTTTAAAAACTTTGTCTTCCGAATTTCCAAATGCAAATACTTCTGAAGTAGGTTCTGATGATTTTAAATAAACATCTTCTACTTGTACTCCATTTTCAAAAGTTCCGTATCTAGAAACTTCGCCATTTGGATGAAACCTTTTGAAACTTAGTATTTGTCCATTGTCATCAAAGAACGTATGGCAACACAGATGTCCATTTGGTGCTAGCCACCATTTCCATTCGCCCACATAATTGCCTTGTTCATTTTTTGCTCCAAGTTCCCATTCATTTTGTGATGGATTCCAAATGGCTTGTTGAGGAACTGTAATAGGTTTTTCTGGATTTTTATTCATCATTATTTTATTTTACAAATCGGTTTTGTGTATAGTTATTTATGTGTTTTTAGTAACTAATTTAGTTAACTTTTAAGAACTTGTAAAAAAAAATCCACAGGAATTTTAAATCGTAAGCTCTTATGATTTAATAAATTATATACAGTGTTACCTGCTGGCTTTTATTTCGTTTATAATTTTCTTCTTTCTTTTTTTTGTCAAATTTTTAACCCAATATGTGATTATTACATCATATCCTCCAGATATTTTTCGTTCATTTTCATTCAGTTCGACAATCCAAGTTGCAATTTTATTTCCGTTTTCATTCCATTCTTTTATTTGGTCAAAATATTCCGATTTCGTTCCGAATTGTTGAGCACTATTTCCAGTTACAAAAATCACTTTCTTGTCGGTTAAATCATGATTTTTCCGCTGTTCGTCTTTCATATATTCAGTCAGAAATTCAGATTCCGTTTGAGTGAGTTTCGGATTATTATCAATTCCGCATTCAACGAGGTTTTGTCCAATTGA
Organism: uncultured Winogradskyella sp.; assembly: GCF_947498005.1. Taxonomy (GTDB): domain Bacteria; phylum Bacteroidota; class Bacteroidia; order Flavobacteriales; family Flavobacteriaceae; genus Winogradskyella. The sequence goes on from NZ_CANMIW010000014.1 coordinate 27,593, forward strand.
GTTGATTGAAATCAGCAGTAAAATTATTGTTCCAATTTTTTTCATAAGTTCGGTTTTCAGCTTGCAGGTAACGTTGTTGTATATGTTTTGTTGCGTGGTTAAGCACATGATTTAGCAAATAAAAACCGAATAGAAAATCCGCGAGGATTTTCGTAAGTAGGCTAGAACTAGCAATAAATTATATACGGTGTTGTAGCCAGTTATTTTTTTAGTATCTCATTAATCATCTCTTCGGCATTTGTGTTTTTGGGATTCAACTCCAATGACTTTTTATAGTTTAACAAAGCCAATTCATATTGTTTATTTGTATTATAAACCTCTGCTAAACTGTTATATACATTTGCATTTTCTGGAAATTCAGAAACAGCTAATTTGAATATTTTTATACTTTCAATTATTTTTTTCTCAGCTAATAAATCATACCCAAGTCCATTTAATTCATTTGGATTAGCAAAATCATAAATGTCTAAATTGTCTTTTTTTAAGTCATAGTAATACTGAATTCCTAAATCAATATTTTCAAGGCATTTATTACGAATTTGTCTATAGATAGATTTTTTGGGTAAGTTAAATGACTTTCCTTTCATTATTTTATGCATAGATTGGATTATTTCAAAGCCTTTACTTTTATTGTTAGACATTAAAATAATATTAAGGTCATTTTTTAATTCACTCATAAAGGCTGCTTCAAATTGCCAAGATTGACCGCCATGAAGATGTAATGAAAATGCATTTTGAGATATACCTAGACTGGATTCTTTGTTTTTAAAATACTGATTTTTTAATAGTAGTTCTAGAGAGGCTCTAGAAATTAATTTATTGTTGTGTAGAGCAGTAATCCATTTATTTAAATCATTTATTGATATCCATAACCTATCTTTACTAGAAGAAAATTCATCACAAGAAATTTTGTCTACATCAAAACATCTTGTTTTATTTGGATAATATAAATTAGGGTCAAATACAACATTTTTCATTTTTAAAGGGATAATAATGTTTTCTGTTACAAATTCTTGATATGATTTTTTTGTAACATTTTCAATAATCCTTTTCTGTAGAAAAATACTATTATTATTATAGTTGTACTTTGTACCAGGTTCAAATAGTAAACCGGGTAATAATTGTAAGTCTTCTAAAATGTTTTTCTCATTTTTTACATTATCATAATCAATTTGTGGAATCCCACTAACGTAGTTTAAAAGATGCTTGATGGTAACTTTTTCTGACCAAGCAGGCAAATCCAAGTCAAATTGAGATAGTTTATCATCAAATTGTAATTTTCCTTTTTCTATTAACATTACAATAGAAACTGCATTGAATTCTTTTCCAATTGAGCCTATATTAAAAATAGAATTTTCTTTGAGTTTAGTTTGTCCAGAACCGTCTGTGTATCCGAATGATTTTTGATATACAAGAGAATCATTTCTTGTAATTAATACATTGCCATTAAAAATTTCTCTTTCATAACTAATCTGCAAAAGCGAATCAATAGTTTTATTTTTTTTCAAAAAAGATTGAGATTTTTGTTCTTGTGCGTTGATAAATCCTAAAAAGGATAAACAAAGGATGAGAGTAATGTATTTGTTCATGTTTTTTTAAAATTAGGTTTATAGTCTAAAGACTAAATAATTTTAAAATTGTTACAGTTTTGTTGAATTGGCTACAACGTGTTTGTATATGGTTTGTTGCGTGGTTAAGCAACTAAGTTAGCAAATAAAAACCGAATAGAAAATCCTCGAGGATTTTCGTAAGTAGGCTAGAACTTGCAATAAATTATATACGGTGTTTTATAATCTAAAGATAAATGTAATCTTACTTCGTTGTATAAATTAATTGCATTTTTTGCTGCTCTTTTTGCGTGAGCCACGTTATCAAAGGTTTGGTCGAGATAAAACTCATCTTTCAAGATACCGTTTACACGCTCAGCCATGGCATTTTCGTAACAATGATTTTCTTCAGTCATACTGATATCTATCTTTTTTCTCTTTAG
>NZ_CANMIW010000015.1 GCF_947498005.1 uncultured Winogradskyella sp.
TCGGAATTTTCTCTGGTTCGTAAAAGTTTGCTAAATTAGTTGCTTAACCGCGCAACTAACCATACACAAACACGTTGGCAACAAGCTGAAAATGAAACACAGATTAAACATTCTACTTCTGATTTTAACTTTTATATCTTGTAAGAATACGAGCGAAAAGAAAGCGGAGGAAATATTAAAAAAGAAACCAAAACAGGTTGTTTTAATTTCAAAATACGCACCAGAATCATATAAACACTATATAAAACAAGATAGTATAGGACAGCAATCGAATGAAAAAACTGGTCCTTATTCACCTATCGAAAGTCCGACTTTTGCTTATTATGATTCACAAAACAATATCAGTATTTGGAAACCTAAAGTGAACGAAATAGACACTTTAACAATACCGTATTATAGAGATTATTTGGAAATAAGTACTCGTAATACATACTCTTCCATACCTAATACTTATCTCATAAAAAATGGAGACACAATTATTATTGAGTATGAAAATAAATTACCAATCGCTAAAATTACAAATCGTCAGGTTAATGATATTGAACTAAACTATAATAATTATAGATTAAAAGAATTATTTGACAACAAATACCCAAGTCATCACAAAATATTTCTTGGTTTTTTATTAAGTAAAGAGAAATCAATGGAAGAAACTACAATTGATTTTTACCAACAAGCAGTTAAAGATGGAGAAAGAGAAACTGAATTTTTAGATTCATTACAAAAAGAAAAACTGATTTCAGAAGACAATTATTTTTACCGCAAAGAAATTTTAACTGGTTTATTAGAAAAACACAAAAACCTCAAAACTATAAAAGAATGGAGAGAAAAAAACAAATCTTTTTCAAATAAAGAAAATATCGAAATTATTTATAGTTTAGATTTATCAAAGACAGACTCTTTAATGAATTTTTCATATTTCAGAGATTACTTAAACAATATTTCCAAATATAATCTTTCTTTTATTCAAGAGAACAATATGAACTCTGGAGCATTTTATATAGATTCAAGAGTTCGATTTGATTCTATTTTAAATGACAAAAGATTTAACCAAACTTCTAAAAACTTTCTCTTACCTATAGTTTACAACGGAATTGCTCAAAATTTTAGAGTTAAAGACAAAGAAGAATATTTCAACAAATTAATTAAAAATACCACCAATCAAAGAAAAATAAAAGAAATTCAAGAAAAATACAACTTGGATTTTAGTAAGTCTGACAAATTGATTTTGACTACAATTAAAAATGATACAATCACTTTTTCTGATATTATAAATAATAATAAAGGAAAATGGCTTTACATTGATTTTTGGGCAAGTTGGTGCAAGCCTTGTAGAGAAACAATGCCAAAATCTGTAATACTTAAAAAAGAATTAGAAAAAGAAAATATTGAGTTTATCTATTTGAGCTTGAACGACAAAAAAGAAAATTGGAAATTAGCAATGGAATCGGATGGAATCTCAAAAAGTCAAAATTACTTTATCGAAAATGGTAATGTTTCTAAAGTAATTGAAGATTTAGGAATAAAAACAATTCCTCACTTTTTGATTTATAATCCAAATGGAGAATTAATCAACGGATTTGCAAATAGACCAGGAGAAGGAGCGAAAGAACAATTGAAGAAATTAATAACTGAAAAATAATGCCTATTGCCAACACCGTGTATAACTCATTGCTTGGTTCTCGCCTACTTACGAAAATCCTAGCGGATTTTCTATTCGGTTTTTATTTGCTAAATTAGGTGCTTAAACACGCCACTAATCATACACAAACACGTTATCTGCAAGCTAAAAAAACTTCCTAACTTAAATTTCAAATGGAAAGAACTTACGAAACATCAATTTTAACGTAAGGCTTTTGATACTTAATTGAATTTTAAAATATTTTTAATTTCATCTGAAATATCACCTACATTTTTATGTTTCTGATTTGTTTGAACTATTATAGTTAATACATCTTTATCGTTATTAAATCTTCTTACAATACATTCATAATTTCCAGCGGAACCGTGATGAGAATGTTCTATAATTCTATTATTTTTCCATTCTACAGAACCTAAAGGCGATTGAATATTTCCGAAAAAATCTGCTTCTTCAGACAAGAATTTTACAGATTCTTGATTTATAATTTTATACGTATGAAGGTTTTCTATCCAATTATATAAATCGTTAGCTGTTAAACTAAAAATAGCTCCTGAGATTGTTACTTTATAAGAATCTTCCTCGTAATCATCATCAAAAGGAATAGCCATTAAATTTTTATCTAAATAAGGAGCTTCTGGATGAATAACTGCACTTTTCAATGAAAAGGGAATGAATAAATTTTGATTAACATAGGCTTTAAAAGTTTGATTTGTAATTTTTTCTACGACTTGAGACAATAAAATTGGACTATGATTGGTATATAAATAATCTTTTCCTGGCTTAAACTCCAATTCTTTTATATTTAATAAATCTTCTTTAATTTTCTCATCAGTAATTCGTTCATTTTTTTCAAAATATTTATCCCATTCAACTTGAGGAAGACCACTTGTATACTGCAATAAATTTTTAATTGAAATTGTTGAAGCCCAAATAGGTAAATCTATTAGATATTTATCAAGTTTATCCTCTACATTTAATAATCCCTTTTCTTGAAGTTGCATGATTGAAACTGCTGGAAACTCTTTATATACTGAACCTAAATCGAAACGAAAATCCTTTGTTAATTTAACCGTTTTTGAGCCATCTGAAAAACCAAAAGAGTTTTCATATACTGATTCTCCATTTCTAACGACTAAAATATTTCCATTAAACTTACCCTTTGAAGCTAGTTCTTCTATATAAGAATCTATAGAAATATGCTTTTTGCAGTTTATAAAAGTTAATGAAATAAAAAATAATAATACAATGACAAGAATACGTTTCATCAAATTAGTAGTTGGTTATATTTTAGAGACGAAAAGATATAAGTTTTGTTACAGTATAAGTTACATTTTCATTTCAAGGCTAACAAAATTTAGAACCTCATAAGTAATCGAAATTTAACCGCAAGGGAAAAGCCAGCAGATAACACCGTATATAATTTATTGCTGGCTTTTTGCATACTTGCGAAAGTCCTCGCAGACTTTCTTTCTGTGATTTATTTGCTAACTTTAGTGCTTAAACACGCAACGAAATCATACACAAAACCGTTAGCGAACATTTAGAACAAAACTTCAAACTATGAGATTAACATTTATATTTTTCTTTTTCACCTCTTTAATATTCGGACAACAAAAACCGATAGTTTTCTACAACGAAGCTGGAGAAAAAATAAATCAAAAAGAATTTATTAAAACTAAAGACTACAGCAAAAATTTGGATTTATATTTCGAAAACGATTCTACCCAAATAGGTATATTAATTACTAGACAAAAATTCGGACAACTTGACAAAAAAACCTTTTCTAATCTAAAATCTTATTTGACTGATATAAGCGAAAGAAAAATTGATTCCACTCAAAATATTGTAATAAATTATTTAACTGCGTTTCCAAGCGAAAAGCAAGTAGACTCAACTTCAAGGTCAAGTTGGAATGTTTTAGACAAAGACTATCTTAAAAAGTTACATAAGACAGCTGATATAAATCAATTTTGGGTAAACTCACCTGAATCCAAAAATCTAAAATATTATTATAATAATAGAATTAATTGGATAGAAGATAAAGATAATCTATTTAAAGAATTATTTTTCCCTTATGAAGTAAGGTATGGTAATTTTATACTGATTAAACCAGATGGAAAATTTTACTACTATTTAGGCGAACACAGTAAATATCAAATTTGGAAAAAATCAAAAAAATATTTTAAATAAAAAAAAATGATTTGCCAACACCGTGTAAAATTAATTGCTGGTTTTAGCCAATTTACAAAAGTCCTCGCGGACTTTCTATCTGTGATTTATTTGCTAACTTTAGTGCTTAAAACACGCAACTAATCTTACACAAACACGTTGTGTGCAATTTGGCTACGTTACCAAGATTTGGTATATTTGAGTAAAATATAGCCAAAATGGGAAAAAACACATCAATATCACTTGGAAATCATTTTGAGGAGTTTATCAGAGAAGAAGTAAGTTCTGGTAGATATGGTTCGGTTAGCGAAGTAATTCGTTCCGCATTACGTTTGTTAGAACGTGAAGAAAAAAAAGAAAGAGAACTTATTAAAGCTCTCGAAGTTGGAGAAAATAGCGGATTTGTTGAAAATTTCGACCCAAAACAACATTTGAAAGAATTACATCGTAAACACTTATGAGTAAAAACAAATATCGCATAAGTCAACAAGCGATTGAGGATTTAGATAAAATTTGGATTTATACTCTTAACAAATGGTCTAAAGAACAAGCAGACAGATATTACGATTTAATAATGGCAGAAATTGACTTTATTGCAGACAACTATCTGATTGGAAAATCGGCTGAACAAACTCGAAAAAATTATCGCGTAACGAAAATTAAATCGCATCTGATTTTCTACAGAAAAGTTGAAAATGAAATTGTAGAAATCGTTAGAATTTTACATCAAAGAATGGAGATTAAAAAACGACTGAAATAAAAAAAACTGCACACAACACCCTATATAATTCATTGCTAGTTCTAGCTTACTTACTAAAATCCTCACGGATTTTCTATTCGGTATTTATTTGCTAAATTACGTGCCTAACCACGCAACAAACCATATACAAATGCGTTGTGAGCAATGCAAAAAAAAACAATCTATGAGAAAAATCGAAATATTAATAATTGGAATTATAGGCTTATCTATAATTTCTTGTCAATCTAAAAAATCAACATCTAATTCAGAATCTAATTTTTTTACTGACTCAATTTATAGTGAACATTTGAATGAATACCGAAAACATAATGTTTATTTACCAAAAGGATTTGACAATGGAAAAGAATATCCAATTATTTACGCTACTGATGGAAATAGCAGTTTAACGGAAAAGAAAAATTTATTGGATTCATTAATTGACAATATAATAATTAAACCTTTGATTTTTGTTGTAAGTTTTTCAAATAATAAAATTGCAGACAGCACAAGTACCACAACTGGAGACGGAAAAAAAGTGCATTTAAGTTATAGGAACTTTGAATATGTTGATAGAAAACCAACAAGATTAGAAGATTCACTTTTAGTTGATAGATTCAAAAACCACGAATTATATTTCACTAAAGAGCTGATTACTGAAGTTGAAAAAAATTTCAATCAAAACAGTGGAAAAAATGACCGATATTTTTACGGAGTTTCAAATGGTGCTGGATTTGGAATGAGTTTATTAAATAAAAACCCTGATATAATTGGAACTTATATTTGTTTTTCGACTTTCGGAGGCGATATTCAATCAAACAATTGGGATAAAGATATAAAATACCCTAAACTATTTTTGAGATACGGAAGTGATGAATTTTTTGGACTCAAAGAGGATGCTGAATTTCTAAAATCAAAGTATGCGGAATCGAAATCGTTCATTGAATCAAAAGAATATGAAGGAGGACACAATAATAAATTCTGGAACAAAGAATTTTCGGAGATTATAATTAGAATATTAAAAGTTGAGTAAAACACTGCTCGCAACACCCTATATAATTCATTGCTAGTTATAGCTTACTTACAAAAGTCCTCGCAGACTTTCTATCTGTGATTTATTTGCTAACTTTAGTGCTTAAACACGCAACGAAATCATACACAATCACGTTACCACACATTTGAGAATGACGCAAAAACAACGTAAAATATTCTACCCAGTAATTTTCATTCTAGGAGCAATTTTAATTATTTGGGAAATTAATATTTACAGAGAAACCATTATCAATTTGATGATTCCAATCGGAATTATAATGGTTATTGGAATAATTGCATTTATTCTCGATTTTAAGAATTATAAGAACACTTATGAATATAGTGGAATTGGACTTTACCTCTATTCCGCAATGCATTATGTAATCGGATTTGGATTTATTGCTTGCTCAATCTTTATGTTATCGAATTATTATTTCGCTGACCAAAATACAAGAACTGAATCGTATGAAATTATTCGGACTTCCTCACTAGCTTCAGGAGGAAAATATAGAATTGACGTCCGAACACCAACGTTTAGAATTAATTATAATGGAAAAATAAAAGAATTAGTCTTTTCATCTGAATTTTATGAAAAAAGGAACTTCTACAATAATGTGGAATTGGTAATTCGACAAGGACTTTTTGGATTTGACATTTTAGAAAATAAAAAACTGAATTAAAATAATAACCGAATAAAAAACGTGTGGTAACACCGTGTATAATTCATCGCTAGTTAAAGCCTACTTACGAAAATCCTAGCGGATTTTATATTCGTTATTTATTTGCTAACTTTAGTGCTTAAACCACGCAACTAACTCATACACAAACACGTTGTGCTTGATGGCCAAACTGTAACAAAAATCTAGATAATTCGTCACATATATAAACGAACTATTTTATGAAATTAATAAAACGAATTGTAATATCTACCGGAATTTTAATACTAATTGTGTTTCTTTTTTTTGGTTTAAAACTTGGAACAAAGTATTATAAATCTTATCAAAATTCTGAATCATTAACGAATACAATTCTAGATTCTAAAATTAGAGCTGAAGACTATAACAATTCATACAATCTAAAAAATGGAGCTATTATATCTAAAAAAATAATAAACCTTTCAGAAATACCACCAATTTGGAATAGCATATCTGAAAACAATTCTTTAACAAGAAACTATAAATATTTAGACAACATTAATTTTTATGTTATTCTCTATAAGAGTGATTCTCTACTAGTGAATGGAATAATTGCGGAACCTAAAAAAGAAGGTAAATTCCCTGTAGTTATTTTTAATAGAGGAGGAAATAAAGAAGTTGGAAAAATGGCTAAAGCAAAAACACTTCATTCTTTAATACAATCGGCTTCAAAATTAGCAAACCAAGATTATTTAGTTATAGCCAGCTGTTATAGAGAAAATGATGAGTTTGGAGGTAATGACATTAAAGATGTTCTAAATTTAACGGAGACTATTAAAACAATTAATAAAGCAGATTCAAGTCGTATTGGAATGTTTGGATGGTCAAGAGGCGGAATGATGACTTACCTATCTCTAAAAAACAGCAATCTAATTAAAACCGCGGTAATTGGAAATGGACCATCTGATTTAGGAAAATTAATTATTGAAAGGCCTGAAATGGAAAAATTAGTATGTGCTAAACTGATTCCAAAATATAAAGAAAATAAAAGTGAAGAACTAAAAAAACGTTCTGTTGCTTATTGGGCTGACGAATTAGATAAAAGTGCAAGTTTACTTATTCTTTGTGGTACTGAAGACAAGCAAGTGAACCCTAATCAGGCTGATATAATAGCTGATAAATTAACTAAAATAAATTATGATTTTAAGCTTGAGAAAATAAAAACTGACCACAAGTTTTCTAATAAAAAAAATGAGCTAAATACGTTATTAATTAATTGGTTCAAAGAAAAATTATAAAAACACTAAGCACAACACCGTATATAATTTATTGCTAGTTAAAGCCTACTTACAAAAGTCCTCGCAGATTTTCTATTCGGTTTTTATTTGCTAAATTTAGTGCTTAAACCACGCAACTAACTCATACACAAAACCGTTGTACGTAATTTAACCAAATCAATGAAAAGGACTTTACCATTAATGTTTATACTGAATTTTGGTTCGTTATTTTCTCAATCAAAAGCGAATAAATTGGAACTGAATGACACATGGTTTGGCGGAGAAACTGAAAATAATGGAAAGCCTGTAATAATTCGTGGAAGACAGCATTTAAAAAACCTTATCGATTCAAAACAATATGCCGAACACGTTGAATTCGTTTGGACGTTTGAGAAGGAAACGGAAAATGGAATTCCAACACCAGAGGAAAATATTTTTATGGGAAAAGTGGAAGATGCTCTGATTAAAAATTTGGAACCTGACTTACAATCTGTTCTTACAATTGTTTATACGAATGACAATATTCGCTCTTGGATTTTCTATACGAAATCTGTACCTGAATTTCTAAAACGGATTAACAAAATATTATCGAAATTTGAAAAACTGCCAATTGAAATAACAAACGGAAAAGATATTGAGTGGGAATTATATACTGGAATTTTAAAGAGCTACGAACTTGAACCGAAATAAAAAACTACGTACAACACCATGTATAATTAATTATTAGGTTCCATACTACCTACAAAAATCCTCGCGGACTTTCTATTCGGTTCGTATTTGCCAATTAGGTGTTTAAGACAAGTTACAAACCATATCGAAACACACTAAATTAACCGCTATAAAAATAAAAGACGAAAACTATCTAGTTTTCGTCTTCAGGTTCAATAAATTCTGAATGATATTTTTCTAAAAACTTTTTCTGTCTTGCAATCATTTGCTGTCTTAAAAGTTCTATGTCCATAAAGTCATTACCAAAATTGCTTCCGAAAAAATCATCATTGAAGAAACGTTTGCTAAAAAGGGAATCTTGAGAAAATATACTTCCAAATCCTTGATTTTCAAATCCTGAATAGTTTGAGAAAAAACGTGATTTAAACGATTGCATTAAACTATCTTTATCTGATAATGAGAGACTATCAAACTTATCATTGGAAGACCAAGAATAAATGCTATCGTATCTAATTAAATTTCCATTTTCATCAAATTCTTTATCAACTTTCCAAGTGCCTTCAGGCTCTTCTACTATTTTAGTCTTATTCTCTTCTTTTTCAACTTTTGTGGTTTCATTTCCTTGTCCTTTACAACTAACGCTTAACAAGCCAACCATCAACAACAAAATATACTTTTTCATCACTTTAGTTTTTGAGTTAAACTTAACTTTGGGTTTGTTATAAATGTTTTTAACAAACCACCTGTTTCTATCATTTTAATCAATCTATTTTGGTGGAAAACTTCTAATTTTCGTTTACCATTTTTATACCAAACACATTCCAAATAACTGTCATTATCAATCAAACCGAATATTGAATCCTCTTTCGGAACATATTTGATAACTTGCATTTTTGGAGAGGTAATTTTTCCTTTTACTGTTACCCATTCCCCAGATTTAAACTTTCTTGGCATAACAATAAATAATTTTAAAGAATTAAACTTATTATTAAGAGGATGCCAAAAAAGATTCGGCATCCTAATTAATATTTCTCTAAAAAATTAAAAATCAATTATGAAATTTTAATACTTCTAGCAGGCTTTTGTTTAGCCTCTTCTTTTTTTGGTAAAAGAATATTTAAAATACCATTATCATAATTTGCATTAATCTTTTCATCGTTTACACTTTCTGGTAAATTAAAGGTTCTTTTAAATGATGAGTAACCAAACTCTCTACGAGTGTAATTTTCTTCCTTATGTTCACTTTCTTCCTTTGTTTCCGTAGAAATAGATAATACTTGATTATCAAGGTCAATTTGAAAATCTGATTTCTTTAGACCTGGAACTGCCATTTCAACCATAAAAGCATCGGCAGTTTCTTTAATATTTACTTTAGGCAAAGTAATTCCAGTATTAAAATTTGAAGTGAATACTGATGGTAGATCTCTATTAAAGATGTCATCTAACCAATTTGACAAAGTTGGGAAGTTTTGATTTGAATTGCTGTTCGCTAAACTTCCATTTTTAGGAACAGTTGCTAAATTGCTCATAATTAAAAAATTTAAATTAAACATTATTTCAAATTTGAAATCTTTACGACTTCAATAACCAATAAACAAATTAAATACCAAAATCGATTTATCTTATTTTATCGCGATTGTTACACATTATTCTGTGTAAATTTGTCGTAATTATGAAATATTGTCATATTTACTCATAATAAAATGACATATTTACATTTGGAGTTTATAGTAAAATTGGAAATCAATTATGTATTATAAAAATTACCAAATAACAGCTCGTAATAAGCACTACGCACATCAACATGTATAATTCAATGCCACTTTATGCTTACTTTGAAAAATCCTCACGGACTTTCTATTAACGATCTAATTCCTAATTTAGCATTAAAATATGCAAAGCAATACTAGCAAGCACCTGTTGCACATTTTATAAAACTTTAAAATCAACTCAAATACAAATTAGATGGACTTTAAGGAATTTCAAAAAGAAATGCGAATTGCCTATTTATGTGGCGGAACAGGTATATTAGTTTCTGGTATAATCTGGCTAATTTCCGGTTTATCTGGACTGTATTTGTCAAAAGAAAAAAGTCTTTTGATTTTTTTTATAGGAGGAATGCTCATTTATCCTTTAGGAGTATTACTAGCAAAACTTTTTAATAGAAGCGGAAAACACCATAAAGATAATCCTCTAGGCAAGTTGGCTATTGAAAGTACTGCAATATTATTTATTGGTCTATTTATCGCGTATTCTATTTATCAAATACAAGAACTGTGGTTTTTTCCTGTAATGCTGATGATAATTGGCGTGAGGTATTTAGTTTTTCAGTCCATCTATGGAATGAAGATTTATTGGCTCTTAGGATTATTATTAATAATACCTGGAATATTATTTTTAATTTCAAACCAACCTTTTCATTTTGGTGGAATCGCTGGTGGCATTATTGAAATAAGTTTTGGAGTCCTTGTTATTGTCATGAATAATAGATCAAATAAAACTTTAAAATAAAAAACACCTACTCTTTCGAGCAGGTGCTTACCTAACAAAAAAACTCAAAAACATCATGAAACTTCATGATTTGATTAATCTTAATCAGAGACCAATCTTTTTTGCTAGCAACCAATCAACTAACTTAATTTGCTTCCCCACAAATTATTAGCTGATTTTCTTATATAAGTTTTAATTCATATTAAAAAACTTCACAGCTTTGTTTTATGGAGATTACACAACGTATATCTTCAACATTCTGAATTTATAAACTTTGAATTTTTGACTTCATTAAAGGGCCTAATTCGTACAAACTTGCAATTAACTCTTCCTTCAAAGGCTCTACTTTTTCTGTTTTTCCTGCTGCTTTATATATTTCCGCAACGTGATATAATACTGCTGGTTCATACGTCTTACCATCAACATACGTTTCTATAATTTCTATGGCTTCTTCTACATTTCCGTTTTTAAAATAACTCCAAGCCAATAAATCATAAGATTGTGGCGTTGGCCTATTAGCCACTTCAGTTTTTGCGAGATCTAATGCTCTCTTTGGCAATGATAAATCGTCTGTGTATAGCGTAACATTATAACCATTGTACATGTCGCCATATTGCTTGTTACTTACCGCTTTCTGGTAATTTTCTAGTGCTTCTGTTTTTAATTGCGCGTTGTTTTGCGATTCAGCAATTTCCGCTTTTAACAAATCGTAATCTGGCGCCTTGTAATAACTTGTTACATGGTTTAAGATCGATAGTGCTTCTTCAGTATTGTTTTCGTGCGAATATATAATCCACGCAATTCCTTTTTTGGCGTAGGCATCATTAGGATCTAACGCCAATGCTTTCAGAAAATAATTATACGATTTATCTAAATCGCCTGCATGACCATAAAAATCAGCTGAGTTTGTATAAGCCCATTGTTTCATACCTTTTAAGTTTGAAGATTCGGCAATTTTAGTCGCCTTTTCCATATTCTCAATAGCACCTTCTAAGTTACCGTTGTGATCTTCCCACTTTGCTAAACGTATTAAATAATCAAAATCAGATGTGTTTTTAATATCTTTTAAATAGGCTTGTGCATAGATGTAATTTCCTAATTCTAAATGCACATCAAACAGCATTTTTTTTGTGCCATTTATTTTATCACCATTTGCTTTTGCTTGCTCTAATACGGTTAAAGCTTCCTTAAATCTATGTTGCGACACATAATTTGAAGCTAAACTTTTTAGGTAAGATGTGGTTTTACCATTCGTTACTTTAATGGCTTCTAGTAAATCGTCTTCGGCTTTAATTAAATAATCAATATCACCTGTAGCATTAAATAATTGTGTGTAGGCACTTGCTCGTTTTCCTAAATACGGAAATTGATTTGGAGCAGCTTCTAGCTTATCTGTCCAAATTTGTGCTGATGCCAATAAATCAGTTTGGCTCACTGTAGTTGTTATGTATTTATTATAATCTTCTGCATTAGTTACTTGTTTAGAGTTACAACTAAATGCTGCGATTAATAAAATAAGAGGAAGTATTTTTTTGATAATCATAATTTGAAATTTTTGAGTTTTTAATTGAAAAATAATCTTGAAGTAAAGCCCTAACTTTACTCCAAGATATTTACATCTATTACCTACCAAGGTGAAGCTAAGTAAGGGAATGATGATAAAAATGCTTTATCATTTCCGTCTACATTATCATTTGATAAACCTGGATTTTCTGAAAAATCTTCGCCACCAAAAATCAGTAACAATTCTACTGTAATAACATCATCAGCTAAAGCTCTACCTGTTAATACATTTGTTCCGTCATAGAAAGTTGTAGTACCATCTAAAGACACATTAAGAACATCAGTGGCTAATAAACCTGTAAATTGAGCAGACGTTAATGTTAATGCATTAGCATCTGTTGGTTCATTATAAGCAGGACTTAATCCTTCTAAATTAGTTTGAAACATAGATTGAAAAGCTGCATCTTGCTCAGAAGGTATCGTAGTATTAAAAGCATCCTTCATTCCGCTAGATACAAATACCGTATTTACAGCTGGTCTTCCCATTTGGTCTTCTTGTGTATATGTTCCACTAAAATCAGGACCACTTGGCACAGTTACATCGTCATCATCACTACAATTATAAGCCGTCATTGACACTAAAATTGCAATGGCAAAAAGTTTTATATTATTAATTTTCATCTCTTTTCGTTTTTAAGTTTTGTTATTATTTTCTTTTAGATTCTACCCAAGTATTAATTGTACCTGAACCACCAATCATTGATTTTGGCACTTCTACAACTATAGACATTACGTTTGTACCAGCAAATGTATCTGTACCTGGATTGTTAAAACTAGTTGCGTTTCCTCCAATAATTTGTCCGTATTGCGCAAAGTCCATAAAGAAAGGATCATCTCTTGGTCCTGCAAAGAATTTCATTCCGTTAGCATTACCAATCATTGCATCTTCACCATAAGCTGTGATATCTACAGAAGCTTGATTTGGAGTTGTTGTTGCAATTGTACTATTTAAACCTGTTTGCGAAGGAGCTACTGGTCCAAAGAAATACATTTTACCATCTCTTGGTGTTGCCTGTATCACTAAGTCCTCTATAGCATCACCATTAGTGTCTATATTAAACTCTATTAATACGTTTTCATCAAAAGCAGCATTTTGGCTATCACTACCAGATCCTAATAGACCTTGTACGTTAGCTACAAATGCAATGTTTGCAGTGTCTTCACCTTGAAAGGCATAAAAATCTGTGATGTCACTTGTACCACCTTGTACTGCAGGTGCATCTATATGATCCGCAGCAATGGCAACAAATGTTGCAATACCTAATATTGCTGTTGCGATTAAAAATTTTGTTTTTTTCATAATTTTGAGAATTTGTTAATTAATTGTGTCTCTGTTCTACCTACGAAAAAATGTAAAGGGCGGTTTTAAAAAATTTGCAAAAAAAATAAATTCCTTGTTTTTCATCATAATAATTTAACTTTGTGTAATCAAATACGATGCTATGAATCCATCAGCTAATGGCTGGATAAAAAAATTGCTCAATCAAGTTTCAAAAACAAAGTATTCTGAAACTGATAATCATGAGTTTTACAATCGCTTAAAACAAGCAGGATTTATCTACGGAAGCAATATAAAAGTAGTCCTAGATATCGTCAAACCCTTTGATTTTACTGAAGAGGAGCGTTGTAAAATCAATCTGCTTCTTACCTATTATTTTATTTATAACAAAGTAAATCCTGAAGAAGATTTTGTTGATAGTCTTATTAGATATTACAAAACTATTAGTGCTCAAAAGCGTTCATTTTTTGAAGAATTATTTGGAGATAAAACACCAGATAGTTTGCTCGAAAAGATGATCCATAAGCGTATTCATATTGATGACAATTTTATTTCAAAAAGTTTTAATTATTTTTTAATTAACGCACTTTTATTTGTGGATGTTTTAGGATATCAACGTTTTCTTAAAGAGGAAACAAATATTAAATCTTACGTAAACACACTAGAATCTGCTCTAGAAACTATAGTTTTCTCGGTAATTGATAATAAATCCGAAAAAACAGAGTATGATGAAAATCTTATAAAGTTATTTGAAGATTCTATAAGACATAAAAATTCAGAATTGCCCTCTTATAATGATGCTATATCTGTAATTACAGAACCTTTTGAAAAACTATATGTTATTGATTTGGTGTGTATGGCATCTTGGTCAGATAAAATAATTGATACTGAAGAACGCGAATTCCTATTGCGATTAAAAAATGACTTAACTTTAGATAATGACGTTATAGCACAATCGGTTAACGATATTAATCTTTTTTATGACGAACATAAAGACGATGTAGCCTTTTTAAGTTCTAAAAACTTAGCACAAAGTTTTTACGACAATAGTAGCAAAGTGGTATCTAAACTCATTACGCGTAACAGCAAACGGTTAATAAAAGAACTGTCTGAAAGTAAAGAAGCTATGACGTTGTTAGCGCAATCGACACAACGAAACCTCAGCGATGATGAGCAGAAAAAAATTCAAACACAGTTATTAGACATATTTAAATCTATACCTAGTTTAGCCATTTTTATGTTACCAGGAGGCATGCTACTGCTCCCTTTATTTGTGAAGTTTATCCCTAAATTATTGCCTTCTGCTTTTGATGAAAATAGAATTGAGGATAAAGATGAATCAGATGAAGATTAAATTGTCAGAACTAAAGAAGTTACTTGTATTACTCTTCATAGTGTTTATAAGTATTGGATGTTCTGAAAACAAAATAACCAACACGCAACTTGTAGAAAAATATTATGACGGCTTTCAATCGTCTAATTTTCTTCAAGTTAAAAATGTTATAGATGACAGTCTTACCACAGTATATGGCGACTACATAACAAATTTTACAAAAGAAAAATATTATAAGCAATTTAAATGGGATTCTGTTTTTAAGCCAGATTACAAACTAATTTCCTTAAAAAAATCTGAAACAGCAATCATGGCTACAGTATCTATAAGTTGTTCAAAATTTGAATTTCTAAAGAATAATCCTATGATTTGTAATTATGAGTTTCAATTTAAAGCAGGAAAAATAACAAGGATAGAAGAGCTAAATTGCGATAATGTTAATTGGGATGTTTGGGAAAATCAAGTAAATGATCTTGTGCATTGGGTTGAGATCAATCATCCGGAATTAGATGGTTTTGTACATGATTTAAGTCTGCAAGGTGCTCAAAATTATTTAAAAGCAATTGCATTGTATAACGCGCAGCATTAGGTTTTAAATCTAAATCACAAAATGAAGATAAAACTATAACAAGCTTTATCTTCATGTTTAAATCATTATTTCCCTTTTTCTCTTACATAATTAAGAACCGCCTCTTTGGTTGTAAACCAATTTCTACCTTCTTTGTGAGCATCAATTTTACCTTGACGTGCTAGTAAACTCACATACTCTTGACCATAAAGGATTTCGGGTTCTTTTACTATGTTTGAAATAGTGTCGTAATCTTTATCAGAACCAGGAATAGCGTTTAAGTAAATATTTAAGGTTCGCTCAGAAGCCTGAGCCATTAACAACATCAATTTACCATAATTACCATTGTTAGCTTGGTTTAATGCAGCATAGTATTTTACTCTATCATTAGTTAGAATAATAGCTGGTGGATAACCAGATCGCATTAAAAGTAAATTCATAGCCAAACGAATAGTACGACCATTACCATCAAAAAATGGATGAATCCATACCAACTTATGATGAAAAACTGTAGCCAACTCAATTGGGTTTAAACCTTGAGGATTTATATTTACGTAGTCTATTAAACCATCTAAGTAATCAGAAACTTTACGCGCATTTGGCGGCACAAAATTAGCACCAGAAATACGAACGCCTGCATTACGCAAACGACCAGCGTGATCATCTTCTATAGAACGCAGCACCAAGCCATGTAGATCTAAAATATCTTTGGCATTTAAGACATAATCTTCGTTTACTAATTTATATAATTTATGGATTGCTGTCTCATGGTTTTTAGCTTCAAAATGTTCTCTAAGTGATTTTCCTTTTATAGTTATACCTTCTTGCAACACCAACTGCGTTTCTCTTAAACTCAATGTGTTTCCTTCTATACTATTACTATTGTATGTCCATTCTATAAGAAATGCTTCCTTAATATTTTGCAATACTATATTTGGCAATGGTCTTGCTGCATTAAGAACATTGACCTTTTCTAATATCCTTGTAAACGTAGATTCTAAATCTTTTTGATATGTTGTTGTAACATTCCACATATCACAAAGTTACACCTTTTATCGGATAAATATAAATAACAGAACATCCGATAAAATTGATTTTGTAACAAATTATACTTATTTCATACTAATGCACTAAACCAAACATTGATTACTATGAATAATCATTATGAGTTATTAAAAATTGAAACGTCTGCTAATCTTGAAACCATAAAAAAAGCATTCCGAAGAGAAATTGCCATTTATCATCCAGATAATAACAAAGCACCTGAAGCAGTAGAAAAGTTTGAAGCGTTAGTTGAAGCATTTGATATATTATCTGCTATAGAAAAACGAAAAATATATGATGCGCTTCTACAGGCAGAACAGAATAATTTACCTGTTGTTATTGAACATAAAGAGCAATATACAAAATGGAAAAAGGAAGCCAAATCAAAATCTAAAACCTATAGCGAGTTAAGTTTTCCAGATTTATTTTTGCTAGACATTTTTATAGAAGTTGGTATGGAAGGTGCCATCTTAGGTGCTGAAACCATAGAAGGCATTGGAGATTCCGCAGAAGGCATTGGAGAAATATTAGGAGATATTGTTGGTGGTATATTTGATGGTTTATCATAGTCTACAACTACTCTAACCAATTTTTAAAATCTTTAACACGTTCTCTAGCGACTATAATTTGCTGCTCATTGAAACGATTTAGTTTAATTTCTAGTCGTGAGTTGGTATAACTAACGATATCTTTAATGGCATTGATATTTATATAGAATTTTCTGCTGATACGGAAAAATACATCTGGCTCTAATTCTTCTTCAAGCTGATCTAAAGTTGCATCTAACAAATAGTTTCTTCCTTCGTTGGTAAACGCATAAGTCCCTTTATTTTCGCTATAAATACATTCAATATCTTCTATATTTATTAGCTTTAAATGCTGACCCACTTTTACCGAAAATCGTTTTTTATATTCACGTTCTATAGGATTGACAAGTAGATTTTTTATGTCATTAAAATCTAAAGTAACGGATTGTTTTTGAGGTGCTCGTCCTCTGTATTTTTCAACAGCGATTTTTAGATCGTCATCATCAATAGGCTTTAATAAATAATCAATACTGTTTAGCTTAAATGCTTGTAAAGCATACTCATCATAAGCGGTTGTAAATATTACAGCAGATTTAATATCAATGGCTTCAAAGATTTCAAAAGACAAACCATCACTTAGCTGAATATCTAAAAAAATCAAATCTGGATGTTCATTATTTTTAAACCAATCAATAGATTCTTCTACGGAATGCAACATCGTTTCAGCATTCATATCTAAAGCGGTTAACATACGTTGTAAACGTCTTGCTGAAGGTTTCTCGTCTTCTATAATTATTATATTCATTGTGCTATGTTTTCTTGTTACTTTATTTGTTCAAAAAAATATCATTCCCAAAACGTGGTTTCCTCTTCTTTATCCTCTTTTAAAAAGCCCTCTATTTTTTTGTCTTCCCAACTCTTTTTAAAAATCTGTTTTCGTTTAAAAACGTTTAGTCCATGCATTACAATTATAACCGTCCATATCACTATAATACTAAGATCTAAGCTAATGATATTGTTTTTATATGGACCAGAAACAATATATAAATTGTACAAAAGCAGTAAAACAACCACAATGTACAATCCCAAATGAAGATAAAAACTCTTTACGCGCTTTACCTTGTCTTTTGCTTTTCTGTAATATTCTTCTTCTTGAGGAGTCATATGGTTTATAATTATAAGTTTACATTTTCTTTTGTAAAACTATCTTGTCTATTGCCTTTGAGGCTTTGGTTACTTTATAATATGTATAATTGATTTCTAAACATAAACTTTAGATTAGGGTACTAAATGCTACTCCCAATTTTGACGTTCTTTCTCCATATATTCTTCAATTTTTTTGTTTTCCCAACTTTTTCCGAAGAGAAAATTAGCTCCAAAAACACCTAGAAAATGAAATACTAAACCAATGCCCCAAAAAACTGCGGTTGCATATGGTCCAAAACCAGTAAATCCTTCACCAGAGTTAACACCAATTAAGATTATTAAGAATATATTGACAACAATATATACAGCTAAATGCCAATAAAAACCAACAATAGCATCTACTTTTTTCTTTGCTCTTAAATACGCTTCTTCTTTTCTAAAATCTCGCGATTCATCGCGATCTTCATAAGGTTCTATATTATATTTTTCCATTGTAATTTTATTTAATCGTTATGTAATTCTTCTTCCATAAACTTTTCAATTTTTCGCTCTTCCCAATCATCACCTAAAATAAGAGGAAGCCCAAATACTGAAAACGCATGTATTGTTAACGCAATTCCCCAAACCATCCATGTGACTAACGTGGCAAAATCAAACAAGGCTTCATTAAGAGTTTCTCCATTTTTTAAGTTATTCATCACTTTAACAATAGTTATCACGGTATTTATAACTAAGTAAACTATTAAATGGTTGTAAAAACGTTTTAGCTTTTCAACTTTGTTTTTAGCTTTCATTAATTTGTAATCTTGTGTTTCCATTTTGCAATTATTTTAGCGTTATCTATTAACTCTTCAAGCCTAAAGTTGGCTCAAATGCTATGGTTAATTCCAACGATTTTTTTGATTTTCTCTACTCATGTATTCTTCAATTTTACGTTTTTCCCAACCAGAACCTAAAGCACCATCATCTACAAAAACGCGGTACGCCTGAAAAACCAAACTTAAACCCCAACCAAATGCCGGAAACCAAAACCATTGTATTGTATAGTACGAATAGGTGTACCAAATAAATACTAAAAACGGAATAACAAAGACATAAGAAATTAGACTATAATAAAATGCCTTTAACTCTTCTACACGCTTACGAGCTTTTACGTAATCGTCGTTAAGACGTGCCTGTGATTTTTGTGTTGTTCTCA
Organism: uncultured Winogradskyella sp.; assembly: GCF_947498005.1. GTDB lineage: Bacteria > Bacteroidota > Bacteroidia > Flavobacteriales > Flavobacteriaceae > Winogradskyella. The sequence goes on from NZ_CANMIW010000015.1 coordinate 19,309, forward strand.
TAACTGATACTTGTTTTGTGAGCATAGGTATTGCTACTGCAAAATCCTTTTCTCGTTGATTGATGTGTACTTTTCTATTTGAAAGCAAACTGTAACGTTGCTTTATATTTTCTAATCCTACTCCACTACTCTTTTTTACAATTTGTTTAGGCTGCAGATTATTCATTACTACCAAATGACTTCCGTCTTCATATATAGTAACACGCAGTGGCTTACTAGAGGTTACCATATTATGCTTTACAGCGTTTTCTAAAAGTAACTGTAATGACAGTGGTACAACTTTACTGTCTGGATTAGAGGCTTTATCTGGAATTTCGAAAATAATACTATCCTCAAATCTCATTTTTAAAAGCGACATGTAGGTTCTGGCAAAATTCAATTCCTCATCTACAGTAACTAATTCTTTACTTTTTTGCTCTAAAACATAACGATATACTTTAGATAATGCTGTTGTAAATTTTTGTGCATTATCTGGGTTTTCTTCAATTAAACTCGTTAATACATTAAGGCTATTGAATAAAAAATGTGGATCTAATTGATTCTTTAAGGCGTCAAACTTAGCACTTGCCGTACCTGCAATTACCTTTTGTTCCTTTATTTTATTCTTTTGGTATCTATTGTAAAAATAAATAACATGAAAAACAGTTACTATTGTTAAGGTTATCCACAGGCCAAACGAATAGCCTTTCCAAGATTCATTACTTAAAAAAGTTTCAAAATCATACTCAAACATTACAACTGCAGTGAAGAGTCTTAATAAGAAAATACCAACTAAAGTAATTATGGTACTACCAATAATGCCATAAATAATTCTTTTAATAGTATCTGCTGTTTTCCAGTTACGTTTTTCCATTAAATTAAAAAACGTCATATTAGTATAGCCTAAAACAAAGGCATAGAGTTGGTAAAACCCAAAGTCAATTAAAAACTCATTAACCGATTTAAAGTTAAATCCGCCAGAAAGCAAATGTCCTATAACAAACACAACACTTCCTATAATAAAGGTTAACAAGATTTTTTTTAAAGACTTTTTCATTATAATTTTAATTATGCTTTACAATCCTTTACAACATATTCTGCACGCTGTTTTCCCCAATTAGGATGAAACTCGCTCTCTGGTTTAAAGGTATCAAAAAGTTTTATTGATGCTTCTATCTCCTCGCAAAATGGTGCAGTATCCTTCCCAAAATATTTAGCACTGTTTAAGTTCCAATCTGCTTTACAAAACTTAGCTCTTGGGTTTTCTGGTTCTAAGGTTAAGGCCTTTTCGTATAATTCTACAATTTTTCCTCCATATTTCATACCATACGTCATGCCATCAAAAACTACCCAATTGGTATAAATCTGTGCTTGCATTATAATGAGCTCAGCATTATCTTCACTTATGGCTGTGGCTAAATCTAAATGTTCTTGCGCTTTATCTAACTGTGCTTTCAATACCGTTTCGTCTTTTTCTTCCCAGCTTTTTAAGCTGTTTATTTGTGCAATGTAATAACTAGGTAACCATTCTGTTGGTTCAGCCTTTGCTATGCGCTCAAACATATTTTCTGCATCATCCGTTTTTCCGCTTTCCCAAAGTTCAAAAGCTTTGGTCATTCCTTTTTCAAAATTTGTTTGTGCCTGCGTTATTACTGTAATTAGTAGAAATGCTATAGTTATAAAATTCTTCATTGTCGTTTTATTTTTTATTTAAGTGATATTAGTACTGATTTGTTTTCCGTAAGTTGAAATTTAGCATCGTCCCATTTTGGCGGTCCCATAAAACCTGTGGCATTATTAGAGCAACCATAATCTTCTGATGGAATACCAAAAAAGTTAGTATCTAGTTTTCCGTTATTATTTTCATCGTGAAAAATTGACACTGCATAAGTACCTTCTGGAATATCCTTAAAAGTAACAGAGCAAGAGGTATTCTTTAACTCAATTATATCAGCTTTATACGTTTTTTCTAAAAAACCAGATGCTGTATTATAAAGCGCGATATACATTTTACCATTGTTACTATTAGCATCTTTGACATTAATAGTAATATCAAAATTATTCTGAACAGATACTAATATGCTAAATAAACTAATGAGCGTGATAATTGTGATTTTAATGAGTGTGTACATGGTTAATGGTTTTGTTTGATACAAATATCTTATAGATGTGTATATTTTTAAAATGCAAATTACTCAATTGTAAAATTTCAATGACGAATTGTAAATTATTAATTAGAAAACAAGTTATTATAATTCTCACAAAACGAAGATTATTAAAATACGTAGTTATACGTATATAAAAGTGTACAGAAATCATTAATTTTAATGACGAATAAAAACAACTCAAAACTTTAGATAACCTGATTATTTTGCGGGATATCGACAATAAAAGTTTTTATATAAGGAGTTACCTGCAAGCTAAACAAACCTATGAACTTCGATTTAGAAGATAAACTTAACGAATATGTAAAACGGAATGATTTGGATTCTGCGATACAAATTGCGGAATCGGAATTGAGCAAGATTTCTGAAACGGAATTTCACCAACTGATAGGAATGAATCTTCTGCATTTGGAATCTGAATTAAGCGAATTTATTTCCAATTTCTATTCAAGTACAAAACTGAAATACACTTTTAGTTTTACAAAAAAGCTGAAAGCCTTTTACTGCGAAATGAACGGATTTACTATAAATTATGACAGATGGTTTATAGACTTGTTTTCGTTTAGCGAAATCGGAAATGAGGATTATGAATGGTTAGCGGATTTTGAGCATCATACGAATAAGGATTTGACCATAA
>NZ_CANMIW010000016.1 GCF_947498005.1 uncultured Winogradskyella sp.
TCTGAATACCGTCTGATTACTTTGTCATTTTTGTACATAATGTTTAAAATAATGTAGCCTTTATTCAGGACGGGTCATAATTATTGCCAACGGTTTTGTGTATGGTTAGTTGCGTGTTTCAGCAACTAATTTAGTAAACAAAACCGAACGCGAGAAAATTCCGAAGGAATTTTCCAAATAAGCAACGACCAAAGCAATTAATTATACACGTTGTTACCTGCTGGCTGCTTTCAATGCTTATGCAATTATTTTGAAATAAGTGTTTTTATTTCCTCTGTTTTTAGTTATTGCGTTCATTTTAAAACAGTAATAGATTTACACTTTTCTATAGTTAATAGTTCTAAATTTTCAAAAATATGAAATGAAATAGCGATTGTATTTTTACCACTATAATGTCCAATTATTTAAGTCGATTTTTGTTAGCTCCAATCAGAATGTTAATTAGATTTTTTTATTTTTTCTAATGTAGATTTATAGTTCTTTTCGTCACTTGCTCTAAAAATAGCTGAAAGCTTTAAATCTATATTTAAATTCATAGATTCTAAAAACTCTATAATATCCTTAGAATATAATTCAACAGCTTGACTTTTAAATTTTATGAGACCATCTTGTCCTGTTTCAACCGAATAGTAATTTTCCATTTTTTTTAATTTGGCACTATTTTTAGCTAGATCATAACCGCTTTTTGAAGGCATATAAAGATGATATTCTTTAGAAGACTTAATAATCAAAATTCCAAGCCCTGTTTCACTTTTTCCTTTTTCATTCCACATTGTGGCTTGAACAATAAATTTATTTTTTACTTTAGATTCTTTTAGCCTAATATATACTTTTTCATTAAAATTTGGCCCTTCCATTTCGCCTACCCATATTTTACTTTTATTAAATACACCAGCACTATTAAACTTAAAAGTCATTCCTGATTTTTCATTACCTTTGTCATCAATGGCATAAACTAACCAATATTTTTCAGAAATATTTGAAGAATCACTATTAACATCATTGAGTAAGAGCCGTTCTGTGGCAATACCTGAACAATTCAGAAGTGAAATAATAAAAGTAAAATAAACAAAGATTTTAATTTTTAAGTTTTTCATTAAAGGATTTGATTGGTTTAGATAAAGATATAAAATTATCAAATATTTGAAAATAAATTTCTATGGAAGAATTAGAGTTCTAATTTTATTTTTTATTAATGCGTAGAGTTTTCGAGTACGCAAAGAACATGAAATTATACAACTACTGGCTTTTTATTCGCTCTTGCTGTCATTTTATTAAGCTTGCAGGTAACGTGTTTGTGTATGGTTAGTTGCTTAGCGACTAAAGATAGCAAAAGGGGACGAGTCTGAGGGAAATTCGGAGAATTTTCCGATTAGAGATTACCATACTCTAGCAATTAACTATACGCGGTGTTGTGCGCAGGCTTTTTTTAATCAGATTGATGAACCCAATACAGTTCTCCATTTCTATATGTTATTATTCCTCCACCTGCTTCTTCTTTTCCAACGTATATACTTGGTCTCTCCAATTTCACAATTTTGTCGCCAACTAATTCTCCATCTTTCACGACAACCTCAAAAGTTTCCTTATCAGAAACAACACACCATAAATTAACCCAACCAATAGCATTTGGAAATCCGTTATATTCTTCTTTTCCACAACCAATTGAAATTAAATCTTGTCCTTTTTCTTCAATTATTAATTTCGGGCAATCTTTTTTGTCAAAGTATATTCGTTCCAATATTCCGTTTCCATTTAGGTCAAGACTTATTGTATCTGTAACACGATATTCTTTGTAATTGTTAAATTCAAAAAACTCTGGATGTGTCCAATCTCCAACCTTTTTATTTTCAGATTTAAGTGATTCAGTTTTTACTTTTTCAGTCCGTTCAATTTGTTTTTCAATGACTTTAGTTTCAATAACGGATTCTGTTTTAAGAACTTTTGTTCTGCTATTGACATTTCCTTTGTCTTTACAACTTAAAACAGTAATTAATGTTAAAATCAGAAAGAAATAGTTTTTCATTTAGTTCGGTTTTCAGCTTGCGCACAACGTTGTTGTATATGGTTTGTTGCGTGTTTCAAGCAACTAATTTAGTAAATAATTACCGACCAAGAAAGTCCGCGAGGACTTTCGTAAATAGGCAAGAAGCCAGCAATAAATTATTTACTTTGTTGTGGGCAGTGCTTTGCTATTCTGTTTTTCACTTACTATTTCTAATGTTCAATGACTTTTGTTTTATCCAATTAATCGCAATGTTTATTGGTTCAGTTCTATTAGTGTTGTGACCTAATGACGGAAATAAAACATATTCGAAAGGTTTGTTTTCTAATTTTAGAGCGTTTAGATGTTCAATACACATTTTCACAGGAATCTGAATGTCTTGTTCTCCAAAAATCCAAAGACCAGGAATTGAAAGAGTTCTCAAACTCTCTTTTGGGTCAGTAGCTTCAAATTGATATTTATCAGGGTCGTTTTTAATGTGTTCACGTGCGTCTTTTTCTGTATGATTATCCCAAAAATCTGTTCTCCCATTTGTATAAAACTGAAATCTTAATTGTTCAAGAGTAGTTATCGTAGGGCAACTTAATAAAACCATAAACTCTACCAATGGGTTTTCATTTGCTACAATTGGAATTATCCATCCTGCTTGACTCGCACCTATAAGTCCAATAGGTAAATCTTTTTCTTTATTATGAATTATATTAATAGCGGAACTTGCATCTTTTGCTAATAGATTTAGATTTTCAATACTAATATTATTCGTTCCTACTTCCGGTCCAGCATAAACTCCGCCAGACTTTCCAACACCACGTTTATCATATGTCAATACCAAAATATCATTTTTAGCTAACAATTCAGCGAACTTCGTCATTCGAGGTACTTGGTCAGAGCCGTGAACGATGACAACTGCTGAATGCGGATGATTAGGACTATAAATTGTACCTGCCAATTTAACTCCCTCACTCTCGAAAGTTATATTTTCTGTTTTTATAGAATCAATCAATTCAGTTTTTTCTTTAGTAGGTGTCGTGTTTTTTGGTTCAACTGATTTCTTGCAACTAGTTAAAGTTACAAATAGAGTTAATAATAAAAGGCGATTTATAAATTTCATTAAATAGTTTTTGTCAATTATTCTTCAACGGGATTTTTGGTCGCATTGCCCACAACGGTTTTGTATATGGTTTGTTGCGTGTTTAAGTAACTAATTTAGCAAATACAAACCGAATAGAAAATCCGCGAGGATTTTCGTAAGTAGGCTAGAACTAGCAATAAATTATATACGGTGTTGTAAGTAGTGCTTTTATTATCTTTTCATCGCAATATTTTCGTGAACCCATTTAACTTCATCTTTCGGTTCAATTTCTCCAACTTTACTACTACACCTGCTAAATGTCGCAGCTGGAAAATCATAAGGTTTACTATCGTCAAAATATGGTCCAACCACACCTAACATCCATCCATTTTCTGCAGCCCAATGTGGTTTATTTGTCATATACTTGAATACGTGATAAAATACATTATTCCCGTCAAAATCTATTTTTACTTTTTCAAGATGTTTTATGTCATCAGGTGCTTTGTCTAATTCAGTCGGGAATTCAAGCCAGTTAACCAATTTACTTTCTGCACCACTTTCAATGGTCAAATATTCTTTAGGGAACAGTTCCATTTTATTATTTTCAGATAGTATTTGGTAAGTCAGTTCTCGAGTCTTATTATCTTTCGCATATTCCAGAACTTCTTCTTTTTTTATTTCTTCTCCGTTTTCTAATTTTTCTAAAAGTGGTTTGATTCTTTCAAATCTCAACTTATGAGCTTTAGCACTTTCTTTTTTGAATGCAAAATATCTGTATAGAATGAACAGAATTATAATTCCAATTACTATAAATATTATTTTCATATGTCGGTTTTTCGCATTACTTACAACGGTTTTGTGTATGGTTAGTTGCGTGGTTAAGCCACTAATTTAGTAAACAAAAACGAACGCGATAAAATTCCGAAGGAATTTTCCAAATAAGCACTTGCCAAAGCAATTAATTATACACGTTGTTGTCCACAGTTATTTTTTCGACTCCACTTTCGATTCTAAATAAATTCCTCCATTAACTTCATAAACCACTACCATTTTTAATTCCAAATCTGCAAGTTCGTCACAACAGATTCCGTATTTTTCTTTATCAGCGTAAATCGCAGAATAGGCTTTGCTCAATTCCAACACCAAGTCTTTCCTTTTAAATCCATTTTCATTTTCAATTTCGTAACCTATTATTCTATCTAAAGGAAAATCGATTATCAGTTTGGCTTTTGTGCTGTCGGTTACCATTTGTTCCGCACCATATAGTTTTTCTAATTCAGGCGTTTTTAGGTTTATTCCGCCAACACCACCTTTTTCTCGAATATATCTTTTCCCATTGTCGCCTTCAATTTGGAATGGATTTGCGGATTTTATCATTCCGCCATACATTAAGTCAGTTTTTTCAATTTCTACAAACTTTTCCGATAGTGGTTTTGTTCCACAACTAATGAGGTAAAAAACTACGGTAAAAATTATTAAACTGCTCTTTTTCATAATTGTGGGCAACGTGTTTGTGTATGATTTCGTTGCGTGTTTAAGCACAAAAGTTAGCAAATAAATCACAGATAGAAAGTCCGCGAGGACTTTCGTAAGTAGGCTATAACCAGCAATGAATTATACACGGTGTTGGCATTAGTTTTTTGCAAATTCAATTAACTGTTTGAAATTTCCTTTATCAGCTTCTCTTAAAGCTTTTATATATTGATTTCTTGTTTCGTTAGCTTTAACCATATTTGATTGATGCCAAGAAAATATTTCATTGCCAAATATTGATTCCATAATTATATCAGCCATCATCCTTGAGTGTCTTCCATTTCCATTTGGAAAGCAATGAATGGATACTATGCGATGTTTAAATCTTATAGCTATTTCTTCAGGTGGAAAAGTGTTGTTATCTATCCAATATTTAGTGTCGTCTAATAAATTTTTTAATTCAATTCCAATTTGTGTCCACGGAATTCCAATGTTCTTTTCAGTCTTTCTAAATTCTCCTGCCCATTTCCATACATCACTATACATTTTTTTGTGTAAGTCTTTCACAAACTTTTCAGTTAAAATTTTTTCTAGTTTGAATTTTGAATGAATAGTCCATTCAACTGCTTTTTCAATGTTCAATTGCTCAAATTCATCTAGTTCTCCTTGAGTAGTGATAGACTTTATTTTAAGACCTTCCTTTTCTTCTTCGTCTAAAGGTGTTTGTCCATCTTTATAATCGAACTCTAATCCCATAATGATTTTTTCATCTCTCGTTTTATTTCGTTAGCAAGCTCCTTTATGGTTTTGGCTATCTTTTCATCTCCAATTCCTTGGTCCTCTAATTTCATATTTTGGTTAGTTCTTAAAACTATTTTTCGGGCCAGCTTTTCTGCTTTTATTTGAATTAAATCGTTTATGGTCCCATTTATTGGAACCAGTGCATATACTAATTTCAAGTCAATTGCATTGGCTACATCTTTTAAAGAATTAAGCGTTATCGTACCATTAGCTTCACTTTCCTCTATTCTTTTTACTCCTTGTCTCGTTATATTTAATTTGGCACCAAGTTGTGCCATTGTCATATTAAGTGATGTCCGAATTGTATTTATCCATCCACGTTCTGGGACCAGGACCTTTCTGGTTTCAGAGAATGGTTGAAGTTTTTGGTCCAATTGCTCAATTAAAAGTTTTTGCTTATTTCTCATATTTGTAACTCTTTAAGTTTACAAAATAATATAATTGTAAACATATGAATTTACAAATATATAGAAAAGTAATCATATGTGTTTACAAAAAATAAAAAAAGTAAACAATTAAGTTTACTTTGAGTTGTTCTGTTAAATTAATGCCAACGTGTTTGTGTATGGTTAGTTGCGTGTTTCAGCAACTAATTTAGTAAACAAAAACGAACGCGAGAAAATTCCGAAGGAATTTTCCAAATAAGCACTTGCCAAAGCAATTAATTATACACGTTGTTGTGGCACGTATTTTTAAAAATCCAACTCGTCTGGAACTGGTTCAGAATCATCTAAAGATTCGAGCGATTCACTTTTTTTCCAATAGTCTTTGTAAAATTGAGCCTGCTTTTCAATTTCAATATTTTTGTTGTTTAATTTTCTATGAAAAGAAGTAAGAATTATACTTGAAATATCATCAGGATGTGTAATTCCAATTTCTTGGAAAGAAAGGCTTAATTCGTTATTTCCATTCCAAAGTTTCCATTGATTTCGTAAATACTGACCATAACTGTGATGTAATTCGGAAACAGCTTCTTTTTCAGGTTTGAGTTTAAATTCATTTTTCAAATTATCAGCCCATTCGCATTCAAGAAATTCAACAGATTCGTTCAAGTTTTTGGGAATATAATTCTCTGTATATAATTCACATTTTTTTTGAGCACAGTTAGAAATCAAAAAAGCAGTAAAAATGATGAATAGTGTTTTTCTCATATGTGCTACAACGTTGTTGTGTATGATTAGTTGCGTATTTTAAGCACTAAAGTTAGTAAATAAAACACAGATAGAAAGTCCGCGAGGACTTTCGTAAATTGGCTAAAACCAAGCAATTAATTATACACGGTGTTGTAAGTAGTGCTTTTTTCATTCAGTTTGTTTTCCGATGTTTCTTATTTAGTTCAAATGTGAGCGTTGGCAAGACATACTCTTTTGCAATTTTCGGCTTTTAGCGTTGGCTGGTGCGAATTGCAAAAGTGTATGGCATTTAGCTTTGGTAATTTAATAAGTTCCTCCGTTTTCAATAACTTCTTTTATTCCTAAAATTTCTGTTAGCATTTTATCAATATCATAATTTAAAACCCATTCAGGGATTTCCGATTTTTCAGGTATTAATAAATATTTTAATGTTCGATTTGCTTGCCTACCATAATTGAATCTATATTTATTTGCTCTTAAACAAATGCAGTAATAAAGCATTTCTTGGTCGCTTAATTCAATTTTTGGTTTTAAATAATATAAATCTCTTCCACTATAAAAAGGTTCTTTTTGTAAAAAACTTTCCATTACAGAACCACCACCAGCAACAGTAATTACACCTCCAGAAGTTGGTTCAAGACTTTTGTATTTTTTGACTTTTGCTGAAACACCATTGTTTTTCGCAGTTCTAGAAACAAAGTTTATTCCTTTAGGGTCTATTTCGAGTTTGTTTAATTCTAAATTAACTCCATACACTACGTCAAATATTTTTTGAACTTCAACCATATTATTTTTCTTCTGCTGAGTTTATTAAATTGTATACTAAGAACTTTCTGAGTGCAATATCGAAATCCTTTTTTGTGATATTATTATAATCTGTTTCCATATATGATTCTGCACACCATTCTTCATTATGTGTGACTTTTTGTTTACGACAAAAGCCAGCTATATTTTCTTTGTTTCTATAACTTTCTATCCAATGAGATTTCACTTCATTCCATTTTTCATTTTGGTCAATACGTCCATAAATTTTTGTTTTAATAAATTCGTCATTTTTCCAATAACCAAACCAAGTTTTTAAATTTGTTTCTGAGTGAGGTATTTTGGCCTTAAAAACCATAATACAAGTTACAACACCAACTGGGTAAAATAAATCATCAGGCATTGACATTACAGCATCTAAAGTGTGATGTTTTAATATTTCTTCACGTAATGTATGTGGTGTAATTGCACAAGACATTGGCACTATAGCAATACCTATACCTCCTTTTACTAAACAATCTAACATTTGCTTAATAAAAACAAGCTCGTGTAAATCTTCATCTCCTTGAGCAAATGGTGGATTTAACATTCCAACGTCACAGTTATGTTTTTTTATAGCCTCAATGATTCCTTCGTCAAAACAACTTCCTTGGTGTAAATTTGCTTTCCCATCTCCTCGTAGAATCATATTACTTGCACCAAGAGCATACATATTTGGTTGTTGTTCTATCCCAATTAGACCATTGGCTTTAATATTATCTTCCTCTTCCTTTGTGACGGATTTTTTAAGCATATTATGCATTGCAGAAATAAGAAAACCACCAGTTCCAGCGCAAATATCAAGTACTTTTGATTTTGGTGTTACGTTGGCGATGTGTGAGAACAAATCCGTAATATGACGAGGTGTTAAAACTATTCCTAAGGCTTTTTTATCTCCACCAGTATATTTTAAAAATTCTCCATAGAATTGACCTACAACATCGAAATCGTGATATACACTAATGAATGGCCAAACTTTTTCATTAAGCATTTTGATAAGTTCAAAAAGAACACTTCTTGGATACTTCTTTGTTGGCTTGCCTAATTCAGGATGGACAGCAATCGAAGAATAAGGCTGTGTCATACTATATTCTTTAGAATGTGGAATATCTGCTTTTTTAAATTCGCTTTTTATTACACGCATCCATTCTTTTTGAAGTTCTGAAGGTGTATATTCATCAAAACTTTTTGTGAATGCTTTATTTTTAAGAGCAATTAATGTTCCACTTACTAATAATGGTTTTTCGCTTTCTGTTAATTTTGCGTGATCACGCATAAACTCGTGTAGTTCACGAGAAAAAGCCATTAAATCGCTATGTCTTCTTTTTGCAACATCTGGATCGAAAGTTCCGTGTTCAATGTAATCATCTAATGAGATTATTGAGGATATCTTTTTTCCAGATTTATTTAGCAATAGTTTTGCAGATGTATTTCCTTTAGGAATAATCCAATTTGAGATTTTCAAACTTGATTTTGTCTGGCCACTTACTGCAACCGCAATAACATTATAAGATTTGGCAAGTTTTTTTGCATAATGTAAAACTCCATCAACAGCGAAATCAACAGGTTTGTCTAATTTTGGGCTTTGATGTTTTTTTGTATCTGCTTTACATTCAAAAACTACTATAAAGTCAGGTGTATCAGATGTGGAAATAATAAATTCAGGTGCTCCAGTTCCGCCTTTTCCAGTTTTACTTGCTCCTTTTAGAAGTTTTTTTACTTCTTCAATTTGACTTTTTTGTTCTTCTACAACAGTTTCTTCTTGCTCGTAGTATTTTAAATTTCTTAATATATCTCTAACTAAATTTTCAGTTATTCTTTCGTTTTTACTCACTCTTTGGTTGGTGTTTTTAATTTCTCAAATTTAGCTTTATTTTGAGCGTTGGCAAAAAAATAGCTCTTTTGGTTTTTTAGTGTTGGCTTATGTGTCGGAAAAAAAACCAAATGTGCTATTTGAGCGTTGGCTTTTTTAGTTCAAATGTTCGATTTTAGTTCGATTTCCGCATTACTTACAACGTGTTTGTATATGGTTTGTTGCGTGGTTAAGCAACTAAGTTAACAAATAAAAACCGAATAGAAAATCCGCGAGGATTTTCGTAAGTAGGCTAGAACCAAGCAATAAATTATATACAGTGTTACCCACCGTTTTTATCCGTTTAGTAATTCCGATTCTAATAATGATAATGATTGTTCAATTCCTTCATCAACTATTTTTCCTCTAACTTTGACTTTACTCAATTCCTTTACTTTCCGCTTGTCAGATTTGTTTGTAAAATATACAATTATATCTCGATTTTGTCCTTTATAATCAACTTTTGCTAATAAGTATATGCGTCCACCACCAGCTCCAGTCACTTGAGTTTTAAATTCAGTTAATTCAGTTTCAAAGTCTTCTGTTTTTTCGAATAAACTCCAATAATTTTCAAAAGTATCTCTAGTAATTTTTGAAGTGCTAAATTGACCTTTAAAATCGCTAAATACTAAATTGCTATCAGTCCAAAAACCATAATTTTTTTTGAATGGCATTTTCACAATTATTCGCCCTTTTTTATCCATTCCGATTTCACGTTCTGGAATTCCAGTTTCATTATCTAACTCAATAATCCATTTTTCTACAAGGTCAAATTTATTCTCAAAATCAGGATTTGCTTTTGGAATTATTGCGCCAAAAATTCCGATTAACGCTTTTTTAAAATTCCGTTTTACAATTCCTTCTGCTTGAGTTTTTTGCTTGCTTTTCGGTAATTCAAATTCTATGTATGATGTTTTTTTCAAATGGTGGGTAACGTGTTTGTGTATGGTTAGTTGCGCGGTTAAGCAACTAAATTAGCAAACTTTTACGAACCCGTGAAAATTCCGAAGGAATTTTCCAAATAAGCACTTGCCATAGCAATTAATTATACACGGTGTTGTGGTGTCGTTTTTTATTCTTAATTGTCCCAATAATCGCCATTCGCAATCTTTTTGGAAATGGTTTTTATTTGTTGATTATATTTTCCTATTGGTTCGTATTTCAATAATCTTTGATTTTCAGACAACCATTTCTCAATAATTCCAGAAGTCCAAATTTCAGGTAGATTGCTTTTGTCTAAATAACCAGACATAAATGCAAATTCATTAACCATAGTTAACTTGTCAAAATCATATTCAGACGCTTTTCTCGGGAAATTTTCAATAATGTAAGATTGATGGCAACATTGTAAATGTTCAGCGTAAAGTTTGGTGAAAATCAGCGTAACGTACTTTTCGTGAACATCCTTGTCAATAGTCCGTAACTCCTTAAATGCTTTAATAATTCCAATTGGAATTGAGTCTAACTTTTCCGAACGATTTGGTGCGTAATGTTCAGAAAATTCCGCTACAATTTTTTTCGAATCCTGTGTTTTTAATTCCGATTCCGAGTTTTTATTTTCCTCAAATTCCGCAATTCTTTCATTCCACATATCTATTTGTTTCTGCTTTTGATTACAACTAATCAGCAGAAATAAAATCGGTAAAAAAAGGATTTTGTTTAAATTCACAATGTTTTTCTTAAATGCACCACAACGTGTTTGTGTATGGTTAGTTGCGCGGTTAAGCAACTAATTTAGCAAACTTTTACGAACCAGAGAAAATTCCGA
>NZ_CANMIW010000017.1 GCF_947498005.1 uncultured Winogradskyella sp.
TCGGCTTTAATTAAATGTTTTAATAGCTTAAAATTCCAATTTTGGTTGTGCTGAGTTATTGAAGCCAACGTGTTTGTATATGGTTTGTTGCGTGGTTTAAACACCTAATTTAGCAAATAAAAACCGAATAGAAAATCCGAGAGGATTTTCGTAAGTAGGCTAGAACTAGCAATAAATTATATACGGTGTTACCACACGTATTTATTTTTCTGTGTTTAAAAATTCTTCAAATAATTTTATTTCTGTGGTATAACCAATGTCCTTTATTTTATTTCCGTTTTTATCTATAATCACAAAGTAAGGTTGCGAATTATTCTTAAATTTTTCAGTTTGTAATTCCGAATGTTTCTGTCCAACATATTTTAATAATTTTCCATTCGTTTTAGATTTTATACTTTCATTTTCGGGTAAACTTGTTCTATCGTCAACATAAAGGTTCACAAAATGGAATTCATTTTTTAATTTTTCTGTGATTGTTTTGTCGGATAGAACGTAATGTTCAATTTTTCTAGCGTTTACACAAGCATAGCCTGTAAAATATAGAAGCAATGGCTTTTTAAATTCTATGGATTCATTTAAAAGGTCATCATAGTCGACATTACCAGCGTTTTTAAAAATTCCGTCATATTCTTTTTCGGTTGGCTTTGTTTCTGACTTTTTTGATTTTTTAGTTTCTTGAAAATCTGCGAAAACTTGTTTATATGTTTTTTCCGGATTAGAATGTTCTTTTAAATAATTATGAAACTCATCTATAAAATCAGATGGGACTTCCAATTTTTCTAATAAAATTTTGTCTTGGTTCCAATTGTCAATATTCGCAGGTCTTTTTGCCAGTTCATTTGAAACTAATATTGTCGTTTTGGTTAATTCATAAGCTTCTGATTCTTTAAATTCCAATACTTTATCATATAGATTTTGAAATGTTAGTTTGGCATCACTTTCTTTATTTGAGGCTAATTCGACTAAAATTGTTCCTAAAACTGGACCATTTGAAAAAACTTCGATATCTCCATCGTCAAGTCCACAATTTTTAAGTAGTGAGAAGTCTTCTACAAATCTTTTCAAATTATCCGTGTCGTTTGGAATCAGATTTATTTCCTTTTTTAGAATTTTTTCACAATCTTGGGTAGATTGACAAAATCCATTGAAAGATAGAAGTAATGTTGTTATTAGTAACGTTTTTCTCATATGTGTGGTAACGGTCTTGTGTATGAAACGTAGCGTATAAATAAACGCTAACTTTTCGGATTTAGCACGAGCCGAATTTTTATTTTTTCTATTTATCTTTTAATTTCTAAATATACAAAAATAAAAATTTGGCGGACTTAATAAATAAGCAAAAACCTCTCGAAAAGCCTGTAATAGCTATGGTTTATACACGTTGTTGTGCATAGTGCTTTTCACGTTCGGCTTTGTTATTTAGTTCAAAAGTGAGTATTGGCAAGACATACTCTTTTACAGTTTGGGTGAAGCGTGGTTGATGCGACTGGAAATGTGTATGGCTTTGAGCGTTGGCAATTCTGTGTCTTTAGTTTAAATCCATCTTCTCACTTTTTCCGCGTATTGTATATATTCATTTCCAAATTCACGTTTTAAAAACTCTTCCTCTAATCTTATTTGTGTATTCACGCTTAAAGTAGATAATGAGATTATGAGTAAAGTAAACGCATTGGGAATTACAAGAAATAATCCAATATTCGCAATCATAATACCTAAAAATATTGGGTTTCTTGAAATTGAAAACACTCCTTTTGTTACTAATTTGGTTTTGTTATTTTCATCAATTCCAATTCTCCAAGAATTTGACATTTGACTTTGAGAAATCCAAACAACAATTAATGATATAACCAAAAGAGTCCAGCCAATCTTTTGTAAAATAGGATTTTCTAAATACCAAAAAGGAAGTAAATATTCGTACCACTCATTTTTAAAAGCATAGATTCCAACAACAATAAGCTCAAAAACTGTAATAAATGTAAAAACCTTACCATTGTAATCGTGAGCATTATCTGTTTTTTTAAATGTTAACGGATTTATTCCTGTTTTTCTCCAAAGCAATACAGACCTTAAAACAAACACCAATAAAAAATATAATATGAGAAAAGCGAATAGTAACATAATTTCTAATTTTATGTAAAAATGCTATAAAAATCAATGCAATGGAAGTGCAATTACTGACCACTACATTTATCACAAATTCCTTTTACAACCAAGTTTACGTTTTCTGAAACAAAACCATCAGGCACTTTAATTTGAGGGATTTTATGCTCTGTTAAACAAACAGTTTCGTTACAGTTGTTACAATGAAAATGCAAATGCAAATCGGTTTCAATTTCGCAATTACATCCCTTTTCGCACAAAGCATATTTTGTAATACCTGTACCATCGTCTATTTGATGTACAATATCTTTTTCTTCAAATGTTTTGACGGTTCTGTACAACGTTGTTCTATCTGCTTTCTCAAAAGCATTTTCTATATCGCTTAATGTAACAGCAATTTGCTTTTCTGTAAGGAATTTGTAGATTAACAAACGCATTGCTGTTACACGAATATTTTTAGATTCTAATAATTCTTCTATTGTTTGCATAATTAATCGTGGTCTTCGTTTCCAAATGGTTTAATTATTATGCCTACGCTAAATATAAATCCATCTGTTGGTGCATATATTTCTGGAAATATAGGATTTTCGTGTGGTGGTAAAACCAATGGTGAAAATCTACTTTGTCTTCTATCTGTGAAATTTTCAAAGTTCACAAATGCACTACCAAATTTAAAATTACGCATTAATAGTAAACCCATTGTTACAAAGTCTGTTGTTTCAGTTCCATTTGATAAAAATTGCTTTCCAGTATAAAATGTTTCATAACCTATTCGCCATTTTTCTGATTCATACATTAACACACTTCCTGCGTTATGTTTTGCTGTTAAAGGCTTTTGCGGATTTCCTGCCAAATAGTTCAATTTTGTATCTATTAGCGCATAATTTAAAAACCATCGAAAGTCTTTGTATGTAAACTTTATATTTGTTTCTGCTCCTTTGCTTAAAATTTCGTCGGTTGCATTTTCAAATGCAAACAATCCGTCATCTGTACTATTTAATAATAAACCGTTGTTTATTGCAGAAACGTAAAAAAGCTGATTAATTGAAAAACCTATACTCTCGAATAGACGAGTTTTATAATTAAAATCAAGATTTAAACCATAAGAACGTTCTGCTTTTAAGTTTGATTTATCTATACCAAGTACATTTTCGAAATTTATAAATTCTGCTTCCTCTGTGAAAATATCAGGTATTTTGTAGCCTAAACCACCACCAATTCTACTTGAAAATCCATTGTCATTTTTATACAATAATGAAATTCTTGGAAGTGGAAAAAATCCAAAATCCGTATTGTAATCTGCTCTCAATCCAGTTTCTAAAATCCAATTATCTGAAAGGTCATAAATATTGTTTGCAAACATTCCATAAGTTATATCTGTTTGGTCACGTTGTAAAGTTGCGTTATCATTCTCATCAAAGTTTGATGTATATAAGTTTGCACCAAAAATCCAATCAGCTTTTGAAGTTGCTTTTTGATAGGTAACTTCTGTAAACGTGTTGATTTGTTTACCGTCAAAATTAAAATCTGGAATAGTAAGGTTTCTATCGAAAAAGGAAACACTATTTTTTATGTTTAAAGAGCTTATTGAATCTATTTGTGTTTTATAAACTGCTTGACTGCTTACTCTTTTTGAGATATTTTCTTCAGTATATTGATGAATTCCATTTTCTCCGCTTTCAATTTTTGTTACATCTCCACCAATTCTGTCATCGTAAGTTCCATTTAAACCAATCCAAAAGGTTGTTTTTTCTGATGGATAATAAAAGAATTTTGGGTTGAATGAAATTGATGTTGTTTTTGGTAAATTACTAAAACCATCATTTTCTGGGTCGTATACTTTTTGAGAATGACCAGAACCGTAAAGTGAAACACCAAATTTCTCATTTCGTTTGCTGTAAAATACATTTGCTGTACTTCCTAATGCTTGGGTTTGCGTTAGCATAATATCTAAAGCTGGTTCTTCGTCTGGTGTTTTTGAAACCATATTTATCAATCCTGCGATTGCTCCTCCACCATATAGTATTGAAGAACTTCCTTTAATAATTTCAAACTGTTGCAAGTCCAAAGGTGGAATTTGTAATATGCTCAAACCACTTGAAAAACCTCCATAAAGAGGAAATCCATCTCTTAAAAGTTGTGTGTAACGTCCATCGAGTCCTTGAATTCTAATATTTGTACTTCCGCTACTTAAAGAAGTTTGTTGCATTTGAATTCCTGTGCTTTCACGAAGTACCATTGAGATATTAGTCGGATTCATAATGGCTTTTTCACCCAATTCTTCTGCTCCAATAAATTCTATTCTTGTTGGAATTTTTCTTACCGTTCTTGTACTTCTTGAAGATTGCAATACAACTTCGTCCAATTCGTTTCCACCACTTTTTAATTTGAAAATTAAATCTGAATTATTCGGGATTAGAATAGTAGTTTTTAAGGTTTCAAAACCTAAATATGAAATTATTATAATATGTTCTCCGTTTGGAATTTCTGTAAAAGTTGCAATTCCGTCAAAATCGGTTACTGCTCCTTTTTCTAATTCCTCAAAATATACTGTTGCTCCTAATAACGGTTCGTTTTCGGATTCTGAAACTACTTTTATTTGTATATCAGATGTTTGCGCTTTTATAGAAAAGCACATTACGATTGTGAGCATTGCGCTCAATATGTATTTATTCATTGAAAATGTAAAAATTAATTAACTAAAAATTTTTGACTTTTGGTCGATATTTTAGCTAATTAATTGTGGCGGTTGCCAAATATTGGAATGATAATCAAATCTGTAAATTGATTGATAAACAGGTATTATTTCTGTAGAAATTGAGTTGTTAATACTTAATTCGAAAGTTTGAAGTAGCTGGTATGTGATTGCTATTCCACAACAATCACAAACACAGGTTACTGGGCAAGAATCGTCACTATCTTCTTGGTGGTTGTTATTTGCGCTTATTTCGTCTTGGTGTTGGTCTTCATAATTATTTCCGTCAGAACAAGGTGTAATTGACAACGCAAGGATTAACAATGATAATATGATAGTAACGAATTTCATTGACACAAAGATAAATAAATATCAATGCAATGGTATTGCAAAGTTATTTCTTAATTCTGTTTTGTGTCCCGTTTTTGAGCGTTGGCAAAAAACAGCTCTTTTATTTTTTTAGGCGTTGGCTTTTTGTGGCTGGGAAAAAATAAATGTGCTGTTTGTGCGGTTGGCTTTTTTTTGTTCAAAAGTTGATGTTTGGAACGATTTTCCGCATTATGCACAACGTGTTTGTGTATGATTTCGTTGCGTGTTTCAACAACTAATTTAGCAAATACAAACCGAATAGAAAATCCGCGAGGATTTTCGTAAGTAAGCGAGTACTAGCAATGAATTATACACGGTGTTGTGGTGTCGTACTTATTTTTCATCTTCAATTAATTCAATTTCGCCTATTTCTTTTGGTGGTGGCGGTGGTGGCGGAATATCAAACTTTTCATTCAGCCATATTTTCAACACAACGCTGTCCGTTAGTTTTTCGTATTCATTAATTACTCTTTCCAATGTTTTGGGAAATCTTTCCATTTTACTATTGTCGTAAGAAATGAAAATCATTAACTTTTCAGGACTAACGCTCCAAGATGGAATTTTACCATTATTTTCAAAGTCTTTTTTCAGAACACTTGCTAAACTATCTAATGGATAAAAAAATCTGTCTGATTTACTAATCGTATCATTATGTATTTGAATTATATTTTTTTGCTTAATCAAAATACAGCCTATTCCTTCCCAACAAGGATTCCTCAGATAAACTCTTTTTATAATGCTATCGTTGTCAAAAGTTATTTTTGGAAGACTATCATTACAGACAATTTGTTCAGTCCGTTCGAGTAATTTTTGCCAGTCATTAAATTCCTTTAGTTTTAATTCAACCGCAATACTGTCATTTTCATTTTTGTAAAGTCCATAATCCGTCTCGATTATTTTTACAGTTTTCTGTTCCGTATTTTGACAACTTAAAATTGAAAAAATCAAGATAATCAAGGACGATATTTTAATGTTATTTACCATTTTTCTCGTATGCACCACAACGGGTTTGTATATGGTTTGTTGCGTTTTTCAAGCAATTAATTTAGTAAATAATTACAGACAAAGAAAGTCTGTGAGGACTTTCGAAAGTAGGCAAGAAGCCAGCAATAAATTATATACGGTGTTGTATGGCGTTTTTATTCAAAGTGTATTTTCATTCCCTCGTGAGTCGCTTTAAATCCTAAATCTTCATAAAATTTAATAGCCTTCAGTCTTTTTTTATCAGTCGTTAATTGTAACAAATGAGCATTCCGTTCTTTTGCTCTATTTATTGCCCATTTAAACATCGTTTTTCCAATTCCTAGCCCTCTTTTGTCTTTCCTAATTCTTACAGCTTCTATCTGGGCTCTAATTCCGCCAATGTAAGTCAGATATTGAATAAATGACAATTGTAAAGTTCCTATAATTTCAAAGTTTTCATTCTCAACAACAATCAACTCTTGGTTTTGGTCAGAGTTTATTTTGTCAAAAGCATTAAGATATTCTTTTGGCAATGGGTTTTTAAAGTTCTCTCTTTTTTTTCCAAGTTCATCGTCCGCAATCATTTCCACAATTTTTGAAATATCATCCTTTGTAGCTTCTCTAAAGTTCATTAATTAGTTTGTTTTTAGGTTATTACCAACAGTATTTCTCTTCTACTTTAATGGACTTATATTTCTTCTAAAATAGATTTTCCGCTCGACTTATCTCCAGAGGTCCATTTCCAATCTTCATAAAGTCTAATTTTTCCATTTGGTAACAGTTCGCGTTTAGAGCAACAAATTCCAGTCATTAATTCTCCTTTTTTATTCACTTGATGATACCTCATTTCGATATTACCATTTTCATCTACAAGTCCAATTAAATGGCCATAAACAATTTGTCCACCATTATATTCTGATGTAAGTATATTTCCTTTTTGTTTGTATTTGAAAACTGTCTCTGGTGTTGTTTCTGCGTTTTCACTATTCTGAACAGGACTAAATCTTTTGTTGTTATAATTTATTTTCATATCACTTGTTGTTAGGTTATTGTTTTTTGAAAATAACATACTTTTCCATTTTTATAATGTTCAGGCAATTCGTTTGTATTTTCAAGTCGTTTGGCACCTAAAAATTCAAACCCGAGTTTTTCATAATGTTCAATCAAGCCTTTGTTTAGGCCAACAGTATCCATTCTTATAAATTTTAGATTTTTGCTTTTACCAAATTTATTTGCCCATTCAATTAGTTTTTCAACTAAATTTTGACCTCTAAATTCTGGGTTAGTCGTAATCCTATGAATATATAATGAAGGGTCTTTTTTGTTTCCCCAAATCAATTCGTCATTTAGAGTTGTAGCCCAAATACAAGCAATTTTATCGTCAATCAATAATTTCCATTGTCTATTTTCTTCTATTTCACTTACGACTAATTCCTTTGGAAATACGGGCCAATAAACTTGATTTTTCGATTTCATATAGTCCGTTGCGATTCTATATAAATCAAATATTTTAGAGACATCAGTAAGTTCGCTATTTTTAATTTTCATATTATTTAGTTTATTTTCCTCAATTTCCTTGTAGTTTTCTTTCTAACGCTTATTGGATGGCGCTTTTATTCATTTTGCATTCCAAGCCATTCTTTATAAGTAACAACTCGTTTTTCAACATTTCCTTTGATTTGACCAGGTAATATTCCGATGAATTCGAGATAATGTCCATCTGGATCACTGAAATAAATTGATACAGCTGGCATCCAACAAAAAACCATTGGTTTTTCATTGTCGTCTTGTAGAAAGTTCCAAAAGTTTAAATTGTGGGATTTTAAAAAATCAATTGATTTATTTATTATCCATTCAGGGTCACATTCAAAAGCGAAATGTCTCAAGTCAATTTCCTCCTTTGGTTTTTCCCATAATCCGAGCATTGCTTGTTTGTCAGGTCCTATCCAGAAAAAGGCGGTTCTACGTTCCGCTCCAAAACGACATTGTTTTAGTCCAAGAACTTTAGTGTAGAATTCGATTGAGTTTTCTAAATTTTCAACGTATAAATGAGTTTCGTAAAGTCCTTTTATCATATCTAATACGTTTTTTATTGAATGACATACAACGGTTTTGTGTATGGTTAGTTGCGTGGTTAAGCAACTAATTTAGCAAACTTTTACGAACCCGAGAAAATTCCGCA
>NZ_CANMIW010000018.1 GCF_947498005.1 uncultured Winogradskyella sp.
TCAGATTAAAAAAAACGAAAAAACCCTTACTAAATAAATAGTAAGGGTTTTACAATACCGATATATCGGTAAAAAAGGCGGCGACCTACTCTTCCACAGTCAAGCAGTACCATCGGCGCAAACGGGCTTAACTACTCTGTTCGGAATGGTAAGAGGTGAGCCCCGTCGCTATAACCACCTTAAGTTTTGGTTGTTATAAAATAATCAACACTAATATTGTTGACATATTGAAAAAATCACATGATATAAGTAATATGTATTGTAAACTTTATAAAAAAACAGGCGTACAATAAGCCTATGGGTTATTAGTACTACTCGGCTATGACATTACTGCCTTTACACCTATAGCCTATCAACGTGGTAATCTTCCACGACCCTTTAAAGAAATCTCATCTTGTGGTGGGTTTCGCGCTTATATGCTTTCAGCGCTTATCCCTTCCGAACGTAGCTACCCTGCAATGCTCCTGGCGGAACAACAGGTACACCAGAGGTTCGTCCAACTCGGTCCTCTCGTACTAGAGTCAGATCCACTCAAATTTCTAACGCCCACTGTAGATAGAGACCGAACTGTCTCACGACGTTCTGAACCCAGCTCGCGTGCCACTTTAATGGGCGAACAGCCCAACCCTTGGGACCTTCTCCAGCCCCAGGATGTGACGAGCCGACATCGAGGTGCCAAACCCCCCCGTCGATATGAGCTCTTGGGGGAGATCAGCCTGTTATCCCCGGCGTACCTTTTATCCTTTGAGCGATGGCCCTTCCATACGGAACCACCGGATCACTATGCTCTACTTTCGTACCTGATCGACCTGTATGTCTCTCAGTCAAGCTCCCTTATGCCATTGCACTCTACGCACGGTTACCAAGCGTGCTGAGGGAACCTTTAGAAGCCTCCGTTACTCTTTTGGAGGCGACCACCCCAGTCAAACTACCCACCAAGCACTGTCCTTTCATTGAAAGTTAGACTCTAGATAAGCAAAGGGTGGTATTTCAACAATGACTCCACAACGCCTAGCGACGCCACTTCAAAGTCTCCCACCTATCCTACACATTACTTATCCAAAACCAATACTAAGCTATAGTAAAGGTGCACGGGGTCTTTTCGTCCCACAGCGGGTAATCGGCATCTTCACCGATACTACAATTTCACCGAGCTCATGGCTGAGACAGTGTCCAGATCGTTACACCATTCGTGCAGGTCGGAACTTACCCGACAAGGAATTTCGCTACCTTAGGACCGTTATAGTTACGGCCGCCGTTTACTGGGGCTTCATTTGAGATCTTCGAAGTAAACTTCTAAACCCTCCACTTAACCTTCCAGCACCGGGCAGGTGTCAGGCCCTATACATCATCTTTCGATTTAGCAGAGCCCTGTGTTTTTGATAAACAGTCGCCTGGACCTTTTCACTGCGGCCCATCTTACGATGGGCGACCCTTCTCCCGAAGTTACGGGTCTATTTTGCCTAGTTCCTTAGCCATGAATCTCTCGAGCACCTTAGAATTCTCATCCCAACTACCTGTGTCGGTTTAGGGTACGGGCTGCTTCACTTGCTTTTCTTGGAAGTCGATTTGCTAGATTATCACCTTGACCGTAGTCTCAGTGTACTATCGCGGTATTACTACTCGCTTCAACGTACTATTCCGTCAGTACGCACTAACTTTTCGCCTCCGTCACGTTTAGTGTGAGCAGGTACAGGAATATTAACCTGTTGTCCATCCACTACCCCTTTCGGGTTCGCGTTAGGTCCCGACTAACCCTCAGCTGATTAGCATAGCTGAGGAAACCTTAGTCTTTCGGTGTGCGGGTTTCTCGCCCGCATTATCGTTACTTATGCCTACATTTTCTTTTGTAGCTTCTCCAGCATGCCTCACAGCACACCTTCGACGACACTACAATGCTCCCCTACCACTTTTACAAGTCCATAGCTTCGGTAATATGTTTATGCCCGATTATTATCCATGCCGAACCGCTCGACTAGTGAGCTGTTACGCACTCTTTAAATGAATGGCTGCTTCCAAGCCAACATCCTAGCTGTCTAAGCAGTTCAACCTCGTTTATTCAACTTAACATATATTTGGGGACCTTAGCTGATGGTCTGGGTTCTTTCCCTCTCGGACATGGACCTTAGCACCCATGCCCTCACTGCTGATTAACATTTTATAGCATTCGGAGTTTGTCAGGAATTGGTAGGCGGTGAAGCCCCCGCATCCAATCAGTAGCTCTACCTCTATAAAACTATAAATCAACGCTGCACCTAAATGCATTTCGGGGAGTACGAGCTATTTCCGAGTTTGATTGGCCTTTCACCCCTACCCACAGGTCATCCGAAGACTTTTCAACGTCAACCGGTTCGGGCCTCCACTGTGTGTTACCACAGCTTCACCCTGCCCATGGGTAGATCACACGGTTTCGCGTCTACCACTACTAACTAAAGCGCCCTATTCAGACTCGCTTTCGCTACGGATCCGGACCTGAAGTCCTTAACCTTGCTAGCAACGGTAACTCGTAGGCTCATTATGCAAAAGGCACGCCGTCACAGATCAAGTCTGCTCCGACCGCTTGTAAGCGTATGGTTTCAGGTTCTATTTCACTCCCTTATTCAGGGTTCTTTTCACCTTTCCCTCACGGTACTAGTTCACTATCGGTCTCTCAGGAGTATTTAGCCTTATCGGATGGTCCCGACTGATTCACACAGGGTTTCACGTGCCCCGCACTACTCAGGATACCACTATCTTAACAATCTTTACTTATACGGGACTATCACCCTCTTTGGTCAGTCTTTCCAAACTGTTCTAATTCATTATGCATCGAATATCGTGGTCCTACAACCCCAGCATTGCCGTAACAATACTGGTTTGGGCTAATCCAATTTCGCTCGCCGCTACTATCGGAATCACTTTTGTTTTCTTCTCCTCCGGGTACTTAGATGTTTCAGTTCTCCGGGTTCGCCTCCTTGCGGATAACATGTCTTCAACATGCTGGGTTGCCCCATTCGGATATCTACGGATCAATTTGTATGTGCCAATCCCCGTAGCTTTTCGCAGCTTATCACGTCCTTCATCGCCTCTGAGAGCCTAGGCATTCCCCATACGCTCTTATTTAGCTTATTGTACTTTTGTCTTTTTAATGAGTTACTATTTAGTTTTAAACTATAAAGCTTAAAACTAAACTTTATGATTAATTAAAAGCTCGTAAACCCTAATTAATCATTATTACTTTATAAAGAGATAAATCTCTCTATATTATTTCATGTATCTTTTTCAATATGTCAATGAACTTTCTATTTCCTATATAAACAAGAAATGTTGTGGAGAATATCGGAGTCGAACCGATGACCTCCTGCGTGCAAGGCAGGCGCTCTAGCCAGCTGAGCTAATCCCCCATTTATTAAGTAGTCAGTTATCAGTTAACAGTTATCAGTTAAATGATGACTTATACGTCAACTTGGGATACTCATCTTCCAGAATTTCCTTTAATTAGTAGTCTCAGGCAGACTCGAACTGCCGACCTCTACATTATCAGTGTAGCGCTCTAACCAGCTGAGCTATGAGACTCTACTTAATTATTATAAAATTAAATTAACAGCAAGAGAATAAATTAAATATTTCCTTATAATAGAACCTTTCTTATTAGTCGTCTTTCTCTAGAAAGGAGGTGTTCCAGCCGCACCTTCCGGTACGGCTACCTTGTTACGACTTAGCCCTAGTTACCGATTTTACCCTAGGCCGCTCCTTGCGGTGACGGACTTCAGGCACTCCCAGCTTCCATGGCTTGACGGGCGGTGTGTACAAGGCCCGGGAACGTATTCACCGCATCATGGCTGATATGCGATTACTAGCGATTCCAGCTTCACGGAGTCGAGTTGCAGACTCCGATCCGAACTGTGATAGGGTTTATAGATTCGCTCCTTCTCGCGAAGTGGCTGCTCTCTGTCCCTACCATTGTAGCACGTGTGTAGCCCAGGACGTAAGGGCCGTGATGATTTGACGTCATCCCCACCTTCCTCACAGTTTGCACTGGCAGTCTTGTTAGAGTTCCCGACATGACTCGCTGGCAACTAACAACAGGGGTTGCGCTCGTTATAGGACTTAACCTGACACCTCACGGCACGAGCTGACGACAACCATGCAGCACCTTGTAAGTGGTCCGAAGAAATAGCTATCTCTAACTAATGCAACTTACATTTAAGCCCTGGTAAGGTTCCTCGCGTATCATCGAATTAAACCACATGCTCCACCGCTTGTGCGGGCCCCCGTCAATTCCTTTGAGTTTCATTCTTGCGAACGTACTCCCCAGGTGGGTCACTTATCACTTTCGCTTAGCCACTCAGACCGAAATCCGAACAGCTAGTGACCATCGTTTACGGCGTGGACTACCAGGGTATCTAATCCTGTTCGCTCCCCACGCTTTCGTCCATCAGTGTCAATATATTGTTAGTGATCTGCCTTCGCAATTGGTATTCTATGTAATATCTATGCATTTCACCGCTACACTACATATTCTAACCACTTCACAATAATTCAAGATAACCAGTATCAAAGGCAATTTTACGGTTGAGCCGCAAACTTTCACCTCTGACTTAATTATCCACCTACGGACCCTTTAAACCCAATGATTCCGGATAACGCTTGGATCCTCCGTATTACCGCGGCTGCTGGCACGGAGTTAGCCGATCCTTATTCTTACGGTACCGTCAGCCATCTACACGTAGATGGGGTTCTTCCCGTATAAAAGCAGTTTACAACCCATAGGGCAGTCTTCCTGCACGCGGCATGGCTGGATCAGGCTTTCGCCCATTGTCCAATATTCCTCACTGCTGCCTCCCGTAGGAGTCTGGTCCGTGTCTCAGTACCAGTGTGGGGGATCCCCCTCTCAGGGCCCCTATCTATCGTCGCCATGGTGTGCCGTTACCACACCATCTAGCTAATAGAACGCATATTCATCTTTTACCGCCGAAGCTTTAAAGTTGTTTTGATGCCAAATCAACTTACTATGGGGTATTAATCTTCATTTCTAAAGGCTATCCCCCTGTAAAAGGTAGATTATATACGCGTTACGCACCCGTGCGCCACTCGTCAGCAAAAGAGCAAGCTCTTCTCTGTTACCGTTCGACTTGCATGTGTTAGGCCTGCCGCTAGCGTTCATCCTGAGCCAGGATCAAACTCTTCATCGTTAAATTTTAAGTCTTACGACTATTTCTTTAACAACTAATAGGAATTATTCTAGTACTCTAAATGATTTATTCTCTTGTTTTAAATCAATCGTTTCCAATTAATTTTTACGCTGTCAATTCAATATGTTAATGAACTTTTTTTCTTTTCTTAACTCGTTTCCTTGTTAAGCGGGTGCAAATATAAAACCCTTTTTTTATTCCCACAAATTAATTTTGAAAAAAAATTTAATTATTTTTTTAAAGCTTAATTTTTCTGAAAATGAACGTCCGAAATGTAAACTAATGTTTTTGTTTCGGGGTGCAAATATAAAACCCTTTTTTAATCCTACAACTACTTTTTAAACTTTATTTTAATCTTTTTTTCAATACTCTTAAAACCACACATTTACACACTAAAGTTTTTTTCATATTACTAATCTGAAAGAACGTTTAATCAAAAGATCGTTATAGTTAGTTCATATAAAACGTCTACCTAATTATTCATATTACTCCAGTAAAGCAGCACTGTCACTGCCATTATATATAGATTCAAACGCAAATACATCATATCCTTTGATTAAATCAAACAAATAAACATAAAAACTTTTCTGTTTGGATATACTAAACCCTATATATAATTCTTACTTTAGAAGGATTAGGTAATGATCGGAGATTTATGAACAGTTAAAGTCTTTGCAGTATAACATACCGATCTCTAAATAATAGTTAAACAGAATATAAATGATACTTACTACTCTTTAACTTTTACATT
>NZ_CANMIW010000019.1 GCF_947498005.1 uncultured Winogradskyella sp.
TTAATTACCGAACTCGCTGACACAGTTGCTGCACCAGTCGCTTCTCCAAAACACAGAACATTAGTAATGGTTCCAGAAGTGGTTGCTGTATCACAATCATCGGTACATGAAATTTGTATACTCTCAACAGTTTTACATCCATTATCATCAATAACAATAACGGAGTGGTTACCAACAGGTAAGTTTGTAGCAGTAGCAGTAGTTTGGTTATTCACAGAGGCAGACCATTCATATGTATATGGTGCAGTTCCACCAGTTGCGGTAACAGTTGCAGAACCGTTAACACAAGCTTGTATATAAGTCGCATCAACCTTATTAATTGAAGCACTTAATGCTTCCGAAGGTTGTGCAATAGAAATATTATGAACCACAGGATCACAAGATGATCCATCCATAGTAACACTTACATTATAATTCCCAGCAATGACATCAGCTATCGTACTCGAAGTTACACCAGTATCGATATCGCCATTAGACCATGTAAAAGTAAAAGTAGCGGTAGGATTAATCACAGAACTCGCTGACACAGTTGCTGCACCAGTCGCTTCTCCAAAACACAGAACATTAGTAATGGTTCCAGAAGTGGTTGCTGTATCACAATCATCAGTACATGAAATAGTAATAGTTTGTGAAGTTGTACAATCATTAGCATCCGTAACAACAACAGTATGATCTCCTACAGGTAAGTTAGTAGCATTTGCTGTAGTTTGGTTAGAGGCAGAGGCAGACCATAAATAAGTATAAGGTGCTGTTCCACCAGTTGCAGAAGCATCAGCTGAACCGTTATCACAACCTTGCGTTGAAGTTGCATCTACTTTAGTAACAGAGAGATTTAAAACGTCAGGTTCTGTTATTTCAATATCAACAGTTGTAGTACATCCATTATCATCTTCAATCGTAACCGTATAATTATCAGCAATTAAATTATTAAAATTACCTGAATTATTAGAAGTTGAAGTTGTACCATTATCATTAGTAAAAGTATAAGGACCAGTACCACCACTGGCTGTAACTTCAAAACTTCCTGTATTATTTCCATTACAATCAACATTGTTTACACTGTTTGAACTCGCAAATAGTTCATCATCTGGTTGAGTAACTTCTATAGTCTTGCTTATTTCACATCCATACGCATCTGTTACCGTAACCGTATATGTATTGGCATAAAGATCAGTTAAATCTTCTGACGTAGCTAAATTACTCCACTCAAAAGTATATGGAGATTTACCTCCAGAAACTGTAATATTTATTGCGCCAGAATCTTCCAATTTACATGCTACATTTGTTATGTCTTCTGTAATTGACATTTCATATAATTCAATAGCATAATTGGTGTAAATTTTTTCACAACCAGTATTTGTGTTAGTGACGTAAAGAGTATAATCGCCAGAACTAATTGAGAACTCGTTTAAACTTTGATAAGAACCACCATTCAATTTATACTCGTAATCTGGTCCAGTAGGAGATGTAATTTCAATATCAAAATTATTTCCTCCATTACAAGTGACATCTATTTCAGGTTCATCAGGAAAGGAGCTTAAGGGTGTTGTAAAACTTAATGTTTGATTAGCACATGCCGCAGGATTAGAAGCATAAGATAAGTTTGCATAATACGTACCTCCATGAACTGATTCATTATATGGTGATAAGTTTAATGTGTTTCCTGTACCTATTACTGTCGGGTCTGAATCTTTTGTCCACTCGATATCTAAGAAAGAAACGCCTTGAACAAACAGAAATCCATCTTCTCCATCACAAAGATCTTCAGCTATGATTGTAGGTGGTACTGCAAGACCTGTATTTACTTCGACATTAATTACATTAAAGCAACTATCTTCAATTTGTACAGTGTATTCTCCAGGAGTTAAATCTGAAAATACAGGGTTGTCTCCATTATCGATAGGTGTTATCGCAGATCCGTTAAATTCTATAATAGAGAAATTTAATGGAGGGACTCCTGTAGCGGCTATAACTAATTCACTATTACCGTTGGAACAATTTCCTAGATAGTAACTATCTACTTTTACGCCCGAGACAGGAACAGTAAAAGTTTCTAATGTAGTTCTGCAATCAATACTTCTGCTAGATTCTCCATCTCTATATATTTCAGACTGAATTACAACTCTCATTAATCCGTCACTCAACACATTGTTTAAAACTCCATTAACAGTTCTTAGAGAGTTGCTAGAAGTTTCCTTACTGCTTATCGCCATAGCGTTAGTAGAGGATATTACAGTCCCAACAGTATGCATAATATTAGTTTCAGGATGTCCCCATTCATCCGTATCAGGATAATATTTTTGTAACCACAACTGCTCTCGAAATAACCAGGATGTTATAGATGCAGAAACGTTAAAGGAGCCACAATTTAATTCTGGCGTAACAGTATGAGTAAATTCCCCTGAAGGTATGGTAAAGGTTTTAGAAACTAAATTACCACAACTAGTAAGAGCCTCAAAAGTATATTCCCCAGTTGGTAAGGAAGTCATGGCAAAACGTCCGTTAGATGAGATATTAGCACTTACGTTATATGGTATTGGATTAGGGTAAGTTGAAGGTGCAGATGTAATATTTATAGAACTAATATTTGCAGCTTGAGACCATCCGACATTAGTATTTCTAAGATACATATATACATTTCCTTCATCTGCATCACAGCCTCCAGATACAGTTTGGGTTAAATCTAAGTTAAGGGCACTACCAAGTGAAATTGTTTCTGTGAAAGTAGTACCACAAGAATCTGATACTTCTATAACATAAGAACCATTAGGTAATGGATTTGATGTACTACCAAAATTTAACCACCACGGTATATCAGTATAGGTAGCGCTATAAGTTCCCAGCGCATACTCTGATCTGTAATTGTTTGGATCAAACCCAACAGGGTAAGTTGTAAAAGTAACATCTATGGGAGCAATGACTCCTTCAAATCGGCTTATACTAAAATATTCTAATCCACAGTTTGGGGTAGTTTCTGAATAAAATCGAACTCGTGAATCTGCGTCAATGGTTTCATTTCTGGTTTCGGTATTACCACAATTATCAGAAATTTCAATGGTATAATCATAAGATTCTCCAGTATAAAAAGGAATAGTATATGCTGAATCATTTTGTGCATCACTAGCCCATGTATCATTAATTATTGTTGGAGAACCTGGATTTGACGGATCTTCGACTGTGATAGTTATCTCTATTGGAAATACATAATCAGGAATAGTGTATGAACCATTAAAACTTATTCTCTCGGTGTGCAAGTAGTTATTACAATCTTGCAAAACGCGAAAAACACTGGTATTATCTGACCAAACATATCTATAAAAACCATAATTCGCATCTGGAGTCGAAATTGTAATTCCTTGCGTAAATTCATCACCACAAGCATCTATTACAACTACAATATGGTCTCCTGGAGGTACAGGTGTTAATATATCTGACGCTTGAGGAGGAATTATAACAGCATTTGAAGAATCTCGCAATTCATAACTAATGGCTGTTCCTGTAGTGACATTGGCTGTAATTTCTCCACCACCACATATAGTTGTTTCAGTTGCTGTAAATATTAAGTCTTCCGTATTATCGTTTATTACGGCATCTTGCGTTTCCTGATTAGTTTGTGTTCCTAAAGTTTGAGTTGCGATGACTCGATAGTTTCCAGCAGGGAAAGATGTTTCTATATGTTGAAACATTGTGAAGTCTGATCCGGGAGGCTCAATACCGTTAGATACTCTAAAGGGAGTTGTAGTGTCTGGTAATTGATAAATAACAAATTCAAACTCGGCACCTTCTTGTGTGTCAGTAATATCCATTGTAAGTATACCGTTACCTGTACAGACTTCATCCGTAGGAATAACTCTCATTTCAAATGGAGTAATTTGCGCTGTTAAGCTTGAAAAACAGAACAATGCAAATAATAAACTAAACAAGTTGTTCTTTGAATACAACTTAGGTAATTTTAATTTCATACTAATTTTATTAACTTATCAAGCAATTGATTCAGCCAAAACAAGATAGATATATACTGTACGTATTTTTAGGGTGTAATTATTGTTATTATGAACAACATAATCATCTGTTTTTTGTTAAATAAAAGGAGGGATATTCAGTGTAACGATATATAAAATGGATTAATATTTTATTAATTTAAGATCATCTACACTAAATTTATTTAACACTATCATTACAACTAAAGTGCTACTTTAACAGTTCAGTTGAGCCGGCAATTTAAATGTTATAATTGAATTAAACAACCTTTTGTCGGAAAAATATGCATTTAAACGATGTTTTAATTCTGAATTGAATTTAAAATTATTTATAATATTCATATTGAGACATTAGATGTAAGTTGTATTTTAGTTGTTAAGTTGTTGAAATACAGTGATTAAAGGTTTGTTTGATTTAGATTTTTACAAATAAATGAAATGTATACTTGCTTTTTTTTAATCTAGAGAGGAATACTGATAAAGTCAAAAAAAAATGATAAATATGATAGAAAGAGCTGAAAATAGGATTATTTTGAAAACAAATTATAGCGTTTTAAAGGGTAATACGTTGTAATTTAAAAAAATACAGTAGAAATTTTTAATTTATTTTCAGTTGAAGACTAGTTCTTCCATAGATAAAAGATGAATTCATTTTATCTTATTGTTTTAAGTTTTAGGTCGTGTAGTTTGTTTAGAGTTTTAGTTTTTTGTAATCTAATTTTAAACAAAAAAAGAGCAAGTTCCAT
The DNA here is from genome assembly GCF_947498005.1 of uncultured Winogradskyella sp. Taxonomy (GTDB): domain Bacteria; phylum Bacteroidota; class Bacteroidia; order Flavobacteriales; family Flavobacteriaceae; genus Winogradskyella. The sequence continues at coordinate 4,727 of NZ_CANMIW010000019.1, forward strand.
ATGAACTCACTCTTTATCTTAGTAAACTATAGTTTGGTTATTTAAGGGTTCTGATCTTCTCCATCAACAATATAGAAGTAAGAACGTCTATTGACTTGGTGCTCTTGTTCCGTACATTTAACACCGTTAGCACACTTATTTAACAATCTAGTTTCCCCAAAACCTCTAGCACTTTGTATTCTGCTAGGCTCAATACCACGGGATATTATATATTCTCTAGTAGATTTAGCACGTCTATCGGATAGTTTTAGGTTATACTTGTCACGTCCTCTACTATCGGTATGAGATTCAATTTTAATAACCATTTCTTTGTGTTTACGAAGAACGTTAACAATATTTTCGAGTTCGTATTGCGCATCTGTTCTAATGGTATCCTTATCATAGTCAAAGAAAATAGGATTAATAATAATCTGACTTTCTAAGATTAGCGGTTTAAGTACCAGATCAGCGTTTATGGTGTCTTCGTTTTTTCTAGAAGTTGTTATAATTTTCTTGTCCTCTTGGTAATCTTCTTTAGTTCCTAGTATGGTATAGGTTTGGTTACATTCAACCTCAAAGGTGTA
>NZ_CANMIW010000020.1 GCF_947498005.1 uncultured Winogradskyella sp.
CCAGAGCCAATATTTGTAAGAGTAGAGAGTTCAGGAGACTCAAGTTGTTATAATGCGTCAGCAACGGCCTTGTTTGATTTGGTTGTAAATACCAGAGCAATTGCAACAATGCCAGAAGCTATGGAAGTTTGTGATGATACGAGTAATGACGGTCAAGCGACTTTTGATTTAAGCAGTCAAGATGCTGTAATTTTGGGCAGTCAAAGTTCAGGGACATTTAATGTGTCTTACTACACAAGTCAAGACGATGCAAATAATAATGTAGGCGCTTTAGCGACAAACTATACCTCAGGTGCACAAACGATTTATGCACGTGTAGAAGATCCTATGCATCCTGACTGTTATGCTACCACAAGTTTTGATTTAATTATACACGCTTTACCAGAAATTGTTGCTGTAACAGCCTTACAAGTCTGTGATGATGATACCGATGAGTTTGTCGCTTTTCCATTGAGCACAAAGGTTTCAGAATTATTAAACGGACAAACCGACGTGGATGTCTCATTTTATGAAGCACCAGCAGAAGCGATAGCAGGTACACCAGAGATTTTTGATGGTTATGTTAATACTACGATGACTAACCAAACGATATATGTACGTTTAGAAAATACAGTTACAGGATGTTATACTATTAATACGTTAGAATTAGAAGTTTTAGAAAACCCAATAGCTAACGCGACCACACCATTAGAAGTTTGTGATGACAATGCCGATGGTATAGCTGTATTTAACCTAAGCTTAAAAGACGCAGAAGTTATCGGATCCCAAACAGGAATGAGTGTAACGTATTATCTAAATTCTAGTGATGCTACTTTAGGAACCAATCCATTACCAACAAATTACACCAATACCACAGCAGGAACACAAGATATCGTTGCGTTAATAAGTAATGATGCCACAGGATGTTCAGCAATGACGACTTTACAGTTAATTGTTAATCCAAAACCAACAATTATAAGTGTAACACCATACGAATTGTGTGATTACACCAATCCAGGAGATGAGCAAGAGCAATTTGATTTAAGCACTAAGACTGACGAGATTTTAAATGGACAAGTGAATGTTTCAGTTAGTTATTACGCTACAGTAGCCGACGCAGATGCAGGTAGTGCTATTACAGGACTCTATACGAACACTAGTAACCCAGAGACCATCGTAGCAGAGCTTACCAATACGTTAACCAATTGTAGTTCAAGAGTCTTATTTGATTTGGAAGTTAATCCATTACCATTGGTGGTAGCACCAACAGCATTAGAAGTTTGTGACGATGGAACACCAGATGGTGTAACAGAAATGGACTTAAGTTTAAAGAATTCAGAGATAACAAGTAATAACCCAGCGTATTCCGTAAGTTATTATGAAACACCAGGTGAAGCGATATCAGAGAGTAATCCACTACCAACACTATATACCAATGATTTTAATGGTCAGATAGTCCATGTGCGCGTAGAAGACATTAACACAGGCTGTTATGATACAACCACCTTAGAGTTAATTGTAGAACAAGCACCAATAGCCTTTACACCACAGCCTTTAAGATACTGTGATCCAGATAATGATGGTTTTGGGGTGTTTACATTAACAGATGTGAATAATGAGATTACAGGAGGTGCACCAGGCTTACAAGTGACGTATCACGAAACATATACCAATGCCTTTTTTGGAGTCGATGCTATAGACACGAGTATAGATTATAACAATATTGTTATTGATGAGCAATTGCTTTATGCACGTGTAGAGAGTGCAACCATAGCTACAGATTGTGCAACATTAGTAGAGTTATTATTAATAGTAGAGCCAACACCACAATTGGTAGCACCAACACCATTAGAAGTGTGTGATGATATCTCAGCCGATGGTTTTGCCGTGTTTGACTTAACAAGTAAAGATGAAGAGCTTTTAAACGGTCAAGATGCGACGCAGTATATTGTAAGTTATTACACCTCAGAAGCCAATGCAGAATCTGCAAGCAATGCAATAACAAGCCCAACAGCCTATACCAATACAGATCCATTCAGTCAAATATTATGGGTTAGAGTAGAAGATAACATGACCGTAGAAGGCTGTTATAAACTTACAAGTTTAGAGCTAATTGTTAATCCATTACCAGTATTAGTTACACCAGCACCACTAGAGTTGTGTGATGACAATAACCCAGGGAATCAGCAAGAAGGCTTTACTTTAGAATTGGCAAATGAAGAGATTTTAGCAGGTCAAACGGGAATCAGCTTAACGCATTATGAGACGCAATTAGATGCAGAGAACGCGACGAATCCAATAGTAAGTCCATACTTAAATACGGCTAATCCACAGACTGTTTTTGTGCGAGCAGAGAATGATATAACAGGATGTTATAATACAGTAACAGTCACCTTACGAGTTAATCCAATACCATCGCCACAACCGAGCCCAGAGGCTATAGAAGTTTGTGATGATGACAATGATGGTTTTTCAGAATTTGATTTAGAGCAACGTACAGTAGCGATTACTAATAGTGAGCCTAATGTTGTAATTACTTACCATGAAACTCAGATTGATGCAGAGATGGGAGACAATGCCCTTGCAAGCCCATACATTAATATAGTAGCCGACACACAATTTTTATATGTACGCTCAGAGAACACACTCACAGGCTGTTATAGTTTAACTAGTAATAGACTTCAACTTATTGTACATGCAGCACCAGAAGTGCCATTAACAATAGAGCCTTATGTGATTTGTGATACAGATGATGATGGTATCGCTCAATTTGATCTTACAACAAAAGACGATGAGATTTTAGACGGACAAAACCCAGCAGATGTTATATTGACTTACCATGTCAGTGCAGCCGATGCAGATACAGGAGATAACCCAATAACTAATGTAGGTAGTTATACAAACAATGGTAATCCTCAAATGATCTATGTGCGTTTATACGATCCAATAACAAGCTGTCAAGATGTAGGTAGTTTTGAGTTAAATGTGGCTTTACCACCAGAAGCGGTGCAACCAACACAACTCAACGCTTGTGATGATCTAGGCGAAGTGCCAGGCGATGAAATAACAGTATTTGATCTTACATTAAAAGACAATGAAATAACAGGAAGCAACCCAAGTTGGAGTGTAGCTTATTATGAGACCAACGCAGATGCACAGTCTCAGATGAATGTAATTGCAGATCCAACTCAGTATACCAACACTAGTGTAGATGGTGCCATGGCTAACCCACAAACCTTATATGCAGTAGTAACCGATACAGATACAGGCTGTACGGATATGGTAACCTTAACCATACGAGTACAACCTAATCCAACACCGACACTTATTGTTCCAGATATCGAATTATGTGATACAGACAATGCAGGTAATGGTTTAGAGATTTTCGATTTAACCGAGCATGAGGTCTTATTACTCAATGGCGAAGCCAATGTGTCAGCAAGTTATTATGAAACAGCAGATGATGCAGATTCAGGAACCAATGCTATCGTAGACCCAACAGCCTATGAAAACATAGAGACACCAGAGCAAGTGATTTATGTAAGAGTAACCAATGATCTTACAGGTTGTTATGCCTTAGTTGATTTTAGTATCATAGTACATCCATTACCAGAGGTTGTAGCAGTAACCGACTATATTCAGTGTGAGCTAAATACAGATGGCCAAGATAGCTTTGACCTAACGTTAAAAGATGCAGAGATCTTAAACGGACAAGATGCAACGCAATTCATTGTAAGCTACCATGAAACATTGGTAGATGCACAAGATGGCGTTAATGGTTTAGTGAGTCCATATATCAACAGTATAAGTAACCCACAACCTATCTATGTAAGAATAACAAATAATGTAACAGGTTGTTTTATCAGTACTCAGAGTTTTAATCTCGAAGTACAAGAAGGCGCAAGAGCAGAAGAAGATCAAATTCTATATGAAGCTTGTGATGATAATATGGAAACCGATGGCGATACAACAAATGACAGTGTTCAGTTTGATTTAACCACGCAAGACACTCTAGTATTAGACGGTCAAGATAGTACCAACTATGTGGTAAGCTATTATGCAACTCAAGACGATGCAGACCTAAAAGTAAATCCATTACCAACCTTGTATGAAAATGTGGTTAATCCGCAAGTGATATATGCACGTGTAGACAATGACACACCAGATGGTGTAACAGGTAATGATACATCAATATGCTATGCCATAGCAGAAGTGATCTTACAAGTTAATCCATTACCAGAGTTTGATTTAGAAGATAGTTATATCTTATGTATCAATACCAATGGCACAGAAATATTAGAACCATTAGAGATTGATACAGGATTAACAACAACAGACTATAGTTTTGAATGGAGCTATGAAGGTGTTGTAATAACAGGCGAAACACAAGCGACGTTAATGCCAAGTGCAGGCGGTAATTATAGTGTAAGGATTGTTAATTTGGTAACAGGTTGTGAGAACGA
>NZ_CANMIW010000021.1 GCF_947498005.1 uncultured Winogradskyella sp.
TCAAGTGTAGTGTCGTTTCCTTTTATTTCTGTGTTCCAAACTCCCATTTAGTTCTGTTTCTCAAATTACTGGCAACGGTCTAGTGTATGATTTCGTTGCGTTTTTTAAGCACTAAAGTTAGCAAATAAATCACAGATAGAAAGTCCGCGAGGACTTTCGTAAGTAGGCTATAACTAGCAATGAATTATACACATTGTTGTACGCTGGCTTTTTTCGTTCGTATTGTTTTTATTAGACTTGGAATAATCGAAATGATAGCACTTGTCCCTATAATCAGTCCATAATTTATTCCGTTCCAATTTAAACTTCTTATTCCATCATCACAAGCTGTACACTCTATAACTTTTATGTTCGCATAGATTGCGGAAATTCCGATTAAAGAAATTCCAAAAGTCAATAAGCATATAATTCCGTTTTTGAAAACTCCTGTTAGTCTTTGATTCAGGTTTTCAAGAGTCAAAACCAAGAATGAAATACCTATACTCAAATAGTAAAAATTACTCCCAAAAAGATAAAAATTCTTTCCTGTAAACCTAATTCGGTTTGAAGTAGACCAAAGGAAAATATTCTGAATTTGCTCTCTAAAAAAGGAATAAGAAAATAGAGATATTCCAATTCCGATAATAAATGCTAAAATCCCAAAGATTATCTTTTTTTTCATTCAGTTATTAATTCAGATTTGTTGTTTTCTTTTCTAATCAAATAAAAAACTCTGCCGAAATACATTAAAAATGGTATTCCGATTCCAAGTGTTATTGCAAAAAGAAAACTGTCATATTCCCAAGCTCCATAGCAGACAAAAAGGAATGAAATCAGCATTAAAGTCAGTCCGATGTAAATCCAATTCTTTTTGGTCAAAATGTTTTTTGAAAACAAAGGTCCAATTGAAATCAGTTTTCCAATAAGTGAAACAATAGCTATTAAAAATAGACTGCTTTCATAAGGGTAATTTTTATCGAATTCAAATCCAAACTCGATTATATTCCGAACACTTAAATATTCAATCAATATCATTATTCCATAACCGTGTCCTGACGGAATTCCAATCAGAATTATTGAGTTGAGAATTAATGTAATTATTATAGCTCTTTTTATCAATTTGAGTTGGTTTTTCAGCTTGCGTACAACGTGTTTGTATATGGAAAGTTGCGTGTTTGCGTGCGAGGAATTTCCGAAGGAAATTCAGACGTAGCAAACGTGCAACGACCTTTGATTTAGCCTAACACCAGCAATTTTTTATATACGGTGTTAGGCAACGTTTTTTATTCATACATTATATTTTCCAGTTCGCTTTTTTTTCCGTTATATATTTTAAAGAATTCAGTTGGTTTGTCGGCTATTAGTTTAACCATTTCTTCGTGGTCGTGATTTAGTCGATAAACCTTTCCTTTTTTGTCCACAGCAATGTAATTTCCATCTTCCATATCCAAAATTGTGTAGAATAGTTTTTCGTCAAATTCAATTTCGAATGTGTAGTCCAATTCCAAAAGTTCAATTTGCTCTTGGGATAGCGATTTTAATATTTTTTCCGCTGTCTTTTGGTCAGGGTTTTCCATTTTGAGATGCTCCAGTTCTATTTGGTTTTTCTGAATTTGGTTTAGGTCAAACGTTTTATGAAAATACTCTGGATTATCTATTTCAATTTCGGTCAATCCGTCAGATTGATAATATAATTTAATCGGTTGAAATTCATTTTCCTTTTTATTGAATACTGAAATTCCAGTAAGATTATATCGAGTTTTGTGATTTCTATTTATAATCTCAAATTCTTTAGGGTTATAACCTCGAGATACATAAATTCCTATCGGCTCATACATAAAGCCTATTCCGTAAATTTTAGAAAGTCCAATTGCAGTTTTAATTTGAGGCATTTCCGACTCCAACAATTCAGCTATTTTAAGTCCGAACTGTTCAATATGTTTCTTTTTTATCTTTCGATTGAAAATGCTCATTTCAAATGTTGCCTAACGTGTTTGTGTATGGTTAGTTGCGTGTTTAAGCAACTAATTTAGCAAACAAAAACGAGCGCGAGAAAATTCCGAAGGAATTTTCGTACGTAATCTCAATACAGCAATTAACTATACACATTGTTAGGTGTAGTATTTATTTGTTCCATTCCTTAATTGCTTCTATTAATTCATTCAGTTTTTCTTTTAAATCCAAAACATCTAAAGAATCAAGCTCTATATGTTCAGATATCTCAGATGAATAAATTGTCTTATTTAGATTATATTTAAGTTTAATTTTATTGTTAGAATTTAGAATGTTTTGTTCTAGTTTAATGTTTTTATCATTTACTACTTCGGCTTTGTATTTATGATTTTCATTTAACCAAGTTGATAGAGTTTTATCTGATATATAGTTTTCAATTTCTCTCCCTTTTGTTATCCAACACCTATTTTCTCCAATCTCTTCTTGTATTCTATTTTTTGTCCCGTTAAGCTTTGTATTAACAGTTTTTCCATCTCTATCAATAACGACATATGCATTGCGATTTATTTTTAATAATGGAATTACTTCTTTTTTTAACCATTCAAAATCAAAAGATAAGTTTGATAATAACCTACCTCCATAAAACATTATAACATAATGTAGTCCTTCCTTTAATTCTGGTGAAAGAATCTCAATCCATTTATTTATAAAATTTCTATCACTAGGTCCTTCTACCCAAATAACACCATTACTTTGAAGTATGTCGCTAGCTTTTAAACCTAAATCATTTAAAATTTGTTTTGTTCCATTGTAAGATAAAACTGTTTTTGAAATTGATTTATCTCCATCATTTGAGACGTGAATTAGTTGAGCATTTTTATCAGTACCAAAAGAATCTATAACTACATTTGAGTGAGTTGTTAGAAAAAAATATGCTGAATGTGTCTTTGAATATTTTTTTATATAATTATATAAGCGTCTTTGCAATGATGGATGTAAGTTGTTTTCTAGCTCTTCAAAAGCAAATACATAAGATTTTGGATTTTTATTTTCAATTTTAGGTCTAACTATCAAGTTTAATAAAACTAATAAAACTGTTTTTATTCCACTTCCCATTTTTGAAAGTGATATTCTTTTTTGATTTGCATCTTCAAAGAAAAGTTCCCATTTATTTTCTTCATCAAGTTGAACTAAAATTCTTGAAAAATGGATATCTGGATTTATTATAATATTTAGTTCCTCAAGTAATATTTTTTCTATTATAGTACTATCCTTGTCAGTTTTATTCAGTATTTGTTGAATTGTATTAGTTGAACCAACACCGTTTGAATAAAATTTTAATTCTGTATTAGATACTTCAGGATTAATATCCCTTTCTGCTGAAATATTGCAAAATGATTTGCCAGCAAATGGTAATTCAACTACTGAAGCTAAAGAGTCAAACATCTTTTGTGCATAGTTCACAAATTCAGCATCAGTACTAATAAAAGTTCTTTGATTTTTACCTTTATATTGATAAGTATATTTTTTTCCGATAAATTGTTTTCCGTATTCGAAAAAATTTCTTCCAGGTATTCCTCCACCACTAGTTCCAGAAGGAAAGACCTTAGAAATATTTGATTCATTAAGGATGTGTTCAATTATTATTTCAGGAACTTTGGATTCTCTTCCTGTTTTATTAAAATTTTCATTACTGTTAACTAAGAATTCAATGAGGTCAATTAAACTACTTTTTCCAGAATTATTCTTTCCAATAATCAAGTTAATTGGAAGAATTTTATCAAATCCACCACCTTCTTTAGAGTCAAAACATTTGTAATTTCTAACTATGATTTTCTGGTTAATAGTCATTTTTATTTTATCAGTTTATTGATTTGTCGGGTTGTTCTTGCATATTACACCTAACGTGTTTGTGTATGGTTAGTTGCGTGTTTAAGCAACTAAATTAGCAAACTTTTACGAACCCGTGAAAATTCCGCA
>NZ_CANMIW010000022.1 GCF_947498005.1 uncultured Winogradskyella sp.
TGCGGAATTTTCTCGGGTTCGTAAAAGTTTGCTAAATTAGTTGCTTAACCACGCAACTAACCATACACAAAACCGTTAGCCACAAACACGAGAAACACCTGTTAATAAATGAACAACATTGGAATATTAAAAGATTTACTCAAAACCTATGCGGATGATATTGAAAGGAATAATCAGCTATTGATTGCACTTTTAATATTTATATCGATTAATTTAATAACGACAATAATCAATATAATTTCCCAGCATAAACTAAAGTCTAAGGACAAAAGTATAATTTCATTTAAAATAAAAGAACAGAAAAGAATTTCAATATTTGAAAGCATATACAGAAAGTTAGACAAAATGACTTTTTTAGATGGGAAAACAGAAGCTGATGAACTATTACAATTAATACAGAATGTAGAAAAATCAATCAGCAAAAACAAACTCTATATACATAAAAAAAATCAGAAGTTGATGTATGACATAACAGACTATTTCAAAACGACATTGACGGATTATAGAAAAAAAGACTACAGTAAAGAATTAAAATTATTTGATAAACTTTCATCAAACTTTGGTAAATGATTCTATTCGAGTTTCCTAAAATACTTAAACCAAATTCAATTTATGAGTTATTAAATTCACTGGAACAAGCTTTCAGTATGGAGGAAAAACTTGTACCTAATGTTGTAATAAATTTACAAAAAGTAAAAAAAACCTCTTTATTAGGCATTTTACTTAACTATAAGTTTATAGAATACACTTATAAACACAATTGTTTTAAAAAGCCTAATCTATTTGTTAACGACTATATCGAAAAAGAGTGGGAAAGATATGGTTTCACAAAATTGATTCACTCTTTTGTTTCTAATAAAGATTTGACTGAAAGAAACTACAAAAACCTAAAGGTTTTTGTCGATGATAGATTTATTATAGCACCACAAGCTTTACTTCGCTCAAAAGATTATTCAGATAAATTTTTAAAATCTGAGTTTTTACCCAAAATTGAAGAATATTATAAAAAAAATGATAAAGTAGTATCTATGATTTTCTTATGCTTATCAGAGATATTACTAAATTTTTGGGAGCACGCAGTCGATGATACAAATTCCATTCTTGTCGCAGAAGGAAACGAAAATCATATAGAAATTGCTTGTGCAGATACTGGTAATGGAATTATTACAACATTAAATAGAGTCTTTGAAAACAGCTCTATCGATAGACCAGGAACATTAAAGAAATCTGTAGAAAAATTTGTTACCTCAAAAAAAATGACAAATCATATGGGTTACGGTCTTTGGATTTTAAACCAAATAGCAACAAAAACAAGAGGTCGATTCCATATTTATTCCGAAGGAGCATTTTACAAAAACGACTTTGGCAAAGAATTTGCAAAAAAATGTGGGTATTGGAAAGGTACTATTATTTATTTATCACTACCTTTAAAAGAACCGATAACTCTTAGTGATATTGAAAATCACGACAATAAAAAATTTAACGATATTAAAATAAATTGGAAATAATGAAAAATATAAGTTTAGACGATTTCGGTCCAATTATAAGTACAAAAGAATCAGGAAGTAAAATCCTTGGTTTAATAACAGAAAGTTTAAAAACTAACCCGAAAGTTTCTGTAGATTTGGGAAATATAAGGTCAATGGCAACATTCTGCGCTAAACAGATTTTCGGAAAATTATACGTTACATTAGGTGCTGAAAAGTTTTTTGAAAATATAGAAATTGTAAATGCCTCGGACGATTTAAAATCAATTATTAAAATCGGAATTCAAAGTGCAATTCAAGAAAGTGTCAGTGGCTAACACCGTATATAATTTATTGCTGGTTCTAGCCTACTTACGAAAATCCTCGCGGATTTTCTATTAGGTTTTTATTTGCTAAATTACGTGCTAAACCACGCAACAAACCATATACAAACACGTTGTAGGTCATTTAGAAAAGAACTAAATTTAAAATTTTGAATTAAAATTAAAATAGGAAATTAATGATTTATAAAATTCCAAATATATCAGCTAACCTTGACTTAAATGAAAGCTTAAAGAATATCGAAAAAATAATTGATAATCTAAACAAGCGCAGAGACAATGGATTGGATAACGAGCTTGAAAACAAACTAAAGAAGCAATTATTAATTTCCTCTGTTTACAACTCAAATGCTATCGAAGGAAATAAATTATCATTAAGAGAAACAGAAATAATACTTGACGGAATGGTCATTAATGAACGACCATTAAAAGATGAAGTTGAAGCACGTTCTTTAGCGAATGCTACAGAATATCTTTATCGTTTGATTGACGGCAGAGAACCATTATCAAAAAGGACTCTTCTTGAATTACACAGCTTAATAATGGAGAATATTCCTAACATCCAAGGTGGTAGTTTCCGTAAAGAAGAAGTAACAATAAAAAATGCCGACCATAAACCTATTTATTGGGCGGATGTTGAACCAGAAGTTGATGAAATGTTCAAATGGATGAATAGAAATATGCATAAGTACGACCCAATAATTATGTGTGCTATTTTGCATCATTGGCTCGCTTGGATTCATCCGTTTAGTGATGGAAATGGACGTGTTTCCAGATTATTTACTAACTTCTTTCTTTTACAAAAAGGTTATCCTGAAATCGTAATAAAAATATCTGACCGAGATAATTACTACAACTCATTAATTGAGGCTGATGAAGGAGACATAACTTGTCTGGTCGAATTATTTTCAGACAAATTAAGGCAAACCGTGAATATATATGAAGAGTTTTTAAATGAGTATGATAGACAAAAAACTTGGAAAGCACGTTATAAGCAATTAGGCGAAGATAGTTACGAAAAAGCTAAAGAAACTTATTCATATCAATACGAAGTTTGGAAAAGTCAGTTGAATGTATTTAAAGCTTTGTTATTTGAGAATATTAAGGAACTTGAGGAATTACTACCACAACTAACATTTTATAAAAAAGAATATGATATACTTTCATACAGTCAATACTTAGATATTATTGAAGACAGAAAAGTTTCAAACACTTGGTATATTGTAATTTCCATTTATAATAAAACAAATGATAAAAGTATGGGTTTTGTCTTTTATTTTGAGAGATTTAAATTCTCTTCAAAAATTAATTTTTCTAAAAACAAACCCAAAAAACAAGACAAACCTGAAATTAAGCTTTTTGTAACAGCTAGAAAAGACCAAAAATCGTTAAGACTTGATAGAGCGGTAGAATTAGTTAATGTTGGTACTTGGGGAGACCAATTATCTTTTGGTGTTCATAATATTAAATGGGACCCAAGAAAAAAAGGCGATAATGCTAGAGCTTCGATTATAACAATCCGAGAAAATCCAAGTAAAATAATTAGAACTTTTCTTGACCAAATTCTTTACACTTATTTTGATATCGGAAAAAAACGCCCTACAACACCGTATATAAAAAATAGCGGGTACAGTCCAAAACCAAGAAGAAAGCAATAAATTTAAGGTCATTAATAAACTGAAAAGTTTGTGCATAAAATCCGCTACTTTTCATATACAAAAACGTTGTGCATCATTTGAGAAAATCGTGCTCAAAATGAAAATCATTGAATTTTAATGAAAAAATGGGTTTTAATAATT
>NZ_CANMIW010000023.1 GCF_947498005.1 uncultured Winogradskyella sp.
AATTATTAAAACCCATTTTTTCATTAAAATTCAATGATTTTCATTTTGAGCACGATTTTCTCAAATGATGCACAACGGTTTTGTGTATGATTTCGTTGCGTGTTTCAGCAACTAATTTAGCAAATACAAACCGAATATAAAATCCGCGAGGATTTTCGTAAGTAGGTGAGTACTAGCAATGAATTATACACGTTGTTAGGCACAGTATTTTTAATAGAACCATTTTACAATTGTTTTCCAAAAAGGGCCTAGAATTAATATTGCAGGAAGAGTCACTAAAACCAATTTAATCCAAATGTTATATAAGACTAATTTATTTTTCATTTTCCCTAAACCAAGCAACGTTTTCGGTCGAAAGAGTGATGCAATATAAATAAATACAGCTACAGCAAATAGTCTAATCCAAATAGGGTTATTAGGTTTCACTACAGGTACAAAATCATCTGGTCTGTAACCACTTTTGGACTTGATTAATAGTTCTAAAGCTAAATCTCTATTACTTTCATTAATCCCTACTTTTCCAAGTTCATACATTTCTAAACCTATTGTTTCTTGATAAGTTGTATATGACGTTGAAAAACTTTGAACACCAAGAAGAATTAATGGTACTATAAAGGTAAAAGTTATGAAGTCTCCTTAATTTGACCAAAGTTGTAGTGCTCTATTAGGTTTGCGCTTTTCAATCCATCTGTCTATTTCATACTGGATTTCATCTTTAATATTTAAATCATAACAACTAATATCGTAGCTTAATTCTCCTTTGTAAAAATTAGAAACCTTTAATTCAAAACTATTTTCAAAAATTCCTCCGTGCCTTAATTTTACGTTGAATGATTTTGGCTTAAGTGTACTCAAGGTTTGGTCTTTTAATAAACCAAGAATTGATTTATCACTTAATTTGGTTTCATCTTGTGATGTTATTTCACATTCTGTAATGTGTTTGTCATACCAACTTTTACTTTTATTCTCTTCAACAAGTTTGTTCAGTTCTTCTTCGGTAATTTTTTTGTTTTCATTCTTTACATCCGATTCAATTTTTCCTAACCAAGATTGGTATAATAAATTATCAATATTTTCAATAACACTATTTAAAGCTTCGAAGTCATCTTGATTAAGAAGCCAAGGTCCTTTTATTTCTCTTTTCTGTGGATGTATAATTTGTCCCATTCTTTATATTGTGCCTAACGTGTTTGTATATGGTTTGTTGCGTGTTTTAAGCACCTAATTTAGCAAATAAAAACCGAATAGAAAATCCGCGAGGATTTTCGTAAGTAGGCTAGAACTAGCAATAAATTATATACGGTGTTAGCGGTAGTTATTCTTTTGGCTCAGAGAAATGATTTCCTTGTCCCAACCACTCTCTATTTAGTCCAGTTTCTTTAATAAATTCCTTTTGCTCATTTTCAGTTGCATAATCAATTACAAATTGTTGTCCTCCGTCATCATAATAAGTGTATTTTCCTTTGACTTTCAATTCAGAGGGTAAATACGAGAATCTTTGAAAAAAAGAATCTGAAATGTAACCAACTTTCTCTAATTTCCATTTTTTGTCAATTCCGTTTACTTTAAATATTATCCATTCGTAATTATTTTTATCTATTTGAATTGATATGTCAGAGTAATTAATTTCTCCACTTGTAATTGCTCCCATTCGTTTCATAAACCAAATATATTGGTCACTTGGGTCGATAAATTCAAGGTCAAACCAAATACATTTATCACTAAAGTTAAATCCAGAAATCTCCGGACTTCTCCAACCAAAATAATAGTATAATCTTGAAAAAGGATTTTGCTCTATTTCTTGAAGTCTCTCTTTTTTTATTTCGTCCCAAACCGATTTTGCATAGCCATCAGTTAATATTAAGTCTTTCGTTACTCCATCTGCAAACTCATAGCCTAATGATTTGAAAACTTCAATTTGCTTCTCGTAACTAATAGATTCAACTTCTTTTTTTATTTCTATTCCTATTTCAGTCTTTGCTAGAGAGTCTTTTTCTTTTGACTTACAACCAAAGAATCCTAATATTCCCATAAAAGTCAATATTGCTAATTTCTTATTCATGGTGCATTCTAATTACCGCTAACGTGTTTGTGTATGGTTAGTTGCGTGTTTAAGCAACTAATTTAGCAAATAAATACCGAAAAGAATATTCCGCAGGAATATTCGTAAGTAGGCAAGAACCAAGCAATTAATTATACACGGTGTTGTAAAACGTTTTTTTATTTATTCATAAACCTCTTAATATCATTAAAATTCCACCTAATATTAAAATCAGAATTCCAACATATTGACTTGGTTGTGTTGCTAATTGACTATAAGATTCATTTTTTTTATATTTTCCTGTTTTATCGATTTGATAATTTAGCCAAAGTATTCCAAGTGTCATTAAACAAGTTCCGGTAAGAATATCTATCCAATTCATAGTTCTGGTCAAAAACTTGTTTTCTCATCTCGAACGTCTATCCATAATGAATATGCGCCAAGTAAAATTCCAAATGGAATACAAATTGCAAACAATCCATAGTATTCATTATACGTTATGGCGTCATATACAAAGATATAAGTCAAAAAAATCGAAGCGATAAAACCGAATATCGCAAACATTCCAATCATTATTCCTCCAATGCTATTATTGAAATCGTTATGGCTCCGCATTCGTTTAGTTCCCTTGTAAATTCCAGCAAAAAAATAATAGACCATATGATAACCAACATTGATTGTTAATACAGCAAAGAGTCTTTCGGTCAATTCACTTTCTCTTGAAAAAATTAAGTAGAGTAAACTTAAAATCAAATTTAAGTATCCAATTAGTTTGTGATATTTTTTAATGTCAGATTTCGTCATCAAATGTTTTACAACGTGTTTGTATATGGTTTGTTGCGTGGTTTAGCACGTAATTTAGCAAATAAAAACCGAATAGAAAATCCGCGAGG
>NZ_CANMIW010000024.1 GCF_947498005.1 uncultured Winogradskyella sp.
GAAATTATAATGTGAGTGTTACTATGGATGGATCATCTTGTGATCCTGTGGTTCATAATATTTCTATTACACAACCTGGTTCTGAGTTATCTGCCTCTATTACCTCTCAAAATGACATTATTTGTCAAGGTCTTGGTACGGTAAACGTCCAAGGTACAGGAGGTTCAATTCCTTATACATATTCAATAAATGGAGGTACTGATTATCAAAATAGTGGGATATTTTCTGATTTAGAAGCTGGTAATTATTCGATTATTGTTAAAGATAATAATGACTGTACTTATACAATATCAACTGAAATTCTGTCTAATTGTACAGATGCTATTGCAGATATTAATAACACATTTGTTGATCAACCGGTTACTGGTAATGTATTAACTAATGACGAAGATTTTGAAGGTGATAACCAAACCGTTACTGCCAACTCTAATCCTACCAATGGAACTGTAGTAATGAATCCTAACGGAACGTATACTTACACTCCTAACCCTGGATTTATTGGGGAAGATACCTTTACTTATACCATCTGTGATGATGGTAATCCTCAAGCTTGTGATACTGCTACAGTTTATATTGAAGTTTTATCTAATGGTGGTCCGGAGAATGAAGCGCCTATTGCTAATGCGGATACGTCAACAACTCCTGTAGGAACACCTATTGATATTGTTGTACTTACTAATGATTTTGACCCTGATGCTGATCCTATTACCATTACTGCAACTACTGATCCTGCTAATGGAACTGTGACTCTAAATCCTGATGGAACCATTACCTATACGCCTGATCCTGGATTTACGGGTGAAGATACCTTTACCTATACAATCTGTGATGATGGTACGCCTGCACTTTGTGATACTGCTACTGTTACAGTAACAGTTCAAGATACTGGTATGGTTAATACAACAAATGCTAATGATGATGCTTATAATACAACACCTGGTGCTGATATTCTTGGTAATGTATTATTAAATGACAACGATATTGAAAGTGATACACAAACTGTTACTTCTACAACGGTTACTACTGTTCAAGGCGTTACTGTAAATATTGATCCTAATTCTGGAGAATTTATCTATACACCTATTACTGGGTATTCTGGTACGGACTCTTTTGTTTACACGATATGTGATAATGGTAGTCCTGTGGCGTGTGATCAAGCTACAGTTTACATCACTGTTGGTGGTCTTGCTAATACAACAGATGCTATTGCAGATATTAATAACACATTTGTTGATCAACCGGTTACTGGTAATGTATTAACTAATGATGAAGATTTTGAAGGTGATAACCAAACCGTTACTGCCAACTCTAATCCTACCAATGGAACTGTAGTAATGAATCCTAACGGAACGTATACTTACACTCCTAACCCTGGATTTATTGGGGAAGATACTTTTACCTATACCATCTGTGATGATGGTAATCCGCAAGCTTGTGATACAGCTACAGTTTATATTGACGTTTTACCTGAAAGTGGACCGTCTAACGAAGCGCCTATTGCTAATGCAGATACGTCAACAACACCTGTAGGAACACCTATTGATGTTGTTGTCCTTGCCAATGATTTTGATCCTGATGGCGATCCTATTACCATTACTGCAACTACTGATCCTGCAAATGGAACTGTAACTCTAAATCCTGATGGAACCATTACTTATACGCCTGATCTTGGATTTACGGGTGAAGATACCTTTACCTATACAATCTGTGATGATGGTACGCCTGCACTTTGTGATACTGCTACTGTTACAGTAACAGTTCAAGATGCTAGTATGCCAAATACAACAAATGCTAATGATGATGCTTACTATGTAACGCCTACTAGCGTTCTAATAGGAAATGTATTATTTAACGATAATGATATTGAAGGTAATACCCAAACTGTAACTTCTACAACCGTTACTACTACTCAAGGTGTTACCGTAAATATTGATCCTAATACTGGTGAGTTTACTTACACCCCTAATGCTGGATATTCGGGTACGGATTCATTCGTATATACAATCTGTGATAACGGTACTCCTATGGCCTGTGATCAAGCCACTGTATACATTACTATTGATGGGGTTGCTGGTCTTAGTATAGAAAAATCAGCTTCGAGCTCAACTGTTGGTTGTGTTGGAGAAGGTGATACTATTACTTATACATTTACAGTTACCAATTCGGGTAGTGTCCTTATTAATTCAATAACAATTATTGATGATTTATTAGGGGGTGATATTACATCGTCTTTAACTCTTACTGGAGATAACGGAGATGGTATTCTTGATCCTACTGAAACTTGGATTTTCACTGCACCTGACTATACCATTACTCAAGCTAACGTTGATGCGGGTAATATCACAAACAATGTGACTGCTAATGGTTTAGAACCTGATGGGACAACAACGGTTGTTGCCACTGATACTTACATCATCGATGCGAATAATACTGAGGTTACACTTTGTAATGATGGTGGTATTAATATCGTGAAATCTGCATCGAGCTCAACGACAGGTTG
>NZ_CANMIW010000025.1 GCF_947498005.1 uncultured Winogradskyella sp.
AAATCATTCCGTTTTACATATTCGTTAAGTTTATCTTCTAAATCGAAGTTCATAGGTTTGTTTAGCTTGCAGGTAACGTGTTTGTGTATGATTTCGTTGCGTGTTTAAGCACTAAATTTAGCAAATAATTCACAGATAGAAAGTCCGCGAGGACTTTCGTAAGTAAGCTATAACAAGCAATGAATTATACACGGTGTTGTGCGTTCGTTTTTTTATCAATTACATCCAATTTTCGGAACACATAACATTGTAGGTAAACCTCCCAAAATTGATATTCCTACTTGTTCAGATTCCGATTTAAATAATAGAATATTGTTTTCAATCTTTTCAGGTAATTCATTCGGTAAACTCATTCTATAAATAATTGCCTTTTCCAAATTATCACTCAAAAAAGCTATGTTACTTATTCCACGAGGCGATTCCATTTCTCCAATTCCGATAATTTTAAAATTCTTGATTACGTGATAAGAATTCTGATTATTCAAATCCCTTAATTTCCCCAAATAAGTAATTTCAGCTTTTGTGTGTTTTTCTGTCAATATTTGCTTTTCCAAAATTTTGTTTTCAGAAACAAATTGTTTGTAAAACTGTAATTTCGATAAACCAAAAGCATACTTTTCAGTCAATTCTTTTCCGTTCATATTCTGATTGAAAACTAAAGTATCTAAAATTATGTCAGATTTATTCTTTTCCGTTTCTACTTGATATTCCGCAATTCTGTTATTCCACGTGTCAATTTGTTTCTGCTTTTGATTACAACTAATCAGCAGAAATAAAATCGGTAAAAAAAGAATTTTATTCAAACTCACAATGTTTTTCTTAAATGACGCACAACGTGTTTGTGTATGGTTAGTTGCGTGTTTCAGCAACTAATTTAGTAAACAAAAACGAGCGCGAGAAAATTCCGAAGGAATTTTCCAAATAAGCAACAACCAAAGCAATTAATTATACACGGTGTTGGCAATAGTTATTTATTTTTCAAATTATTTATTTTCTGATCTATGAATATTTTTTCAAAGTCTTCTACAGAAAGATTTTCAACGTATTCAATGTCTTTTTCATCAACTCCACCACCAAAAATAAATCCACTCCCTTTTATTCGATAACTTACGATACTATCTAATTTAATAATCAGCGTTCCATTAACTTGCTGCTTTATTATTAATGTAGTTTCAATTTCCGCTTTTTTATCAGGAATTTCGATTTTTGAAAGGTATTTGTCATTTTTTACTGAAACGTAATATAAATTTGTGCTTTTGAGTTTTTCAAAATCTAAATCAATTTCCGTTTCATAGTTAGATTTCAAATTAAGTTCTCCATATGCTTGAGGTAAACTCGTTGCTATGAAGGCAAATGAACAAATTCCAATCAGGATTGGTTTGGGAAGAAATTTTAGTTTTTTAATTCCGATTGAATTTTTAATTCTGTAGTGATAAGAAAATGGCAAAATTAATAATGCTATTAAATCCGAATAGTCTACAATTCGGTTGATTCCAATTCCGAAACCATTTAAAAAATCAAAAACAAATTGCGAGGAACTACTTTTCCAAAAAACGAACAAAATTCCAGTCAGAATGTAAATAGGTTTGACTTTACTTTTGAAGAAAAGACTAACGAAATAAGGAAAGGCAAAAAGTCCAACGAAATCAGATAGTTTCCCTGTCAGATAATTATGAAACTGATGTTTAAGATAAAAGTCATTAAGTAGCAAAATGAAAACCGAAATCAAAAATAATTTTCCGTAAATCAGACTTTTAGATTGCGTTTTGTTCATAATTATTGCCAACGTGTTTGTGTATGGTTAGTTGCGTGGTTAAGCAACTAAGTTAGCAAACTTTAACGAACCCGTGAATATTCCGAA
>NZ_CANMIW010000026.1 GCF_947498005.1 uncultured Winogradskyella sp.
ACAAACACGTTGTAAAACATTATGAGAAACATCCGTAATCTTAATATAATTCTTTTCTTTTTATCATTTGCAGCAGGTTTTTCTCAAAGCAATTTGATTATTCCTCAAAATGGAATTGAAGGTGTTTCTATAAGAATTGACACAACTAATATTTCAGTAGTTGAGAAACTTTACGGAAATGAATTTGAATTAAACGCAAACCAGTCATATACGAGATATACATATCCGAAAATTGGTTTAGCATTTCAATATGAGACAGATGATAAAAATAAAATTATTCGTTCAATTTTTTTGGAAAGTCCATTTCAAGCCAAATTAAATAATGGTATTGAACTCAATAAAACTTCAATGAAAGAAATTTGGGAAACCTACTCTGACAAAGGTTGTTTTACTTCTAAAACATACGCTTGGCATTCACAAAAAGGTATTTCTTTTTTCATTAAAAAAGATTCTACAAAAAAAGGATATGATAGTAATAAGAAAATATACAAAATCGAAATACACAATAAAAATGATTTTGGAATACCTTCTCGTGTTAATTTTGAGTTTGATAAAGAACGAAAAGAAGAACGAATACAAGAAATGGTCAATGTTCTAAAAGACGATGATTTTATCTTTGAAAAATTTGATAACTTTTGGAGAATTCAAAAAAAGAATGATACCAAACCTTTTCCTTTAAAAAAGCAAGAGAATTTCAAAAGAGAACTTGAATTCGATTTAACTCAACTTAATAGTGAAATTAGAATTTATGGTAGCGTTTTTGAACTTAATATTTTAAAATGCAATAACGACTTGGTTTATTTAAAACTTACATCTGAAAATGAAATTTTGGTCGAAAGATACTCTGATAAACAAATTCAAATATTGCTTAATAAACATCAGAACAAAACAAATATTCCAATCGATACAAAAAGTGCTATTGATTTTCCTACTGATACTTATGTTTATGGAACATTTTGTGGATTTGTGGGGACGCCACCTACTGAATCTCAAACAATGATTGATTTAGTAAATCAAAGAAAATATTATAGACTTGCAAGACGATTGAACTCAATGAATCCTGAAATTGCAACTTATGGATATATTGGACTTGACTTTTTAAGAAAAAAAGGAATGGAAATAAAGCCACCTGAATTATCAAAAATGGAGGAGTTTAGCAAATCAAGCATTCAATTAAATACTTGTCAAGGTTGTATTTATGGAGTTACGGAAACTATTAAAGAGGTTCTGAAAGAAGAGAATTTAAAAGTAATATATAAGGCATATAAAGAAAGTGGAATGCTAAAATAACGTTTTACAACACCGTGTATAATTAATTGCTTTGTTTCTGCCTACTTGCGAATATTCCTTCGGAATATTCACGGGTTCGTTAAAGTTTGCTAACTTAGTTGCTTAACCACGCAACTAACCATACACAAACACGTT
>NZ_CANMIW010000027.1 GCF_947498005.1 uncultured Winogradskyella sp.
ATTCTCTTAATAAAAGTCGATTTGTTTCTAAAATTTGTTTCATTTTGAGGTTTTCTTCAGCTTGCGCACAACGTGTTTGTGTATGGTTAGTTGCGTGGCTGAGCAACTAAATTAGCAAACTTTTACGAACCCGTGAAAATTCCGCAGGAATTTTCGCAAGTAGGGAAGAATATAGCAATTAAATATACACGGTGTTACCAATAGTTTTTAATTAATATGCTTGTAATATATAATTAAACTATCCATTGTAATTGCTTTTAAGGCTAACCCATTTTGGTCAAATATTACTTTACGTAAATAGCTTTGCTTTTGATTTTCTCTATCTATCCAGCTGAAAGTTGTTAAAGTCGAATCAAGTTTTTTGTTAGAGTAATAATAGTCGGTTATTGCATTAGAACTCAAAGATGAATCTTCGTTATCACTTGGTTCGTATAATATTTCTTTCGAAGATAATGAGTTTGATTTTGTGTCGTAATCGTATTTTGTAGTGAGCTTTTTACCCTTTCCATAATCGTTATTCTGATACTGAGAGGATTCTAAAATTTTTCCATCATTTTTGAATTTAAAAATAGCTGCTGGTTTTGAAATATCCTGTTTTGAAATTCCAATAGAAGGTTTAGTATAATACTTATAGAGGATTAAGCTATCGTTATCAAATTCATAGCGAAAATTGAAAATAGCTTTAAAATCAGTAAAAAATATTTTTTGTTTTTCAAGGTTTAATGAGTCGTATTCATATTCTTCATTTATGCTATACATAAAAGATTTTCTCCATACGTTTTTAATATTTCCGCTTTTATTATATTCTATAATTTCAATTGTATCGTTCTTTTTATAAAGTGCTGTATCAAATCCCGATATTAAAAGTGTCTTCTTTATATCATTTTTTAATATGCTCGCTTGATTGAAATCTAAAAAGTCTAATTCAGACATTTTTAAAGTTTTATCATTACAACTGAACAATGAAAAAGTTAATATTATTAGTAGAAGTATGCTTTTCATCAAATTATTGGTAACGTGTTTGTATATGGTTTGTTGCGTGGTTTAGCACGTAATTTAGCAAATAAAAACCGAATAGAAAATCCGCGAGG
>NZ_CANMIW010000028.1 GCF_947498005.1 uncultured Winogradskyella sp.
AACGTGTTTGTATATGGTTTGTTGCGTGGTTTAGCACGTAATTTAGCAAATAAAAACCGAATAGAAAATCCGCGAGGATTTTCGTAAGTAAGCTAGTACCAGCAATAAATTATATACGGTGTTGCCAGTAGTTTTTATTCCACTTTATATTTTATTATCGATTTATCTCCTCGAAAAAATGATTCATTCTCCTTTTTTACAAAATTCAAATTCGGTTCGTGAATTATTTCCAAGTTGTTATTGTCAATCCATTTGGCAGAAACTTTTTTACCTTCTCCATTAAAGTACATTATTCCGGCTCCACCACCAGAATTCCATTCTATTATTCCACTTGTATGGATATATTTTCCATTTGTAAATTCTTCGTTTACTCTAAATTCCTTTGTTCCGTCAGCAGTTGAAATTCGGACGAGTTCATTTGTCGTAAATTCAAATTTCGGTCGAGCTCTTCTTTTCGCTTTTGGTTTTTCAGTCGATATTAATTTCAGAAAGTTCTGTAATTCGGTTTTTCTTTCCTGAATTGTCTTTTCATCTGCACCAAGTTCTTTCCACAATTCCAAGTCAGTTCCGCTATCAATTATTTCTTTTACTTGCTTTAAAATTTCGGGTTCAAGAGACTTTGTTTCCCATTGAGCCAGAGCAAGTCCAAATAATGAATTATTTCGGTCGTCTGAATCTGAAAAATAAACAGCAAATTCCGTTTTTATTTCGTCCGAAACCCAAACTTGATTTCCTCCATTATTATACTTATCGAAAAAGTTCGAATAAATGTCAAGTGTAGTGTCGTTTCCTTTTATTTCTGTGTTCCAAACTCCCATTTAGTTCTGTTTCTCAAATTACTGGCAACG
>NZ_CANMIW010000029.1 GCF_947498005.1 uncultured Winogradskyella sp.
GTAGGATTAATCACAGAACTCGCTGACACAGTTGCTGCACCAGTCGCTTCTCCAAAACACAGAACATTAGTAATGGTTCCAGAAGTGGTTGCTGTATCACAATCATCAGTACAAGAAATAGTAATAGTTTGTGAAGTTGTACAATCATTAGCATCCGTAATCGTTACCGAGTAAGTGCCTTCCGATAGATCAGTAATAGCAGCTGTAGTTTGGTTGGCAGCATTCGCGGACCATAAATAAGTATAAGGTGCAGTACCACCAGAAGGAGTTGCCGTAGCCGTACCATCATCACAGCCTTGAGCTGACGTTGCATTAACTTTATCAATAGACACACTCAACGCTTCCGAAGGTTGTGTAATAGAAATATTATGAACCACAGGATCACAAGATGATCCATCCATAGTAACACTCACATTATAATTCCCAGCAATGACATCAGCTATTGTACTCGAAGTTACACCAGCATCGGTATCGCCATTAGACCATGTAAAAGTAAAAGTCGCAGTAGGATTAATTACCGAACTCGCTGACACAGTTGCTGCACCAGTCGCTTCTCCAAAACACAGAACATTAGTAATGGTTCCAGACGTGGTTGCTGTATCACAATCATCGGTACATGAAATGGTTACCGATTGTGTTGTTGTACAATCATTAGCATCCGTAATTGTTACCGAGTAAGTGCCTTCCGATAAATCTGTAATAGCAGCTGTAGTTTGGTTGGCAGCATTCGCGGACCATAAATAAGTATAAGGAGCAGTACCACCAGAAGGAGTTGCCGTAGCCGTACCATCATCACAGCCTTGAGCTGA
>NZ_CANMIW010000030.1 GCF_947498005.1 uncultured Winogradskyella sp.
AACGTGTTTGTGTATGGTTAGTTGCGTGTTTAAGCAACTAAATTAGCAAACTTTTACGAACCCGTGAAAATTCCGCAGGAATTTTCGCAAGTAGAGCCTAATACAGCAATTAATTATACACGGTGTTGGCAACAGTATTTTGTCAATCTACAATTTCCTCAAAGATTATCGTATTTTCTAATTTCGGAATGCTAATTATTCTGAAAGTTGGAACATATCCTTTTCCATTCGGCTCATAAAATTCCGATTTATATTCCGTATGAGTTTGATAATTTAATGTTACTGAATTTCCAATGTATCTATCTTGCGTACTCGGTAAGTGAAAATAACTTTTAATACTATCTTGATAAAACTTTGATGTTTTAATTTCTCTTACAAGTCTCTTTTTGTCAGATTCCGAAATTGATAATTCAAAACGGTGATAATAGTCAACAGTTCCAACACTCTTATTTTCTATAATTTCAAAGTCATCTTTCAGTTCGATATTCTGTTCAGAAAGAAGTTCTATAGCATCAGTTTTAAAAAACAAATAGTCATCTATGTAAATAGAAACTGATAGGATAATTGTTCCGATTATTAAAATTCCAGATATTATTTTCCCTGCTTTTTTGTATCCCATTTTTTTGGGAATCCAATAGCTTAAAAATATAATTCCGCTTACTATTATAAGAATTATAAATAAAAATATAAAGGTGAAATTCGGACTATCCATATTCGTTAATAGTGGTTTTTCATATTGTTGCCAACGTGTTTGT
>NZ_CANMIW010000031.1 GCF_947498005.1 uncultured Winogradskyella sp.
GTTTGTTGCGTGGTTAAGCAACTAAGTTAACAAATAAAAACCGAATAGAAAATCCGCGAGGATTTTCGTAAGTAGGCGAGGACTAGCAATAAATTATATACGGTGTTGTGCGCTGGCTTTATTCTTTCTCAATTTTATATATAACAGCTTTTTGTTTCTCAAAATTTGTATCTCGTTCATATTCAAGTCCTATTTTTTTTAAAACTTTAATTGAACCAATATTTTCTTTCATAGCTCTTCCAATAATTCGTTTTATGTTAAGCTTTTCAAAACCATAATCCAAGCAAGCTTTTGCACTTTCTGTTGCATAACCTTTATTCCATTCATTTTCAAAAAATCGAAATCCAATATCAATTTCATTTTCCATTTCTCCGAATTTCAATCCACACCAACCTATAAATTCATTCGTTTCTTTATTTATCACAGCCCATCTTCCGTAACCATTTAACTTATAGTCTTGATAATTTTCTGAAAATTCTTTTGCTTCTCTAATGTTTTTAAAAGAAGAATTTCCAGTATATTTTATGACATTTGGATTAAGATTTAAATTATAGAAATTTTCAGCGTCATCAACATTCAATTCTCTTAATAAAAGTCGATTTGTTTCTAAAATTTGTTTCATTTTGAGGTTTTCTTCAGCTTGCGCACAACGTGTT
>NZ_CANMIW010000032.1 GCF_947498005.1 uncultured Winogradskyella sp.
TGCGTAATAGTATAATCAGGCGCTGTAAAGATCCAAGTTTCTGTAGGATCTAAAAGATCATTCGTATTAGTGTCTCCAGTAAGTGTTAAAGACGACGTAATATCACCACCTAATAAATCATCAGTAATTGTAATAGAGTTGATAGACACATTACCAGTATTAGTTACTGTAAATGTATAAGTAATTAAATCGCCTTCACCGACACAACCCGTTGTTGAGCTCGAAGCTGATTTTACGATATTAATCCCACCATCATTACATAGTGTCACATCTGTATTACTAGCATCAATGATATAAGTATCAGTGGCTTGAACAGCAGTTGTTCCATCAGGCTGCAGACCATCAGCGGTAACATTGTTGGTAATATTTCCAGCATCAACGTTAGCCTGCGTAATAGTATAATCAGGCGCAGTAAATATCCAAGTTTCTGTAGGATCTAAAAGCCCATTCGTATTAGTGTCTCCAGTAAGTGTAAGTGACGACGTAATATCACCACCTAATAAATCATCAGTAATTGTGATAGAATTAATAGACACATCACCAGTATTAGTAAGTGTAAATGTATAAGTAATTAAATCGCCTTCACCGACACAACCTGTCGTTGAGCTCGATGCAGATTTCACGATATTAATACCACCATCATTACA
>NZ_CANMIW010000033.1 GCF_947498005.1 uncultured Winogradskyella sp.
CAACGTGTTCGTGTAAGGATAGTTGCGTGGTTAAACAACTAACTTAGTAAAAATGAACCAAACCAGAGGGAAATCCGCAGGATTTTCCGAGTAGGCTAGAACCAAGCAATTATTTTTACACGTTGTTGTGCGTTCGTTTTTTATTCCGCTATATTAATTTTTATTCCGTTAAATTCCGTTTTTCCTTTCAAGTCGTAAGTTGTATTAGTTTCGTAATATGGTTTCCACTTTTCTAACTTCAGTTCACTTTCATTATTCCATTCAACTATTTTATAGCCATTTGGAATAAGTCCTTTTTTAAGGTCATTTTTATTTTCTTTATTCTCAATTACAGACCAAAATACTCTCGAATATCCAAATCCGCCATTGTCAAACTGATATTCGTAATATTTATATTTTTGATTGGGTGAAATAGATTCCGAAAGAATATTCAAATTCGGTTCATTTAGAGCGTGTTCCGATTTAAAAGCTTCCGCAACGTCATTCAAATCCGAATTGATTTTAATTCCAATTCCGATTATTCCAATCAATATAATTCCGACAATTATTAAAACCCATTTTTTCATTAAAATTCAATGATTTTCATTTTGAGCACGATTTTCTCAAATGATGCACAACG
>NZ_CANMIW010000034.1 GCF_947498005.1 uncultured Winogradskyella sp.
TTTACACGCTCAGCCATGGCATTTTCGTAACAATGATTTTCTTCAGTCATACTGATATCTATCTTTTTTCTCTTTAGTATTTGCGTGTATTGATTGCTACAATACTGTATTCCTCTGTCAGAATGATGAATAAGCTGTTTAATGTTTTTGGCTTGATATATGGCCTTATTTAGGGCTCTTACACATCCTTTTAGTTCCAAACTATCACTAAGATCATAACCAACAATTTTCCTAGAATACATATCTGTTATTAAGGCTAGATAACAAAACCCTTTTACAGTTCTTATGTATGTAATATCAGATACCCAAACTTGATTAGTTCGCGCTATTTCAAGGTCTTTTATAATGTTGTTATACTTATAAAAGCGATGATATGAGTTAGTAGTTCTGGCACTGGTTTTCTTTCTAAGTGTTAGCATATTATGTTTTCTAAGGACATTAAATAGCGTATCTCTACCAACTTTGATGTTAGCTTTTGTAAACTCATCATCTAATGATTTTATGAGTTTACGTACGCCTTCTCTAGGAAGGGATTTGCGTTTTTT
>NZ_CANMIW010000035.1 GCF_947498005.1 uncultured Winogradskyella sp.
GAAAGCAATGCGACTTCAGATATTTACGAAGAAGTTTCAGTATGTGCAGGTTCAGATTATACATGGTCACAGAATGGCGAAACGTATACAGCAGCAGATAGTCCGGTAATGTTGACTATTAATGATAATAATGGTTGTTCGTACACAGCAACGTTAGTAATTAACGAATACGAAGAAACAGAAGATATTGTAAATGCGTTTACGGTATGTGCAGGAGAATCTAGAATATGGTCATTTAATAATGTTTCTTATACTGCGGCAGACAGTCCAGTGGTATTAGAGTTAACAGATGATAACGGTTGTCCTTATACTGCGACATTAAATATCTACGAATATGAAGCACCAGAAAATACAGTAACAGAAGTTACGGTATGTGAAGGTTCGGATTACACATGGTCAGAGAATGGTGTGACTTACACAGCATCAGACAGTCCAGTAGTATTAGATTTATCAGATGATAATGGATGTGCTTACAC
>NZ_CANMIW010000036.1 GCF_947498005.1 uncultured Winogradskyella sp.
GTTTAGCGAAATCGGAAATGAGGATTATGAATGGTTAGCGGATTTTGAGCATCATACGAATAAGGATTTGACCATAACTGGATTTGAAAACCTTCAAAAAGTTTACGAAGACGTTTATAAAAACCAAAAATTCGACATACCAGAAATTGAGCAAGCTTATGAAGTTTCGGAATTATTAATCATTTTACGTTTGCAAGAACTTTTTCGGGAAACCTATAAAAAAGCAAAAGAAAGCGGAAAAAAATGGAGTGATTACCCAATGTTCGTTACAGCACACGACTATGAAATGATTTATAAAATAAACTGAATTGAATAAAGCCAGCAGGTAACACCGTGTATAATTAATTGCTTTTTAAGTGCTTACTTGCGAAAATTCCTGCGGAATTTTCTCGGGTTCGTAAAAGTTTGCTAAATTAGTTGCTTAACCACGCAACTAACCATACACAAAACCGTT
>NZ_CANMIW010000037.1 GCF_947498005.1 uncultured Winogradskyella sp.
GCCAACGTGTTTGTGTATGGCTTAGTTGCGTGGTTTAGCGACTAAGTTAGCAAAAACCCACGAACCCGAGAAAATTCCAGCGGAATTTTCGTACGTAAGCTCAAAAAAGCAATTAAATATACACGGTGTTGGCTTTAGTAATTGTTTGTGTTTAGACTTAGAGATTATATTCCGAATGAATTGGAATTCGCGCAAAGTTGAGTTTTTCAGCTTAATTCGAGTTCAAATTTTGAGTGAGAATTCCGATAGAGTGGAAGTCAGAATTCGAGTAAGAATTCCAGTAGAATAATAATTCAGGCAGAGTGAGATTCCAGAGTAGAGTGATAAATTCCTGCGTGTTACAATTCAGAATTCGAGTTAGTTTTTTGCGAACTGTTCGGCTTTAATTAAATGTTTTAATAGCTTAAAATTCCAATTTTGGTTGTGCTGAGTTATTGAAGCCAACGTGTT
>NZ_CANMIW010000038.1 GCF_947498005.1 uncultured Winogradskyella sp.
ATCCATTATCATCAATAACAATAACGGAGTGGTTACCAACAGGTAAGTTTGTAGCAGTAGCAGTAGTTTGGTTATTCGCAGAGGCAGACCATTCATATGTGTATGGTGCAGTTCCACCAGTTGCGGTAACAGTTGCAGAACCGTTAACACAAGCTTGTATATAGGTCGCATCAACCTTATTAATTGAAGCACTTAATGCTTCCGAAGGTTGTGTAATAGAAATATTATGAACCACAGGATCACAAGATGATCCATCCATAGTAACACTCACGGTATAGTTCCCAGCAACCACATCAGATATCGTACTCGAAGTTACACCAGATTCAGTATCGCCATTAGACCATGTAAAAGTAAAAGTAGCCGTAGGATTAATCACAGAACTCGCTGACACAGTTGCTGCACCAGTCGCTTCTCCAAAACACAGAACATTAGTAATGGT
>NZ_CANMIW010000039.1 GCF_947498005.1 uncultured Winogradskyella sp.
TTAATATCGTGAAATCTGCATCGAGCTCAACGACAGGTTGTGTCGGTGAAGGCGATTTAATTACTTATACATTTACAGTAACTAATACTGGTAATGTTTCTATTAATTCTATCACAATTACTGATGATCTATTAGGTGGTAATATTACGTCATCACTTACACTTACGGGAGATACGAATACGAATGACCTTTTAGATCCTACAGAAACTTGGATTTTCACTGCACCTGATTATACCATTACTCAGGCTAATGTTGATGCTGGTAATATTACAAACAATGTTACAGCTAATGGTCTGCAACCTGATGGAACAACTACTGTTCAAGCTACAGATACTTACATCATCGATGCTAATAATACTGAGGTTACACTTTGTAATGATGGTGGTATTAATATCGTGAAATCTGCATCGAGCTCAACGACAGGTTG
>NZ_CANMIW010000040.1 GCF_947498005.1 uncultured Winogradskyella sp.
GGTTTAATAGATGACACTATAGATTACACGATTACGGTAAGCAATACAGGAAACGTAACCTTAACAGACATTGATTTAATTGATCCAAACGTTACGATTATCTCAGGCACGACACCAATTGCAAGTTTAGCATCAGGCGAGAGTGCAACCTTTGTTGTTCGTCAAGTAATTACAGCAACAGACATTGCTAATGGTTATATTGAGAACAGTGCAAGTGCAACAGGCGACAGTCCAAGTGGCACAGACGATGTCAGTGATGATTCGGATACAGACGTAGATCCAAATGGTAATGCGATTGCTAACAATGAAACTGTAGATTCACCAGATGGCGATGGCACAGATGATAATGATCCAACGAATGATCCAACGGTAACTATTTTAGATGACAATCCAGAATTGACTGTAACAAA
>NZ_CANMIW010000041.1 GCF_947498005.1 uncultured Winogradskyella sp.
ATTAAATCGCCTTCACCGACACAACCTGTCGTTGAGCTCGATGCAGATTTCACGATATTAATACCACCATCATTACACAGTGTTACATCTGTATTACTAGCATCAATGATATAAGTATCAGTGGCTTGAACAGCAGTTGTTCCATCAGGTTCTAAACCATTAGCCGTAACATTGTTGGTTATATTCCCAGCATCAACATTAGCTTGTGTAATGGTATAATCAGGTGCTGTAAATATCCAAGTTTCTGTAGGATCTAAAAGCCCATTCGTATTAGTGTCTCCAGTAAGTGTAAGTGACGACGTAAT
>NZ_CANMIW010000042.1 GCF_947498005.1 uncultured Winogradskyella sp.
GAAAGCAATGCGACTTCAGATATTTACGAAGAAGTTTCAGTATGTGCAGGTTCAGATTATACATGGTCACAGAATGGAATGACATATACAGCAGTAAATAGTCCAGTAGTATTAACTATTGATGATAATAATGGTTGTTCGTACACAGCAACATTAACGATCACTGAATATGAAGCACCAGAAAATACAGTAACAGAAGTTACGGTATGTGAAGGTTCAGATTACACATGGTCAGAGAATGGTGTGACTTACACAGCATCAGACAG
>NZ_CANMIW010000043.1 GCF_947498005.1 uncultured Winogradskyella sp.
TCCGAAGGTTGTGCAATAGAAATATTATGAACCACAGGATCACAAGATGATCCATCCATAGTAACACTCACATTATAATTCCCAGCAATAACATCAGCTATCGTACTCGAAGTTACACCAGCATCGATATCGCCATTAGACCATGTAAAAGTAAAAGTAGCGGTAGGATTAATTACCGAACTCGCTGACACAGTTGCTGCACCAGTCGCTTCTCCAAAACACAGAACATTAGTAATGGT
>NZ_CANMIW010000044.1 GCF_947498005.1 uncultured Winogradskyella sp.
TCAGCTCAAGGCTGTGATGATGGTACGGCTACGGCAACTCCTTCTGGTGGTACTGCTCCTTATACTTATTTATGGTCAGCGAATGCTGCCAACCAAACTACAGTTGCTATTACTGATCTATCGGAAGGCACTTACTCGGTAACAATTACGGATGCTAATGATTGTACAACTTCACAAACTATTACTATTTCTTGTACTGATGATTGTGATACAGCAACCAC
>NZ_CANMIW010000045.1 GCF_947498005.1 uncultured Winogradskyella sp.
TTTGCATTACTTCCAATACCTGCGATGTTCCAAGTTTCATTAAATCCATCTCCATTGGGTGTAAAATATAACGGATAATCTACTATAAAGGTCTGTGCGGTGTCGGTTCCACAGCCAAACTTATCTCTAGCTACAATCTCATGTTCGCCCGCTGATACATTACTAAACAGTGGCTCATCTTGCCATGGTCCGCCATCTAAACTAAACTC
>NZ_CANMIW010000046.1 GCF_947498005.1 uncultured Winogradskyella sp.
ACTCAACTTTGCGCGAATTCCAATTCATTCGGAATATAATCTCTAAGTCTAAACACAAACAATTACTAAAGCCAACAACGTGTATCATTAATTGCTGGGTTCACGCCTATTTGGAAAATTCCTTCGGAATTTTCTCTGGTTCGTAAAAGTTTGCTAAATTAGTTGCTTAACCGCGCAACTAACCATACACAAACACGTTG